>CAXXJS010000018.1:0-3962 GCA_963662665.2 Candidatus Latescibacterota bacterium
GGGCCGGAATCAGCTCATGGTGGAACGCCGGCCATGAACAGGGAAGATCAGCCGCCGCGATGTGCGTTACATTTGCCGCCGCCGCTCGACGGCTGCTCAACCGGCACAGGCTCGTCTTATCCGAATATCGAGTTCCTCAGAAGATGAGCTTCATCCCCACCTGGATCTGTCGGGCATCGAAGGTCGAGCTGATCCGGCCGAACTGGGTGTTGTTGGGGTTGTGGATGTTTTCGACACCAAGGCCGGTGATCCCCCCCCTGGAACCCACGTTGAAATTGCTGCGGTTGAGAATGTTGAAGAAATCGAAGCGGAACTGAAAACGTGATTCTTCTGTTATGGGGAGACGAAAACTCTTGCGGAGTCCCACGTCCAGTGACGAGTACCAGGGCCCGCTGACGGGGGACATGCCCAGCGATCCCGCCTCCAGCAGCCCCGGATTCTGGAAGATGCCGGGATTGCCCTGTCCACTGGGTGCGATGAGGCTGGGATGGAAAAGATTGATGCGTCCCTCCGAGTGGCGGAATAATCCGGTCCTACTCTGAAGCTCCTTGATATCCATGCCGATCAGATGCACGGTGTTCGTCAGGGCTCGGGAACCACCTCGATTGATGGTTCCTCTTCCGGAAACGATGTTGACCGTCTCACCGGAACGGATCCGGAGAAATCCGCTGAGGTCCCATCCGCCGGCGATCGCGTTCAGGAAGCTGCCGGTGTTCATCCATTTGCGCCCTTGACCGAAGGGGATCTCCCACACCCAGTTGCCGTTGAAGGTGTGGGTGATGTCGAAATCGGGACGCATGATCTCGAGGTGCGGTTGGGCGTTGTCGAAGAGCCCGCGAAAATTGGACTGTGAGCCGGAAAAGTTCGTCAGCACCTTGCCGAACGTATAGTTGAACTGGCCGGTCAGACCCGAGCGGAAACGCCTCCTGATCTCGAACTGCAGGGCATTGTACCTGGAGAACGCGTTGTTGCCGACGAAATCGCTGACGAAGGCATTGGGATTGCGCAAGAAATAGCTGATCGGCAGGGTGGCGCCGAATCTCTCTCCCCCTTCACCGGCAAAGAAGAAGACCCGGTTGGGCGCCAGAAAACCGCCGGCATACTGCCCGATCTCACCGTTCCGAATCCAGTTCTGTACGAACCCCGCTTGCAGGAACCCACCGAGGCCCAGTTGCGGGAAAATCTGCAGAGGCTCGCCGGCGGCGGGGTGCCCGTTGGCGGCAAGGTTCCGTTGGGCCCGCCGGAAGTCATCGACGAAATCCGGGGGCAGGAGGACCTGGTTCAGATCGATGGCGCGGCCGAGTTTGATGCCGTGGTTTCCCACGTAGCGCAGCTCGACGGCGGTGTCCGGCATGATCTGGTGCTGCAGTCCGATGTTCCATTGCTGCACGTAGGGGGTTCGCATGCCGGGATCGATCGTGAAGAGGGCCGCGGTGGAATCCGCCAGGATGCCGTCGCGCGCGGTCCGCGGAATCCTGAACTCGGGCTCCGGAATGGGTGCCAGCCCGCCGCCGCTGACCGTGCCGCTGAGTCCCGGGAGGCTCACGGTCTGAGACAGACCGTCGTTGCCCCGCAGAGCGTTGAGCACCGTTGTCAGGTTGTTGTCGACCACGTAGTTCAGGCCGTATCCGGCGCGCAGAACGGTCTTGTCGTTAATCTGCCAGGCCAAACCCACGTTGGGAGCGAAGTTGTTCCCGTCGTTGTTGAAGAAAGGCCTTCCGTTGGTCGCGCCGGCGAGATCGACGACGGCGTCGGGGTTCAGCACCGCTTCGACGCCGCCTACGGGCAACAGGGCCAAGCCGTTCGTCTCGTCCGGGACGGAGTGGAACTCCCACCTGACTCCGAAAGTGAGGCTGAGTTTAGAAGTGGCGCGCCACGTGTCCGCCAGGTAAAAGTTGACGAAGTTCTGGGTGAGAAGACTCGTTTGAGAGGCCCCGTCAACGTATCCCGAAGTCGGCGAGGTGACGTTGAACACCTGGCTCGCCTCGTCAACGAATCCTCCCAGAGTGCTCAACAGCCCGGAAGCGGTGCTCAGCTCGCCGGCGGAAATGCCGCCGGGAAAGATATCGGGAACCAGCGGGTCCGGGTTCCCCGGGCCGAAACCGAGGATGTAGGTCGGTACCGTACCCCCGTCATTGAACGAGTCGACTCGGGTCCAGCGGGTACTCCCGCCTATTTTGATCGTGTGGTTGCCCTCGACCCATGTCAGGTTGTCCATCAAGTCCAGATTGCGGGTGTCGCGCCCCCTGGGGCAGAAAATCCTGAACCGGATTGCTGAACACCGCGACGTCCAGACGATAGCCCTGGTCAAAGGTCTCGTTCGTGTAGAACCTCGGATTCGCGGCCTGGAACCCGAATCTCGCTTCGTTCGTGACGGCCGGACTGAACGTGCTTCTCAGGGAAAAGGAACCCAGTCTGCGGGTGGAGTCCTGCCCCGCGCCGGGGAGACCCGGAAACACGGAACCGATGCCGTTGCCGGTGGCGTTCGGGTAATCGAAGCCGAACTGGTGAAAGGTTCCCGTGAAGGAATTCTTGCGGTTGATCTGGTAATCTCCCCGGAAAACCAGCCAACCGGAATTGGACTTGTCGGGGCTGTTTGAAGCGGAAGCCGGAGACGTTCCTGCCGTCTCCCACGCTGGTGTCGTTGGGCTGCGGCGTCGAATCGATCAGCGACCGGATGGCCGGGTCGATGGCGATACCGGTGAGTCCCAAAAGGTCCAGCGTGACCAGTTCGCCGTTGTCCTGCCTGAGGTAGCTGAAATTGCCGGCGCGCGCGGAATTGGTCAGGACGCTCCGCACCACGGAGGCTGAACCGGGGTCTCGTGCTTCCTCATAGTTGAAGAAGAAGAACAACTTGTCCTTCACAACGGGACCGCTTACGTTGAAGCCGAGCTGGTGGATCAGGACCTTCTCTTTCCTGATCCCGGCGGCGTTGTTGAAGAAGGTGTTCGCGTTGAACGCGTCGTTTCTGTTGTAGTAGAAAGCCTCCCCGCGAAAGGTGTTGCTTCCGGAACGGGTCACGAACTGGGTCTGCGATGCTCCCAGCCCGGCATCGACCTCCGAGTTGGCGGTCGTGATGTTGATCTCCTCGATGAAGCTTTCCTGGAGAGGAATGACTCCGAAAAGAGCATCCGTTCGAATGAACGTGTCCTGGTTGTTGATGCCGTCGAGAGTGAAGTTGTTGAAGGTGCCTCGGGTTCCATTGATGGAAGCCGTGCGGGTTCCTCCAGGGCTGGTCACGCCGGCTTGCGTGAGAGCCAACTGGGTCACGTTGCGTCCGTTCAAGGGAAGCTCCTTGACTTGCTCCCGGTTGAGGTTGGTGTTGATTTCCGCGTTGACCGTGTTCATCGCCGGTTGAGACGCGGTCACCACGACCGTCTCATCCACCACGCCCACCTCGAGGACGATGTCGATGGTGGCGGGCGTGTCCACTTCGATCTGGATGCCTTCGAGCACGGTCGATTTGAAACCCGACAGCTTCGTGGTGATGGTTGTAGGGCCCCGCGGGCGCCTGCGGAAACACGTAGAGACCGACTTCGTTCGTCTCGGCCTCCAGCGATATGTTCGTTTCGACGTTCGTTAACGTCACCGAAGCCCCCGGTATGACGGCGTTGCTTTGATCCTGCACCATCCCGTCCACTCGGGACGTGAGAACCTGACCGGCCGCGGGAACGGCCAAGGCAATCAGGATTCCCGTTACGGTGATGACTCTGTGAACCAACGAGACAGTTAGCTGTCGAGCTGCTTTGCGAAGCACTTCACACCTCCTGACCTGACCCCATCGGGTCTCCGAAACTCTACCAATCATCATGGACCCGAATTCCCATTGTAGCCCTGCGGGCGCTCCCAGCCTCGCAGATTCACCACCGTAATGTGGTGTTTTTCACATGGCAAGGTTTTCGCATCTGGCCTGGGTCGGTAATCCTCCCGCAAACGCTTTGGTCTTCACAGGTGTGTGATCG
>CAXXJS010000019.1:0-87449 GCA_963662665.2 Candidatus Latescibacterota bacterium
TCACACCCAGATCGAATGGCGCCAGCCAGAGGGTCGTATCGATGGCGTACCTCTTTTTATTGCCGTGTCCCTTGCCGAACAAATGGGCTCCGTCCGTATAAAAGGCTCCCATCGCTTCGCCACTGTGGGATTGGAAGTAATCGGCGAGAAACACGCTTAGTCCGATTACCTCGGCGCCGCCGACCGTGAATGGAAATTCAAACCGCCAGTCGTCGCCGTCCGGCTCCGGAAGTTTCCATCGGCGGGAAACGTCCGGTACGGCCATCAGAGAGGCCTGCCGGGCCGGATAGACGGTGGACAGAATGACGACGGCCATGACCAGAGCGGACGAGGCGACGGCGGATCGGGCGGAATAGTTGAGCGTGACGCCGGAGAGCCAGTCCTGCCACAGGAGCAGTTTGGCGACGCCCTGGCCCATCATGTAGCCGCTCACCGTGCCGAGGACGGCATAGACGCAGGCTTCCGCAATAAAAAGAAAAGCGACGTGGACGGGCGCCAGCCCCACCGCGGAATAGACCCCGATTTCCCGAAATCGTTCGTACACGGATCCCATCATCGTATTCAGTACGATCAGCGAGGCGATGAGGATGGGGATGAAGAGATTGCTCAATCCGCGACTCGACGTGTCGCCCAGCGAGCTGAAAACGGAGACGTTGATGCGCCCGTCCGCGCCCGGAAGGCCGGCAAACAGCACAACCGAAAGCCTGGAAAGGAGTTCCTCGACGTAACCCTCCACGTTCGATCCGGAGTCAAAGCGCAGCGCAACCGATTGGAGTGGGCTGCCCACCTGTCGCAGGAACCTGTAGGGTACGATCATGATATCGTCAGGGTTGATGTGTTCGAAGGGCATTATTTCGACTTCAGGCTGTTCCAGGCCCTGTTTTTCCCGTGTTTCCTGAGTGGTCATCTGTTCGATGGCTTCCTCGTCGGTAAGCTTGAAATCAGCGGGACTGAGGGGTTCCTCATCCAGGTCCTTGAGCTCGCTGAATGCCGCGGCGTCGATCAGGCCGATCACCGGCAGCGATTCGCCGAATACACGGACGCGCGACGCCTCGAGGCGGCCCGGGTCCACTGCGAGGAGTTCTGCAATCTTTTCGGGGAGGATACAGGCGGATTCGCCCGGCCGGAACCACCTGCCGGCCTTCAGTGTTTTGTGGACGCCGGTGACGTCCGCCTCCTGGGGCGTCATACCCAGGACGCCGAGCACGTGCGTCGAGCGGGCTTCGGACTCAACGGGGATGATCTTCTTCTCACGCGTGTAGTACCAGCTCCGGGGGGCCGTTACGGCGGATTCACCGAAGTGGGTGACGGCGTAGTCGTAGACGACGTCTTCGAGCGGACCCCAGAATTTGCTGCGGATGAGCATTCCCGGATATGGACCCTCCGTGCCTTTGGGAATCCGGTGGAATTCGAGAGCCGTTTTGATGGACGTGAACGAGAGAACTGTAAAAGTGAGGAGGAGGAGCGTGGTGAACGTAAGCACCGTGCGCAGTTTTCGGCGTTTCATATTTGCAATGCCGAGTTGAAAGGCGGCCAGGGAGGCGGAGACTCGACCCACGTCGGTCTCATGCAGGAGCACTTCCGGCACCCGTAACCGGCGCATGGTTTCGTTGAATCGGGTAAAGACAAGAGAAATCACAAACGCCGCAAGCGCCAGAATGATAAAAGCGAGCAGCACCACAAGGGGATTGGAGATCTCGAACGCCGGATGCACGTTCGAAAGGAAAAGCCAGATGAGCACAAAAATCCCTGTGAATCCAACGATCTGTCTCCGGATATCCACGGCGGTAAAGATGAGGCGTTCGGTGAAAAACGCGCACGGGATGACCAGTACCATGAAGAAAACGACGCCGCGCACCACGTCGTTCTGAGTGTCTTTTACGTCCGGATAGGCGCGCGATTCGATGCCGAGAGCCGCGCGGGTATGTTTCATGAAAACGTCCCAGCGTTTTTCGGACATCGCTGCTTCGGCCCTGTCCAGGTGGTTGCGGGTCTGGCTGTGCAGCTGGTTCAGGCGCTGGTTTTCGATGGCGTATTTCTGCATCTCCCGTTTCCGGGCTTCGTTCAGGATCCACATATCCCGTGCCGCCAGAAACGACGTGCGCGCAAACGACCCGTGGGTCAGCGTGGGGTAACCCGTGCCCCTGGCGATTTCTTCGCTCTCGGCGCTGGTCGCATTCAGCAGCAGGAACCGGACGCCAATGTCGCCCGAGCCCGCGGCGACGCCTCCGGCGCGCATGGCAATTTTGACCCTCTCTCCCGGGCGCGTGAACAGCGTGCCCACGGGTTCCGTCGGGCCGAACCCGATAGCATACCCGTATTCCTGCGGCGTGATATTGCCGCTTCCGTAGACGCTGATCTGAGAGAGTTTGGTAAGATAACGTGGATCCACGGTATCGTAAAAATCGGTGGCGATGCATGGGAACAGGATGATGTTTCGTTTCGAGATCCACCAGTCCATGTCAAAATCGCCGCGGTAGATGCGCGCCTGCTGCCCGTAGTTAGGCGCGTAGGTAATTTCGCCGGTTTCCGGGTCCTGAAAGTAGGCGCTGACGGAGACGCGGCGTTCGGCAATTCCGGGCATGTAGAATTCACCGTTTTCGTCGGCCAGGTCGTAATAGATGCGCCGCACGCCCTTGATCGACTTGTCGATGCCCATCCGGAGCGCGGCGATGGCGCCGGCCTTGGGCCGGTCGGGTACGATGCTGCGCCTTGGAAAGGTCCGAACGAACCCCTTCAAGCCGCGCATACGGTCGTCCGGATTGAGTCGATAGTCAGGAATGAGCGTGGGGTCGTTCAGGGAAATGTCCAGTACACCCGTAATCAGCCGGACCTGTTTTGCGAGATTTTCCAAGTTTACCGCTTCCGGCCGGTCCAGGGGCGTATCGACACGGAAGCGGGCATCGTTCAGCGTGACCAGGGACAGGGCGAGCGTGCCCGCTTCAAGAACGACCTCGCCGTCGGTCTTCAGGTTCGCGCCGGGGATGAACATATCCCAGGTCATTCCGCCCGTGGGATTGATGCCGTCAAGCAGCGCCTGATCGGGGTCCAGGCCGAAAGCGGGTGCGATCGCTTGCGAGATGCGAACGAATTTCTTGCCGAACGGTGTGAAGAACCGGTTGTAGTAGAAGTTGCGCGTGCTGTTCCAGACGCCAATTTGAGAAGTCTGGCTAGACAGGTCCAGGCCGATGAAGAGCCGGATGTCGATGGGGTCGGTCATCAGGGCCGCGAAGTGCCTTTCCTTTCTGGCGTGGCGGCCCAGAAAATCGCAGATGCCGCGAAAGCCCAGATGGTGGGCCGAAGTGGCAAGAAAGAGTACCGTGCGCCGTGGCGGATATCGCTTGAAGTAATTGACCAGTTCCAGCAGAGCGACGGCGCCGCTGGCCATCTCGGCGCCGGGGGCCAGTGCCGGGACGACGGACATGGCGTCGTAGTACGCGTTGATCACGACGATCTGTTCCTTGAGGTCCGGGTCCGTGCCGGGAAGGAATCCCAGGATATTGTGTGCGGTGTGTTTCTCCCACTCCATTCTCGCCTTCAGTACGATATCCAGTTCGCCGCGTCGTTCAAGAAGTGTCTTTAGAGCCTGCCCCGAACTCTTGTCGATCCAGAATCGTTCCACGCTGTTGGGCACCTGCAGGAATTTCTGTTCGGCTTCGGTGTAGAAAGTTGAATCCGGTTCAATGAAGATGATCTGCCCCGCCCCCAGGGTGGCCGCGTTCAGCCAGTGGTTCCGGGTGTTGAATTCCATAAGAACGGCCGCACCTTCGAGCGCATGACCGTTGAAGTCGGCAAATTCTCCGGTGGCGCCGTAAATCAATCGCGTGCGAACGCCCGCTCGCGGCAGGGTGGAGGTCTTAACCAGGTTCGGCCAGATCGCGTGGATGGGAAACGTGACGTTTTCGCCCGGGAGGATCAGGCTGCCGCCCTTGTCGACGGGGGAGGTTACGTCGAACGGCTCGGCGCGGACGTCCTGGAGACCGGCGCTCTGGAAACTGCGCCGGATGTGTTCCGCGGCAGCGGCGTGTCCGGGGTATCCGGGAACTCTGGATCGGTGCTCCGTAAAACGGGCAAGGTGCGCCCGTACGCTTGCGTCCGACACGGTATCGAGTACACGAACGGAAGTAGCGTTTGCTTCCGGAACGGACGCGGGCGGCGGGGATTCAGGCGCCCGCAGGCCCAGAAGGGCGGCAAGGTAGGGGTTGACGCGTTCCGGTCCCACCACCAGCCCGGTGAAGGCCGCGGCGGCGAAGATGAGCGTCAGTGCCAGTCCGATGCGTCGGTTGTTTTTCATTGAAATATCCGGAAGACGGTTCCGGCCGACCCGTGTTCTGTTGAGGGTGTTGGAGTTACGGTCCCGGCCGCGGAACGGACAGGGACCGGATCAGGACGCCTGCCGATCAGAAGCGATGTACGCTGTGGCCGCGCTCCGGGAACCAGATGACGTCGATGAAGGCGGAGAGCGCGACTCCAAGCACGTAGCCGACGAGCAATCCGATGAACAGGGGGCGGGATTTCCTGTATACGGCAGGTCCGCCCGTTTTCAACATGACCAATTTGACAAGCCAGGCCAACAGTATCGTCAAGCTGGTCCGCCGGGCAAGGTACGATCCCGATATGGCCAATCCAACCGGATGCAGCGGCCACCAGACGAAGCGATGCCGGAGGAAGATCAGCAGAAGCGTGGCCAGGCCGCCCAGGCCGAAAAACACCACGTAGTCCGGATGTTCACGATAGACGGGAGGATCTGGCTTTTCCGCGAGAAAGTTCTTGACGGACGTCGCGGTTCCTTCAAAATGTTTGGGCCCGGCCCGTACGATTTCCCAGGAGTTGAAATTGTAGGCGCCGTCCCGATACCCCAGTTGGATCGTGAGCAGCACGCTCGCGAAAAAACTGACCAAAAAGGCCAGTCCAACGGCATATATAAGACTTCGCCGGCCGCCCCGGATACCCTCCGCAATGCGTCCGGCGTGTGCAAGGGCCGGCAGGAATAGCCCTTTGAAGTGTGACGTGATTCTGGATGCAAACCGTAGAGCGACCCGCGTATTTTCGTTGACAGCCGATGACCCGAGGAAAGGCGCCACGAGGCCCCAGGGTCCGGCTGGTACGTTCGTGTACGGCATGCCGGTTTCGGAGAGAATCTTGGCCATGCCCACGTAGGTGACGATCACTGCCGGAAGGAGCAGGGCGGCCAGGAGCGGATCGAACCCGATGCGCACGAGCCAGAGCCACATGAAGCCAAGACCCGCGAACGCCGCGATGACTGCGGTCCGATAGGAGAGCGGTTCGTCCTTGTCGTCCAGAGGATCCTGCCCGCGCCAGGCGTTACGGAAAACGTCCCTGATGTGCCGTCTGGCAACCCAGAAAACCGACGCGGACAGCATGGCAAACGCGCCCTTCGTCTGCCAATAATAGACGCCCCGGTAATAGTACGGCGAAATGGCCGTAAACCCTTGCCGGTGCAGCCAGCCGCCTTCGAAGACGAATAACAGGTCGAAGAACCAGATGCTGAACAGAACGTCAAGGCTGGCGAAATAGGAAAAGAAGATGGTGAACAGACCGACGAAAAAATAGCCTGGCGGATGCTGACGGTCGATCCAGAGCCACCTTCCGCGATAGACCGGAAACCGCGGAAAGCCGGGCAGGAAGTAATTGATGCAGTTCCATGCGATCATACCGAAGGCCAGCCCGAAGCCGATCCAGAACAGGTAATTCTTCGTGAAATCCGGAAGCGCGGACCTTCCACTGCCGGGTTCTTCCGCCATGTGAATCAGGGGCGCCATGGCCGGAAAGGCCAGTCGCTCGTTCTGCACCCATTGTCTGCGAAAAACGACGGCGACACAGGCCAGGACCACAAATGCCGCCGTGATGAACGTCGCCCACCAGAGGAGGGGAAGCAGCCATGCGTCCCAGGGGATCTGCGCGCCCCTGGGAGCGCCCTCGAAGAACCAGGTGACCGCATTGCTTTCGTCCGAGGGTATGAGCCACGGACTGATGTACGGATGCAGGTAGATGTTCCATTCGTTGACCTCGGTAGCAAAGTAGTACGGTGTGGCAATGTAACCGAGCAGATATCCGCTCAGACCGAAGCCGGGTACCGCGGCGCCGACAATGCCCATGGCCAGAATGGTGTGCCATTCCGCCGGTGAGAGCTTCCACCGGGTAAAACGTGCGATGAGCGCGCCGATGACGATCATCAGCGTAAACACGATGAGCATGGCCATGGGTACATGGCTGTAGGTCATCAGGGAGCCATGCACCACGTAACGGAGGTGGATCGCCAGGGCATCCAGACCGACGACAAGAACCAGGCCCCATATGACGGACCGGACGGTAACGCCGCCGGCAGTCTTGTCGGAGGCAGCGTCTGTTTGAAGGGGTTCGGCTGTTCGTTCGATGCCGGTCATTTTTTGCAGTTCGAATTCAGAGATCGGAAGAAATTTCCGGTTGTGTGGGAATCAAACCGGGTTTTCCACGTCGTTCTCCGCACAGGAGTCCCGTTTCAAGGCAGATTCACCCTGTGGCAGGAATTGTCAGGCCGCCTGCACGTCGAAAGCGGACGTAAGAGTCTTGACATCCACGGTAGGTTTTGTTAGATTTCCGCGCTTGTCGCGCAACGGATATGTTGCGTTTTTCCATGGGTATGGAGGCGCCCTAGCTCAGTTGGTAGAGCAGAGGACTGAAAATCCTTGTGTCGCTGGTTCGATTCCGGCGGGCGCCACCACTTTCTCCTGCATGAATTTCCGGCCGGCCTTCCATTTTTCAGGGCAATCAGGCTCCAGGGAGGCTCCGGCCATAGGGGCCGCCGGTAGATCCGAGGGGCAAGTCGGTTTCCGCGGACCGGAGGACGATGATGGCCGTACCCGAACACATCGTGAGCCGCGACCGCCTGATCGAGCTGGTTCGAGATGGCCGAACGCCGCTTGAGATTGCCGAATTGTTCCGCGTCGACGTCGCCGTCATTCGCGATATGATCCGGCGATTGGAGCAGAACGGATATTACGACTTGCTTTATGAAAAGAAAAGAAAATAGCAACCTGCCGTCACCCGGGTAGACCGGAAGACTCCCGAAATCGCGGCTGGAGGCGCAGCCATAATGAACGGGATATAGGAATAGGCGTTCGTCTTTCCGACGGACGCCTATTCTTGTGGTATTTCCTGCCAGGTATCAGTTGCTCAGTTCTTCGATATCCAGCCCTTCGATCCGTCCTTCCTGAATGTCGATTTCGTCCCGCCTCCGCACCAGTTCCACCTGCCCGTCGCGCAGGTCCACAACGCGGTCGGACGCGACCAGCATCTTGTGGTCGTGTGTGTTTGTGACGATGGTGACGCCGCTTTCAGACTGCAGCCGTTGCAGCAACTCGATGATTTCCTGGCCGGTCTTGAGGTCCAGGTTGCCCGTGGGTTCGTCCGCCAGAACCAGGTCGGGGTCGTTGGCGATGGCGCGTGCGATGGCCACCCGCTGCTGCTGGCCTCCCGAGAGTTCGTACGGATTGTGGTGAAGGCGCTCGCCAAGTCCGACCATTGTGAGTTTGTGAGCGGCTTTGTCTTCGTATTCCGACTTCTTCATTCCCGAAAAAACCATTGGCAGCGCGACGTTATCCAGGGCGGTCATCACGGGTATAAGGTTGAAGCTCTGGAAGATATAACCGATATTGTGGCACCGCAGGTAGGCGATCTGCGCCTGGCTCAGCGTGCCCATTTCAATCGCGTTGACCACGACCGTGCCTTTGGAGGGGCGATCCAGTGCGCCAACCATGTTGAACAACGTCGTCTTTCCGGAGCCGGAAGGGCCCATAATGGAGAGGTATTCGCCCCGGATGACGTTCAGGGAGACGCCGCGCAGCGCATGGACTTCCTGGTCTCCCATTGCATAGGTTTTCCAGACTTCATGCACCTCGATGATATGATCTTCGCTTTCGGGATCCGCGGGTCCGGCATTGGGCTCCAACGCCATAGTGGCTTCTCCTGAACGTTTTTCTTGGAATTTGAAGATAGCCCGCTTATGTTAGAGAAAACAGGGGCTTCTGTCAAGGTTTTTGTAAGACCCCGGCCTATGTGGTTTCCATCCGCGTCGCATATTGACGGTTTGCATTCTTTAGATGCGCGTACGGATCGGTTGTCCGATCCTGCACTGACGTTAGCGGCATTCGACGGGAGAAGCGTTTCGCCCGTTTGCGGGGCCGGTAACGACAGATTGCAGTGTGAGGTCACGGCGGCCGTTTTTGGCCGGAAATACCGGGCGAACGCCAGGAGGTATCGGCTATGAAGTTTGCGGTCTGCAATGAGTTCTTCGAAGGCTGGGAGATCGAGCGGGTGTTCGATTATGCCGCGTCGATCGGATGTGACGGTGTGGAAATAGCGCCGTTCACCCTGGCGGAGTCGGTCCACGACATTGATTCCGGCCGGAGGCTGGACGTTCGCAGGGCTGCGGAAGCGGCTGGCGTGGAGATTGTCGGGCTGCACTGGTTGCTCGTAAAACCCTCGGGTTTGTACATAAACCATCCGGACCGTCAGGTCTGGCAACGCACTCAGGACTACGTAAAGGAACTGATTGATTTCTGCGGCGACCTCGGGGGAAGCGTGATGATTCACGGCTCGCCGCAACAGCGGAATATTCAGGAAGGATGGGACGCAGGCGACTGTTTTGCCAGGGCGGCTGAATTGTTTTCAGGATGCGTGGACCTGATGGCTGATCGGGGGGTAACGTACTGCATAGAGCCGCTCACCGGCCAGGAGACCAATTTCGTGACCAATGTGGCCGAAGCCCTGAAGCTGGTTGAGGCGGTGGGCCATCCGAATTTCCAGACGATGGTGGACTGCAGGGCCGCGGCCACGGAGCTGAAATCGCATCCCGAGATAATCGCCCTGGCAGGAGAGGCCATGCGCCACGTGCACGTAAACGATCCGAATCTGCGCGGGCCCGGATTTGGTGAGCTTCAATTTGCGCCTATCCTCAAGACGCTTCAGCATCTGCGTTACAACGGATATGTATCGGTGGAAGTGTTCGATTTCGAGCCTGATCCGGAGACGATCGCGTCACGAAGTATAGGTTACCTGAAGGGCATTCTGGAGGGCCTTGCCTCGGGCTGAGGCGCCGGGTGCGGGATCAGAATTCGCCCGTTTCGTCTTTCACAATCGGGGTGAGGCGCAGTACGGTTCCGGGGTTGTTCAGCACGACGTAGATGGCCCCGTCCGGCCCGCTCGCCACGTCGCGCACGCGGCCGGCATTCTTGAGGATGGTTTCCTGGTAGATCACCCGCTCGTTTTCAACCGTGAGGAGTCGGACCTCCTCAAACGCGAGGGCGCCAACGAGCAGACGGTTCTTCCACCTCGGGAAGAGGTCGCCGCGATAGAAATCGATACCGCACACGGCGATGGAGGGCCGCCAGAACAGAACCGGTTGTTCCAGGCCGGGTTTGCGCTCGAATGCCGAGACGGGCGTCCCGTTGTAGTTTCGGCCATAGGTGATTACCGGCCAGCCGTAGTTTTTCCCCGCCCGGATGAGGTTGATTTCATCGCCCCCCATGGGTCCGTGCTCGCTTTCCCATAAAGTCCCGGTAACCGGATGAACCGCCAGGCCCTGCGGGTTGCGCTGGCCAAAGCTGAATACCGTGGCGAGGGCCCCTTTCCGCGCCAGGAAAGGGTTGTCATGGGGAACCCGGCCGTCGCGGTGGATGCGGTGTATTTTGCCGGCCGGCCGGCTCAGGTCCTGCGCGTGCCGGGGAATCCCGCGGTCTCCCACCGGGAAGTAGAGATAGCCCGCCGGATCGAAAACGATGCGGCACCCGTAGTGGTACCGGGTCGTGCCGTAGGTCCCGTGCGGGGCCTCGTAGATGACCTGCTGATCGGTCCAGGCGTTGTTTTTCAGGCGGCCCCGTACTAGGCGGGTCATGGCGGGAGGACGGTTGCTGTTCGCGGTATCCTTCAACGCATGGCTGTATGACAGGTAGATCCAGCCGTTTTTCGAATAGGCCGGATCGACTGCCACGTCCAAAAGCCCGCCCTGTCCCTGGTGCAGGACCTCCGGCGTATCCGACGCCGGATCGGGCAGAAGCACGCCGTTCCTCACCACGCGAAGCCGTCCCGGACGCTCGGTGATGAGTGCGGTGGCGGCGTCCGGGAAGTCTATCGACCACGGAATCCGCAAGCCTTCCACCCAGCGTTCAACACGGATCCGATAGTCGTACGTGTCGAGGCTGTCCGGAATGGGTGGTTTGGTGGCGCCGGCGGATTTTTCGGCCTCCCGGATATATGCCGAGATTGCGTTGATCTGCCCGCGCGTGAGCACCTCTCCGAACGCCGGCATTCCCTGCTGGACGATGCCGAATATGATGTTTCGAGCGATGTTCCCGCGTCCTCCGTAGATCCAGACGCCGTCGATCAGACTCGGCGCGCTGATGCCCTGCAGGTTCTGCCCGTGGCAGGCCGCGCAATACTGTTCATATAGGGGCTGGCCGTCTGAGGACGGTTGACCGCCCGCAATCGGGGGGTTGCAGAGGGCGCACAGCAGGAAGAAGCCTGACACAAGTCGCATGAATTCTCCTTTGAAACCGTGGAAACGGCCCGTTGAAACATCCTCGTTCCATCACCCCCGTGTAACGGGCCCTACAGAAATCCGAGGAATCCATGGCAGAACCGCTTCAACCCGTGGGCGTGGCCGTTATCGGCCCGGGCAGGATGGGCGGTCTTTACGCTCGAATCCTCAAACAGTCGGCGCTGACGAGGCTGGTTGCCGTTTGCGGCCAGGGCGAGGTGACCGCTCGAAGGGTGGCGGCTGAAATGGGAGTACCGGTCTATACGGGGGCCCGATACCGCGACATGCTCACTGACCATCCGCAGATCGAAGCGGTCGTTGTAGCCACCTCCGAATGGGCGCACGCGGACCCCGTTGCGGCCTGTCTGGAGTGCGGGAAACACGTCCTTGTGGAAAAGCCGATGGCGACGTCTCCTTCAGACGCCGCAGGCATGGTACACGAAGCGGACCGGAATAACGTGAATCTCATGGTATGTCACAGCCTGCGTTTCGACCCCCGGTTCGCCGCCATGCGGGAGGCGGTCGACAGGGGCGAAATCGGCGAGGTCCTCCACGTTTACAGTCGCAGGTCCTCGCAACCCGCCGCCGTGGACCGGGTACTCGGCCAATTTCCGCTGGCCTATTGGTTGCTGCCGCACGATATCGATCTGGCGCTCTGGACGTCCCGAAGCGCGGTTGTGCGGGTGATGGCCTACGCGCGATCCGGCGGGCGGGGCAGGCAGGACCTGATCGTTGTCGTCCTGACCTTCGACTGCGGCGCGGTCGCCGTTCTGGAAAACGTATGGGGTTCTCCAGCGGGTGGCGGACGGCCTCAGAACCAACTCTTCACCGTACGCGGCTCGGAAGGGGCCGTGGAGGTCCTTCCGTACGAGAACGGTCTCGCGGTTTACGGCGCCGACGGCGTGGCGTACCCCGATACGTCCGTCGCCCCAGACGTTCACGGCCATACCGAGGGGACGTCTCGTTCGCTCATCCGGCACTTCGCGGGGGTGGTGCGGAACCTGTGGAAGCCGCTGATCACGTCCCGCGACGGGCTGGCGGTTGTCCGGGTCGCCTCCGCGGTCGATGCCTCGCTGAAGGAGGCGCGGGAAGTTACCATTCAACCGATGGGGGAGGTATGATCCGATCGATCGAACACATCGCGATTGTCGCCGCCGATTCCAACGCACTCGCCCGCTGGTACTGCGACGTCCTGGGTTTCGAGATGATCCTTGAAAATGAAGAGAGCCGGACCTATTTCGTGCGTCTTCAGGGCGGGGGCATCCTCGAGTTCCTGCCGTCGAACAACCGGTCGCCCGCGGACTGCGCCGCCGACGACGCGGGTATCCGGCATATTGCGTTGGCCGTGGATGACTTCGATTCGGCACGCCGGATGCTGGAGGACCGTGGCGCCGCATTCGTGGGGCCGTACCGTGAAACACCTGCCGGGACCCGATTCAACTTCCTGGCGGATCCGGAAGGAAATCTGTTGCAGATTGTCTACCGTCCTGAGCCGTTATGACCGGAAGTCCCGCCGTATCTGCGGATGTGCCGGAACCCCTTTGGGACCTTATCGCTGGTATTTCGGCTCTCGCGGCGGCCTGTTTCGTTGCAGCCGGAACCTGCTCCCGGTCAGCGGCAATTCCATCCTCGCCCCTCCCCTGACGTGCGATTCGACAAACGCGAAGATGAGTTCGGTGTTGGCGCGCGCCGTCCTGACACCGCCACGCGGCGGTTCGCCGGTGTCCAGCGAACGGACGAGGTCTTCGATCAGCCGTACGGTTGAACTGGCGGGTTCGAAGTCCGGAAATTCCCGTGGTACCAACTGGGGCCGGCCCCGGTGGTCCTCGGCGCCTTGTTCGCGTACGTGCCATTCGATTCCGTTGCGCATCCCAGTAACCACGCCCCGGTCGCCGATCGCCTCCACTTCCATACCCCGTCCCGAATTCAGTGCGTATGCGGTCACGCCGTTTTCAAATTGCAGGATGCCGTGGCCCACCGGGTCCTCGGTCAGACGTTCGCCGTCGATTACCTGATCCCCGTTCGGAAGATGGGCCTGAACCCACGTTACGGGGTTGTCGCTGTTGAGCCACGTGAGTACGTCGAAGCTGTGACTGGCTCCGTTGAAGAGCGGGCCGGTCTGATGCACGATCAGCGACCGCAGCCGGCCTATCCTTCCGCTGTCGATCAGATCCTTCATTGTGTCGTATCCGGGATCCCAGCGGCGGTTGGTGCCCAGGTTGAAAATGGCGCCGTTACGCTCGAGAGCCGCCACCATCGCGTCGGCTTCGCCGAGCGATGCGGCCATGGCCTTTTCCCCGTAGATCGCCCTTACCCCCCGTTCGGTCGCATCGACGACGATTTGCGCGCGCTGTTCGGGCTGTGTGGCGACGCTGACGATATCCGGTCGTTCACGTTCAATCATCTCCCGGTAGTCGAAGTACTGCTTGTCGCCGGGCACACCATAGCGGAGTCCGACCTGGTTCATGGCTTCACCGCGCAGATCCGAGCAGGCGATCATTTCCGTACGTTCGCAGGCCTCGTATCCCGCCGCATGCGAATAGGCGCTCCAGGAATCCGGTACCTCGTTGTCAATGAAAGCGCCCATTCGGCTGCAGCCGATCAGTGCGGCTTTATAGATTTCCATCGAATTTTCAATCCTCATATAAACGGTTTTTCCCAGCCGCGAGGGACGATGCCGGCCGCACCGTCTCCGAGCCAGCGTCGCCTCGGACGCTCCGAATATTCTATTGTGCGTTTTAAGGCGCGGAATCGATAATATTCGCCCAACTGACGGAGATGTCAAGGCCAAACGTCTTTAAGGAACCGTCGCACGGAATGGTTACCTCATTAAACTTGACTTCGCCCGAAATTTCGTATAGATTTCCCGTCCGGAATTGCGCATTGGATGGCGCCTTCGTTACGAACTTGCGCCCAGCCTGCAGGTGCAATTCCAGCCGCCCCGTAGTTGATTGTCGCCGGTTTCCGGGTGTTCAACGTGACGGGTTTCTAATGGATGGGCGATTAGCTCAGGTGGTTAGAGTGCTTGCTTGACATGCAAGAGGTCACTGGTTCGAGTCCAGTATCGCCCACCATTTTATATTAATAAAAATAAAGGACTTACGACATAAACGTCGTAAGTCCTTTCTCGTTTTTGTCGGCGGTGCCGCAATATTCCGGTTCGGATGAGCCATCGTAGCGACGACCAGGCATGCATCCGTCGCAACAGGAGTATCGGCCAGCGTTCGGCACCCGCACCGTTGGTAGGCACCGGGCGTTTTTCATCGTTGTTCTTGCTTTGTGCGCTGCATTTCAGTACCATACCGCACCAGCCGTCGAAGCGCCGGCTTAACGTGAAAATCCGTAGACACCGCGGCAGGAGGAACAGATCCCGTGCAGGAAACAGGCCACCAGGGAACGCGGTATACCGAAGACCTGGCGGCGTCGCCGTCGGGCTATGGAAGCGCGGTTTTCAACAGGTGTAAGTTCGTTCAGGTACTCAACGATATCCACGGTCAGACGGACGTGGATGCACTACGCAAGAGAACGTTGAGTGTTCGTAACGTCGTGGAATCTCCCGGTCGCATCTCCGGGTGTTTATCGGAGCAGAACCCGGGGCGCGATACCGTTTCGTTGCGAAGGGACGTACTGATTTCGGAGCTGAATCAGATCCTTGAGGCGCAAACGGTCGAACGCGCCAGGTACTACGTCAGACGGCTGCGCGACGGCGTCCACAAGGTCAGGAAGACGGAACTCAACGACATCAATCTTCTGCGTTGGAAGGAGTACGAGGACGTCATCACGGACAGCCTGTGGGTCGTGGGCCGGCGGGACTCATCGGGCGGTCATCTTGGATGGTATTGGGGGAACTTTATCCCACAGATACCGCAACAGATGATGCTGCGGTACACGCGGCGGCAAGACTGGGTGATTGACGCTTTCTCGGGCAGCGGGACGACGCTGATCGAATGCAGGCGGCTTGGGCGCAACGGCATTGGCCTGGAACTCAACAGCGAAATCGCGACGGAAGCGAACAAGCTGATTGAGGCAATACCCAATTGCGACCGGGTGACAACGGAAGTCGTGGTTGGCGACAGCCGGAAGATCGACGTTCGCGCCGCTCTGGAGAAGAATCGCGTCAAGCAGGTGCAGCTACTGATCATGCATCCCCCCTATCACGACATCATTCGATTTTCCGATGACAGCGATGATCTTTCCAATGCAGGAAGCACGGAACGATTTCTTCAAATGTTCGGTCAGACGGTGGACAACCTGACACCGTTTCTGGAGACCGATCGATACTTTGCTCTCGTCGTAGGCGACAAATATTCCAATGGCGAGTGGCTACCGCTCGGGTTTTATTGTATGAATGAAGTGCTCAGTCGACACTATGCGTTGAAGAGCATCGTCGTTAAGAATTACGACGAAACGAGATCCAAGCGGCGGCAGGCGGAACTCTGGCGTTACCGGGCTCTTGCCGGGGGTTTCTACGTCTTCAAGCACGAGTACATATTTATCTTCAGGAAGACCGGCGACCCCACAACCGTTGTCTGATTCCTTCCCGAGCCGGCTCAGGCATTGGGAGTCCGGCCGTCTCTTTAGATACGTACGGTAGCAGAAAGTACCTTAAATAACCGTACGACACCGTCGGTGGCATTCTGATTCCGGGCGAAAGGGAAAACAGTGATTCCGAACCCAACCGCCGCAACTGAGGGCGGCACGTCCCCGGCTTCCCAGCGAGGACACGGATTCGGCACGGCGCCGGTCTTTCTCGCGTCGGTAAGCACGATCCTCGGTGCCATCCTGTTCCTTCGATTCGGTTACGCCGTTGCGCATGCCGGACTCTGGGGCAGTCTGATGATCATCGTTCTGGGACACCTGGTGACCATTCCCACGGTCCTGGCGGTCTCCGAGATCGCAACCAACCGTCGCGTGGCCGGCGGGGGCGCCTATTTCATCATCAGCCGCTCGTTCGGAACGAGTATCGGCGGCTCGATCGGCATCGCACTCTACCTTTCCCAGGCGATATCGGTTGCATTCTATCTGGTCGCGTTCGCGGAGGCGTTCCAGCCGGTCTATGAATGGGCTTCCGCGACACATCAGGTGAACGCCGACCCCCGATGGGTGAGCCTGTCGACGACGGTCCTGCTTATCTTGTTGATGCTCGTGAAAGGCGCCGGCGTGGGCGTCGGCGCGCTGTGGGTCGTCAGCGCGATACTGGGGGTGTCCATCGTCTCATTCCTTTTCGGACAGGGACCCGAATGCATCCGCCCCGACGCGCTGCACCTGACCGACAGTATTGAAGATGCGGACTCGTTTGGAATCATATTCGCCACGTGCTTTCCGGCCTTCACCGGCATGATCGCCGGCCTGGGACTCTCAGGGGACCTGAAGAACCCCCAGCGGAGCATCCCTGTTGGAATTATCGCGGCGACACTGGTAGGTATGGTCGTTTACTCGCTGGTCGCGATCAAGCTCGCACAGAGTGCGACACCCGAGGCCCTGAACGGCGATCAGTTCATCATGGCGCAGATCGCGATCTGGGGTCCGGCGATTTATCTTGGACTGGGCGCAGCGGCCATCTCATCGGCCCTTGGTTCGATCCTCGTCGCTCCAAGAACGCTGCAGGCGCTCGCCAGGGACAAAGTGTTCCCCATACCAAAATTGAACGGCCTGCTTGCGAAGGGCGTGGGCAGGGCGCAGGAGCCGGTATACGCGACCTGCGTTTCAAGCGCGATTGCGGTGGTATTCGTCTTTCTGGGAGATATTGACTTCATTGCGCAGATTCTCAGCATGTTCTTCATGGTAACCTACGGCGCCCTTTGTTCGGTCTCGTTTCTCGAATACTTCGCGGGGAATCCGTCCTACCGGCCCACGTTTCATTCGCGCTGGTACGTGTCTCTGATCGGTGCGTTCATGTGCGCACTGATGATGATCCAGATGAGTTTCCAGTACTCCCTTATCTCCATCGCTCTCATGGCCGCGATATACTTAGGGCTGCGGCGCACGCGAAAAGGAGAACGCGACCTCACGGCGATCTTTCAGGGGACGATGTTTCAGTTGACGCGCCGCCTTCAGATCACGCTGCAGAAGAACCACGTAGAGAAGTACGACGGCGGGTGGCGACCCTCGATTGTCGCGGTGACCCGATTCGGCGACCGGCGTCTGGGGCATTTCGACGTGTTGCGGTGGATCAGCCACAGGCACGGATTCGGGCATTTTGTCCAGTATTTTCAAGGCGAATACTCGTACGACGACGAGGAGCAAGCCCGTTCTCAGGTTGATAAACTCATCGAACGGGTGGATGTCAGCGGGGCCGGCATTTTCGTCGATTCTCTGATCTGTCCGTCGTTCCGGCAGGCGCTGGCGCAGACGCTTCAGATGCCCGGCATCTCGGGCCTGCCCAACAACTGCATCCTGTTTGAGTTCGACAAGGACCATCCGGAGGAAATCGACGAAACGGCCGAGGGCGCGCGACTCGCGGCCCAGTCGATGTTCAATGTCCTGGTCCTGCGTTCCACAAACTACCGGTTCGGTTACAGATCTTCCATTCATCTGTGGGTGACGGAGGACAATCTTTCGAATGCTCCGCTGATGCTCCTGCTGGCTTACATCGTCGTGGGCCATCGCGACTGGCGGCGGGCTGAGATCCGTCTCTTCGCCTGCCATTCATCGGGAGACCCGGAACGCGAGACGCAAAGGCTCGCCAGCCTGATGTCGGACGGGCGGTTGCCTATTTCGAT
The DNA here is from genome assembly GCA_963662665.2 of Candidatus Latescibacterota bacterium. Classification (GTDB taxonomy): domain Bacteria; phylum Latescibacterota; class UBA2968; order UBA2968; genus JAAXHE01. The sequence continues at coordinate 17,260 of CAXXJS010000019.1, forward strand.
GCAGAATGTGACCTCCGTTGAATGCGCGACCGGTGAGTCCGTGGAGGAGGAGGTCTCCCGCCGGTCTTCCGAGGCCGACCTGGTGGTCGCCGGCCTGACCGAAGGCGAAATCCAGTCTGACCAGTTGGAAGACGCGCTGGGGCGCTACGCCGGTGCGAATGACGTTCTATTCGTCCATGCGAGAGAGAAAATAGTAATCGAATGATCTGCCTTCGCCAACCCGCCCGTTTCCGTGAGGAGCGTCTGCAATGAAAACCACGAACGGACACACGGACGTAGAGGGACCCGTCGAATCCCCTCCGATCCATCCCATGACGGAATACGAAAAATTCCTCTTCGACCTGAAGGGTTTTTTCATTGTACCCGGCGTGCTCACTGACGATGAAGTAAAAAGTGTTCGCGAGCACGTCGACATCTATATGAAAAATCCGGAAAGCCTGCCGGATCACCACCGGGCGCCCATTGCCGGCCCCGCGGAATACCTGATCGATCACCCCAGAGTCATGGGCATCCTGCAGGAGGTGATACACCCGGAACGCGACCGCATCCGTCTGGAAAGCGTCTTTGTTTCGGGCCGATCTGCCCGGACAACCCAGAACCAGTGGCGGCCCCACGTGGGCGGTACGAATCTCGATCCGTCCCTGTCCTATCGCTTTCACAATGGGCGAATCTACAGCGGGATGACACGCATCGTATGGGAACTGAACGAAGTCAGGAAAGGGCAGGGCGGCACCTGCCTGGTGCCCGGGTCTCACAAAGCCAATCTGGTTTCGGCTCAGGACGGGACCTGGCCGGAACAGGCCGACGACCCCGAATCGGGACTCTGGGAGACCTACGGGTGTCCGCCGGGGAGTCTTGTCGTATTCTCCGAGGGGGTGCGGCATACCGGATCAGCCTGGACGAACGCGGACAATCCCCGCTGTGCCATTCTGATCGCTTACAACTACGTCACGGTCCGGTTCCACGAACCCAAACCCTGCATGAATCCCGTGGTAATCGGTGGAATGGCCGAAGTACGCCAGAGGTTTTTCAGGGACGTATGGATCCTGCCGAACAGGAGATAGCCGGCAGGATATCCATGGCTCGAAAGGAAAAAAGCCCGGCCAAACCAATGGCTTCGGGCTTTTTCGGTTTCTGAGTTTTAATTCGGAATTCGGCGCGGGTCAGCCCTCCCACCGCCCCGGATCGATTGCGCGCGCGTCGTTCTTCATGCCCTTCGGTTTGTGCGGCTGGTTCCAGTCCAGACCGGTTGTGTTGGGGCTTTGAAGAAAACGCCTCGTTTCCGCAGGGGCCGCCGCCACGAGTTCAGGGTCCCATTCCGGCATCGGTTGAATCGGCCCCGCCCAGGCCGGGCGGTACCCCAGCTGAACCAGCGTCCGTTGGGTAGGCGACCTGTTCGGATGGGTGCCGTGGAACAGGTTGATGGGGATAACCAGCGCCGTACCTGCATTGACGCAGAGGGTAACCTCGCCCGGATGGTATTTGTAACGCACGTAGGGGTTGGCTTCGGCGTGAAACGACAGATGGGAGCGGGGGACGAGCCGGAATGGCGCCCGCTCCGGAGTCAGGTCGTCAAGGTAGTACAGCACGCGGAGCAGACGCGGGGAACTTCCTTCGTATCCGAAGATGGACGAGCCGAACGGCTGGCCGTCGGTGTGCAGCGAAATGGGTGGCGAACCCGATAGTGTCCTCGTGAAGAGTCCCCGGGTGAATACGATGTCGTCGCCGAGCAACGTTTCCAGGATCGCGATCATTGGCGGATGTGCGATCAGTTCGGCCATGGCCCGGCTGCGCCACTGCGGCTCCAGACAAAACGTCTGCGCGTCGCTGTAATCTTTCGTCTGCATCGGCGCATCGGCCATTTCGCGTTGGATCCGGTCCATGTGATCCGCGTCGAGGATGTCCGGAAGAACGACGTAACCCTCCACCTCGAGGTGGCGGATCTGTTCTCCCGTCGAAAGGCTGCTGAAGTCGGTTTCGTCCAGGTTCATGAAACCGATCTCTTCGTCAGGGTCGATTCGTACGTCTGTTTGCATGGTGGTTCTCCTTTTTCCGGCCGCCCCGGTGGCCGCAGAAACCCCGTGCGGGATGTTTCGTTTGTCTTTTTCGTGTAGACCGAGAGGCGTGGATTTCGCGAGGACGACGGCAATCGTGAGTTTCGGCGATGGAACGACTATGGGATGCCGCGTCAAAGGCATTGACCGCGAGGGGCGCGAACTCACCGTGGAGACAACGGATGATCCCGGATTCTCGATCGACAGCGGCGGGATGCGACATTTGTTCTTTCCGCTGCGTGCGATCAAGGGTCCGGTGACCTGCCGCATCCGGACGTCGGCTTTTGTGTGGTTGGACGGGTAAGGATCCGGGCGTTCAGCGTTCACACGCGTCTGAAGCGGCGCGGTAGACCTCGAGAATAGGGACGTTCCTCTCTCTCGCGATACGTGCGCAGTCTTCGTATTCCGGCGCAACACGCGTCCTGTCGTCAAAGCTGGCAATTTTAACGCTTACGGGACCGAATGCGGTCTCAACGACTTCCGCCCGCCGGGAGACGGTCTGTCGCTCGACGCGGCGGAGCCGGACGCCGAGCGTCGTGGTTTCCCGGAAAATCAGGTCCGTGGCGGACTGAGCAAGGTCCGGATCGGCGAGAACGCTGAGCATCACTCCCGGCCGTCCCTTTTTCATAATGAGAGGCGTGAGATATGCGTCTCTGGCGCCATTATCCATCAGGCGGTCGACCAGGTAGCCGTAGATTTCAGGCGACATATCATCAATGTTGGTTTCTATAAGGGTGAGTACGTCCGTCTGCGGGAAGGACTCGGACTCTCCGATTTCCAGACGGAGCAGGTTCGGTACCTGATCCAGGTCCCGGCTGCCTGCCCCGTAACCGATCCGGCGCGTTCGAAAGCGTGGACTGGCGCCGATCTGCTCCGCCAGCGTGGTAAGAATTGCGGCGCCGGTAGGTGTAACCAGTTCGAACGGTATGTCGGTGCGTTCGGCCGGAACATCCCTGCAAAGGGCGAGTACAGCGGGAACCGGAACGGGGAGAACGCCGTGTGAACTCCGTGTTGTCCCACGGCCAAACCGAAGGGGTGAGGCGTAGATGCTTTCGACGCCAAGTTGCTCCAGGCCGATAACCGCGCCGGCGATATCCGCGATGGCGTCTGCCGCACCTACTTCGTGAAAGTGGACCCGGTCGACTGAAACGCCATGTACTTCGGCTTCGGCTTCGGCCAGGCGCCGGAAAATGGCGCAGGTCTGTCGTTTGGTTCTGTTCGAGACGTCTGCGGCCTCGATGATTCCCAACACGTCCTCCAGGTGTCGGTGTACCTGCCCTTCACCGGTAACGACGTCGACTTTCGTCGCGGCGATGCCGTGCCTGTGAACCCGTCCGGCCCGAAGCCGCATCCCCTCCAGGTGGAGTTTGTCGAGCTCTCGCTGCAACGTCTCGATACACAGGCCCGCATCCACCAGCGCGCCCAGTATCATGTCGCCGCTTACGCCGGCGTGGCAGTCGAAGTACGCAAGTCTCACGATTTCACCTTTATCTGGCAGTGCGACCCGTCGGGCACAGGTGAAACCCGACTGAGTCCCGAGACGGGCTATATTTCGATCTTACCCTTGAATATCGATCGAATGGAAACGGGGTACAATCGCAGCCGTGGCTGCAGAGAACGAGAGTCTCTTTATCGGGCGCCTCGCTCGTGAGATCGTCAAGGCTGCTGGCTGGCTATCCTGCGGCGAGGCTCGGGTGAGGGGATTTGCGGCGAGGTCTGCAGGTTGGTCACAATGGACGCCGCCGGATCGTCGAACAGCGCCAGCAGGCGGTCGCGCTGTTGTCTGAAGCCGGCCAGCTGATCCGGAGACAGCTGTCTGGCCCCGGAGCGATTGGCAATTCGGGTCGGGTTTACGAGGCGATATCGCTTGCCGTTTCTGACAAAGAAGTTGTAATGAAGGTGCGGTCCGGTGGAGCGGCCCGTCGATCCGACAAAACCGATTGTCTGCTTCTGTTTGACGTGCGTACCCTTCTTCAACCCGCGCGAGAACTTGCTCAGGTGGCCGTAGCCGGTCTTATAGCCGTTTGGATGCCGGATTTCGATGTAGTTGCCGAGAGCGCCCTTCCAGCCCCTGAAGACGACGACGCCCGGGGCGGTGGCCCAGACCGGTGTGCCGTACCCGGCGGCATAGTCGATGCCGTGGTGAGGGAGGTACTTCTTCAGGATGGGATGGAACCGTCGGTTGGAATAACCGGAACTGATTCGCCGGTAATTGAGAGGAGATTTGAGAAACAGGCCGCGCAGTGACTTTCCGTTCGAATCGTAATAAATGACATGGCCGTCCTCGGTTTCGAACAAAAAGGCCTGATGGTTCTTACTGGCCGACTGATATTCGGCGGAAAGGATATCTCCATACCGAAGGAACCGGGCATCATTGAAGAATTTCTCAATCGCCAGGGTAAACCGGTCTCCAACACGGCAATCCACCATAAAGTCGATGTCGTATTCGAAAATCCTGGTCATCTTGCCGCTCAGAACGTCGGCGTTTTCACCGGTTTCCAGCAGGGAGTTCCGTAGGGAATTTCGGATTGTGCCGGTTACAACGGCGACCCGGCGCTCCAGGGGTATCTGCTCCTTGTGCGCGGTCAGCCTGCCGTCCTTCCGCGTTACGATATAAAGGGTCTCGACGGCTCCTCGTTTGATGAATTCAAAGGACTGAATGGTTCCCAGGCTGTCTATGCCCAGTTCGAAGCTGTCTCCCCTCTGGACGATTCTGGGATTGAATTCCGCCGTGGGGATCCCTTTTTTCAACGCGTTCAGCAATTCAAAGATCTGGGACCGCGGGACGTCCTTCCGAATCAATGCGTCCCAGAATGATTCTCTATGTCGGATGTGTCCGGCGATTTCCGAGAATTGCGGTTCGGGAATGGCCGCAATAGTGGCAGCAACCTGGTTGACTTCCTCGGCATCTCCGGATTCCTGCACTGTTTGGGGACCGGGCGGTCGAGCGGCCGCCATCCAGATCAGTGCAGCGGCGGACAGGACAAAAAGAGCAAACTCTGCCGGCCTGAACCGGCGACCGGATCGTGGAGGCTGGTTCGTGCGATCACGATTACGAATAAGCATATTGAGATTTGCCTGGAATGCCGATAAGGGTACGGAGATTTTGAGTCGACCCGGCGGCAACAAGCGGAAGTACCAATGTAACCCATTGTTCTGAGGAAAGAACGACTTTTCAAGATAGGTCAAAATGAATTTTGTGTCAACCCCGAATTTTTACTTGCGTACGGTTCGCCGCACCGTTAATCTCATGTCAACCGCGAAAACAGGGAGATGCGATATGGCGGGCGTTTCTGAAACAAGCGACCGGGTTTGTCTGAAGGGATTCTATCCCGAGGAACTTGAGGCATTTGTGGCTACCCTCGGTCTGGAGCCCTATCGCGCCAGGCAGATCGCGTTGTGGATCTACAATCGGGGCGCCACCGACTTCGCTGAGATGACCGACCTCACCAAGGCGGTTCGCGCAACGCTTAGTGAACGTGCGTCGATTTTGAGTCTGAAGGCCGCGGCAAGGGTGGGCGCGGATGCCGGTGATACGGTGAAGTATCTGTTCGAACTGCCGGACGGCAAGCGCGTGGAAAGCGTCCTGATGCGCGACGGCAGGCGCCGTACGCTGTGCGTTTCGTCGCAGGTGGGATGTCCGCTGGATTGCACGTTCTGTGCAACCGGGCGGATGGGGCTGCTCCGTAACCTGTCCGCGGGTGAAATTCTGGATCAACTGGTTTACGTCCGGCGTGAACTGAGAGCACGCGATGACGATCTGACAAATGTGGTGATGATGGGGATGGGGGAGCCGCTGTTGAATTACGGGAATGTCATTCGTGCGATCCGACTGATGAATCTGGATTACGGGCTGGCAATAGGAATCCGCAGGATTACCCTTTCGACAGTCGGATACGTGCCGGGAATATTGAGGTTGGCCGGCGAGGGATTGAAGCTGGGCCTGGCGGTTTCCCTGAATGCGACAAACGATGCGCAACGTTCGCGAATTATGTCGATCAACCGGCGCTGGCCGATCGCCGATCTACTTGCCGCAGTCAGGGCGTATAGGCGGCGGATAGACCGGAGGGTGACGTTCGAGTACGTGCTGCTGCACGGGTTTAACGATTCGAGCGATGACGCCGGACGTTTGGTAGCGCTTGTCCGGGGCATACCGTGCAAAATCAACGTAATACCATGGAATCCAATCGATGGCGCACCCTTTGAACGGCCACCCCAGGACGCCGTAAACCGGTTTGTGGAGATCCTGAGGAACGCGCACCTGACAACAACCGTGCGGTACAGCAGGGGCGTGGATATTGCGGCAGGATGCGGGCAGCTCTATATCCATCCCGATGTGGTTCTGACGGCGCCCGAAGTCTGAATGGCCGGGCACGCGGAGGTCGGGGTCCTGTCGCAGACGACCCGGTCGGCTGCGGCGAAAATTCCCTTGATTTTTCTCTAAAGATATGTTATAATGTAACTTATATAGATGTATACACGTTATCCGTTCTCCTGATCGAGCGTCATCGGAGCGCGCGTTTTTATGGAACAATTCGTAATTGAAGGCGGGTTTCCACTCTCCGGAACAATCACGCCTTTCGGAAACAAGAATGCCGCGCTCACACTCCTTGCGGCAACGCTCTTGACGGACGAGACGGTGGTCTTGAAGAACGCCCCGCCCATCGGAGACGTACTTACCCTCATCAAACTCCTGCAGGACCTGGGTGTCTCGGTTCAACACACGAGCAGGGCCGAACTGACCGCGTCCGCCGCTTCCCTTAGCAAGACCGCGCTAAATCCGGAGTTGTGCGGAAAGGCCCGGGGGAGCATTCTGCTTGCGGGGCCCCTCCTGGCGCGACACGGCCGTGCGACAACGCCCAGGCCCGGGGGAGACAAGATCGGCCGGCGGCGCCTGGATACCCATCTACGGGCTCTGGAGGCCCTCGGCGCCCGTATCCACACCAATCATGTATACGAAATGCGGGCGCCGGACGGATTGAGGGGCGCAGACATTTTTCTGGATGAGCGGAGCGTGACCGGCACGGAGAACGTGATCATGGCTTCCACGTTGGCGGAAGGCACAACCGTCATCCGGAACGCGGCCTGTGAACCACACGTGCAGGAGTTGTGCCATCTGCTCAACGCCATGGGCGCCCGGATTTCAGGCGTGGGCACGAATGAGCTCACCATTGAAGGTGTAACGACGCTAGGTGGCGGCGAACACACCATCGGCCCGGATTACATGGAAGTGGGGAGCTTCATCGGCCTCGCGGCGGTAACCAACGGGGAGGTGCGGATCAGAGACGCCGCGCCGCATCATATGCGGCGTAGTCTGATGGTTTTCGAGCGGCTGGGCGTGGATGTGGTAGTTGACGGCGAGGACATTCTGGTTCCCGACAATCAAAGGCTGGAAATCGTCCGGGACGTTGGAGACGCGATCCCGAAGATTTTCGACGATCCCTGGCCCGGTTTTCCCGCAGACCTGATGAGCATCGCGATTGTGGTGGCCACGCAGGCCCGGGGAACCGTCCTGTTTTTCGAAAAAATGTATGAGAGCCGGCTGTTCTGGCTGGATCGGTTAATTGAGATGGGAGCCGAGATTATCCTGTGCGACCCTCACCGGGCGGTTATCGTGGGGCCGTCGAAGCTATACGGTGAGCGGATAACGAGTCCCGATATCAGGGCCGGAATGGCGTTGCTGATTGCCAGCCTGTGCGCCGAAGGCCAGAGCGTTATCCGGAACATCGAGCAGATAGATCGCGGGTACGATTCCATCGACGAGCGTCTTCGCGCGCTGGGCGCCCGGATCGAACGGGTTCCCGTTCCCCTGGAATAAACGCAATGGCATCTGCTCGCGATACGGCAATCGAAGTGGTTCGACGCCTCCACGCGCGGGGATTCCGGGCGTTGCTGGCCGGCGGGTGCGTCAGGGATATCCTGCTGGGGCTCGAACCCCGGGACTACGACGTCGCGACCGATGCCGATCCCCAGCAGGTGATCGGCATTTTTCAGCGCGCCCGGCCCGTTGGAGCGCACTTCGGTGTGGTTGAGGTGCGGCTGGGGGGACACGCCTTCGAGGTGGCACGTTTCCGGCGCGACCTGGGCTACAGTGACGGGCGTCATCCCGATGCGGTCGAATTTGCGGACGAAACCGAGGATGCCCGGCGTCGTGATTTTACCGTGAACGGAATGTTCTGGGACCCCCTTTCGGACCGGGTGCTGGATTACGTGGGCGGACAGGCGGATTTGAAGGATAAAGTGATCCGGACTATTGGCGCGCCCGAGGACCGGTTCACGGAAGACCGCCTGCGAATGATGAGGGCGTTGCGGTTCGGCTGCCGCTTCCAATGGCGGATCGACGGCGACACGTTTGCGGCGATTGGGCGTCTGAGTGAAAATCTCGAGGAGGTCAGCAAAGAACGCGTCCGGGACGAATTTGTGAACATCCTGACCGAGGGTGGCGCGCCTCTGGGGGTGCGGTGGCTGATTGATTCCGGGTTGATGAACGAGGTCGTACCAGAGGTGCTGGCGCTCGATTGCGTCGCCCAGCCGCCTGAGTTTCATCCCGAAGGCGACGTGCTGACCCACACGTTGATTATGCTGGGACTGATGCGCAGGCCGTCCCCGGAATTGGCCATGGCGGTGCTTCTGCACGACGTGGGCAAGCCGAGTACGTTTAAATCAGCGGACCGTATTCGATTTGACAACCACGTCCGCGTGGGCGCCGAGATGACACAAGAGATATGTCACAGGTTGCGGTTTTCAGGGGAGGCGAGCCGTCACATCGTTCGACTGGTGGCGGACCATCACCGCTTTATGCACGTTCGGCAGATGCGGAGGAGCAAATTGAAGCGCTTTCTGCGCGTGGAACGATTCGACGAACACCTGGAACTGCATCGGGTCGACTGTTTGTCAAGCCACGGGAATCTGGACAATTACCGGTTCTGCCGGGAAGCCCTGGAAACATTGGAGCCCGAGGAGATTCGTCCGGAGCCGTTGATTACCGGCCGGGACCTTATCGCACTCGGGTACCCGCCCGGGCCGGCTTTCAAGACCGCGCTGAGGGCGGTGGAAGACGGCCAGCTGGAAGGCCGCGTGAGAGACAGGGAAGGTGCGTTGCTGTTCGCCCGGAATCTGTTTGAACGTGGCGCGACCTCCGAGTGCGCCAGGCCCGCCGAAAACGGATCCGCTGCACAACAGACGGGATAGCGGCCCCTGGAGGCAAAAAACCGAAGGGTGTGGCCTCCTGGCTGGCACACGATTTGTCGCGTCGGCCGGCACGTTGGGAACCATTGCCGGGCAGGGGCGTTTCCAGATTGAGAGGCCCGATGCAATTACCCGTTTCGCACCCACTTCTATACAGGTGTCCGATGCCAGGTCTGATCCGATCCGTTTTGACCATTGCAATTGTGTCCGTCTGGTCTGCGCAGCTTCAGGCGACAACTGTGGTGCGGTTCGCATTCGACTCGCTGTGTGAAAAAGCGGAGACGATCGCCCACGTTCAGTGTGTTTCTCGCAACAGCTTTATGGATGACGGCCGTGGAGAAATTGTAACCCGGCACCGTTTCAGGGTAATCACACCCGTCAAGGGCAGTCCGGGCGGCGAGATCGTCCTCACGCTTCCGGGTGGCACCGTCGACGGCCGTCGGCTTTACATACCGGGCATTCCCGAGTTCGAATTAGATGAAGAGGTCGTTCTATTTCTTACTTCCCCTGACAGGCATGGATCGGCATGGCCCCTGGGACTCGGACAGGGCTGCTATCGCGTACCCGAAACACACGAGGGCCCCGCACAGGTCAGGATGCAGCCAGGTACCACGCCTCTGCCCGCGGGGGCACTGTTCAAGCCTGCGCTCAACAGACCCTCCCGACCCTTCAATGTGCCGCTCCAGCGGTTCCTCCATCAGATTCTGCTGACGATTCCGGAATCATCCGACGAACGGTGAACTGCCGAAGACGGTCCATCGTCGTTTCAAGGATTGCCGAAACCCGTACCGGAGAGCGACATCCGAATTCGCTGGAAGTTTTTTGAGATAGACGATTATCACGGGATCCAGGGAGAGAATCCTCGTCTTCCACTTCGGATCCTTTTTTATTTCTCTTGACTTTGATCCGGCATTTTTGCATCATATTTGCGTCGTTTATGTGCACGATGTTGCGCGTGTAAGATTATGAATTTAAGTGACTTTGGTACTTTTGGCATGCTTCGAGGGCGGCGTAATGCCCTTTTTTTATTGGATTCGAACCGCAAGGAGGGGTCGTCATGTTCAAGTTGCATTTTGACATTCGGGATATCTTTCGGGTGGTTCGGCTCGGATGGTCCGGCAAGAAGATCTGGGTGGGCTTGTGCGGCACCCTGATCGCCTATGCCGGATATTCCATCCTGGCCATCGCCGACCACCTTCTGGCCGGGGCCACGATGGGAGAGCTCTGGCAACGGTACGGACTTTTCCCGGCGCCTGCTCCGTTTCCTGCCACACTGTCGGGTGCGGCCATCGACGTGGTTGCGATGCTTTACGCCTGGGTTGTGGTTTTTTTAACGGTGTGCATGATCTGCAAGATCACCTACCAGCAACTGAAGGGTGACGATTTTTATTCGTCGGGCGACGCATTCGCTTTCATCAGACAGAACTGGAGCGGCGTCGTATGGGGGCCGGTAGCCACGCTGGCGCTGTTGATATTCTTTATAATAGCCGGCATTGTTCTCGGATGGCTGGCAGGGATGATTCCCTGGGCGGGAGAATTGGCATTCGGGATTTTCTTCATTCCGATCTTCTTTGCCGCGCTGGTTGCTGTCTTTATATCCATCGCGTTTGTCGTGTCCGTTACCATGTCACCGGCGGTCGTGGGAACAGTGGGCGAGGACGCGCTCGAGGTGGCCATCCAGTCCTTTTCATTGGCCTGGAGCCAACCCTGGCGGCTGGTATTGTACATGCTTTGGATGAAGATTTCCGTCTTTGCAGGTTCTGTTTTGCTGGGATTTTTTATGGCGTCCGCCATGGGGTTGGTCACCTGGGCCTGCGGCCTGTTCATGAAGGAAAAGCTTGCCAATCTGGTCTACGTGGCGGGCCAATACGTTCCGTTTGATTTCACCCGGTTTGATTGGTTGTTCACGGACATTACGGTTTTTCTGCCGCCGGCAGGCACCCCTTCCGCTTCCGAACTGCTGGCTGGCGGAATTCTTGGCGTAATGTTGATTCTACTCACTGTAGTCTTCAGTTCTTACGTGTTGTCCGCCTATGCTTCGGGAATCAGCCTGATTTACGTAATTCTTCGGAAACGCAAGGACGACGAGAATTTGCTCGAGTGGGACGATGACGAGGCGGAAGAAGATGAGGAACACCCAGCAGAAGCGGAGGCGCCGGGGAACGGAGGAGAGGAGACCGGCGAGGGCGCGTCCGTGGAATCGGAGAACGGAGACGGTGAGTCGTCGGACACGCAAGCCAAACAGGAATGAAAACCGGCATACCGGAAATGTAATTGCCGATGTGGCGGCCGATGCGCGCCTGGCCGAAGGTCCGGAAGGCGTTCGTCGTATCTTGAGAGCCATTTACCGTGCGGGAACGCTGCCGATTCGCGACCTGTCGCGGCAGACGGGTCTGCCGGTTCCGGTGGTGGCGGCGGTTCGAGGCGAGTTGGAAACAAGGGGTTGGGTGGAGAGGCGAGGGGGCGCTGTGCTGTCCATCGCCGGTCGGAATGCGGTTGAAAAACAGTTGGGTCTGGGTTGCCGGCGGCGTTTCGAGAGGCCCGTCTTTCCCATGCTGGACGACGAGATGCGGGCGTTGCGCTCTCGGATGGAGGCATTTGGTACACAAAGGCCTGCTGTCGACGTTCGGCTGGATCAATCCCATGCCACGGCGGAAACCGCGTTGCGGCGCGCCGTATATCTGTATGAAAACGACGGGCTTGAAGGCCGCGACATCCTGATTCTCGGTGACGACGACCTGACTTCTCTGGCAATCGGGCTTCTGGCGGACTTCCTGGGGATTTCAGTTCGCAGCGTGGTGGTGCTCGAATGCGACCCGCGTCTGGTGGTCTATCTGAACGCCGCGTCGCGACAAACGGGACAGGCCGTCGAAGCTCTCGAACACGATTTGAGGTCGGAACTGCCCTGCGATCTGTCCGCCGGTTTCGATCTGTTTTTCACCGATCCACCCTATACGCTTGCGGGATTGTCCCTGTTCGTGTCCCGAGGCGCATCCGGGCTTCGGCCGGAGGTGGGCAAGCAGGGATTTATCTGCTTCGGAAACCGCAGGCCCGAGGAGACTGCAGCGGCCGTGAGTACAATCACGGACACCGGACTGGCGCCCGTCGAGATCGTTCCGGATTTCAATCGGTACGTTGGCGCGCAGATGCTGGCCGGTGTCAGTCACATGATTCGTACGGTGGCGACGGCACGGCTGACCCCCCGTGTCCGTGGTTTCTATGAGGGTACGCTTTACACGGCCGACCGAACACGGAAGACGGGATGAACCTGCCGTTCGAAGCCGAACCCATTCACCCGCGGCATACGCGCCGATTGCAGGAGATATTCGCGTCCGCCCTGAAGAACGCGTGGTGTTACTACGCCCCCTTTCTTTGTTGTTTCAGCCTGCCTCCGGCACGGGAGGTGTTCGTGGCGGAACACGGAGGCGCGCTTTGGCTTCCCGTGCGTCGCGCCGCCGGAAATGGCCGCGTCTGGTTCGATCTGGTCGTACCTCCAATTCCAATGTCGCCTGAACCACTCGCTTCGATGCTGGACGAAATGCGTTTAATAAACGGCGGCCGTTGTCCGCGCATTTTGTGGCTTGATGATGCGGACAGACGGCGCCTGCCGCCGGGCCGGCTGGAGGTCCGGATCAAGTCGCACGAATATCTGTACGATCCCTTGAAGGTCGTGGCGGCCACTGGACGGCCGTACCGGGACCTGCGCAAGAAACTGAGGCGATTCCGACGGGAGGCGGATCCGCATTTTCGGGAGATGACGCCAGCCGACGTCCCGGCATGTCAGGCGCTTCTGCGACATTGGCGGAAACGGCAGGGGCGCAGGAGGGATTTCCTCCTGGACTGGGGATATACCCGGTCGGCGTTATCGATGTACGGACACTGGACTTCCGAGGAACTTCAGGGCTGGTGCGTGGCGTTGGAGGATCAGGTCGCGGCATTTGCAATCGCCGGGCGGATGCACGCGGGGATGGCCAACTTCTTTATCGCGAAGACCGACCCCGACGTCCCCGGATTGTCGGAATATTTGCGAACGGAGGTCTATCGGGCCTTGATGGATTACGATTGTGTCAATGACGCCGGTGACCTGGGGCTGCCGGGGTTGCGTCAGCACAAACGAAAATTCCGGCCCGTCGAGCGGATTCCGGTATACAGCGCGTCGTTTTCGGATTGACGGCCGTTTTTGCGCCAGTCCACGCTGGCCGGATCGAGCGCCGGCAAAACCGGCAGGTTGCATTAAACCTTTCCGAATCAAGGAGGCGGTTCTTGAAGGCAGCGAAAGCAACCAATATTGTGTGGCATGAAGGCCATGTGAGTCGCCCGGAGCGGGAGCGTCTGTTGGCGCAGGCGGGGTGCCTGGTGTGGTTAACCGGTCTGCCTTCCTCCGGGAAAAGCACCATTGCGTTTACGGTTGAGCACGCGCTGATTGCGAGAGGACGGATGGCATATGTGCTGGATGGAGACAATATCCGGCACGGGCTCAACAGGAACCTGGGTTTTTCGGCCGAGGACAGGGCCGAGAATATACGCCGTATCGGCGAGGTCGGAAAACTCTTTGTGGACGCCGGAATCCTTACGATAAGCAGTTTCGTGAGTCCGTACAGGAAAGACAGGGACGGCGTTCGCGGAATGCTGGACCCGGGAGACTTCCTGGAAGTTTTCATCGATACGCCGATCGAGGTCTGCGAAGAAAGGGACCCCAAGGGACTCTACAAAAAGGCGCGGGCCGGCGAGATACCGGATTTCACCGGGGTCTCGGACCCGTACGAGCCGCCGGAGAATCCTGAACTCGTTATAATGGCTGCCGAGTGTTCTCCCCGGGCGGCGGCACGGCAGATTCTCGATCTGCTTGCGTCGCATGGCAGGATTTCGAAGTCGGCCGGGCGCGAGCCGTGACGTCGCTCGAAGGGCGCCGTGTGCTCGTCATGGGCCTGGGGTTGTTCGGCGGCGGCGTCGGTGCGGTGCGGTTTCTGTGCAGCGAGGGAGCGCGGGTGACCGTAACCGATCTACGACCCGCAGAGGCGCTGCGGGAGTCGCTTTCGGCACTGGAGTCGCTGCCAGTTGTCTACCGCCTGGGCGGACACGAGGCGTCGGACTTCGGGGAGGCGGATCTTGTCGTGGCCAATCCCGGCGTTCCCCGGACATCCCGGTTCCTGAGTATAGCCAGGGAAAAGGGAATCCCCGTAACAACGGAGATATGCCTCTTTATCGAACGTTGTAGAGCGCCGGTCGTTGGGGTTACGGGCAGCAGCGGAAAGACAACGACCACGTCGCTTGTCGGAGAGATGATGCGATGCAAGACGCCGGCGACGATGGTAGGCGGAAATATCGGGGGGTCCCTGCTGGATCGGCTGGAGGAGATCACCCCGGACACTCGGGTTGTCCTTGAATTGTCCAGCTTTCAACTCGACCGTCTGACCGAACTGAAATGGAGTCCGCAAACTGCCGTCATAACGAATTTTGCCCCCAATCACCTGGATATCCACGGTTCATTGGAGGCCTACAAACAGGCGAAACGGCAGATCATCGCCCATCAGGGAGCGGATGACGTCGTGGTATTGAATGGAGACGACCCGGAAATCCGGCAGTGGTCAGGGGGCGGGCGCCGTATCGTCTTCAGCACGAAACGGACGTTGGGGTGCGACGTCTACCTGGACGACGGGGATTTAAAACACAGGGTTGGCCATTCCGAAAAAACCGTCTGTCCGGCCGATGCGTTGGCATTGCCAGGCCGGCATAATCTTGCGAACGCGATGGCCGCCTGCGGCGCGGCGCTTTACAACGGCGTGCCGGAAGCTGATATTGCAACCGTCCTCCGTACGTTCAATGGTATGCCGCACCGGCTTGAGCGTGTGGCGGAAATCGGAGGTGTCACGTATTATAACGATTCGATTGCGACGAGTCCGGATCGCACGCAGGTGGCGCTTGCGGCCCTGCCCCCGGGTGTGGTGTTGATCGCGGGGGGATACGACAAGGGTCTCGCATACGACGCGCTTGGTTCCGATATTGGACGCAGAGTGTCGTATCTGATCCTGACGGGCCGGTCGTCGGACGCGATAGCGGCTTCGGTACCGGCCGGATCCCCAACCCGTGTCGTGCGGGTGGATTCACTGGACGACGCCGTGTCTGCCGCGGCGCGGAGGTCAGGGTCGGGCAATACCGTGTTGTTCTCTCCGGCGTCTGCCAGCTATGACCGCTTCAGGAATTTCGAAGAGCGAGGTGACCGGTTCAGAACGCTCGTTATGGATATGAGGGGTTCCGATGTCTGAAATAATCGACCTGCGGTCCGTCGCACCAACCGTTGCCCGTGTACTCAACGTGCCCCCGCCCGGCGGCGCGGAGGCTGCGCCAATTGCGGAAGTCGTGGAGACACTGCATGCCGCCGACAGGCTCGCGTTGGTGGTGGTTGACGGTTTCGGCTCGTCGTTGTGGGCGTATGTACGCGACGCCGTTCCGATATTGAACCGGATTGCCGAGCTTCGGCACCTCGAGATCCAATCCGTGCTGCCGTCGATGACCTATATCTGCATATCGACGATGTTGACCGGCGTGTCTCCATCCTCGCACGGCGTCACGGATTTACAGTCCATGATCCTCGCCACGCGTTCCGCCGATCCGGATACCGTCTTCAACCGGGTGAGAGACGCTGGCGGACAAACGTTGATGGCCGTGCACAAGCGGGACGTGGAGGGGCTGGATATAGAGCGATTCGCCGACCGAACGGTACTGGCCGAAGAGCGGAACGATCTGGAGATATATGGCAGGGTTCCAGGTTTAATCGTTGAAAACTCGCCCACGTTCGCGTTTGTACACCTGCTGGACATCGACGAAGCCGGTCACAGATACGGTCCTTACACGCCGGAGGTCCGGCAGTCCGCCATAGAGATGGACCGGCATCTGAAGGGCCTGCTGGCCTGTCTTGCAACCGCCGGATACGCAACAATGATCCTGGCGGATCACGGAATGCACGAGTCTCCTCGGGGAGCTTCCGATGCGGAGGGGAATCGGGGAATGCACGATGGTTCGGTTCCTGAGGACTTGCTCATTCCACTGCTGTGGGCGACGGCGGAAGAACTGGGTGATATTGTTAATGGCGGTTAGTTATGAGATTGAGGCCGGACGTTCCACCCGTCCGGCCTCAAGTTTCCTGCCCGTTGTACGGTCTCTGTTCACGCGCCGTCGGAAAAGGGCATAAGTTTACGCCCTCTGGTGGGATGTCGGAGCTTTCGGAGCGCCTTTTCCTTGATCTGGCGGATGCGTTCACGGGTAAGCCTGAACCGGATGCCGATTTCTTCAAGTGTCATTTCGGCATCGCCGCCCAGGCCGAAATAGAGTCGAATGACTTCGCGTTCCCTTTCTTCCAGTGTTTCCAGCGCCGCGAAGATCTCATCTTCAAGTGAATTCTGCAGGAGAAGACGGTCGGGCGATTCCTGATTTTCATCCGTCATGATTTCGAGCAGGCTGTTTTCCTCGTCTTCGCCGAAGGTCATGTCGAGCGAAAGGACGCGCTGCCCGCTGGCGAGGGTATCGACGACCTGTTCGACCGAGATGTCCAGTTCCTCCGCGATTTCTTCTTCGGGAGGTCGCCCGGACGTCTCCTGCTGCCGGTTGTTCACATAGCGGGAGATGCGCCGCAGAAGGTCCACCCGGTTGAGCGGAAGACGCACGACCCTGGAATGTTCCGCCAGGGTCTGGAGGATAGACTGGCGAATCCACCAGACCGCGTAGGAAATAAACTTGAACCCCCTGGTCTCGTCGAACCGTTCCGCCGCCGTGATGAGCCCCAGGTTGCCCGCACTGATTAAATCCGCAAGCGGTACGCCCTGGTTCTGATACTCGCGGGCCACGGTAATGACAAAACGAAGATTGGCCTCGACAAGCTTCCTGCGTGCTTCGAGGTCTCCCTTCTTGATGCGGCGGGCGAGAAAGACTTCCTCCTGGGCCGTCAGGGGCTCGGACGAGGCAACGTCTTCCAGATAGCGGTGCAATGAATCTTTCGACCCATCGCGGTAGATTCCGCTCTTTCCGGCCACGATGATCACCTCGAATGGATGCGCGATTGGTGGATGGGATTCTGAAACCGGCGGGAGGATGTATGGCATGATACCAAAATTAAATATTTGGCGTTTCCGTTGAGTTGTCAAGCGAAATTTCCGATGCGTACTGCGGACTTCCTCTTCTGACTCAATGCGGCCCTTCCGCCGGCGCCAGACGGCGTAATTTCCCGTTCGCTACGTTGCCGTTTCAGCTCGTTCCATTGCCGGAGCCAGCCGCAATACAGGCGGTACGGCCGGGCCTGGACTGACTGCGAATTTCGTCTGGTGTAAATTACGCTCTCCCGTTTCAGATCACTGTTTCCAATTACGTCACATGTGTTTCGTCCGATTCCGCACTGCGCTGCGCGGCGGATGACGGCGCGTGGAGGCATACCAAATGGACGTGCCAATTGATGGTTCCCGTTTATTGAAGTTGCTGGAAAAACTCCTGATGGCCCATGCCCCCCCGGGGGCCGAAGGCGAAGTCGACGCCATTGTGATGGATGAGGTGGGATCCCTGACGGCGTCGGTCTGGCAGGATGCGGCAGAGAGCATCGTGGTTCATTTCAAGGGCCGCGGGGATGGCGCGCCGGTTGCCGTCACCGCCCATAAGGACGAGATCGGCCTTATGGTCAAGCGCGTACAGGACGACGGGCGTCTGCGCGTCCGTCCGCTGGGCGGGCTCCATCCATGGGCGGTGGGCGAGGGGCCGGTCGACGTCTTGACCGAAGGCGATACGGTGGCTGGCATCCTGTCCGTAGGTTCCAAGCATGTTTCCGAAGAGAGTCCGGCTGGTTCACTGAAAGCGGGCAAGGCGATAAAATGGGAGACGTTCTGGATCGAGACCAAACGTTCCGCCGGGGATCTGCGGGATCTGGGTGTGCATCGGGGCAGTAAGGCCGTCCTGGCGCGGTCGCGAAAACAACCCGTGTTCATGGGGGATTTCATTTGCGGATACAATCTCGATTGCAGGGCCGGGCTGGCCGTCCTGCTCGAGGCGGCAAGGCAACTGGCCGAAACGCCGCCGCCGCGCGATGTGTATCTTATCGCAAGTTCCGAGGAGGAGATCGGCGCGCAGGGCGCCGCCTTTTCGATCGGACAACTGCCCGCTCAAACGGCGATCGCGCTGGATATCGCACCGGTGGCCGAAGAATACCAGCTTGAGAATTGCGCTGATCCGGTTCTGCTTTGGGGGGATGCATCGGGGGTTTACCACGAACGCACGTTGCGTCACCTGGACGGGCTGGCGTCCCGCATGGGTTTCGAAACGCAGCCGGCGGTCGTGACTTCCTACGGGAGCGACGCAAGTATTTCGAAGCGGACCGGGTCGGCCGGCCGGTCGGCCTGCATTGCGTATCCCGGCGAGAATACCCACGGGTACGAGATCTGTTCGGTGGAAGGGATTCTGAATTCGGCGCGGCTGCTGATTGCGTATCTGATGCATCCGCTGGATTGAGTATCGACACGCGGGCGGAAGGAGAGCCGGGTCATCGGTAAAATTAACTATGCTTTTTGAGAATAAAAAAGGTCAATATCGATTCCTGAAGGGAATAGATCCATATTCATGCGGCGTCGTTTCCGTCCCCGGTTACGAGGTCATCCACGCGACGTTCGAGGACGCGCAGCCATGGCGTGACGGGTTTGAAAGGGTGGACGCACATCTGCGTGAACGGGGCCGCGAGAGGCATGCGCTGTGCGGAGTGGTACTGCGCTGCCCGAAACCGCATCCGATGGAAGGGTTTATAAGGTTCAACGAAGCCTATTGCGGTCTCTTGAGATCCTGGTCCCTGCATGTGGACGGGATGAACCCGGTGGCGCGAACCAATGTTGCACCGCTGTACGGTCCGCCGGGAGAGACGGTGATGCACGGGTTTTCATACACCAGGCCTTGCCGCGAAGAAAACGGCCGTACGTTCGTTATTGCGGGCGCGGGTGAGCTGTTTGAAGGCGAATTGGTTAACGACGGCATCGTGAGGCGGGGCGAGACTGGCGCGGACGCGATGCGGGAGAAGGCGGCATACGTGGTGCAGGTGATGGCGGATCGGCTGGCGGGTCTGGGGGCGACCTGGGATCAGGTGACAACCGTGGATGTTTACACGGCGCACCGGTTGGGCCGTGGGCTGGACGAGGTCGTTTTGTCTGGCGTTGGAGCGGCGCAGCGTCACGGCCTCAGGTTGTATCGGGCGCGACCGCCCGTGCTCGGGATTGAATTCGAGATGGATATACGGGGCGTCAGGCGTGAAATCCGCATTTGAGGTCGCCTGCCGGCCAGGGCTCCGGGCCTCCTCAGGGGTGCGATTCGCCAGCATTCACGAGACGGGATGAATCGGCGGTCGAATGGTGAGGAATTTTTGGGACAGAACACTAAGGGATCAGGAGTACCTTTCCCTTCGTTCGCCTGCCTTCAAGTAGCAGGTGGGCTTCCCGGGCATCCGAAAGGGGCAGCGTACGGTCGATCCGCAGATTGAGCTTCCCGGATTGAATCCAGCCAAGCACTTCCCCGGCGCGAAGTTCCAATTCCTCCCGGCTCGCAGTGTAGTCGACGAGGGTCGGGCGCGTCATGAAGATTGAACCGAGACGGCTAAGCAGCAGCGGATCGACCGGCGGCACCGGACCGCTGGCATTGCCGAAAAGCACGAGGTAGCCCCTGGGACTCAGGCAATTCATGCTCTTTTCCCACGTGGTTTTCCCCACCGAGTCGTATGCGACGTGTACGCCCCGGCCGCCCGTGAGCCGTTTGACTTCGGCTTCGAAATCCTGTTCGGTGTATCTTATGATTTCATCCGCTCCGGCGTCCCGGGCCAGTTGCGCCTTTTCTTCCGTCGACACCGTCCCGATGACGCGCGCGCCCCGCATTTTCGCCATCTGAACCAGAATGAGTCCCACGCCCCCCGCGGCTGCGTGGATAAGAACGGTGTCTCCTTCCAAAACGACGCACGTACTGTGAACGAGATAGTGGGATGTCATCCCCTGGAGCATTGCGGCCGCTCCGGCGGCGGCATCCACGCCATCAGGAAGTTTGACGAGGCTCTTCTGTGGAGCGGCCACGAATTCGGCATATGAGCCGGGAACGCTGGCGTAGGCTACGCGGTCACCCGGCTGGAAGTCGGTGACTCCCGAACCCGGCGCCGCCACCGTGCCGGCGGCCTCGAGGCCGGGGATAAATGGCAAGTCGAGCGGATAGAGGCCGGTGCGGTGGTAGGTGTCTATATAATTCAGACCGATCGCTTCGATTTCGACCAGGACCTCACCCGGGCCGGGTTCAGGAGTCGGCACTTCAATGTAGTTCAGTACTTCAGGTCCGCCGGTGCGGGAAACTTGAATCGCTTTCATGGAAGTCTCCTTACTGTGTTCAGTGCGTGGCCGTTATGCCGAGAGAGATGCGTCTGGGAGACGCCAGATTTCGTTCGACAACGGCGTAATTGTAAGCCAGGGCGTTATGTGCCTTCAGTACCACCTGGACCTGTCCCAGCGCGTATGCGGCCGAGAGGTCGAGCAGATAAACCGGTATGAGATCACGGTTCCCTTCGGGCAGGAGTCCGGACGCTCGCAGGATTCGGCTTCTGAACCTGAACCGGCCTTCCAGGGTGAGCCGACGGAACGAGGTCTGCAATCCGGCGGAGGCAACGTGCCGGGGGCGATAGGGCAGCGGCATGTCGCCCCCGGGCAGATTCTCGGTCGCGCTGATGAAGGTATAGTTCCCTTCGAGGCGCACCGGATCCACCGCTGCTGCCAGGCTCGTCTCGAGGCCGGCGGTTCGGCCCCTGCCGACGTTCCTGAAACTGACGCGTCCCGTTGCGTCCGGCCGGGCTTCGACAAGCTCGTGAAAGCGGCTCCAGAATACTGCGGCACTGACGTGTGACCATGATGTCGGACGGTGATCGAGGGCGACTTCCGTGGAGATGCTTCTTTCCGCCACAAGGCCGGTATTGGGAACGATTGGAATGGCGGAGAAGGTGGCGTTGGTGTAGATTTCCGCGATCGAGGGGCCTCTGAACCCCCATCCGAAAGTCGAGCGCAACGTGGTACGCCTGGACGTGCGATAGGAGAAACCCAGCTTGGGGCTGAGACGATTTTCGGCGTCCCGGTCGTCGGTGCGATACCGGTCGAAGCGGCTGCCCGCTGACAGCGTAACCCGATCCGCGGCATCGATTTCCGCCTGGGCATAGGCGGCCAGATTTAGCCCGGTGTGATTGCCGAAGAGGTGGTCCGAAGAATGTACGACGTCGTAAATCCACTGCGTTCCAACGGTTAACGCCACCTTGCCGGCGGGCTGGAGGTCCAGCTGGAGTTCCTGGCCGAGCTTGTACGCTTCCGACGACGTTCGACGGCCGATTTCGTTGTCGAATTCCGTGCGATACACAAACGACTTGAGCCTGTAGCCCGAATGCGGGTTGAGCAGGTGATAAAAGTCGACGTTCAGGTTCAACTTCTGGGATATGGTTTTATCGTTTTTTGCACTGTCAGGCACTTCCAGGGGCTCGTTCCGGTCTTTCCACAGGACGAAGGTTCCGTGATCGTCAAGGGCCCAGTTGCAGGTTGCGGTGAACGTTGCCGCGGCCTCGAAGCGATGCCTGAGTTTACCGAAGAGTTTATATCTCCTGTGCCACGCGTTTTCTCTGAATCCGTTGGTCCACTTCTGGCCTGCGCCAAGAATGAAGCCGGTGTTGCCGGACCGCCTGGAGTGGCTGACGTCAGTGCCCTCGAAGTACCGCCCGGTCGACGACCATCGCCACTCCGGATGGCCGGGTTCGCTGTATCGCCCTCCCAGAAACCGGAAGGTCGTCTCCGGCTCGGGCGACGGATTTCTGGTGATGACGTTGATGATGCCGCCGAGCGCGCCGGTGCCGTATAGAGCGGACCCGGCCCCCTTGATGATTTCAACCCGGGCGATCTGATCGATAGGGATGGCGTCCCACTTGACGTCGGCGTTGTCTGCAGATAGCGCCGGAAAGCCGTCGATCAGCATAAGCACGCGGCTTCCCGTTCCCCTGGAATAACCGCTGGACCCCCTGATATTAACCTGCCCTCCCACCATATTTACACCGGGCACATATTCCAGGGATTCGTTCAGAGTGACGGAATTGTCCGACTGGAGTTCCTCGGCGCCGATGAGCGATACGCTGGTCGGCGCGTCGACGACGTTTCGCGCTCGCTTGCTGGCGGAGACCACGATGGCGGGGATCTGTATAGGTGTGGACGCGAGTCGGACGGACAGCCGGAGGGTTTCCTCCGCGGTTACCAGAACGTCTTTGGATACATGCGGTGCATATCCCAGCAACGAGACGGACACGGTGTAGACGCCCGGCGGCAGACCGGTCAGGCTGAACCCGCCGGAGACGTCGGTTTCCGTTCCGATGCCGGTGCCGAGCAAAACGATGCTGGCGCCCGGCAGCGGTTCACCGGTTTTCTCGTCGGTTGTTCGTCCGACCATCGTACCGGTGGTTTCCGCCCGCAGCGCTGAGCCCGGAAAGAGAAGGCAGAGGAGGCAGAAAACCCGTGCAAATGTGCCGGTCAGGCCGATCGGCGCCCTGCACGAGGTCGAAATAGGTTTGAATGTCGACATTTTTCGTGGTTTCACCCAGTTGAACCCGAACCGGTGTGGGCAGGGTGTCGTTGCCAACGTGGTAACAGCCGAGCAGGGAGTCGAAATTCCAGAAGCCGCCATCGGGACGCCAGGCCACCACAATCCACTCGTAAGCGCCGGGCTCTTCAAGGGGAACGAAATATTCGTAACGCACCGCGCCGATGGTCACGGTCGTGTCCCAGCCCGCGATACTAAAGAAATCGGCCAGGGTCTGCGGGCGGCGCCTGTAGACCGCCACGGCGACGTCGGCGGTCTCCGGCGGCCATTCGCCATTAAAAATCAGGGTTCCCTTGATGCCCGTACCGTCGGGAGGCCCCGGACCCAGGCCGCCGCCACAGGCGGTCAGCACGAGAAGGACCATTGGAATGAAGCGTTTCATGTCGGATACGCGGCCGGCTGGCGGCGTTTCAGAATTCGTGCGGAATGGTTGCCGCCACGCTGGTTTTCCTTGACATGGCCCGGGGTTCAAAATAAGTTTCATCAGGATGTCAACGTGTCTGTTCGGCGTTCAATCGGGAGGTCGCTCAATGACAATTTCAGCGCTTCGGGCAGCCAAACTGGCGGCGGGCGCGGTTTTCGAACGGATTGACGGCACGGAGACGGCAGCTCACTACGGCGATGCCGCATCCGAGTACGCTTCGGTTCGAGAAGCCGCGGGTCTGGTCGATCGGTGCGACAGGGGCCATCTGTTCGTTACCGGCACGGACCGTGCGCGTTTTTTGCATGGGATGTTGAGCAATACGGTCGAAGGGCTGGCAGCGGGAGAGGGAAACTATGCGACGATGACGACACCTCGGGGCCAGACATTGACCGACGTATGGGTCTATCGGAACGCGGAAGGGTTCCTGCTGGAGACGGAGCCCGGTTTGCAGGTGAAGCTGATGGCGTCCCTGGATAAATACCTTATTGCGGATGACGTCGATATAAAGGACGTTACAGGGGAACTGGCGATATTGGGCGTACACGGCCCCGGCGCCCGCGCGCTCATTGTGCCTTTGGTGGGTGATGTGCCCACCGGACTTGCGGATTGCCATACCGTCGTCCACATGATGGATGGCGTGGATGTGTCCGTGACCGCGCGCTCCTATACGGGAGAGCCCGGCTACGATCTCCGGGTAATGGCTGACAAGGCCCCGCGGCTGTGGAATGCCCTGATGTCTGCGGGCGCACGCCCCATTGGGTTTCAGGCAATGGAAGCGTTGCGAATAGAGTCCGGAATTCCACGTTACGGAGCGGACGTGGACGAGCGGGTTGTACCGCTGGAAGCAGGCCTCCATCATGCGGTCGATTTCACAAAGGGATGTTTTATTGGCCAGGAAACTATCGCCAAGATGCAGAATCTGGGCAAACCCAGACGGTATCTGGTCGGCCTGCGCCTTGAGACAGAGAAAGTTCCGCCGGCTGAGACACCCCTCCGTGACGGCGAAAAACAGGTCGGGTGGATTACGAGCAGCATTCGTTCCCCTGCCACGGGGCGGACGGTTTCGCTCGCCTCCGTCCGCCGCGGATACGAACAGCCCGGCCGATCTCTGTCTGTCGATGGGGAAGGTCGGGCCGAAGTCGTCGAACTGCCGTTTTTTCGTCGACACGAAGCACGACCCGGACCCGATCCATCAACCTAGGATAAAGGTGGAATTCGGCGATGTCAAGGTCTTTCTGTCAAAACAGGCCCCAACTGCAGGTGGCGGCCTTTTTGGCCGGAATCCAGAGGGTTGTTGACTCTGCACATTTGTTCATTTATATTGATTATTGATAGCGGGACGAGAGTGGCGCCTCCCCGACGGCGCCGGTATCGTAACATGAGGCAATTTGAGACGTGCAAGGTAGCCGGCATCCGCTGGTGATGGCTGAGATTGGCAATGGGAAACGACGTGTTGCGCCTGAGAAATATGAAGTTTTTCGCCTACCATGGGCTATTTCCCGAAGAGGCGAAATTGGGGCAGTGGTTTGAGGTGGACGTGGAAGTCTTCGCGGACTTTCGGGGATATGCCCGCGACGGCGCCGCTGCAGCCGTCGACTATTCGCGGATCTACGAAACGACGCAGGCGGTTGTAACGGGGGAACGCTTCGGTCTGGTGGAGGCCCTGGCCGACCGCATCGCGGAGGTGCTGCAGTCGAACCTTCAGCTGAAGCGCCTGCGGGTACGGGTTCGCAAACCCAATCCGCCCATACAGGCGGTATTCGATGGCGTGGAAGTCGAAGTGGAGCGGGGATGACCTGTCAGCCCGTTGATAAAGTCCATCCGGGCTGCGTCCGGACCTTGTGACCGAATCACTGCGTTGCACACCCTCGCCGAATCCCCGATTCGACGCGGTCGCACGCCTTGTCTTCGGGCTCGCCTGCCGTGCGACTTTTTCAACGGACCGCTATGGCGCTCGCTTACATCGGTGTGGGGGCGAATCTTGAAGACCGTGCGGCCGCGTTACGCAGGGCGACGGCCACGTTGGACGCGCACGATAGACTTGAAGTGAGAGGCGCCTCTCCGGTTTATGAAACTGCGCCTGTCGGGGTAACCGAACAGCCGATGTTTCTGAACGCGGTGCTTGCCCTGGAAACAGACCTCGACGCGCATTCACTGCTGGAATGTCTGATGGATGTGGAAAGGCGGTTCGGAAGAATCCGCCGGCTGAGGTGGGGTCCGCGGATCCTGGACCTGGATATCCTTCTCTACGGTAATGAGTTAATCCGGAGTCAAGGTTTGCAGATACCCCATCCGAGGTTACACAAGCGGGCTTTCGTTCTGGTACCGCTTTGCGACTTGACGCCGGAAGGTCGTCATCCCGTGTTCGGCAAGACCTTCGCGGACCTGGCCGAATCGATCGGTCCCTCGCAGGTTGTTCGAAGACTGGATGGAGTTTCGCTGTTATCTGTTTGCACATAAAGGCGCAATTAGTGGCCGTACGCTATCTCGCAATCGAAGGGCCCCCTTGCGTGGGCAAGACCGAACTTGCCCGCCTGCTCGGAAGGTCCATGCAGGCGCGCCTGGTTCTCGAAGAGGCGGAAGAGAATCCTTTTCTGCCCCTTTTTTACGAAAATCCCGAACACTACGGGTTTCAGACGCAGGTCTTCTTCATGCTCCACCGGTACCGGCAGCAGCAGGACTTGCACCAGATGGACCTGTTCGAATCCACGGTGGTCAGCAACTACCTGTTCGCCCGGAGCGGCATTTACGCCCATGTGTGCCTGAACGACGCTGAGCTGTCCCTGTACGAGCGGATGGCAGAGACGCTTCAGGAGAAGGTACCGAATCCCGACCTGGTAATATACCTCCACAATTCGACCGAGGATCTTCTGCAGCGAGTTCGAAAGCAGACGCCGGCGTACGAACGCCTGATGACCGAAGCCTACCTTGCGCGGCTTGTCGAGGCGTACACCCATTTCTTCTTTCACTATACCGAGTCGCCGTTGCTCATCATCAACGTGTCACAGGTCGACCTCGTACGGAATCCGGAGGGCCTGGAGGCATTGCTGCAGCAAGTGAAGGCGCCACCTGCCGGCACCCGCTACTACAGTCCGTTTCAAATTGAGGCCTGAAGGCGGCATGCGGTTATGGAACTGGGATTTACAGATAAGGGAGTTCGAAGCGTGTCCGACGAGGAAATGCGTACAGTCCCAGGTTTTCTGGTGGAGATGAAGAGGAGGGGCGAACCGATCGCCATGCTGACGTGCTACGATTTTCCAACCGCCATCCTGCAGGATGCATCCGAAGTGGATGTCATCCTTGTCGGCGATTCGTTGGGGATCAATGTACTGGGTTACGAGAGTCCCCAACAGGTTACCATGGCGGATATGCTTCACCATACCCGCGCGGTAAAACGAGGCGTTCAGAGGGCAATCCTGTTGGCGGATCTGCCTTACCGGTCCTATGAGACAGATTCCCAGGCCGTCAGCAACGCCCGGCTGATGGAGGACGCGGGGGCCGATATGGTAAAACTCGAAGGCGCCGAGGACGTGGCCGGACGGATCGCGGCGATTACGGCCGAAGGCATTCCGGTGGTCGGCCACGTAGGCCATTTGCCTCAGACCTGGAAGGGAAACCGGCATGTCTACGGAGACCGTGCGGACGAGGCAGCGCTTGTCCTCGAGGGCGCGCTCGCCCTCGAGGCCGCTGGCGCGGTCGCCGTGGTGCTGGAATGTGTTCCCGAGCAGGTGGCCGGCGTTGTTTCGCGCGCATTAAACATTCCCACGATTGGTATCGGATCGGGTCGACGGTGCGACGGGCAGGTACTCGTGGCGCCGGATCTGCTGGGCCTGAATGACTTATCATTCCGCTATTCCAAACGGTACGCGGAACTGGGAAGCGCCATTCGCAAGGCCTTTTCTACGTACGTCGAGGATGTAAAGGCGAAGCGGTATCCTGCCGGGGAGCATCGTTATCGAATCAGGAACGAAGAGTTGCGGAAGTTCAAGGCCCTCGCGGAGGACTGAACACATCGTCCATGCATTCAGCGACAATCCGGCGGGGCGGGGATCTCTCGCACCGCCATTTATTTTTCCGTGAAAGGCAGGCGGCGGAGCATGGGAACGGTCGGGGTCATACGGACGGTGGTGGAAATGCACGGCGTTGCAGACGAGATGCGGCGCGAAGGTTTGCGGATCGGGCTGGTTCCGACCATGGGCTATCTGCACGCTGGTCACTCGAGTCTGATACGCCAGGTACGGAGGATGTCCGACCGGACGGTCGTCAGTATATTCGTCAATCCGGAGCAATTCGGTCCGGATGAGGATTTCGCGACCTATCCGCGCGATTTCGAACGAGACCGGGAAATCGTGAGGGGAGAGGGCGGCGACCTGATCTTCGCGCCTTTTCCGGATGAGATGTACCCTGACGGTTATGCGTCGTACGTCGAGACGGAACGGCTGGCGGACCACCTGTGCGGGGCATCACGACCGGGTCATTTCAGGGGTGTGGCCACTGTGGTGACGAAGCTCTTCGCGGCCGTCAAACCGCACGTGGCCATATTCGGACAGAAAGACGCCCAGCAGGCAGGCGTCGTCCGCCGGCTGGTGAGGGATCTGAATCTCGACGTGGACGTCCTGATAGCGCCGACGGTGAGAGAGGCGGACGGGTTGGCCAGAAGCTCCCGGAACGTCTACCTGACGCCCTGCCATCGCCTCTGCGCCACGGTGCTTTACACGGCCCTGCAGGAAGGAAGGGATATGGCGCTGGCGGGCGAACGGCGCGCGTCCGTGGTCGTTGACGCCATGTCCCGCCGAATACGCCGGAGAACGGGCGCGGAGGTCCATTACGTCGCGGCGGTCGACGCCGAGGATTTTCAGCCCGTAGTCAGGATGGAAGGCAGGATACTTCTGGCGGTGGCCGTGCGGTTCGGTCAATCCCGACTCATCGACAATATCGTAGTGGAAACCGAATGAACGGCGGTACGTGAAATAAGATAAGTGTAAGTTTTTGTTATAAGTAAGTGGGGATGGAAATCGCTTGACCTTGCGCCTGGAGTTCGTTATATTTTGTCCCCAATCATTACGATTGTATAGTCTGGATCCTTCGTCCATCCTCATTCAACTAAGGAGTGTACTCAATGGCCTATTCACTGCCCGATCTGCCGTACGGTTATGATGCGCTGGAACCTCATATCGACGCCCGGACAATGGAGATTCACCACAGCAGGCATCATAACACCTATATCACGAATTTGAATAACGCACTCGAGGGGCACGCCGGTCTGGCCGACCAGAGCGTTGAAGATCTCGTCGGCAATCTTGACAGTGTTCCGGAGGCCATTCGAACGGCGGTCCGGAACAATGGCGGCGGTCACGCCAATCACAGTCTTTTCTGGACGGTGATGTCGCCCGGTGGCGGCGGAGACCCCTCCGGAGACCTGGCTGACGCGATCAACGACGCGTTTGGAAGCCTCGATGGGGCGCGCGATCAGTTCGCCCAGGCGGCTACCACCCGTTTCGGCAGCGGATGGGCCTGGGTGGTCGTGAATGACGGTAAACTGGAAATCCTCAGCACCGCGAACCAGGACAGCCCGCTGATGACCGGAGAAGGGACGCCCATACTCGGGCTGGACGTCTGGGAGCACGCCTACTATCTGAATTATCAGAACCGGCGCCCCGATTATATCGAGGCGTGGGGCAACGTTATCAACTGGGACGCCGTTGCCGCCCGATTCGCGGACGCGACTTCCTAGTGTCCTTTCCCAAAAATACCTTACCATTCTTCCGCAGATTCATCCCGTCTCGCTGCGTTGCCATCGCTCGCCGACCGTGGCAGGTCGCCTGCGCTTTGGCGCCATGCGTGCCGGGCGACTCTGCGGCCGAATTCAGGCAACTTATTTCCGGGACAGAACACTAGCACGTTTCACCGGAACCAGGCGCCGGGTTCAAGTTTACAGGTGCGGTCGTACCTGGTATCAAGGGCCGGAATTCCGGATTTTCACGAAAGGATCATCCGATGGGGCTGAATGTAGGCGATCAGGCGCCGGACTTCACGTTGAAGAGCAAACGCGGCGACCTGGAAGATGTTACGTTGAGCAGTTTCAGGGGAAACAAGAACGTCGTGTTGCTGTTTTTTCCATTGGCGTATACTTCGGTATGTACAGACGAAATGTGTTCGGTGAGCGGAGGTCTGTCGGATTACGATGACCTCACTGCGCAGGTGCTGGGCATTAGCGTGGACAGCCCGTTCGCGCAGGAGGCCTGGGCGGACCAGAACAACCTGTCTTTTCAACTGCTGAGCGATTTCAACAAAGAGGTGAGTGCCGCCTATGGAGCTCAATATCAGGACTTATTGGGTTTCAAGGGTGTCGCGAAACGCGCGGCGTTCGTTGTAGACAGAGAAGGGATTATCCGGTACGCGGAAGTATCGGAAGACGCTACCGTATTGCCTGACTTCGACGCTGTAAAACGCTGTCTTTCGACAATCGGCTGAACGGAGGCCCATACAGGTCTTCCGGAAGATTGAGGGCACAATGGTTACGGTTACCGAGGCTGCGGCGATAAAGATCAGAGACCTGCTGGAACGTGAAGGCGTTCCAGAGTCCGGTCTCCGCATGAAGGTGGTCGGAGGCGGATGTTCCGGGTTGCAGTACCAGTTGGGATTCGAAGGCGGTCCCCGCGAAGATGACGACACCATCGAATGCAACGGCGTCAGGGTATTTGTGGACATGAAGAGTGCGCTCTATCTCGCGGGGTCCGAACTGGATTACGACGATGGGCTGATGGGCGCGGGCTTCCGGGTAGTGAATCCCAATGCCACGAATCAGTGTGGCTGTGGGGAGTCATTTGGTGTATAATCAAACAAACCGGCTTGTTTTGCTGCAGCGGTCGGTTTGTTTCAGGATAACGGGAGGGAGGGGTCCGGGTCGGATGCCTCCCTTTGTTGTCCGATCGACCAGTTGAACCGGAGCGCTATGTTGTTTTTGTTGCACATTGCAAGCCTGCTCCCGTACGGGTGCCGGCAGCAATTGGCTCTAATTCGGAATTCCGGAGAACCGGCGTCGCATTGCCGCGAGGTGCAAGAGCGACAATTCCCTGTGGGGCCAAATGTGCGTAAATCGAACGACCTGGATCTGGATTTTTTCGAACACGGGAGGCTTCAATGGCGCTGGATGCATACTCAGTTTGTCTTGCCATTGCATGCGCGTTTCTCCTCTTCGCTGCCGGGTGGTTATTGTGCGCGAGGCTCAAAGCCCGCAAGATTCAGGAAATTGAACACCACACCGAGCGTCGGATTTCAAAAATGGTTGAGAAGGCGGGCCGGGAGCGCAGAGCGATATTTCTCGAAGAGAAGAACAAGTGGTACGACGCCAAGACGACGTTCGAGCGGGAACTGGATAGCAAGAAGCGCGAAATGGAGCGGCGGGATGAGGAACTCGATGAAAAAGTAAACGGCATACAGGAGAAGCACGAAAACCTCAAACAGCGAAACAAGGAACTGAATCGCTGGGAGCGGGACGTCCGGCAGCGCGCGGTACGTCTGGATCAGAATCAGCAGGAACTCGAACAGGTGCTGTCCGAGCAGCGCGCCCAACTGGAACGCATATCCGGCATGAATGTGGATCGTGCCCGGGAAATGCTTCTGGAAAATATCGAGACCGATCTCCGGCATACGGCAACCGCGATGGGTATGGAGATCATAGACCAGGCCAGGGAGCGGTCCGAACGGGAGTCGAAAAAGATCATTGCTCAGGCGATCGAGCGTTGTTCAACGGATCAGACCGTACAATCTTCAATTTCGGTGGTGGCGCTGCCCGACGATGATATCAAGGGCCGGATCGTGGGCAAAGAGGGGCGGAATATAATCTCATTCGAGGCTGCGACCGGTGTTAAAGTGATCGTCAACGATACGCCGGAAGCCGTTGTGCTCTCCAGCTTCGATCCGGTAAAGCGGGATGTGGCCAGGTTGGCAATGGAGCAGTTGGTCAAGGAGGGACGAATCAATCCCGGCAGGGTGGAAGAGGTCGTGGCCGATTGTGAGAATCGTATCGAGGCCCTTGTCGAAGAGGAGGGCCGGCGTGCGGTCAAAGAAGTGGGTATCGACAATATGCGCCCGGAGCTGATCACGACGTTGGGACGCCTGAAGTATCGCACCAGTTACGGGCAAAGCGTGTTGGGACATTCCAAGGAGGTTGCGTTCCTGGCAGGCGCAATGGCCGCGGAACTGCGGATGGACGAAATGTTGGCGCGGCGGGCCGGATTGCTGCACGACATCGGTAAGGCGGTCGATCAGGAACAGGAAGGGACGCACACCGACATCGGCGTGGCTATGGTGCGCCAGCACGGTGAAGGACCCGAGGTGGGCAATGCGATACTCTATCACCATGGCGACGCCGAAGCCAGTTCTCCAATTTCCTTCCTGGTGAAGGCTGCGGACGCCATTTCGTCCTCCCGTCCGGGCGCCCGCAGGGACGACGCGGAAGGGTATGTTCGAAGGGTGCGCGATCTGGAGGATATCGCGAGGGGCTTTCATGGGGTACGCGACGCATATGCCATCAATGCCGGCAGGGAAATACGGGTGATGGTGAATGCGGGCCGGGTGGACGATGAACGCGCCAGGAGCCTGTCATTCGAAATTGCACAGCGCATCCGGGAGGGAATGACTTATCCCGGCGAGATTCAAGTTACAATTATAAGACAGACAGTCGCTACCCAGTGGGCGGGACGTTCCAATAAACGGCGGAAAGGCAGATCCCGAAACAGGAGAGGAGAACGTCGACATGAAAAAGGTCGGTCACGAAATGACACTGACCGAAAAAATGTACCTTCCGGCAATCACGAAGGGTCTGTCTCTGACCTTCAGGCATCTGCTCGGCAAGAAGATCACGATGCAGTATCCGGAAGAAACATGGACAAAACCCAGCGGGTACCGAGGGCTGCACAAGCTAACGAAGGACGATAGGGGTCGTCCGAAATGCGTCGCATGCTACATGTGCGCCACGGCCTGTCCGGCGAAATGCATCGTCATCGAGGCCGAGGAAGCGCCGTGGGAGGATCGGGAGAAACAACCCAGGCGGTTCGATATCGATATGCTGCGGTGCATTTTCTGCGGCATGTGCGTCGAGGCCTGTCCCGAAGACGCGATCGTAATGACAGAGCGGACCGAACTTGCAGCGGAGAGCCGCGCTGAACTGATCTATACCAAAGAACAGCTGCTGGCCGTGGAAGACCGGGTGACGCTTACGCCGCCTCGAAGGCCGCTTGAAAACACACGATGAGCCGACGGGTGGTTGGGCCCCATGGCTGAGATCTATAGCGAAATTGCCCTCGATCATTTCAAGAATCCGCGCAATTCCGGCACCATGCACGATGCGGACGCCGTCGGCTCCGTCGAGAATCCGGCATCGGGAGCGGTGGTTTCGCTTCAATTGAAAATCGTCGATGAGCGGATTGTCGGGGCGGTGTTTCAGGCCCAGGGTTGTACGGCCACCATCGCCGCCGCGTCCGTATTAACGGAAATGGTGGCGGGCCTGTCGGTTTCGGCAGCGGAGGCGATCAACCGGGCGGACGTGGAGGCCGGGTTGGGCGGGCTGCCGCCAACAAGAAAACATGCGGCCGCGCTGGCCAGCGATGCGGTCAGGGCGGCAGTTGCGGATTTCAGAGCCCGGGTGAGGGCCTGATGGCGTTGATGTTGTTGAACAGTAAAGGACAGGGTACGTCCGTTCCCTGTCCTTTTGGGCGTATTTGGCGGCCATAGCGATGGATCCTGAAGCCGAAAAGCGCAAATTGACCGCGCAAATCAAGCGCAAGGCGGGGGGGATGGGTTTCAATCCCGTCGGGTTTGCGCCCGCGGGGCCGCCGGAGCACCTGGGATTTTACCTGGACTGGCTGGCGCGGGGGTATGCAGGCCAGATGGCTTATCTTGGCCGGAATCTCGAACGCAGGTCGGATCCGAGGCAGGTACTCCCGGGCGCCAGAACGGTCCTGTGTGTGGGGATGAATTACAATCAGGGGGCTGGCACGCCCCGTGCGGACGGGGTGCCGCGGGGAAAGGTCTCCCGGTATGCCAGGGGCGACGACTATCACGACCTGATGAACGACCGCCTGAAGCGTCTGCTGGCGTGGATCCAACGTCTGCGGCCGGAGGTGAACGGACGGGTATACGTGGATACCGGGCCTGTGCTGGAACGTGATTTCGCCGCCCTGGCCGGTCTTGGGTGGTTCGGCAAACACACAAACCTTATCAATAAGCGCAGAGGGTCGTGGTTTTTCCTCGGAGAAATTCTGCTGACGATACCCCTGGTCTACGACCGTCCCGTTGCCGACCATTGCGGGTCCTGCACGCTGTGTATGGATGCCTGTCCGACCGAAGCGATTCCACAGCCATACGTGCTGGATTCCAATCGTTGTATCTCGTACCTGACGATTGAGTTGAAAGGCGCGATTCCCAGGCCTTACCGGGAAAAAATCGGTGATTGGGTATACGGATGCGATATATGCCAGGAGGTCTGCCCGTGGAACCTGAAACATGCCAGGCCGACCGACGAGCCGACGCTGAAGGCCCGCGACG
Organism: Candidatus Latescibacterota bacterium; assembly: GCA_963662665.2. Classification (GTDB taxonomy): domain Bacteria; phylum Latescibacterota; class UBA2968; order UBA2968; genus JAAXHE01. The sequence goes on from CAXXJS010000019.1 coordinate 51,094, forward strand.
GCATGGACGGGCCCGACCTCTCCCGATTACTGGCCATGGACCAGCCGACATTCAGCCGGAGGTTTCGCGGAAGCCCCATAAAACGCGCCAAGCGGCGCGGGATGTTGCGGAACGCAGCCGTGGCTCTGGGCAATAGCGGTACGGCGGCAGATATTCCCGCTCTATCGGCCGCGCTAACCGATCATGAACCCCTTGTCCGCGGTCATGCGGCCTGGGCGCTGGGCCGCATCGGCGGGCCGGATGCGCGTCGAGTGCTTTCGGTAGCCCTTGGTACCGAGACGGACGCCGACGTCATCGAGGAAATCGGCCTGGCGATAAACGAGATCGACTCCGGGCGCGATTCGAGACCGTTCCGCGAAGTGAAGCGGAAATCTCTAAAATCACCGAAGACCGACACTCATTCTGGAGAACCGCATGCGGCTTCTGGAAATTGAACGACAGTCGGGCATTTCCGTTACGGATGAAGTGAACCTGCCCGTTTCCGGCGCAGCGCGCAAGGTCTATATAGAAACCTATGGCTGCCAGATGAACGTATCGGATACCGAACTTATGATGGGTGTACTTAATAAAGCCGGATTCCGTCGGGCACGCGGCTTCGATGACGCGGACGTGGTGCTGTTGAACACGTGCGCCATTCGAGAGCGGGCCGAGGAGCGGGTGGTGGGCCGACTTTCTCAGCTGAGCCATGCGAAGCGGGCCCGCCCCGACCTCGTACTCGGCGTGAGCGGATGCATGGCCAAGCACCTTTCCGAGCAACTTCTGAACGAGTTGCCGTACGTCGATCTCGTGGTCGGCCCCGATTCCTATCGTCGCCTGCCCGAACTGATCGAAGAGGCGGCCGGAAATCCCGCACTGGACGTACGGCTCGACCGTCACGAGGATTATCTGGAACTCGATCCCGTTCGGCAGGAAGGTACAAACGCCTGGATTACAATTATGCGCGGCTGCGACAAGTTCTGCACTTTTTGCATTGTCCCCTACGTGCGGGGTCGGGAGCGGAGTGTTCCCGCCGGCAACCTGTTGCGGCAGGTCCGGATGGCTGCGTCGGAAGGATTCCGGGAGGTGACCCTGCTAGGGCAGACGGTGAATTCCTACTGCGACGGAAAAGCGGATTTCGCAGATCTCCTGAAGATGGTGGCAGGCGTGGACGGTATACGGCGGATTCGCTTCACGTCGCCGCATCCCAGCGATTTCTCGGAGAAACTGATCGGTACAATGGCGGAAGAGCGCAAGATCTGCCGTTTCATTCATCTGCCGGTGCAGTCCGGTTCAGACGCGGTCTTGAAGTCCATGAAGCGAACCTATTCCGCGGAACAGTACCTGAACCTGGTCGCGCGCCTGCGAATGGCCCTGCCGGGGCTTTGTCTCTCCACGGATGTCATCGTGGGTTTCCCGGGAGAGACACAGTCCGATTTCGAGTTGACATTGAAGCTTATGCGGCACGTCCGGTACGATTCCGCGTTTATGTTCAAATACTCGCCCAGAAAGGGTACCGTAGCCTACCGGGAGATTCCCGATACGGTTTCGGAAACCGAAAAGGCACGGCGTCTCGAGTCCGTAATTGTCCAGCAGACGAAAATATCGGGCGAGATCAACCGGGGCTACGTCGGACGGTTGCAGGAGGTGCTTGTGGAGGGCGACGCGAGGCGGGGACAAGGACAGGCTATAGGAAAATCGGACGGATTCAAAACCGTCGTGTTTCCGAGGAACGGAGTCAGAACCAATGCATTCGTTAACGTCCGAATCACGGATGCAACGTCACACACGTTGCTAGGTCAATCGGTATACTGAGCGGTTGTGCGCGACTTTACAAGAGATCGTGCGTCGGCAGGCCTTATCAACCCGAGAAAAAAGTCCATCCGGGCTGCGTCCGGCCCTTGTGGCCGAATTACCGCGATGCGCTCCCCCCCGAATCCCCGATTCGACGTGGTCGCGCGCCTTGTCTTCGGCCACAATGACACGGCCTCGCCTGCAGAGCGACTTTCTCGACGGACTGTTATGGTGTTACAAATCGAAAACCAGAACCCGAAGAAAAACCGGCGGTTGCCGGACTGGTTCCGGGTACCCGCGCCCGGAAATGCCGCGTACCGGGAATTGAAACGCCTCCTGCGGCAACTGGATCTGCACACCGTTTGCGAGAGCGCCAGGTGTCCGAATATTGGAGAATGCTGGCAGGCCGGCACGGCCACGTTCATGATTCTGGGAGACATCTGTACCCGAAGTTGCGGGTTTTGCGCGGTCAAGACCGGGAGGCCCGAAGGCCTCGACGTGGACGAGCCCGGCCGGGTCGCCGAGGCCGTCCGGCGGCTGGGGCTGGGACACGCCGTTGTGACATCTGTGAACCGGGACGAGTTGCCGGATGGTGGAGCGTCGATATTTGCAGCCACTATCCGGACGATCAGGAGGCTGAGTCCGGAGACCCGGGTGGAAGTGTTGATTCCCGATTTTCGCGGAAACTGGCGGGCGTTGCAGACGGTGATGTCCGCCTGTCCGGACATTCTGAACCACAACGTGGAAACGCCGCCACGGCTGTATCGCCTGATGCGTCCCCAGGCGAATTATGCGCAGTCACTGGAATTGCTGCGCAGAGCAGGGATGGCCAGCACCGGCATCACAACGAAGTCCGGCATAATGGTTGGCGCGGGCGAGACCCTGGAAGAGGTTTACCAGACCATCGGCGACATTGCCCAACAGGGAACTGACATTCTCACGGTTGGTCAGTATCTGCAGCCATCGCCGGCCCACGTTTCCATTGCCAGATTCTACCATCCGGAAGAATTCGAAAAAATCCGGATCTTCGCGGAAATGCGCGGATTCCGTCACGTGGAGTCGGGTCCGCTGGTACGGAGTTCCTACCACGCCGCAAACCACGTGGTTGCAAGGTGAGACCGTGTTCAAGTTGAATCGATGGCGTCCGCAACGCGAGTGCCGGGCCGGTCAGTCCTCACCTGGCGGCTCAGGGCGAGGCCAGCGATTTTTTCGTGTGGCTTCGATGCATGAAATTCCGCCCGGTACCGGCAAGCTGGTGATGATGATGGGCCGCGAAATCGGGCTCTTCAACGTTGGCGGCAGCATTGAGGCAATTGACAACATCTGTCCGCACAACCAGCGACCCATCGGAATAGATGGGATCATGGGCGGCACAGTGACGTGTTTCTGGCACAACCTGAGGTTCGATCTCGTATCCGGCGCTTGTCCTGAAGCGCCGCATTTCAGAGTCATAAAATACCCGGTGCGTATCCAGGAGGATGAGATTTTCGTTTCTCCCGACGCTGGGATCTGAGGGGTTGCCGGGTGCTTTGGAGTTGACTTGAATGTTGGAGTTCAATACATTGCCTGTTTCCGCCCGGCGTGGAACGTTCTCCGCCCGCAGTCTATTTCCGGCCGTCAAAAGCATCAACCAATCTCGGAGACCCTGGAAATGAGAAACACGAAACGCATTTGGATGGGCGTCCTGTTGTTTGCGGGCGCTTCGTTCTGGTTCACGCAGGGGCACTGCGAGGAGACGCAGCGCGTGGACCTGCCGATGATGGGGGAAGGAGATCTGGCATTTTTCACAGATACTGCCGGATTCCAGGCGTCAGACGGATATACCCGCCAGGAATTATACATACTTCTGGACGCGAGTCAGTTGAAATTCAGACGAAAGAGAAAGCGGTATGAGGCTGAAATGGAATTGGCTGTCTCTCTGGCCGATTCGGGGGGGGGCATCGTCAGCGAAGAGACCTGGAAGCGAAAGGTCTGGGTGGAAAACGCCGATGACGTTGAAGGCGCGGGTCTGCCTTTTCGCGATATGATCGGCTTCGACTTGAAGCCGGGTCCCTATCGGATGAAACTCTCCGTTCGAGACCTCAAGCAGGATTATAAGGCTGTGGCGGAAGGGGTTTTGGAGGTCCGGAATTTCGAGAGGCAGGCCTTGAAATCCAGCGATCTCCTGTTCGCATCCGGGCTGTCCAGAGCGGAAAAGGAAAGCAGGTTTTCGAGATACGGCTGGCTGGTGACCCCTAACGTGACGCGGACCTATCCCGCCGGCGGAGATATCGAAGTCTATTTCGAGATCTATAACCTGTCACCCCCCGTGGAGGGAGCAGACAACACATTCATCCTGGGTTACAGCGTGCTGGATACAGCCGGTGCCACGCTGATGACTTTCGACCACCAGCGGCTGCTGAAGCCAGGTACAAGTGCCGTAAAGACAGACGTCTTCGGTGCCGGGGACCTGCCGCCGGGCTCCTATTACCTTCAAGTGGAGGTACTTGACCGGGGCAACCGGGCGGTCCACAGGGCGAGACGGATGGTTTCGCTGGCCCGAAAGCAGAAGGTTGTTGAGTTGACGCAGGAGGAACGGGACAATGTTCGCTATTACAAAGACATTCGATACGTCGCCGCGGGTTCCAGGTTCAAGGAATACAGGAAACTGAAGAATAGACAGGACCAGATGGCGTATTTGAAGACATTCTGGAAGGATATGGATCCGACGCCGGCAACCGACGAGAACGAACGCCTGATCCAGCATATCCAGCGAATGCGGTTTGCCGACAACAACTACGCGGCCGGCCGGGGTAAGCGTGGATCGGATACGGACAAGGGTCGAATCTACGTCAAGTTCGGGGAGCCGAGCGACATTCAGTACAACTTGGCGGCTTCCAATGAGAAACCCTTTGAAGTCTGGACTTACGAAAATCAGAGGGGTGTCCGGTTCATCTTCATGGATCGGCGCGGCGCGGGTGTGTTTGAACTGGTACACTCCACGCATCCAGCCGAAACGTACAACCCGCATTGGCGGCTGATCGAGTAGGGCTCGGACCCGGACCGGGAAGCCCGATGGCGGTACGGTTCCGGGTTTGCGGTAAAATTTCGTGGTCGAGCGGTCACCCACCCTAAGGAAATCACTGTGGATCCGAGATTTCTCCTGGAAGATGGCGTTGGGATCTTTACCGGCAATGAGCTCATTGTCAAAGGCGGGCTGGAGCACCGCATGGGTATGCTGACCGGGTATCCCGGTTCTCCGGTCGCGGAAGTCTTCGATGCTGCGGAACGAATCCGGGAACTGCTGGTTGACAAGGGTGTGGTGGTGCAGATCGCCAACAACGAAGCGCTCAGCGCCGCGCGGTTGAACGGTACCCAGATGACGCCCGTCCGCGCGATGGCGGTAATGAAGAGTGTGGGTGTACACGTTGCGTCCGACGGGCTTGCGCTGGGAAATATGGCGGGTACGGCGCCCGGCGGGGCGGCGGTGGCGGTTTTCGGCGACGATACGTGGTCCGAAGGCACCCAGGTACCGGCCGATTCCCGGTTTATCGCCAGGCATCTTTTCATGCCCATCCTGGAGCCCAGTACGTTCCAGGAAATAAAAGACTGGATCGGAGTCGCGTTCGATCTTTCAGAAAAAACCCGCCTCTATGTTGCCTTTCTCATTACCTCCAACCAGGCGGATGGGGGCGGCACCGTTACGGTCGGGCCGAATCGTTTCCCGGACCTGACGGCGCAAACGCCCGTTACCATCGACACCAGCTCGATTCCCCTCGACGACCGGGTGATCATTCCGCCCAGCACGGCCGTCAAAGAAGAGGATGTACTTCATCGACGGATGCCGGCGATGCTCGAATACGCCCGCGAATACAATCTCAACCGGATTCTGTATCCGCCTGTTTCGGGGAAGAAGCGTATCGGATTCATCAGTTCCAGCCTCGCCTACTGCTACCTGGAACACGTGATGAATATGGTGGGCCTGGAAGGCAGCATTCCCATTTTGAAATATGGTCTGACGCATCCCGTGGACCCTGAAATTCTAAAGGCCTTCGTATCTCTGGTCGACGATATATACGTGGTTGAAGAGAAGCGCGGGTTTCTGGAAGGGCAGGTCACGGGTGCTTTGCAGGGATTGCATCAGGATGGCGAGATCGGCCCGTTCCGCATCTGGGGGAAGCGCTTTCCAAAGGGTCAACCGGGTTTTCCGGACAGCAAGGGTATGAATCCATCCATACTGCTCCAGGCGTTGGCGCCCATACTGTTGGACCTGGACGACGCCACAGTGCCAATCGACCGGGAGCGGATTGCGAGGGAGGTCGATCTCGTTAACGAAACGGCCGACTACCAGGTGCAGGCGGCCGTTCGCACCCCCTCCTTCTGCCCGGGCTGCCCGCATCGGGATTCGGCCAGTGTGTTGAATCGGGTCATCGACGATTTCGGCAGTACGGATTATATGCGGAAACACCATCAGAGAGACCCCGCCGACCTGGTGTTTCATGGAGATATCGGCTGTTATTCCCTGTTGAAATACAAGCCCTTTGACCGGCTCATGCACAATTTGTCCGGGATGGGGCTGGGCGGGGGGTACCGGCGCCGGTATCGATCCGTATATCGACAACAAGCAGCTTGTCTTTATGGGAGACTCGACCTTCTTTCACAGCGGAATGGCGGCGATTTCCGATTCGATAAAACACGGCCAGGACATTACCTACGTCATCCTGGACAACAAGACAACGGCAATGACAGGCCACCAGCCCACGCCGGGAGTAGACGTGGATATCCTGGGCAAGCCGACATTCGCCCAGGATATCGAACAAGTTGTACGCGGCATGGCCGGCACGGGGGACAGCGTGTATATTGCGCGTATGAATCCGGCGGAACGGACGTCCTACCGGCAGACACTGGAGAGCGCGCTATTGAAGGACGGCGTTAAGATCGTTATCGCCGACAAGGAGTGTGGAATCACGTTCCACCGCAGGCAGCGCTCATTGCAGAACGAGATTGTGCGCCATAAGGGATATCTTCCCGAGGAACGGCATATCAACGTCACGCCGGAGGTCTGCGAATATTGCCTCGAGTGCACGCGTGCAACCGGCTGCAGCGGATTGACGGTCGAGGAGACGTTGCACGGGCCGAAGATCGCCACGGATCTCTCCCTGTGTGTGGCGGACGGAGCATGCACCAGGGTGACCGTTTCAAATGGCGATGGCACCTGCCCGTCGTTTGAGGAGGTCATTATAAAACGTACCAGGCCGGCGCAAAGAGAGACGGAAGCCGTCGACCTTTCGAATTTGCCTGCGCCGGAAGTGAAAGCATTCAACGCCACCTGGTACGCGTACATTGCCGGGGTGGGCGGCATGGGCATCAATACCATCGCCGCGATTCTCTCCGTAGCCGGCGCACGGCAGGGTTATACCGTTCGGTTTACCAATAAGAAGGGGCTGGCCATCCGAAACGGGGCAGTGTATTCACATGTGAGTTTTGCGAAGGGCGACCGCGTGATTTCTCAAATCACGCCGTATGGGCATGCCGATCTGCTACTCGGCCTGGATATCCTCGAGGCTGTGCGCGGGCTGGAATCCATGGGTAACGGGCGAGTGGCCAGCCCGGGACATACGACCGCGGTGGTGGAGACAGGCAAGCGGCACACGGTACTGACACTTACGGGCCAGGACGAATTTGACACGTCCGAACTGGAGGACGTGCTGAAGCGGCACACGAAGTCCGACGGGTATTTCGGGATGGCACTGGGGGAGGTTTCGGAGCGTTTCCTGGGCAACAAGATCTATGCCAACAGCATCCTTCTCGGTGTTGCCTTTCAGCGGGGCGTATTGCCGCTGGAACTGGAACACATAAAATGGTCGATGGAGCGTAACATCAAACGCAGCGATCTCGAGCCCAATCTGAAAGCGTTCGACCTCGGGCGTAAAATCGCCGTCGATCCGGAAGCCGTGGCACAGGAGAAACCAGCACTTTCCTGCGGGGAATTGATCGAAGACAAGGCTGGCATTCTCGAACGCGGAAAGGGCAGGAGCGCGCGCGCCGCTTTTCTTGAATTGGCGTCCACGGTGGAGCTATTGCCTCTGGATGAAGAGGACCGCCTGCAGTTTGCCCTTGGCGTATACGATCTGATGCAGTGGGACGGAGCGGACTACGCCAGGTCTTACGTACGACGGGTGCGGAAGGTGTTCAAGTGCGACCGGCCGGAGGAGGGGTACGAGGCAACCCGGGCGGTCATCAGGTACCTGCCTCGCGTAATGGCTTACAAAGATGAAGTGTACGTCGCGCATCTGCTGACGAGCGAAGAGAAATACCGGCGCGATTGCGAGCGATACAAAGTGTGCGCCGAGCGCGGAGACCGGATTGCGTACCGCCACTTCAACAGAGGTAATTTCAACATTCTGGGATTCAACGTCTACCTCAAACTGACAACCCGGGATTGGATGCTGAAGCTGATGAAACGCATGAAGTTTCTGCGCAAATTGCTGCCGTCGTGGCATAAGGAGGAGAAAGCTTACCGCGATTGGTACGTCGAGTTCGTCGATCGGTTCGAATTCGATCACGAGGAACGGTACGGGGAATATGTCCGCGTGTTCCGGGTGCCGGACGAGGTGCGCGGCTATCGCGAGGTGATCCGTCCCAAAATCGAGGCCGCGTATCAGGCGGCATCGGCGATGATGGACGGCAACGGACGTCCCCCGGTTACCGAACCCTATCTTTCCATCGAGCCAGTCGCTGAACGGGTCTGAAACGGAAGCCGGGACAGAGTTATGTTGAACGTAGGGGTGGCTGGTTTGAGACGCGGGCGAAGCCTCGCAAATACGTTTCAGAACCATCGTGAAACGCGCCTGGCGGCAATCTGCGAACCGGATACCGAACGGCGGGAACAGGCGTCCGAAGCATTCGGCGTCGATCTGGCGTACGCCGATTTCGACGGATTTCTTGCGGCAGACCTGGATGTGATTGTCGTCGCGACTCCGGCGCCCCTGCATGCGAAACAATCCATTCGTGCAATGGAGGCCGGAGCACATGTTCTGAGCGAGGTGCCTGCAGCATGGACTTTGGAGGAGTGTGACGCGCTGGCCGCGACCGTTCGCAGCACCGGGCGGATCTACATGATGGCGGAGAATATGAACTTCTACCATTATGTCCAGGACTGGAAGACAAGAATTCAGTCGGGTGCGATCGGACGTGTCTTCTACGCGGAAGCGGAGTATATACACGATTGCCGGAAACTGATGCGCGGCCAGGGAGGGCAACTGACCTGGCGGGCGTCGATGCCGCCCATCTACTATTGTACGCATAGCCTGGGTCCGGTGTTGGATATCCTGGACGATCGTTGCGTATCCGCCGTGGGCATGTCAACCGGCACGCATACCGCACCTGAGATCGGGTCGATTGACATGGAGGTGGGTTTGTTTCGGACGGAGAAGGGATGCGTTATCAAGATCCTTTGCGGATTTACCGTGACCCGGGAGCCTGCGATGCACTGGCAGGTCTTCTACGGAACCGAGGGAACCCTGGAGAATCGACGGGCGCCGTGGGAAGAGGCTAAGATTTCCCTTGCGGGGGAGGGGCCGATGGCGACAATCCCGGCTGAAGACTCGGACCCCAACGCGCCCGATGAGGCGCTGGCGGGCGGGCACGGTACCTCTGAATATTTCATGGTGGACCGGTTCGTGCGGGCCGTAACCGGTCGAGGGCCCGTACCGATAGACGTTTACCGGTCGCTTGACTTTTCAATACCGGGTCTGTGCGCGCATCTGTCCGCCGAGCGGGGAAGCGTGCCGGTTGACGTGCCGGATTACTGGGTCCATTGAGTCCTGCCTGATACAAGACGCCAGGCGACGGAACAGGCGGGCGAACGCACCGTATTTCGGGTCCTCGTTTGCATTCTTGAATCGGTCGACCCGATTGTGTATATTCGACGGGTAATCAGGGGGGAAATTCTGAGACGGGTCCGGTCGAAGCCACCGGGGGCCGACAGAATCGAACCCTGTTTTCCAATTTCAAGGAGGGCGTGTTTTGGCTGCTAAAGAGTGGACGACGTTCAATGCTTCGGGGAGTCTGCGCGTGGTGGGCACCAAGGAGCTTCCTGGCGACCGCTGGCTGAAGATTCTGGAACAGGCGGACTGTTGCGTTGAATACAGTACCTCCACCCGGATATTGCAGGTGAATGAAATCGAGGCGGCAATCGGCGACAGGTGCGACGCCGTGATCGGGCAGCTTACAGAAGATTGGGGCGAGCCCCTCTTTTCCGCACTGAAAGCGGCCGGCGGCAGGGCGTACAGCAACTATGCGGTTGGTTACAACAATGTGGACGTGGATGCGGCCACACGGAATGGAATTCCGGTAGGAAATACGCCCGGCGTATTGACGGAAACCACGGCGGAGATGGCGGTCGCCCTTACGTTTTCGGCCGCGCGCCGCGTGGTAGAGGCCGATGAATATATGCGCGGCGGCAGGTACGAGGGATGGTTGCCTACCCTGTTCCTCGGGCAGTTGCTGAACCGGAAGACCGTTGGCGTGATCGGCGCAGGACGGATCGGCGCGACGTACGCGCGAATGATGGTCGAAGGGTTCAAGATGAACTTTATATATTACGATCCCTATCCCAACGAGTGGCTTGAGAACTACATTCGGAATTACGCGGCGTTTCTTGAGGGGCAGGGTGAAGAACCGGTAAGCGTTACCCGGGCGCACTCCGTGGCCGAGGTGTTGCGCGAGGCAGACGTGGTCAGCCTGCATCCGCTTCTCGATCCGTCGACCCACCACCTGATGAACGAGGAAACACTCAACCAGATGAAGCCTGATGCGATTCTCGTGAATGCCAGCCGGGGTCCGGTCATCGACGAAACCGCGCTCGTGGCGCATTGCGGAAAAAATCCCGACTTCCGTGTAGGTCTCGATGTCTTCGAAGACGAGCCGGAAATGAAACCCGGATTGAATGACTTGAACAACGTGGTGATTGTTCCCCATATTGCATCGGCAACGAGCTGGACCCGCGAAGGCATGGCAACACTCGCCGCCAGCAACGTGGCCGGCATTCTGAGGGGCCTTCCCACGTGGGCGGACCAGAACGACATTCTCCCGTTTTTGGGCGACGACGCGCCAAACGCGTGTCCGAGTATTGTGAATGCCGAGGAATTGGGACTGCCGGTCGCCGGGTAGAAGAGCAAGTCCAAATGCGGAATATCAGGAATGCAGCGGCGGGGTTCTGCGCAAACCAGGCGTGAAATCCCGCCGCTTCGGTTTATTGAGGCACGCCGTCGGTCACGCCGTTATCTTTGCGATTGCAATTCCGGATTCACCTGCAACCGAGTAGAGGAGATAGCAGTCGGGCCCCTCGCGGAAGATCCCGGGATCACGAAGCTGGCGCACCCGCTCCGGGGACCAGCCGCGCTTCGAGGGTTGCAGAGGCAGGTCGGCGCCTTCGTAGACGGTTTCAGGTTCGAGGACGACCTCAGCCTTTGACGCCCGCCAGTTCATCCAGTCCGACGTCAGGTCGATTCTGGACACCAGAATGCGTTCGGGGCAGTCGTGCGCGTTGGAATAGAAGACCGAGAGTGTGCTGTCGTCCAGTTTCAGGGCGGTGTGTCGCTGGTCTTCGGAGAATAGCGAGGGACCTTCGCGGAAGTCCGTGAGGCCATCCCGCGATCGATAGAAGATGCCGGGCATTCCAAGCGCGTACGTCGCGCGCTGCCACTGGAAGACCCGGAAATAGGAATTGCCGAGGTCTTCCGGGCGAGCGGTGAAGTGAATCCCGTCGGCAGACCGCGCAACCTTCGACTGTTGGCCGCGGCCCGGTACCGGACCGTGATAGTACATCCTGAATTCACGATTCCCGTCGTCCACGTGGACGTCCGGCGAGGCGAGATGGCCCGTCGTGTAGCCGTCGTTCAGGTGCAGTACACCGGGTTCGTACGTCTTCCACGGGCCGGTTAGGCGGTCTGAATAGGCGAGGCGGATATACTCGCCTCTATGGTGTGCAAAATAGAGGTAGTATTTCCCGAGGGGATCCGGAAGCCAGTCGGGCGCCAGGACGAGCGACGGGCCGTTGACGTTGGCTCCCATCCGGGAGTCCATATGCGGGCGGATGATGGGGTTGTTCGGAAGGCGTTCAACGCGCATTGGCAATATCTCCCTGAGATCTGCGGCGAAAACCGACTGTCGCGGCTTACCGGACGGGCGGGGGTTCACCTGAACCGGGGTCTGAAGGCATCGAGAACAGAATCAACAGACGCCTGTCGGTTGCGCCAATGATGGATTGGACGGACAGGCACGAGCGATATTTCCTCAGGTTGTTTTCACGGAACATCCTGCTCTATACCGAGATGATTACCGTGGATGCCGTCCTTCGCGGTCGACGTGAGCAGCTTCTGAAACATCATCGTCGGGAGCATCCGGTCGCGCTTCAACTGGGAGGGTGCGACCCGGCGGCGCTGGCGCGCTGTGCGCGGATCGGCGAAGAATTCCAGTATGACGAGGTCAATCTGAACGTCGGATGCCCGAGCGACCGCGTTCAGGCCGGCCGGTTCGGCGCGTGCCTCATGGCGGAGCCCGAACTGGTCGCCCGGTGCGTGGCGGCGATGCGCGAAGCAGTTGGTGTTCCGGTAACCGTCAAGACAAGGATTGGAATTGATGGCCGGGATACATACGCCGACCTCGTCAATTTCGTACGCACCGTTTCCGAAGGCGGATGCCGGACCTTTGTCATCCACGCCAGAAAGGCCTGGCTTCAGGGATTGAGTCCAAGGCAGAACCGCGAAATCCCGCCATTGCGATACAACGTCGTATATCGGATGAAACAGGACTTCCCGGACCTCGAGGTTATTCTGAACGGAGGAATTACGACCCTGGAACAACTGCGCCGGCACCTCGATAACGTCGATGGCGTGATGATCGGGCGCGAGGCCTATCAGAATCCCTATTTTCTGGCTTCCATGGATCAGATGTTCTACGGCGATACCCGTCCGGTGCCCGGGCGTCGGGAGATTCTGGACCGTTTTTGCGATTACGTCGAAGATCAGTTGCAACAGGGGATGCCGCTGGCTGGCATGACGCGGCACATCCAGGGCCTTTTCCAGGGAGTGCCGGGGGCTCGAGCCTGGCGCCGCCATCTGAGCGAGAACGCGCACAGGCCTGGATCGGGCGTGGAAGTGATTCAGCAGGCCGCGGCGTTTGTTCGCGGGCCGTCATAGGTCGCAGCGAACAGCAACGTGAACGAGGCCCCTTCCCCCGTGTTTTTACGTTCGCGCCGCCTGCCGGCAGGCGGAGACCAGGTCGGTGTGGGACGTCGTATATCCGACGTTGACTTCCGTGTCGATTACGGCCGCACGCGACAGGTCCAGATTTTCGGATGTTTCCGCGACTTCAATGGCCGTGGTGCAGTCCCTTATAAGGATGATGCCGTAGCCGCGGTCCTTCATGGCCCTCATACCGTAGTCCCTGAAGGGAACGCACATGTTGGCGGCGAAGCCGGCGTAGAACAGGTGCAGGATCCCTTTGTGTCTGAGGAGGCGGTGCAGTTGGGCGCCGGTAACGATTACGTCGTCGCCTTCGAGGGGTTCGGCTTCGGGAATGACGCGGCGGTTCCTGATTATGTCTTCGAAGATCCGATCGTGCGGGTCCTTCGGCTGTGCGAGCGCTTCATACTCGCCCGTTTTGGATCGGAATTCCGCGGGCGGCCAGTCGTCGGCAGGCGGCGACGAACGGCCGAAGACTTCCTCGTCGCCGGCGAAACGGGTCCACGACGCATAGCGTTTGGCGCAGTCGGGGCTGGGTGCGTGGATTACGGCCGCTCCGACGGATCGGAAGGCGTCCGCAACGGGAAGAATGCGTTCAAGAGTAATGTCTCTTCCCCGCTGCAGGTGGGTGGCCACGTAGTGGTCGCTCCATACGTCCACCAGCACCAGCGCGATCCGGTTCACGGGGTATTCATGCCTCAGGACCTTGAGATGGAAGTCTTCCTCATTGACGTAGGCCGTCCTGGTGAGGTGGTAATACCGGACATCCAGTTGAATGGACTTCATAGGTGTCCCTTTCGGTGCTTGGCGGGGATTGTTTTCCTGATGGTGCATGTGCAATATGGGAAAGATCGATTGCAGGTGTCAAGGGTAACCCGTGGCCGGGCGGTCGCCTGAATCGGGTTTCCGGCTCGGCGCAATAGCTGTCAGCGGGCTGCCCCGAATCAGGCCCACGTGGCTGTACCTCACCGGTCAGGGACGGGTAATCCAATACGCGAAAGGCGGTTACTGCGATGAAGAGAGAACACATCTGGGCGCACCATGAATGGGATGCAACGATAAACTGGAAATTGATGGAGGGCGGTTATGCGGACCTGCAGAGCGTGAGGCCCGGTGAGGAGATTGCGTTTCACATATCAAATTCACGTTCGTACTACGAGATATTCATCTTCCGCGAAGGCGCCAGGCGGGAGTTGGTGAAGACAATCGAGGGCCTGCGGGGAACGCTTCAGGACGTCCCTGAGATGGGCTATCAGGATGGATTCGGGTGGGCACGTACCGTGTCGTTCGTTGTTCCGGATTCATGGAAGAGCGGAATCTATATAGCAACGTTTCCCACGGGACAGGGTCTGCGGGAGATCTTTTTCGTAGTACGCCCCGGGACTCCGGAAGCGCCTTTGCTGCTGACGGTTGCGACGAATACCTACCAGGCCTACAACAACGTTGGCGGCAAGTGCTTCTACGACTACATCTCCACCGAGCGGCAGCACGCCAAGCTGCTGAGTTTCGAACGCCCCCTTCAAATGGAATGCCTGGGCAACTTCTACATCTGGGATCAGTTTTTCACGTCCTGGCTGGACGCGGAGGGATACAGCGCTGACTACTGCGTAAACGGCGACCACGACGCGGAACCCGACATCCTGAAAGACTACCGGGCGAACGTGCGTTTCTGTCACGATGAATACAACAGCCGCAACGAATGCGAACAGTCGCAGCGATTCGTTCAGGATGGGGGCAATCTGATTCTGTTCGGGGGAAATTGTTTCTGCAACGAGATCGAATTGAGAAATCAGGGAAGGCAGATCTATTGTTCAAAACCCTACTATCATGATCATCCCACACCGGAACGGCCCGACACGTCGTTTCTGTGTTTTCTGGATGATTTGCGCCAGCGTACAATCGGCGTGTTCTATACCTCGTTTATCCACACCAAGACACCGGATCCGAACGTGTTCCTTGCCCCCACTACAGAGGACTGGGGGTACTACCGCGTATGCGATCCGGACCACTGGGTATTTGAGGGTACGGGATTGGCCGAGGGGGACGAATTCGGACGTGAGGATTCGATCGTCGGCGTGGAGGCGGATGCGGCCGACCTGAAATTCGAAAACGGACGGCCGCGGTACACCGGAACGGACGGCGTGTCTCCTGAATACAAAATCGTGGCCATTGCGAATTGCATGACGCCCGACGGGCACCGTCTGGTCAAGGAGGGGGGAAAGGAGGGCGTTGTCCCATGCTACGGAACGGTGGCCATAAATGAAACCGAATTCAAGGGTACGGTCTTCAACGCCGCCACAATCGAATGGGCCCACGGGTTGTACCGTGACGGGAGCATGGTGGCCACGATCACGCGTAACGTTCTGAACAGGCTGGCGACGTAGCGCGAGTCGATCGGAATTCAAGCTGCATCGCTTCCGGAATCTTTAAACCGGGTACCAATAATGTCGGACGTGGTTGTTCGAATTCAACTGGACCTGAGAATCCCGATGAGAGACGGGGTGAACCTCTACGGAACGGTATACCGCCCCCCGGAGGGAGAGCGGTTTCCCGTTCTGCTGATCCGGTCGCCCTACAGTACGCAGCACCCCAGGTACGTGGAATGGGGGGTGCGTTTCGCCAGGTCGGGATACGCGGTCGTGATGGTCGACAGCAGGGGGCGTTACGAGTCGGAGGGGCAGTGGCGGGCGTACGTGGACGAGGCACGCGACGGCTATGACACGCAGCAATGGATCGGGGCGCAGGGGTGGTGCGACGGGAATATCGGGATGTTCGGGATTTCCTATCCGGGGTTTACCCAGATCCTGCCGGCACCGTTTCGAAGTCCGTTCGTGAAGGGACTTATGCCCATCGCGAACCAGGAGGACAATTACGGGCACCTGCGCTACAACGGCGTCCTCCAGTTGCAGAATGCAATGAACTGGATCTGGCTCGGCGAACGGACGAACCAGAATGCCCCGCGTGACCTGCTGGACTGGGATCGGATCTACCGCCGGCTGCCGCTGGTCTCGGCAATGGACGGCATCGCGGACCGACCGTTCTTCAGGGAGGTGGTCAGGCACAATGAATTTGACGCGTTCTGGTCGTCATACAGCATGAAGGGCCGGTACAGAGACGTGGAAACGCCGGCCTATTTCGTGACCGGCTGGTATGATAATCTTGTACACGAGGGATTCAAGTGTTTCCGCGGCTGGCGAAAGCAGGCGGGAAACGCCAGCGCCCGTCGACTGACCCGTCTGATGGTCGGGCCCTGGACGCACTCGGGTATCGGCAGCGCTGAACCGTTTGGGGAAATCGATTTCGGTTCGAACGCTGCAGTGGATATTCCCGGTGAACATCTGCGATGGTACGATCAGCGGCTGCGCGGGATCGATACCGGGATCGATTCGGAACCGTCTGTCCGAATTTTCGTGATGGGCGCGGACGTCTGGCGCTGGGAAAACGAGTGGCCTTTGGCGCGAACGAAGTATACAAGGTACTATCTACACAGCGGCGGCAGAGCCAATTCGCTCCACGGCGATGGGGAACTCAATCTTGAAGCTCCGGAAGACGAACACGCTGATCGGTTCGACTACGACCCCCATGATCCGGTACCGACCGTGGGCGGGCAGAGCATGTTCCCGGCCAACACGGGTCCAAGAGATCGACGAGCCGTGGAAGGCCGGGATGATGTGCTGGTATATACGACGGATACGTTGGCGTCGGACGTGGAAGTGACCGGCCTGGTGGAACTCATCCTGTTTGCCGCGTCGGATGCACGCGATACAGATTATACGGCTACCCTCGTTGATGTATATCCGGATGGCAGGGCGATTCAGATTACGGAGGGCATCGTGCGGGCTCGATTCCGGAAATCATTTTCCAAACCGAGTCTGATTCGGCCAGGGGCGGTGGTGGAATTCCGGATCGTACTCTGGGAAACCAGCAATCTGTTCAGGGCTGCCCATCGGATCCGGCTGGAAGTTTCCAGCAGTAATTTTCCGCGTTTCGACCGGAATCTGAACACGGGAAATACCCCGGGGCTGGACGATGACGTAAGGGTCGCCCGCCAGACGATTCATCATAGCAGCCAATATGCTTCTTACATGCGTTTGCCGGTGATTCCCGGATGAATGAACCATCGTATCGAATCGGCGCCGATGTCGGCGGAACGTTCACCGACGTGATCCTCATGGATCGTGAGGGGAACATATGGACTCACAAGATCCCCTCCACGCCGCCGAATTTCGAGCGGTCCGTACTGGATGCAATCGGGCGACTGCTGCGGCAGTCCGCCGTACCCGGAGGCTCGATTCGGGACGTATCACATGGGACCACCGTGGCGACCAACGCCGTCTTGGAGCGTCGAGGCGCTACGACAGCGCTGATTACCACCCGCGGATTTCGCGACGTGCTGGAATTGCGGCGCATCAGGGCGCCACAGATGTACGATCTGTTTTTCGACAAGCCCGAGCCCATCGTGGAGCGGTTTCTGAGGTTTGAGGTGACGGAGCGCATTACCGCTGGCGGGGACGTATTGGCGCCCCTGGATGAAGTGGAACTCGAGGCCGTCAGAGCGGCTTTGGTACAGGAGCAGGTGGAGTCGATTGCGGTCTGCACGCTCCACTCCTACGCCTATCCGCGCCACGAACAGGCCATCGGCGAATTTCTCCGAAACGCGCTTCCGGACGTACCGGTGTCTCTATCCTCTGAGATTCTTCCGGAACGGCGGGAGTACGAGCGTACGGCAACCACGGTTCTGAACGCCTACGTGCGTCCGGTGATGCAGCGTTATCTCCGGGCAATGCGGGACGGTTTGCAGGGGGAGGGAATTCTGGCGCCGGTGCTGATTATGCAGTCGGCGGGCGGGTTGACGCCGGAGGCGGATGCGGCGAGTCGACCGGTCTTTGTACTCGAGTCCGGCCCGGCGGCGGGAGTCTTTGCGGCCCGTTCCGCGGGAGAACAACTTGGTATCGGCGACCTGATCACGTTCGATATGGGAGGCACTACGGCAAAGGCGTCCATCGTCGAAGAAGGGGAGATTTCCTACAGCCCGGAATACGAAGTGGGTGCAACCGTGTCGGCCGGAAACAGGCTGGTGGGTGGAGGCGGTGAGCTTATCCGCGCGCCGAGTATCGACATCGCGGAGGTGGGATCGGGTGGTGGCAGCGTGGCCTACCTGGATCGTGCGGGCGGGCTGCGGGTTGGCCCCAGAAGCGCGGGGGCGGTGCCGGGTCCCGCCTGTTACGGCCGCGGGGGGAAGGAGCCCACCGTTACCGACGCGAACGTGGTGCTGGGATATATCCGGCCGGGCGAACTGGCCGACGGGAAAGTTTCCGTAGACCCTGAGGCCGCGAGAAGGATCGTCCAGGATCGGATCGCGGATCCTCTGGGCCTGGACCTGTTCGAAGCCGCCGAAGGCATACACCGGATCGCCAATGCCCGGTCCATGCGGGCGCTTCGGGCCGTGTCCACGGAGCGGGGCCGTGATCCGAGGGCGTTCTCCCTGATTGCGTTTGGGGGTTCCGGTCCGATTCATGCCGCGGGACTGGCGAGGGAGCTTCTCAGTCCCAGCGTCTTCGTGCCTCCGTTGCCGGGGTTGTTCAGCGCGCTGGGGCTTCTGTACTCGGGCGTAGAGCATCACGACGTGTTCAGTTGCCTGCTCTCCGGCGACGGCCTGAATGCCGGAACGCTGGGTGCAATTCAGAAGAATCTGAAAGAGAGGATGCTGGCCCGGTTCGAGTTTGAGGGTTTTGCTTCCGAACGGGTGGCGATGAATGACAGTGTCGACGTGCGCTTCAGAGGCCAGGCTTCGGAAATCCGGATTCCCGTGCCGGATTCGCCGGCAACGGATGCCACTGTACACGGGCTCCGCAAGGCATTTAAAAGCGCGCACGTGCAGCAGTACGGACATTCGTCGGACGCCGACAATCCGATTGAGGTGGTTGCCGCTCGTCTGATCGGAAGAACCGCACAGCCCGAACGGAGTGGACGGATACGATCGGCGCCGCGGGGTGGGCGAAAGACGTCCGCACGTACGGCATATTTCGGTAAGCCATGGGGAAGGATGGAAACCCCTGTGATCGAACGCGCAGAGCTTACCGAGCCCCGGGTCGGACCCCTGCTGATCGACGAGTACGACTCAACGATTGTGGTCCCTCCCGACATGCGCGTGTATCGAGACAGGCGGGACTTTGTGACCCTGGAGGCGACCGGGGCGTCGTGACTGCCGGCGCAAGGATTTCGGAGAAACTCAATTGATGACTGAAATCGATCCCATTACCCGTGAGATCATGCAGAATGCGCTTTCCGCGGCTGCGGACGAAATGGGCGCCGCGTTGTATCGTACGGCCTATTCTACCATTGTGCGTGATTGCCTGGATTATTCCACGTCGCTGTGCAACGCGGAGGGCCGGATGATCGCGCAGGGCGTGACGATACCGCTGCATCTGGGCTCGGTCCCGTACGCGATGGCAGCGCTGTTCGAACGCTTCGAGGACGAAATTGACCCCGGAGACGTGTTTATTCTGAACGATCCCTTCGACGGCGGGATGCACATACCGGACATCTTTATTGTGCAACCCGTCTTCTGGGAAGGCGAGCGCGTGGCCTTTGCGGTGAGTACCGCGCATCACCTGGACCTGGGCGGTCGCCTGCCGGGCAGTTCCGCGTGCGACAACACCGAGATCTTCCAGGAAGGCATTCGAATTCCGTGGCTGAAGCTCTATCGCGGCGGCGAGGCCGATGAGTCCATATTTGAGCTGATCCGGGCGAATGTGCGGGTGCCGCAGATGACAATAGGGGACATCCGGGCGCAGTTGGCGGCCTGCCACATCGGTGAGCGGGCGGTGCATACGCTGATTGAGAGGTACGGACGAGAAAGGTTTCTGGCCTCCGCCGATGACCTGATTGACTACACGGAGCGGTTGGTACGTGCCGAGATCGCTTCCTGGCCCGATGGATCCCATTCTTTTACCGACTACCTGGACAGCGATGGGGTGGGCGGACCCCGGGTGCGAATCCGGGTGAAAATAACCGTACAGGGAGATTCGCTCACTGCCGATTTTACGGGTACGGACCCGCAGGTCTCCGGGGCGGTCAACAGTACGCTCTCGTTTACAGCCGCCGTGGTGGCCCTGTGCGTGCGTGCCGTAATGCGCGAAGAAATTCCGAACACGGAAGGGATGTTCCGGCCGCTGGAGATCATCGCGCCCGAGGGCACGCTGGTGAATGTCCGGATGCCGGGGGCGTCGTCGATGCGCGGCGTGACCGGGTTCCGGATGACGGACGTGGTATTCGGGGCGCTGTCCGGGCTGCTCCCCGACCGGGTTCTGGCGGCGGGCGAGGGGGGCAATACGCTGGTCATCATCGGCGGACAGCGGCAGGACCGGTCGCCCTACGTCTACTACGAGTTGCTCTCCGGTACCTGGGGCGCGCGGCCCGACAGGGACGGGAACGACGGTTTGTGCAATCCCGCGAACGTGGCCAGCAATATTCCCGTTGAACAGGCGGAGTGCGAATATCCGGTCAGAATCGACAGGTACGGACTGGTCTGCGACAGCGGGGGCGCCGGTAGATATCGGGGCGGGCTGGCGATCGAGCGGGAGTGGACCCTGCTCGCCGGCAAGGCGCATCTGGCGATCCGGTCCGACCGAAGAGACCACCTGCCATATGGATTGTACGGGGGCGGGCCGGCGACGGGATCCACCAACGTGCTGTATGGTAAGGATGGCTGCGAGGTGTTGCCGACCATGATTTCAACGACGATGTCGGCAGGCGACCGGATCTATCACCGGCAGGCAGGCGGCGGTGGATGGGGCAATCCGACGGATCGGGATCCCGCGGCGGTCGCGCGGGACGTGAAGAACGGAAAGGTTTCGGTGAACCACGCGCGGGAGCAGTACGGCGTCGTGATGGATCGTACAACCCTGAAGATAGACGAAACGGAAACCGCGGACACGCAACAACGGATGGCGAGCCAAGACGCCAGGCGTGATCGTCGGGATTCGGGTTGACTATTTACGCCTGGCAGGATATATTTTAATGAACGGAATTATCGGTGATAAAAGAATAGGAGATGGCTTATGCGCCGGACGATAGGACGATCTGCCGTATTGTCGATGTTGTTGGGCGCGGTGGGTTGCAGCGCCTCGCTGATGGACCTGTCAGAGCGCGGAGACGCCAAGGGCGTTCAGAGGGCCCTGGATCGCGGCAGCGACGTGAATGCCAGGACGCTCCAGGGACACAGCCCGTTGACGCTGGCCGCCAGAGATGGTCGCCTGGATATTGTCCTCGCCCTGATTGAGGCCGGTGCCGATCTCCACGCCGTGGCCTGGACCGTTGGCGCCCATACAGTCGAAACGCAGGATCGACATGGCGGATACGCATTCATCAGGGAACGGTACGTCAACCCCGACAGTTCCGGGCCCCAGTCCAGGTTTATGGCGCAGCGTACACGCGGTTCGGCGAGTTGGGTGCTGAGAGACGGGAAAACAGCGTTGATGCTTGCCGCCGAGGGCGGTCACCTGGACGTGGTCGAGGCGCTCGTTGAAAGCGGCGCCGACCTGTTCGCGACAAGCGGCGGTGAGATCGTGACATCCGGAATGCCTTCGTATAAGGACTATGACGGGATTATCTCGGGTTACACCGGTGCGCAACCGGAAGATATCGGTCGCGAAGAGGACAAACATGGCGGCAGTTACTACGGACCGGAGCACGGCCGCGTTCTGTATTACGATACCGTCGATTCAGATGGTCCTTCCTGGTCGATCGGCGGCAGCACGGCGCTGGATTTTGCGTACCGGAACGGACATAAGGAAATCATCGATTTTCTCCTGGAATCGGGCGCGGGGATGACGCCGTCGAGTTCAAAATAGGACCGTGGAGCGGTCTTCGCCGTTAGTGATCCGGTCTCGTAAAATCGTAAATTTGCGAGACCGTTTTCTATCATGTGCCAGTTGGTTCCCCGGAGTTCGGGAATGACAGCGACGAATTGTGGAATTGGTCATTTTGGGCCGGCCGACGAGTGAAGGGTGGGAAAAACGTCAAACGATTCCCCCTGAGCCTGTCGAAGGGCAGGGAAGCGCGCATTCGTCAAGCTCGGCACACACTACGAAGTAAATCGAAATGAATCGTCGGAAGAATGGCGACGGATTTCCGGGTGGACACCCGGTCGGTGGAACGTACTGATGAAATTTACTTTACTGTTGTTGTCGTTATACCTGGGCGCATCACCTGCTTTTGCGCAGGATTCGGACGTGGATTCCACACGGAGTGAGCGACCGACATTTTCGATGACGCCTACGTGAACGGGCTGACCCGGCGAAGGCGCACCGCTCCGGGGGAGTGGCATCCATACGAAATTCACGTTTTCCGGACGTTTTGTAGATACAAGCCTGGACCGACCTCAGTGGCGGTTCACGGCCAATTACATGCTTCATCATCGCCTGCAGGTCGGGGTTGAGCTCAATCCGAAAGCAAAAGAGGCAGGACCTCTTGCGACGCTTTTCTTATATACCGAGACCGAAACACGGCCTGCGCTTTTTCTGGGCACGAGTTCGGATCGAATCGGTTCTCCGGTGGGCGAACAATCTTACTTCGCGACAATCAGCAAATATATCCCCCGTCTGCGGACTTCGCTGTACGCCAGTTTGAATTATTCGGAATGGGATGACAGGCTCAACGTTCCCTTCGGCGTGGGAGTGGAATTGGGCGGAGGGTTTTCATTTCGACCCATGTACGATGGCGACAGGGGGCACCTGATGCTGAATTATTACGCCGCCCGATACGGGGCGAGCCTGATGTACGTATGGCTTGAAACCATGGGTATTTCGTTTTCCGCCGGATTCTGACCTGGAGGTTCAATGCATTTTCGCGGTCTGCTGTTCCTGATCGCTCTGGCCGTTCCGGTTGCACCTTCAGCCGAGGGCCGGATTCCCGATAAGGCGCTTTGCAGTGTCTGCGCCTTGAAAGGCGGCGAGACAGAGTTGGAAAAGGTCAGAGCCCACTCTGAACATGACGGCAAGGCGTACTTCTTTTGTTCCAGGAACTGCAAAAAGGAATTCGACGCGGATCCGATTGCTTTTTTGCCCCCCGTATTCCCGCGCCCCGCCCCGGCCTTCGTCGTTGAAACGCTGGAGGGCGCGGACCGGACGCTGGCGGACCTGAAAGGCAAGGTCGCACTTCTTGATTTCTGGGCGACGTGGTGCGAACCCTGTCTTGAGACGATGCCCCGATTGCAGAAGACCTACGCCGCTTTTACAGACAGGGGTTTCGAGGTGTGGGGGGTGTCCATCGATGAGGATAAGGATCGGATCCGAAAGATCCGGAAGATGGCGGACAAGCTGGGTATTGCGTATCCCGTCTTCGTCGACGCGAAACAGACACCGGCCTGGTACCGGTTCAGGGTGAAGGCGATTCCCGCAATGTACCTTCTCAATAGAGACGGTCAGATCGTGGCACAATGGACGGGAAAGATAGATTACGAGGAAGTGGAGGAGGAAATTCTGAGACTCCTGGAGAAAAGGGTCAGAGTCAAAGGGCAATGAACGAATTAGTCCAGATGTATTCCGGCAGTATCGTGGCGGTGGAGATCCCGTTGGACTGTTATCGCACGCCTTCACCCCGGGTTACGGAATCGACTGGAAGCAATCATGGACCTGGTCATTTCCGGCGGAACGGTAGTTGACGGTACCGGCGCCGTTCCCGTCTCCGGGGACGTGGCCGTTGCGGACGGGCGGATCGTCGGCGTCGGCCGGATTCCTCGACCCGACGGCGTGCCGTGCGTGGATGCGGCCGGTTGCTACGTGACGCCGGGATTCATCGATATCCACAGTCATTCGGATTTTACCCTGATGGTCGATCCCCGGGCGGTGAGTTCGATCATGCAGGGTGTGACGCTGGAGGTGGTGGGCAACTGCGGGCACGGAAGCGCACCCATTGGCGATCCGTCGCGCACCCGTTCGAATATATACGGTTGCAGGTCAGGGTATGAGATCGGCTGGCGCACCGTTGGCGAGTATCTGGATCGCCTGGAGGGTCGGCGACCGGCCGTAAACGTCATGACGCTGGTGCCCAACGGAAATCTGAGACTGGCAGCATGCGAAGCGTTGGACCGTCCGTCCACGCCGGACGAACTGGAGAAGATGAAACGCCTGCTGGCTCAGGGGATGGAGGAAGGGGCCGTGGGGTATTCCACGGGCCTGGAATACGGTCCGGAAAGGGACTGCCCCGAAGAAGAGATTTCAGATCTATGCGCGATCGCGACGGAATACGGCGGGGTCTACACGACCCATACCCGCAACCGAATGGGGCAGGCGGAGGAAGCCGTCGCTGAGGCGATCCGTACCGCCGAAACGGCCGATGCGCCCCTGCAGATTTCGCACATTTCGTCCGTTGCCAGGCTGTCGGACGACGGCGGATGGGCGGTCGATCAGGCGCTCGAACAGGTCGACCGGGCGCGCAGCAACGGGCTGGACGTGCAGTTCGACATGCACACGCGGCTTTTCGGGACAACCAACCTGAGCGCGGCTCTGCCGCTGTGGGTGCTGGAGGGAATTTCGAAGGTGATTGCGGGTCGCCTGCGCGATCCATCCGTTCGTCGCGAAATGGAAAGCTGCGAAAGTATCGTTACCTCTCTGGCGCAGGGAGACTGGGAGCGGATCGTCATCTTCCACTCGCCCGCGCAACCGGAGCTTGCGGGAAAGAGTATTGCCGAACTTGCCGCCGCCGGAACCGGCAGTGCCAGTGACGCCATCTGCGACATTTTATATGCGGCATCCGACCGGTTGCACGAAGTTATGGTGATCGCGTTCAGCTATCGCGAGGCAGACGTCCGACCGGCGTTCGAACACCCGTTCTGTATGGTCGGCTCCGATGCCACCGCGCTCTCAACGGATGGGCCCTTGAAGGACGACACGTTTCACGGCGCCTATACGTGGGCATCCTGGTTCTTCCGGCATTTCGTCCGGGACCGGAAAGTGTTCAGCCCGCAGGAAGCCGTGCGCAGGCTGACGATGCTGCCGGCTTCCCGGCTGGGGTTGTCCGACCGGGGCGTGATCCGCAATGGGGCGCATGCGGACCTGGCCATTTTCGATCCAAACGTATTCTCCGAACGGGGAACCACGTACGAGCCCAACCGGACGGCCGCGGGGATGCGCCACGTGCTGGTAAACGGCGGCATCGCGATGACGGACGGCGTCCTTACGGGCCAGCGGTACGGCCGGGTGTTGCGGCGCGCTTGATGGACTTGACGTCTCTTCACAGTTGTTGATCGGGAAGTGAGGAGTTCTATGGTTCAAAACTCGATTTCAGGACGGATCCGCTGGTCGTTCAGCGATGGAAACCCGGTGATCGCTCCGGGCCAGTTGCACGCGGATATGGATAGCCGGCGCGCCGGCGCCGCCCACGTCGTGCAGCTTGGAGACCGGTACCGGATGTACTATTGGGGAACCGGGGCGAACGGGTTTCACCGCATTCTGATTGCCGAGAGCCCTGTGGACGAACCCAACGACTGGAAGCCCGTGGGCGTCGCGCTCAGCCGGCAGCGGGACACGGCTTATAACGACGAGGGGCCGGGTTTCCCGTTCGTGGTTCCGAGAGACGACGGCCCCTGGCTCCTGTATTTCTGTGGTTGGGGGAAACCCAGAGAGGACGGCAAGCTTCCCAATACCACGGGCGTGGCAGTCAGCGTTGACGGCGGGTACCGGTTCCGCTATCCGAATCGGGAACCGATTCTGCCGTTGGACCGGGACTGGGACCGGGAGGGAACCGGAAGCGTATGTGTCTTGCGGGTCGATGGCCGTTACCATATGTATTATACGTCTATAGGGGCCTATTTCAACCGCCCCGAAGGTGCTGTCACGGGCCACGGAAATGTAATTCCCCGCATCGGTGTTGCCTATGCCGCATCGCCGGACGGGACGGTGTGGACAAAGCCGGTGAATGGTCTGATGGTCGGACCGAGGGGCTTCGACACCGAACCCTACGAGTACATCTGTTCAAAGCCCTTCGTCCTGCGGGAACCCGGCGGCTACCGGATGTGGGTGAATACGTTCGGCACCGCCTATCGGATGAGGAGTCTGGTCGGACCGGACGGCATGGACTGGCGCTGGTGCGACAGCGGGCCTGACGGGGAGTTCGGTGTTGGCGCGAAGGGCGCGTTCGACGACAGGCAGCGGTGTTACGGGAGTATCGTCAAATACGGCGAGGAATACCGGTGTTGGTACACGGGAAACGGTTTCGGCGCAACGGGGATGGGTTACGCCGTAGGGAAGATTGAGGGTGAGCGATGATCGCGGATCGTCCAATGGTGATTCAGCCGACGCATTTCATCGCAGGAATCGTCGTTGGCGTTCTATCTTCAGTGAGGGTGTTCGGGAGGCAGGTTCGTGGATCTTGACGAGTCGAAATTGCAGCATTACGAGCAAGAAGGATATACAACGGTTGAAGGGTTGATTTCGACCCGGGAAGCGGTCGCGGCGCGGAAGCGCCTTCTGGAACTACTGGAGGGTGAGCACGACTGGCCGGACCTTCACTTTCAGGTCCTGGACCCCGCGAAGTTCCACAACAGCAGGGGTGGATTCGTTCCCATCGGCGTCCAAAGACCCGCCAGACAGGAGGCCGTCTTCCGGGAGATTGCGGACCACGTCAATTTGCAGGAGGCGATGTCCCGGCTTCTGGGCGGTCCGGTGAAGCGATTTACGGACCAGGCCCTGATCAAGAACCGGGCAATCGACGGGCAGTCGTTCTATCACCAGGATTCCTATTACTGGAAGATCGAGCCGGGTCGGGGGTGCAACGCCTGGATCGCACTGGATGAAGTGGGGGTGGACGCCAGCGCACTGGGTATTCTGCCGGGAACCCACAGGGATTGGACACTGAAAACCCACGAGCGTTATTACGATGAGCCCAATTATTACGCCGCGCGGACGGGCGAAGCATTTACCCGGTGGCGGATCCCGACGGATGGACTGGACCTGTCCCGTGAAGTGGTGCTGCCAATGCAGCCCGGCGACGCGGCGTTTTTCTCGAATTACACGTGGCATCGTTCGGAGGTAAACCGTTCGGGCGAACACAAGACGGCCTACGCGATCGCGTATCAGCTGCGATAGAACCCGAAACCGGCGGCGATACGAGCGGCTCACCGGCGCCCGCGGTGCGTCATTGATTTCTGAGAGAGGGTCCGGATGGTTCGAAGAACGGAACGCGCGCCGACCTCCCGCGTACGCTTCGGCTTTGCGCGCGTGGACATAACGCCGCCCGTGGGGATCTATCACCGCATGTGGGGTGCGGCCAGGCACGACAGGGCAACGGGCGTTCATCGCCCGATACTGGGCGACGTAATGGTTTTCGGGTCGGCGGAGGCACCGGGGGAGATTCTCCTGGTTCGGGCGCATCTGGACCTGGTCGGCCTGGTTGCACAACAGTATGCGGCGCTTGTCGAGGCGCTCGGCGATGCCGCGGGGGTCGGTCCGGATCGGGTGGACGTGGCGTTTTCACACACCCATGCGTCCGGATGGTACGCACCGGATCGTTTCGGCATGCCCGGTGGCGAGCTGATCGAGCCGTTTCTGAAGGACGTGGAGAATAAGGTGGCGGAGGCTTGCGGGGAGGCGATTTCGGATGTGCGGGAGGTGCTGATTACCTATGCCTCCGGTCACTGCGGAATGGCGGCAGACCGGGACTGCCGGGATGAGGCATTCGATGGATACGTCTGCGGGTACAATCCGGAAGGCAACGGCGACGATACCCTGCTGGTGGGACGTCTGAGTGAAGGAGAAGGCAGGACCGTGGCGACGGTGGTGAATTACGCGTGCCACCCGACCACACTTGCTTGGGAAAATACCCTGATCAGTCCGGATTACGTGGGTGCGATGCGGGGAGAAGTCGAGCGGGTGACCGGGGCGCCCTGCACGTTCTCGCTGGCGCCCTGCGGGGATTTAGGTCCGAAAGACGGTTTCGTGGGAAGTCTCGACGTCGCAGAAAAGAACGGACGCCAGCTTGGGTTTGCAGCGCTTTCCGTTCTGATGTCGATGGGACCGCCGGGCACGGATTTCGAATACCGGGGTCCCGTAGTTTCGGGCGCCACGATTGGCACGTGGGCGCACGCGGCATTTGGACGAGGTCGTTTGTGCGAGGTATCCGTTTTCGCCGGCGGCGTGTATTCCGTGGACCTGCCGATGAAAAAACGGCAGGATCCGGAATCGCTCCAGGATGAGGTGGCGAGGTGGTCGGAAGCCGAACGGGCGGCCGATGCAACCGGAGACCCTGCGGCGGCTCGATCCTGCGGCGCGAGGGCGGAGCGGGCTAGGCGATGGCTCGCGCGGATCGCGAACCTGCCGCACGGCGATACATACCCCTATCGTTTCTCCGTATACCGTATGGGTGATGCAATATGGGTGACCTGCGGCGGGGAACCCTACAGCGATCTTCAGGTGGAGTTGCGCCGGCGATTTCCCAGGTTCGCGATTCTGGTTTCTCCTCTGGCGGGCAATGTACAGGTCGCTTACCTGTTGCGGAAAGACGCGTACGGCAAGGGACTCTACCAGGAGGAGCCGTCGAGTCTTGCACCCGGCTGTCTGGAGATCCTGACCGGTGCTATCGCTGAGCGAATCGAAGAGATCGCAGCTGAAAAAACGTGTTAGCAGTCCGTTGAAAAAGTCGCTCTGCAGTAGTTCGGCCACAAGGGCCGGACGCAGCCTGGATGGACTTTTTCAACGGGCTGTTAGACGGAGGAACGAAAATGGCCGAACTCGTGTATTGCCCGGCTAACGACACGTATCAATTCGAGACGGAGGCGATGACCGGTGAAATTCGCGCGTCGGGAGACTACCACGGGGTGTGGACGCTTACGGACAAGGTGAGTGGCCGGCAGGTGATCCATCCGAAATATTCGGCATTGAACCTGTTCCGGTTGTTCGCGGTTCACCAGGGACTGGATCAACCGCGCCTGATGGACCGGACAGTCGAAGCGCGGGGCAACGCCATTGAGATATATTGGCCCGTTACTGAAACACATCAAGGTGAGCTGACCGCCCGTTACGAGATTTTCGAGCCAAATCAAGTCGACCTGACGGTGACGGTGATGTGCGAAGGGACCTATTCAGGATATGAGCTTTTCCTCTCCAATTATTTCGACAAGACAATGCGGCCTCATATCTATCTCCACGGCAGCCGGTACGGCCGGGCGAGCGCGGAACCCGAACGGATTGTGCCCATGGTGAACGACGTCTTTCGCGGGACCGTCATCGTGTTTCCGCGGGACCCGCATGCCGCGAGACGTTGCGTCGACGGACGGTGGAATCGCAGTGAGAGCAACTCGCCTACCGTGCAGATGTGCCCGGTTCGGTACTACGGCCATCCGTTCTCGTTCCTGACGGATCCCGGGAATCGGTTGGGCGTTGTGTTGATGTCGACGGAAGCGGACTGTTATGCCATCAGTACGCGTTACCACGTGGCCGACGAAGCCGATCGCATGACGGATTACAGTGCGTTTGATTTTTCTCTCTTCGGCGACGACCTGGTGCCCGGCAGCACGCGCACGGTACGCATGCGGCTGGTTTTGACCGAAGTAGATGAGGAAATGTCCCAGCCGCTGGCGCAATATCGTGCGTTTGCCGGCGATTGACGGCGGGATTCGCGGTTCGGCTCAAGATGAATTTAGCCGGATCACATCGGGTAAACCGTAGGCGCAACGGGCAGGCGCGAGGCATCGCCGACCATCGGTTTTGTACCTCGAATTGGCAGAAATCATCGCCCGATTCAATTTGAGGTTGAATCGGCGCCTTATTGTACCTATTTTTTGGTGACAAATGGCCCCTGGCGCTGGGCCGCATCTGCTCCACGTATAGTGATCGATTAAATACGGATGATGAAAATCCTCGGACATGTACGGTTTCGGTACCTGTCGATGTTCGGCCTGTTCCTGGCTTTGGCTGCCTGCGGAAAGACGCCGCCCACAGTGGACGACGATCTTTACGAAGAGTACCCCGGGTTGCCCTACGGGATCATGATCACCATCGCCGGCACCGGAGATGCCGGCAGGAATGCGGCGGGATCGGGTCCACTCGATGCGGAACTGTATTTCCCCCAGGATATGGCCGTCGGTCCCGACGGTCGGACCTACATCCTGGACTGGAACAACAATCGGGTTGTCGTGATCGATAACGGAATCGTGCGTCCCCTGATCGGCAACGGCGAACCGGGCGAGGCGCTTGCTGGTTCAGCGCTGGAGGTAGGGGTCGATCATCCGTCCCATATTTCATTCGATCCGCAGGGACGGCTGGTCCTGTCGGCCTGGCAGAATTCAAGGATCCTGAGGTACGACTTCACCACGCGCCGCGTCGAGCCCATTGCCGGCCGGGGCGATCGTGGGTTTGAAGGTGATGGCGGCCCTGCACTCGAGGCCTCGTTGAATCTGCCGAGTTCCACGGTCTTCGGTCCGTCCGGCCGCATGTATATCTCAGACCAGGGCAACCTCCGCATTCGCATGGTCGATCTGGATGGTATGATCACCACTGTTGCGGGTACCGGACGGGAGGGACTTGCCGGGGACGGCGGTCCTGCTATTCTGGCCGATCTCTATGCACCGACTGGTGGCGCGGCGCAGCCCGGCGGACGAATTGCCATGGATAGCCGCGGCAACCTTTATATCGCAGATACGTTCAACAATCGCATCCGCATGGTGGATACTTCGGGCAGGATCAGCACGGTTGCCGGCGGCGGAAGTATCGGACCCACTGCCGGAACCTATTCGGGAGATGGCGGCCCCGCAACCGAGGCCAATCTTTCGCGCCCCAGCGACGTGGTCGTCGATGCGGAGGGAAACCTGTATATAGCCGATACCGGTAACCACTGCATCCGCAAGGTGGATACGAAGGGGATAATTACCACCCTTGCCGGTCGGTGCGGTGAGCCGGGTTTCAAGGGTGACAGCGACCATCCCCGATGGGGGAAACTCCGGAGTCCCTATGGGGTCGCGCTGGATCAGGACGAGAATCTGTACATCGCCGATACATTCAACCACCGGATCCGCATGGTGTACAAACACATCGCCGAAAGATGATCTTTCAGCCGATAGACGGGCGACTCCGAATTCGTGTATGGATACCGTTCCCTGGAGGAGTGGTTATGGGCGTGATTAAACTGGCTCTGTTCACCGGGGTTGTGCTGGGGGCGGGCTTCATTGTGTGCTTCCGCGACGCGGGGGCCGCAAAGGTCGAGAAATCCAATCCGCTGCCCAGGGTGCAGGTTGTGACGCTGGAGGGAGATACGCTGAGTCTGGCCGAAGTCTGCGAAGGCAAGACGTCATTCATTTATCTGTGGGCTACCTGGTGCAAGACCTGCAAGAAAGATATGAAGCACGTTTTCAAGTTGAGGGAGAAATTCGGAGACAACGTGCAGGTCTTCGGAATCGCCTGGAAGAACAGCGCGGAGGAAATTCAGACCTATTTCGCAAACAGGAAGAAAGTCCTGCACAGTTACATCGACTCGGATGGCAGGGTGTTCGAGGCCTTCGAGACCCGGTTGACGCCCACGGTTGTAATTGTAAATGCCCGGGGCGAGGTCCTTTATTCGGGTTACGGCTCCTTTCGGAAATACAGAAAAATTCTGAACAAGGCATTGAAGGGATAGTCTTCAGTTGAACATTGACTTCACCGTTTGAGGAGTGTGGACGATGAGACGACTATTGGTGGTTCTCCCGCTGATCCTGTTCACTCACCTGTTTTTCGGAAACAGATCCGCCCTGGCGCAGCCCGGCGTAAGCTGACGCCGTCCCGTACTCCCGGGCGGGAGAATGCTTCAGGGAAGTCTGATTACCAAGGATCTCCTGGTTCTGAGCTTGAACTACGAGTACGAATATCTGGGCGATGCGATGTTCGGTACCGGCCCGATCCCCAACATCAACCAGGAAGTGACCAGCATATCAACGGTTTCGGTATTCGCGAGTTACGGGGTCACGGAATGGTTCGGCGCAGCCGTGGTGCTTCCGTTTCGATCCATAACCAACGACAAGATTCTTCTTCCCGGTCAGTACGACAACCAGTATCAGGGCGGTAAATATGTCCGTCATGCCGCCGGTCTCAGCGACGTCGTTCTGATGTTGAACATCGTGCCACCTCTGCCGGAGGCATTGCCCGGACTACTGTTTTCTGCAGGTGTCAAGCTCGCGAACGGGTCCACCCACGCGGTCGACGAATACGGCCAGCGTTTCGCCGACCTGCTGCAAGTGGGATCCGGCAGCGTGGACCCCATTTTCTCCGTCAGTCTGTCGCGCGCATTCGATAACCTGTTCTTCTCCGGCATGCTGTTCACGCGGATCATCTCCCGTGAGAATGTCTACGGGTACAAATACGGGAACGAGGTTCAGGGCATCTTTTCGATGGATTATATGCACGGTGACGTATTTATCGCGGGGTTCAGCGTAAATCACGTTCACACGGCTCGCGATTATTTCCAATATGGTAAGATCGCCCGAAAACGCGGTGGCACGTGGCTCTATCTGGCGCCGAAACTAGGCGTACGGGCAATGGAGAATCTGAGCCTTGAAGCCAGATTGCCTCTTCCCGTATACCAGAACGTGAACGAAAGCCAGCTGACCTCCGATTACCAGTTCCACGTGGGCGCAACATATCATTTCTTCGCCAGATAAAGGGCGAAAATACACCGCATCGCGTGGTTTCGGTCGTGAGGGGGCTGCCGTGGCACCGAAAGAAGCCGAAAAGATGTGGGCGGAACTGGCGCCTTACTACGATGTTCTCTACCAGTGGAAAGACTACAGGTCCGAAGCCGCAAGGATTCATCAACTGATCCAATCGCATCGATTGTCATCGGGTAATGCCCTCCTGGATGTCGCATGCGGAACCGGAGAACATACCCGGTTTCTGCGCGAACACTATTGTGTAACGGGAATCGATCTCAATCCCGAAATGCTGAAAGTTGCCCGCAGAAAAATCCCCGGGATATCATTCCTTCGCCGCGACATGGCTTCTTTCGACCTGAAACGCCGCTTCGATGCCATTGTCTGCCTTTTCAGTTCGATTGCCTACGTGAGGACCTACCGGCATCTGAGGCGGACGATCGCCTGTTTTGGCAAACATTTGAAACCGGGTGGCATTCTTGTCATAGAGCCCTTTTTCACAACCAGGACGTTTCTACCGGGATCGATCCAGGGCGGCACCATGGAGGGAGAGGGCGTCAGAATCTCCAGGCACAGCGTGAGCAGACGTCGGGGAAATCTGGCTGTTCTCGAATTCCATTTTCTTCTATCCACGAAAAAGGGCGTGCGGTACTTCCGAGACACCCACGAATTGGCCTTGTTCGACTGCGAGCGACTTCTGAAGACTCTGGAGGATGAGGGACTCCGGCCGGAATTCGCCAAACATGGATTGATGCAAGATAGGGGACTCTATCTCGCGTTGAAAGACAATTGAATCAGCGGGCTTGACGACGCTGAATTGGAAGACAAACATACGCCTCCATTAATCTTACACGGGTCTTTGAAAGCACAAAAGACATCCAACCGCCCGCTATCCGTTCAGGGATGGAAGGCGCCTGAGAATCCCGAAGCGCCAGTGTCCTCCTCGATTTCCCCCGCGCCGTTTCCTCCTTTGACATGACGCGCCCATTCCGTATTATCTAGCAAATTCCAATTTGCAAAAAACAACAAATCGCTTTGGTACGCCTCGCAATTCAATAATTGCAGGTGGCGAGGCAGCCAATTCCCCGATTCGAAACCGGGAGTGATTCCTCATGGAAGCCCACGGAGAAATTGGTCACGGTAACGGAATACCCGACCGGAATCCGCAGGTTCTGGGCAAGAATTTCATGTTTCCGCCTCACGTGATCGACGATATACACATCAAGGCGAATCTGGGCAGGTACCGCATGCGCGGCATGGCGCTCTTTAAGACGATCCCATCGTGGGACGACCTCACGTTTCTGCCGGGCACACTCACCCGGTTCGTCATCGAGGGGTACCGTGAAAAATGCGAAACCCGGACGGTGCTTGGGCCGAAGGCCGAACGCCCGCTGGTACTGGACATTCCGGTTTATATCACGGGAATGAGTTTCGGCGCGCTGTCGTACGAAGCGAAGGTGGCGCTGGCCAGAGGGGCCACGATGGCGGGCACCGCGACCTGTTCGGGAGAAGGCGGAATGTTGCCCGACGAGCGCCGGTATTCGGAGAAGTGGCTGTACCAGTGCATTCAGTCCCGCTACGGGTTCAATCCTCACCATATGCGTCTTGCAGACGGTGTGGAGTTTTTTATCGGTCAGGGATGCAAGGTTGGACTCGGCGGGCATCTGATGGGCCAGAAGGTGACCGACCAGGTGGCTGAAATGCGTTCGTTGCCGGCGGGAATCGACCAGCGATCGCCGGCCAGGCACCCCGACTGGCTGGGGCCGGACGATCTGGCATTAAAGATCGAGGAGATTCGTGAGGCGACCAACTGGCAAATACCCATCCAGTTGAAACTTGGCGCGGCGCGGGTTTACGACGATGTGCGGATGGCGGCCAAGACCGGGCCCGACAGCATCTATATGGACGGGATGGAGGGCTCGACGGGAGCCGGGCCCCACCTGGCCACCGAGGAGACGGGCGTACCGGGCATCGCGGCCATCAGGCAGGCCAGAAAGGCACTCGACGACGTGGGCAAGACCGGGGAAATTACGCTGGTCTATGCCGGCGGGATCCGAAACGGCGCCGACGTTGCCAAGGCGCTTGCTCTCGGAGCCGATGCGGTCGCGATCGGCACTGCGGCGATGGTGGCGCTGAATTGCAACAAGGATATCCCGGAGGCAGACTACGAGGGTACGGTCGGCGTTCCGGCGGGTTACTGCTACCATTGTCATACCGGGCTGTGTCCGGTGGGCGTGGCCACCCAGGATCCGGTGCTTCGAAGCCGCCTGGACCCGGATGAGGCGGCCGAACGGGTGTATAACTTCCTGCATACCCTGGCCATCGAATGCCAGATGTTCGCCAGGGCCTGCGGAAAGACCGACGTCCATTCCCTGGAGCCGGAGGACCTTGCCGCGCTGACGATGGAAGCATCCGCCATGGCGGAGGTGCCGCTTGCGGGCACCCGCTATACGGTGGGGCAGCCAGAAATGAACAGGTATTAAACGGCGGAAGGACGCAAGTAGAAGGAAAAAGGAAAAAGGAAAAAGGAAGAAGACCACAGCCTGCACCACCGGCCTGGTATTCTTCTTCCCCGGACGGGGCACCGCTACAGGAGAATCCGATGGACGAAACCAAAGACGTGAACTACTACCTGAAGTCCACGGGGCTCGACTCGGACCGCGAGAAGGAAATCGGACAGCACATCGGATATCGGTACGACGTGAACCTGCCGCCGGACTATACGCTTCTGACGCCGTACCTGAAGCGGTACATGGAGGCGATGGGGTGGCGGGACCTGAACTGGCTGGAAGATGTACATATGGGATACGAAGACGGAAAGCCCGCGGTATTCGATCGGAATATCAACGGCTGGGTGCTGGTCCCCGAAGATGTGGCGTTGCCGGACAACCAACAGGAGCGCGACATGATTGCGCGTGAACTGCTGGTCAAGTTTCAGATGTCCGAAAAGCATCCCGTCATGGAACTTGGCGACGCGTACGGAATAAAACTTGAAGACGACGGCGGAGCGCGCGGGTAGCGCGTGGTCGAGTCGCAAACTCGGCATCGCAATTGAACCTGGAGGCGTTATGGGCAAATCGAAGATGTGGGGTCCTGATGCGTTTTGGGGTCTGGACTACGACTGGGACCCCCAGTGGGTATTGACGCACGAGCAGGAGGCGCTTCAGGAGAAGCTGATCGACCTTTGCCGGACGACGCTGCGGGATAACGCGGTAGAGAGCGATCGCGACCTCGTGTTCCCTCGGAAGAACTTCGAGGCGCTGGCTTCGCTGGGCCTGCTGGGATTGAACGTGCCGCGGGAATGGGGAGGTCTGGGAGAAAACCATACCTGTACCGCGATGGTGGTGGAGACGATCGCGCGTTACGGCTGCGCCAGTACGGCGATGTGTTATACCATGCACATTGGGGCCGTGGCCGCCGCCTTGTTCCGGGCGCACGACAACGCGACGCTACAGGACCTCATGAAGCGCCTCGACAGGGACGTCCTGGTGGGCACGTTGTCCTATTCGGACCCCGAGACGGGTTCTCACTTCTGGTATCCAATATCGTCAGGAGCGGAACGGGTGGCGGGTGGCTGGAAGGTGCGCAAAAAGGCGTCGTGGACGACGTCAGCGGGTTTTGCCGACTGGTACATCGTGCAGACGACAAGTCCTGATTTCGGCGGTGATTACTCGAATCTGTCCTGTTTTCTCGTCATGGCCGAGGAGGTGATAGCGGAGCCGTCCCTGTGGGACGGCCTG
>CAXXJS010000020.1:0-230509 GCA_963662665.2 Candidatus Latescibacterota bacterium
ATATCAGACCACCGGCTCCATGCCGATCCTCGCAAAACCCTCGGCATACCGGCAGTCGCTCATCCCGGCCATATGCTGCGCCTCGATGGCGCGGTACCGGTTCAGGACGGTATAGACGTCCGGGAGAGGCGGCTGTGCCGCCAACTTCCTCAGTGCCTGAATCTTCTGCTCGAATACTGTAGAAATATCCACGTACAGGTCCGGAACGAAACCCGAAACCGGCGACGTTCCCATCGTGGTTTCATAGCAGACCAGAAGCGGCCGGGGGCACGGTGTATTGCCGGACTTGATTCCCCCCGCATCGCAATAGGAACACGCCCACAGCACCGCCTGTGTGGTTTCCACGTGGTCGGGATGCATCACGTCGTTGATCCAGTGGCTCAGCACGAGGTCCGGTCTGAACCTTCGAACGGCGTCCAGGAGTTGCAACCGTCGT
The DNA here is from genome assembly GCA_963662665.2 of Candidatus Latescibacterota bacterium. Taxonomy (GTDB): domain Bacteria; phylum Latescibacterota; class UBA2968; order UBA2968; genus JAAXHE01. The sequence continues at coordinate 437 of CAXXJS010000020.1, forward strand.
TCAGGGCCCACCACCAGGGGACTGTCTCCGAAATCGAAACAATCGATGCCCGCACCAAGAATGCCGGCGGCGGCCTCGAATTCCTTCCTTCGTATCGCCTTGACATCCTCCAGAGTCAGGTCCGGGTCCTCCGCCCACAATGCGGGCGATTCGCATCGCTCTCCGTAAGTCAGATTGTGGACGTGTACCGTACCGCCCGCGTTGACAAATCGAATGATCGCACCTCCCGCGCGCGAACAAAAATCCGCCGCGTGGGCGCTGAACACCAGCACTCGCATTCCTTCCCGGATCATACCATTCTCCCCTGGAAGCTGTCTTCAATCCCAAAACGTTCTTCGCGCCTGCCCGCAGCCGCCGGCGAGCCAGGCGGCTGTTACACGCTACAACCATACTCCGGCAACGATCCGTCGTCTTGCGGGATATAGCCCAGCATCTCCCTCGCGTTCGAGAGATCCCATTTCTTCTCGCTTCCGCCCGACACACCGTAAAAGATGCCGAACTCGACGTGTTCCGCTTCGATGGACCTCCAGAGCAGCTGCGCCAGATCTCTCGGACTAAGCCAACGGGAATACCCTGGCTCATATTGTAGTCCCGGGGTATCGTCCCCGTTGAAGTTCGCCACCCGAAGGCAGACCACACGTACTCCGCATCGTTCAGCATAAAATCTGCCCAGGGCTTCTCCAAAGGCCTTTCCCGCGCCGTAAACGCCGTCCGGCCTTACCGGGCTCTCCGGAGTGGAGACAAGCCCTTCTTTCTCGTACAATCCCGTAACGTGATTGGTACTTGCGAAGACGACCGCGGGCACTTCGTTTGTTCGCGCAGCCTCGAGGATATTGTACACGCCGGGATTGTCTATTTCGAGGGTCGCCTTCGCCACGTCTTCGGCGGTCATCCCGCGCCATCGCCGGATGGCGAGGTGCACGATGGCGTCCACGCCGGACGCGGCATCGACCATCGCCGTATGGTCCGCCACGCTGCCGAAGACCACCTGGTCGTCGGGACGCACGTCGTCCGGTACCGTCGAGTGCAGCAGGAGCCGAAAATCGTATCGTGCTCTCAGTCGGGACCTGATACAGGTCCCCAGCGACCCGGCCGCGCCGGTCAGGAGTATCTGTTTCTTTCCCATAGCGCGGGCGGATCCTCCGGCGTGGAATTAACCTGGCACACAGATCCCAACGGCTGACTCCTGGATTGCGGGGAGTTGATTGCCACGATCAAGCCCGCGCGAACGAGTGGTCGCGGAAGGAGCGTCAGGTCGGACAGCGAGGAAACGAATCCTGAAGATAGCGTCTCCCAGCCGCGGACGCAATACCCATCCGCCCGGCCGCGACGCGACCGTTGTAAAGTGTTTCCTTTATGTATATCTTCAATCCGCCTGGCGATCCCCTGAATGACTGTGGAGGCAACGTGACGCCAATCGACGTCCGATGGATTCTCAATATCACCCGGAAAGCGGGAGAAATCGCGCTGTCCCATTTCGGCAGGACAAAAGGCAGGCTCAAGGCCGACAATTCCTGGGTGACCCAGGCGGACCTGGACGTTGAGTCCTATCTCAGGAAAGAGCTCGATTCCGCGCGCCCGAACGATGCCGTGCTTGGCGAAGAGGGCGACGATCCACCGCCGACGTCACCCGTCGTATGGGCCATCGATCCGATCGACGGAACGCGGGCATTCAACCATGGTCTGCCCGTCTGGGGCGTCTCCATAGGCCTGTTTGAAAACGGCGAGCCAACCATGGGCGCGTTCTTTCTTCCGGTCCTCGGAGACGTCTACTACACGGACGGCGCTTCCGCCTTCTGCAACGGGCGAGCGCTCATCCCCCGGACGCCGGCACTGGACGACAACGCCCTGCTGCTTGTCAGTGAGGGCGCATTCAAACGTCTCAGGATCGACTTCCCGGGCAAAACCCTCAGTCTCGGGTCCGCAGCCGCGCATCTGTGTTACGTTGCCAGCGGCTCCGCGGTGGGCGCGTTCGACTATGCTTCAGTATGGGACTACGCCGCAGGCGCAGCTATCCTGAAAGTGCTGGGTATGCGACTGCGGTACCTTTCGGGCAGGACCGTGGACTTCGAGGAATTGTTCCGGCTGAAAACGGCGCCGGAACCCACCCTGGCGGCGCCGGATATCCACTTCGGCGCCCTGCAATATGCATTCCGGTCCGAAGACAGATAGCCTGCGCCTGAAGAGGCGCCTGGCGGAACTTCCGGCGGTTGCATTGACCGGACGTAGCAGGTCGGAGTCGGGACCTGAATTCATCACCGGACATATGGGATCCTAATCCGATAACCCGTAGATTCTCGCGAGATTTTCGCCAAAAATCTGCCGCTCCGCAGCCCTCCCCAGTTCCAGCCGCTGGATCGCCCGCTTCACCTGGATGGGCCTGTATTCCGGCAAGTTGGAACCGAAGACCACCCGCTCCGGCCCCAACGTCTCCACCGCCGTCCCGACTTCCACCGGTACGGTCTCCTCCGGGTTATCCGCCCACCGTTTGTGGAACCGCAAAACGGTAGTACCCATGTACACGTTCTCGTGTTGCAGGCACACCGCCATTGCCGCATCGAAATGGTCCGGAAAACCCATATGGTCAAGTATCACCGCCGCGTCGGGAATGCGCCCCGCGATCGCGGCGGCCCGGTCCGCGCTGCAGTTTTCCACGCCGGTATGTATCGATACAACGATGCCCAACTCCTGTGCGGCATCCACGAACGGAAATACCATGGGATCGTCTACCTCGAACCGGTGGATTGCGCCCATGAGTTTCATCCCCATGGCCCCCCGAGACGCGTAGTCTCTCAATTTCGCGATCCCTTCCACCCCCCAATGCGGATTCATCATCACGCACGGCAGCAGATTCGGATGCGCCGCTGTCCGTTCCAGCAGCCCGTCGTTGTCCGGCTCCTCCTTCGCGTCCGGCATGACCACCGCCATATCCATTCCCGCTTCCGCCTCGCACTCCAGCAGCGCCGCAACGGACATGGGGCGCCCGTACCAATCTTCTGCCAGATAGGCCTCGAAGTCACCAGTTATTGCCATCACTTGACCTCCTTTAGAACGTAAGCGTTCCATCGCAGGTGGCGGGCACTCAGCCCAACTGCAGCGCCCGCCACCGGTCGTACGCCGGGCGCATCCGTTCCGGCAGGAATCCGCGCACATTGTCCGCGAGCATCCATTTCACGCGCCCGTCCGTCTCTTCCGGCTCTTCATCGTCAACGTGTTTGTTCCAACTCCCCGCGAGCGTCAATCGTTCGGGCTTCGTATTGTAAATTCCCCGATGGACCGCATTGCCGCTCCAGAAAATTGTCTGTCCCGCCTTCAGGTGCATCACTTCCTGCGTCGAAATGTCGGCGTGCCGATTCTTCAACAGACGATCCCGCTCCTCGTCCGTCCTGTAACGTCTGTGGCTGCCCGGTACCAGTTGCAGGCAGGAATCGTCGACCAGCGCCAGGTGCCACTTCAACGACACGATCGGACGGTTGAGTATTTCCATTTCCACCTCGTAGGACCCGTCCCGCTCGTTGCCGCCGAAATCCCGGTGCCACCCACCGCTCCAGTCCACCTGGTCCGGTGATGTGAAAATCAGCACGCCACCCAGACGCAAATCGGCGCCAATAAGCGGCTCTACGTATTGCATAACCGGACGAGACATCAGGTACTCCGAAAAAACAGGTTCGTTGAATTCGGGCGCGAACAACCCCCTTATCGCCCACGGCTCTCCTTCCGGAGTCCGGTGCGTATAGATATCCACCTCCCGGGTACGCGTTTTCGCCTTCACCCGCCGCGTCGCTTCCAGAAGCGGTTCCAGCATTGCCGGATCGACAGCATCATCCGCAATGAAATAGCCCTGTGTACGGTACTGTTCTCTGGCCTCTTCCAAGTCCATGATACTCATCCTCCATAATTGACCTGTGACATTAATCCGGATGGATTTATAACGCGAAACCCACGGGGGTGTCACCATTCCTTCTTCCAGAATATCCCGAGTGAACTCCGATCCCGTTCCCGCTCGTTTCCCTCCCGCTGCTGCGCTTCCAGCGTGACGTTCGGCAACAGCTCATATTCGACCACGACCTCCCTCCCCCTCGCCTCGGAAACGTCCTGCGCGTAGCTTACAAAGAACCGGGATCCGAAATACTTACCCGCCCGGACCCGGGTTGCGGAATCCCCCAAGCCCAGGTCAATCTCCACGACGTCAAGGTTCAGTCGCCGGCCGATGGTGCGTTTCAGCTGGTTCGCCGCAACGCCAAGAACAAGCACTGCGGCCTGACCCTCCAGCCGGCTCCCTGCCCCGCCTTCCCCGCTCATCAACCCGGACACATCGTCGGCCGGCCTGCCGATCAACAGGTACGAAAGGATGTCCGCTTCGTCGAGGGGCGGGGTTGTATCGCTTTCGAGGGAAATATTGGGTTCCGTGAGCGTACCGCCCACAACGACGCTGATAACCGCGTTCTCGTTGGAAACCAATCTGATTCTGCGTGTCGCTATAATGTAGAGATCCGGGTTTATGTCTGTCCTGCCGCGGAAGCTGATCTCTCCACGATCGATCGCAAAGCTCGTATTCTGAAACTCGTACCTGCCCTGTCTGCTATCGAGAGAACCATAAAGCCTGATACCCTCCCTGTCCTTAACCAGATCCACGTCCCCTGAAATCTCTACATTCAACTCCCGGTCGCGGATCCAGACGTTTCGAGAAGCCGAGACCCGGACATCGGAGACCAGATTCTGAAAGAGCGGCGACGACATCCAGACAACATCCGTTGGGTATTCGATAAAATCGGACAGCCTGAGAACCGCGCGGGTCAACGCCACCCTGCCATCCAGATGCCCCGCCTCGAGGTCCCCCGTCAGTTGAAGGTCGGCATTGAGGGTGGCCTTGATTGAGGCCAGGTCGACCGCCTCGAACTCGTTCGCATTCAACTTGAGGTCATACCGTTCCAGGCCGAACCCGTCCATTGCAACCTCGCCCTTCAGAGTAACTCTTGTTTTCTTCCTGCCGGTTTCGAAGCGCTCGAGCACGATCCGGTTCCCGTCAAACTTGAGATCCGCTTCCACCTCTTCGAAGTTCGTATTCAAGGGCACGATCCGGGCCTTTCCGTCGCGCAGCGTTAACCATCCGCGTTTGAGAAGCCGATTCGGTGTCCCTTTCACCGTCAGGTCGGCCGCCAAAGTACCCTGCGCGTCCTGAACCGCCGGGAATACGTGGGGAAGAAAGTTCAATTCAATTCCCGCTGATTTCAACGATATGTCAACGGGCCCCGGCGGAAACAGATCATCCAAACCGTCTGACGACAGATTCAGCGGAAACTGCCCATTCGCCGTAGCCTCCCGTCCTTGAGACTGCACCAGTTTCAGATCCATCGTCGCGCGCTTGTTCCAATATCCCAGAGTTCCCGATGCTTCTTTCAGACTGACGCCCGCAACGGCGCCATTGCGAAACGCCAACTCTGTTTTCACACGGGGGTCGTCGGGCGTGCCGGACAGCGCAATCGTGCCAGTAAGCATCCCGCTCAGTTCGCCTACCATCCGCAGAAAACCCGACCATATCTTTAAATCCACGTCGCTGAGACTCACGACCACACCGTCCGCCTGGCCGCTGTGTCCATGCGCCTGAATCGCGCCGCCTTCCCCGACCAGGCGGAAACGCTCCACAAATACGCCCTCCTGGTGGCGATACGTTAATTGGGAGGCACCATCGCTGGACATAGACACGCCGCCCACGCCAATCGCGAGGGAGTCCAGTTCGAGGACGTACAAGGCGTCTGCCCACGCCACGGCGCCCCTGACGTGGAGTTGATCGATTTCGTCCGGACGGCTCCCCAGGATAAAAGAAATCCTGTCTTGTTTCAGCCCCAGGTCCGCATACACGTCGTAGACCGTCCGTCCACTCCATACAAGAGAATCCGCGCGGACTAACAGATCCCCCCGTGACAGTTGCGGCCCCTTCATTCCGAGTTTAACCCCATGGATCGGGACTCCCTTGTAATTCATGCTGTCTGCCAGCAGATCCGCCACGGCAAGGTGTTTCGTCCAGGTACCACGGATGCCTGCCGAAAATGAAGCGGGGGTTCCGGACAGCCCCGGACCGATGACACTGTCCAGTGCCTTGAAATTGTCGACCCGACCTTTCACGCGGACGTCCAGGCTGTCACCCGGGACGATCCAGCCGTTTCCTTCCACGCGCGCGCTCTTACCGGCCAGGAACAGCCGATCCACGATCGTCCGCCGACCCTGTTGCACCAGGCTCGCCCTTGCGCTATCCAGTTTTCCGCCAAGAAACCGCGACGCTCTAACCATCACGTCCGCGGTGGCCTGCGCCGAATCCGGATGTAATCCCTTCCCCGCGAGTCCAATCTGAAGCGACACGTCTTCCAGGACGCCCGAGCGGCCCAGGAGCCGATCCACCGCCATGCCATCCACCCGCATACCCGCAATATAGGCGGGTTGCTTCCCATCGGGGTCCCAGAACCGTCCAAGATCGATCCGACCGTGTCCCCTGACCACGCCGTATCCACCTGACAGCCGTACCCCTATACTATCAAGACTGACGATACCCTCCCGGAACGACCCTCGGAGGGCGAGTCCTGTTGCTACAGACAAACCCTCGATTCTGGCGACGTCGAAAACTACGCCGCCGCGCCACATTCCGGCATCCACCCGCCGTAGCTGAATTACGCCGGTCAGATCAGTCACCGGAGCGCGGGCCCCGGGAAGTGCGGACAGGTCGAGGCGATTGACCCGTGCGCTGAGTTCGTATAGCGGCTCAGTTTCCGTCAGTTCGACTGCCAGTTTTGTATTGACACGTCCGGCAGGCCCCTGCGCGGAGAGGTCCATTCCAACCATGCCGTTTCTGAGCGACGCAATCAGATTCGCCGTATCGACGACCACGCCCGAGAGAATGGCGCGTGAAATTCCCGCACTGACGGACGTTTCGGCAGTGAACGAATTCAGGCCACGTCCCCAAAGTCGAACTGCCGCGTCAAATCGCGCGTCGAGTCCAAACCTGGGGGCGATTCGCATCAGGTCAATTCCTGTCGCGGTCGCACGGAGATCATAGCCGACGTCGGTCTGCGAAAAATCGACGTGACCTGAAAGATCGCAGACGGTTGACCCGTCGTCGAGTTTCAGGTCCACATTCGCACGGTTAACATCGCCCCACACCCTGCCGCCTGCGGCCAGGCTTCCCCGCGGATACGTTCCAGGAAGAATGCGGCCTAACTCGTCAAATGCGAGAGAATCCGCGCGCAACGTGAAATCATACGCGGGGCGCGACAGCCCCGTCATCGTCCCGTCGACCCGCATGCTGGACCCGGGCGTCTGCAGGTGAAACCTCTCAAGCGCCAGGCGTCCATCGGCAAGCAGGGTCAGCCCGGTGAGATCTCTGATCTTCAGAGGAGGATCGAAGACAAGGGACCGAAACCGGCGAAACTCCAGTTCGTATCCGGCAGGACCTGCCTGCAGCCCCATTTCCAGATTGAGGCTGTCAAGTCTGCCGCCGGCTTCTGCGCCGACCTGACCGTCGACGACCTCCGCGTGGCCGATGCGGATCATCCGTTTCGGGCTCTCCTTCCACCACGCAGGGTCGGAAGCGGGCCACATACCGGCGGCGGAATCCGCGGCGACCTTCCTTTTCGGGAGCCGGACCCTTGGGGCCTCCAGGACAAGTCTGTCCACAATCACCGATCCCCTGAGCAGTGACGTCAGCCGGTACCGTGCTAACACAGCTTCCACCGTCAGCAGTGGCTCGTGCTTCGCGCCGAGCCGCAGGCGTTCCATCCGGAACCCGTTCAGGGGATTGCCGTACAGTCGACCGATTTCCACTGCCATGCCCAGATCCCGGGCGAGCCGCTGCTGCACCCAGGCGCGCAGATACGGGTTCGCCTGACCCGATGCCAGCGCGAGCAGGCCGAATCCGACGATCACAAACACGACGGAAGCGAGTACAACGCCTGTTTTAACGATGCGTCTCACGAGATTCCTGTCTGGCATGTAGCTTCTGCGGATGATTCCAGTACTGTGAAACCGACGTTTGACTTCATTCCCGCCTTCCGCGCCATTTCAAAATGCCTGACCCAGGCTGAAATGGACCTGCCGTCCGGGCTGTGACGGATCGTCGGAGAAACGGAACGCAACGTCGAGACGCGCAGGGCAGATCGGGTTCAGATAACGCAATCCGACGCCGGCCGCCAGGCGTAGACGACCTGGATCGAAGGCGCCAAACCGGTCGGCTACCACGTTGCCCGCATCCGCGAATACGGCCATTCCCAGGCCGGAAAACAGACGGGTGCGAACTTCGGCGCTTCCTTCGAGATGGCTCAGGCCACCCGCCGGCAGGTCGGACGGATCGCGTGGACCAAGCCGGTTCAGTTTCCATCCGCGGACACTGCTGGCGCCGCCCGCGAAAAACCGCTCGAAATTGGGGATAGACGCCACGTGCCTCCGACTTAGAATCAACCCTCCCGTTACCCTCAGCGCCAGCACACTCTTCCAGAACATCCTTCTGTACCAGCGACACTCGCCCGACACTTTGAAAAAGTCTCTGTAACCCGACGCCTTTACCGCCAGTTCAGCCAACAGGCCACGGGTTGGATCGAAAAAATCGTCCCGTCTATCTTCCAGGTACTCAACCGAGAGCGTCGTACGGGTGCTGTCCAGCTCAAAATCAACAACTTCGGTCCTCACCTGAAAAACGACCCGGCCGGTAGCCCGGAAAGTCCGTTCCAGCGCTGCGCTTGCCCCAGCCCGCTTCACACGGATCTCTTCGGGGCGTTCCTGCTCCACAAATCCCGTCATCTCCAGCCACGTCCGGCTTCCGAGAATATATGGCTGCCTGACGGTGATTTCTGCTCGCGCCTCCAGCGCCGACGCCGAAGATTCGACAGTCAGCTGGCGCGCGCCGCCGCCCAGAAAACTCCGGTGCCGCCATGCCAACAAGCCCCTTAACTGCTCTTCGGTATCGAAACCGGCACCCAGTTTCAGACTCCGGGCCGGTCGTTCCCGCACCAGAACGGACACATCCACGGGACTCGTACGGGCGACAGTGTCCGGCATGCCGAGCGATACCGAACGGAACGCCTCCGACCGATAGAGCTGAAGCCTGCTGTTCGAGAGGTCCTTCCTGCGGTAGGCATCTCCTGTCCTGAAGGTGAGGCCCCTCAGGATCAGATCGTCTGAAAACGTTCGATTTCCCGAGATTATTATCTTCCCGAACCGGCATTCCGGCCCTGGAGTCACCCGATACGTCACATCGGCGCCTCTGTCACTCACGGCCACGCCGGCGGCGACCTCGGCGAAGGCGTGCCCGTCGTTCTGAAGCATCTCGGCGATCTTTTCGAGGTCCGACTTCCGGCCCATCCGGGTCAATGGACGGGCCGGTCTGGTGACCAACGCATCCATCAGACGCGCGCTGTCCTGCCCGGTATCCGCCGGCAGGACCTCCAGCCGGACGTTGGAGACGACAACGGGCTTTCCTTCCTGTATCTGGATCCGAATGCGGACGAAACCGGGGCGGTACCGGTCGACAACCGTGTCCACGACAGCATCAAAATAGCCCTGGTCCCTGTAACGCGCCAGGATACGTTTGACATCCGACCGAAACACTGTCGGATCGAATTGCCGGACGTCTATGCCCGGAAAAATCTCGTACCACGGGTTCGCCCGGGTAAACATCAGGAGTTTGAGATCTCTGTCGGAAATCGCACGATTACCTTCAATCGCAACACCATCGACAATGACGGAATCCGCAGCCTGCGCGAAAAGGGCACGGGGAGTCACGAAAAAGACCACGATGAATACGGTTCTGAGGAGAATCAATTCTCTCCATCCTGTTCGGTCACTTATCAGAAAAATGTACTGCGGCACGGCGGAAACCTTCTCGGCCGCCGGCACTCCCTTTGACGCCCGCCGATCCTGTCGGTTTCACCCCCGACGCCCCGTAGCGGAAGATATAGCTCCCGACCCCGGGCACAAGGGAATTCTATCAGGCCATTCGTTCATGTCGGCCTGAATGCCTTAACCGGCAGGATTGTGAACGGAAAGGCCCCTGATTCCGGACCGGAATCAGGGGCCTGCGTCCGCCGGCGCGAATTACCTATCCGCCCGCGATCACGGCCTCCTGCGTGGAATGCTCCTGTAGGAGCGCAAGTTCGCCATTTTCCAGATCCACACGTACCCGCGCCCCGTCGACAATATCGCCACCAATAAGCCCCCGGCCGATTTGCGTTTCCAGCTCACGCTGCAGGAACCGCTTCAGTGGACGCGCGCCGTAGACCGGATCGAATCCCTCTCGCGCGGCAAATTCCCGTGCTGCATCGGTGAATTCCAGCTCGATTCGCCGGTCCTTCAGCCGCTTGCGGAGATCCGCGGTCAGCAGATCCACGATCTTTGCGATCTCGGCCTGCGTCAAACCCTTGAAAAGCACAATATCGTCGACGCGATTGAGAAACTCCGGCCGAAAATGCCGCCTCATCTCCGCCATGACCGCCTGGCGGGCTTCGTCGTAAATCTCCCCGCTCTCCGCCACGCGATCGACGACGTGGAAAGCACCGATATTCGATGTCATGATGATCACGGCGTTCTTGAAGTCGACGGTTCTCCCCTGGCCGTCGGTCAATCGCCCGTCGTCGAGGATCTGCAACAACACGTTGAACGCGTCGTGGTGGGCCTTTTCGATTTCGTCGAACAGGATCACCGAGTAGGGTTTCCGGCGCACCGCCTCGGTCAGCTGTCCCCCATCCTCGTACCCCACGTACCCGGGAGGCGCACCGACCAGCCGGGAAACCGAGTGCCGCTCCATGTATTCGCTCATGTCGATTCGCACCAAATTGTCCTCGGAGTCGAACAACGCCTCCGCCAGCGCTCTGGCCAACTCGGTTTTGCCGACACCCGTAGGACCCAGGAAGATGAACGAGCCGATGGGCCTGCGCGGGTCCCTGACCCCCGCCCGAGCCCGGATCACGGCATCGGCCACGAGCGACACGGCCTCGTCCTGACCCACGACTCGTCTATGCAGGATCTCGTCCAGCCGGAGGAGCTTTTCCCGCTCGCCTTCAACCAGACGCGTTACGGGAATCCCGGTCCAGCGGGAGACGATCTCCGCGATCTCGTCCCCGGTCACCTCTTCCCGGAGCATCCGGCCATTCCCCGCCGACCGCTCCTCCTCCGCCTCCAGCAACTGCTCCAGTTCCGGCAGGCGGCCGTGACTCAACTCAGCCAACCGGTCCAGATCGTACTTCCGTTCCGCCTCTTCGATGTCTCGACGAACCGCTTCGATCTGTTCGCGAAGGTTTCGAACAGTGTCTATCCCTTCCTTTTCGGATTCCCACTGGGCCCGCATCGCGCCGGCCTGCGACCTCAGTTCGGCCAGTTCCTTGCGGAGATCTTTCAGTCTCTGCGCGCTGCCCTGGTCCGATTCCTGCTTCAGTGCCGCCTCTTCGATTTCGAGTCTCATCACCCGGCGGGTGACTTCGTCCAGCCCCGCCGGCATGGAGTCGATCTCGGTGCGGATCATCGCGCAGGCCTCGTCGACGAGGTCGATTGCCTTATCTGGCAGAAACCGGTCCGATACGTACCGGTTGGAAAGCACAGCTGCGCTCACCAGGGCGTTGTCCTGAATTCGTACACCGTGGTGCAACTCGTACCTTTCGCGAAGTCCCCGGAGAATCGAAATGGTATCCTCCACGGAAGGCGCATCCACTGTCACCGGCTGAAACCGCCGCTCCAGGGCGGCGTCCTTCTCAATGTACTTCCGGTATTCGTCCAGCGTTGTCGCCCCGATACAGTGCAGTTCTCCTCGCGCCAGCATCGGCTTGAGCATGTTTCCCGCGTCCGCGGACCCTTCCGTACGGCCGGCGCCCACGATATTGTGCACCTCGTCGATAAACAGCAGAATGCGACCCTCGCTTTGCGCGATCTCGTTCAGGACGGCCCTGAGGCGCTCCTCGAACTCGCCGCGGAATTTCGCGCCCGCCAGCAGCGCACCCAAATCGAGGGAAAAAACCTTCCGTTCCTTCATCCACTCGGGCACGTCCTCTTTCACGATCCGCTGGGCGAGTCCTTCCACGACGGCGGTCTTTCCAACACCGGGTTCCCCGATCAGGACCGGATTGTTTTTCGTCTTCCGGGACAGGATGCGCACGATCCTTCTGATTTCCGTGTCGCGACCGATCACCGGATCCAGTTTTCCGTCGCGGGCCTGCGCAACCAGGTCCACGCCGTACTTTTCCAGTACTTCGTATGCACCTTCGGGTTCGGGGCTGGTCACCCGCTGATTGCCGCGGACTGCCGCCAGCGCATTCAGAAACCCTTCTCTTGTGGCCCCGGAATCCCCCAGAATTCGCCCCGAAAGCGTATCGGTCCCCTCGCCCAGCAACGCCAGCGCCAGGTGTTCCACGGAAATGTATTCATCCTGCATTCGCGTTGCCTCTTCACCTGCGTTATGCAACAACTTCCGGAGGCGCGCGGTCACGTACAATTTTCGGGGATCCGCCCCCCCTCCGGCCTGCCGGGGTCTCCGGTTGAGTTCCGCGCCCAGCAGTGATTTCAAAGCGTCCGCGTCGACGTCCATCCGCGCCAGAATTCTCGTGATAAGGCCATCGGGTTGCTCAAGCAGCGCCAGGAGCAGATGCTCGCCGTCCAACTCCGGATGCCCGTTTCGTGAAGCACTGGACTGTGCGTCCTGAAGCGCCTCCTGCATTTTCTGTGTGAGTCTGTTCATGTCCATTTCGAACCTCCTCTTCGTTGTTTCCAGATTCCCCGACCGCACCAGGCGTGACACCCGAGGGTGTCGTCGTTCATTCGTTCATTGCATTTAATCGTCCGAAACGGCGAGCCGAGGCGGATTTCCACGAAACGGCCTTAGATGTTGAGAACAGTTGGGCTGCCGTCTTTCTCATCCCGTCGCCCGATTCCTGGACAACCTCTCCACTTCCTTTGCACTGCAATGTCCGTGCCAGCATTACAATTTGGATGAAGGATCTGAGCAAGAACGAACATACGAGCCGTGAAAAAAACGATGAGTGTTTCTATCACCCCGCGTCGCCGCCAGGGGGAAGCCACCTGATCAGCTCGCTAAAAAAGCCATTCGGGCTGCGGCCGGCCCTTCTGGTCGAATGACTGCAGAGCGACTTTTTCAACGGACTGCTAATGTTCTGTCCCAGAAATAAGTTGCCTGAATTCGGCCGTAGAGTCGCCCGTCTCGCAAGACGCCTCCGACCTGGACAGGTCGGTGAGCGAAGGCAACGTACTAAGACGGGATGAATCGGCGGCCGAATGGTGAAGTATTTTTTGGGACAGAACACTAAAGGGCGACGGACTCCCGGTGAATTTCCGGCGTCTGCAGGTATGGCACTTCCTGCAGTCTTCAATTGAGGTTGAATTCAGACCGGCGATCGCGTATCTTTGCGAATCGTCCGTACCCGGCCCTCCGTACCGTCCTGAGGAATAACCGATGCATTCCGACTCCGATGCGCTTGCCGTGTTCACTACGGATCTCTTCTCCGGGAAAACGGCGCTTATTACCGGCGGCGGCCGGGGAATCGGCAGAAGAATCGCCCTCGCGTTCGCGCGGCTGGGAGCGCAAATTGTCATCGCCGGTCGGAGACCGAAACCTCTCACGTCAGTTGCGGCGGAAATTGCCGGTACCGGCGGGAGATGCCTGGCCCTGCCCGCCAACATCCGGGAAATCGAACAGGTGGAAGACCTGGTCTCCAGCACACTGCGAGAATTCGGCGCCATCGACTTTCTGGTCAACAATGCCGGCGGCCAGTACCCCGCGCGCCCATCGGAGATTACCGATGGAGGCTGGCGTGCGGTCGTGGATCTCAACCTGAATGGCACCTGGAACATGTGCAGCCGCATCGGTCCGCACATGGCCGGAAACGGATACGGTTCCATCGTTAACATCGTCCATATCTACGCACTCGGGCGTGGCGCGCCGCCTTTTGCCCATTCTGGCGCCGCGCGGGCAGGCGTGGTCAACCTCACCAAAACCCTGGGCTACCATTATGCCGGCCGCAATGTGAGTGTCAACGCCGTTGCACCCGGCTTTGTGGACACCTCCGGCCTCCGGGAACACGAATTCCAGCCACTTCAGCGGGCGGACTTCGAATCCACGGCACTCCACGATGTCCCGGCCGGCCGGTTCGCGGATCCGGACGAAATTGCAGCGATCACGGTCTTCCTCTGTTCACCGGCGGCGGCATACATCACCGGTACGACGATCGTCGCCGACGGCGCACTGTCCCTCGGCAACTGGACGCCCTGGATGGATCCTGAGTCCTAGTGTCCCTTCCCGGAAATACCCAATCATCCTCCCGCCGATCCATCCCGTCTCGACGGCCGAATTCTGGCAACCTGTTTCCGGGAAAGAACACTGGCAGTTACCTGGACAACAAACGAAGAGGCCGGGAAACCGCCGGCCTCTTCGTTTGTTCGACCTCGCAAGGATAAAATATGCCATTTTGTCATAATATGCCAAAATAGCGTATTTTCACGGCGATCCGCGCGACCTTCGTCTACCCTCCGTAAGCAGACTTCAATACCCGATCCGACGCAAAAACGTATGTGTCTTCCCGCTTCGCCTGGCCTCGCTGACCGGGTCATCCGCGCCCGGTACGGGGTTTCCCGGACAGCTGGTAACCCATCGGGTGAACCCGATCTCCACCAGCGCCTTTCGAATCGCCGCGAAATCCAGGTCTGCCCCTTCGCCAACGTCGCACCAGACCGGATCGTAACGACCGTTTTCATCCCGTGCGGTGGATGTATAGTCCTGAAGGTGCATGTAGTTCAACCGGCTCCGGAAGTCCCAGATGGATTCGACTGGATCATATCCCCAGAGTTTCGCGTGAGAGACGTCGATGCACATTTTCGCCTTCCGAAGCCGCGCCGAGTAGAATTTCCAGTCTGCCGCGGAATCCACGAGCGTATTGGTGTGTATGTGATAGCTGATTTCCAGACCCTGCGTCTCCGCGTATTCCGCCCACGCTTCCGCGCCTTCGGCCGCCGCCGTCAGGTCATCCTCGGTCACGGGTCGACCGGCCGGTTTGCCGCCGCTCATAAACATGAAACAATCTGCCCCCACTTCCGCGGCGAATTCCATGCGGCGTTTATTGCGTTCCACGTGCGCCCAGTCCCTCACGTCGGGTGATCCACTGGCGGTATACACCGCCATCGGCAATCCGGCGTTTTCGCACACCCGCCGCAGCCTGGAGGGGGACCCCAGCCAGTCCGCCGGCATCCGCCCCTCCCATCCGTCCCATCCGGCCTCTTTCAACGCTTCCAGGGCCGGTTCCAGATCCGGCTCCCGCCACCTGAGCGTACTGTATCCCAGCTTGAATTCCATGTGTCCCTCCGTGTGGATGTAACTGAGGTCAGCACCGGGTTAGCGCATCCGCCGCCTCAACGCCTCCTGGGCCTGGCGAAACAGTGCAATCAGCCTTGCGCGCGTGTTCTCGTCGCGGAATACGCCGATTTTCTCCGCCCATGCGATGCCGCCCTCCATGTGGGTCAATAGATATTCGGCCTCAGTGGGTTCAAACGCGCATCGCTTTCCCACGTCGATGTAAACCGGCGATGAATGGGCCATCACCGGACCCGCGTCGGTTGCGTACTCGCCCCAGCACCTGGCCGCCACCCAGCAAGACTTTTCTACGTTCATGTCCAATTTTAGAGCCACCGTCCGGCGGTCGCCGGACGCATCCTGCCTGGCTACACGCTTTCCGTTGACGATCAGTTCCACCGCGGTGAGAGGCCAGACGCTCTCGGCATTGGCCACCGCCTCCACGGTGCCTCCGTTACCCGGAAGGCCGATCTGCTGTCCCATCGGAACGCCGTCGACGCGCAGATCAATCATGGCGCCGGTACTGGCGAATGTCGTCCCTCGCTTTACAGCTTTACACCAATTATCAAACGTAAACGATTCCCCGCGTTCAAGTTTCGCATAAGTTCTGGAGCCGCCCAGGATGCGATCGTTCGACATCTTATCCGTTCCGCCCACAATGGGAAGCATCTGACCCGTGTTCAACCAGCGGTAGTACCCGCGTTCTCCGGCACCGATCCGTTCTCCCTGCCAGATCCAGCACATTTCCGTGGCGTCGACCTGGCCAAGCACGATATTGGCGGCATTCTCGAAGTCCGGCGTGGGCATATGCGGCATAATCACAAGTCCGCCCTGCCGCCGGCAGGCGTCGGCCCAATCCGCCATCAGGGTCTGGATCTCACCGCCAATCCAATCCTCCTGTGGGCCTCCGGTACACATTGGCGCCACCATTTCCTTCAGACCCAGCAGGCTGATGTGACCGAGCACATGCTGCCGGTTTTCCTGACTCACCCAAATCTTGTGGTACTCGCTGCTGGTTGGCGCCAGGCCTCCCGTAAATTCCTCCCAACTGGTAAACAGGCGTCCCCACTGGCTGGCGAGAAGGTTTACCACGTTCAGGTCTTCGCCTGCCGCCTCGAGATGGGCGGATTGCGACGACAGAAAATGCACGTGGGTGTCGCCGGAATAGAAACCCCGTTCTTTCATGTCAAATGCACGTTCGATTTCCAGTGAGAGTTCCCGCTGACCCGGTTTGATTTCCACCAGCTTCCGGACGGGAACATACTCGAATCCACGCGCCGCCTCCACGTAAACCGGTCCCACCGGCAGTTCGACCTGGCAGGTACCGTCAACGTACGCGTACGGGGTGCCATGCACCTTGCAGTCGCCACCCATATCCTCGAACCAGGCGGTATTCACGTTGGCCTGATGGCCGTGCGGCGCGAAATAAGCGCCTTGAGGAGATCGGAAGTGGATCCGGCATCCAACCGGCCGGCCGGCTTCGGCGTCATTCACCCTTACATGCACCCACTGCTTGCCCGCGGGCGCGACCAGGTCAACACGAGTGCCGCCGCACTTTGCGGTTTTGCGCTTCAGTACGTCCCCCCATCTGAACGTCGCGTCCGATGCACCGCACCGCAACTTCAGCCTGCCTTCCGGGGAACCGTGAATCTCGAGATAACGCCCCTCCCGGACCTCATGTCCGCCCGCGCCCCATCCGGCCTCATCGGTTTCCAGATAATCTTCGCCGGGCACGTAGAGGCGGTCCTGGCGCGCGATAACGCCTCGGTCCATTTCTGCCGAGATCTCTTCTCCGCTCTCGGTCGAAACGACGACCTCGCTGCGCGGATGCCACGCGAGCGGGTCGTTTCGTTCCTGGCAGAGGGTAATTCCGCCCAGAGCCAGTGCGGCTTCACCGGACGCCACGATCTCAATTGTACGAATGGTCTCCTCCGGAAACGGATTGACCCAGTCGTACAGCCACCAACCCGTCAGATCGCTGCTTGCAGACCTGACACCCACCTGAGCCGTGCCATACGCCACGGTCCGGTCGTCCAGAGCCACAGGGAGAAACTCGCTGCAATTCCGGCAGAGGAAGGGGTGATGGCCCCACGGAACGAAAAGGTCGTGAATCTCGAACCTCCGCCTGAGTTCCTGTTCGACGCCCTGTCCCGAGTCGTAGCCGATCCGGTAGCTGCCAACGACTTCACCGGCCCCTTCAAGACTCGAGGCGGCGCCATTCACCGGCGTACATACATGGGCGAACACCATCCGCCGCGCCGTCCGGCCGATTGAAATCGAAACGGACCCGGCGACCCGTTCATCCTGCCGCCCCGAGACCGCGACAAACGCCGGCACAGAGGGACTCTCTCCGCGGTCGGCCAGCGCGAACGGAACGCCCCAGAATCGGGTGGCGCCGCCGGGAAGACTGTCCAGCCCGCTGAGCCCCGGCCTTCCCGGCGCGGCGGGCCAAAGGTAACCATCGGTGGTCTCGATATTCTCTGTTCCGGCGTTCAGATACGCCTGCAGATCCAGTGGTTGAAACACGCCCGGCATATGCAAACCGCTCCTGTCCTGTGTGATGTGTCTGAATAAATGGTTATCGCCCTGGTACCGTCCATACGTGGAAACGGTCATTGCCGGCGTGTATGGCCTGCGCAGACATGGAAACCCGTTGACGGCCGAGGGCTTTCTCCGTACTCTTGTGTTCGTACCGAAAATGTGTGGCCATTCATCCGCCTGCCTGTGCGTGCGTGAGAAAACACGCACGCACGAGCCGTTTCACGAGGGACACAGCCAATGATCATCGACAGCCACGTACATCTCAGACACGGTAACGCCGAGCGTACGGAATATACCGCCCGCCAGATCGTAGAATCCATGGATGGCGCAGGCGTGGATAAATCGGTCGTCTTTGCCATATGCACCACCACGTTTGACGCCGTTTCGCGGGCTCGAACCGCACACGAACTGTATCCGGACCGTCTCATTCCTTATGCGTACGCGCTGCCCAACGCCGAACGGTCGATTATCGGATGCATCGAAGAAGCCGTCACCCGCCTGGACTTCAAGGGGATCAAGATACACGCCGGCGAATGCACCCTCGCGGAATACGTGTCGGACCCCATACTGAAACTGGCCGGCGCACATGGCGTGCCCTGCCTCATCGATTTCACCGGCCGTCACGCCGACCTCGAACGCATCGCCCGCTCCTTCCCCGATACCCCGATCATTGTCGCTCAAATGGGCCGTTACCTGTGCACCGACCGGACGCTCATCGATCGGTTTATCCATATCGCCGAAAATCACAGTAACGTCTATATGGACATCAGCGGCGTCGTTCTGATCTGGAAAATCCCCGAGGCCGTGGCGCGCCTGGGCCCCGAACGCATCATCTGGGGCACCGACGGCCCCTACCCCACACCCGACCTGGCAACCTATATCCGCACCGATATCGAAAAGGTCAGGGCTTCCGGCATCACCGGGACCGAACTGTCGGCAACACTCTCCGGAAACATCGCCCGCCTGTTAGATCTCTGACGCGTAAGGCCTGCATCAGAAGTATAACAAGAGTCGGCGAACAAATAAGTTACGCACGAAAGACGTACCGGAAGTCGACCGACGGACCAGCAAACAGACGGGGTAACGTCACAGTCCTGCCATCCCCTTTTCGGTCGCGACCCCTGGATGGAAACGTCGAATTTTACTGACTTCACGACGCTTTTTCTTGACAAATATACCCGTTTATATATTTTTCTTCCGCTGCAAGGGTAGAGGCGCGGGTTTGCATCAGTAACCGGCAGTGGACGGCGGACCCACGACTGCCGGACGAAAGGGTGAACCTGCCGAAGCCCGGTACTCCCGCCGCCGGGATGCACGGGCTGGGCCGCTGGATAAAATCCAGTGGACTGTCACGGGAAAAAGCGTCCCGTGGAGCGCTCTCTTGTGATGTGGCGCGTCTCGGTCGTAGCCGGCGATGTCTCCATCCTTGGACATGCCGGCTGTTTTTGTGGCGCCTGTCCAGGCAGGAACACAGAACGCGGATCTCCGGAACGGAACGATCGTCGATACCGCGGCGTGCTGATGACAACTCTCTCTCGGAAGGAACGGACTATGGACAGACTCAAAGTAGGCGTTCTGGGCGCAACCGGCATGGTCGGTCAGCGCTTTGTTTCACTGTTGGAGGTCCACCCCTGGTTCCAGGTCGTGTCCGTTGCGGCCAGCCCACGGTCCGCGGGCAAGACGTATCGTGAAGCCGTCGCGGACCGCTGGACCGTTTCCTCGGACATTCCACCGGCCGTTGCGGATCTGATGGTCCGGAACGTGAACGAGGTCAATGCCATTACCGATGAGGTCGACTTTGTCTGCTCGGCGCTCGATATGGAAAAAGACACCATCCGCGAGCTGGAAAACGCCTACGCACTGCGAGAGACGCCCGTGGCATCCAACAACTCCGCCCATCGCTGGACTCCGGACGTTCCCATGCTCATGCCGGAGATCAACGCGGGGCACGTGGACGTCATCGAGGCGCAACGGAAGCGCCTGGGCACACGCTCGGGTTTTGTCGCCGTCAAGCCGAACTGCTCGATACAGCCCTATGTCCCCGCCTTTGAGGCATTGACGGAATTCGGGCCCCAGACCGCATCCGTATGCACTTACCAGGCCATCTCAGGCGCCGGGAAAACTTTCAAGTCTTGGCCTGAAATGGTGGATAATATAATCCCCTTTATAGGTGGCGAAGAAGAAAAAAGCGTCATGGAACCGCTGAAGATCTGGGGCAAGGTTCACAACGGTGAAATCCGGAACGCCACTGGCCCGGTTATCTCCGCTCAGTGCATCCGCGTGCCCGTCAGCGACGGGCACATGGCGGCCACCTCCGTGTCGTTTGAGAACAAGCCCTCGCGTGAACAGGTAGTCGATTCGTGGCGAAATTTCCAGGGTGACCCGAGGGCGGTCAACCTGCCGTCTTCGCCCAGGCCGTTTCTGACCTATTTCGAGGAAGAAGATCGCCCGCAGACGCGGTTGGACCGGGATGCGGGCAAAGGCATGGGCGTGACTCTCGGAAGGCTGAGGGAAGACAACCTGTTCGACTACAGATTCATCGCTCTGAGCCACAACACCGTTCGGGGCGCGGCGGGCGGCGCCATTCTGATGGCCGAATTGCTTGCGGCGGAAGGTTATCTGCAGGCGAAATAACGCTGCGGTCTGACCCCTAGTGAGGAACGCCGTGCCGGTGCATCCGACGGTGGATGGCCTCCCTCGCCTCCGCAAACGGCCGCTCCAGATATGCCATATGATCGTCCTCACCGTGGTGATGGGTGACCTCTCCCGGCCTGTGCTGCCGGCTGTTACCGCGCATGTACGTGATGCATCCGTCCACAAGTGTCAACATGTACTGCGCGGTTTCTGAATCAAACATCCACCATTCGTCACCGCAGGCGATATACACCGGGGAGGTATGGGCCATAATCCCGCGCCCCCACCCGTCGAGGTGCGGCACGGCCCGCGAGTAACCCGGTCCTCCGCACCTGGCGGCCAGCCAGGAATGCGCGCCCACCTCTATCTTCGCCTTCAGACTCAGCTTGCGAGCACCTCCCGATTCTTCCGTTGAAGCAATCACACGTCCGTCCTGGACGATCTGCAACGTGTGGATGGGAAGCGTGCATTCCGCTTCAGCAACCGCCTCCACGACGCCTCCGTTGCCCGGGAGTCTGACCGTATCACCGATACTGCGGCCGTCCACTGTGAGCCGAATGATCGGCCCGCCGCTGTGGAAGGTTCGCCCGGCTGCGAGGTTCCGGCACCAGGTTTCGTAGGTGAACGGCTCATCCTCGGGAATCTTCACGTACGTCCTGTAAATACCCACGGGCACGTCGCTGCTCATTTTGTCGGTGCCGCCCACGAGCGGCAGCCTGTACCCACAGTTGAGATAACGATAATACTCGTTGTGATTGTACATCGTGTGTCGGAGCATCTCAACCGCGTCGGCTCGGCCCGTAGCGATCAGCGTGGCCGGCTCGCCGTTGGGATTCGGCAAATGGGGAATAATAACGGTCCCGCCCTGTGCGTGACATTGGTCCGCCCAATCCGACATCGTCACCTCCAGCGTACCGCCCATCTCGCCTTCTCCCGGGCCGTCTGAACACCACGGCATCACGGTTTCCTTCAGACCGAGCAGAATGAGATGCCCCAGAAAGTGCTGCCGGTTTTCCGATCCCACGTAGACAATGCTGCTCCCGTCCGGAGACACGCTCGCCCTGCCGGTAAACTCCTCGGTGCTGGTGAAGAGGTTGCCCCACTGCGACGGCAATAGATTCACAACGTTGAGATCCTCTCCCTGTGCCTCGGTGTGGCTTCCCTGCGTGGATAGAAAGTGGACGTGAGAATCTCCGCTGAACCACCGCTCGTCGTTCATGCTGCACCAGCGTTTCAAACGCAATTCAAGTTCTCGCTGACCGGGCCTGATCTCCACGGCGGTTCGCAGCGGTTCATACTCGAATCCTCTGGCCACGTCCACAATGACCTTCCCTCGGGGCAACCAGCCCTGACACGTGCCGTTCGTATACGCGTATGAAATCTGACCCATCCGCACGTCGCTGCCCACGTCGATATGCCACGTGCCAAGGTTGGAGTTCACGTGCGGATGGTGTCCATGCGGCGCGTACGGTATCCCTTCCGGCGACCTGAAGTGTACCCGGCAAGGCACCGGTTTCCCCGTGTCGTCATCGATTACCCGGGTGTGCACCCAGTTGCGCCCGCGGTTCACGACTTCGACCTTTAACGCGCGGGTCTCAATTGTCCCCTGTTTTTCCAACTCCCCCCAGTTTACGGCGCCGAGTGTCTCGGAGTCCTGCGTCACCGTGACGGTTGCCGAAGGGATCGCGGCCACTTCGACATATGCGGGACTACTTGCCGGATTTTGCGGTTCGCCCCAGCCCTTCCTGTCGTCCTTCAGAAAGCCATCCGACGCCTGCGCCGGCAGAGGATAGGGATACGTGGCAATCCCCCGATCCACCCTCACATCCAGGTCGAAGGGTTTTTCGGCCTCCTCCTGCCTGCGCAGCGTTATCAGCACTTCCCGCGGCGCCTCCCGCGAAATCGGATGCTCGGGAGCGTGCCCCAGCGTAATGCCCCCAATGACGAACCGTGGACCCTCGGGAACCACCTCCAGCCGTTCAATCGCTCGGTCCGGGTGAGGATTCTTCCAAACCCAAAGAGTGAAGCTTCGAGAACGGCCCTGCACCGCTTCGGTCTGACGTCGTCCGGCGTCGCCCCACCTTCCTTCATGGCGCGGCAGCATTCCGTCGGTCTGGTCCTGAACCGCGACGAAAGGCAGCCCAGAAGAGGCCGGCACGGTACCAATCTCGAACCGGTCACGGATCGGTGCTGAAACGACGGCGCCGCCTGCGAGATGAAAGCGATATTCCGCGACCGGCTCACCTAACGGCCCGTTTTCCGGAATCCGGGAATCGAGCAACCGGTGCGCCACAACCACGCGCTGCGCGTTCCTTTCTACCGGGATAGAAACCGGTCGCTGCGACATTCCACCACCGAAACCCAGCAGGCAGGGTGCCGCCTGCGCATCAGCACGTCCGATCAGGAACGGCAGGCCCTGATAATGCCGGACGCCCGCAGACACGTCCGCTCCGTCCCCCAGGTGCTCCGGACCCGCGTTGCACACCCCGGACAAATCCAGCGGTTCATACGCATCCATTCCAGATTCCCCTTTGTCTACGTGTCGTCTGGACGCTACGTGACCCGGTTACGCGGGCGACCTTCCAGAAATGCAATGACGTTGTCCACCGCGCCTCCGTTCAGCAGATCGACCCCCTCCGGAGTCATGTCGGCGCAGTGCGGCGTCAGGACGACCTGCTCGCATGCGAGCAACGGATGCGACGGCGGCACCGGCTCTTCGTCGTAGACGTCGATGGCCGCTCCGCCCAGATGACCGGACCGGAGCGCTGCCACCAGCGCGTCTGTATCCACCACCGGCCCCCGCGCGCCGTTCAACAGGATTGCGCCTTTTTTCATCAATCCGAATTCACGCGTACCGATCATCCCTCGACTGTCCCCGGTAAGCGCCACATGCATGCTAACGACGTCGGCCGCAGCCAGCAATTCGTCCAACGTCACGAAACGCACCCCAAGCTTGCGGGCCCTCTTCGGCGACGGATTGTATGTCCACGCGATCACCTCCATCCCGATCGCGCGTCCCAGCCTGGCCATTTCAGCCCCGATATTGCCCGCGCCGACGATGCCCAGCACTTTACCCTGCAGGTAAATGCCATCCATCCTTGGCCACCCGCCCGCTTTCATCCGCGCCGTGAAATAGGTCGCCCGTTTCGCCGCGGCGAGCATCAGGCCCAGCATGTGTTCGGCCACGACCGGCGCCGTTCGGCCCGGTTGATTGCAGATGACAATGCCGTGTTCTCCGGCTGCTTCCAGGTCGAACATATCGGTACCGATCGAACAACTCGTAATCATCTTCAGATCGGGCAACGCTTCGAATTCCTTTCGACCCCACGTCACCACCCCCCGGGTGTTTATGATGACACCCGCCCCCTGCGCACGCTCGACTTTCTCCCCGGTCGATTCCGGCCTCGTATCGTACAATACCACCCGTCCGTAAGACGCCAGGCGATCCAGATGCAAAGACCCGGCGATCATCAGGGGATCGTCTCCCGGGACCACCATCTTGACAGTTCCCTCTTCCATTTCCAAAACCTCCCGTGTTTCCGAACCGGACGAAAGGGGCGCGGCACGGCACATGCAATCGCGCGGTGAACGTCTTGAACCGCTTACCCGCTCTCCGACGATCGCCCCGGACCTTCAGCGGCCAATGTGGCCAGTGCGTCGAGCAGCAGGTCGATCTCGTCTTCCAGGAGGAAAAAGGGCACGCTGGCGCGCAGACCGGGCCGCGTCGTTTCGTACGCCTTCAGGACTATCCGCCATCGCCTCCTGAGCGCGTCCCGAACATCGGGAGGCCGCCAGCCCGCCATATCGAATCCGACAAGGGCGGCGGACAGTTCGGGGGACAGAGGGGTGAACACCCGGACACCCGGAATCTCGATCAACCCCTGCTTCAATTGCGTCGTCAACGCCACGGTGCGCGTCCAGATCGCGTCCAGTCCAATGGCGGCCAGATATTCCGCCGCAGACGCCCATGCGTGCACCAGCGGCCACGACCAGGGCCCGAATTCAAACCTCTCGGCGTCTTCCTTGAGACCGAAACGGCCATTCCTGAAGTCCACCCACGCCTGCGCCCGTCCACCCGCATAGGTTACGCGGATTCTGTCCCTGCTCTCCCGGCGCGCGAAAAGCGCGCCCGCGGCATAGGGCGAATACATCCACTTGTAGGAGAGGATTCCCGCAAAATCGCACCCCAGTTCGTTGAGGTCCAACCGGTACAATCCGGCGGAATGCGCCGTGTCCAGAAAAGTGATGATTCCCCGTTCTCTCGCGGCGGCACAGATCCGTTCCGCCGGCAAACGATACCCTGAGTCTGTATTGACATGGCTCAGCCCGATCAGCCGGGTACGCCCCGTGATGCGGGTAACCATCGCCTCGACCTGCCCCTCCACGTCGTCTACCAGGGGCGCCCTGTCTACAATAACGCCGTACAGTTCACGCAAATGGAGGCAGGGCAACAGCAGCGCCACTTCCTCCTCTTCGGTAATCAGGATTCGGTCTCCGGCCTCCCAGTCTATGCCCCTGACGACGGTCTGGAACGCTTCGCTCACGCCGCGCATCAATGCCAGATCACCCGCCCCGACGCCAAAAAACCGCCCCAGGCGCTCCTTGGTCCGTCTCCGGCGCGGAATCTCCTCATCGGGAAATGCGATGTGCATCGGACCGCGTACGAACAATTCCCGCATCAACCCGCTATGCGTCTCGGCCACGGGCGCCGGTGTGATGCTTACGCCTCCGTTCTGGAACCACACATAGTTTTCCAGTGCAGGAAAGTCCGCCCTGATCTTCCCGATATTCATTCGTCTGTACTCCACACGTGAACTGGAATTCCGACACCGGCGTCGGATGCCGATGGGTTCAACCGCGCCTTGGCCGGCCGCAACCCGGATGGACTTTTTGAATGGGCGGCTAACGCCAGTGTGCGGGCAGTATAACGTCCTTCAATCCGAAATGCCTCGCAATCCAATGCTCCTGGAAGACTCCGTCCTTGAAACGTGAGTGTTCAGAGGCGCGAATCTCCACCGGTCCCGGCGCGGCATCGACCATCGCCCCAAGCATTTCAGTGGTTCCCCACAGGAGGGTCGGTACCGTAATCCGGGGCGCAAAGAACAGTGGGTCGAAATAGGAGACCGTGCGGGCGACCATCGCGCGGCGGTCCGGGAACTGGCGCAAATATTCGTTCACCTCTTCCAGCGGATAGCTTTCGGTGCCCGCCGCCCGATCCATCGTGCCGTAGTAGAAAGACGGAGAAGCAACGAGGTGCGTCAGTCCCCCCCGGAGCGCCGCCGCCAGCAACGGCATCTCGTTCTGCCCGATCCCAACCATGCGGCGATGATCGGCTTCAGGTCGGGTGAGTACATAGTCCACCGCACGGCAGCAATCGGCCACGATGCCGCGCATGACATATCCTGCGGGGTCCTCGATTCCGTCCATAAACAGGCCCGGAAAGGATGCAGCATAGGGTCTGTCGGCATTGCGTTGCCCCCTCGCGGCCATGGCGAAGACCAGGAACTGGCTGAGCTTCTCGACTGCATCGCCCTGCGGCAACGGCTCCACCACGCTCTGAAGGCGCGTAAAATAAACCAGCGTTGGAAACGGACCCTCCCCATGGGGAATGCTCAGATAGCCGAAAAGCCGGTACGGACCGACGCTCGTGAAACGCACTCCGTACGTCGTGGAATACTCTGTCGACCGAATCGGCATCAATTCCTCTTCGGGCGCAATCGGCGTGGCGTCCAGTGCTTTCATCGTACAATTCCAGTACGCGTCGAAGTCTTCGGGCCTGGTGGTCGTCGGCCGATATGGGACCGGCATTGAAAGTTTCTCCCGGCGACGTGGGGGCGGCTGCGGTCTTGCCCCCGCAGATCGAAATCAAGGCTGGTTTTTCAAGTGTTTCGCAAAGAACGCTTCTTTGACCTTATCGTGCTCTACGGCGCCGGCGTCGTGGGCGTGGCCGTCATATGCATACATTCGCTTGTCATTCGACGCGATTGCCCGAAATGCCGCGTATCCCGTTTCTGGCGGACAGATATTGTCCTGAAGACCCACGTTGACGATAATCGGACACGAAATCCGCGGACCGAAGTGAATCCCGTCGAAATACGCAAGCGTTTCTCTCACAGCGGCCTCCCGCTCGGGATAGAGCCTCAGATAGTCTCGGATTTCCTGATATGGGTATGTATGTGTGAGCTGGATCGCATCCATGAATCCGCACAGATAGGGCGCTCCCGCGGCCCCGGCCCTTGGATCCCGGAGCGCGGCCACCACGAACGTCAATCCACCTCCCTGGCTGCTGCCCGTTACACCGATCCGATCCGCATCCACCTCCTCCCTGCCAGCCAGAAAGTCGAACGCGCGCACGGCATCAATATAGAACCCGCGGTAGGAGTAGGTATTCCGATCCACGATATTGTGCGTCAACAATCCCGGATAACCGGGGTTAAACTGCCCGTTGCTTCTGAGTTTTCCACGCGGGGCAACGCTGAATACCGCGTAGCCCCCTTTTGCCTCCTGTTTTGGCAATTGGGGTTCGCCAATATATCCCGGCACCCGCAGGATTGAGGGCAACTTCCCCGCCCGCGACGCGGGCAGACAATACCAACCCGCAATCCTGATGCCGTCGATACTGTCAAAATGGACGTCGAAGACATCCACGTCGGGCGTCGACCTGAGCGGGCTGCGCGCCATGGACGCGTTCAGGGGTATCCGGTCCGCAGTGGCGAGCACGTCGTCCCAGAATACATCGAATTCTTCCGGGCGCACCATGGACGTCCCGTAATTCTCCATCGCACTCTTGTCCATTCAGCCTCCGTCCTATCGGGACCGATCAACCCGAACCAGCGATGTCCAGGACATTGACAGAACTCTCCGCTCCGCGCCGTCCGAATGCATTGACGGGCCTGACAGACAACCTGTTCAGCTCCGGATTCAGGCGCCATTCGAAGGCCGCCTCCGGCTTTTCCTGCCACACGCCGTCGTCGATCCGGATCTCAAACCCCCTCAAATTCGCGGTTTCCGTATCCAGCAAAACGCGAAGCGTATCCGGTTCGTCCGCCTGTTGAAGATGAATCTCGGCCCGATTCGGAGTCCAGTAGAGGTCGCCGGGACGTTCCGTGTGTTCGGAGAACCATGGCAACGGGGCCGTGTCCGGGTCCTGCCAGAACAGATATCTGTTGAAATGGTAGGAGATCTTTCCATGTTCCGGCTCTCCCGGCCCCATCGTCTCCAGTTCGTCGTTCCGAAGGGAAATCATAAATCGTTCGAACAACTTCAAGCGCCCGGCCACCTGAAACCTCTCGGCAATCGATGGCGGCGGCTCCGGGACGATTTTCACGTCTGCGAAATCCTTCTCCACCCATGCGCGGTGCGCGTCCAGCGCTGAGAGCGGCATCCCCCGGCGTTCGAAATGGTACGTAAATTTCGTCTCGTCGTTGGCATCTCCTCCGACGTCCATGGCCACCCATTTCCCGTGCTGGTTCGACCAGATTTCATTGATACAATGTGAACGCATGATCTGAGTTCGGGCCGTAAATCCCAGAGCGGCGCTGCAATGCGACATCACCGTCGCATAATGTGTGCACATCCCGAGGCTCAACTTGCGACTCGCAAGACTCAGAATCACCATCGCGTCCCAGGGTGGGCAGAATTCAATTTCGCCCATGTTCCAGCCGTCCTCCCACTGCTCCCTCACCCACTGCCGCAGGTGCAGGAACGCCTCGAACTCGGACTTTGCGGGCCGGATCACATCGTCCAGTCTCCACCGCTCCCGCAGGATCTGCCCACGTTTTGAGTCTGCGGGGAGATG
This sequence comes from Candidatus Latescibacterota bacterium, assembly GCA_963662665.2. Lineage (GTDB taxonomy): Bacteria > Latescibacterota > UBA2968 > UBA2968 > JAAXHE01. Next base: position 28,741 of record CAXXJS010000020.1, read on the forward strand.
AGAAAACCGGTAGGAACTCCGGACCAGCGGCGGGTTGGCGGAATCGACGACGTCTGCCGCCGGCAGTGTAGCCCGTGCGGTTACCGACAGCGACACTTTCTTCACCTCCGGCGTCATCGATGGCTTCCCTGACCGCATGACAATGCGCCATTGCAGGAACCGGAGGGCGTTGGCCGGTTCAATCGATTCGGATGCCGGCGCCCACGCCGTCCAGGTCTCCGGGCTGTAAGCCGGACCAGGCCCGCCCCGCCACTGCAAGTCCGTTGTGCATTCTCCCGGCGTCCGGACGTCGGCCGACAACCGGAAATTGGCCACGCTGCCCGCGGCCGCGATTCCGCCAGTGGAGACAAGACCCAGCAGGTCCACGGCAGTGGAACAGATCTCGCCCGCCTCCGCATATTGATCCAGCCAGAGCCGAACCATATATTCTCCGCAGGCGCGGTGGTTTACACCCATTTCCTCCGAACGCCAGGTCTGACCGCCGTCATCACTGACGGCGCTTCGCTTCGGCTGAACGCTCTCTTCCACCAGCAGTGTCCACGCCGCATCGCCTACAGATCTGAAAATCACTTCATTCCTGCCAGAACGTAGCCAGTGGGCTGGAATTTCTACCGGCCGCCAACGGTCCTCCCAATATGTACGGTCGCCGGGCCAGCCGATCCTCATCGAGTGACCGTTCACCTCAATTTCCAATTCTCCGTCGACACGGTCACACAGCAGAAACGGGCACAGCAGCGCACGGGAGGCTGCCAGTACGGGAATGAAGAAAGTCTTTCGGCTTGCCGCAGCCCCAGGACCGACTCCCGATCGTTAAGACTGCAGTTGCCCATTTCGTCCGCGACGGCAATCCCACGCCTGAGCCTGACGGCGTTCTCGGCAATAGAGATGCTTCTGCCTGTACACTCCACGAAGTCGCGGTGTGAACGCCATACTCTAGCGCCGTGCGCCAATGTCATAACCGTCCCCCGGCCAGAATGGAGAATTGCGCCTTCATTGTCGTTTTACTATATTTGGAAGCCCGATTAGCAGGCGGTGATTCGGCTCTTCAAACCGGGTTCCTGCGCCGCCTCGGAACGGTCTGGCGAATCCCCCGCGTCATTTCCCGAACCGGACCTTGTATCCTGTTTTTCGAAATTCCGGCCGGGAACGAGACTGAACCCTGCACGGAGTAAGCTACATTCGCGAAGACCACGGTCGGCTTCGACCGCACCGGGAATGCACCTATGTCAACCGGCGACATCGTCCGCATCGGACACCTGAAGACCGTCGACGCGTTTCGGGAGCGCCTCAAGACCCTTTGCCTGGAGTTGCCCTGCGACCAGGACATCCTGACTGCGCCCGAATCTCCGCTCGCACAGCCATTTCCGTTCGCCCCGGGTTCCATCGGCAATCGGTTTGCAATTCATCCGATGGAAGGCTGGGACGGCCTTACGGACGGCACGCCATCCGATAATACACGGCGCCGGTGGCGAAATTTCGGTCTCAGCGGGGCAAAACTCATCTGGGGGGGCGAGGCGATAGCCGTTCGACGGGAAGCACGTGCAAACCCCAACCAGCTGTACGTCGCAGACCATACCCGACGCGGTCTCGCGGAACTGCTGGACGCGCTCCTGGCGGCGCACCGACTGCACGATGGCGACACGGACGATCTGCTGGTGGGGCTGCAACTCACGCACTCGGGACGTTTCTGCCGGCCGGCGCATAAGAGCAGGATGGAACCCAGAATCCTGTACCGTCATCCTATCCTTGACGGTAAATTCGGCGTGAGTCCGACGCACCCCGTGATGTCGGACGGCGAGATACGATCCGTTATCGACGATTACGTTAAGGCAGCCCGAATGGCCTCTGATCTAGGCTACCAATTCGTGGACGTTAAGCACTGCCACGGATATCTGGGACACGAATTCCTGAGTGCCGTTACCCGCGACGGCCCATACGGCGGCACCTTTGAGAACCGAACGCGTTTCCTTCGGGAAATTGTACAGGGTATCCGGACCCTTGTTCCGAATCTCCACATTGGCGTTCGCGTGAGCGCTTTCGACTTTGTTCCGTTCCGGCCGGATCCGGAACAGACTGACGGTCACAAACAGGGCCCGGGCATACCGGAAGATTTCGACCACTGCCTGCCCTATGCATTCGGTTTTGGAACCGACCCGTCCAACCCCGTCGAACCGGACCTTACGGAACCCTATATGTTTCTCGACTTGCTTGAACGCCTGGACATCCGGCTGGTCAATATTTCTGCCGGCAGCCCGTATTACAATCCCCACATTCAGCGTCCCGCTTACTATCCGCCTTCGGATGGATACCAACCCCCTGAAGACCCTCTCGTGGACGTCGCGCGTCAGATCGACGTCGTCCGGCGCATCAAGACGCGGCATCCCAAGCTGATTGTGGTGGGAACGGGGTATTCTTACCTTCAGGAATTTCTGCCGCACGTCGCTCAAGCACTCGTGCGCGCAAAGCAGGTCGACTTTATCGGATTGGGTCGGATGGTGCTTTCCTATCCGCAGCTGCCACTTGACGTCCTCAGAAACGGAAAACTGAACACACGGTCCATCTGTCGAACGTTCAGCGATTGCACCACTGCGCCTCGGAACGGGCTGATATCGGGTTGTTTCCCTCTGGATGGACATTATAAAAAATCCCCCGAAGCCAAACGCCTCAGGGAAATTAAGAAAGCCGTCCGTACCTAGCAAGGGGAAAGCGGCGCGCCATCAGCCACGGCGTGCCCGACGCGCTCAACCCCTTTTGCCGTCGTCGACTGCAATGGCCTTGAGTACGAAAACCTCCTCAAGATTAAAAAAATCGACGCTTGGCACCAACTGAACCTCCCTGAATAGCGCTTGATCGTGTTCGCCCACACGGGTTACCGTGCCAATTAAGAGACCCTTGGGAAACAGACCGCCCAGGCCCGACGAGATAATTTTATCTCCCTCGGAGACCTCGCTGCGTACCGACACATGCCTCAGAAAAAAGCTCCCGTTTTCGCTGGTTACAATTCCTGACGTCCTTTCGTTGCGCTGCACGATCGCGCTGACCCGGCAATTGCGATCCAGCAACAGCTGAACCACGGCAGTCCGAGGGTGAACTTCCAGGACGCGCCCGACGAGCCCGTTCGCCGTTACAACCGGCATGCGTTTCGCCACACCGTCCGCCGCACCCATATCCAGGAGTATCGTGTTCAGGACGCGGTTCGGGTCCCGGGCAACCACCTGTGCCACCAGATAGGTGCCTTCGGCCTTCGTTCGAAATTCGAGCAACTCGCGAAGCCGCAGATTCTCCATTTTCGCTTCGCGGAGTTCCAGCAACTCGAGCGAGATCCGCAGATTCTGTTCCCGCAGGATATGATTCTCGTGGCTCAGCCTGGATAGTTCCCTGGGCCATCTGAACAATCCGTGTCCGGCTTCCATAAACCCGGTGGCGATGCCTCTTGCCAACGCCACCGCATCAGATTGGCTGAGCGCCATGAGACTCAACGATGCAAGGATCGCCGCGCCCAACACGGCAACCGCGCGGCGTCCTCGTAAGAAACCAAGCAGCCACTGCATGAGTCATCCAAACCAATGTCGATTACAATAACAACTTCTGATACTGGTCGATATCTTCAAGAACGCGCCCGGTGCCGCGGACAACACAGGTAAGCGGGTCGTCCGCCACGATCACCGGCAAGCCGGTTTCCTCCATCAGCCTGTGGTCAAGGCCGCGCAGCAATGCCCCGCCTCCCGTCATAATGATGCCCCGGTCCAGTATATCGGCTGCCAGTTCGGGCGGTGTATGCTCCAGGGTCTGCCGCACGGCCTCCAAAATGGAATTCACCGTACCGTTTAACGCCTCCCGAATTTCCACCGAATCGACAATAATGGTTTTCGGGATAAAACTGACCGTATCCAACCCCCGGCAAGGATGCTGGAATTCACTATCAAGTTTCCCGGCAGAACCGATTTCGCATTTTATCTGCTCCGCGCTCCGTTCTCCAACAAGAAGGTTGTGTTTTCGTCTGAGCATCGTGATGATGGCCTGATTCATCCCGTCGCCCGCAATCTTGATTGACCTGGAGGTCACGATGCCCGACAGGGCTATCACCGCGATTTCGGTTGTGCCGCCTCCGATATCTATCACCATGGACCCAACTGCCTCTTCCACGGGCAGGCCGATCCCAATGGCTGCGGCCATGGGCTCCTTGATGATATACACGTCGCGTGCGCCGGCACGCTCCGCGGACTCCCGGACGGCGCGCATTTCGACTGCGGTCACGCCAGAAGGCACGCAAATCACAATCCGAGGACGTACGAGAAGCCTGTTTTTTTGAACCATTCGGATGAAATGCCGAAGCATCTCTTCGGTCACGTCGAAATCCGCAATAACCCCGTTACGAAGTGGACGTATCACCTCAATATCCGGGTTCTGGCGTCCCATCATCTGTTTGGCATGAGAACCGATGGCCAGCGGTTTGTGGGAGTTGCGATCCAGCGCCACCACCGACGGCTCATCTACCACGATATTCTGTCCTTTGACATACACCAGGGTATTGGCCGTGCCCAGATCGATACCGATGTCGTTGGACAGCAGTCTGGAAAGGAAAAATGCCATAGTGATTCAGTTCCTAACGGGTTAGCCAAGCAATCGATCCCGAACGTCGCGATACTTGTCCAGCGTTTTCCGGACGATTTTCGTCGACGTTTGCCGTAATCAGATGGTAATTGACCACGTGCGCGAGTTTTTCGAACCAGAAGAGAGACATCTCTGTCAGGATGGCGCCCTTGCCGGGAATGCCGTTGGGTGCTACACAATCAAACGCCGAGATTCGATCTGTCGCCACAATCAGGAGTCGATCATCCAAATCATAAACATCCCTGACCTTACCCCTGGCGAACAGGGGCACGCGTCCAACTTCGTCTCCGTCAACGCCATCACCCTGGAAGTATTTCCTCCTCTAGTTTAGTATTCTAACCTCCCCGCCATCGACGCTTATTCTACCTTCAGCGAACAAACCGATCGCTTCGGCGTACAACTCGTGCTCCACGACCAGTACCTTACGCGCGAGGGAATCGGGCGTTTCTTCGGGCGCCACGCGGACCCTCCGCTGCAAAACGATGGGTCCGGTGTCGTATTCACTGTCCACGAGGTGCACGGTCGCACCGGAGACCGCCACGCCACTCCGGACGACGGCTTCATGGACGCGATGCCCATACATCCCCTTGCCACCGAATGCCGGAAGGAGAGCGGGATGCATATTGACGATACGGTCTTTATAGTTTTTGAGCGTCACCGGGCCAATTTTCTTCATGTATCCGGCCAGAACCACCAGATCGACGCCGTGGGAGTTGAGCGTTGCCGCAATAGCCCGGTCGAGGTCGCGCGGTTTCGGGTGCGTCAGACCGCTCAGGTGGAACGTGGGAACGCCCGCCCGCCGGGCGCGGGCTATCGCGCCCGATCGGCTGTTATTGCCGATCAGAACGGCCACACGCGCCGGTAGCCGACCCGAATCGCTCCGGTCGAGTATCGCCTGCAGATTGGTTCCCCCTCCCGAGGCCAGTACACCCAGACAGTAGACGCCATTGCGTCCAGACTGTTTTTGAATTCCGGAATCCGACACGGGGATGCATTCCGATGGCTGACTTTGTAAAAGATAATTCGGCGGGGAAGAAGTAGAAATAGGGGGAGACACCCGTCGGCAAGAATGGCGTCGGGACTGAGAGACACGCGACTCAGCCGACTCAAAATAACCCATTGCCCGCTCGATGTCAAGCGCTTTGCAGGCGAGGTTCAGGCGATGCAAGTGACAAAATCCACTTGACAAGAATGCGACAACGTTCCTTATTTAAACCGATATATGTTAAGCACTTACTCATTTGCTTCACCACAACGGAGGTCGTCCTTGAAGATTCGCAAGGCCGTGATCGCGGCGGCCGGGTACGGCAGCCGGTTGTTGCCGGCCACCAAAGCCCTGCCCAAAGAGATGATGCCCGTGGTAGACAAACCGGCTATACAGTATATCATCGAAGAACTCGTAGAAGCCGGGATCGACGACATTCTGATAATCACGGGCAGAGGCAAACGGGCCATAGAAGACCACTTCGACCGCAACGTCGAACTTCGGAACGCCGTGGCAAGACAGGAAGACCGTTCGATGCTCGCAACCCTTGAACGCATCGAGCAACTCGCCGATATCCACTATCTCCGACAGAGAGAGCAACTCGGAACCGGTCACGCCGTCCTCAAGGCCCGCAAACACATCGGTGACGAACCGTTTGCCGTGCTATTCGGAGACGACCTGGTGGTATCCGATCGCCCGTGCATCGGGCAACTGATGGATCAGTTCGACAATTTCGATGCGTCGATTCTGGCGGTTAAAGAAGTGGCCCCCGAACTGGTTGGCAGCTATGGCGTGATCAACGCCGAGTCCATCAACGGGGCATTTCTCGTGAAGGGCCTCGTAGAAAAACCCGCCCCGGCGCAGGCGCCCTCAAATCTCGCCTGTCTCGGCAGGTATATTTTCGAGCCCGACATCTTCGACTTCCTGGACCGAATCACCCCGGCGCAAAATGGCGAGTACCAACTCACCGACGCCATTCAGCTGATGATTCAATCCCGATCCGTTTACGCGTGCGCAGTCGACGGGGATTGGCACACGGTTGGCGACCTGCTCTCGTATTTGAAAACAACGGTCGCGTTTGCCGTGCGGCACCCCACCATTGGCGATTCCTTCCTGGAACACCTTAAAACAACCTGTCAATCCCTGTTCGTGGACGCGGAGAAACCGCGCGACCATTGAACGGGCTTAGAAGGTGTCTTAAAATCCCCAGCGGTCTTCGCACGGCTGCAAGAGCGCCGGTCGGGACTCACCCAGGAATTTTACAACAGCTTCTTACGACCGGGCAAGAAGGTCATCGAAGTCCGCCAGAATCTCGTCCACGTGGTCGACGATTACACGCTCCTGACTCGCGATCCAATCCGAATCCTGCCTGCGGAGCGCCCCACGCCTCTCAAAGGCTTCCAGTTCATCCCGATCGAGAACCGCAAGCCGACCTTCCGAATCGAACCAGAGATCCAGCATCAGGTCGACGTAGTCAACGCAGTGATCCCGCACCTCCAGATTCTTGCAGATGTGAAAGAGATGGCCCAGCAGTCGACCCTGAGGATCGTGAGTCTTCCACAATACATACCCGGCCCCCTGCCGGTAGTATCCATAGGTAACGGACCCGGTTTCAAACGTGACATCGCCCACCCTCCCAGGTCGTGTATTTACATATTTGAGCAACACGCTACATGGCGTCCTCGCAATGGGCTCACAAACAAAAACGGCGTCCGGTTTGTCCAGGTGCCGTTTTATCTCCCGATAGCTCATGACGTTTACGAACCGCTTAGAAGATAACAGAACAGCATCGCGGTACTTGCCAGCAGCCAGCATGCCCATTGCAGCAGTTTCGCGCGGCGTCCCTCCATACCTGACGAAATGGACTGACCGAGATAGCAAAACAGGAACACCAGCGATATTCCGATACCCCAGATTGTAATCAAGAAAGACCCTCCTTATTCCTGAGCTTGTGCCTCGCCCGTCATCGGTACGAACCGGACAGGAATTACCCGTTCTTCCCTGACGCCGTTCGTCTCCTTAACGAGCAGCGTCAGGTGTTGGTTGGCGTTGCCGACGGGTATCACCATGCGCCCGCCTTCCCGAAGCTGTTCGACAAGCCTCGGGGGAATATGGTCGGGCGCCGCCGTTACGATGACTGCGTCGAAGGGTGCATGTTCTTTCCAGCCCCTGTACCCGTCGCCCAGACGCACGCTGACGTTGTCGTATCCCATTCTCGTGAGTCGATCTTCGGCCTGGCGCGCGAGCGACGGTACGATTTCGATGGTATACACGTGGCGCACCAGTTTTGCAAGGACTGCCGCCTGATAGCCCGAGCCGGTTCCGATCTCGAGCACCCTCTCGTTTCCTTCAAGGGCCAGCAGTTCCGTCATTTTCGCCACAATGTAGGGTTGCGATATCGTCTGCTCCTCGCCAATAGGCAAGGCGCCGTCGTCATACGCCCGATCTTTCACCTGCTCGGGCACGAACATGTGGCGGGGCACCCCAAGCATCGCATCCAACACTCGGCGTTCCTTTATTCCGCGGCGCTCGATCTGAATTTTAACCATCCTCTTGCGCATAATGAGAAATCGCGCCTCCTCATCCACCGACAATCCCTGTCTGTCTGTCGAATCCGCACTACAACCTGCGCAAAGCGCCAACCATAGCGCCGACAACGTAGCGCCGCGTAAGCGATGCATGGGCTACAGCCTCCAGGTGAATCACTTTCTTTCTTGCTCCAAATATGCCTTGTCCCGCTGCAGAAGCTCCGGATTCAGCCGGTAGAACAAATCCCGCGCCTGCGGCAACATCCTGCTCGTGACGACGAATCGGCCGTCGAGCAGTAGCGATGGATTCATTGACCGATCGATACCTGCTCTGGACGCCGCAATTCGAGACCGCGCAGCAAGCCCCGCGCCATCTTCGGAGGCGCAGCGCCTTATACGCTCTACGTCCATCGCCTGCTGGTTCAGACAGGTGATGCCGGAACCCTTGCCCCCGCCTTTCAACGCACTACGGAACACGCACGTTATATACGCCCTGTACCGATCAGGATAGATCCGCCGAACACACAAGCCGGATAGCGTGTTTTCGTCCTGACCCATCGGATGAAGGCGGAGACGTCCCGGTGCATCGACGGCATCCAGCCACGAGAGCAGTTCGCCGGCAACTCTTACCGCGGGCGTCGATATTTCCGCAAAGAAGAAATCCATACGACCCGGAACGGACTGAAGGCCCATCAGCCGCGAGACAGGCACGAGCGCGTGACGTGGCATGTAGCTGCCGCTTATCGGATACACCGCCTGCGCAAATCGACGAAACCTGGCCGTCCTTGAAAAATCGGCGTCGAGTATAAACGCCGGCACCCGGTCTACTCTAAACCGGTCCGCCAACTGTCTGCCCTGCCGGGAATGCACGTTCAGTGTTCGAACGTCAACGCCCGGGAACAACTCTCTGGTAGACCGGACAAAGAGCCCGGGATCACACAGGTCGCATTCGGAATCGTTTAAAACCGTCATTCTGAAGACGACGGGATCGCTGAATTTGCAAACCGCCGAAGGCTTGCCGGCGTTAACACAGACACCAACCCGCCCCTTCGACAGACAGTCGTTATCCGTCCCGCAGACCGGAACCGATGCACAGGGCCCGGCCAGGCTATCCAGCCCGCAGATGCGTCGCGCCAGAGCGTGCGTTCCCATTCCCTCTTTTACTTCCGAGCCGTTGACGAAAAGGGTCGGCGACGCCTTGATTCCCAGTTGATTCGCCCTCAGGATATTCTCACGGAAGAGCGCATCTCCTTCGGAGCCGGATGTGACCGCCCCCACCCGTTCGGGATCCATTCCCGCCCGCCTCGCACTGGTCTGCCAATCCGGGGTGTTGATGGCTTCGTTTCTATATAGAATATAGTCATAATAGCGGTCGGGATACAAATGCATCATTACAACCTGCCGGATTCCTTCCTCCACCTCGGCATCGCCGTGCAGACTCAGGAAACGGCCCGTTCCGAATACCATGCCGGAGTCGCAGGATTCACCCTGGCTCGTGAGCGGACGGAGCGGAGCGGAGGGCACGGGATCCTTTCCGGCCTCCTGAGCGATGAAATGCAGTCTGAAATCAATGCCGTCGCCAAACGCCTTCAGCGTGGGCGCCAGCGCCGCTTCCGCCCGCATCCCGTAAGGACAGTGCGCCATCACGAACAGCTCGACCTTTACGCGATTCCCGGCATCGCCACCGCGAAACGTCCGGGACTCGGTTCCTGAAACGTCCGCAACGGGAACCGGGAGCCACGGGAAAAGACCCACCAACACCGAATGGCAAATGGCCCGCAAGCCTGTCCCACTCATTACCACCTCAATGATCCTTGAAGATGCCACTCTTAACCGGGATTCATGCATAGCAAAGCCGAAGGCGGGCCGGAGGCCCGGTTCGGGTCCGGCAGTCGGGTAACAGGAAGTCGTAATCCGCCCATTCGCGGTGCGCTCCGGACCGGCGAGCGCCGGGATTGCGGCAGAACAAGAAAGGCCGCCTCCGGCTCAGAGACGACCTTAACAGTGCATCGGAAGACCGATAAGACTATTTCAACAGCATCATTCGCCTGGCAGCCGAGAAATCGGCGGCCTGCAGACGATACAGATAGATCCCGCTGGCCACCTGCCGTCCCAGTTGGTCCTTGCCATCCCAAGTTATGGTATAGTGGCCCGCTTCCGTGCGTGCATCTACCAGAACACGGACCTCCTGGCCAAGGAGATTGTAGATGGCAAGCCTGACCTGTCCGGCCTCCGCAATTTGATACTCGATTGCCGTGGACGGGTTGAAGGGATTCGGCATATTCTGGCTAAGCGCCGTTCGGTCGGGCAGCGGTTTCAGATTTCCGATTTCTATCTGAGTGAGGAGGTCGATGTCTCCATCGAGTCCCACCAGTACCCCTTCCGCAATCTGGAAATCCGTTGGGAGCGGGGCATCGGTGGCCTTGAAGATCAGTTCGACGAGAACACCGTCGCCGCTGGACCCCTGGCCGTCGACCTTCATGGCGCCGATATCCAGTTTGCCGGGCGTCCGGTTGGACGAAAGGAAGAGCGTATTCTGCTCAGACCCCGCCTTAAGCAGATTTCCGTCGGCTTCCCTGGCTTCGAGAAACTCGTACTTGGCCGGATCGTAGATGAGCGAGAACCCGTATCCCTTAAGGTTTTTGGCTTCTGCAAGTGAAACGTGTAACTTCAGGACATCCCTGTCTGAATCGGGCGCGTCCGCCCGTTCCAGCGTCAGCCGCGCGAAAGAATTCTGACCACCCGTGATGGTCAAACCGTCGGTCATTTCACCGGCAGAAACCGACCCTGCCAATGCAAGTGCCGCAAAAACACATAATTTCCACATCACCGCCTCCTTTCGGAGCCTGAACAAAACGCATTTTGGAAACTCATTTAAGAAAATTTACGATTTATACCACCCCGTGTCAACAGGGAATTTCGATGGCAACTGACGATTTTCCTGGCGGGCGCGAACGACCGCTCCCGGCTGCGGCAAACGACCGGAGACCGGGGATGTGGCAGCGGGGCCCGGCGTTTACCGTTTCGGGACGGTTAACGTTTAACCGGCTTTCCGACGGGACGAAAGCGCCTCGAGCGCATCGGACCCATTTGCCACGCTTCCGGTCCTGGCGCCGAATTCTCAAGCCGGTAGCTCAAATGCTGAAATAATCCCGAATGGCATCGACGAGTCCGGCGATCCCGATCTTCCGCCCGGCGGCCTGCGCAACAACAGGAAATCCAAGACTGTGCGCAGCCTCGGCCGTTGTGGGCCCTATACAGGCGGCGGGAAGCGTCAGTGGCAGGTCCGGCATTCCAAATTGCTTGAAGAGTTCCATGCTATTTATTGCGGAAGAGGGGCTTGTAAACACTATGATGTCAACTTCCCTTTGCTTCAGACGTGCCAGGATCTTATCTGAAATTCCCGAAGGTTTCACGGTTCGGTAGACAATAATCTCCTGCACGTACGCCCCCAGCGCGCGCAGTGCATCAGGAACAAGGCGCCGCCCCTCTTCGGCCCGGGGCATCAGCACGCGCTGCCCGGTCATTTGCATTCGGTCGAACGCCCGTGCGAGGTCGTCGGCAGTGTGCTGACACGGGAGCAGGTCCACGCGCAGCCCGTGGCCGCGAATCCTCTCGGCGGACTTCCGGCCCACAACGGCAATCCGGACGTTCGACAGGCTTCGCAGGCCGCCGTGCAACGTCTGCACCCGCCGGATGAATCGCTCTATAGCGTTGCCGCTTGCAAATACGAGCCAGTCGAACTGTTCCAACTCACCAATTGCGGCGTCCACTCCGACCCAATCCGGCGGCTCCGCGATCTCTATCGCCGGAGCAACCAGAACCTCCGCACCCAGTCCCGTCAACATGCCCCGCAGATCACCGAGGTGTTCCCGGCTCCGCGTGATCATGACGCGTTTTCCAAAGAGCGGCAGCCGTTCAAACCACGGAAAGTCCGACCTGGCGACTTCACCCACCACGATGGCGGCGGGGCTGGCGGCGTCCACCTCCGCAAGCGTGCCCAGCGTGCATCGGACGGTCTTCTGGCGCGGCAACGTGCCGTCCTGTACCACCGCCACAGGCGTATCGGCCGGACGGCCTGCCCGGATCAATCTCCGGGCGACCTCCCCCCGATTTCGCACTCCCATCAACACCACCAGTGTTCCGCCCAGACGACCCAGCGCCTGCCAGTCTACTTCCGGCAGGGCATCCAGAGATTCGCTGTGACCAGTTAAAAAAGTAACGTGGGGAGCAATCGACCGGTGGGTGACCGGAATACCCGCGTAGGCCGGCGCTGCGATCGCGCTCGTGACTCCCGGAATCACTTCAAATGCGACGCCCGCCTGTTGCAGGGTTGCCATTTCCTCGCCACCGCGCCCGAATACGAATGGATCACCACCCTTCAGGCGCACCACGTTCAGCCCCTTCCCCGCCCGGGCGACCATGAGTCGGTTGATCCGTTCCTGCTGGCGCGTCTGCGCGCCCGGCTGTTTCCCCACGTCAATCCGTTCGCAATGCGACGGCGTTTCATCCAGCAATTCCGGATTGGCCAGGCTATCGTAGAGTATAACATCCGCTTGCCGGATGCGGCGAAGCGCTTTTATCGTTATCAGCTCGGGATCTCCCGGTCCCGAGCCAACCAGAAAAACCCTGCCTTCCGCCATAATTGCCTCAAGTGGCCAGGTAACCGGCTGTCCTGTGGTTACATTTGAGAGCGAATTTCAGGCCTACAGGTACTCATCCAGAATTTCTCGCGCTCCGCGCACGGCCAGCAGTTCGGAAAGCCGGATGCCGACTTCAATGGATGCTTCGGGGTCTCCCGTCGTACGGGCGCGGACGACCTTGCTCCCGTCAGGGACGGCCACCAACCCGTCAGCGACGAGTAAACCTGCGTGCAACCGCGCCCATGCGCCGATGGGAACCTGGCAACTCCCGGCCAGGGCATCCAGCATGGCGCGCTCGGCACTCACGGCAAGAGACGTGGAAGAATCGTGTAAACAACCCACGGCCCGCGCCACCTTGTTGTCGCCCTGCCGGATCTGGATGCCGAGCGCGCCCTGCCCGGGAGCCGGCAAAAACCGCTCTGCGGGTAGAAACTCGCTAACCCGCTTATCCAGACCAAGCCGGCGCAGGCCCGCCGCGGCCAGTACAACCGCCTCGAACTTTCCCGCGTCCAGCTTCCGCAGCCGGGTACCGACGTTTCCGCGAATCTCTGTGATCTCAAGATCGGGTCTAATGTGCCGCAGTTGTGCCTGACGTCTCGGACTGCCAGTACCAACAACCGCACTCTCGGGCAGACCGTCCAGTGTATGACCGTTACAGCTTACCAGTGCGTCCCGGACGTCGGCGCGGGGGCTGACGGCCTCAAGTTGCAAACCCTCGGGCAGTCTGGTAGGCAGATCCTTCAAGGAATGCACTGCAACGTCGATTCTGCCACTGAGGAGCGCCTCGTCGATTTCTCTTGTAAATACCCGCTTGCCGCCAATCTCCGCAACCGGTAGATTCGGTTCACGATCCCCACTGGTTCTGATAGCCTCGATACAGACTTCGAGACCGGAATGCGCGCCCCGAAGCGTATTCCTTGCCCAGGCCGCCTGCCAAAGCGCCAGCGGGCTGCCGCGACTGCCGATCACAAGGCGAGTCAGCATTCGGATTGCACCCTTTCTGCGGGTGCTTCCTCCCGGGTCGATTTCGCGATTCCGGCGGGGGTTGAGTCCAGGTCAAACAGGCGGATCAATGCGTCAACGTAATTAAGCGCCTCTCCCGAATCGGCGGCCTCCCGTAACCGAACCTGCGGTGCGTGCAACAGTTTGTTCATGTAGAGCCGCAGGAGGCCGGCCACTTTTTTCTGCTGCCCCTCCGAGAGATCCGACAATCTGGCACGTTCGAGTTCTTCGTCGAGGAGTTCCTGAAACCTCTGCCTCATCGCTACGATGGCCGGCACGACATCCAATGAGTTCAGCCACGAAGCAAATTCCGCCACACCCTCGTCCACAATATGCCCGACCTTCTCCGCCTCACGTCTCCTTTTCTTCATGTTCGTGCCGACGACCGCCTGAAGATCGTCGATATCGTACAAAAAGACGTTGTAGAGTGATCCTGCTTCCGGGTCGATGTCTCTTGGCACTGCAATATCGATGAAGAACATCGCGTTGTTCCTGCGCTGCTGCATTGCACGCGCAACCCGGGGCCGTTGCAGAATCGGGACGGTGGCGCTGGTTGAACTGATCACGATGTCCGCCCGGTGCAGGCCGTCCATCGCCTCCGACCACGACAACGCCTTCCCGTTGACGCGTCTCGCCAGATCCCGCGCCCGGCTGAACGTCCGGCTGGACACCATCAGTCGCCCCACTCCGTTATCCACGAGATGTCTGGCGGTCAACTCGCTCATCTCCCCCGCACCCAGTACCAGAGCCGTCCTTTCGTCTAAATTGCCCAGGATCTTCTTTGCCAGCCCAACGGCCGCGAAGCTGACCGAAACCGCGCCGTCGGCGATCTCAGTTTCCGTTCGCGCACGTTTGGAGGCTTCGACGGCAGAACGAAACAACCGGTTCAGAATGGCGCCGGTTGTACCCGCTTCCAGTGCGCGTGCGCCCGCATCCTTCACCTGTCCGGCGATCTGCGGCTCACCCATAATCATCGAATCCAGGCCGGACGCCACGCAGAGCAGATGCCGCACCGCGTCCATGTCGTTGCGGGTGAACGTATATTTGCACAACTCACCGGCGTCGATCCCGCTGATCTCGCCAAACACGTCAATTACTTCCGCGCGGGCGGCATCGGGATCGTCCGCCACCAGGTACGCCTCGGAACGGTTGCACGTTGATATCAGACTACACTCGGCCACGTTGTCGAGCGCATGGATTCGCTCGAGGATGGAACCGTAATTCTGCTCGGAGACCGCCACACGGTCCCGGACTTCCACCGAAGCCGTTCGGTGGCTCAACCCCACCACTACGATAGACATGCCCGTACTCTCTTGTCGAGCTCGTCCCAACGTTCCCGTCGGACCAGGTCTACCGTCTCCCAGTTCACAAGACGATCCCATACGGCCTTTCGTCGGGCGGGACTCTCGGGAAACCTGGCCATCACCCGCGGACGCAACCGGGCCAGATAGTCCACTACGCTTCCATGTTCCCGCCCCAGAACATCCTCGAGATGCCGCGCTACCATTCGCGCGTAGGCAGGGCTAGCTCCTGCGGTCGAAACCGCCACCTGCAATCCTCCGCGACGCAGTGCAGATGGAACGGCAAAATCCCCCGGACTCTTTCCGTCCGAGCGATTGACCGGAATCCCGTTCTGCCGTGCGGCAAGCATGACCTCTTGATTAACGGGTCTCCGATCGGTCGTCGCGAAGACCAGCGCCGCGCCCGCGACGTCGCCGACCTGAAACTCACGGCGCTCCAGGCGAATACGACCCGCGGCAGCCAGTCCATCCAGCGAATCCGTTACTTCAGGCGCTATCACCGACACGCGTGCGCCGGCGGCGAGCAGGCCGCGTACTTTCCGTTCGGCAACGGATCCACCGCCGACGACGACACATTTCCTGTTCCGTAAATCCAGAAAGATAGGGTATTCGACCCTTTGGCCGGCCATATGAACTCACATACATCAACCTACTGTGCCAGAACGTGCTTCCCGGGAAATAGCAACCCCATCACGGGGAATGTGAACACCACGAGAACAAACCCGAGAATTGACATGAATGCCGCCCGCTTTCCCTGCCATCCGGCGACCCGCCGGGCTGCCAGGTGTCCGGCATAGACGACCCACGTCACCAGCAGGATCCAGAACGCGGGTTCGCTCCAGATCCAGAGCGTGTACATCTTCTGGTGGACCCAAACGGAACTCGCCACGATACCCGCCGTCAGGAAAACAAAACCGAACGATGCCGCTCGGTTGTTGGTCTGGTCGAGGGTATCCAGCGGCGGCAGGCGTTCGTAGAAAAAGCCCAGGTGCTTTTTCTGAATCTCCCCCAGCAGCATCACGTACATCGATGCGCTGACACTGGAGATTGCAAACGCCGCATAGGCCAGAATGTAGGCGAACACGTGAAGTTTGAACCAGCCGCCCGCGTGCGCCACTCCGGGCGCCTCTACTACACCCATAAGATTCGAAGCGGCAACAAGGTGCAACACCGCCACGATCGGAACGACAAGTGCGCCGAGCGACCCGCGACACGTGCCGAATTCCAGGTAGAAAAAGACAATAACAACGAGCCAGGCGCATAAGGACGGCAGCACCTGGCTGGTCAAAGGAACCTGTCCCGTTGAAAGACCCAATCTGGCCAGCAACGCACTGTGCAACACCCAGCCCGCAACGAGACACCAAAAACCGAGGGCGCCCCCGAGGGCCTGCTTACGAATAAAATGTGCGGCGTACGCACACGCACTGACAACGTAGGCCGCGCCTGTACTCATCACCAGCAGATTTTGCAAGCCCATAGTATGGGTCTCCGACGTGTCACCGCGCGTAGAACTGAACTCCGGCCCCCACGCCGTCCGGGCCGATGACGGCGCCGTCCGACCTACCAGTCCGTTGATCCGGCTATTTCCGACCGGACTCCGATAGGGTCGGTGGAGCCAATTAAACTTACATAAACCCATCCGCCGAATCAATTGAAATCCCACATCTTCCACCCGGTGCAACCACGCCGAGTACCACGGGTTTGGAGGCTCCCGTCGCACCGGGCAGATTGCCGGACCGGCCTTCCACCGTTGCATTGGCCAGCACAGCAAAGGCAATCGCTTCTTTAGCGTCGGACGGCACGCCAAACGCATCCGTCTGACAGACGTCCAGCCCCGGGAGCGCACCACGCAGCATTTCCATAATTACCGGATTTCGACAGCCGCCGCCGCTGACTGCCATTCTACCGATAGAGCTGACCGGAAGGACAAACCGTTTCAACGCATCCGCAATACTTCGTGCCGTAAACGCGGTTGCGGTGGCGATCAGGTCTTCATCCGGTACGCGTCCCCGCCAGGTCAGAATGTTCTGAACCGGCGATGCGCCGAACGTCTCCCTTCCGGTCGATTTTGGCGGCGCCTTCTTCAGAAAGGGATGCCGCATCATTTCCGCCAAAAGGGATTCGGACACTTCGCCGGAAGCAGCGAGCGAACCGCCCGCGTCGTACGCCAGGCGGCCACCAGTCAGTACACCCGCCAGCGCGTCCAGCATCATGTTTCCAGGGCCCGTATCAAACGCTATGACATCTTCCCGATCACAACCTGCGGGCAGCACGGTAACGTTTGAGATTCCGCCGATATTCAATAACACCCGACCCTCCCGCCGCGACCGGAACAGCAGATAGTCCACTAGCGGGACCAGCGGCGCCCCCTGTCCTCCGGCCGCCAGATCGCGCGCGCGAAAATCCGCCACCGTGGTCACCCCGGTTCGCTCGGCGATCACACACGGGTCGGCGATTTGCAGTGAGGATCGAGTCACCACCCCGAACGCGCTGTATGCTTCCGGAAGGTGGTGGACCGTCTGTCCGTGCGACCCGATGAGATCCACGTTCGTCATCTCGACGCCGGCCTTCCGGCACACCGCTAATGCCGCCCTTGCAAACCACTCTCCGAGTACGACATGCAGCCTGCAAATCTTGTCCAAATTTCCACTCTCGGCTTCCGATACCTCCAGAATCTCCCGCCGCAAATCCGGAGGGTACGGCAAGCCGGAAAACTCGACCAGCCGAAACCTGGTTTCCGTAAGCCCAACCTCCACGAGAGCCGCATCGACGCCGTCCGCAGACGTACCCGACATCAGGCCGATCACCCTGCGAAACGCGTTCACGCGTTACCTCCTCTTCCTGTTGGTATCGCCCGAATGCATAGACATCCATCCGGACGTGACATCTAATGTAACCGTATGAAAGACAATGCAGACCTTCGTGTGTCGACCCCACGGTTTCTTTCAAAGGTGGAACGTCGGCCGACGTCATCGTTCTTTAACCACTTTGAACGAAGTTTCCGTTGGCGGGAAAGAAGGGGGCATTCCTGATACGCTTTGCGAATGACACCAGTCCAGCAAAGGCATCACCCGTTCATCGCCGACGTCTGCGGCAATAGAGGTCCGATGCCTTACGTACACCCGTCACGAAATATCTGAAACCGATCACACCCCGGTACAGGTTCCCGACGATCTTTGCGTCCGTGACCGTACGCACCCGTTGCGCGTCTCTTCTTCGACGGAGAATCGACACCGGATGAAACATCACCCAGCACAGGCCGCACAGCGCCGCAGCCGGACGCTTCCAGTCGCGCTTCGCGACTCCGAGCAGCACGGTGGCCAGTTCCATGAGGACCCGTGTCGGGAATACCCAGGCCAGCGACTGAGCCGACAGGTTCTTTAACACCATAACCAGTTGATTGCGATGGTTCAGGTACGCCTTCCGGAAACCGTGCACATCCAGGGTCCAGCCGCCGTAGTGATAGACCATGGACTCAGGAACCGAAATCACCCGGAACCCTGCGAGATGGAATCGCCAGCAAAGGTCAATTTCCTCCATATGCATATAGAATGCTTCGTCCATGAATCCGGTTTCCCGCAGGCATCGTATGCGCAGGAACATCGCGCCTCCTACCGCCCAGAATATTTCTCGAGAACGATCGTACTGGCCCCGGTCGACCTCGACCGTTTCGAACAACCGTCCCAGACAGAACGTGTATCCAAGCAAGTCCATCATCCCGCCCGCTGCGCCTCCGTAGTCGAATTTCTCGCGTTGGCGCAGTGACCTTACCTTGGGTTGGCAGACGCCTATCCGCGGGTCGGCCTTCATTGCGGCCACCAGCGGAGGCAACCAGTCTTCCGCGACTTCAACGTCGTTATTCAACAACATCGCGAATTCACCGCGGGCGACCTCCAGCCCCCGGTTACACCCGGCACCCATCCCCTTCCCGCCGCCTGCGCCCACGACCCGAATTCCGGGAAACCGCGCCTGCGCCCGCTGCAAGCTTCCGTCGTCGTACGGCCTGTCGTCGGCGACGATGACCTCGAACGACACGCCGATTGTTCTTGCGTAAAGGAAATCCAGGCACTTGAGAAGTACGTCACCCAGAAAATGCGGCACGATCACGGACACAAGGGGCTCAGGGACCATCGTCAGCCTCCTGACGTTTGATCCTCTGGCGCAATGTCTCCAGTGCTCGCGCCACCTCACGGTCTCCTGGGGTCATCCGCAGGAGGGACTCCAGGTCGGCGGCGGCGCCGGAGAGGTCACCAGTTCGTTCTCTGGACGCGGCCCGATTGAACAACGCCCGTTCGACTCTTATGTTTTTTTCGATCATCCTGTCATAAAGCGTTATTGCGGCATCGTACCGGCCAATTTGCATCTGCAGTTCCGCCACGGTGCCCAGACGCGTCTCTTCGCCGATCAGGTTTGAATCCAGGACTCGATTCAGCAGTCGCTGGGTATCTTCCGGTCGTTCCAATCGATTCATTAACGACGCCATCAACCCAAAACCCTGCCAGTGCTCCGGCGGCAGCGCCCGCTCCTCGCAGAATCGCAAGACCTCATAAGCGCCTTCCCGGTCGCCTCCTTCGGTCAATACTTCCGCGAGGTGAAGGAAGACCGCCGGATAGTTGGCGAGCAGGTTCCGTGCGGTACGGTTACGATGCACGGCAGGGTCCGCGACGCCCCGGTACAGATAGAGTTCCAGTAAGTGCTTCCTGGTCTTTTGAACGTGAATCGGTAAAGCCTTACGCTGCTTCAGCCGAAACACCATGCCCTCCATCTCAAGGTAATCACGCAGTCCCGCCCTGTTTTGTTCAGGAACCGTCAGCGCGAAATATACCGGTCTTTCCCACTCGTTCCAATCGACAATCTTTAGAACCATAACGTCCTGTACACGCAACACGTTGCCCGGACTGCCCGGAATCGTCCATTTCAGCCCGGCCGCATGTACCGCGCGGTCATCCGGCCAGAATCGCCCGGACTGTATCACCGCCGCCCGCGTATGAACCGTAAGTACCCGATCGATATAATCGTCCGTATATCGGATGGGAATCCCGGGGTCCAGATCGCGCAACTGCTTTATATACCAGGACGTATTGAGCAGACTGAGGTTTACCACGCGCACGTCCTTCCGGAGACCCATCACCTCCTGCTGGAACCAGAGAGGGAAGCTGTCGTTATCCGCGTTGGTAAACAGAATCGCGTTAGGGTCGCAGGAATTCAGAATATTTGCGGCATAGTCATACGCGAACCGGTTACCGGTCCGGTCGTGTTCCGGGTAATGAGTTGCAGCCAATCCTCCCGGCATCGCCAGAAGAAGGAAGGCGGCGACAACCGCGGGACTCCTGCCGCGAAACCCTGACGCCACGCGCATAACCACCGACGCCGCGATGCCGATCCAAACGGCGAACAATCCGAAGGAGCCCACGAACACGTAGTCGCGCTCCCTTGGCTGCGGGTCCTCCATGTTGAGATAAATCGAAAGCCCGATGCCAGAGAGCACGAAGAGCGCTGCAATTGCCCCGAAACGCCGGCGGTCCCGTCGCCAGTGTTCCCACATGCCCCAGCAGCCCAGGAGATAGGGGACGAATGAAATATGTACGAACTGTACGTCGTGAGACGTCGCCTGTCGAAAGGCGTCTGAAACAAATCGCAGTCCCGGCACCGGAAACTGCGAGAGCAAGTATTTAAGATACATCGTCCAAATCTGGAAATCCCAGAATTGCGCCTTGCGGTCGAATACGCCAAGCAGCATACTTTCCGATCCGTATTGTTCGCGGCCCAGAAATCTGATGAAATTGGCCCACGTTTCCGGATTGTTCTCGTCGATCATGGGATTCAACCCCGACCGGATGTAGAGTGAGAGGTAGGTTGAATACCCCGCAACAAACAGGAAAATCGCACACGCCCAGGTCCGCGGATCCCGCAAGACTTCCGGCTTCCGGAACCAGATCAACATCAGCAGCGTGGGAACGGTCAACAGGCAAAGCAGATGAACGCCGCCCGCGAGTCCCATCAGATAGGCGATAAAAAAAAGTATCCGTCTGCTATTCGCGTCTCCCGCGCGTTCCATCCATTTCAACCCCAGCCATAGCGTCAGCACCATCAGCATCGCGGAAAACCCGTACACCTCGGTCTCCACGGCATTGTACCAGAAGGTATCCGAAAACGCCAGCATCAACGCAGCTACCACGCCGCCGACCACACCCGGTACTGGTGCTGGGTTCCTCTCACCGTCACCCCAACCCAGCCGGATGAGACGTACGGTTATCAGATATACGAACAGCACCGCAAGCGCGCTTGTAATCGCCGAGATGAGGTTCATCGGGAACGCGGGATCGTCTCCCAGCGGCAACATGGTAAACAGACGTCCGACCAGCAGATACAGCGGCGCGCCCGGGGGGTGGGGAATACCCAGGGTAAACGCGCAGGCGATAAACTCGCCGGAGTCCCAGAACGACACGGTCGGCGCCGCCGTCTTGATAAACACCGCAAGCGAAATCAGAAACACCCCGACGGCGCAAGTACCAACAAGGCCGCATACGCCTGCCGGATCCTTCTTTTTGGATTCACCGAATCGCGAATCGCCCGATTTATTCATATTGATCGCTCAGATTTCGAATTCTGTCAATTCGCGCGCGAAATCCAATTCTCCCGACGTCAACGACACGCGACCGGATAAACAGTGAATTTCGACCGGATGCCGGGAGCCAGAGGCAGTTCCAATGTCCAACGCCTTCACCAGCAACCCGTCATACCGTTCTCGCGGACGCACCGGAAACCCGTCCCGTCCATCAGACGCCCTGAGATGGCCAGGGCTCAAAGGGCGTCGAGGGAAACCTTGTCGCCATGCGTCCCGGGGCGGGATTGCCGCGCCTCGACATTCGCTTCGTCGCTCTCCGGCTGCAGGCTGCGGCGTGTCCCTCTGTCTTCGAGGCCTTCAATGACCCGCATCGACTTCCACTTTCCGCCCCGGAACCGGAACATGAATATCATTCCACTGGAAAAGAGATACAGGCTGATAAATATCCACGCCGAGTAAAGACCCCATCCCAGGGTCACGATCGAAAGGTAGGTCGGCAAGACCATCAGCAGCCATCCGAGCGCAATCGACGTAAGCATGACAAATCGCGTGTCGCCGGCGCCCTTTACGGCTGCGGCAAAAACGATATAGAGCGCATCGAATACACAGTAAAACGCGACAAACCGTAACAGAACGACGGACATATCCCAGACACGATCGAACGCCTCAGGATCAGCGCCGGAAATGTAGGGCTTCAAAAGGAGACCCGGCACGAAGACATATCCCGCAGCCATCACGAGCATATACGCAAGGCCGAGATGCGCCGCCGACCAGGTACTGCGCTCGGCCAGGTCCGCCCTTTCCTTGCCGAGGTATTGACCGACTAGCGTGGAGACGGCGATGCCAAGCCCCATCATCGGGAGGAAGGCGAGCGTATTCAGGTTGAACGTCACGCTTGTGGCCGCCAGCGCCGTCGTCCCGAGTTTGCCGACCAGGAGGATGAACATCGAAAATCCCAGAATCTCAAGCATGAACTGTACGCCGTTCGGTAACCCGAAACGCACAAGTCTTCCCAACAATTCTCCATCGGGACGCCATCCACTCAGGGTACGAAGTGAGTCGCGGTATTTGGGGCGCATCATGAGGGTAAAGAATACGACCGGTATCAGGAGGTGCGAAACCACGGTAGCCCAGGCGGCGCCGCGAATCCCCCACTCCGGGAACCCCCAACGACCGAATATCCACGCATAGTCCAGGACGATATTCAGCCCATTCGCAAGGAAATTCACCCACATTACGGTGCGGGTATCCCCTCGCCCGCTGAAGAAGGAGGAAACCGCCACCCCCGTGATACCCGGACCCGTGAAACACAGAATCCTGAAATAATCCGCCTCCAGCGCGCGCATCTGCGGCTCGTGCCCGGCCCATTCGAAAAAACGTACGGAAAACGGTATCAGGCACAGAATCATCACCCCCGAGGCCAATCCGAGGTATATCCCCTGCCAAACGGCCGGCCCTACCCGGTCGCGCTGGCCCGCGCCCCAATACTGGGCGACGAACGTATTTACATAGGCCACCGTTCCAATAAACAGGCTGGAAAACGTAAAGTGCAGCATGCCGGCCGGTAGACACGCGGCAAGTGCGTCCCGCCCGTACCAACTCAGAAATACCCGATCCACGAAAATCTGCAGGCTCCAGGACCCCGTACTCAGAATGAGAGGCGCCGCCATCCGCAACACCTCCTTATATCCACCCTGTTCCTGCCACCGCGAGATCATGGACACCTCACCAGGTTCGGACCTCAACCCGTACGCCGACCCCCAACAGCCGCCGGGCAAGCAGCTGGAGCAACGCCGACGACGCGAGCGCGCAAATCACAGCAGCATCGGCGGCCTGCGTCGCCTGTCGCACTTTTCACTTGTCCGGTTATGGCGCCGTTGGTAGATTCGCTGACCAGTCCGGTTCATCGAGCCAATCCATTCATATTGCGGGTCAGGTCATGACTTACGACGTCGTCGTCATCGGAGGTGGCAGCGCGGGTTACGCCGCCGCTCGTGTCGCGGCTGACAGCGGAGCAAGCGTCGCCATTGTCGACAAGGGTCCACTCGGCGGTCTGTGCATCTTGCGCGGCTGCATGCCTTCAAAGACGCTATTGCGCAGTTCGGATCTTTTTTCGCTGATGAAACGGGCCGAAGAGTTCGGCTTGCACGCCGGGGATATAACTCCGGACCTGGCAGCAATCAACGACCGCAAACGAGCACTCGTCGAAGAATTCGCGAAACACAGGATCGAGCAGCTCAACAGTCCGAGGTTCACACTGACAGGTGGCCGGGCCCGGTTCGAATCGCCGCATTCCGTGTCTGTTGGCAAGAAAAAGATTTCGGCACGGAATTTTGTCATTGCCGTGGGCTCGGTTGTCAATAAAATCCCCGTTCCCGGTCTGGAGGAAACAGGTTGCCTCACCAGCGACGACATTCTGGAACTTCGAGAACTTCCCGGGTCCGTTATCGTGCTGGGTGGGGGCGCCGTGGCCACGGAACTCGGCCAATTCTTGTGTCGTATGGGCTCCCGGACGACGCTTATACAGAGAAACACGCAGTTGATCAGCGCCTGCGACCCGGACATGGCCCTGCCCGTGGAAAACCGCTTTCGGGAAGAAGGGATGCGAGTATACACGGACACACGCCTCCAGCGCTTCAGCCGGAAAAAAGATCGTATAACCGCCCATTTTTTGCACCGCGGCGAATCGTGCACGGCCTCGGCCGACGTTGTCTTCAACGCGATGGGCCGAACGCCGGACCTTTCCAGCCTGTCACTTGAACGTGCAGGCGTTGAAGTCCGGGACGGACGAATTGTCTCAAACGACAGGATGCAGACCAGCGCGGAACACATCTTCGCCGCCGGCGATTGCGTGGGTCCGTACGAAATCGTACACATTGCCGTGCTGCAGGGTGAAATTGCCGGCCACAATGCCGTAGCGAGAGTGCCCGAGAAGACGATCGACTATCGCCTCCGGACGTCGGTTGTATTCACCGACCCACAGGTCGCGTCGGTTGGCCCGACCGAAAGGGAATGCCGGACAGCGGGCATTCCGTATCTCTCTGCGGAATACCCGTTCAGCGATCACGGCAAATCGATGGTTATGGGAGAAACGCATGGCGCGGTCAAGATTCTCTGCCAACCCGGAAGCGGGGAACTCATTGCGGGACACATTACGGGACCCGACGCATCCGAACTCATCCACGAACTCGCAACGGTAATTTACTACCGGGGCACCGTATTCGACCTGCTCCAGATCCCACACTACCATCCCACGCTCGCCGAGATTATCACCTATCCTGCCGAAGAGCTCGCCGGCATTCTGGGCCGATAGGTGTATATATCCGGACGGCTGCCCATAGCAGTCCGTTGAAAAAGTCGCTCTGCAGGCAAGGCCAAGTTATCGTGGCCGAAGACAGGGCGGGCGACCGCGTCGAATCGGGGATTCGGGGAGGAAGCGCAACGCAGTCATTCGGCCACACGGGCCGGACGCGGCCCGGATGGACTCTTTCAACGGGCTGTTAGCCGGAACGCTGGCGTCCTGGATCGGCGAGACGGTGCACGAAGAATACGGTCGGCGGCACGAACAACAGGGCGATCCAGAACATCGGGCGATACGAGATCCACGCTACCAGCATGCCGGCCAGCACCGGGAGAAACCCCTGCGGCAAGGCAAACATGTTCAGGAAGCTGGTATACGTGGGACGGCGGTTCTCCGGTGCAAGTTCGAGTACGTATGCCATTCTGCCGTTGAACATCGCGCTGCTGGCGAACCCCGAAAAAACAAACGTCAGAGAAAAAAAGGCGACTTGCGGATGAAATGCCCACTCAATGCCCCATTCGGAAAGCGGCGCGATAGCGTGTGACGGTACGTAACCGGCCAACAGCGGAACGGCAACCGAAAACGCCATCAGATACGATCCGTATACCAGCATCGCACGACTGCCCTTCCGATGCCCCACGTTGGCCCAGAGCACGTTTGACAGTACGGTGCTGACCTGCATGACCGAAACAAACACGCCGACGTAGACGAGCCCCAGACCCAGGTCGGTAATTGCATAAGGCACGTAAAATGGCGCACCCATCATCAGAAAGGACCACAGGATCTGCATCCCGCACAAACGACGGTAATTGACATCGTTCTTGAGCAGTCGAATTCCGCTGTTTACGTAGACCGACAGTGGTTGCCGGAGATACCGCACCGGGCCAACCGGCTCCCGAATTCTGCCGAATACGTAAACCGACAGTGCATTTCCCACTCCAGCCGCCAGGAAAAGGGTCGCGTAATTCGATGGGAACGAAATTCCGCTGCGGTCGCTCAGTACATAGGAAATTGCACCGCCCGCCACCATGGCGGTAATGCCGCCGCAAAGCCGCCGCACAGCGAACAGACGCGAACGATCTCCGGGTGGGACGACCTTTCCCACAATGTCCATCCATGGGACATTCCATATTCCCATCATCGAAGTGGAAATGGCATAAAGGGCCATAAAGCAGCAAAGAAACAGAAAGGGCTGACGACCACCCAGGAGGTACGTCAGCCCCGCGATCAACAACCAGATGGTACTGCGCATCCCGCCTGCGAAGAGCAGGAAGGGCATCTTGCGTTTTCTGTTTTCTATAATTCGGGAAATGAATACCTGAGGCCACGCCCACCCGATCCGCATCAGGGCGCCGACAAGTCCTATGGCTACACTCGAGGTTGTCAGCGATTTCACAAAGGCCGGCAGGAGCATATCCGAACTGGCCAGTGTCATCGACATGAAAACCAGGCCGCCATTCACAATCAGCAGCCGGCTGTTCCTGCGAACTTCCGTCGGATCAGGCGCCCCGGACTCGGCCGCCACCCGCCTCCGGTGCGCAGACGAAAATTCCCTCATACGAAACGCTTCCGTCCCTTAGAAGCCGTCTTTAAAACACCGCCGGTATTCGTCCGGCCGTAAGAACCCCGTGGCGTTGGGTCGAATTCACCCGTACGGTGGTCGAGGCCCCGTGCCCCGCGTGCCCCCCAACCGACACGTTTTCGCAAGCACTCGGGAATGCGCCAGAAGTCGGGACGGTGCGCCTCTCCTGTAATTCCACTCCCCTCGGAACCCGACCGGACGTCTCAGATTCCAATCGCATAGCCGTCCCGCCTCGGATCGGCCCCCCCCATCAGCGCGCCGCTATCCTGATCCACGGCAATTCCCTGCGCCCCGCCGGTTACGGGAGAAAACGCGTCTACAACGTCAATCTGATGCCCCCGGCGAACCAGGCCCGAACGGATCCTGTCAGGCACGCGGGACTCCATATATACGCGTGTGCCAGCATGTTGAAAACGGAACCTGGGAGCTTCGATTGCCGCCTGAATGTTCATCTTGTAATCCAGGAAATTGGTTGTGAACTGTGTCGTCGTCTGCTGAATGCCCCAGCTTCCCGGGGTACCCAGAGCCGCAACGAGACGACCGTCTCTAAAAATCTGGCACGGGGAAAGACACATGTCAATCTTCTTATGGGGTTCGATTCGATTGGGGCTGCCAGGAACGGTGTCCGCCCATTTGATGAAATTGTTCAGGAACATACCGGTCTTCCCGAGAATCTCCCCCGATCCGAACCCGGAACCGAGGCTCTGCGTAACGGCCACGGCGTTGCCAACGGCATCCACCACGTCGAAGTGGGTCGTACAATCGTTGAGCCACGCGCCTGGCTTTCCCGGCGACACCTCCTCCGGAAACCCGGGGGAGGTGTAATACTCACCCCGGTTCACAGCGGCACGTTCGCCAATCCGTTCCCTGCGGCCCGCCGCATACGCCTTCGAAAGCAATCCATCCAGAGGCGCTTCCGGCGCCGCGGCATACGCTACCCTGTCGGCGTTGCCCAGCTTCAGGACCTCGATGAACAGGTGGAGCGCCTCTTCCGAATGGTGGCCGATATCCTTCAGATCGTATCCTTCGAGCATATTAAGCGCCTGCAGGATGTGAAAGCCGGCACTTGGCAGCGGCGGACAGAACACCCGGTTACCCCGGTAGGATGTTGAAATGGCATCCACCCATTCCACCTCAAAATCCTCAAGGTCTCTCCCGGAAAGCAACCCGCCTTCCCCCTGTACATATCCGGCAATTTCCGATCCCAGGTCGCCCCGATAAAATGCCTCGGCGCCGCCTTCCACCACCCTTCGAAACGTCCGGGCGAGATCTCTCTGGATCAGCATTTCTCCGGCCCTGGGCGCACGCCCGCGTTTCAGAATCACCTCGGCGCCCGTCGGCCGCATCCGGGGCACGGCATCATGCATGAATCCTGAATTCTTTACGGTGGCCGGGAAGCCGTTCTCCGCCAGTTCGATTGCAGGGCCGAACACGGTTGCCCGGTCCATCGTACCGTACCTTTCAAGAAGCTCCAGCCAGCCACCGCAGGCGCCGGGAACCAGACACGACATGACCCCGCCATCCTGCGTAGTGGTTGTCGGGAACGCCTCCGAGACGGCGGCGTGCGGCGTCCGCCCGCAATAGTCCAAAACACGTACGCGGTTTTCCTCGGCGGAATAGATAAGCGCATATCCGACGCCTGCAATCCCTGACATATAGGGTTCGACGACGTTTAACGCCGCCGCGACAGCAACCGCCGCGTCGAACGCATTGCCGTGCTCAAGTAGCATGCGAACCCCGGCCAGGCTTGCCGCCGGATGCGCGCTGGCAACCATTCCCCGGACGCCCGTTACCGTTGACCGATGCACGGTTCCGACAGAAGAAAAAGCCATTGAATGAATTCCTTGCCGATAGGACCCACCGGT
Organism: Candidatus Latescibacterota bacterium; assembly: GCA_963662665.2. Taxonomy (GTDB): domain Bacteria; phylum Latescibacterota; class UBA2968; order UBA2968; genus JAAXHE01. The sequence continues at coordinate 57,130 of CAXXJS010000020.1, forward strand.
ACCGGAACGGAGCGGGGCCTGTGCTTTAACGTAGTTTAGGAATAATCCCCCGGGTATGCGGAAGATAGTCTATGGTGGATCGCAAGTCAATGCCCGATTCCCGCCCTCACCTGCGCTCGTCCGCCACGTTTCTGCTTGACAAAACAAGCCTCTCATGGCTTCTTATACGATTCCTGTATGATCACCCCTGCCGGATTTTCAGGTTGTCACATCACTTCGTCAAATGCGCTATGAGTCAGGAATTACCTCTTCTACCCACAAGTGTGATCGGAAGCTACGCGCTGCCGGGTTGGCTCTGGACGGCGGTCGATCAGATCGACCAGGGCGAATACGGTCCAACCGACATTCGCGAGACCTTCGACGACGCCGTTCATCTCGCCATTCTGGATCAGAAAAGAGCGGGCGTGGACCAGATCACGGACGGCGAGATGCGGCGCTGGTATTTCGTACAGAGCTTCTACCGCCGTTTCAAGGGACTCGCTTCCCGACCAACGCTGCGGCGCAAAGGCGTCTACGGATACGACAGCGTCCCGCGGTGGTGGCCGGAAGAACGGATCCAGGTACCCGATGGCCTCGGTATTGTCGAAGAATTTCAATTCGCAAGGTCCGTAACGGACCATCCGTTGAAGGCCACCTGCCCCGGTCCGCTTACGCTTACCATACATATACAGTTGAAAGACGACAGCGTCTACAAGGACCGAATCGAACTTGCTTACGAATTCGCGGAGGTGGTAAACCTTGAACTCAAACGGCTCGTTGCCGCGGGGGCGGAATTCATCCAGCTTGACGAACCCTCTTTTTCGATTGTTCCTGGAGACGACCGGAGCTGGATCGACCTGTTCAACGAAACCGTTAAGGGCGTTAATGCAAGAATCGGCCTGCACGTCTGTTTCGGAAACCTGGGAAGCCGCCCGCGGGGAAAACGCCGGTACGACTGGATGCTGGATGATATCCTTCGTGCCGACGCCCAACAGATTTCGTTGGAATTCGCGAATCGTGAACTGGCGGAATTGGAGCTCTGCGGGGAGATTGCGAATGAAAAAGATGTCGCCGCGGGCCTCGTCGATGTGAAGTCATTCTACGTGGAAACACCCGAGGACGTCGCAGAACGGGTGCGGCTGACCCTTCAACACGTCCCGCCGGAAAAACTGACTGTTACGCCCGATTGCGGTTTCTTTCAATTGCCCAGATGGCTGGCCTTCCAAAAACTCCGGAATATGGTTAGAGGCGTTGAAATCGTCCGCAGGGAATTGGGAGCATAGACGTGCCAACGCCCGCTAAGTGGTTTACCGTGTCCGCGGCGGGGGCGCGTAGAGGAGCGCAACATGGATGTCGTTGAGATCACTGCCGATCTCGTTTCTTACAATTCTGTGAGTCAGTTCAGCAATACACCGGTATCCCAGGCTATTTCCGGATGGATGCACAAGGCGGGCATGTCGGTCGAATTCGTCAATTACAAGGACCACGAAGGCACGCCGAAATCAAACGTAGTCGGTAAAAAAGGCAGGGGTCAAGGGGGCATCGCTCTACTCGCCCATTCGGACGTGGTTCCCGCCGAGGGATGGGATTCGGACCCGTTCAGGCTTACGTCCAGAAAGGACAGGCTTTACGGACGTGGCAGCGCGGACATGAAGGGGTCCGTAGCATGTATGATCGCTGCTGCGAACGCCTTCACCGAGAAAGAACTGAAAGTACCCGTCTACGTGATCGTCACCGCCGACGAAGAAACCGACTGCGGCGGGGCCAGGGCCGTTGCCCTCAGGTCGAAAACGCTCAAATCGTCCAATGTCCGATACGGTATCGTCGGCGAACCCACGCTCCTCGACGTGGTATATGCCCATAAGGGCTCGCTCAAGTTCGCAGCCGTTGCGACGGGCAGAGCAGCGCACAGCAGTACAGGCAAGGGTGTGAATGCGAACCACAAACTCATCCCGTTCCTGAATGATGTTGTCAGGCTGGACGATACATTGCGCACCGATCCCCGGTTTCGAAACGAGGCTTTCGATCCACCCCACGGAACGCTGAATATTGTCTTTTCCGATGGCGATACGGCCGCGAACGTCACCGCGCCCGTCAGTCGGGCAACCATTAACTGTCGTCCCATGCCAGACCAGGACTGGAAGCCCGTCATTAAACGCATGGTTCGCCTGGCGGAAAAACATGGCATCAGGATTGAGCTGCCGAAAGCCCTCGATCCGCTCAGCACGAACACCGATTCTCCAATTGTGCGCGAGGCCCTTCAGATCACCGGCAAGAGAAAACCCAAGACCGTCGCTTATGGAACGGATGGCATGGTATTCGGAAAGACGATGGATCTGGTTGTGATGGGACCTGGCAATATCCAGCAGGCGCACACGGTGGACGAATGGATCGCCAGGGATCAACTCCTGAGGGGTTCGGACATCTTCACAAGGATGGTACATCGATTCTGCATCGAAAACCCCGTCTGAGAACCCCGGCTCGTGAAAAATTGGCAGTGATACGCGCGATTGGTCTACGATACCGACGCCGCACGAGGCTTTTCAACAGGAGCGGGGACCGTTTCTCTCGAATAAGGCGAGGAGGACAATGGATGGTCAAATCCCTGACCCGCACGCTGCTCGTTGTATTGGCGGCTTCTCTGATCACAGGTTGTGCCGACGAAACCCAACACCAGTTCGCATTTCGCGGAAAATGGCGTCTGGAACGTCGACAGATGCCAGACGGGAAGATTCTGCAACCGCCTGCCGTAAGCGGCCACTACGAGTGGTACCCCACCGGCCTGACCACAGCTCATGTCACGGCCTCAATCTCGGTCGGCCAGGATCATATCCAGGTATCAGGTTTCACCTACAGCTTTCAGTCGGACGCCGTGGAGTCACAGTCATTCACCCTTAGCGAATATATGGATGTCGGTGGCGGCTATAGAACATCATCTCACGCGAGTCTGAATGCGCCGGACTATGCCGCAACCGGCGACATGGTCGTAAACGGTAACCTCGTTACCCTCAAATATGCCGACGGCGCGACCCAGATTTACGAAGACATCAGCATTGCAGTGGTCGACAGTGTCGTCTTCAAAGTCACCTTTAATGACGGTACCATGGACACCTGGAGGCGATTTGCGGACCAATTGGGGGTACTGCCGAAGTAGATTCCTTTACGTGGCATAAGCGTATAAATACCGCAGGGGCGCGTGCAGAGTTATCGCGCCCCTGGTGGTTTTCCGGGACAGGATGGACGATGGACAGCATGGTTTTGGGGAAGATCCTTCAGAAAAACGCTCGGGATCCCGGCCTCAGGCACAAAACAGCCATTATCTACGGCAACTGCACGCTGACGTACAGCGAATTGAATGACCGGTGTAATCGTTTTGCCAACGGCCTGCTGGGCCTTGGCGTCCGGAAGGGAGATCGAATTGGCGTTCTGAGTCGTAATTCCGCCGTGTACGTCGCACTCTACTTTGCACTGGCCAAACTCGGCGCCATTATGGTTCCGGTCAATTTCTGGTATCGCAGCCGTGAAGTCCGCTATACGCTTCAACAGTCCGGCGCTCGCGGCCTGATCTTCCACTGTCGCTTCGCGGACGTCGTTGCCGGCGTCGGCGATCTATCCGGACTGGAATGGAAGCTTACCATCGGAGACAATCGCGGCAGCCGCCTGGAGGATGTGGCGGCCGGATCCCCGAATGTCGAACCGGAAGTCGAACCCGACGAGAACGATCCACACATTATTCTATACACGAGCGGCACGACTGGTTTTCCCAAAGGCGCGGTTTTCTCACACAAAAGCCATTACCTTCAGGCCCTCTCCCTCGCCCACTCAACCGGTGGTCGCAGCGATGACGTAGGACTGGTCGTCTACCCGCTCTTCCACACCGGCGGGCCGGACTGTCTGGTCCTTCCACACTTCCTGGTGGGCGGTAGCCTCGTGATTCTGGACGGTGCGGATCCGGACGCCATCCTGACGGCGGTTTCTACGCACAAGGCAACCAACATTTTCTGCGTGCCGACGGTCTGGCGCTGGATACTTGTACGGCAGCACCGTAAGAAATACGACGTGACTTCGGTCCGGCGCTGTCTGGGTTCGTCGGACACCTTCCCGACGGCGCTGCTCGAGGATATCCTGACCACATTCGAAAGCGACGTTTACGTTACCTACGGACTCACGGAGGCCGGCTGCATCCTTACGGTCTGCCGTCTCACGGCAAGAGACATGGGCAAACTCGGCTCGGTGGGCCGACCCCTGCCGTCGGTTGAACTCGGCGTCGTGGATTCGTGCGGCAATCCGATGACTCACGGAGAGGTAGGCGAGGTTGTCGCCAAGACGGCGTCTACGATGCTCGGATACTGGGACATGCCGGAGAAAACAAAGGAGGCGCTGAAGGGTGGATGGCTATACACCGGAGACCTGGGCAGAATGGACAACGATGGCTTTCTCTACCTGTCGGGAAGGGCAAAGGATTTGATCATCAGCGGCGGGGAAAATGTCTATCCGCTGGAAATCGAACGCCTGTTGAGAGAAAACCCGAAAATCCGCGACGCTGCCGTGGTCGGCATCCCGGACAGAGAATGGGGCGAGTCCGTATTGGCGGCGGTTGTGGCAGAGGACGGCGCAGACCTCGCGCCCGACGAGATTTCCGACTACGTGCGCATCCGTCTGGCGGGGTTCAAGAAACCCAGATGGGTTGAAATCGTCAGCGAACTCCCGGTAACAACCGCCACGGGGAAAGTGCGGAAGGCCGTGTTGAGAGAACGTTTTCTTGGGAAATACGGTACCGCGTGACCCGTATCAGCAATTCTGTGGGATGCTGGTTCCGCTCAAATGTTCAGCCGCCCTGCATACCGCCGAAAAATCCAACTCTCCTGCGCCCAGGCCGCTGGCGGCTGCATACATCTGGTAGGTCGCTGCGCCAATCGGCATAGGCACGTTCAGTGCTTTACCAAGGTCCACGCCAATAGCCAGATCCTTCTTCATCAGATCCAGCATAAATCCCGGCTCGAAAGAGTTCGCCAGCAGGAAGTCCGATACCCGCATCTGAAACAACGTGGAATTGGCCGAACTCACGCTGATAACCTGCCGCATGACCTCGGGGTCGGCCCCCGCCCGGATGCCGAGGATCAACCCCTCCGCGATTGCCGCCATATTGACGCCGCCGATGAGCTGATTGACGATCTTCACGGTCTGCCCCACGCCAACCGGACCGACGTGGAAGATATTTTCCTCGTTACCCATCGCGTTGAACAACCCTCTGCACCGATCGAAGTCTGTTGCGTCTCCGCCGGCGATGATCGTTAGTGTCCCGTTTATCGCACCCGTATCACCCCCGCTTACCGGCGCATCCATCACAGCGACACCCTTTGAGGACGCCTCTTCGGCTATTTCCCTGATCGTAAGCGGTGAAATCGTACTCATGTCCACAATCAGGCTTCCTTCGGACGCGCCCTTCAGCACGCCATTGTCGCCAATGATCACTTCGCGAACTTCCGGATCGGCCGTTACGATTGTAATCACAATGTCTGTTTCTTCCGCGACGGCAGCCGGAGACCCCACCGACCGTGCGCCCTGACCCTCCATTTCGGCAATGATCTCCGCACGACGTGCGTAGAACGTGAGATCGTACCCGGCCTTAATAAGATTGATCGCCATTGGTTTGCCCATAATACCCAGTCCGATAAACCCTACGCTTTCCATCGTTGCCTCCTATCGTCTGACTCTGGCAGCATTCTGGTGATCGGGTGACTGCGTCCACGGAAAACGTCACGGGAAGGGCCCGCAATGCATCACCGGCGTCTTCCGTTCATCCATCTTCAGTACGGCGGGTCTGCAGGACCATCAACTGGCCCACGGGGTTCTCGATAGCCCCCAGCGGACGCCGTTTCTCTATTGACCAGATGTCGTTTGCCGTTATGTAGAGGTGTCCGTCCGCAACTTTGTTGTAACACAGCTGTGGGTATCGCGATTGAGGCACATCGGGAACCAGCAGATCGAACGTATCGCTTTCAGGGTGATAGGCGATAAAGCGGTCCATGAAGTGATAAGGCAATCCGTCCACACCGATGTGCGGATCTTCTTTCATCTGAATATAATCGCCGGTCTTCTCGTCGTACCGGAATCCTGAATCATACGTGCTCAGGTTGTTCAACTGCCACTCCTGGTAAAAAACCCCGCCGCCGATGAATCCGAAGTCCTCCTTCCATCCCGGCACATCCCGTTCGTACGTCTCTCCCGTACGACGGTCCAGCCGGATGAGCCGACCCTCCCTGTAATTCACGACAAACCGCTCAGCACGCGCTCCCGGTCGCGACGGCGGCGCCGGATGCGAATCTTCCGCCAGGAACCCGCGCACCTCGGGATCGTAGTACACGCGGCGATGCACGCCGTCGTTTCGTGGAACCGCAAATATCTCCAGCCGCTCGGGCCAATCGACCTCCCCTATATCCGGCAGCACGCCGGGTTTCGGATATTCAAGGACCTCCCCCAGTTCCGTCTCAACGTCCCAGATCACCAGACACGGCCTCGACCGCTCAGGCATATAAAGCACGTTGCGCGCCTTATCCGCGTGACCGTACCAGAGGTTCGCCTCCGGAAACGGCTTGTCGACGTGGTACACGCGTGTCGCCGCAACGTCGAATACCGTAAACTTTCCGTTTGTCTGCGGCAGGACGTAGACCTTGCCCCCGGCGCAGAGACACTGGCTTCCCCCGTGTTTTTCGGGAATCGAAATCGTGTCGATCTGCCCTGACTCGGGTTCGTACCGGTGGAGCGCAGGCAGACTGCCCGTAAACCAAAGTGCGCCGCAGTCGTCATCGTCGATCCCGTAGACACGTGTATTTTTCACGTCGACCCAGACCGGATACATCCTCGGCAGTTCAGGCATCACATTCCTCAATCCAACGAATCTATCGGACCGGTCACTCCCAGGCGCTGACCTCGCCTTCAAACCGCTGAACGGGTCGTCCTGTGAAGCGCTCAACAGCTTTGATGTCTATGTTAGGACTTGACATTCGTCTATTAGTAGGTACCATTGGCCCATCTGTCAACGTGAATCTCCTTGCCGCAATCAGGGCGGTCCGGAGTCCGCTGACGTGGGATACAACGACAACCGGTCCAATGCCACGCAATTCAAGGTTATGTCCCGTTATCCTTTACTGGCTGGAATCGACATCGGCACCACGAATATCAAGGCGCTTGTCTTCGATACCGCCGGCCGCGTTCAGGCCTCCGCGAGCGTGCCGACGCCAATCCATTACCCCCGACCCGGTTGGGCCTATCACACTCCGGATGAATTGTGGACGTGTACGCTGACTGTGTTGAGGGACGCGGTTTCGCAACTGGATGCCGCGGACACGGTTTCGAGTATCGCCGTTTCAAGTATGGCCGAGTCCGGCGTCCCCCTTGACGCGGGAGACTGCCCCACCGCCGACGTCATCGCCTGGTTCGACGGGAGGACGTCAAGCCAGGCCGCGTGGCTGAGCAAGACCGTCGGCGAAGAGCGGATCTACGCCATTACGGGGCTTTCGCTGAAGCCCATTTTCGGTCTCTGCAAGGTCCTCTGGTTGAAAGAAAACAACCCGCAGGCTTACACGAGCACGGTCTCGTGGCTGAACGTCGCAGATTATATCGCGTTCCGCCTGTGCGGCCAGAAGGCAACCGACTATTCTCTCGCTTCCCGGATGCTCGTCTTTGACCTTCACCGGCGGGACTGGCATTCAGGCCTGCTGGATGAAGCGGGGGTTCCTCCGGGACTGTTTGCGCCGGCATTGCCCTCCGGCACGCTGCTTGGCCGGATCCTGCCCGACGTTGCGAGGGCGTCCGGCCTTCCGTCCCGCGTACAGGTGACAACCGGCGGCCACGACCACATATGCGGAGCGCTTGCCGCGGGCGCCACCGAACCCGGTACGCTGCTTAATTCCCTCGGCACAGCAGAAGCGGTCTGTATAGCGGGCCGTCGCGCGTGGCTCAGCGATCAGCTTGCCCGGCAGGGGTATACCACGGGTGCCCACGTCGCCCGGGATCGGTACTATATCCTGGGAAGCATCTACACTTCCGGGGCCTGCGTTGAGTGGATCCGCAACCTTCTCGCCAATAACGTCGAATACGGCACCCTCATCTCGGAAGCGGAAACGGCCCCTCCCGGAAGCCTGGGCGTCCACTTCCAGCCTCACCTTCGACTCGGCAATCCTCCGAACAACGACCCCGGATCGAGGGCCGCGTTTGTTGGTCTCACCGCCGACGTAACCCGCGGGACCCTGTTTCGGGCCGTGCTCGAGGGCTTAGCCTACGAGTGCCGTCTCTGCCTTGAAGCCATCGTGTCCAATCCTGAAATCGACAGACCGAAACGAATTGTAGCCATCGGCGGAAACACCCGCAACCGGCTTCTCATGCAAATCAAGAGCTCGGTATTCAACCAGAGGATCTCGGTTGCAAACGTGGAGGAATCCGTCTCTCTGGGCGCCGCGGTACTGGGTGGCATCGGCGCTGGCGTTTACGCCGACATCGACTCTGCGCTGAAAGAACTGACCTACGACAGCTGGACGATAGAGCCGAACGCGGAGCAGGTCGAGATCTACGAAACCGGATTTCAGACCGTCTACCGCGGAATATTTCCGGCGCTTCAATCCCTGCACCACAGGTTGGGAGACATCCGGCAAACGGACCGGTGATCTGTCCGGAAGACAATCTGTGTAAATCAGTCCAGCGGGCGCCATACCTCGCGCGAAACTTCGAATTCACGGGATCCAAAGGGAGTCTCCATGCACACCATCAGCTGCGCCATCGTGGGGTACGGCGGCATTGCGCTCTTCCACACGCGCGCGCTCAGCCGTATTCCGGGGGTCCGCCTTCGTACCGTCGTCGGGCGCAGAGCCGAACCGGCCGAATCGTTCAGGGACGCGTGGGGCTTTGAAAACGCCACCACCAGCTACGAAGAAGCCCTGGCCGACCCTGATATCGACGCGGTTGTTATCGCCTCACCAAGCGAGGTGCATTACGAACAGACCCGGTTGGCGCTGGAGGCCGGCAAGAACGTCCTGGTTGAAATCCCCGTGGCGCTGTCACACAGAGGCGCCGCCGAGATCGCCGGCCTCGCGAAAAAATCCCGAAACAAGCTGCTGGTTGCCCACACCCGCCGTTTCAACCGCACCGGACGTTTTGTCAAGGATATTATCTCCAGCGGCAAGGCAGGCCACGTGCACCAACACCATGTCCATGAATTTCAGTTGCGCCGCGACGACGTCGGATGGACAGGCTACAGGCGGAGCTGGACGGACGATGTTCTGTTCCACCATGGTTGCCACGTGCTCGACTACTCCCTCTGGACCATCGACGAACCCGTCCGCAGGATTCGCGGCGAACTCAGCCCGCTCGACGCGGGAACCGGCACGTCGCTCGACGTCAGCATGCTGCTCCGATATACCACGGAAACCATTGCGGCACTCAGTCTTTCCTACAACGCCCGAGCGGGCGTCAGCAACAATATCTACCTGTGCGACGCGGGCACCCTCGTCGTCACAGGCAACCAGGTCACGCTAAACGACAAAACCCTCTTCCAGAACGACGACACCCTGGAAGACGACGTCCTGGTCCAGAACACCGAATTCATCGAGTCGATTCGAAAGGACAGACAACCGGAATGTGGCGCCGAACAGGCCCTTGAGGCTCTGGGTTTGCTGCAACAGGTTTACGACCAGTCCATCACACTGGAACAGGAGGACAGATACAAACGGATGTGGGAGATTTAGTCGTCGGGCGTTTTTCGCCGGCAACACATGGAAATTTTTGGACACCTCCCGCGTCGTGTACGAGAGACCGCGGCTGACCCGTTTACGTTACAGGACCATCTCAACCAGCCCTCTACTCCTCTTGTCCAACGCGCCGAGGTCCGCCACCTCAAACCTGTTGCCGTCCACGTCCAGAATCAACACGCGCTTTTCGTCCAGCCACCTGGCGTCCTCTCCCACGTTCTTTACCACAAAATCCCGCGGTCCCCGGTCCGTGGTAACGTCCCAGTAAGAGACCCCGTATTCGCTGCGAATCGAGTGAACCCGTTCAATCCGCGAGGTCATATACCGCCGTGCCAGTTCCTCCCGGATGATGTCCTGATACGCCCTGGGGAGTTTGCGGACGTCGTCGACCATGCAGATCACCTCGTCGTTTGCGTCGAGGAAACAGATGTACCGGTCCGGTTCCGACAACGGGACCGCACGGACGATCTTCACCGTCAGATACGAGCGATCGCATTCAATGGTCATGCGCAGATGCCAGGCCGGTTCCCGGAAGATTCTGATATTGCCGGTATCCACATCCTGTGGATGGGTCACGTCGATCGGCGTGGGTTTCCATCCGTCTTTATATTCCGTATCCATGGTTTCCTGCAATCCTCAATTCCTTCCCGTTTCGTCCTTGCCGCCGCCGACAGCCATTACCGCCGATGTTTCCTGCTGGCTCTTCACGAGGCGGTAGAAGAAACCCTTACGCGACATTAATTCGTGGTGGGTACCGGTTTCGGCCACCTTGCCGTCGTCCAACACCACAAGCCTGTCGGCGATGCGCAACGTGGATAGCCTGTGTGCAATCGCAAAGGTCGTGCGGCCCTTTACCAGACGCGAGATGGCCTTCTGGATCTTCCACTCCGTCCGGGTGTCCAGCGAAGACGTCGCCTCATCCAGAATCAGAATTCGCGGATCGTGCAGAATCGCGCGTGCGATTGATATCCGCTGCTTTTCGCCGCCCGACAGTTTCCCTCCCTTTTCTCCCACCTTCATATCGTACCCGTCCGGTTTTTGTACGATGAACTCGTGCGCCTCCGCCGCAGTGGCCGCCCGAATGACTTCACTGAACGTCGCATTCGGCTTGCCGTACGCGATATTCTCGGCAATCGTCGCGTCAAAAAGGAATGGCTCCTGCTGAACCATGCCGATCCGGGATCGCAGGTCTTCCAGGCAAACCTCCCGCATGTCCGTACCGTCGATTTCAATGCGTCCCCTGTCAGGATCGTAGAAACGGCAAATCAGACTGATCAGCGTGGATTTGCCGGCGCCGGATTTCCCGACGAGGCCGACCATCTCTCCTGGTTTCGCAACAAGATCTATACCCTTCAGAACGGGCTTTCCACGGTCGTAACCGAAAGTCACGTCCCGGAACGCGACCTGCCCCTCCATTCGCGGCAGTGGAACGGCATCTGTAGTGTTACGGGTTTCCGGTAATGAATCCGTGACCTCGAAAATCCGTTCGGCGCCGGCGAACGCCCGCAGAAGAACATTGTAGAGTTCGCCAAACCACCGCAATGGCTCGTACAACATCCACAGATAGCTGATGAAGGCGACCAGGGCGCCCAGCGTCATCTCACCGCCCAGAATCTGACGGCCTCCAAAATACCAGACCAGAAACACGCCCCAACTCATCAGGAAATTCGTCACCGTAAAGAACACAAACCAGTTCCGCTCGCCAGCAACAGTCACCTTGCGCAGATCCTCGTTTCGCCTGTCAAATCGCTCGCTTTCACGGGATTCCTGTGCGAACGCCTTTACCACCCGGATGCCGCCAATTGATTCACTCAGGTGCGACGAAAGGCGCGACCACCTCGATCCCCATTGGATCCAGTGGCGCATCACACGCTTCCAGATGCGACTTCCGCCCAGCACAATCGGGGGAACGGGTAACAGTACGAGTAACGCAAGCTTCCAGTTTGTCGCCAACAACAGGCCCAGAATCCCCGCAAAGAGCAGGACCTTCGATACGACCAGAGGCAGGTCAGACGCCAGAAACCCCTCCAGCCTGTCGGAGTCGTTCGACATCCTCGAGATGAGACTGCCCGTGCTGCGACGATCGTAAAACCGCAGAGGCAAAAACTGCAGCTTTCGGTAAAGGTCCGACCGAATGTCCTGCACGCCCCGATGTCCAAGGCGCAGGGAAAGCCATTCCGTAGTCACCGCAGCCGCGCAGAACAGCAATCGCGCCCCCAGCAAACCGAACACGAGCCAGACCAGCAGGTTGAAGTTGTCGCGGGGGGTAAGCACGTCATCGATAATATGCTGCGTAATCTTGGGCGGCACCAGTTCCAGCGCGGTTGAGATAAGGGTCAGTATCACGACTGATGCCAGCCGCCACGGCTGCGTCGTGAGAAATCGGAGAAGACGGCGCAACGTATGCCATTTCCTGATGCACGCCGCACAGATTCCGTTCTTTTCAGGCAGCAGCCGGCCGCACGCGTCACAGCGTGCCCGCTCTACTTCCTCCGGCAAAGACAGATCCTTGCCCTCCGACAACTGCCGGATGCCCTCCGCCACCTCGGCGAATTTGGAAATCAGCGATTGTGTATATGGCACAAAAAGCGGGCCTTCCTTTTGCCGATCGACCGCCAGGCAACCCCCACCCACTTCCTCTTCCGTCCGCACACCCGCCATCTCACCCATCGGCACCACCACGATATCTCTTTCGCCATCGTGGGGCACAAGGATTATCCGCCTCGCCGTAACGACGACCCACTGCCGGCCGAACTGCCGGTTTGGCAGCAGATCCGTCGCTACGTGCATAAGCGCCGGCTCATCGTTCAGGCCTTTTCTTCCAAGCATCTCCGACACGGATGCCGGCAACGCCTCTTTGAACGCACTCATAGTGTTTACCAACACAGCCAGGCCGAGGGTATCGTCAGGACCCGACTACGCCTTTACGGCGATGATTTCGGAAACTTCCTGCTGCAGGCGCACCAGATTGTAGAACACGCCCTCCTTCGACAACAACTCACCGTGCGTGCCTGCCTCTACGATCCGCCCGCCATCCAGAACAACCAGGCGGTCCGCGTTCCGAAGCGTGGACAACCTGTGCGCGATCGCGAACGTCGTCCGACCGCGTACGAGGCGAGACACCGCCTCCTGAATCTGGACTTCCGTCTGAACGTCGACGCTGGATGTTGCTTCGTCCAGTATCAGAATCCTCGGATCGTGGAGGATTGCCCGCGCAAGCGACACCCGCTGTTTTTCACCTCCCGACAAGTTCCCTCCCCTCTCTCCAACGTCGGAATCATATCCATCGGGCCTGGACACGATAAAGGCATGCGCATTGGCCGCCTTCGCCGCGTCCATGATTTCATCGAGACCGGCGCCGGGCTTGCCGTAACCGATGTTCTCCGCAATGGTACCGCTGAATAGAACAGGTTCCTGAAGGACGATGCCGATTTGAGCGCGCAGATCCTCCAGCCGAATATTACGGACGTCCATACCGTCGATCTCGATTCCTCCCGCATCCACGTCGTAAAATCTGCATATCAGGTTTACCAGCGTTGTCTTGCCCACACCCGATTTGCCCACGAGTCCGATCATCTCTCCCGGCTCGACATCGAGGTCGATTTCCCGCAAAACGGGCTTGGATTTGTCATAGCCAAAGGTCACATTTCTGAACCGGACTCGACCTTCCATTGTCGGCAAGGAGGCAGCACCGGGGTCATCGTACGCTTCGGGCGGAGTATCGATGACTTCGAAGACACGCTCGGCCCCGGTCAGCGCACGTGACATCCAGTTGCTCACCATGCCGAACCACTGCAGCGGGCCGTAGAGGAGCCACATGTAGCTGTAGAACGCCATTAGCGTGCCCAGTGTCAACTCCCCGCCCAGCACCTTCTGTCCCCCGAAAAACCAGACAATCAACACGCCCAGGCTACTCAGAAAAGTCGTCGTGGTCCAGAAGACCGCCCAACTGGTTTCCGCCCGTACGGCCCTAAACGTAAGGTCACGGTTACACCGCTCGAATACTTCGATCTCTCGTTTCTCCTGAGTAAACGCTTTAACGATCCGAATGCCTGCAACGGCTTCGTTCACGCGGGCGATCAATTCAGACCAGCATCTGTACCACCTGGCATAGTGGGTGCGCATCCGTTTCCAGCAGACAGCTGTTCCGGCCACAACAAGCGGCATGGGAATGAGCACAAGGAGCGTAAGGCGCCAGTTCATCAGCAGCAGCGCGACCATAATGCCCAGAAACATCAGGCTGTTGGTGATGAGATAGGGCAATCCGTCGACCAGAAAGTGCTGCAATCGCTCGGTGTCCCTCGTCACACGTGACATGAGCCCGCCGACCTGACGCTTGTCGTAGAACTGAAGCGAAAGCAGTTCCAGGCGTCGATACAGCTGACTTCGAATGTCGGCCGTCACCCTCGCGCTCAGCCAGGTCGTCGTCCATCCGTGCAGCCATTCCGCTCCCCAGGTAATCAACCGTACGCCCACGAGAGCAAGCACCAGGTGAACCAACAGTTCCAGCCGACCGCCAACGTCAGACGTCGCTTCGGGCGCCAGGACCTCATCCACGATCAGCCGGGTAATCTGAGGCGGAATCAACTCGGCGGCCGTTGTGACGACGGTTGCAAGCGCAAGCAACGCCGCACGTCTTCCATACGGCGCAAGGTACCGTGCGATTCGTGCCAGCACATCCATCCGTTTCAGGCATGCAGGACAGATCCCGTTCTTCTCAGGCAACAGCCGCCCACAGGTCTCGCATCGACTCCGCTCGGGCGCGATACCCGCTAACAGCCGCTGGGACGTCCTGAGCCGCTCAATACCGCGGGCCAACTCCGAAAACTCCCCCGCACGGGTCTGGGAATGTAGTACACGTATTGTTGGCAGGCTCTTGCGTTCGATCTCCAGCTCTGCACCTCCCACAAGGGGTTCTGTTCTGGCGCACCTCACATCTTCCAGGGGAACGTCCACTGTGGGTCGTGTGTCTCTTTCATCCAACACAAGAATCCGTTTTCGTGTCACGACCACCGACTGCGCGCCATAGCAGCCAAGGGCGTCAATGTCCGAACGGGCATGCAGCAAGGGCATCTCGCCGTCATCCAGAACAGCGCGTACACGAGACGGGATGCCGTGGATCGGATTCTCATGCAATGAATCCATAGTTTTCACGTCCTCTTATACCTGCCTGGTCACCAACCTCGAATCTCAATGTCAGGCGTCATCCGATGCGACCATTCCCGCCAGCAACCGGTTTCGAACAACCACACCCTCACCAATCAAAAAAGCGTCGACCTTCGTGCGAATAGCGACGCTTCGAAGTTTGTGCAATGGGTTCGACTTACCGCCGCCCGGTTCATTCTGCAAGTTCAACGGTGCCCCAGAGGCTCGGATCGTACGAAACCGGAAGCGGCTCGTCTGCGGTCCAGAACTGTCGACCCTGTTTCCGATCCTGCAGCAAATAGGTAAATCCCAAGAGACGGTTTTCTTCCGGATCGAACCCTGTCAACAATTCGGCCGGCAAAGACACCTCCATGCGGTATCCGGTTCCGGATTCATCGCTGGCCACCGGCAATTCCGAGGGTTCGCAGAGCTTCGAGTGCCCGCGGGCCCGCCGGATTCGTACCTGTCCACCCCTCGGCTTCCGGCTACCTGCTCCAGGCAGGAAATAGAAGTGGTGGCAGTACCGGCTTGCACGGTGTGCGTTGCGAACATCCCGGGTATCCAGCCAGATTTGCAGGCCATCTCCCTGTAGCGGACGCCGGTCGTCCACGTTAGCGCCGGCCGCCCTCTTTACATCCACGGCAAAATAAAGGCCGTGCTCGTTCCAGGCGGCGTAAACATCGGCAAACGCCACTCGTCCGTCCACAGCCGTAAGGTCCGGTATCCGGAAGGTCCGGTCCCAATCGTGCAGGTCTCCGTCCATGCACGGCGGCTCTTTCCGGTATGGACACTTCCAGGCGAAACTGAAGAAAACGCGTTTGGATATCTCCAGATTCATCGATCCACGTCTCCGGTCGATCAGACCACGTTACCCTCTTTACGCACAACCGCCGAGTTCTCCATTGCGTTTCCCTGAACAAGAATCGGCCGGTCTGTTCCGGTCTGG
Source organism: Candidatus Latescibacterota bacterium (assembly GCA_963662665.2). Taxonomy (GTDB): domain Bacteria; phylum Latescibacterota; class UBA2968; order UBA2968; genus JAAXHE01. The sequence goes on from CAXXJS010000020.1 coordinate 72,946, forward strand.
TCGTTGACAATCAGGTCGACATTATGAAAGTGGTTTCCGGTAATCGACATGCCGGCCCCGGTGAGCCACAGTGGCAGGCGCTCTTTCGGATGCGGCCCCCGAATCACGTTTCCGGAAACGGCCGTGTTGAAACCCCGCACATCCATCGCCAGCCCCAGACTCCCACCCTTATCCACAGTAACGATATTTCCTGAAATCACATGGCGCTCGGATTCGGTCCAGGACCGGAACGCAATGTCCAGGTCACCACCTTTGCGCACGAAAACCTGGTTATTCGCCATAACGATCGAGTCTCCCGCATCGGATCCCACGGCGACGTGTGTTCGTCCTGTAATTTCCACAAAATTGCCCATCACGAAACCAGGGCCGCCCAGAAGCTCCACGGCGTCTGAATTCGCATTTCCCAACAGGTTGTTTATTACCCTCATATTCGGCCCCTGAAGCATAATGCCAAGTCGCTGGGCATTAAGCACAGTGCAGTTCTGTATGGTAATATTGTGCGTTGGCTTCGGACAGGATCCACCGGGTGCCGCACAGAATGCTTTGATGCCGTTGTACTCGAACCGGCCGTGGGAGATACTATGGAGCTCGGCGCCATTGTACGGATTCCGGTCTCTATTCTGGTCCACCCAGAGATCCCTGATTGTAATATTCCCTATGCCGTTCCCGATAATGCGGATCACGTTCGTATTCTGTTCGGCCGCCAGAATCAGCCGGGTCGCGGCGCCCTGCCCTGCCAGCGTCACGTTGCTCCGGTCGATGATCAGCCCGCCGAGGGTACCCGCCACCCTGCGGATGTCGTAGACACCCTCCTTCAGGACGACCGTGCCGCCCGACGGCGGAAGCGATTGAATCGCCGCGTAGATTTCCTCCTGGTCGCCGTGTCCGTCGCCGACGAAATCGGCTGCGTTCCTGGATTTCTCAGACGAATTCCGGGTTGCGACTACCATGTTATTCCCCCGAATGTTGACCGTGGAACTCCGTTACAGGCGCTATGGTACACTCAGTACGGATGCATCTTGCGAATGACCTGAAGCGACAGGGCGCCTCAGGCGGGAACGTCGGGCGATTCCGATACACGCCCGTTGCCGTGGTCGAGCACCGTTCTCAGGAACCGGCCCGTGTGCGATGCATCGACTCGTGCCACATCCTCAGGCGTGCCCTCCGCAACCAGGTACCCGCCCTCATCACCGCCCTCCGGCCCCAGGTCGATGATCCGGTCCGCCGTCTTGATGACATCCAGATTGTGCTCGATAACAATGACCGTATTGCCGGCGTCTACGAGTCGATTCAGGACATCGAGCAGCCTGGCCACGTCCGCAACATGCAATCCGGTGGTGGGCTCGTCCAGCAGATACACGGTCTTTCCCGTACTGGGCCGAGCGAGTTCCCTGGCGAGTTTTACCCGCTGCGCCTCGCCGCCCGACAGCGTGGTTGACGCCTGACCCATCTTGATGTACCCCAGTCCCACGTCAACCAGGGTCTTGAGGGTTCGCCTGATTCCCGGCACATTTGCGAACTGCCGTAGCGCATGGTCGACCGTCATCTCCAACACCTCGGCAACGGACCGGCCCTTGTACAGCACACTCGCCACGTCCCGGTTGTACCGTTTCCCGTTGCAATCCTCGCATGTCACCCAGACATCGGGGAGAAAATGCATCTCGATACACCGTGAACCCAGCCCCTTGCAGGCGTCGCAGCGTCCCTTCCGGTGATTGAAGCTGAAGTGCCCGGGCGAAAACCCGCGTATCCGTGCATCGGGCAATTGTGCATAGAGCTTGCGAACCTTGTCGAACACTTTCACGTAGGTCGCCGGGTTGCTGCGCGGAGAGAACCCGATCGGGGACTGGTCGATATTGATTACCTTGTCGATGCAGTCCATCCCCCGGACCTCGTCGTGTTCGGCCGCGGAACGTGGGACGTGATTGACCCTCGCGGCAAGCGCCCCGTAAAGGACGTCGTTTACAAGCGATGACTTCCCCGACCCCGATACACCCGTGACGCCGATCAGCATCGCCAACGGAAACTTTACGGTCAGGCCCTTCAGATTGTTGTGGCGGGCGCTGACCACTTCGAGACATCCTTTAAGCGGCGTCCGCCGGGGCGGCTGTGGGATGGCCAGCCCGCCAGTCAGATATTTAGCCGTCAGTGATCCATTCTCAATACTCAGGCGTTTCGGAGGGCCCTCCGCCACCAGCATTCCCCCGTGAGCCCCGGCCCCGGGTCCGAAATCCACAATGTGATCCGCCGTTTCCAGCGTCTCGCGATCGTGCTCGACGACCAGGAGGGTGTTGCCGAGGTCCCGCAACTGACGCAGGGCATCGAGCAACCGTCGATTGTCCCGCTGATGAAGTCCGATAGTAGGCTCATCCAGCACGTAGAGGACGCCGGTCAGTCCTGAACCGATCTGGCTGGCGAGACGGATCCGCTGCGCTTCGCCGCCCGACAACGTGGGCGCCCTTCGCGAAAGCGACAGGTAACCCAGGCCGACTTCGTGCAGGAACCGCATCCTGACGCGTATTTCCTGGAGGACTTCGCCGACGGCGTCCAGCTCTCGCCCGGTCAGCGCCAGATCCATAAGCCAGCGTCTTGACGCGCCGATGGGCAGGTCAACCAATTCGCAAAGCGATATGCCGCGCAGACGGACGGCGGCACTTTCCGGCTTGAGGCGCGCGCCTTTGCACGCACGACACGGCACGTCTTCTACCAGATCGCCCATCTTTTCACGAAACCGCGGGGAAAGCCTCGCCAACTCCTCCAGCGAATTGAACAGACCCTTGTATTGGAATCGCATGCCGTCCGTGCCCTGAATCCATCGTTCCCCGGTTCCGTAGAGCAGCACTTCCTGTGCCGTCTGTGACATCTGCGCGACCGGCGTTTCCAGGTCGAACTCGCCCACTTTGCCTACCGAACGAATCAATGCCGCCAACGGACCGTCTTTCAGTGCGCCGAGAATCGGAACGGCCCCGCGGGACAAGGACCACTGAGGCTCCGGAATCAGCGTGTTCTTGCCCATCCCCCTCTGGGTGCCCAGACCTTCGCAAGAGGTACACCAGCCCTCATGGCTGTTGAACGAAAGTTGTTGAGGGGTGACCTCTTCGAAGCTTCTTCCGCACGACGGACAGGACAGAACCTGGCTGAATCTGGTTTCCCGGTCATCGTCGGGAGACGCCACGATGACGACGCCGCCCGACAACACCAGCGCCTTCTCGATGGAATCAGCGATGCGTTTTCGCACGCCGGGCCGGAGCGTGATTCGATCCACCAGAATCTCCAGCCTGTGTGACTGCCGATAGTCGATCTCGGCGGCGGTATTCAGGTCAAACACGTCCCCATCCAACCGGCCCCGCAGGAATCCGGCCCGCGCGGCCCTGGAAATCAATCCGTTATAGTCCTCCCCCTTGCCCGGCCGCTGGGGGCTTAGCAGAAATACCCGTCTTCCCGATGGCATTCCAAGGATTCGGTCGACGATTTCCCGAACCGCGAGCGCCCCGGCGCGCACCCCGCAGTCCGGGCAATGAACCTCTCCCGCCAGCGCGAACAGCGCCCTCAGGTAGTCGTACACTTCGGTTACCGTACCCACGGTAGAGCGCGGGTTCCTGCTGGCGGCTTTCTGCTCGATGGCGATTGCCGGCGACAAACCGATAACGCGCTCGACCTTCGGCTTGGGAAGCTGACCCAAAAACTGCCGCGCGTATGCCGAGAGCGATTCCACGTATCGCCTCTGGCCCTCGGCGAAAACCGTATCCAGCGCCAACGAAGACTTTCCCGATCCAGAAACACCCGATACCACGGTCAGCCGCTCCCGTGGAATCCGCACGTCCACGTTACGAAGATTGTTCTCCCTCGCACCGGTTACCTGGATCTCCCGAACGAGTTTCCTGGCCCCGTCCTGACGGCGATCTTCCCCGCCTGTCGACACTGGGCCATGTCTGTTCACCAATGCGGACCGCAGAGGATTTGCCGTAAGCGAACGCCTGGACCGCCCCACGTGTTCCGGCGTCCCCTGCACCACCACGCGCCCGCCGGCTTCCCCGCCGCCGGGCCCGAGGTCGATCACCCAGTCCGCAGTCTTGACGACATCCATGTTGTGTTCGATGACCACCACAGTATTGCCCAGTTCCACGAGCCGGTGAAGCACCTTCAGAAGACTCTGTATATCTGCAAAATGCAGCCCTGTCGTGGGCTCATCCAAAATATAAAGCGTAGCACCTGTCTGTTTGCGGCACAGTTCTTTAGCCAGTTTTATCCTTTGAGCTTCTCCGCCGGACAGCGTTGGCGCCGGCTGCCCGAGTTTCACGTAGCCCATCCCCACCTCGACCAGCACCTCCAGTATGCGATGGATCTGTGGCACGGCATCGAAAAAGGTACATGCCCGCTTCACCTCCATTTCCAGCACATCCGCTATGGACGCACCCTTGTACCGAACGTCCAGCGTCTCCCGATTGAAACGCCTTCCTTCACAGACGTCGCACGGCACCCATACGTCGGCCAGAAAATCCATCTCGACGATATTTGCGCCATTTCCGTTGCAGGCCTCGCACCGCCCGCCTTTCACATTGAAACTGAACCGTCCCTGCCGGTACCCCCGTACCCTGGATTCCGGAAGGTCCGCGTACAACGCCCTGATCGGGCCGAACACCCCGGTATAGGTGGCCGGATTGCTCCTTGGCGTGCGCCCGATCGGCTGCTGGTCGATTTCGATAACTTTGTCCAGCGCATCGATGCCTTCAATGCGGTCGAATTCTCCGGGTTCGGTTTCGGCCCGATTCAATTCTCGCGCCAGCGTCCGGTAGACAATGTCGTTGATGAGCGAACTCTTCCCCGAACCGGATACCCCGGTCACACAGGTGAATACGCCCAGTGGGAGTTCAACGTCGATTCCCTTCAGGTTATTCTGCCTGGCGCCGTAAACGGACAGATGCAGTCCCGTGTGCGCCCTGCGGCCGGGTACTGCGATGGATTCTTTCCCGGCAAGATAGGCACCCGTTCTGGACCTTTCCGACAATGCGATCGCGGGCCAGGGACCGGAAGCGACCACCTCCCCTCCCAGGTGGCCTGGGCCCGGCCCGAAATCCACGATCGAGTCCGCCCTCCTCATCGTTTCCTCATCGTGTTCCACGACAATGATGGTATTGCCGGCGTCCCGCAGCAGGCACAGCGCGTCCAGCAGCCTCCTGTTGTCGTGTTGGTGCAGCCCGATCGAGGGTTCGTCCAGCACGTAAGTGACCCCGACCAGGCCGCTGCCGATCTGACCAGCCAGCCGGATGCGCTGCGCTTCGCCCCCGGACAGTGTCGGCGCCGTACGTTCCAGCGTCAGATAGTCAAGGCCGACGTCAAGCAGGAATCTGAGCCGGCCCAGGATTTCCTTGAGTGCATCTTCCGCGATCATCCGGCGGCTTTCGGTAAGATTCAAACCGCAAAAGAATGCGTAGGCGTTTCCAACCGACATCGCCGCGACCGCCGGCAGCGATTTTCCCGCGATAGTCACCGCTGCGGCTTCACCCCTCAACCGCGCGCCGCCGCACGTGGGACATCTTCCCGTCCGCATGTACGGTCCCAGCCTTCGGCGCCAGGCCGGTGATCCACCCTCCGCGTACCTGCGTTCCAGAGGCGGGAAGATTCCCTCGAACGAATCGTAATGCGTCCAGACTCTGCCGTCACGTTTCTGCCACTCGAGCGTTATGGGCTTCTTCACTCCGTACAGCAGTTCCTCCCGTGCGGTCTCGGTAATTTCCTTCCACGGTGTATTCACGTCAACGCCATGGCGTGCCAATACACCGTTGTAATAGTGTATCTTCCACCGGTTTCGAGGCTCCCCGAGCGGCGCAACTGCGCCGTCCATTACAGACACGGAGTCGTCCGGTACCGAGCGTTTCGGGTCCAGGGCAATCTGAGTACCGAGACCCTTGCACGTGGGACACATCCCCTGCGGATTGTTGAACGAGAACAACTGAGGCGTCGGTTCGGTGGCGCTCAATCCGCAATGGGTGCAGGCAAAGCTGGAACTCAGCAGCAGATCCTCGTCTTCCTCGAATCCGACAATCAGCGTGCCTCCGCCATATCCAAGGGCCGCGTCGACCGCCTCGCCGATGCGCCCATGTCCATCTTCCCGCACGACTAGCCGGTCCACGACAAGGTCGATATCGTGTCGGATGTGTCGTTCGAGCCGCTGCGACTCGGTCAGTGGCACGATACGGCCGTCGACGCGGACACGGAGGTACCCGTCCCGTTGGAGATCGTCGAACAGATCCAGATACTCCCCTTTTCTCCCGCGTATAAGCGGCGCCATGACGTGGATCCGCGTTCCTGCGCCAAGCGCCATGATCCGGTCCACGATGCCGTCGCGTGTCTGTGCGCCGATCGGTGTTCCGCACGACACGCAATGCGGCACGCCAACCCTTGCGTACAAAACGCGAAGGTAGTCGTAGATTTCCGTCATTGTGCCCACGGTCGACCTGGGATTCCGTGCGGCGGCCTTCTGCTCGATGGACACCGTCGGCGAGAGGCCCGTAATCTGGTCCACGTCGGGCTTTCGTATCTGTCCCAGAAACTGGCGGGCATACGCGGAAAGGGACTCTATATAACGACGCTGGCCCTCTGCAAAGATGGTATCGAAGGCCAGAGAGGACTTTCCGGAACCGGAAACACCCGTAAAGCAAATCAGTTGATTTCGCGGCAGGGTCAGGCTCACATCCTTCAGGTTATGAACCCGCGCCCCCTTAATGACAATATCACGCGTTTCCATGAATCCAATGCTTTCCCGGTTGATTCTGGTGGGAAAAACCGTCCATCCTCTATTGACTGCCCCTGGTATCGAACATCCGGAGGCCGTCCGGATCGATATCATTCACCATACACCTCATCCGATAACCAATCGCCAAGCTTGTAACCGGTAACGCGGAGTATTGAACCCTACCGGATTTCATTCCCGGTGCGTACCCGCTTCCGGTAACCGATTCTCAATATACTATACAAATGTTCAGATATCAATAAAAAAGCGGCAATGGAATCCCGCGTAAAGCCGGGGACCGGGAATGGCCGCCGCAGGCAGACCCAGAGAGAATTCCAGTGGCCCGCTCATGGGCGCTAAACGACCGAAAGCGCCTTTATCCCCAATGGACAAAGACGCTTTCATACGTTCTTTCAGATGGTGTCATCTTCTATTCGGGCGGTTGTGTCTTGAAACTGGCCACCACCCGGTCTACGGTGTCGAGGGTACGGAAGATGCCGGCCAACTGCGTAACCATCAGTATGCTCTCGATTTTCCTGGTGATGCCCGTCAGCCGCATATCTCCGCCCGCATGCCGAACGGTGGTCAGGCTGGCGGTCATTACGCCGAGCATCGAACTGCCAAACCATTTGACTTTCGAAAAATCAACAACCATCCTGCATATGCCGTCTTTGACCAGTCGTTTGACGTGGTCGTGAAACTCGGCCACTTCAGGACCGGACATCAGGGCGCCGGTTACCGTCAGCACGGCAACGTCCTCCCGGATTTCCTCACTGATTTTCATGTTTCTTCCCCCCTCGGAGGTTTCGGGTTGCAACAAACCGCTGTATCGTCCGCTATAATACGTTTCAAACCTCGTGAACTATGAAGTGTTGCCACCATCCCAATATAATCGCAATTGTGCTCAGGATCAAGTCAGGAATTCAGCCGCGGGCGAGTGTCAGGCCGGTTTTCGGCTTGACAAAGCCCTGTCCGACCGCTTACTTAACAGCCCGTTGAAAAAGTCCAACCGGGCTGCGTCCGGCCCATGTGGCCGAATTACCGGCTTGCGCTCCCTCCCCGAATCCCCGATTCGACGCGGTCACGCGCCTTGTCTTCGGCCTCGACTGCAGGGCGACTTTATCAACGTACTGTTAACGGCCGCCGATACCGCGACACGACCCATCCCTGTGAAAAAGAAGAGGATACTTATGGATCTCGGATGCAGTACGATCCTGTATGGCGGGTACGACCTGGAAGTCGCCATGGAACGGATCCGGGCTGCCGGCTACCTGGCGATCGAACTCTGCTGTATTCCCGGGATGGCGCCCCACCTGGCCATTGGCGCAGGCGACGCCTATTACGGGAATATCAGAAACCTTGCTGAGCATCACCAGTTGGAAATCGAATCGCTGGGTGCGAGCGGCAATCTGGACGACGAGACACGGTTCCTTCAAATCCTGGACGCCGCCGCGGCCGTCGGCGCACCTGTCGTTACGACGGGCCCAGGGGGTAGGCCGGACGACGAATCGGCGTTCAACGCTACAGTCGAAAAAATCAACGTTCTGGCAGACCAGGCCGCCCGCCGTGGCGTCAGGCTCAGTATCAAACCTCACGTTGGCAACGCCGTCTACAACACAGACACGGCGTATCGATTCATGCAGCAGGTCGATCGCCGCCGGGTGGGAATCAATTACGACGCTACCCATATCTGGCGCAGCCCGCAGCAGGAGGTGCCCGAAGAAACCATTGGCAGGATCAGCGAGTTTCTCTTTTCGCTCAGAGTCCGCGACGTAAAGGGCCGGCAGACCGCGATCGGGCCGGTCGAACACCAGGTGGCAGGCAACGGAGATATGGATCTCCACGCGCAGGCAAGCGCATTCAAGACGATTCCGGGTCTCGAATACGCCGTACTGGAGATCGTGGGAACAAGAGACTTGGCATTGCCGGAAATCGACAGCGTTCTCCGGCGGTCGTACGATTACTTCCGTCCACTTTTCAAATGAATTTAAGTGGAACGCGGCAACCCGCCCAGCGGCATCGATCCCCCCTCGGTCTTGTGCAAGGAGTGTTGTTATGATCCGTGTCGGCGTCATCGGCATGCGCGGAATTGGCTGCCAGCATGCCGAAGTTTACGTGAACAACGCAAGATCGGACCTTCTGGCGGTCTGTGACCTGGTCAGGGAACGCGCGGACAGCGCGGCCGAGCGTTTTGGCGCCAAGCCCTACTACAACATCCGGGACATGCTGAATTGCGAAGAACTGGACGCCGTGAGCGTGGCGACCGGGGGCATTGAGAACGGCAGCGACCATTACGAACCCACGATACAATGCATGGAAGCCGGCGTAAACGTCCTGTGCGAAAAACCCATTAGCAACAATATCAATCACGCCCGTCAGATGGTAAGAAAAGCGCAGGTGTGCGACATCCGGTTCGGCATCAACCTGAATCACCGGTTTGTTAAGCCCGCCGAGAAAGCCAGGGGCTGGATTGAGGAAGGCCGACTCGGCCACCTGCTGCTTATCAACATGACCATGTGGATCGGCAATCCCAACGAAACGTCCCCATGGTTCCACCTGAGGGCCCTGCACCCCCATTCAATCGACATCATGCGATACTTCTGCGGCAACGTGGCGCGAGTACAGGCATTCCTGAACAAGGCGCCTGGACGCAGCGGAGAGAGCGCCACGGTCTGCTGGTCCAATGCCCAGATCAACATGCACTTTGAGAACGACGTTGTGGGTCATCTTACCGGCAGCTACGACACCAACCCGGCTCATAACCTGGAGCGTTGCGAGGTGCTGGGGACCGAAGGCCGCTTTGTCCTCGACAACTGCTTCGAGGATCTGACCCTTTACCCCAGACGTTCCGAGGAACTCACCGTCGTACGCAACTCCATTATGGGCGGCCTGGTCTTCGAAGACACGTTCGCCGGACGCATCAACCGATGGATCGAGCAACTCGACGACGGCGCGCCCCAGTCTGAAATCGAAGGGTCCGGTGAAGAAGGGCTCGCCGTGCAGGAAGTCATCGAAGCGGCCATCCGCTCATGGGAGGATCGGACCATCGCAGACGTGCCGGCCATACCTGGCACGTAGCGTGCTGCCCCGACGATACCCCACCATTCGGCCGCCGATTCATCCTGTCTCGCCGGCCGATTCTTCTTGCAGGGTACGCAAATGGCGACAAATCTCCTCCAGATAAAATCGGACCGGCAACGCCGGGACCGTCTCCCCTGTTACGGCCTGGCTTTTATGCGGACGCCCGCGCTGGACGGATCTGCAGCCGAGGGGCTCGTCTTCGACCGCTGTATTGTCCCGTCGCCGGTGCGGGAATTATGAGAATTGAACTCAACGGCGTGAATTATCGCATTCCGCAAGCCTCCGTCTCGGTCATCTGCGTCGACGGCGGGGACCCGGAGTACTTAAAGGCCGCGCGGAAATCCGGAGCGATTCCTGCCATTTCCCGATTCATGGAATCCGGGTTCACCGGTACCGCCCACTGCGTCATTCCGAGTTTTACCAATCCCAACAACCTCTCCATCGCCACTGGCGCCCCACCCGCTGTGCACGGTGTATCCGGCAATTTCTGCCTGGACCGGCATACCGGCGAGGCGATCGCCATGACGGACCCCGCGATGGTGCGCTCGCGTACAATTTTCGACGTCGTTTCCAAGGCCGGCGTCGAAACGGCCGTCATCACCGCGAAGGACAAACTCCGTCGGCAACTCGGCAAGGGAATGGACGTCGGCAACGGCAACATCTGCTTCTCCTCCCAATGCGCAGACCGATGCACCCCCCGCGAGAACGGAATTCACGACGCGCTCGGCTGGGCCGGCCGACCGTTGCCCGACATGTATTCAGACGCGCTGTCGCTGTTCGTACTCGACGCGGGCATCCGTTTTTTCGAACAAGATAACCGGCCGCGGCTGGCGTACCTCTCGCTAACCGACTACGTCCAGCATAAGTACGCGCCGGACCATCCTGCGGCACTCCGTTTTTATGCATCGCTGGACCGGCGATGCGCAAAGCTCGATCGCCTCGGCGCGATCGTCGCTCTGGTCGCCGACCACGGTATGAAGGACAAGTGCGCAACCGATGGTGCGTACAATATCATCTATCTTCAGGACCTGCTGAACAGGCGCTTCAGCCCGGAAAAAACGCGCGTTATCTGTCCCATCACCGACGATTTCGTGGGACATCATGGCTCGTTGGGGGGATTTGTCCGGGTTTACTGCTTCGAAGACCTGAAGGTCAGCGACGTGATTCGATATATGGAATCAATCGATGGGATCGAGACTGTCATAGAGCGAGGCGACGCGGCGACGCGTTTCAAGCTCCCGTTCGACGTCGAGGGCGACGCCGTGGCGATCGCAGCCGACGGGTTCTGTATTGGCATGACCCCGGCCGATCACGATCTCGAAGGGCTTCATGGGGAGCGCCTCCGCTCCCACGGCGGCCTTTCCGAGCAGGAGGTCCCGTTCATACTGAACCGTCCGCTCAACGGGAAATACAGGGCGCGCGCAGCGTCGGAACAACTGATGAACTACCACATTTTCGAATATGCATTGAACGGGGTAACGTGAGGCGACCTCGAGGTCGCCGATATATCGAAACTTCCAGCCCAAGAGGGAGAAAGGAAGATATGGAGATGGATTCGACGAAGCTGTACGAAGCCGCTTTTCCCTATGCCGACGACGTCCTTGCGCTGCCGGTAGAAGATATCGACACAGCTTCAACCTGGTACTGTAACGCTTTTGGACTCAATGAGGTAGCGCGTCATTGCATTCCTGTTCCCACGGTCGTTCTCGAGCGGGACGGCGTTAAGATCGGATTCGCCGTCAACGGCGGCGACCCTGGACAGGAAGGGGCGGCTATACTTGTGTCCGACATCCACAGAGCGAGGCGGGAGTTGGAGGCGAACGGAATCCAGATTGGCAACTGGCGCGTTGACGAGAACAACGGCCAAAAATTCCAGGTCTTTTTCGTCGTCGCCCCGGACGAACTCTGTTATTATTTCCACCAGCCGATCAAAGACGAATCGACCGAATAAAAGGCCGGACTCGGCGCCCGGCCTTTCTGAATGTACACCTTGGTTGAATACAAGGAGCGGGGAGGAGCGGCTATCGTCCCTTCTTTTTCTCCTTCCTGGCAAACGATTTTGATATGTACGAGGCCGCGTCCGGTGTCTTGCAGTTCGTTTCGCCGTGGTCCACCTCGACGGGGCCGATCCGTTTCGCCGCCCTGATCGCGAGATCGCGATAGGTCGCATTAAACGTCCCTATAGCGATCAACGCGTTGTTCATCGCATAGCGGACCCGGTTCGGCCGGCTGTGGATCTGCATCTCGATTCGATCGAGGCAGGCGTCCAGAAGCGCCTCGTCGACATCCCCGTGATCGTTCAGAACCATCTCCGTGAACGTATTCCATCCTGCCGTGGCGACCCACTCGCCCCGCCTCGACGTCCATTTTCTGAAGCGTGCCAAACCCGTCATCGAGACGCTTGCCAGGGCACCGAGTTCCCCGGCAAGAATCGAATTGTCGATTTCACGCGACCAGACGTCCAGCTGAGCCGCGTTCATCCCCAACGGATCGGCCACTCGCGTTGCCAGTACCCGTGCGTCGTGGTTGCCCGTGGCCCACAACGCATCGGCCAGTTGCTGGTCCCGCCTGATCTTCCGAACCATCCTGTTCAGGTTGGCAAAGCTGACGCCGTACATCGGCGGGTTGACGCCATGGCGCGCATAGACCTTGCGGTTCTGCGCTGTACCCAGTTCTTCAAGCGTTGATAGTGTCTCGTTCAGCGTCACCTTTCCCCACCTGACGGAGACTTCGCGCCATTTCCGCGGCGTTCGCCCCCGCAACTTCGGAACGGACCGGGACTCAGTCCCCGGGAAACTCGAAATTGATCTGCCATTTGATACCGAACCTGTCGACGCACATTCCGAAATAGGCCCCCCAAAACATATCCTGCATCGGCATCACCGTATTGCCGCCCTCCGACAGCCCGGCAAGCAGACGGTCGGCGTCCGCCTTGTTGTCAGGGCTGACCGTTATGGAAAAATTGCTGCCCACCTGAGGAGCGGGTCCGAATGTCGAGGCATGATCGCTTCCCATGAGCACACTGTCGCCGATCGGCAATGAAACGTGCATGACCAGATCGCGTTCTTCTTCGGGCACCTGCAGATCGGGAGGTCCGTCTCCGAACGTCTGAATGAACTGGAAGTCTCCGCCGAACACGGAACGGTAGAACTCAAAGGCCTCCCGACACTGCTTTTCGAAGGTCAAATAGGTATTCAGTTGCAAGGTCGCCTCCTTTGAGACATGTGGCAAGCTGCGCGCCATAGAGTGCATTGATGGCTTCCGCGTTCAGAATTCAATTGCGGAAGCGCCGGAACTGAGGCGATTCTGCATCGCCGTACTTTATGCTCCTGATCAGAGTCCATTGACAGTGTTACAGATACAGGCCGATCATACAGCCGGTGAGCATGGTGGCCAGGGTTCCGCCAACCAGGGATCGAAGCCCCAGTCGCGCCAGGTCGCCGCGCCGGTCGGGCGCGATCCCCCCGATGCCGCCGATCATGATGGCCACGGATCCGAAATTGGCGAAACCGCACAATGCGTACGCCGCGATTACAAAGGACCGTTGACTGAGCGGTTCCGGCCCGTTCATCAGCCGACTCAGGTCCAGATAGGCCACGAACTCGTTCAGGATCGTCTTCAGGCCCATCAGCTCTCCGACGATGCGGGCATCGGCCCATGAAATCCCCATCAGCCAGACGAACGGACGAAATATCTCACCGGCGAATGCCTGCAGGCTCCAGCCGCTGGAACTCGCGTTGACCAATACGTCAATCCTGCCGATAAGGAGGTTGGCCAGGGCGACTAGGCCGATGAAGGCGACAAGCATCGCGAGGACGTTGATGACCAGGCGCATGCCCTCCGCGGCGCCGCGGGCCGCGGCATCGAGTCCGTTCAGCGTGTCTTCCCGGGGAAGTTCCACCTGGCTGCGGGAGGTGACGGGATCGCCGGTTTCCGGAATCATCAGTTTGGACACGGCAATCGCCGCCGGCGCGCTGATCAGCGATGCCGTGAACAGGTGGCCGGCGACGTCCGGATTGACGGCACCCAGAATCGTCGCGTAGATGACCATGACCGTTCCGGCGATCGTGGCCATTCCCACGGTCATCAGACAGAACAACTCGCTCTCGGTCATTCGGCTCACGTACGGCCTGATCAACAGCGGGGATTCCGTCATTCCAAGGATGACGTTACCGGCGGATCCGACGCTTTCCGCCGAACTCAGGCCGAGGGACTTCTGCATGGCCGCGCTCAGCCTGCCGATCACCCAGGGCAGGATCCTGTAGTGGTAGAGCATCCGGGAAACCGAAGCCACAAAGATCAAAACCGCCGCAATTTCCAGTGCAACGACGGGACCGTATTTGCTCGTGAAATCGGGATTGGACAATCCCGAAAAGAGGAGCGATTCGTTGGCCTTCAGCGCGGCCGTACGAAGTATGTCGGTGAGGGCGCCGACCACGCCGAAGACGTAATGCCGCAACCCCGTCCTGACGAGGATGCCTGTCAACAGCAGCTGAAGGCCGCTGGCAACCGCGACGGTCTTCCAGGGGATTCTCCTTGAGCGCCGGCCCAGGCACCATGCAACGGCCAGAAGCACGACATATCCGATGGCGCTATGAAGCACCGTCAAGTCCGGACTCCTCTTCGGGGAACGCGGGGGCAGAGGCGGATGATTCCAATGAGAATGCGACGCTTCCGCCACGTTTGAGACCGGCGCCAATAATAGCCGATAATGCGCTAATCGTCAAGCCATTTCCCTCTCGAAGGCCCAGACTCGCCCTGGTACCTCTTGACAAGAATGAACGAAAACCCTATTGTTGAATCTGTCGTCGTCGTACGGCTCATTCGTTGCAACTTCGTTTGCCGAAGCCATTTGCGCCAGTCCCGGACACCCGGCATGATCGCAAAGAGTTACATGTGTCCCATGAACGAGGCACGTTTCGGAATCCGGTCGCCGCGAGGTCCGCATGCGGTCTGACACCCCCGAAAAAACTGCACTGATAACGGGAATCACCGGCCAGGACGGCTCCTATCTTGCGGAGTATCTGATTGGAAAGGGCTACGTGGTGCATGGTATCATCAGGAGGGCGTCTCTGTTCAATACCGATCGGATCGATCACCTGTTCTCCGGCCCCCAGGACCCCGACCGGCGAATGATCCTGCATTACGGCGATCTCACGGATACGGCGAATTTGATTCGAATCGTCCAGGAAGTGCGACCGGACGAGATCTACAACCTGGGTGCGCAAAGCCACGTGGCGGTGTCCTTTGAAACCCCTGAATACACGGCGAAGGTGGCCGCGTTGGGGGCGCTCCATCTGCTCGAGGCCATTCGCATCTGCGGCCTTGCAGATCGAACTCGTTTCTACCAGGCATCCAGTTCGGAAATGTACGGCAAGGCGACCGAGACACCCCAGAGGGAATCGACACGGTTCTATCCCCGATCGCCATACGCCGCAGCCAAGGTATACGCCTACTGGATCACGGTGAATTATCGCGAAGCGTATGACATTTTCGCCTGCAACGGGATACTGTTCAACCACGAGTCCCCCGTCCGTGGAGAGACGTTCGTGACCCGGAAGATCACCCGGCGGCTGGCACGCGTGACGGTAGGGTTGGACGAATGCGTGTACCTCGGCAATCTCGACGCGATGAGAGATTGGGGCCATGCACGGGACTATGTTCGCGCCCAATGGATGATGTTGCAACAGACGGAACCCGACGATTACGTCATCGCAACGGGACAACAGCATTCGGTTCGCGCATTCGTAAACCTTGCGGCCGGGTTTCTGGGGCTGGAGCTGGCGTGGCGCGGGACGGGCGCCGACGAAGTCGCAATCAACAGGGCAACGGGAAGTGCGGTCGTGCGTATTGACCCGCGGTATTTCCGGCCAACCGAAGCACATTCACTCCTGGGCGATGCATCCAAAGCGCGCAGGAAACTCGGCTGGCGGCCGCAGATCAGTTTCGCAGACCTCGTCCGGGAGATGGTCGAGGCCGACCTTCTTCTGGCAGAGCGCGAGGCGTCCGCACAGCTTTGAATATCGATTAACACAAATCCGCAGGGTCTGCAAACCCGCGTTTCCCACACACGGGTAGCAGATCAACAGGCAGAAACGAAGGCCAATAGAGGGAGTTCGGTCAGGTCCATGGGCGAAACAACGCTTTTTGATGCGTCATACGAAAAACGCAGGAACCCGTTGCTGAAGCAGGTGCTGGAGCGGTTGTACCCGATTTACTCGCCTGAAGAACGCGAGGTCATACGCATTGATTCCATCAGCAGGGAGCTGCTCTCCCGCCCCTCGGGGCGCGGTTTTGTCAACCGCGACCTCCTCGAGACCGTTCTGGGCAATCTGCTCGAATGCGTCGCGCCGGGCTCCCATAACGTTCAGGCAGCCGGGCCGACGGACAGCCTGGAGGATGCAGTCGGAGAGATCGCCGACCAGATCTATGCGATGATCGCGCAGTCGTTTCTGGCGGCGGAAGGGAACGGCAGAGATATCGAAACCCCGACCCTGGACGCCACCTTCTCGCTCCTGGCCGACCTGCCCCACCTCAAAAGCCGGGCACTGTGGAACCGGTTCGCTTCGTTGAAGGATCCGGCGGTATGGGATGCCTATATCGTGGCCAAACATCGAACCCAAATCAGCAGGTTAGCGGACCTGGACCACGGTTCTGTGCTGGACAATGCGATCGATATCCGTGATTTCAATCCATATCGGGATTTTCTGAAGACTCGGAATCTGGACTTTGCATTCGACTATCTCATGCAGCTGGTGATCAGCACCTACCCCGGCTGGCGTGTACTCTTCTATCATGACGTTGCCCACGCCCTCACCAGGTCCGGTTCGGCGGAAGGCCTTACAGATGTCGAACGCAAACCGGTCCCGCTTCTGCCGCGCGCCATTTCGGAACTTGGCGCCAGGTATTACCAGGCCGACCTGCATCCTGAAACCGTAATCGGCGACGCAAACTTCCTCGATCATCCGCACCGGGGCCTGACAACCGGCCAGACCGGTGTAATCGGCTCCGGTTGTTACATCTATCCTTGCACGATGGGTGGCCTCAGCGGCAAAGTCAGGCACCGGCACCCGGAAATCGGCGATCATGTCCAGATTGGTACCGATGCCACCCTCCTGGGGCCCGTCAGAATCGGCAATCATTCCACCGTTGGTCCCAATACTCAGGTGTATGGCTACGTGCAAACCGACACGGAGTGCCGAATCGCCTCGTCGGTTGTCGTCGGCACCGTATTGAGCGGCGACAGGAGGCCGGGGAGAATCCGGCTGGGCAAGGGGGTTCGCGTGGGCGACGGGACAGTGATAGAAAACAGCACCGAACTCGACCTGATCATCCCCGACAAAGCGGAAATTCCCGCGCGAAGTCACGTCATTAACGACGGTTTCGGCAATCCGAGGTTCGTGAGGGAATAAAAAGTAACGGAGCGCATATTTCACACGCTCCGCTTGTCTCGGCCCGAATGGCCATTTGAAGCGCCCGTCTCGCTCCGATGCCGGCCGGGCGCTCGGCGGGAGAATTTCGGCGATCTATTTCCGGGCCGGAGCACGAGGCGCTTCCCGGTGGAATTCGATATCGGCATACCAGGTCGACGCCCTGCTGTCCGTATTGTCGGTATCCGTCATCAGATAAACCCGCAGTATTTTACCCGGTTCCTCGCCCGGGTATCCTCTCTTGTAGTCCTCGTAGAGATTCCGCACTTCCGGCACCCACTGCTTCATCCTGCCCGGCCCGCTTTCAACGACTATTCGCCGCCACGACAGTTTCCAGACAAACGGGATGATCGTGGTCTCCGACGTGAACATAAGCGACTCCGGCAGTGTATTGGACCAGACGTACGCGATCTCCCGGATGTTGTTCGTACCCTTCTCCAGGATCGCGATTCCCAATTTCGCGCTGAAGTCGTCGTCCTGTTTCTTCAACCTGCCGCCCTTCTCCAGTCGTTGTCGACCGATAGTGGAATAGTCCACTTTCCAGCGCCAGGTCAGATACGGGGTTTCGGCCACGTCGATCAGTGTGTCGAACCCGCGCTTCCTGATGATCTTTTCGAACTCTCTGGGTGGCCGCTTACACCGCGCGACCCACGGGTAACGGGCTGGATCCAGCGCCATCGGACGGCCTGATCGCGTCGGTATCTGCCACAGCAGCGCGGCAGCCCCTTCGCTGATGAATCGCACCGAATTGTCAGCGTACTGGAATTTCGTTTTCGTATTGCATTCAGCCCAATCTCTTTGCAGCCACGCGCTCATGTCTACCCGCAGCCCCTTCCCGTCCGCCTTTGCTGCCGCGAAGGCGACGCCGGCCGACCAGGCGAGCGCAAAGAACGTAAACCTCCAAACCCGCCGGACGCGCATCATACCGATACTTACCCGCCTTATTGATTATTGCGACATGATCTCCCGATACACACCCATGGTCTTTTGCGCGCAATCCTGCCACGTATAACGCGCTGCCCGGCGCCTCCCCCTGGCCACAAGGCGTTCCCGCAATGCCTCGTCCCTTATCAGACGCGTCATTCCGCCGGCGATGGACGCAACCTCAAAGGGATTTACAAGTACGGCCGCGTCGCCGGCGATTTCCGAGAGAGAGGACGCATCCGAGGTCAAAACGGGACATCCGTTGGCCATCGCTTCAATCACCGGCAGCCCGAATCCCTCTACAACAGATGGAAAAACGAAGAAAACTGCCTCCTGGAAGCACGCGCGTACTTCGCCATCGCTCAATTGCTCGGTAAATAGGACGTTTCGAGTGATCCCGAGGTTCCGCGTGAGTTCAGCCAGCGTGGCGTATCCGTCGCCCCGTCCGCTGATCAGCAGGAACACATCCGGAGATTGTTTCGCGACCACGCCGAAGGCCTCGATGAGACGCCGGATATTCTTATATGGCTTTGTATTGCCAAGCGAGAAAATGAATCGCCGACCACGGCAGACTTCAGGTAGCGCTCCCGCAACGTTTTCTTCCCTCGATGACCCGTCACTTCCGTGATGAATTGCCGTGAATTTCGAAGGCGACCCAGGATACCGCGCAAGTGCGTCCCGCCTTGTCGTTTCGGAAACCGTAATTACATGGTGGGCTTTCCTGACGGAATTTCCGATCAAAGGACCGGCAAAACGGCGTGCCATCCATCCGCGCCATCGCGCTTCGTAAGCGATATCGGGCGAATTTATCCAGATCAAGTCATGCAGGGTGAGGACGATCCGCCTGGCCCGGACGCCGAGGGGAAGAAGATGAAAGAGACAATGGTATATGTCGGCCCGGAGTGGATTCACGACGCTGGCCCCTCCGACAATGTTTCGGCCCGTTGAAATTCCGTATGGAACCGCGATGTCCGTAAAATTGGTCTGTTCTACCAGCGGACGCGGATAGGCGGCCCGTCTCAGCAGAAGGTATTCGTTGTGCCGATCCAGCCTGGCAATGGCCCGGACCAGGCTGAACGCGTACCTGCCAACGCCGGTTTCAACGTCACGGACCTCTCGCGCATCGATACAGATTCTCACCGTACCTCCTCTCTCACACGAAGATGCGTCTGATCCGGCGATAGACCCGCAACCCGAACTGCTTTTCCTCGTCTTCAATACCAAGCAGGCAGATAAACCCGCCATAACACAGAAAGACCAGTGCGGCGTGGCGCAGAACATCCCACAGCGCCGAAATCGGAGCAAGAGTTCCAAACACTGTCATCAATACCGCGGTTGCGCAGCCGGCAAGCACTGGCTTGCAGAGTTTGATGGAAAACGCATGTACCTTCAATCTTCGAAATACCCACCAGGAGGAGAGCGTATTCGTTAAAACCGCCGTGAACGTGGCGCCGATAGCGGCGCCGGTAGGACCAAACCGGCGAACCAGAACAAGCGTACCGATCCCGCTGATCAGCAGCGTGACAATTCTTACACCCATCAGTGCATCGGGATGGCCGGTCATCACCAGAACATAGCCCGACAAACCAAAAACAGCCGTTGCGACAGCGCCAAGCAACAGAATCAGCAGCCAGGCGTATCCAGCCGAGAATTCCGTCCCCACGAATGCGGCGATCTGGCGCCCGTTGAGGGCAAATACCAGCAGAATTGGAACGGTAACCAGCGTCACCCAGCGTGTCACAAGTTTAAAGAATCCGCCCAGGCGCGAGATCTCTCCGCGGGCATTGTATTCCGCGAAGAAAGGGTTCGCAATAGGATCGAAGGCGCCGGAGACGGCGCGCACGATTCCCGCCAGCTGGATCATCACGCCATAAACGGCGATGGTCTCGGGTTCGATAATAGATCCGACAATCACGACGTCCAATCGTCCGTTCAGTTCCGAAATCAGATCGATCAGAAACATCGAAAATGAAAAGCGAAAGAGCTTTCGCTCGAACCCGGTTCCCCTTTCGGACCACGCTCGCCATGGATAAAACCTGAAGACCGGCACAATGGAACAACATAACACGACCGCCGTAGCAACCAGATACGCAGCGCAGATCCCCGTCAGATCCATTCCTAGCATGTAGAACAGGATCGCAAGACCGATCAACAGCGCGGGCTCGGTCAGACCTTTGACGTAAAGCTGATACTCCATCACCTTGTGTGCAATGGGAACCTGCAGCAGCAGCCCGCCTACGGTCTGGAAGAAGACGACGAATGCCATCCATCGCAGTGCGACGTCTACCCGCTCACGGCCAATCAACCCCCCCAGTGCGTCGGAAAAGAAATAACAACCCAGGCTGGCGCCGAGGCTTAAAACGCCTCCCGCGAGAAGGGCGGTTCTGACGCTTCCCAGGGCCCGTTGTTTCTCTCCACGGGACTGATGGTGGGCGACGTGCCGGAGCAATGCCTTGTCAAGACCGAAAAACGCGAATCGGGAAAACAGATTCACCCAGGTCCAGGCGAGATAGTAGAGACCGTAGGAAGCAGTGGAATAGAGTCGTGCGGCAATGAGATAAAATGCCGGGCGGCCCAGCTTTGAAAACAGCGCCAGGAGATTGACGCCAACGCCGCGGGAGAGTGTCGCAAGATCCAGCGCGTTTCGCGCCTCGTCCTCTTTGTATTCAGCCATTCCGCCTCAAATTCCGGCCGCAGTTTCCGCGGTTGTCCCGATAGAGACCCATCCCGGCCCGTATGCCTTGCGACAGCGCTTTCAGCTTCAGCGGCAAGGTCCACCAGAAGCCGAACGAACTCAAGCGGCCGCGAAGAATGAAGAACCGCACGAACAGATTGAGTATAAAGTACGGTACAAGCCGCCCGTCGAGATGTTTCAGCCAGAAATAGAGCTCATTGCAATAGGTCTTCGGATCGGCCGCCTGATCCAATACTCTGCAACCTCCGGACGGCGCCGCATGGTGGAAGACCGCGGCTTCCGGTTCGAAAACCATCCGACCGCCTCCGGCCATGAGATATCGGAGGCAAAAATCCGTCTCCTCCCTAAGCTGGCTGCCGGTGAATCGCTCGTCAAACCCGCCACAGCGCAACGCCTGTTCGCGAAGAAAGGAAAGATTCCCCCCGCCGCCGTGCGAGACGTTCCTGCGGCGGGTCGCATGGAAATTTGAAATCACGTGTCCATACCAGGTCACCTCGCCGCAACGCCACGGTTCCCTGCGGCCGCGGCTACGTGAACTTATGATTCGGCCGGCCACGGCGCTGACGCCTTCAGTGTCGTAGTTGCGCGCGTGTCTTGAGATAAAGTCGCCGCACAAGTCAACGTCGTCGTCAAGACAGAGAATCACCTCCCCGCGTGCGTTCTTCAATCCCAGGTTCTTCGCTCGCGTCCCACTCGCCGTCTCCGTACGAACGTAACGAATGCGCGTGCGGATGGAAGCAAGAAACTCCACGACTTCGGGCGGGTGTCTGTCCGTCTGGTCAACGACGATTACCTCGAACGAGGGATAGGTCTGTCGCAATACCTGCTCCAGCGTTCTCTTCAGAAACACCGAGCGGTTGTACGTTGGAATTATGACCGATACGTGTTTCATTATATGAAGCAGTCAGGTCGCTGTATCCGGCTGCCAGCGACAATGCCGGCTGGAATCCATCGGGAAAGAGATGGCAGCGTAATAATGTGCATTGGCAACATCGGCCGTATCTGATTGCGGCATGTCTGTGCCGGTTGGCACGTCCGCCCGCTGAAAGGCCGTGGCGACTTCAATGCAAAATCTCCCCTATCATAGTGGAAACTGCGTGGTAAGGCGGACGACCGGTACCCAATACTTCGCCTAACAGTCCCGATACAGGCGTTACGCTTCCGTCAGATTGGACATAAATCTAACTTCCATCCAGCATCGGTAGTTCCACGGACGGCGCATCCGACGCACAGAAGGAAATAACGCGGTCGTGCAGGGAAGGGCCGTTCAACTCCCGATAGTACGCGAACAGGTACTCGTTCATGTAACCGGCATTCCTGCCCCCGCGCTCCTCCGCCCACGCACATACCTTCCTGTCCGACCCCTTCACCTGGTACCACTCCCTTGCGAATTTCAATACCCACGTATCCACGGGCACGGAATCAAGCCGTTCCAGCGCGAACAGGTCGATGCACTTGCCCACCTTCAGTCCGACGCCCGTTCCGGGCCGTGCCTTCAATGCATCCACAATTTCCCGCCAGTTATCCAGAGTCAGCCGCGCCGGTTGACCTCCCGCTCGCCGGGAAACAAACCGAGCCGCTGCAACAACGCGTTCCGACCGCCACCCGAAACGATTGAGCCTGAAATATGGTCCGGTCAACCGGGCTAGAGCGTCGGGTCCGGGAAACGTACAATATCTACTTCCCATAAACTCAACCTGGCGGCCCGAGGTTTCGGCCAGGAAATTTACCCGCCGTTTGGTCAGATTCATATGCGCCTGCACCGACAACACATACGAAATCACGCACTCGAACGGCATCTGACGGACAAACCGGAATCCCTTCAACAGATCCCTTGCGCGACGAAGGTATCGGTCTCCTCGCGGGACCCGGATTCGGGGCCTCTCGTTCAATCTCAGGTACCAGGCCAGAAATTCACCGACGGACATCTCACCCCGGTAGGTTGCAACGGTCGATGCCCCCGTGCGATATTGCAGCGTGTCGCCGACCTGACGCAAATGGAACACGGTTTCATAGGCAACGCCCTTCCACCATCCATCCACGTCCCGGCCCCAACGAAATACCTGGCCGCCGGCCAACGTGAACCCCAGGTTGAAATCCCTGGTTTCAATCTGACCGGTAACAGGTGGGCGTGTAGACGCGCGAAGGTTCCGCCGAAACCCGATTTCGCGCGCAGGCTCACCCGCCGGCGGCCTCGGCCGGTGGTGTTTTATTGACATTTCACCCATTTCGCTTTCCATTATAGGTATTTTAGCGGGCTGCTGCAAGCATCCCGTTTTCACGCCGAACGCCCGGGTGTTTCTGCCGCATCCCTGCAAAGAAGCAGCGAATCCGTACGGCTTGTGATCGGACCGCCGGATTCTCCGGCAGGCCGGAGCCCAGCAGACGCGAGCCCCTGATGACGGCCCCGCTAAGACATGGACGAGGCCCCGGCGATCCGCCGTTATAATGGCGCCCATTCATTCACCTACACCGGACATCTTCAAACTGAATCGAGAACATTTCCGGGTACATAGCCCTTGACTTGTACGCATCGCCCGGTTATGTTAAGTAAGCAATTACTTGCATGTTGCCCCAGCCCTTGTTTCGTGCGAACAGGATGCCGCGTGGACGCACCAAATCACCTCGATCCGGAAACGCCAATCCGCGAGAAAATCCCGGAAGACATTCTCGACGCGACGCATAACGTCCTTGCGGCCGACGAGGAGATTCTTCTGTCCGTCTCAACCGATCTCAGGTTCGATGGCGTTTTCGGGTCCGCATGGCTGGTGGCGACCGGTCGACAACTGATCGGTATCAGTCCGACTGAGAATGGGCCACCTGAGACCGTATGTATCCGGCTCGCGGATATTGAAGGCGTGGAGGTCCGGGAGCTATTCGGCAGCGGCGTGCTGAAGGTTACAACCGCTGGAAGCGGCGCCTCCCTGGCCTTTTTTACCAAATCCCTGCTTTCCAGGTTTACGCAGGTTCCCGCCGAAATTGAACGCCTTGTACGGAAAGCCAAACCCGTACCCGATGACGCTCAAATTGCCAACTCCAGCGTGGACGGGCTGTCAGGCCGCAAGAAGCGTTGTGAACGGTGTCAGCAGGTGATCCCGCACTGGATGGGCGTCTGTCCGATGTGCCTGGATTCCCGCAAGCTGCTCTTCCGCCTTCTGGGTTACGCGAAACCCTATTGGCAATCGGCGATCTGCAGCCTCCTCCTTCTTTTAACCGCCACGTTTATCGGCCTGACGCCCCCTCTGCTGATGCGTACCCTTATCGATGACGTCCTTATGGCCAGCGCGGGCGGCTCGGCACCCGGGGAGTCGCTGATCCCCGCCGAGGCGCGTTCTTCCGTCCCCAGGATCCAGGCGCCCGGGCCGGTACCATCCCCGGGGATGGATAAGCGCACGATGCTCGCCATGCTGGTGCTGCTCCTCTTGCTGATCAACATATCCCGGAACGGGCTCAGTGCCGTGCGCACCTACCTGCTCGCGCAGCTCGGTCAGAAAATCACGTTCGATCTTCGCAAAGAGGTCTATCGGCATCTCCACTATCTCTCGCTCAGTTTCTACAATGAGCGGGAAACCGGTCGAATCATGTCGAACATCACCCAGGACGTCAGCCGCCTTCAGGACTTCATCTCGGACGGCCTGCAGGAAATCATCCGGGACATCGCAACCATCATCATCATCTGCATCATTCTCTTTTCGCTGAATCCCGCTCTGGCGGCTTTCGTTCTCCTGCCCACCCCCCTGCTGATCCTGGTTACGCGTTACTTCGGACGGAGGCTGCACGACCTCTATCATGGGCTCTGGCGGCGGTGGGCGGATATCCACGCGCTGCTGGCGGATACGATCCCCGGGGTGCGGGTTGTAAAGGCCTTCGCCCAGGAAAATCGAGAGGTGAGCAAGTTCGAAAACAGGAGCTGGGGCCTGTTATCAGGCGAAATCCGTGTAGCGAGGGTTCGAAGCACGTTTACACCCATTATGACCTTCCTCACTTCCCTGGGTACCCTCATCATCTGGTGGATGGGCGGCAACAATGTTCTGAGCGGCGGGCTCTCAATTGGCGAGTTTGTGGCCTTCACCGGATACATGTGGCAATTCTACGGTCCGGTGGAAAGCCTGTGCCGACTCAACCACCGTTTCCAGCGCGCGGCCACGTCGGCCGAGCGAATTTTCGAGGTCCTGGATACCCAATCCGACGTCGCCGACCGGCCGCGGGCCGAATCGCTGCCGCCAATTTCCGGTTCGGTGGAATTTTCCGGCGTCACGTTCTCTTACGAGCCCGGCAAACCCATTCTCAATGATCTGAATTTCACAGTGGAACCGGGGGAAATGATTGGCCTCGCCGGCCATAGCGGCGCAGGGAAGAGCACCCTCATCAATCTGATCTGCCGTTTCTACGATATCCAGAAAGGCGCAATCCGCGTCGACGGCCGGGACATCAGGGAAGTTTCGCTAAAGTCCCTGAGGGGGCAGATCGGCGTGGTCCTGCAGGATCCGTTTCTGTTTAACGGCTCGGTTGCGGAAAATATCGCGTACGGAAAGCCGGATGCAACGCTTGACGAGATCGTCGCTGCCGCGAAAGCGGCAAATGCACACGATTTCATATTGGACTTCCCCGAAGGCTACGACACCCCGGTGGGCGAACGAGGCATGCGTGTCTCCGGCGGCGAACGCCAGCGCCTTTCCATCGCGCGTGCCATCCTGAGGAACCCCCGCATTCTGATCCTGGACGAAGCAACGGCCAGTGTGGATACGGAGACCGAGGCGCAGATTCAGGACGCCATTTCGCGTCTGATCCACGGACGGACCACCTTTGCAATTGCCCATCGTCTATCGACTCTAAAAAATGCCGATCGCCTGCTGATCCTCGACAAAGGCAAATTGGCGGAGATGGGCACCCACGACAACCTTGTCAAACGGGACGGAATCTACGCCCGTCTCTGCCGGATGCAAACCGAAATGTCCAGGTTACGCGCCTGGTAGAAGCATGTCGCTCCGGCGCATCCCGGAATCCCGATCCTGTTATGCAAAAAGAGTATCGTCTCGAGCAGGAACTGACGCTGTTGGATCCTGTCCTGACCCGCCTTCGTCGGGATGAATACACGGACTTGATCCTGGAATACCGGGGTGAGCGTAAACCGGTCACGGCGCATCGCGCCTTTCCGCTCACGGCCGCCGGTCAATTCATCGTCCTCAAGGGTATCGACGGAACGGAGGTCGGCGCTATCCGTGACATTGCAGGTCTGGATGACGAGAGCCGCAATATCCTCGAGTCCGACCTGGAACGTACTTATTTCGCGCCCGTCATACTCCAGGTAAACAAACTCGAAGAGAAATTCCACATCCCGAAATGGGACGTGGAGACCGATAGCGGCCACCGCGTATTCGAAGTCCGCAGCCGCAGACGTGACATTCGGGTGATGTCGGGGGGGCGCATTCTGCTGAGAGACGCCGACGGGAACCGATATGAGATACCAGATTACAGACGGCTGGACCCCGTCAGTCGCGCCTTTGTGGAGACGTTAATCTGATCACCGGCGGTAAGCCCTGGAAGCCGGTGGCCACCCGGGGACACTACCCGCCCCGTACTCGAGCCCGCGAATGTGTACTCGCCGGCCCCTTCCGGGCCGCCGTTGCCCATTGCCATCCACAACGAACAATTGTATATTGCCACCGATACCCGCAACCGCCATTTCGAACCACAGGAGATGCTCCAATGAATACAACCGCGCACCGCTCGGCGCCGGCGTCGCTCGACGGGGAATTGATCCCTCAGGCGCCCAGCGACGATGTCGATCCGGACAGCCTCGTCTACCACCGGCTTTGTCGGGCCGACGAATTCGAGGAAGGCGAAGGCAAACCCTTTACCGTAAATGGTTCACACATCGCCGTCTTCCGTTACAACGGCGAGTTTCAGGCCGTGGACAACCGCTGTCCTCACATGGGTTATCCCATGTCCAAGGGCAGCGTCCGGGACGGCGTACTGATCTGTCACTGGCATCACTGGGAGTTCGATCTCAAGACCGGCGGATGTTTCGAAACGTCGGGTTCGGGTAACGATCTGAAGAGCTTTCCCGTGGAAGTGAAAGAAGACGGTTTTATCTACATTGGCATGGCCGCCGATGAACGGCAGGCCGCTCGTCAGAGAATGATCGACCGTGGCCGGTATATCCTCGAACAGGGATTGAAGGATCGAAGTTCACTCATTATCGCAAAGGGGGTGACCGCGCTGCGTCACGCGGGCGCTTCGCCGCAGGAAATCATTCAGCAGGGCCTGTTCTACGGTTCGTACAAGACCACCGAAGGCTTCTCCTCAGGTCTCGCCATCCTGTCGCTGTGCGCAAACCTGTGGCACGACATCGCCGAACGTGACCACAATCTCTTCCTCGTTCATGGCCTCGTGCAAGTCTCCCGGCGCACCACCGGCGGGTCCCGTCGCCAGGGCTTTCCATTCCCCAAAGCAACAGGCGAACCGGACCTGAAAACCTACAAGCGCTGGTTCAGACGTCTCGTGGAACAGCGAAACAGCAACGCGGCCCAGCGTATTCTGATCACCTTGAACGACCGCGGTTTCGACAAAGAGTCCATTGCCGACGCGGTTTTTACAGCTGCAACCGATTACTACTTCACGGGAGACGGCCACGCGCTGGACTTTGCCAACAAGCTCTTTGAAGCCCTGGATTACGTGGAATGGAGGGACGCGAGTGAGATCCTGCGCCCAATCGTAATTGACCTTATCAACCGCACCCGTCACGAGGAAACAGCCCGCTGGCAGGACAGCGTACCGATTCTGGAAGACGTCTTCTCGCGGCTGGACGACATCTGGCGGGAAAACCAGGAAAACGACTCGAATCTGGACACTTCGGCATTTGCACAGGTACTGCTGGGCGAAGAGGTCGTGCCCATTGTCTCGGAAATCGAAACCCTTTTACGGCGCGGGGTCGATCCCGCGCAAATCTGCCGATCCATGGTCTTTGCCAGCGCTATCCGAACCGCTCGCTTTCATTTGAAAAACGAAGGTGACTGGCACGACGTGGCCAATATCTACTCCTACGCGCACGCCCTCTACCGCGCTTTCCAACGCGCTCCGTCCGGGAACCTGCTTCGCGGCATATTCCATGGCGCGGTATTTCTTACCTACTTACGGTGGCTCAATATGCCGGCTGCCCGCGTCCCGAAACCCGGCCAGCGTCTGAACGGCGCCTTCGATTCGGAGGACCAGATGCTCGCCCGCCTGCAGGAATTCGCCGATTTCCAGAAAGTCTACGAAGCGGAAATACTCGTGAACCAGTACCTGGAAGAAGGCCGTGACATTAACCGTCTGAAACACACCCTCGCCCACATCATGCTGCGTGAAGACGCCGAACTCCATATGTTCCAGGTCCTGGAAGCGGCTTTTCGCCACTTCGATATCACGAACGACCCGGAAGAAAAACGCATGCATATGCTGGCGGCCACCCGCTACATTACGGCCCAAAAAGTAATGAAAGCCATTCTCTGGTCCACGGAGAATGCCGAACGGCTCCAGCGGGGCGATTTGTTGAGCGAACGGGAAGACGACAACTAGACAGATGTACAATGGGTACCCGCAGCCGGGGGCCGGGTGGTCTCATTGAAGGGACACGATAACCGATGAAGATCTCCGAACACGCCATACATAAACCCATCACTGCCGTGATGTTAACCCTGAGCGTCCTGGTCTTGGGGGCAATTTCCCTGTTTCGGCTGCCGCTCGAGTATCTGCCGGATATCACGTTTCCTGTCATGTACGTCAACGTTGACTACCCGTCTTCGTCGCCGGAGGAGATTGAACGAGAAATCGTCAGGCCGTTGGAAGAGGTAATGGGTACGCTGTCTCACGTAAAACAGCTGAGTTCACGGTCCTACGCCAACCGCGGCTACGTGCGGTTGGAATTCGAACTCAATACGGATATGGACCTCATGGCCGTACATGTACGCGATCGACTCGATCAGGTAAAAAACGACCTTCCGGACGACGTCGAGCGTATTTCAATACGCCGCTGGAACACCGAAGATTTTCCTGTATTGACATACGCGCTGAGCTGGCAGGGGAACGATCAGTCCGAGCTTGCGAGCGTTTACGAATACACCATTCTTCCCCGACTGCAGCGCCTGGAAGGCGTTGGCAGCGTGGAGGTACGGGGGCTGCGAGAGAAAGACCTGCTCATTGAAGTCGATCAGAACCTGCTGCATACGCACAATCTGGATATCCGCGCACTCAACCGGGCAATCAACACCAACAACGTCAATATTTCCGCCGGCTACGTCAACGAAGCCGATAAACGCCTGGCCGCACGTACCATCGGTGAGTTTGAGAATGTCAACCAGATCAGGCATCTTCCCCTGTCCAACGGGGTCGAAGTGGGTGATGTCGCGGACGTCAGCTACGACTTTCCGGAAGAGAAGAACTTCGAACGCCTCGACGGCCGGGACGCGGTCACCATCGACATTCGCAAATCCTCCTCAGCCAATCTGGTGGCCACTGCAAACCGGGTCAAGGGTGAATTGGAGCGTATCCGGAACGACGTCGGCGACGACAAGATTCGGATGCAGGCCATACGCGACCGATCCCTGGATGTCACCACGGGCATTCGCAACCTCGCTCAGTCGGCCATTATGGGCGGTTTTCTGGCCATCAGTGTCATCTTTGTATTCTTACGTAACTTCCGAAGCACGCTCATTATCGGCTCCGCAATCCCGATTTCGGCCATCACCGTATTTATGGTGATGTACGTCCTCCGGCAGGTCTTCGGGTCCAACATCACGCTCAATCTGATGTCCATGATGGGCCTGATGGTCGCTATCGGTATGCTCGTCGACCCTGCTGTCGTCGCGCTGGAAAACATCTTCAGGAAACGGTACGACGAGGGACAGACACCGTGGAACGCCGCTCTGGACGGAAGCCGGGAAATCGGGATTCCGGTACTTGCCGCCTCGCTGACAACGGTTTGTGTTTTTGTGCCCATCATCTTTGTGGCCGACTCCCGCAGCGCCCTGTTCATGCGGGATTTTGCACTCACGGTGTGTATTTCCGTGGGCGCCTCCTTCTGCGTGGCGCTTTCTCTGATCCCTCTGGCGGCGTCAAGGGCATTTGACAACAGCACCACGTATCTCGACCGCTGGATCAAGGGCGGGCTGGCACTCCTGCTACTGGGCCTTGGCGGCTGGGCGGTGTACGCCGAAGGCCTGCAGAACTCCGCCTCCTGGATCTGGGAAAAAGCGAACAGTCTTGTGGTGGGCCTTTCGACTATACCGGCCGTGGCGTGGCTGTTGCTGGTTCTGATACTGGCAGGCGTTGGAAGTCTGTTGCATCTGTCCCGAAAGAGCGGCGGTATCAAATATTTCTATTCCCGTCTGGTAGTCACCACCCTGCGCTACAGGTGGACCACCGTTTCTACTGCCTGCGCGCTCCTGGGCGCCGGGTATTACTTTTTTACGCAAATTGAGCAACAGCCCTATCGCTGGCAGCCAACGCGTCGGGTGGATATCTCCGTTGAACTGCCGCGAAGCTACGACATCCAGGATGCGCTTGCTCTATTTGAAAGGATCGAAGGCATCCTGCTGCCGAAAAAAGAGAAACTGGACGTCGCGGCCGTGAGCAGCCGGTTCAGCGACCGGCGGAGCAATCGCATTACCCTCTACCTGGTTCCACCCGACGAGGGCAGACTTTCCACAGACGAAGTAACACGCAGAGTCAAGGCCATGCTACCGAAGGACATCCCCGGTGTACGCTTCAAATCCGGCAGGACCTGGGGTAGCAGCTCCACCGGAGCCGGCGTCGAAATCAAGGGTCGAAACCCGGATGTACTCGCCATGCTTGCGGAGGATATCCGTCTGCGCCTGCAAGGCATCCGCGGGGTACACGAAGTCGAAACCAGCCTGGAATCCGGCAATGAGGAGATCCGCGTCAACATCAACCGACGCCGCGCCAGGCGCTATGGCCTGACACCCTGGCAGATTGCCACCACCGTTGCCAGTGCGCTGGGAACCCGGGGAAACAGTAAGTTCAAGACCGAGAACGGAGAAATCGACATCGCGGTTCAACTCAAGGAAGAGGACCGGGCCACCCTCGAGCAGCTTAGAAACACGTATTTTGAGAGCGACACCGGGAATATGGTCTCCTTCGCCAGCCTCGCGGATTTCCGTGTCAGCAAGGGTCCCCAGGCGCTCGAACGCGAGAACCGGATGTCCACCCTGACCGTATTCGCCAATACGGAACAGCAGGCCGTGTTCTCCGTTGGCCGCGAAATGAGCAGCCGGATGCGTGCGATACCGTTACCGGCCGGATATTCCTGGCAGATGGACCGCCGCTTTCGCTGGATGAACCAGGAACAGGGTGAAACCAACCTCACCATGATTTTTGCGGCGCTTCTGGTCTATATGATTATGGCTGCCCTTTTCGAGTCCTACGCACACCCCTTTACAATTATGTTTTCGATCTGTTTCGCCTTCATCGGGGTCTCGTTCGGTCTATATGCCTTTAATATCCCCCTCGACAGCAATGCCACCTACGGCCTGCTCATCCTATTCGGCATCGTTGTGAACAACGGTATCGTCCTCGTCGACCATATCAACCGTTATCGAAAACAGGGCCTCTACCGTCGTGACGCCATCATCCGGGGCGGTCAGGACCGATTGCGTCCGATTCTAATGACCGCGACCACCACTATCCTGGGCCTGGCTCCCCTGGTTTTACCGATGATCTACGGCACTGCAGAAGGCACTGCGCGTCGGTGGGGCCCGATCGGTTTCGTGGTAATCTCCGGGCTGATGGTCTCGACCATTCTCACGCTGGTCATCCTGCCGACCGTGTACTCGCTGATAGACGATCTGGCGACTTACATGAAGCGGACGGTCGCAACCGTGAGAGGCGCGTGAAACAGCTCGCCGTTGTCCTGCTCAGTGGTGGGTTGGACAGCTGCGTTACCGCCGCTGTCGCCCGACAGAATAACGACATTGCACTTCTTTTTCTCGATTATGGCCACCGCACATGCGTCCGTGAACACCGTGCGTTTGTGGACATCGCCGACTATTACCGTGTAATCGAACGGCGTCGCCTGATCGCCCGTACAGATGCACTCGAGAAAATCGGCGGCTCGGCGCTGACCGACCGGAACGTCCCGGTTCCCGACGCGAACATCGTCAGGAACGCCATCCCGGTTTCGTACGTGCCCTTCCGAAATGCCCTTTTCCTCAGCATGGGCGTTTCCTGGGCCGAATCCGTTGGCGCCACGAGCGTGTATCTGGGCGCGGTCGAAGAAGACAGTTCGGGATATCCCGATTGTACGCGGGCGTTTTGTGACGCGTTCGCTGCGGCGGTCGATCAAGGTACTCGCCCGGAATCCCGCATCAGAATCCTCGCTCCCGTCATCCACCTCAGAAAACACCAGATCGTCAGACTGGGTGTCGAACTGGGCGCCCCGCTTCACCTCACCTGGTCGTGCTATAGAAACAGCGACCGCGCCTGCGGTCGCTGCGATAGCTGCATCCTCCGCCTGGAGGCTTTCCGGACGGCCGGCATCCCCGATCCCATCCTCTCCGACGACCGGGAATGACGGGCGTCCGTCAGGGTCGTTACGTTACAGACCCGGATCAATCTCCTTTAAGAAACGCTTCTCGCCGTTCCTGATCGTCATGATTACAGCGCTCTTGGTTGGGTGCCGGCTTTCGTTGGAACGTGCGATACGTAACGAAGCTGAGCACAAAAAAAGATCCGGAACAGAACGTTAGTGGACCGCAGCAAGCGCTTCGTCCATCATCGAACGTCTCTCATGCGAATCCATCCAGCGCTCTTGGATTTCGGGCGCAAGGCAGTCTATGGGATCGAAGTAGAGGAAATGCTCTCCCGGCCGAACAGTGGGACTTGCGAATACCGCAATGCCCGTTTCTTCGTTGTAATGTTCGTAGGAGTGCCCGTCTCGCTTTCCGCCGCCACCCAGCGTGTCCACAATGAACGTCGGCGTGTTGAACCCGGCCGTTGCGCCGCGCAGGGACTTTTCAATTTCAAGACCGGCGCGCAGCGTTGTCCTCAGGTCCTCCACCCCCTGCACCAGATCGTGGAAGAACACATAATAGGGTTGTATGTTCAGGAAACTCAACCGCTTCACCAGTTGCTTCATCGTTTGCGTATCGTCGTTTACGCCGCGCTGAAGCACGGCCTGATTCCGTACCGTTACGCCCCGCTCCATGAGAAGGTCCATCGCATCCTGCGTGACTCCGGTCATCTCATCGGGATGATTGAAGTGGGTGTGCATGACCACTTCCTTGTGCATTCTCCGCCCCCGATCCACCACGCGTACGAGCGCGTCCACCCATTCTACATCGCTCAGGATCTTGCCCGGCATGACCGCAGGACCCTTGGTGGCAAACCGAAACCGCCGTATATGCGGTATATCCAACAGGGTCTCGCCCACCTCCCTGATCTGCACCGCTCTGAGATTGTATACGTCGCCGCCGCTGACCACCACGTCTTCAATCTCGGGGCGCGACCTCAAGTATTCAAACACACGACCCCAGCGGCTCTTGTTGGCGCCCAGATGCACCTTTTCCACGCCATCCGTATCGAGCCCCACGGCATAGCTGCGCGTGCAGAAACGGCAATAGACCGGACAGGTATCCAGCGTCAGGAAAAGTGCCCTGTCGGGATATCGGTGGGTAAGTCCGGGAACGGGGGAATCACGCTGTTCGTTCAGAGAATCGAGGTGAAGCTCGGGGTGATCCGGCAGTTGCTGGGAGGCCAAGGGCAAAAACTGGGTTCTCAGCGGATCAGCGTACGGATCATCCCAATCGATCAGGCTGAGGATATACGGCGAAATCCGTATGCTCATCGGCGCCCGGCCCAGCCCCTCGCGCAAGTCCTTGTAAAAGCCCGACCCTGCGAGTCCGCCAAGGACTTCCTGCAGACGCTCCACGCTTGTTGGTGAATTGCGGGCTTGAAAGAGGTGGGAGTGGAATGTTTCCGCGTCTACGTTCGCATATTCCGGAATCCTCTGCCAGAACGCGTCCCTGCGTAAACGGCGATGTGCAAATACATCCTGCCGTTCAGCCCCGCCCGCCATAACACTGTCGTCAATATAGACGCCTGCAGTCTCCATTACGGACACGATCCCTCTCAGTTAGGGTGTTCTATTGTCACGTCTGTCTCGGCGGCCTGCCTCTTTCCGTCGAGCCGCAATGGGTTTCAGGCGACCGCGGCAGTCATATAGCACGGGTGGCTGTTGCGCGTTGCTTTGCGAGGGAAACACCACGTGCCCGGGACCAATCGAAGCGACATATGATATCACGCTTGCGAAAATTGTCAAGGGTTTTCCCGCGTCGGCTCCCGTTTCCGGGAAATACTGCTTGTTCGAATTATTTATCCTTCTTATATTTCACAGGTTAGAGTGTGTCTCCTTCTTAATAAAGGAAAAACAGCAAACCATGTCAAAACGAGCCCTAAGGTTTCTACTACCTCTGGCCGGATTGCTTCTGGGATATACGGGCCTCCGCCTGATTGTCTTCTTCTATACCGACTGGCTCTGGTTTCAGAACCTCGGATACGGATCCGTTCTCGTCACCTCGGCCCTCGCCCGCCTTCTTGCCTTTTTCGCCTTCGGTTCCACATTTGCGGTCTTGGCGGTGGTTAACGTCAGCATTGCGCGCAAGTATGGCCGACACACCCGTGAGATGCCTCTCGAGGTCATTGTCGCCGACGCCGAACCAGTTCTGCCGGAAAGACGTAAGCGTCAATTAATCCTGTGGTCAGGTACAATTGCCCTGTTAACCTGCGTCGCCGGTCTCATCGGCGCTGCGGCATGGCTGCCGCTGCTGCGCTACTTCTATCCCGTTCCATTTGGATTCTCCGATCCCGTATTCGACAACGATCTCAGCTTTTACCTATTCAGCCTCCCCGCGTACAACTTTGTGCAGGGTTGGCTGGCATTCGCCGTTGTCCTTACCATCATCCTTGTCAGCTTCTCATATCACCGGGACCGCGCGCTTTGCAAGGCAAAACGAGGCTGGTCATCCACACCGTACGTCCGTGCACACCTCTCCGTCCTGTCGGCAATTCTCGCGTTCGTCTGCGCCTGGTGGTACTGGCTCAAGGAATACGAAATTCTCTATTCCTTTCGCAAAGACACCTTCTTCGGCGCCGGTTATACAGACGTGCACGTTCAGGTATTCGCCTATCGGTTGATGATGGTTCTGTCCGTCGTTCTCGGCGCACTGCTGATGTACAACCTGCGCAGGAAAAATTGGCGGCCGATCGCGTACGGAGGGAGCGCGTATTTCTCGGCGATTATTCTGCTAAGCTGGATATTTCCAATTCTTTTTGAGCAATTCGTGGTAAAACCCGACGAATTGAGACTTGAAGAACCCTACATTCGACGAACCATTGAATACACGCAGAGGGCGTACGGTCTGGATCGGATCGAGGAAGTCCCGTTTTCGGCGGAGTCCGATCTGGATTTTGAGGATATCCGGAACAATCTGCCCACCATCCGCAACATTCCGCTCTGGGACCGTCGACCCCTGATCGCGACCTACAGCCAGCTTCAGGAAATCCGGTCCTACTATCGTTTCGGCAGTGTCGACGTGGACCGCTATCCCATCAACGGCGAATACCAGCAAGTGCTGTTAGCCGCGCGCGAATTTTCGAGAGACCGGTTGGCAATCCAGGGGGAAACCTGGGTCAATCGTCACCTGGTCTATACTCACGGTTACGGCTTTTGCATGAGCCCGGCGAATAAGATCGGCGAAGAGGGCCTTCCGGAATTTTATGTCAAAGACATCCCGCCCAGACCGTCGGTCGACATCCAGGTCGATCGCCCCGAGATCTATTATGGCGAAGCCCGGCAGGATTACGTGATTGTCAATTCCAGGACCGAGGAATTCGACTACCCTCGCGGCGACGAAAACGCTTACACAACCTACCGGGGCACAGGCGGCGTGCCCGTCAATTCTTTCCTTCGCCGGCTCCTGTTCGCCCTGCGTTTCGGGGACCCGTATCTGCTCGTCACGAAGAACCTGAAGCCCGAAAGCCGCATCCAGTTCGACCGGCACATCGGTCGTCGTTTTCGGGACGAAGGCCCCAGGCGTTTCCAGAAACTGGCGCCATATCTTCGTTTCGACAAAGACCCCTATCTCGTCACGGTAAACGGACGACTCGTCTGGATACAGGATGCCTACACCGAAAGCAATATGTACCCATACGCGGAGCCCTACGGCAGACCCTACGTGCGTGAGGCCAACTACATTCGCAACGCCGTCAAGGCCACCCTCGACGCCTATGACGGCACCGTCACGTTTTACGTGTGGGATCCTGACGATCCGCTCGTCCGATCCTACATGGAAATCTTCCCTGATCTCTATCGGCCGAAGGAGGCCATGCCCGAGGCGCTGCGCGCCCACGTCAGATACCCCGCAGATCTGTTTGAAATCCAGGCGTCTCTCTACAACACCTACCATATGGCCACGCCGCAGGTGTTCTACAACCGCGAAGACGTCTGGGAGCCGGCCATGGAAATCTACGGAGTTTCCGAACGCCCGCGGGTTATGGCACCCTATTACATTATCGTCAAACTCCCCGACGCCGACCGGGAGGAATTCGTGTTGATGCTGCCGGCCACCCCCGCCGGTAAAGCCAACATGATCGCGTGGCTTCTCGCCCGATGCGACGGGCCCAACTATGGCCGGCTTATGGTTTACAAACTGCCCAAGGAAAAACTGATTTACGGTCCCATGCTGATCGAACGCCGTATCGATCAGGATACGGATATCTCACGTGAAATTACGCTTTGGAGCCAGAGAGGTTCGGACGTGCTCCGTGGCAACCTTCTCGTCGTTCCAATAGAAAACGGCTTCATCTATGTTGAGCCGCTCTACCTGAGGGCCACACAGCGCGGTATGCCCGAACTGAAGCGGGTATTGGTGTCGCACGGCGATAGACTTGTTATGGCGGAAGATCTGGAAAAGGCGTTGTATCTGGCCTTCGACGAGCAAGGAACCGTCCCGGATTTCCGTCACCGTCCCAAGCCGGAAACGACGGGGTTTCGAATACTGAGCCAAACCGCCCTCACGCAGTTCGACACGGCGCAGTCCCGGCTTCAAATGGGCGACTTCGCGGGCTACGGAGATGCCGTAGAAAGCCTGCGGAAGACACTTCAACAACTGCGGAGCGAGGCGGAGACAGAGGGGAAATAAGAGAATGGCGGCTGTTGGTTCATCCAAATGGGCTTCGCTGGCAACAGAACAGCGCAATCCCGCCAGCGTATGTATCGACGAGGCATCCACCCTCAGGATCCTGGAGATCCTCAACGAGGAAGACCAGAGGGTCCCGAAAGCTGTAAATGCCGTTTTATCGCAGGTCTCGGAAGCCGTGGATCTCGTGGTCCGTGCGCTGAGAAACGGCGGCCGGCTCTTCTATGTTGGCGCCGGAACCAGTGGCCGGCTCGGTGTCTTGGATGCCGCTGAGTGCCCGCCCACGTTCGGAACCCCGCCCGAGACGGTACAGGGCATTATCGCCGGGGGAGAAGACGCGCTTCTCCGTACGGCGGAACGCGCCGAGGACCGCCCGGAAAACGGCGCGTCTCAACTGCGCCAACGACACCTGTCGGCGCGGGATATCGTCATGGGAATTGCCGCCAGCGGCGTGACACCCTTTGTGCTGGGGGCACTCGCCTACGCCCGTCGCAAGGGCGTGGCAACCGTCTTCTTCACCTGCAACCCCCACGCAGCGGTCCGGGTCGACGCAAAGATCAAGATTGTACCGGAAGTAGGTCCGGAAGTGGTTACCGGTTCGACCCGCCTGAAGGCCGGTACCGCAACCAAACTCGTCTTGAACATGATCACAACGGCAACCATGGTGAGGCTGGGCAAAGTGTACGGGAATCTGATGGTGGACCTCACTCCCACCTGTGCAAAGCTGAATGACCGGGCGCAGCGGATCCTGATGGAAACAACAGGACTCTCGCGCGGCGACAGCAGACGTTTGCTCGCGGCGGCCGGAGACGTCAAAACGGCCATTGTGATGACAAAAAGGGCCGTCTCAAAAGAGACAGCCCTTCAATTGCTCTCGAAGAACGACGGCATCGTAAAACGCGCACTGGAGGACAGCCCCTGATTCTCATTGCGCACGCGCCGATTTTTCGCCAATGGTGCTGTAGAAAGCCTTGACCATCCGATCCAGATATCCTTTGGCATTTTCCGCGGCGTCTCTTTCGATTACATACTCGGACTTGCCCACCAGCTTTAAACCGTGCCCGTAATCGTCGAACAGTGTATGGCAGAGCGCCTCAACCGACATGCCGTCGCGGGATGCGGTTTCGGCCAGGACCGCTTTTGCGGAATCTGAAAACGTCAACGAAATTTCATACGCATTTAGAAACTGTGCAACATACGACGAGATATCCCGGTGGACAAGCAACTGTTGCAACTCCAGTGTCGGGTTTTCCACAACATCGGAGGTAACGGTAAACGAACGGATGTCGGTTGACGGAAGGGCTTTTTCGAACTTCAACAACGCCCGTTCACAGACGCTCACCAGCGCCCGCGCCCCCGTCTGTTCGGTGGACGCCTGTTCGGCCAGCCGCCGCAGCGCGGCGTCTTCGAAGCTCAGGTCTATTCCATAGGCCAGGAAATCCCGCTTCTTTCCAAGAATGACGGAACTTGTCGGACTTTTCAGGATCTGATACAGATCCTCTACTGAAAGCGGCTCCAGAATGGCCACGACCGGCAGTCGCCCCACGAATTCGGACTCGAATCCGAACGCGATAAGGTCTTCCGTAACGGCCTGTTTCAAATAGGACATGCGGTCCGCCTCAAGGTTCTGGACTCGTTCCGTTTCGGCCTTGAATCCCATTCTGTTGCGATTGAGTCGGCGCTTGATCAGGTCCTCGAATCCGTTGAACGCGCCGCTTACGATAAAGAGTATATTTCGTGTATTGATTTTCTTTCGTTCCATTTTTCCGCTTTGCTGATACTGCATCATGGCTTCCATCTGCGAAGCCAGATCATGGGGCGCTTTCAGGTCGACCTCGGTCTCTTCCATCAACTTCAACAGATTGCGCTGAACGCCGCTTCGCGAGACGTCCGGACCCACCAGGTTGGGGGTTGAAGCGATTTTGTCGATCTCGTCCACGTAGATGATACCGTACTGGGCCTTATCTATGCTGCCGCCGGCCTCGCGCACCAGTTCGCGCACCAGGTCTTCGACGTCGCCACCGACATATCCGGTCTCGCTGAACTTGGTTGCATCGCCCTTCACGAAAGGAACGCCGATACGATGGGCGATCAATTTGATGAGATACGTCTTACCCACGCCCGTCGGACCGATCAGCAGGATGTTGTTTTTGATGTTACCCACGGAACGGTGTTCGAATTCAGGATCTTCCCGATCCAGCTTCATCCGGTTGAAGTGGGTGCAGATCTTGGTGGCTAACACTTCCTTAGCTTCGTCCTGCTTGATCACGTACTCGTCAAGAAAGGCTTCGAGTTCCTCCGGCTTCAGGTCGAAATCTATGGTCTCATCCTGTGTATCCTGCGTACGCGGACCTTCATTGCTGCCTTCGGCCTCCGTCTGCGGAAACACAACCTGAGCGCCATACTTCTGTTCGATCAGGTCCTTGAGATCTTTCTGCAGCTCTTTGGGATTCACGGGTCGTTGTTCCGGCATCGATCTCCATCTCCACGTTTGGGCCGCTTAACAGTCCGTTGAAAAAGTCGCTCTGCAGGCGAGGCCGAGTCATTTTGGCCGAAGACAAGGCGCGCGACCGCGTCGAATCAGGGATTCGAGGAGGGAGCGAAACGCAGTAATTCGGCCACAAGGGCCGGACGCAGCCCGGATGGACTTTTTCAACGGGCTGTTAAGGCCGCATCCGACTCAATTTCATGGGCGAGTAAGAATACCAGGTCCAACCTGAAATGTCAAGGAGTTCAATACTTTACCATCCCTCACCGGTTCCTGATTCCGGACGGGCGCTCCCGCGCACGAACCCCGAGGCGGTCTCAGGTCTTAATTCGGCCGGACGCGCCGGTTCACCCGCGTCGTCGTTTCCCGCATTGTGGGTGGGGGTATCAGATGATCCCTGTGGCGGCGGCAGTAAGTAAACCGCGGGACTCACACTTCTGAATTCCGATGCGAGTATTGACCCATGAACCTCAGCTACTTCACGCTGCGGCGCCTGAGCCTCGAACTGAACGAGACGCTGACCGGAAAACGCATCCGTCGCGCCGTCATTTCAGGAACGCACGAGCTTGTTCTCGAAACAAACGACGGCATACTCCTGTTCCTCTCGGCATCTCCTGCCACGGGCCGCCTGCAGTTTGTGCGCCGGCTTCCGACGGCCGCACAGCCCCTGCCGCCGTGGGTCGAACACCACCTCTTGAACAGCGTAATCCGCGAGGTCTCTCAAATCCCGTTGGAGCGCATCCTTTCATTCACCACGCGTAAACGGGATCGACTGGGTGGAGAACGCCGATATCGGCTGTTCGTTGAGCTGATCAACCGGCGAAATGACGTCATCCTGACGTCTGAACCGGATCAGCGCATATTGGGGTCGCTGCGCTGGATGGACGGAAAAGTTAACCGCCAGCGGCGAATCCTGCCAGGACAACCCTATCGGCCTCCGCCCGCACAGGATAGAATTTCGCCCTCTGATCTCACCCCCGCCGACCTCGCCAGCGCGTTCGCGCAACAGACAGACCAGCCCGTCCGAACGCTTGCAAATGCCGTTGCCGGACTGGATATCCTAACAGCCGCATCGTTGATCGCCGAAGCCGGCATCAATCGGAACGCGGAACCGGCGTCCGAGGCGTGTGAGTTTCTGGCCAGCCGGATCCATTCTGTGTTTGCCCGACCTCCTTTTCTGGAAAAACCTGAAATACTCAGTATACCGGACAGTCCGCCTTCCATCCGCGTTCTGAAACTGAAGCAAGGACCGGGCGAGGTGAAGCACGTCTGCACATCGGTCAGCGAAGCGATAGAACGGCTCGTCGAGTCGGAAGAAGACCGGCAGCACGTCAACGCAGACCGGCGCGCCATCGTCGCGGAACTGAACCGGCGCCTCACGTCACTCAAGAATAAGATTGGGCGAATTCAGGCCGATCTTGACGATACGGAGAACGCCGAACTGTACAGGAAATACGGGCATATTCTTATGGCAGGTCTGCACCGGATCCGCCTCGGAGACGCGTCCGTTACGCTTCCCGATGTGTACGATCCGGCGGGGTCGCCTGCGACCATTCCGCTTAAAACCAACAAACTGCCCCATGAAAACGCCGCGGCGTACCTGAAACGAAGCCGGAAGGCGGAAAAGGCGCGACCCATCCTCACTCGACGTCTGAAAACCACGCGAGCGGAACTCGCAACGGTCGAAGGCTTCCTGGAGCTTCTCGATAATATCACCAGCCAGGAAGAGTTGACAGTGCTTCGGAACAAATTGACAGAAACCGGATGGTTGAAGAGTCGAAGACGGAAACCGGCTTCCGGCAGAAACGTCCCGTCCGAATCTTATCCCAGGCGTTACCGGACCTCGGACGGGTGGACCGTTCTGGTGGGACGCAACAACGTCGAGAACGACAGCCTCACGAAAGCATCGGCCAAAGACGACCTCTTCTTTCATGCACAGGGATGCCCGGGTTCGCACGTCATCCTGAAGCGTGAAGGCAAACACCAGGGCCCCTCAAACATCGCTCTGATGGAAGCCGCGAGCCTGGCCGCGTACTGGAGCAAAGCCCGGCATTCGAAAACCGTTCCCGTAAATTACACCGAGGTCCGGTACGTGCAAAAACCCCGAGGCGGCGCCCCGGGGCTCGTCACAATAAGGAATGAGATCACCCTTTTCGCCGCCCCTCGCCAGCTCAAGAGAACCGAATCGTAGCGCGGCGCGAGGGCAAGCCACCCAGCCAGGCCCCCTACCAGATTTTCGTATAATACACCAACCGGACCTGTCGATCGATGCGCTGCGACCGCTTGCCGTCGCGAAACAGGTTCTTTACGTCCACTTCGAGATTCAGTCGATCGGAAGGCATCCAGCGACCGCCCAGATTCAGCCTCCCTCTGCCCGAACCCAGCGAATTGTCTTCGTTGTCGTTGATCGCGAAGTCGTATTCCACCAATAGCGCAAAGGCACGCTTGAGTTCGACGTCGGCGCCCAGAAACCCCGAAAAATCCCCGTCCCCGTCACCATCCTCCAGGCTGCGATTCAATCCGGCGTGGACCCCCATATCTCCAAGCGGAAACCCGTAGTTCTTGCTCGCCACCCCATAGAAACCCTTGGATTTGACCGCATATCGCTTCAGTCCCTCGTCGTATTCGCCGTATCCCTGGGAATGATAGCCCACGGCAACCGCCGGAATCTTCAACTCCTCCTCGATCACCCGGACGCGGCCAGCCACCTCCACCCGTGGATTCCACGCGGCCTCGCGGCTGCCCACAATGTGCTGCCCTCCAAATGAGACCCCAAGGCTGATGCGATTGTGGACGCCGACTTCGATCTGGGAGAGAATGCCGCTATCGCCATACAGTCGCAGGTCCGCGGCCAGGCGGCCAGGCGGCAGCATGCCGGCGGTCGGCCCGTCCACCAGCCATCGTGGCACATTCCCCTGGGCAAAGG
Organism: Candidatus Latescibacterota bacterium; assembly: GCA_963662665.2. Classification (GTDB taxonomy): domain Bacteria; phylum Latescibacterota; class UBA2968; order UBA2968; genus JAAXHE01. Next base: position 115,416 of record CAXXJS010000020.1, read on the forward strand.
CCGAGTGGCAAATCCCCCACCAGACAGAGAACAACAACAATATCCACCTCGCGTACCGTATCATGTGCCTTCTCCATGGTCAAGTATGAATCTGCGTGTACCGGATTCCGGAATTTCAATCCGGATACGCAACGTCTTCGCCGGAAGCAGCGATCCGGCGCGTTCCGCCCATTCGATCAGACAGATGCCGTTGCCTGCAAGGTAATCATCCCATCCCAGGTCGACAAGGGCCTCGATATCAGGGAGCCTGTACAGATCGAAGTGGTAGACCGGCACCGGACGCGACGCGACGTCCCTGCCCAGGTATTCATTCACGAGGATGAACGTGGGACTGGTCACCCGGTCCGTTACGTTCAGTCCGTCACAGATGCCCTGCGCAAGGCAGGTCTTGCCGCTGCCGAGTTCCCCGATCAGTCCGACACAGTCACCCGGCCGTAAACGAATGGACAATTTTCTGCCGAACGCTCGCGTCTGTTCCGGCGAAGCGGTATTGAATTCGGCCGTTGGTTTCCGCATCGGGATCGTTTGGTAGTTTGGTTTTCGACGTCGCGAACAGGCACCGGGAGACGCGCCTCCGGTTATTTGCCTTTCAGAACCGCAACCGGCAGGATCATCTCCTCAAGTGAAATACCGCCGTGCTGAAAACTATTCGCGTAATACCTCTGGTACTCGTTGAATTTCGTGGGATAGACGAAATAATAGTCCTCCCGCGAAATGATGTACGTGGTGCCCATCCCCAGATCGGGCAGGCGATAGACATCCGGATCGGCAACATAGAGAGCGTGCCGCGGGTCGCACCGAAGGTGTTTGCCGTATTTGTAACGTAGGTTGGTCGACGTATCCCGGTTTCCATGGGCAACGGTCGCGCGGGTACTCATTACACAGCCGTGGTCCGTTGTCAATACCACCGTGGTATCGGTTTCCGCGAGCTTACGCAACATTTCAAACAATGATGAATGAGAAAACCATGATCGGCTGAGCGACCGGTAAGCGGACTCGTTGGGCGCCATCTCCTTGAGAATATCCGATTCCGAACGTCCGTGCGCCAGAATATCAAGGAAATTGACCACGACCGACATCAGCGGGAACGACCGGTATGAATGCACCTTTTTCACCAGATGGTTGCCCTCGGCGATGTCCAATACCTTAACGTATCGCGTATCCAGCTTCAACGTGGGATCCAGTTCTTGTATCTGACGATCCAGGAGTTGATGTTCGTGCCGGTTTCGGCTGTTGTCGTCGTCCCAACCCGAACGCCACTCCTGCGGATACAACTCGGCGACGTCGCTGGGGAAGAGACCGCTGAAAATGGCGTTTCTGGAATAGGGTGTGGCGGTGGGGAGAACGGAATAGTGGTAGTGTTGCTCTATATTGAACATTTCGGACAAAAGCGGTGCGATCGCCAGCCAGTGATCCAGGCGCATACAGTCCACAACCACGAAGAACACCTGCTGCCTGTCCTGAAGCGCGGGCAGCACATATTCACTCACGACGTCGACCGACAATACCGGCGAATCCATATCGTCCCGAAGCCAGTGGGCGTAGTGGGTTTCCACGAAGCGTCCGAACGCCCGATTGCACGCCCGCCTCAAGTCCTCGTGCATCTTTCGCAGGCCGGCATCGTAGAACCGGTCCAATTCCAGATCCCATTCGGAAAGCTTCACATGGATATCGATCCAATCCTGCCAGGTCACGTCGCCTGCCATAGACGCACGAATACGGTTGGACACGGCGGCATAATCCAGTCCCATTCGCCCCGTCACTATCTGACGTGCATCGAGCAATTTCTTGCATGCCGATAGTATCTGGCTGGGATTCACCGGCTTCGTCAGATAGTCGTCGATCCGATGGCCCAGCGCTTCCTCCATCAGACGCTCCTCTTCGTTCTTCGTAATCATGATTACCGGAATATCGGGGTTGATTTCCTTGATCATTGCAAGCGTGGAAAGCCCGCCTCGACCGGCCATCATTTCATCCAGAAGGACGATATCGAACCCGCGCTGCTTCACCATCGCGATGGCGTCATCCCCGTTCGTCACTGGCGTAACCTTGTAGCCGCGAGATCCAAGAAACATCGTATGCGGCCTTAAGAGGTCAATTTCGTCGTCGGCCCACAGAACCTGCTTTTCTTTCATGGCGTTCTTGCTCCCCGCCGTTAAGAAGCCTCCCGCGCTTCCACTGGCCTCAGGGGTAGTGAAATCAGGAACGTTGTTCCAATCTCGGGTAAACTTTCCTGAACGGAAATCCTGCCCCGGTGATAGTCTTCGATGATGCGTTTGACAAATGCCAGCCCCAACCCCCATCCCCGTTCTTTTGTGCTGTAGCCGGGTAGAAATACCTGCTTCAGCAGATGGGGCTGGATACCTTTGCCATTGTCCCGCACGCGCACGTCCACCCATTCGCCTTCGGACCTCACCTCCGCTGAAATCTCTATCTTGCCTCCTTTGCCTTCCATTGCGTCCGCGGCATTCTTGAACAGATTTTCGAAAGCCCAGCCCAACAGCTGCCGATTCAGCGGGACCGGTGGAAGTTCGTAGTTTCGCTGCACAATCTTGACCTCACGGGAGAGTCGCCCGCGCAGATAGGACGCTGTCTCCTCGATCACACGACGCAGATTCTCCAGTCGGAGTTCGGGTGTGGAGCCGATGAGACTGAAACGGGATACGATCTTGTTCAGCCGGCTTGTATCCTCCTCCATGGCGACCACGATCTGATCGAATCGCCTGCGGGTCTGTTCATCAACCGGGCCGGAAGAATGCTCGAGTTCCGTCTTTATCAGTTCAATCCAACCGTAGAGCGAGGAAAGAGGCGTGCCGAGTTGGTGAGCGGTCTCACGTGCCATCCCTACCCAGATCGACCTCTGTTCGCTGTTTTTGATATTGCGAAATCCGAGATATCCTACTCCGATAAATAGCGCCGTAACACAAAGCGCGACCCACGGCAGCCATGCCAGCCGTCGTACCAGCGGTGAATCGCCATAGTGCAGTACGCGGGGGCCGATCTGAGGAATTTCAAACGAATACGGCGGATTCTCGGTATCCAGCCGTCGAACGATCCGCTGCATCCGCCTCCGGTCGTCCGGACTGAGGTCTCCCGGGTTGCCCAGCGGAATTTCTATGGCCTTCCACATATGGGGCTCGCCCATGGAGTCGGTAATGACCACGGGGAAATTGGTATTGGAAATGGTCTGGAAGATAAATGCAACATCGAGTTCGCTGACGACCACCGTATCCTGGGTGGCCATACCGTAGAAGAAGGCCAGCCGTTTGATAATGTCGCGTGAGTCCCGACGCATCGGTTCGACAACGAAGATTTGCATATACAAGAGGAACGCCAGGATAATCACGGTTGCGCCCAGAAACAGATATGCGCCGAGACTGTGGGAGTTCTGGAGCCCCACCTTCAGACGCCCCCCCCGCACTACGGAAGCGCCCATTGTGCCGGCGTTCCCGGATCCACCCGTTCGACCTGTGACATCCCTTGTTCGTGCGTCCATCGTCGCGTCTCCCGTCTTCTACCTCAACGTCCTGGGTCTCCGTAGGTTCCGTGCCATCCGCTCAACGTCAGCGTTCGAGTACGCTCGGCCCCGTCGTTCGGCTCCAGCTTGCATGATCACGTATCATGACCCGCCGGCCTCGCCTTTCCGATCCGGGCCTGCGTCGCAATACGGGCAACGAGGTGTTCACACGTGAGTTTTCCGGCGGCCGGAATACCCGGCCCGGACTGTACGTCGACGCACAGCAAGTATACAAACTTTCCAAGCACCCAGTCAACCAAAGAAAAACCGTTTGCAAAAATTCTTTCATTTTTATATATTTAGAACCATCAATTTCCGGGGAGACGAGGCATACTTACAAGAAACCGGAACGGCGTTCGGACGTCAACTTCCATGGTTCTTGAGCATGGCCTGTTTAACCTGGAAACGGAAAGGAGGGAGTCCCGCTTATGGCCAGGGTTGTGGTGAGAGATGACGAGCCATTTGAAAAAGCGCTGAAAAGGTTCAAGAAAACCTGCGAAAAAGCAGGAATAATGACCGAGATGAAAAAGCATCAGCATTTCGAGAAACCCAGCGAGCGCCGTAAACGAAAAATCGCCGCGGCAAAACGCAAACGCCTGAAGTTTGAAACGCGATTCAACCAATAAGACAAAATCGTGAGTAATGGCAACGACAACCGCACCGATTCGCTTTCGGATGCGGTTGTATTTTTTGGGCTTCGTTGTTTAGGCGGACCGCCGGAATCAATAAAGTTGCGGTACCGCCCGTGTTTCCATCTGGTGTTGTGATCCGGACATAGATTGCCGAATCGCGAAATATTCCCGGGACGGGACACGCGGCCAGAGGGAGGACCGAATGAACATCGTCGATCTGATCCTGGTGATCGGGCTCTGCTGGATGGCCTTCAGAGGGTGCCGCATCGGACTGATCCGGGGCCTGGTCGGTCTGGTCAGTCTTGTTGTGGCTTATGGACTCGGCCTCGCGTACGGCGGCGTGGTCTCGGAGTGGATTTCGGGCGGGGACGCCGGCCACGGCCCTGCGTTGCTTGGATTTGTCTGCGTATTCTTCTCGACGATAGTTGGGTGTTATATTCTTGGCCGCATGCTTCAGGCGGTCCTCAAGGCCACTCCCTTCGGTGTTGTGGACACGCTGTCGGGCGGCGTATTCGGCCTCGCGCAGGGAGTACTCCTTCTGGGATTGCTTATCCTGTTGCTGCGGACGTATTCCCCTCATCCCGGGATTAAGGCGTACATAGACGACGCCCGGCTGACGCGTCACGTTCAGCAGGCCTGCCTGGTCTTGATGGGTGCCGTGAAGTCCGCCATTCCGCGAGGATCTGAACTCTACAAACACCTCGTGCCGGAGCAGCAGAAGCCATCGATCCATGCCATCGTGGAAAGTATGACCAAGGGTACCGGAAAGGCACGTGCCAGGCTGAATGGACTCATCGAGGAATCTCAGGAGAAAGAAAAACAAACGTCAGGGGATCCCCAACCGTCCTCATCTACGGACAAACAGAAACAATAGGACACGGCGCTGACGCCGGGTTCATTCTTCGCGGGAAATTTCTCATGCTTTCCTGCCGATACACGACCTTATGACCCTACCGTCCAAAACCCTCCAGACGCTCGAATTCAATAAGATTCTCAACTTCATCGCGAAACGCGCCGTTTCCATGCCAGGACGGGACGAAGTCGAAAGTCTTGCCCCGTCGGAGGATCCCGTTCGGATTGAAGCCCGACTCCGCCCTGTACTCGAAGCCATGGATGTGATCGGGTACGACGACCCCCTGCCGATCGGACGCATGCCCGATGTTCGCGCGTCGATTCGGACCGCCGCCGCACCGGGTACGACGCTTACCATCGGCGAACTGATCCAAATTGACGAAATTGCCCGGATGTCACGCCGCTTGCTGGAATACTTCCTCAAAAGGAAACCGAAATATCCCCGTCTCCAATCGCTCGTATCCGGGTTGTCCGTGCATCCCGATCTGGAAGCGCATATTCAGCGATCCATCGATCCATCGACGGAGACCGTCAAAGATACCGCCAGCACCGAATTGAAACGGGTCCGGCGCAACCTGGAACAAACCCGATCGGGCATCCGCAGTTCCGTTGAGGGTATCCTGAACAGGCTCCCCGATACAGTCGTACAGGAGCGGCTGATCACCATCCGGAACGGCCGCTTCGTTATACCGGTACGGGAAAATCAGAAACACCGGCTGGAAGGGCTGGTGCATGATCAATCGGCCAGCGGCGCCACACTCTTTGTTGAACCCATGGCGACACTGGCGCTCAACAACCGGCTTCGACAACTCGAACTGGCCGAGCAAAAGGAGGTAAGACGCATCCTTCGTGAACTTACCGGAAACGTTGCGGAAAACAGCGACAGCCTGCAGGAAAACCAAAATATTCTGGGGAAGTTCGATGCGTTGTACGCGATGGCCGGCTTTTCCCGCGAACTGGAGTGCAGCGAGCCAATTTTCAACCTGGACGGACGCCTCGAACTCCACGACGCCCGGCATCCCCTTCTCGTCAGCCGCCTTCGCGGTGAGAACAGGCCTGATTCCATTGTCCCGCTTAAACTTACAATGGGAATCGATGACGTTCGCACCCTCGTCCTGACCGGCCCGAACGCCGGTGGCAAAACGGTAGCCCTCAAAACCGTCGGCGTGCTTGCACTGATGGCTCAGGCAGGCTTGCCCGTACCAGCCGCGGAACACTCGCAATTTCCCATCTTCACCGGTGTTTTTGCGGATATCGGCGATGCACAGTCCATCGAGAACGACCTCAGCACGTTTTCATCCCACGTGTCGAATCTGGTTGAGGTCACCAACCATGCCGAGGCCCGGTCGCTCGTTCTTCTCGACGAAATTGGCGCCAGCACCGACCCCGACCAGGGCGCGGCCCTGGCGATGGCGCTACTGAACAGGCTTACGGAACGGAGCTGCCTGACCGTCGCCACCACCCATCACGGCGCACTCAAAGCCTTTGCTCACCGTACCGAGGGTATGGTCAACGGCTCCATGGCCTTCGACGCGGCCACGCTGACCCCCACTTTCCGACTTCGTCTCAACACGCCCGGCAGCAGTTATGCCTTCGAGATCGCCCGCCGGCTCAATATGCCATCCAGCATCGTTGACGAAGCCGAGCGCATCGCGGGCAGCGATATCGGCCGTCTGGAAACCCTCATCGCGGATCTTGACGAAACCTGCCAACACTATAACGAAGAGCTGGAACGAGCCCGTACCATCCGGCGTGAAATGGAAGGCGTGAAAACGGAGTACAATAATCGCCTTAAGGAAGTGGAACAGCGGGAGAGGGCGCTCAAACGCAGCGCCGAAGAAGAGGCCCGACGCATTCTGGACGGAGCCAATGCCCTCATCGAACGCACCGTTTCCGATCTCAGACAGCGCAACGCAGACAGGAATGCTATCAAGAAAGCCCGGGCCGAGATCCGGCAGGCGCGGCAGGAACTTTCGGACTCGGGCGCAGGATTTGATGCGCCACCGCCCGCACTCGAACCCGGTTGCCGGGTGCGGGTGCGGAGCCTGGGAAAAGAGGGTACCGTGGCAGCCGGCCGGATCGAGGGTTCCCGCGTGTCGGTTGAAGTCGGCAACGTACGCCTGCAGGTGCGGCGGTCCGACCTCGAACTGTTGGAATCCGCCGAAGAGACGTCTTCAGAGGCCGCCAGAATCGGGTTTGCGAGGCGCGATTCCGTTGCAGCCGAGGTGGATTTGCGAGGAATGACCGTCGATGAGGCCGTGGATACAGTCGACAGATACATCGACGAACTCTACCTGGCCGGAATGCAGCACGCGGCGGTGATCCATGGAAAGGGCACGGGCGCGCTTCGGAGGGCCATTGGCGACCACCTCCAGAGCCACGAATTCATCAGATCACAGCGCCTGGGACGGCACAACGAGGGCGGCACTGGTGTCACGGTCATCACGCTGTCGCTGGATCCCTGATGACCGGCAATGATTCTCGTTGGAAACCACGTACAGCCGACTCCCGCTCTCACCGCGGGGCTCGGGCAACAGGTACCCCTCCCCATTTGTTCACAGCAGACGTTCGCCTGATTCGCTGAACGCTTGTCACTTCCCCACGCACGTTTCTTCCCCCAACCAACGGGATTCCCCCGGCGTTCAGCGGTATACGATTACCGCAATGGCACCAATTGACACGTCATCGGGTTTCCTCTATATTAGGACCGAGCCGGATTCAGAAACCCCTCCCGTCCGCCTTTAACAAACGCCTGCCCAATGCTCATTACCGACCTGCAGACCGAACATCGAGAATACTGCAACAGCCTTACCGGGTACAGCCGTTACCGGACGCGGGAAGTGGGCATCGGCGGCATTTACCTTGGCGGGGACAATCCCATCCGCATACAGTCGATGACGACGACGGATACCATGGATACGCTCGCCACGGTTGAGCAGTCCATCCGGATCATTGAAGCGGGGGCGGACTACGTGCGCATCACAGCACCCAGCCAGCACGACGCGCGCAACCTTGAAGCGATCAGAAATGAACTCCGCGCAAGGGGGTATGAGGCACCGTTGATCGCAGACATTCACTACACGCCCAATGCGGCTGAGATCGCTGCCCGGATTGTCGAGAAGGTGAGGGTCAATCCGGGCAACTACGCCGACAAGAAAAAATTTCAGATCGTTGAATACACCGACGAGCAATACGCGGCCGAGATAGAACGCATCCGGGTGAAATTCACGCCGCTGGTAAACGTCTGCAAAGAATACGGTACTGCCATGCGCATCGGCGCCAACCACGGCTCCCTGTCGGACCGCATCATGAGCCGGTTCGGCGATACGCCATTGGGGATGGTCGAATCAGCACTGGAATTCGCGCGTATCTGCGCCGACCTGGGCTACCACGAGATCGTCCTGTCCATGAAAGCCAGCAATCCCCAGGTCATGATTCAGGCCTACCGCCTCCTGGTCAACCGCATGGAAGCCGAGGGTTTCAATTATCCGCTTCACCTCGGCGTCACAGAGGCAGGCGAAGGCGAAGACGGCCGCATCAAGTCCGCCGTAGGCATTGGCGCACTTCTGGAAGACGGCCTGGGCGATACCGTTCGCGTCTCTCTAACCGAAGATCCCGAAGCCGAGATTCCCGTTTGTATCCGCCTGGTCGAAAGATACGCCATCCGGCCGGGTCATCCCTCGATCCCCCCGATCGTCCGGAACCCGATTGACCCGTATTCCTATGCCCGGCGGCAATCCCGGCCCGTGGACCGGCTGGGCGGCGAGAATGTACCGGTCGTGATCCTCACACCTGGATACCCGGCGTCTCCGGAGAACCTGTCACCCATCGGCTATCAATACGACGCCGGGCTGGACAAATGGAATATCGCGGACATGGCGCCGGACTTCATCTATCTGGGCAGCCGGGACATCGACTTCGGCCTGCCGGGAACCCTCGGAAAAATCCTTGATTCCGGCACCTGGCGCGCCAACCCCGATGCATCGAACGCCTATCCGTTGTTCGATCTGGCCGCCTTTCAGGACGATCCTTATCGCTCCGCACGTCTGAATTTCGTCCTCGCCGAACCCAATGACCTCAACCCGGCCGCGTTGGATACGCTTCAGCAGGCCGCCAACTGCGTGCTCATCCTGCAGACCGATAATCCGCACGCCATGCCCGATATGCGCCGGGCCATGATTGAACTCCTGGAACGTGAAATCCGGATTCCCGTCATATTCAGAAGGGAATACCGGAACATCCACAACGACGCGCTCATGCTGCACGGCGCCATCGACACCGGCGGGCTGCTCACCGACGGCCTCGGCGACGGTATCTGGCTGTCGTCGCCCGACGCTGATCCCGGTGACCTCAACCGGCTCTCGTTCGGTATCCTTCAGGCAACGCGCACGCGCATCTCGAAAACCGAGTATATCTCCTGCCCTTCTTGCGGACGCACCCTCTTCGACCTGCAGGAAACCACCGCCCTGATTCGCAATCGCACCAACCACCTTAAAGGCGTCAAAATTGGCATTATGGGGTGCATCGTCAACGGCCCCGGAGAAATGGCCGACGCGGACTACGGCTACGTCGGCAGCGGTCCGGGTCAGATCACGCTGTACCGCGGCAGGGAGATCGTCAAACGTAACGTCCCCACAGCCGTTGCGGTCAATGAACTGATTGAACTGATCAGGGAAGACGACCGGTGGGTGGATGCCTGAACGCCGTTCGCGCCGGCCCCGACAGTCGACATCCCCGCCGTCCGGTGTTTACACCGGCTTCATCGCGTTGGCGTTTCCGCAACGCTGTTTTTGTTTCAACCCGACTGGTAACCCGTGACATGGTCCGCATACCTGAAGATACCGTCGAACAGATTCGAAACTCCGTGGATATCGTCGACGTCATTTCCGAATTTGTCGCGCTCAACAAACGGGGCAAGAGCTATCTGGGGCTCTGCCCGTTTCACGACGACCGGACCCCCTCGCTTAACGTCTCCCAGGAGAAACAGATTTACAAGTGTTTCTCCTGCGGCGCGGGAGGTAATGCATTCAGGTTCCTGATGGATCTCGAACGCATCAGTTTCATCGAATCCGTACGTAAGCTCGCGGATCAGGTTGGCATCGTACTGCCGGAATCCAAGGCCGGAAATCCTGCCGAAAAGGACACCAACGACGAAGTCTACAGGACCGTGGAATTCGCACAGAAGTATTTCCGCCACATGCTGATGCGCCACGCGTCCGGCGAGGGCGCACGCGATTATCTCATCACCCGCGGCGTCTCCGAATCCGCGATGGATGCGTTCCGTCTGGGATACGCCACCAAAGCCTGGGACGGCCTGCTCAACGCGGCCGGCGGGCGCGGTTTCAGCGCACAGATGCTCGAGCGGGCCGGACTCGTTACACACCGCGGGGACGGCCGATACTACGACCGCTTTCGCCACCGCGTGATCTTTCCCATCGAATCGCACACGGGCCGGACCGTCGCTTACGGCGCCCGCGCCCTCGATCCGGAACAACAGCCCAAATACCTGAACTCTCCGGAGACCCCCATCTACAACAAGAGCGCCACGCTTTACGGCCTCTGGAAGAACCGGGAACCTATCCGTTCAACCCGGACGGCGGTTGTCGTCGAAGGTTACATGGACCTCGTTGCGCTGGCTCAGTTCGATATCCGCAACGTTGTCGCCTCGTCCGGAACCGCGCTCACTCCGGAACATGCGCGTCTGCTCAAGCGGTACGCGGACCTGGCCGTTCTCGTTTTCGACGGCGACGCGGCCGGTACCGCCGCCACCGTCCGTGGTATCGGCGCACTGGTGGAATCGGGGCTGGAAATTCGCGTGGTCACACTCGACGGCGATCAGGATCCGGACAGCTTCGTCAGGCAGCGGGGTTCGGACGGCTTTAACGAATTGACCGAAACCGCTGCGCCGATTATGGACTTTCTCTTCGATTGGGTGCGGTCGCGGGAAGACCTGTCCACGTCGGACGGCAAGACACGTGCCGTTGAAACCATTTCAGAATTCGTTGCACGCGCGAAGGACAGTACCCGAAGGCGTTTCCTGACTCGGGAAATTGCGGAAAAGCTACAGGTCGAGGAAGCCATCGCAATCCAGGCGGTCCAGCGCGCGGCGCGTTTCGGAACGGGAAGACGATCGGCAGACGCGGCCGAGACAATATCCGATTCGAGTTCTTTCGATCCCCGCCCAAGAATGGAGCGGGAACTGATCACGATGATGATGGCGGACGATCGCACGGCCGACACGGTGCTTGCGCAGATTGACGGACGCCATTTCAGCAACGGCGTGTACCGCCGGATCGCGGGTATGATCGGGGCGGCGCGAAAGGAGGGGCGGACCGCAGCCGCCGCGTCTCTGCTGAATCGGTGCGAGGACGCCGGCCTGGCCAGTATCGTATCGGCGCTGTCCATGGAAACCGGCATTCTCAACCCGGAGGCGCAGGTCCCGCTCCAGGATTATCTCACAAGAATGCAGCTCAAGGCCCTGGACGCGCGCATCGATGCCCTGGAGTCGCAGCTTCGCAAGGGTGATGTCGGAGCGGATCCGATGGCAATGATGGCCGAACACAAAGATCTGACCCGAAAACGCAATGCGCTGTTCGCAGTCCGGCACGGATCAACCCAAACAACACCGCGTTAACCATAAAAAGCTTGTCCTTTCTGCAAGATCGTGTAAATTTCCCGGTTACCGGGCCCTTAGCTCAGTTGGTTAGAGCGGCGGACTCATAATCCGTTGGTCGCAGGTTCGAGTCCTGCAGGGCCCACCAGAAAATCAAAGAGGGAGTCCGAAGATCCATCGGCTCCCTCTCTGACTTTCAAGGCAGGAATACCTGCCTCGACCGCGGTTTCCGAGGTCAGAAATCATCAACCGCTGCAGAAGATGAATCTTTGTCCACGCGATCGGGGCATTCGCTCACGGGTATTTTGCAAAACCCGCATTCCCCGTAACTTGGAACCCTTCTGGATGGTACATTCGATGCCAGCCTGCGTATCAGTTCGGAAAATCGCTCGACGAATTTGCCATCGACAGCCGATGACGGGACAGAGACCTCCCGCTCTCCGTAAACAACCCGCCCCTCAAGAACAACATCCTTGTATTTCTCGGGAAACGCTTTGGAAACGGCATACATGTAAAGCATTACCTGAACGTGGTCTGATGTCCTGGGTTGACCCGTCTTGATGTCGACAATGATGCCGTGATTTCCCTTCACCGCGATTAAATCGGGCTTTCCCCCAACCGTCGCTGTCCTTCCCTTGAGGTGGAAGGAATTCTGAGACTCGGTTGACACGTCAAAGCCTCTGCCTTCAAGCATTTCCTGGTACTTATTTCTCGCCGCCGTATGTTCGATTAACCAGGCGGTCGAATCGAAATCACCAGGCAACGCAGTCCAGCTCTTCCTGTCATGCTGGGCCTGAAACCAGCCGGCCCACTCGCATGACGCTTCGCCCGTAAGCAACTTCGTCAACCACGTCACCCAGATATACGGTAGACCAGGTCTTTTTTCCGCCATCTTCCTCTCACTTTCGAAGCGCTCGATCGCATTGCGCCTATCTACGAGACAATATCCCCCTGGCGTATTTGCGATCCGAGGTCATCCAGAAATTCGGAAGCGGGCTTCACGCCGGAAACCATCAGGTGGTCACGAGCACGGGTGCACGCAACATACAACAGGTGTCTCTCCGTGTTATAAACCTCCTCAAGGTCCGAGTTGTCCGCGACCGTCTCAATGCGGTCCTGTTGCGGGATCACTTCGTCGTCACACGCCATTACGGCAACGGCTCGAAACCCAAGCCCCTTGGCAAGGTGCATGGTCGCAACAGACACCCGGCCCGTGGCCGTTTCACTGCATTCATCCACAATCCGGAAAGGAAACCCCGATCCCTGTACCGTCTCACGCGCTCGGTCCAGTTCCTCCGCCGATCTAACAAACACGCCCATTTCACCGGTATCGACCCCCTTGTCCTCCAACGCCTTAAGCCAATCTCCGATGGCCTGGCCCTCCTGCTGCGCATTATCGAACAAGGTTATTTCAGGTGGTTCGCCATTAAACGCCGAGACCGCCCCCCGGCGATCGTCGACGTTACCGTCCACGTCGGCGACTTCCGATCCCAGGAGTCGATCCGCCTGCATCCTGATCTGATGGGACGTTCTATAATTCAACGTTAGTGTCTCGGATCTCCCACGGATATCGACCCCAGCTGCCTTCCAGGAAAACGGCGCCTGAAAAATCCGTTGCCCGAGGTCGCCTGCGAAGAAGAGGCCATTCGGCCTTTGGCCACCCATTGCTGCCAGAAGACGAAGTTGGGCAACTCCAATTTCCTGAGCCTCATCCACGACAATGAAATCATACGGTGGATGGCGACGCTCGGTGAGTCCATCTGCCAGTTTGCCACACATGCCGGACTGAGTCATCAGATCCTGTTTCTGCAACTCGCCCTTGACACCCTCAAATATGCCCCACAGCCTCGATCGCTGCTCGATGGGCTGACGCGGCTTTCGCCCGAGTCGTCTGACATCGCGATAGGCCTCCCATCTATTCAATTGCCATGCGTCAACGACGTTCTCCCACTCATCCATCAGGAACGGGACAGAAAATCGATACGACTCCTCCTTGTTTGCCTGTTCAGCCAGGAACTTTCGAACGACCTGCATTGTCGCAATTTTCGCGACACCGAACTGCGCCTTGTAGAGTCGCTCGCAGACTTGATGAATCGCGGCGACTTCCAGGCGCTCCATGAGTCGCGGTTCATCGCGAATCAGCCGCCTGACCCTCAAGCGGAGAAATTCGGCAAGGGTGTCGGAGAACGTTGTCAGCAGAACCCGTGCCTCCGGATTCGTGCGTACCAAGAATACAGCCCGATGAATTGCGACAGCCGTCTTTCCCGTGCCTGCAGTTCCGGATACCCGAAAAGGACCGTCGAAATTCCTCTCCACGATCTTTCGCTGCGTGGGGTGGAGAAAAATCGCCCATTTCGACCAAGGAAAGTCGAGCGCAAGTTCGAGCTCTTGTTCGTCCGGCACCAGTTGAAATCGTCGCTGTGCGTCGGGGTGCTCGAACGGATCGACGGAACCAACCGGCGCCGCCGGCTTCGGTGTCTCACCAACTGCGATCTGCAGCAACGCCTCGGCTGCTTCATCGGGAAGGTGCTCTGCCAACTCCAAGAGGTTGTCTTCATTTGCGTTACGTACGTCTTCCAGCCATTCCGGCGGAACACCGTATCTCAAGAGATCCTCTTCCGGGGTCGCGGCGAACAGGAATAGCTTGACCGTCGGTTTCTGTTGCGGTTCCACATAAACCGGCACCTCAATTTCCTTAACCGTTTCCTTTACTTCGACCAATTGGGCTGCTCCGGTTCTTGGATGGACTTCCAATTTACGCTTTTCGGCCCACTTGTAAGCGTTGTCGTGGTGATCCACGTAGCACATCATCAGGCTCTTGGGTGTCCGATGCACAATGATTCGAACGTCCCGATTTACGCGAACGGACCAGAAATTTGGGTCTTTGGCTCTGTCAACCCTGTGGAATTTCAATCCAGGCTGAGCCGGATTCATCTGCAAATCAAAGGCCGCGGTTTTCACGGCCTTTTGTTCGTTTCCCGTCAGCCTGGCGAGGCTGTCGGTGAATGTGTCTGCTATTCGGAATTCCATTTCGGCTTCCACCAGGTTTCACGATCCCATTCGATTGGGCATCGTAATGCGCGGTCAGAAGAGTAATCATGTGGGACGGCGTTCGGCTCATGGAAATATCGCGGCCTACAGACACGATTGTGAAAATGTGGTAGCAGAGACGACCTACAGTCTTTCCGGAATCAGTATGTGCCGAGAATAACTAAGCTATATCACTGAAATCGCGCTGTCGTAGAATGGCGATGTTGATTTTCTGCCGATTTCTATAAAAGATATCGGTGAATATACAACATACGCGATAGCTGATTTTGGCGAACCTGCAGTGAGACGTGAAGCAAGTTGGCCCACGCTTCGTAGTGGGCGGGCGTGTTTAGCGGGGACTAACCACGCCAGAATCTAAACTCATCCTTGATGTCGGCTCGATCGTATTGTTTTTCAAAGACGGATTTAAGCCAAACTAAATCCCAGCCAAAAAGCCTGAAGCAAGTCCACGAGGCACGAGCAAACCATTCGAAAGTTAGAAAAACCAGGTACACAGCGCTCTTGGGATCGAGACAGGGTATGGAAATTTCACCATCGCCTGTGTGTACCAGTCTCTTCGAGCTAAGGCTCAACATTGCGAATTCATTACCGTGGGCAACGGAAGATAACATCGCATAATCAAAACCGGCATCGAGTGTAGAGTCAATTCGTTTTGAGATGGGAACCGGTCCCGATCCGAAGCCCCACAATTCACCTCGTCTGTTCTTTTTGTCAGATAAACCTACACTCCTTGCCTCGATTCGTAGGTATTGAATTCTGCGATCAATTTTACGGGCTAACTCGCTATTACCTTGTGTACTCTCAACGCCCAATGGCGAGGCCATTTCCTTGCGGACAAGCCTTTTCTGCACGTATTGCTCCTGCAATCTGATGTTCAAGCTTCGGCTAACGCGCTCCTTAGAATCAATCTCTGAGTCGAGTAGCCACACGGCCATTGAGCAAGACTCAAGTACACCCCGTGAGCAGATCCACGGTGTACAACTCAATACATTTGGTTCAGGCGTCAGTACTCTCCTCAACCCTGACATAAGGTCGGGTGAAACGAGCAGCATCTGCCGAACGCCCTGGTTATATGCAACCTGGAGCGCTCTCTCATTCGTAGAGTCCAAAAGCTCCACTGATGCTATGGATCCTTTAAGTGGACTATAGGAATAGTGAGAGGCCATTCGCCGAATCACATTCGGCATTTCATCTAAACCAATAGCGGCTTCAAGAATCTTTTCCCAAACCATTGCTATACCGACTATTGCTGAATTCAGTGCTTCTCTCTGAATGGTTGAGTTCCAATATTGCAGTTCAAGGGGACATAGTTTGGCAAAAGCCTAGGAGTCTGCGCCGCAGGAGTTTTTACAAAGGGCGAGGTGTGTCCGTGAGTCGGGTTGGTCGTTATGTTGGGAGTGGTATGATGAGTTTTGGGTACGGTGATCGTTGCAGGCAGGCGTGTTGAGGGCGAGATTCCAGGGATCGTGGCTTCCCGTATGTCGAGTCCATAAGGACAGGACACCCGAAAACATGCTTCAACACATCGACAACGCTGCCATCCGCTTGACGTTCAACGCGAGGCAGACCAGATCCCACTCGGCACGCACCTTTTCCAGCCCCCGGAAGCTGAAGCGCCGGAAGCCCAATACCTCCTTGATCCATCCGTTGGGCGCCTCCGAGAGCCACTTGCGCTTCGCATACAGGCCCCGACCTTCCGGGCTGGTGAGCTTCTCGCCCATGCGATGGGTCGCCGGAAGCGTCTCCGAATCGACGTCCACCTTTTCCTTGCCCTCCCGCCCCAGCGCCACGTAACCATCAATGCCACGCTCCTCAAGCGTGGCCAGGTCCTCCTCGTTGCAGTAGCCCGCATCCGCCAGAACCGCGTCCGGCTTGACCCCGAATGTCTCTTGCACACCATCCAGCAAGGGGAGCATAAAGCCCTGATCGGTGGCCTGTGACCCCAGATGTGCAGCCACGATGATCTGACGCTCGGCGTCCACCACCGTCTGCGCGTTGTAGCACTGCTGGAACCCCTCCGCGCTCGTCTTCATGATCCGAGACTCGGGGTCCGTGAAGTTGCTCTGAGCCTTCGGGTCGGGCTCGCCATAGGCTCTTTTGTAAGGCCGCCCGCCCTTCGGGTTGCGCTTCTGACCCGGTTTGCGCCCGCGCGCATCGTCGACGGCTCGTTGCGATGCTTCCAGACGCTCCCTCGCCGCCCTGATCGCCGCCAGACGAGCCTGCCTGCGCTGCAACTCGACCGGCAACTCGTCGCCACGAACATCCACGCCGTAACGTGCATCCTCCTCGGCATCAATCGACACAGCACCCGAAAGCAACGCCCCGATCTCTTTCTCCAGACGAGCCTGTTCCTTCAACATCCGCTCGTAACTCATGGCCTTGCGCTTGCTGGCCTTCGCTCGTACCTTCGTGCCGTCTAAAGATAACGTCCCGAAACGTACCAGGCCCATCTCCCGTGCCACACCAACCACCTCCACGAACAAACGCCCGAAATCTTCCAGGTGACGACGCCGAAACTCGCAGATCGTCCGGTGTTGTGGGAAATTGCCCGCCGCCAACATACGAAACGCCACGTCCTCCTCCAGCTTCCGAGCGATCGCTCGAGACGAATACACTCCCGTCGCGTACCCATAGATCAATACCTTCAACATCATCGATGGATCATATGGCGCATTGCGACGACCATCGCCTTCATAGGGCGCGTAGAACGACCCCAGATCCAGGGAATCCACCAGATCGCTCACCTGGTGCGACAGATGACCTTCAGGCACCCACTCCCGAAGATCCGGCGCCAACAGCAATATCTGGTCCGGGTGATACGGTCGAAACGTTGTCGGCATGGATCGCTCCCTCCCCTGACATAACACACAACGATACCCTTGACATATACCAACTACACGACCCATTATACCTACAACTACATGTCCATTGAAATGAATTTTCCTGCGGCGCAGACTCCTAGACAAGCAAGTCTTCCAACGGTGCCTCTGGCCGTGATTATCGTTGTTCCCATCGGAAGTAGTTTTGCGGCGCTTTTGTCAATTCCAGTTTGAGTGATGTTTCTTTCAGTTTCCAGGACAAACACATCGCTTAAGCTGGGAGAGTCCTTAGGGGTGTACCAGGGAATGTCTCCGTCCCAGTAATCGGCCACAGATGTGCGGGGCGTTCCACCGCTTAGGAGTTCGATGGCATCATCCAGAACGCCCACCTCCCACCCCTCCGGTATCTCGCCGAGTTCCGAGTCGACGAGCCGGTCGGGGAAGAGGTCGACGATGTTTTTGTTCATCTTGTCGAGATACGCACGCGCTCGCTCCTTTGTCCAATCACTTTGATCAGAGTGGGGCGAGGCGAGCGCTGCCTTCGCCCTGACCGGGTCGAAGTCCACAAACCACGACTTGAACAGCGCCCGCGCCATCTCCTCCAGCGTCTCGTTCATCCGCCGGTTCAATTCAATCTTGTCGTCCAGCGTGCCCAGGACATGGGCGATTGCTGATTGCTCAGTCCGATCCCTTGGTGCACTAAAGGGCGCCGCCGCCATAGTTGATGCACTTGCATTCGGCTGGGCGGATTTGTCACCCAGAACACCACTCATGTAATTCCCGAATGCCGTTGATTTCAGATAGTAACCGATGAACCGTGAATCGAACTCCGGTTTCGCCTTAAGGCGAACCAGATAGGAGGCAAACACCGAATCCGGAGGGTCGTTTATATACGCACTTGCACCAGTCGACGCTCCAGTCCGCGCTATAACAATGTCACCATTGCAGAGCTGGTACTTCTCCAAAGTCTCATCGTCAGTTTCTACGTGGGGCACAGTATTCCAGTTAAGCTGCCCAGACACTATATCGGTAATTCTGAGGAACTTGGGTCCAAGCGGGCTATTAGATGCGGATGCTGTTAGTCCATAGTCAATGGCATTGCACGTGTCTGCCAGAGTGCAATCTATCCACTCACCATCCGTGGTATCCTTCGTACCCTTATCCTGCAATACCACATGTTTCCTCTCGATTTCCCGGTGGAAGCTTTCTGGCAGTCTCGCCCAATCGTGCGCTTGTACGAGGATAGGGATGTTCGATTCCTCTATCGCTTGCAGCAGGCTAAAGAAGCCTTCGCCCAGGGGCTCCAGTCCCGGGCTTCTAACGACCAGATCCAGGTCGCTTCCTTCGTGACTTTCCCCGGTGATGCGGCTGCCGTACGCCCAGACCTCGGCCTCTGGGACGTGCTCACGCAGAAGCCCCTCAAGGATGCGCGTGTATCGCTGCGGCAGATGCAATCTGTCAGTCATCGATGCCCTCTGCGATGATTCTCGTCAACTCCCTGACGTCCGCCCTCACCCGACGCGCAGCGCCGGGTGAGGGCGTGCTCCATAGCTCTAGGCTTCAGGCACGGGCTCACCGTCTTCTCTCATTCCTTCAATATGGAATTCAATTGCCTCGCGAATCTCTTCCAGCAACGCTTCCCGCGTGTTCGCGGTAGCGACGCAGCCTGGCAGGTCGGGCACGTAAGCCGCGTAGTTGTTCGGGGTACTCTCGATTATGACAGTGTAATTCAAGGGTTGATTTTTTCCTTCTGCCCGAATCGCGACGGGTTGCGGCCGCGCGAGTCATGGTTCGAGGCGATAGCACTCCGTTTCACGCCTTGAACGGCCGATATTCCACCAGGGCTGACCGTCCCACGATCTCCACGATCCGCACGGTCATCTCAACGCCATTTACATCGGTAAGTCGCAGCTCTTCCCCAAGCATGAAGTGTACCGGCTGCTGCTGACCCTGGTTGATGGCGATGTTCGAGGCGTAGAGATAAGTCCGGTCGAGGGAGTCGCGAATCGGACTCAGCGATCCCTTCAGCCCCGGAATCTGGCCACTGTCTTCGGAAAGAATGACGGCGCCGCCGCCGGGAAGCGGATCAAGTTCAATGGTGAGCGCACCTTCCGACGGTATCCAGTCGCGTTCGCAGTGCGCGGCAAAACCCTGAGCAGCGGCGAATACGGTCATTGGCAGATCGTCCTTATGCAGTCCGATACTTGCCTCACCCAGCGCATCCGTCGTCGCCTGTTTCCAGGTTTTGTTCGGGAACAACACCAGCAATTCCGTATTTGGGAGCCTCGTGTCGCCGGCGCGCACACTGACGAGCACACGGACCGGATTCGGCTCGGTGGATGCCGCCGGCAGCGTAACGCGAAGTTCCGCGTCTCCGACCAGGTCGAACCGCGGCAGACGCCCGGCGAGTTCCCGGGTTTCTCTGCGAATGACGGGGACGCCGTCACCGCGCCGTTCCATGATGAAGAGTCGCCCGCCCGACCCCTGGATTCCGCTGGTTGGCATCCGGCCGAAGACCGAGGCGAGGACCTCGTTACGGGTTGCCTGGCGATATTCCAACTCTTCAACGGTGAGACTGTTGTCGAGTGCGCCGGGTGACTGGATTTCCACACGGTCGGCGAACATGGACAGGCGAATCCGGCTGACGCGTATCGAATAGTCGCGGTGCGCCACGGCATTGGCGATAGCCTCGAACAGGGCTTATGCGCTGTACTGTGGCAAATCCATGCGTGCCGGGTCTTTGTAGGCTCCAACGCGCATATTGCGCACGGCAAAGGCGACCGCTTCGGCAATTTGCCGGTTGAGGGGGCCGGTAATTGTCTGGGTATCGAGTTGGCCGGAGGCTCGATCCGTACCGCGGTAATGGGTGGCCGTAATGCAGGCGTTGGGCAGCCATTCTTCCGGTGTGTTGCAGCAAAAGAGGAGGCCGGCGACGGTCGCTCGCACCGTATCGTGTTCGTCGCGTCCGACGAGACCCATTTTTTCCAATGCGGTCTCGGGATCGGCCCTGCCTTCCGCACTCAACATTGGTCTCCACAAGGCTTCGTCAAGCGTTCCCAAACCGGTGTTGGGCACCGGCTGCTTATCGAACCAATGGAACCGCGCTTGTCCCCGCCGTTGCGCCAAGCGCAACCGCTCATCGCTTGTCATGCGGCGTATTGAACTACCAACCCGAACAAAGCTTCCGCCTGGACTATCATGCTGCGATTCGCTATGAGGTACTTCGACGAGGAGCAATCGCTTGCCATCCAGTTCTTTGTTATAGGTGCTGATGCGAACGGCAGGTTTAATTGCGTCAGAGCTGATCCCGACCAGAACAGAATCCAACTCGACGATCTGTTCGCGCGACATGCCCTGAACTTCGCCTGCGTCGGTGACGCCACAGAGCAGCACACCGCCACCGCCATTGGCAAAAGCCGCTATTTCATCTGCCAGGTCGTCTCGATTGGGCGCAGTAGGACGGTCAGCGCGGAACTCGACCTGCTTGAACTCACAGTAGCTGTCCTCGCCCAGGCGAAGTTGCCGTACAATCTCTTCTTCAGTGCAGCTCATCGATCGTTTCCAAAGCCCAACCTTGCCAGGTTTTTCTCAATAGCCGCATCCAGCTTTGCGGCCTCGGCCTGTTGTTCGCGCCACTGTTTCGCGAGACGGGACATTTTCTCCTCGAAGGGTTCACCATCGTCCGGCTGCGGTTCAGCGCCCACGTAGCGTCCGGGTGTGAGGACATGCCCGTGTTTACGTATCTCTTCGAGCGATGCGCTTTTGCAGAAGCCGGGAACGTTGGAGTAGCCCTTGCCATTGCGCCAGGCGTGGTAGGTGTCCGCGATCCTGGCTATATCCTCCGGCGAGAGGTCCCGTCGGGTACGGTCGATCAGATGACCCAACTTTCGGGCGTCGATGAACAGGATTTCGCTGACCCGCACCCCTGCCCCTCTCCCAGTGGGAGCGGGGTTTACGGCGCTAGCAATTCTGATGAGGGCTTCCTCGGTGCGCTTCAGCAGGTGTTCGTTCTTGACTCGGACAACCGTCATCCCCAGGGATTCCAGGTAGGCATCGCGGTTGCTGTCCGCCTCACGTTGCTCATCGACCTCGTGGACCGATCCGTCCAATTCCACGACCAGCCGCTCATCGTGGCAGTAAAAATCAGCTATGTATTTGCCGATCTGATGCTGGCGTCGGAATTTCAGTCCCATAAATCGCCGGTCCCTGAGCAACTCCCATGCGAAAGCCTCCGCGGGAGTCGCCTTCATTCTCATCTCTCTCGCCCGATCCAACAGCCCGAAAAACTCGTAACCACCCCGGTAGTGACCCCCTCCCTTTGCGTCCGCCCGTTGCGAATCTTGGTGCTGCACATCGCTTCTGTTCACCTGTCCGGCAGTCAGACCCTCTCCCTCTGGGAGAGGGTGGCGCGTAGCGCCGGGTGAGGGTGCCTCTGACCCTACAGGGTGGCGCGTAGCGCCGGGTGAGGGCGCCTTTGACTGCCGCGTAGCGCCGGGTGAGGGCGCCCTTTTCAAAAACCAAAGACACGCGGGTATCTGTGTGGACCGGAAGAGCTGACCGGGCAGGGCAACGATGCAGTCCACCAGGTTGGCCTCGATGATGTTCTTTCGGATTTCTCCCTCGTTTGACTGGTTGGACGACATGGATCCGTTGGCGAGGACGAAGCCGGCGAAGCCTCGCGGCGACAGGTGATGCAGGAAGTGCTGTACCCACGCGAAGTTGGCGTTGCCGACCGGGGGCGTTCCAAACTCCCAGCGTTTGTCGTCTCGCAGACGATCACCGCCCCAGTCGGAAACGTTGAAGGGCGGATTCGCGAGGATGTAGTCAGCCTTCAGATCGGGGTGACGGTCATTGTGAAAGCTGTCCCCCTGCGCGATCTGACCCTCGATGCCTCGTATCGCCAGGTTCATCCGTGCCATTCGCCACGTCGTGTAGTTGGATTCCTGGCCGTATATGGAGATCTTCTCCCTCGCGCTTCCCCGGCCTGCCTGTCCGGTAGTCAGACCCTCTCCCTTTGGGAGAGGGTGGCGCGCAGCGTCGGGTGAGGCTATCCCACTCGTGTGCGCTTCAATGAACGCCATCGACTGGACGAACATTCCGGATGAACCGCAACATGGGTCGTAGACTCGTCCCTCGTATGGCTGCAACATCTCAACCAGGAGGCGAACGACGGAGCGCGGGGTGTAGAACTCGCCGCCTTTCCTTCCCTCTGCAATCGCGAACTGTTCCAGGAAGTACTCATAAACGCTGCCCAGAACGTCGGTGGCGCGCGCCTCCTCACCGCCCACCTGGATGTTGCTGACCATGTCGACAACTTGCCCTAAGCGTGTCTTGTCCAGGTTTGGGCGCGCGTAATCCTTTGGCAGTACGTCTTTCAAGGCGGGATTGTCCCGTTCTATTGCGGCCATGGCATCGTCCACCGCTCGCCCGATCGTGGGCTGGCGTGCCTGTGATTGCAGATTCGGCCATCTCGCCTCGGGCGGTACCCAGAAGATATTCTGGGCGCGGTACTCGTCGGGATCCTCCGGATCCGCGCCTTCAGCGAGTTCCTCCACCAATTTGCCGTGGGCTTCCTCAAACGCGTCCGAAATGTACTTGAGGAAGATCAGCCCCAGCACCACGTGTTTGTACTCTGCGGCGTCCATGCTTCCCCGAAGCGCGTCGGCCATCGCCCAGAGTTCGGACCTGAAATCAGTTGCTTCGTTCCCGTCGCCCGATTTGGTCAACTTCGAGGTTTTTTTCCGTCTTCCTCTGGCCATCGTGTAATGCTCCCGGGTTTACATTTCCAGCGCTAAGTTCTTGTACACCATTAAGGTATACATCTCATCATTACCCGTCAACGTAAAACGGGGTGATCGAGCCCATCGCCCGATGACCGTCGCATTTTGCAACATCCGCCGGCCAATCGCCTTCACCTCAAGAACGCCCCCCACCGTCGCGTCTGGTTCACCTGTCCCGCAGTCAGACCCTCTCCCCTTGGGAGAGGGTGGCGCGTAGCGCCGGGTGAGGGCGCCTTTGCCCCCCAGAGTCGCGCGTAGCGCCGGGTGAGGGCGCCCTGCCATCCATAACCAAAACAGGCCTGCGCAACGTCGCGCAAGCCTGTTTCTGATTTCATGGTGGAGCTGATCGGGATCGAACCGATGACCTCATGACTGCCAGTCATGCGCTCTCCCAGCTGAGCTACAGCCCCACCTCTGGGCAATGTGGAGGAAGTGTAACAAAGCGACCGTTTTCTGTCAAGCGAAAAGGCTTGAATCGGGCGCGTCGGGCAGGGGGATATCGAGCCCGGGAACGCGCGATTGTCGGGGCAAAAGTGGCGCACGTGAGGGAGTCTTTATGCTTCGCCGATCTCAGCGGCGAATTCATCCTCAGTGAGTATTTTAAGCTTTAGTTCCCTGGCTTTCTCCAGTTTCGAGCCCGCGTTGTCTCCCGCGACAACCATATCCGTCTTCTTGCTGACGCTGGAGGTGGGTTTGCCGCCGGCGGAACGCACCGCGTCCTGAGCCTGCTGCCGGCCCCAGCGCGAGAGGCTGCCCGTAATGACCACGATCTTGCCTTCCAATGGTTTGGGTCCCACCGCGGCCGGTTCCTCGGATGCCAGGTTGAGTCCGGCGTCTTTGAGCTTTTTCAGTAGTTCCGCGTTGTGTTCGTCGTTCAGGTGGGCGTGGACGCTTTCGGCAATCGCGCCGCCGATCTCGTGAATGGCTTCGATTTCCTCGGCAGAGGACTCACGGAGCCGATCGATGGATCCGAAGTGGTCGGCCAGAGTGCGCGCAACGGTGGCGCCCACGTGGCGGATACCCAGCGCGAAGAGAACGTTGTGGAAGGGCCGGGATTTACTTCGCTCAAGCGCGTCCATCAGGTTGCGCGCGGATTTCTCGGCCATTCGATCCAGTTCGGAGACCTTCTCAACGTCGAGGGCGTAGAGGTCCCCAACGTCCCGGATCAGTTCCCGGTCCACCAGTTGTTCCACCAGCGCTTGGCCGAGGCCTTCGATATCCATCGCGGTTCGCGAGGCGAAGTGGCGTATGCTCCCCTTCAACTGGGCCGCACACCCCGAGTTGACGCATCTTATGGCAACTTCGGATTCGTTTTTCACCAGGCCGGCCTCACAAACCGGACAGGTCTCCGGGAAAACAAACTGAAGGGCATCCGAAGGACGTTCCGATTCGACCACGGCGACGACCTTGGGTATCACGTCGCCGCCTTTTTCCAGGATTACCGTATCGCCTTCCCTGATGTCCTTGCGTTTGAGTTCCTCGGCGTTGTGCAGCGTGGCCCGGCTGACGGTACTGCCCGCCAGAAGGACCGGTTCCAACTCGGCAACGGGGGTGACCACACCCGTACGGCCCACCTGGACGGCGATTTTCAGAAGCCGTGTGCGAGCGCGTTCGGCCGGGAACTTGCAGGCGAATGCCCATCTGGGGCTCTTGGCCGTTTCGCCCAGTTTGGCCCGTTGGGCGAGGGCATCGATCTTGACGACGATGCCGTCGATCTCGTAGGGCAGCGACTCGCGGTCCCGGTCCCACGTACGTAAGTACGCGACGACGTCCTCTGTGGAACGGCAGTGCCGGTGTTCGGGATTGACGGAGAAACCCAGCCGCTCAAGACGATTCAGGCCTTCGGAATGGAGGTCGTGCTGCGGTTGGGGCGTCAGGAGCCCGTGCGCGAAGAAACTGAGGTTGCGATCGGCGACCAGTCGGGGGTCCTGGAGTTTCAGGGAGCCCGCCACCGTGTTTCGCGGGTTCGCGAACAACGTTTCTTCCCGCTGTTCCCTCTCCTTGTTGATGGCGTCGAAGTGCTTGCGGGTCAGGTAGACTTCTCCGCGGACCTCACACCGGTCCACGGGTTCCCTCAAGCGAAGCGGGATGGACCGGATCGTACGGACGTTGGGCGTGATATCTTCGCCCTGCAACCCGTCGCCGCGGGTAACGCCGCGGACGAGGAGTCCGCTTTCGTACGTGAGACTCAGGGCGACGCCGTCGACTTTCAGTTCAGCAAGATAAACCAGTTCTTCACCCGGCAGGTCCCGTCGAAGGCGGGTGTCGAATTCGATCAGGTCCGCCTCCGAGTAGGTGTTGTCCAGGCTGAGCATGGGGACGTCGTGGCGAACGGTGGGAAATGACCCGCTCAGGTCGGAACCGACGCGGCGGGTGGGTGAGTCGGATGGAATGAGGTCGGGATGTCCGGATTCCAGATCCGCCAGGTCGCCCATTAATCGATCAAATTCCTCGTCGGAGACCGTGGTAGCGCCCAGGACGTAGTACCGATAGCTATGTTCGTTCAACTCGCGGACGAGTCGCTCGATCCGGTTCCTGACCTGTTCGGACATTGTTTTCCTTCGCACCAGGGGTGTCTCGGGTTGGTGCGCCCCCCGGCACATATTTCCCGACTGAAGGGGATACGTCGCTGAAGTGCGCTTATTTTAAGATAATCAATGAGTTGGGTCAAGTGGTAACCTTGATTATTAACTCTTCGGGGAAGTAAAACCGCATATATGCAAGAAGATAAAGGCGATTTGACTTCTGATTACCAGGATACACCAGGTCACTGGACGTGAACTGAAAAAATGTCCCTTTTGACGACCGTTACGCCCCGTTTCAAGGGTTTTCGTCGCGTCGCCGAGTTGCTGTTTTTTTCGAATTGGGGTTAACCCGCTCGCGCCGGACTGATCCCGCGGCGAAACATCAAAGCGTGCCCGCGAGGATTGCCACCAGCCCCAGCATCATTCCCGCCTTCAAAAACCGATTGATCATGCGGAGGCGGCGTGTGTCCGGGACGCGGAGTACGGAGAACATAATACAAACCAGCAGGACGTCGAGCAGGGAAACGAGGATGAGATAGGGCAGCCCGTAGAGGTCCAGGAGGTACGGAACCGGCGTAAGGAGAATGAGAAGCGCATAGGCGCCAACGGCCAGGCGGCACGCCCTGGTCGGCCCCCAGTGGAGGGGGAGGGTTTCGCCGGGTGCCTTGCGGTCTCCGGGGACGTCCTGCGTGTCTTTGAGAATTTCCCGGCCCAGGTGGTAGATGGCCGCAAACAGGGCGGGTACCGCGGCTGAAACGGGCGCACGGACGGCGAATCCGCCGTAGAAGAAGGCGACGCCGCACAGGAGGCTCACCACGACGTTTCCGGCCAATGGGACGTGTTTCAGTCGCCGGTTATAGGCCACGAGGCAGGCGCACGAGACGGCGGCGGTCGCGATGGCTTCGGGCGGCAGAAAGAGACTGAGGCCGAGGCCCAGCAAGAAGAGGGCAACAGATTCGATGCAGGCCGCGCGGGGGGTAAGGCGGGCGGACGGAAGGGGCCTGTGAGGGTGGTTGACGCGGTCGGTATCCAGGTCCCACAGGTCGTTGAGCGCATTGGCGCCGGCCATCACCGCCGCAGCGGAGAACGCGGCAATCCAGAGAGACGGGGGCAGCGCGTGTACGCCCAGCCACCCCCCCATCAGCACGGAGGCAAAGGTAATGAGACAGTTCTGGGGGCGCGTGATCTGCAGGCCCGCGCGGAAGGCGGCGGCTTCGGAAAGGTCAGACCGGAGCGGCGCCGGATTCCTTGAAGACATCGGCGGCGTCCCGAATGGAATAGCGGTAACCCTGTTCGGTAAGAAACGTCTGGCGCTTGCGGGCGAATTCCAACTCCCGGGTATCCCTGGTAACGAGGGTGTAGAAGTGAGCCAGGCTGCCGTTGGCCTTGGGTCGAATAATGCGCCCCAATCGCTGGGCCTCTTCCTGCCGTGAACCGAATGTCCCGGAAATCTGGATGGCCACGTTGGCGTCCGGCAGGTCGACGGCGAAGTTGGCCACCTTGGAGACGACCATCAGCCGGATATCGCCCTGCCGGAAACGTGCGTATAACAGGTCTCGCTCCTGGCTGGGCGTCTTGCCGGTAATGACGGGCGCATTCAGTTCTCTGGCGAAGGCTTCGACCTGGTTGACGTACTTGCCGATCACCAGGATCTGATCCTTGTCGTGGTTCCGGATAAGTTGTTTGGCCAGAGGGATTTTCGACGGATTTTCCGAGGCGATCCGGAACTTGCCGCGGCCGCCGGCAACGGCGTAGTCAAGGCGCAGGTGCTGGGGCAACGGCAGGCGGATCTCACGGCATTCCGCCGTGGCTATCCAGCCCCGGGACTCCAGATCACGCCAGGGCACGTCGAAACGTTTCGGACCTATGAGACTGAAGACGTCCGCTTCGAGACCGTCTTCCCGAACCAGCGTGGCGGTAAGGCCCAGCCTGCGTCTCGCCTGGAGTTCGGCGGTAAAGCGGAAGACGGGCGCGGGCAGTAGATGAACTTCGTCGTACAGGATAATACCCCAGTTGCCCTGGTTGAAGATGGCGAAGTGCGGAAATGCATCACCTTTTTTCCTTCGATAGGTGAGGATGTTATACGTGGCGACCGTGATGGGACGGATTTCTTTGTATTCGCCTGAATATTCGCCGATCTGGTCCGGCTTCAGATCTGTCTTGTCGAGAAGTTCTGCCTTCCATTGGCGAGATGCGGTGATGTTCGTGGTGAGGATGAGCGCCTGGGTCTGAAGGCGTTCGATCGCTGCGATACCCACAATGGTCTTTCCCGCGCCGCAGGGCAGAACCACCACGCCGCTGCCACCGTCCGGCCCGCCGCCTGCGTGAAAGATCTCCATGGCCTCCCGCTGGTAGTCGCGCAGGTGAAACGGAGCGCCCGACCGCGCGACGGCCCGGCGGCGCAGCGTCAGATTCTTGCCCGGTACGTACCCGGCCAGATCCTTGACGGGAAAGCCGATGCGGGTGAGCGCCTGCTTGAGGTGACCCCTGTACAAGAGGTCGACCTGGAGGCGGCGATCGTCAATCTTGCGGTTCAGATAGGGCCGTACGGACTTGTGCTGGCAGATTTCCGTGATCAGCAGCGGATCGTCGGCGGAGAGAATGAGGTCGTTACCGGAGCGTTCCAGTCGAATTCGACCGTATCGCCCCAGGGTCTCCCGGATCTCAACGGAGACGTTCTGGGGAATCTCATATTTGCTGAACGATTCCAGAGCGCAGGTGATTTCGTCCGCCGTGAGACCTGCTGCCGCGGCGTTCCAGAGCGATAGCGGGCTGATGCGGTAGGTGTGTATGTATTCCGGGCTCTTTTCCAGTTCGGCGAAGCGGGCCAGAACGTCCCGTGCGGCATCGTACCTCGGTCCGCCGACCTCTGCAAGAACCGTCATGTCGCTCTGTACGATCAGTGGATTTTGGGAATTGTATGACATAGAGGCTGGAGACGGGCGGGCAGTTTCCGGGATAGAGCCGGGAAGGATGGGTCGGTGCCCCGGGCGCCGCGAGTGAAGGGCTTTAATTTGACAGCCCGTTAAAAAAGTCCATCCGGGCTGCGCCCGGCCCTTGCGGCCGAATTTCGGCAATCTATCTCCGGTACGGGACACCATACCTCGCCTGCAGAGCGACCATTTCGCCGGGCTGCTAAGGATACATATCACGGACAGATTTGTCAATTGGTTTCATCCGGGCCGAACCGGTAGCGATAGGAAAGAAATTAAGTTTGACTTTAAAGGTTGGTTTACATAATTTTATCATATCTGATAATATAAAGTGGGCCAGTCGTTTCTGGCGTCCGTGTCTCGCTCCGCCTTTGTGCGGTGTCGCATTATGGAGCGGGGTGATTCCGGTCAAATGCGGCCCACGTCGGGAGGAGCCACAAGTCACGTGGAGGGGAGGGCCCGGATGGAAAATCAATTTACACAGTGCCTGAAATGCGATAAGGGTATTTTGCTTCCTCTGTCCGACTACGGGCGCGATGGCGCGCCTATACACTACAAGGCCTGGGTTTGCAACAACCCGGATTGCGGGTTCAACCTGCGCATCGATAACGGCGAAATCAGCATGGGAAGAAACATCGCCGAGTCGTACAAATAACCCGAATCCTCAAACGGGAACGACAAGCCCAATCCCGGATGATTACCATGCCGGCCCCGCCCCGCTCGCGGGCTCGCGTTTTGGCCGACCGGGTTTGATGTATCCGGAGTTCCCGCTGCCGACGGGATTCTTCGCGGCGCCGATGTGTTTCCGCCATCGCACGCCGTCCCCACTGTTGAAGGTTCTGTTCAACCGGTTTTCGATTTCTTTCCTGCCTCCCATGGGGCCAACTCCCGTTCTACGGGTGTGGCTTTTTTTTTCTGCCATCCGCTCCCCTCTGGTTCTACGTCATTCAGATGTCATTTCAATTCAGTCAATCCGGGCAGCCGGTACGGGATCTTCCCGTACTGGGTATTGAGACCTCGTGTGACGAAACGGCTGCCGCTGTGGTGGCCGGTGGCCGAATTCTGTCCAACGTCATTTTCTCCCAGACGGAACACAGTCTGTATGGCGGTGTGGTTCCCGAACTCGCGTCACGGAACCACGTGCGCAAGATCGTCCCGGTAGTACGCGAGGCGCTGCGCCAGGCCGGATGCGGGCTGAATGAACTCGGCGGAATCGCGGTCACCCGCGGACCGGGCCTTACGGGGTGCCTGCTGGTCGGTATCTCAACCGCCAGGGGGCTTGCGCTTGGCAGTGGCCGCCCGCTGATCGGCGTCCATCATATCGAGGGACATCTCTTCGCCGGACTGCTGGGGGATCCCGGTTTGCGCACCCCGTTTCTGGCCCTGGTGATTTCCGGCGGCCATACCCAGCTGATCCACGTGCGCCGCTGGGGTCTGTACGAAATCTGTGGTGAAACAAGGGACGATGCAGCGGGCGAAGCTTTCGACAAGGTGGCCAAGATGCTGGACGTGTTGAAGCCGGGCGAGACCACGATGGGCGGGCCGGTGATAGCCGAACTCGCGGAACGGGGTGACGCAGGTGCAATTGCGTTTCCGCGAGGGCTGCGGCGTCAGGACGGATTCGAGTTCAGCTTCAGCGGGATCAAGACATCGGTCCTCTATCACCTCAAGAGCCGTTCTGAAGCCGACGTGAACGCCGAGCGCGCTGATATAGCGGCAAGCTTCCAGGCCGCGGTAGTCGACGTGCTCGTGGAAAAGACGATGAAAGCGGCACGCGCTCTGGATCTGGGGAGGATACTGTTGACGGGCGGGGTTGCAGCGAATCGGCGGTTGCGGGCGGAAATGGAGCGCGCCGCCAGCGAAGACGGTGTTGACGTCTGCTTTCCGCCGCCGGTTCTATGCACGGACAACGCGGCGATGATCGCCCACGCTGGCGCCTTCCGGCTGGGCAGGGGCGAGCGATCCTGGCGGAATCTGGATGCGGATCCGAGAATGAGGCTGGTCTGAGCCATGTTCCAATTGTCCGATCTGGATCTGAGCTTGAGCGATGGATTGTTGCTGGGTTTGCTCGCGCCGGTCTGTGTTTACCTGGCCTGGCAGGTGTATAGCGTCCGAAAAAATGGTTTCCCCCTGGTACGGTGGTTGCTTGTATTGCGTTGCATAGCGTTTCTTCTTCTGCTGACGCTGATGATGGAACCCGTTCTGGCGCTCACGATGCGGCGCGAGCGCAAGCCGCTTGTTGCTGTACTCGTGGACGACAGTGAGAGTATGCGCATCGAGGATGACGGTCTGAGGCGGGGCGATCTCGCGGTTGGCCTCTTGAAGAGCGGTGTGTTCGAAGAACTGGAAACGCGCGCCCGGGTGGCCTGGTATCGTTTTTCCGAGTGGATGGGGCCCGTGGCGCCAGCGGGCGTGGACTCACTGCGCTTCGACGGGCGGGCAACGGACCTGGCTGCGGCGCTGAATATGCTGCGCGACGAGACGGCTGGCGAGGGATTGGTCGCGGCGGTGTTGATTTCCGACGGCGCTCACAACCTCGGTGCAAGGCCGGAACGGGCTGCCCTCGAGCTGGGCGCGCCCGTGTTTGCGGTGGGCGTGGGGAAGGCGGATGCGCCGAAGGACGTGGCGATCGTTTCCGCCGTTTGCGATCCGATGGTATACGTGGGTCGACCGCTTTCGATTTCGGTGGGGCTGAAGTCGAGCGGATGCGAGGGCGCTAAATCGTTGCTGGTTGTCGAAGAGGACGGACGCCGGGTTGCCGCGGCGCCTGTCACGTTGTTGGACGGCGAGCAGGAGGTCCGGTTTTCCGTCTCACCCGATCGGGCCGGAAGGCGGGTATACCGGATTCATATCGCCTCGGAACCGGCGGAACGTTCGAACGAGAACAACACCGCCGTCGTTTCCGCTGAGGTTATCGAGAGCCGCCTGCGCGTTCAGATGTTCGCGGGTTCCCCCAGTGCGGATCTCGCCTATGTGCGCCGGTTGCTGGAGGCCAACGAGAATCTGCAAGTGGAGGTGCTCGTCAGCCGCAGGACGGGCGAGTGGCCCTTTCAGATGCGGTCGGTACTGACCGAACCGGGCGACCTCGTCGTCCTGTTCGATCTTCCCGGGGAAATGCTGTCGGGGCAATCCGGCCGCAGGCTGGCCGAATTCGTAGAAAAGGGCGGTGCGTTGCTCGTGGTGGGTGGACGGGCGGGACTCAACGGGGCATACGCGCGGTCGCCAATTTCGCGGGTCTTGCCGATCCTGTGTTCTCCGAACGCGAGTACGTACCGGGAGGCATCATTCCGGCTTGCGTTGTCACGGTCCGGAACTTTGCATCCCATTCTTAGGGTTTCGGACGACCCGCTGGGGGACCGGCAGGCCTGGGATGATCTGCCGCCGCTTCTGGCCTTCAATGTGAATAGGGGTCTTCGAAGAGACGCCGAAGCCCTGATCTACCATCCGATCGAAACGACGGGCGGCGAAAAGATGCCTCTTGTTTCGTTGGGTCGCGCGGGCGCGGGCAAGGTAATGGCCGTGGCGGTCAGGACGTTCTGGCGGCTCGGTCTCATGATGTGGGGCGTGGGGAAGAACGACGAGGTTTCGAAGGCATTCTGGGCAAATTCCGTACAGTGGCTGGTAAAACGCGAGGACGTGGACCGGGTTCAGGTGGAAGTGGACAAGCCGGTTTATCGCAGCGGCGCTCCCGTGACGTTCCACGCCCGTGTCTTCAGCGAATTGCTTCAACCGCAGGAAGGCGCCCGCGTGGTGCTTTCTGTGATGGATGAGGACCGCGTGCGGCGGACGATTCTGGAAGATGTGGGTCAGGGACGCTATCGGGGGCAATTGAAGGCGGGCGCTCAGGGAGATTATGAGTTTGAA
Organism: Candidatus Latescibacterota bacterium; assembly: GCA_963662665.2. Classification (GTDB taxonomy): domain Bacteria; phylum Latescibacterota; class UBA2968; order UBA2968; genus JAAXHE01. The sequence goes on from CAXXJS010000020.1 coordinate 148,002, forward strand.
GTACGGGCTCAAGAGGGCGGCGTAGATCTTGGCAACGGCGCCGGAAGGTTTACCGTTGGCCGGTACAGTCTGGAATTCGAAGACATGCGAATGAACCGGGATCTTTTGGGAAATCTGGCCGCGCAAAGCGGGGGCGCCTATACGGCGCCGGATCGCCTGGGTGCGGTTCTGAGCGATCTGGACCTTGCGCCGCAGCCGCTGACGGAGTCGTACCGGACCCGGCTGTGGGGGAGACCGTGGCCGCTCTTCGTTCTTATCGGGCTCCTTGGCGTGGAATGGACGGCCAGACGCAGATGGGGAATGATATGAAAAGGCGCGCGCCGGGCCGGCGGACCGGAATTCATGGCAGTTGGATCGGGCCAATCGCAGCAAGCCTCATCGTGCTTCTGTCGGTTCTGGTTCCAGGCGGCCGGGCGGCGGGTCGCGTGGTGATCAGCGAGGTGATGTTCGATCCCGCGGGCAGTGAGTTTTACGACGAGTTTATCGAGATACGGAATACCGGCCGCGAGCCGGTGGATCTGGCCGGATGGCGGGCGGGAGACGGCGAAGAGGCGGACGCGCTGGTCTTTGAAAACGGAGAGACCGTGCTACTCCCGGGGGCATTCGGATTGATTCTGGATTCCGGGTATTTTGCGCATTCGAACCAATACGATCCACTACCCGGGTCGGCGTTGATTCTCACGGTGGCGGACGCCACCCTGGGGAACTCCGGACTGAGTAATTCCACGCCGGAGCGGGTCGTTCTGGTTTCGTCTTCCGGCGATACCGTTGGCGCGATGGTCTACACAACCGGAAACAAACCCGGGTTTTCAGAGGAGAAAGTGGACCCCACGGGCGGCGACGGACCTGAGAACTGGGCGGATTCGCGGTGGGAGGGTGGGACACCGGGTCGCGTCAACAGCGTGAGTCCCAAAGACAACGACCTGGCGCTGGCGAGGGTCTCGGAATCGCCGTTTCCGGTTCCGGCAGGCGTCGCGCGGGATTTCATCCTGGAGGTGGTGAACCGGGGGCGGCGGCCGGCATCGGCGTTTTCCGTGAGGGTGAGGGGTATAGCCCCGTGGCATCGGGATTTCCCGGGCCTGGGGCCCGCGGATCTTCTCCGGATTGAAACGCCAATTGGAAACGTGCCGCCCGGACAGCACGAGTATGCGGCTGCGATTGTGTTCGATGCCGACGAGGATACGTCGAACAACCGGGTGACCTGGAAGGTGGTAGGCGGCGTCAGTGCCGGGGCAGTGGTTGTGAACGAAGTGATGGTTTCTCCGGGCGAGGGGGATCCCGAGTGGGTGGAACTCCACAACCGTTCCGGGCGGACGCTGGACGTGACCGGGTGGAAAATCCAGGACGCGAGGTCTGCGGGCGAGGTTTTCGGCCGTGAGTCGCTGAAACTGCAACCGGACGGATACCTGATTGTGGCTGAGGACGTCGAAGGGTTCTACAGCCGGTTTGTCGATCGGACCGTACCGGTTGTTGCCCCCCTGCGGTGGGCTCGACTGAACGACAGCGGAGACATCGTGGTCGTGCGCGATGCTACGGGTGCGATTGTGGATCGGATGGCATACGATCAGGCAGTTTTCGCTGGTAGGTCGCTCGAACGGATTTCGGTATCCGGATTGAGCGATGACGCCCGGAATTGGCTGTCAAGTACCCACGAGGACGGCGCGACGCCGGGACGCGAAAACAGTGTGGCGCTGCAAAGCGGCATCGATGCCGTCCAGATCCTGGCGGCGCCCAATCCCTTTTACGATCGAGTGGAAATACGCTATCTTCTTCCGGCCCCTCACGCGGACGTAAATCTGTGGGTGTACGACAGATCCGGCCATCCGGTAAAAACGCTCCTCAACGCCGCTACCGGCGGCAGCCAGCGAAGCGTGACGTGGGACGGGATGGATGAAGACGGAGCCCGGTTGAAGCCGGGAATTTACATCTTATTTTTGGAGACGTCGCTCGAAGGCCGTATCTTTAGGACGAAAGCCCCTATTGTACTGGCGCGAGGACTCTAGAAGTACAGGAGAATCCCCGGCGAGGGTAGCCCATCTATGAGAAACGAACCGAACGAAGTAAGGGAGGATCCGCAGCATGAACCGGATCTGGTGAGTCAGGTCTGCGGCGTGCTGCTGTTCGCGGTAGCGCTTTTGTTGTTGGTCAGCCTGGTTACGCATTCACCGCAAGATCCCCCGAATTCGAGCCGCGCACCGGAACTGACGGAGAATATGGCCGGGTGGATCGGCAGCCAGATCTCCTACTATCTTCTGTTTGCCGTGGGCCACGGCGCTTTCGTGCTGGCAGGTATCGTTATGACGTGGGGATGGAATCGTTTCAGAAACCTTCCCGCCTTGCCTCTTGTCTCCCGTAGCCTGGCATTGCTGGCCATGGTGGTTGTCTATTGCGGCGCTACGGGCGTTCCTTCGCGAGGAGAAGCCCATCTGGCGTTCCTGATGGGCGGTTGGCTGGGGGTTACACTGGCATCCAGGATCCTCGTCCCCTATCTGGGTTTCGTCGGGTCGTACATACTCTTAAGCGCATTCTTTCTGGTGTTTTTCATGATGCTGACCCGCCTCCCCTTTTCCCGTATTCCTGATATGTTGACGGCCGGCGCATGGCGAATTCAGTCGGGAATCAGCGCCAGGTCAGCACGTCGGCGCCTCGCGCGGCGGCAGAGGAAGGAAAGGCGTGAAACGGAACGTGATGGGTCCGTCCTGCCAGCGGTTGTGGAAGAAGCCGGTAGCGAGGTTGAATCCGAGCCGATCGTCGACGCCGACGCCCCGGAGCCATTTTCCTTGAACGAAGACGACATGGATGAACCGGATGAACGGGATGAACCTGATGAACTCTCTGAGCCGGATGAGCCGGAAGAGAGACCTGCGGTTACGCTCGATCCGGACATCGTTGCCGACCCCGCTGAAATCGCCAGGTCGACCGGCCGGAAGCCGAAGGCGGAGCATCGGCGAGACGAAGACTTGCCGTATCAATTGCCCGATCCGCAGTTGCTGAATGAGGCCGTGCAAGAGGAAGAGGGACCCGACCGGTCGTTTTTGCTGGAAGGTGCGCAGACCCTGGAACACAGCCTCAGCAGTTTTGGCATCGAGGGCAAGGTGGTACAGGTGAATCCGGGTCCCGTAATCACCGGATACGAGGTGCAGCCGCCTCGCGGTGTGAAAGTGAACCGTATTGTCAATCTCTCGGACGACCTCGCTCTGGTGATGAAAGCGCGGAGCATCCGGATTCAGGCGCCCATTCCCGGCAAGGCGGCGGTGGGAATAGAGGTGCCGAATGCGAATCCTTTAACCGTCTTCCTGCGGGAGATACTGGAATCCGATGCCTTTCAGGGCGCCGATGACAAGCTGATGCTGGCGCTGGGGAAGTCGGCTACCGGAGAATCCGTCTGTACGAACCTGGCTTCCATGCCGCACCTGTTGATCGCCGGCGCCACGGGTAGCGGAAAGTCGGTATGTATCAACGTACTCATCACCAGCATTCTCGTGCGGTGCAGCCCCGAGGAAGTCCGTTTCATCATGGTGGATCCGAAGATGCTGGAACTGTCGATTTACAACAGTATTCCACATCTGCTGGCGCCGGTCGTCACGGAACCCCAGAAGGCGTCCGAAGCGCTGAGGTGGGCCGTGGCGGAGATGGAAGACCGTTATCGAAACCTGGCGCAGTACAACGTGCGGAATATCACAGATTTCAATAACAAACTGGAGAAGATGCGGGCGGATGCGGAGACCGAAGAAGACCGGCAGGAAGTTCCACCGCTGTTGCCCTATATCGTGGTTGTGGTGGACGAACTCGCGGACCTGATGATGATGGCGCCCGCGGATATCGAGGATTCGCTGGCGCGGTTGGCGCAGATGGCGCGAGCGGTCGGCATCCATCTGATCCTGGCGACACAGCGGCCGTCGGTCAATGTGATTACGGGAACGATCAAGGCGAACTTCCCGTCGCGCATCGCGTTTCGCGTCGCGTCCAAGGTGGACTCGCGTACTATTCTGGATTGCAACGGCGCCGAAAAGCTTCTGGGCCGCGGCGACATGCTTTTCATGCCTGCGGGCAAACCGGAGCCCGTGCGAGTCCACGGTGCGAACATGACAACCGAAGAGACGGAACGTCTGGTGGAATGGGTGAGCGGCCAGGGCGTGGAACTCGGGCAACTGGACCTGGGCGTGGACGAAAACGAACTGATGCTTTCCGAGGCCACTCGCGACAAGCGGTTCGACGAGGCGCTTCGTCTGGTCGTTACGCACCAGCAGGGTTCGGCCTCACTGCTTCAGCGTCGTATGAAAGTGGGTTATGCACGTGCCGCTCGTCTGGTGGATGAACTGGAGCAGGCTGGAATTGTCGGCCCGTCGGACGGGAGCAGCAAGGGCCGTGAGGTGCTGGTTGGCGTCGAGTATCTGGACCGGCACGAAGAGGATGAACTGGATGCCGTGTAAAATCCGTGCAGCGAAACGTGCGGGGCGCGGTACGGTGGACGGGACAGCGCCCTGCGTCCTTTTGACGGCGGGTTACAGGAGGTGACTCGCGTGGATGCCGGACGGCTCAAATGTCTTTTTTTTGTCTTCGTGATCCTGATTCCCGCGGACCTCCGGGCCATCGACGGGCGGGAGGTGATTCGCCGGCAGCAGCAGCGATATGAAAAACTCACGAGTATTTCCGCCCGGTTCACGAAAACCCACTACTGGAAACTCGTGGACCAGAAGACGAAGCTGAGTGGCAACCTGTACGTGCGGAAACCGAATCAGTTTCGATTCGAGTCACGCGTCCAGACGGTGGTTTCGGATGGAGCGAGCGCCTGGAACTATACGCCGGAGAATGAGCAGGTTTTGCTGAGCAGCTACGATCGGGCAAAAGGCGACAGGAGTTACGAAAAGCTGCTCTTCGACCTCATTCTGCTGGGCGGGTACGAAGATCGTTACGTGCCCCGGCTTGCCGGAGAGGAACGCGTCGACGGCAGTCGCTGTTATCGCGTGGAATTGACGGCCCGCGTGACAGAGAGCTATATCGCCCGGGTCACGCTGTGGGTCGACAGGAAGCTCTGGCTGGTCCGCCGGGCTGAATACCTTAATTTGAACGAAGATGTAACCACGTACGATATTTCCCGGTTGAAGGTCGATGGGAAACTGAAGCCGGATTTGTTCACTTTCGTGCCGCCGGTGGACGTCGAGGTGATCGATTTGAGGTGAACCGGCCTGCCTGCTGAAACGTGCAAGGCGGGCGGATGAACGGTGACATATTTCAGGGCGGGACTTGTTCCAACACTGAAAGGAGTTGACGTCTATGCCTGTCGATATGAAATTTACGGATCTGAAGTCCGGGCTGGCCGAATGCCGCGACCGGCTGGAAAATCTCCGGAGGTACCTTTGACCTGGAATCCAGGGTAGCCCGGATCGCCGAACTGGAAAGGCTGATGGAGCGTCCGGGATTCTGGGATGATCGGGAACGGGCCCGGCAGATCATCGATGAAGTGAATGGCCATAAGGATTGGGTCACCGGGTGGCAGGGGCTGGATGAGCGCCTCGAGGAACTGGATGAGTTGTACCATCTCGCCCGGGAAGAGGACGACGAAGAGACGTTGCTGGATCTCCGGAGGGAACACAGGTCGCTGGGCGGGGCCCTTGAAGAGCTGGAGTTCCGGCACATGATGCGCGGGAAGGAGGATCGCCTGAACGCGATCCTTACGATTCATCCCGGTGCGGGCGGTACCGAGTCGGCCGATTGGGCGCAGATGCTGATGAGGATGTACAGCCGATGGGCCGAACGCCGCGGCTTTCAGGCTGATGTGCTGGATCTGCTTCCGGGGGAAACGGCGGGTATCAAGAGCGTGGCCATCGAGATGAAGGGAGATTACGTTTACGGTTACCTCAAGTCTGAAATGGGCGTGCATCGATTGGTTCGGCTCTCCCCGTTCGATTCCGGCCGCAGGCGGCATACGTCGTTCGCATCGGTTTCGGTATACCCCGAGGCGGAGGGGGATATCGAGGTGGAAATCCAGCAGGAGGATATCCGCGTGGATACCTATCGCTCCAGCGGGGCAGGCGGACAGCACGTTAACAAGACCGATTCGGCCGTACGGATTACGCACCATCCGACGGGCATCGTGGTTCAGTGTCAGAACGAACGGTCGCAACACAAGAATCGAAATTCCGCGATGAAGATCCTCAAGGCCAGGCTGTACCAGCACTATAAGGAAGAGGAAGAGAAAGCCCGCGCGGAAATCGAGAAGAGCAAGAAAAAGATCGAATTCGGAAGCCAGGTCCGGAATTACGTATTTCATCCCTATCAGCTCGTCAAAGACCTCCGGACCGAGTTCGAAACATCCGGTGTGCAGGACGTTATGGACGGCGGTCTGGACGGATTCATGCGGGCGTTTCTCGAGCAGGGAGGAGAGGCGTGACCGCAGGGGCAAAGGGCTTGACTTCCCTATCTGTATTGATTATTATATTTTCGACTGTCGTACCCGGCGGCTGGCAGTAAAAAATCAACCGGTTATTTTTTTATGTCAGGAGGAATCCGTTTGGCTCAGGAAGGGGCGTCTTCCGCCCCTGAGGCGCAACTGGTTGCCCAGCGTTTGCAAAAGCTGGACTCGATTCGGGAGATGGGCGTGGAGCCCTATCCGTATCGGTTCGAAGTAACCCATCGCTCCAGGGAAGTCAGGGAGACTTTTGAGACGCTCGAACAGGGTGGGCGGGACGTGTCGGTGGCGGGGCGTCTCATGGCCAGGAGGGACCACGGCAAGTCGGCTTTTGCCGATCTTCTGGACGAAACGGACCGGATTCAGATCTACGTAAGACGGGATACGGTGGGCGATAGGAAGTTCGATCTTTGGAAATTGCTCGATATAGGGGATTTTGTCGGGGTTGAGGGATCCGTTTTCAGAACCCGTACGGGCGAGATGACGGTGAAGGCGCACGGGTTGGAACTGCTTTCCAAGGCCGTGCGGCCTCTGCCTGTGCCCAAGGAAGAGGTTAAAGAAGGTCGGCGGGTTGTCCACGATGCCTTCAGCGACCCTGAACTGCGGTACCGACGCCGTTACCTGGACCTGACGCTGAATCCCGACGTGAAGGACGTGTTTCGCAAGCGGACGGCGACCTTTTCCGCCATTCGCGATTTTTTTGACGCCCGAGGCTTTCTGGAGGCCGACACGCCGGTGCTGCAGCCGATTTACGGCGGCGCTTCGGCGAGGCCCTTCACAACCCATCACAATGCGCTCGATATGAAGCTCTATCTGCGGATTTCAAACGAGCTTTATCTGAAGCGCCTGATCGTGGGCGGATTTGAAAGGGTCTATGAATTCAGCCGTGATTTCCGAAACGAAGGAATCGACCGTACGCACAATCCGGAATTCACCATGCTGGAGGCTTATCAGGCATACGCCGATTACAACGATATGATGGAACTGACCGAGTCGCTGTTTGCTTCGGTCGCCGAATCGGTTACCGGTGCGACCACGGTTGTTTATCAGGGGACGGAGATAGATCTTGGGCCGCCCTGGCGGCGGTTGACACTTCTGGATGCCATCAAGGCTTACGGAAGCCGGGACGTGTCCGGCGCTTCAGCGGAAGAATTGAGGGAGATCTGCCGCGAACTGGAAATCGACGTGGACTCCCGCGCTCAGCGCGGCCACCTGCTGGATGAGATCTTCGAGGCGGTCGTACAGCCTCATCTGATTCAACCCACGTTCATTACGGATTACCCCGTGGAGATGTCGCCGCTGGCCAAGCGGCACCGGGAATACCCGGAACTCACGGAACGTTTCGAGCCGTTTATCTGCGGCTGGGAGGCGGCCAACGCATTTTCCGAACTCAACGATCCGATCGACCAGCGGAAACGGTTCGAACACCAGGCCGCGTTGCGGGAAAGCGGGGATGAAGAGGCGCAGGTTCTGGACGCCGATTTCCTGAGGGCAATGGAATATGGAATGCCGCCTACGGGCGGAATGGGATTTGGCGTGGACCGGCTTGTGATGCTACTGACCGATGCGCGCTCAATTCGGGACGTCATTCTGTTTCCGCATATGCGGCCCGAAGAGGGCCGTTCGGAGATAGACGGCGATGCGTAGCCTGCTTAAGGCTGCGGATCTGGTAAAGCGGTACCGGGTCGGCCGTTCGGAGATTCAGGTGCTGAGGGGCGTCGCCCTTTCCGTCGAGCAGGGCGAGGTGGTTGCGGTTGTTGGGCCTTCCGGCGTGGGAAAGAGCACGCTGCTGCACATTCTGGGCGGGCTGGATCGCCCTACCAGTGGTACCGTCCGTGTAGACGGCAAAGACGTATACGCGCTGTCGGACACGGAGCGGGCGCGGTTCCGGAACGAGTCGGTAGGGTTTGTTTTTCAGTTTCATCATCTATTGAACGACTTTACGGCTGAAGAGAACGTGATGCTGCCCCTGATGATCCGGGGGCGGCCCGTGCCCGAAGCTCAGACTGAGGCCGCGGAACTGTTGAATTCCGTGGGGCTCTTCAATCGCCGCCGCCATCTGCCGTCGGAACTGTCCGGCGGAGAATCTCAGCGCGTGGCCGTGGCGAGGGCCCTTGTCGGGCGGCCCAGGCTGGTACTGGCGGATGAACCCTCGGGCAATCTGGATGCGGAACGCAGCCGGGAACTGCACGATCTGATCTGGAAACTGGCCGGCAGCCTGAAGCAGACCTTTGTTATCGCCACGCACGATCAGGCGTTGGCCGCCAGGGCGGATCGGATCATTCGCATGGAAGACGGAAGAATCGTCCTGAACCCGGTCGAGGGCCACGCGGGCGATATGTAAACCCCTTTCGGGCTGAATAGAGATGGTCCACGGGACGTCTCAGAGGACCCAGAGGAGACAAATCCAATGAATAGCAGGTTCTCGGATCGGGTGAAGCGGGTGATGCGGCTGGTCCGCGAGGAAGCGGCCCGGCTTGGCAATAACCATATAAGCAGCGAGCATCTCTTGCTCGGCATTATCCGGGAGGGTAAGGGTTCGGCCGTCGACGTGATGTTGAATCTGGGATTGAACCTGGACAAGATCAAACAGTCGATCGATGACTACGTCGCGTATTCGGGCGGGTCGATGACGATGGGTGACGTGCCCTTCACGCCAAGAGCAAAACAGATTCTCGAAATTGCGGCCACCGAAGCTAAGGAGATGAAGAGCCAGTATGTTCGAACCTGCCATCTGCTGGTGGCTCTGGTGAAAGACAAGGAGACGATTGCCGCGCAGATTCTGGTGGGATTTGGCGTCGATTACAAGACCGTGAAGGAGGAGGTGATTGCCGTTTTGCAGGGGAAACCAACTGGTAAACGCGAAAAGAAGAAGAGCAAGACCCCCTATCTGGATCATTTTGGACGCGACCTGACCGAACTGGCGCGCGAGGGCAAGCTGGATCCGGTCATTGGCAGGGAGCGGGAGATTGAACGCGTATCTCAAGTGCTCAGCCGGCGCAAAAAGAACAACCCAGTACTGATCGGCGAGCCCGGGGTGGGAAAAACGGCGATCGTCGAAGGACTTGCCCAGCGCATCGTGGAGCGCCGCGTGCCGCAGTTGTTGGCCGACAGACGCATGGTTACGCTGGATATGGGCGGCATGGTCGCGGGAACAAAATACCGCGGCCAGTTTGAAGAGCGCATCAAGGCGGTTATGAACGAACTCCAGCAGAACAAGGACGTCATTATCTTCATCGACGAGTTGCATACCATCGTCGGGGCCGGAAGCGCCGAGGGAACGCTGGACGCCTCGAATATGTTCAAGCCGGCGTTTTCGCGAGGCGAGCTCCAGTGCATCGGCGCCACCACACTGGACGAATACCGCAAATACATCGAAAAGGACGGCGCGCTGGAACGGCGTTTTCAAACCATTCTGGTCGATTCGCCGTCGCTGGACGACGCTATTGATATCCTTAAGGGCCTGAAGGAGAAATTCGAGGCCCACCATCTGGTAACCTATACCCAGGATGCCGTTGAGAGCGCCGTCCGCATGGCCGACCGGTATATCAGCGACCGGCACCTGCCGGACAAGGCAATCGACGTGATCGACGAGACAGGATCCCGCGTACGTCTCGGCAGGTTGAACCCGCCTGAGGAAATAAAGACCCTTGAACTCGAAATCGAGGACGTTACGCGGCAGAAGAATGCGGCTGCCAACAGCCAGCAATTCGAAGAGGCCGCAAAACTCAGAGACCAGGAACGGAAGCTGAAGGAACAGGTCGATGAAATGCGTCAGGAGTGGGAGCAAAAGGTTCGTGACGAAGTGGTGGAGGTGACCGAGCAGGATATCGCGGAAGTAATCTCCAGCATGACGGGAATTCCCGCGTTCAGGCTGGCGCAGGAGGAGTCGGAGAAACTGCTCCGCATGGGAGAGAAGGTGAAGTGCCGCGTGGTCGGACAGGACGAAGCGGTAGACACGGTCTGCCGCTCCATTCGCCGCACGCGGGCGGGGCTGAAAGACCCGAATCGTCCGATCGGCACGTTTCTCTTTCTGGGACCGACGGGTGTCGGCAAAACCTATCTGGCGCAGGCGCTCGCCAGGTATCTGTTCGACGACGAGGAAGCGCTTATCACGGTGGATATGTCGGAGTATATGGAGAAATTCGCGGTCTCGCGGCTTATCGGCGCGCCCCCTGGATACGTGGGGTACGACGAGGGCGGCCAGCTCACCGAGAAGGTTCGCAGAAAGCCCTATTCGGTGGTTCTGCTTGACGAGATTGAAAAAGCCCATCCGGATGTGTTCAACCTGCTCCTGCAGGTCCTCGACGAGGGTCGTCTGACGGATAGCTTCGGCCGGAAGGTAAACTTCAGGAATACCATATTGATCATGACCTCCAATCTCGGAACCCGTGACCTGGCGAAGGCCGGCGGGCTCGGATTCAAGCGCTCCGACAAGAAGAGCATGCGTGAAAAAATGGTGGAATGCGTGGAAGAAGAACTCAAAAAGACGTTCAATCCCGAGTTTCTGAATCGTCTGGACGAGATGGTGGTCTTCAATCCCCTCGAACGAAAAGAGATTATCCAGATCGTCGATCTCGAAATTGCAGAGATATTGGAGCGCGTCAAGGAGAGGGGTATTTCAATCAGTCTCACTCCGGGGGCCAAAGCGCTTCTGGCGGAAAAGGGGTACGACCCCACTTACGGCGCGCGTCAACTGAAGCGCACCATACAGAAGCTGGTGGAAGATCCAATGGCTGAAGAGATACTTCAGGGCAAGTACACCGCCGGGAGTGAGGTGCGCGTGAGCAAGAAGGGTGACGGGCTCCATTTTGTGGATTCCAACGCGGTTGCCGCCGCCAATCAGCAGGTGGTGGATCGTGTTTCAGAGGAATGAATCGCCGCCTGGCGCGTGGGGGTTTAACGGTTTTACCCTGGTTTCACTGCGATCATGACCAATTGGGTCCGGACGTACGGCCGGGCCCAATTTTGCCGTACAGGTGATAGCAGGAACTTTTGTTGTGACGGAGCGTTTGTTCGATTGTGGCGGACCCGGGCACGTGTTGGATATTCCTTAGAAGCTGTTTTAAGATTCCCGGGGAGTTCCCGAGCGCGAGCGAAAGGGTGTCGGTCAAGGCGGGTGAACGCGTCCATATCTTCAAGATACGGGTGCGTTTGACCAACGCAGACCGACGCTCTTGCAGCCGAGCGAAGACCGCCGGGGGCTTTAAGACAGTTTCTTAATGTCGCAGGCTGGCGACTCGGAGGCGAACGGCTTTGTTGAAAATCCTTTCCGGTTGTTTTCTGGTGCTGCTGAACCTCTTGTCGCCTCTGGCGGCGGCGGCGCAGGAGGCGCCCGTTATTTTCGAGATCAGAGTTGAGGGCAACCGGATCACGGAAGCATCACTGATCCGGTTCTCTTCCGGGTTGGCCGAAGGTCAGCGCCTCGTCTTGCCTGATGACCCGCCCCGGGTGATTCGCAATCTCCACCGGTTGAATATATTTTCAGACATCCAGGTCTACGTCGACACGGACGTGGACGAAGGTGTGGCGGTTGTGATTGTCGTCAAGGAGCATCCCAAGCTGGAAGACGTCGTGTTCGAAGGAAACAAGGGGATCAAATCGAAAAAGCTGAAGAAAACGCTGGCTTTCATAGAGAAACAGTGGCTGGCGCCGCATGAAATCAGGCGCGCGGAAAACAAGATCGTGGATCTGTACAAGGAAGAGGGATACCTCCTTGCCAGCGTCGAAGGTACGCAGGGAGACCCGAATGAAGAAGGTCAGGTTGTTCTCGCGTTCAAAGTGAACGAGGGGCGAAAGGTAAAGCTGCGCCGTATTCAGTTCTTTGGCAATCAGGCCTTTGAAGGCAAGAAGCTGCGAAAAACGATGAAAGAGACCAGGCAGGTCGGGGGAATTCTGCGCCGGAATCAGTTCGCCGAGGATACTTACAGGGAAGATAAGCAGGCGCTGCTGGCGTTTTACCAGTCAAATGGATACCGCAATGCGGAGATTCTGCGCGACAGCCTTTATTACGACGACGAAAAGGCGAATCTCTTTATTGATCTTTACCTGGATGAAGGGCCCCTGTACAAGTTCGGCGAGGTTACCTGGGAGGGAAACGAACGCGTCAAGGACGCGGGTATCAAAAGGCTGATTGTTGCCAGGGAAGGTGAGGTGTACAGTTCCGAAAGGAAGAACAAATCCCAGGAAGAAATCCAGAATCTGTACAGCGATATAGGTCATATCACGGCTTCTGTGGCCATCCAGGAACGATTGGCCGAGACGCCGCACACGATCAACGTGCACTTTGACATTGTCGAGAACAAACCTTGGAAGATCCGGCAGGTTACTATTTCGGGCAATACCAAGACAAAGGACAGGGTGATCCGAAGAGAACTCTGGATCCGTCCGGGCCAGACCTTTCGAAGGTCCGGCATTGAACGAAGTGTCCGGAATATCCAGCAGTTGAACTACTTCAGTAACGTGGTGCCGGAACTCAAGCCCGTGGAGGAGTCATCCGAACTGGATGTGGTTCTGGCGGTGGAGGAGAAGTCTACCGGTACAGCGTCCGTGGGCGCAGGCTACAGCCAGTACGACGGCCTGCTGGGGACCATCGCGCTGCAGGTTCCGAACTTTATGGGCAACGGCCAGCAACTGGAATTTCAGCTGGAGTTCGGCGACCGGCGCCAGTCGTTCAGGGCCGGATTTACGGAACCCTGGTTGTTGAACACGCCTACCAGTCTGTCGGGTCTCCTTTTCAGAACCACCCGGCGGTATTACAGCGGCTTCGACGAACGCAGGCAGGGCGCCCTGACTACCGTCGGGCGCCGGCTGGTCTGGCCCGACTTCTCACGTGTTTCTATCGGGTACCGGATCGAGCAGGTTGAATTCCGGAATTTCTCCGACGACTTCGATGAGAGCGCGGAGTCGTCTTTTCGCGACAACGTGACCAGCAGCGTGAATCTGAACTTTACGCGCAACAGCAGGGACCTGCCCATTTTTGCAACCAGCGGTACGGTATTCTCCTACTCGCCGACCTTTGCGGGCGGCCCCCTGGGCGGCAATACGGATTTCCTCAAGCACGACTTCATAACAAGCTTCTATTTCCCGGTCGTCTGGCGGTTTGCGCTGAATCTGAAGACCACCGTTGGTCTTGTGAGGCCGTTCAGCGATTCCGACGTACCTTTCAACGAGCGTTACGTGCCAGGGGGTGTGAACATCTTCGAAGGCACAATGGTGCGCGGCTATCCGGAGCAATCGCTGGGCCCTCGGGTAAACGGCGTTCCGGACGGAGGGAACTCACAACTGCTCTTCAACATGGAACTCACCCTTCCGGTCGTGAAGCAGCAGTTTTACGCCCTGGCGTTTGCTGACGCCGGTAACGCGTGGGATAGCATTTCGGAAACGAGTATTTTTGATCTGAGGCGGTCGGTGGGTGTCGGTTTTCGCATGATAGCGCCGGTTGTGGGTATCATGGGATTTGATTTTGCCTGGGGATTTGACAGGCGGAGCGTAGACGGCCAAAAGCCACAGATGGTAACCCATTTCCAGTTTGGTCCGCAGTTTTTCTAAGACAGCTTCCAATCGTCGGAGGGAGATTCAAAATGGACTTGAGACATCGCTTCCTGGTTTCCGTTTGCGTTCTGATGGCGTGTCTGGTGGTGGCGTCCACGGCGCGAGCACAGGCGAAGATCGCATTTTTCGATCCGAATGAGATCCGAACGAAATACAAGCCCTTCCAGGAGGCCGAGAGAGAGTACAACCAGTACGAAGGGGAACTGCAGAAGGAACTCAAGAAGCTTGAGAGTGCATTGAGAAAGAAGCAGACCACCTTTGAGCGTCAGAAGGTGATGTACATGGAGAATCGGAGGCGGGAAGAGGAGCAGGCGCTGAAGAGGCAAGAGGAGGAATTGCAGCGGTTCCTTGCCCAGGTTACCGATCCCGAGCGGGGTAAACTGGCGCTTAAACAGCAGGAATTGCTTGCACCTTTGCTGAAACGCGTCAACGAGGTTATTTCTCTCGTGGCCAAGGAAGACGGTTACGATTTCGTGCTCAATGCGGCTTCCGTGGTGTATTTCAACGAAGACTACAACCTGACGCAGAAGGTTCTGGACGAATTGAATAGAGAACCGGAGGACGGAGACGAACGGAGAGCCGGCCAGGGTCCGATTCGGTAGCGTCCGGTTGCAGGCCGGCGTGGAGGAGGAGAGCCGTCAGTGTTGGACCTCGAAGCGATACAGAGGATCTTGCCTCACAGGTACCCCTTCCTTCTTGTGGACCGGATACTGGAAATGGAACCGGACAGCAGGGTGGTGGGGATTAAGAACGTCACCGCCAACGAATCGTTCTTCGCCGGACATTTCCCGGGGCGGCCGGTAATGCCGGGCGTGTTGATCGTGGAAGCGCTTGCGCAAACGGCGGGAGTTTTAATGGGGGACGAGTCCGGCCTGATACCGATGTTTATGGGCATCGATAAGGCCCGGTTCAGACGTCCGGTAACACCGGGAGATCAGTTGCGGCTTGAGGTGGAAGTGTTACGCAAAAGGCGGAGTGTGTGCCGCGTGGCCGGCAGGGCATACGTGGACGGCATCCTTGTCGCGGAGGCGGAAATGATGGCCGCGCTTGTCGCACCGGAAGATATGGGATGACGTTGGGCGGAACAGGGCAATAAGGCTGAATTCGTTTTCATCGGCGGTCCGGCACGGGCCGCCGGTTCTGTTTATTGTGACAGAATCTGACTGAGGAACAGTTTTGTCCGGTCGTTTTTTGGATTTTCGAAAAACTCGTCCGGACTATTCTCTTCGATAATTCGCCCTTCGTCCATGAAGATAACGCGATTGGCAACGGTTTTTGCAAAACCCATTTCGTGCGTGACCACCAGCATCGTCATGCCGCTTTGTGCGAGCTCAATCATAACGTCAAGCACTTCTTTGATCATCTCCGGGTCCAGTGCCGAAGTCGGTTCGTCAAATAACATGATCTTCGGGTTCATGCACAAACTGCGAGCGATTGCGACGCGTTGCTGTTGACCGCCCGAAAGTTGACCGGGATACTTCGACGCCTGTTCCGGAATCCGTACCCGCTTCAAATACCTCATCGCTATTTCTTCAGCTTCCTGTCTAGGCAGTTTTCTCGCCCAAATTGGCGCCAGGGTGCAGTTTTCCAGGACTGTAAGATGAGGAAACAGATTAAACTGCTGAAACACCATGCCAACTTCCCGCCGGATGTCTGCGATATTCTTTAGATTGTCGGTTAGCGAAATTCCATCAACCGTGATGTGCCCGCGTTGATGTTCCTCCAGGTGGTTGATACAGCGGATCAGCGTTGATTTGCCGGAACCCGAGGGACCGCAAATTACGATTCTTTCTCCGCGCTCGACGGTGAGATTGACGTCTTTCAAGACGTGGAATCTGCCAAACCACTTGTGCATGTCTGTAATTTCGATCGCAATCCCGTCATCGCGTTCGCTGACGGCTGTGCCTGGTGCGTCATTCGTCATTTGAGAATCCTCTAATCCTTTTTGTAGCCGGTATCCAGCTTGCGTTCAAGGTAGAGCGAATATCGCGACATGGCAAAACATGATATGAAGAAACCCATCGCAACGAATATGTACAGTTCAGTCGATAGTCCCTGCCATTTTGAGTCGGCAAGGGCTGCGCGGCCGATTCCGAGAGGATCAAGGAGGCCGACGACGATGACCAGGGTTGTATCTTTATACAGTCCGATAAAGGTATTCACGATACCGGGTATGGATATTTTCAGTGCTTGAGGCAATATGATCAACCGAATGCTTTTTGCATAGTTCAGACCCAGTGCATCCGCTGCTTCGAATTGTCCCTGCGGAATTGCTGCCAGACCGCCTCGAACAACCTCGGCGATATATGCAGCCGAAAACAAGATCACCATAATGATAACGCGAAGTAACAGATCAAAGTACGTACCTGGTGGCATGAAATAATTCAAAAGCGTTGAGGCGACGAACAGCAAAGTGATCAGCGGTACGCCACGTATAAATTCGATGTACCAGATGCTGAGCGTTTTAACAACCGGCATCGACGAGTGACGTCCCAGGGACAGTGCGATTCCAAGCGGAAGAGAAACGGAAATTCCGGTCACGCCAATCAGCACTGTCAGCAGGAAACCGCCAAATCTGGATGACTCGACGTGTTCCAGTCCAAACCACCCACCCCACAGCATACAGAACGCGAATACCGGATAGATCAATGTAAACCAGAGCCAATATTTCCGCCCTTTGACGCGGTCATACAGTAGCGGAATCAGGGCGACGAAAAGCAACACAAACGTCAGATTGACTCGCCAGCGCAAATGCTCCGGATAAAATCCGTACATAAACTGATCGAATCGTATCCGCACAACCGACCAGCAAGCACCCCCTCCGATTTCCCGACATTCTCTTCGGTGTTCGACTTCTGCAAATACAGCGTCGAAAAACATCCAATTGGCAATGGGCGGGATAATCTCGTATAGCAAGTAGATCGACAACGCTGTCAGTACGATATCGACCGGGCTCGAAAACAAATTTCCGCGAATCCAACCCACTACACCAACCTGGGTTCTCGGTGGCGGCAATTCTCGATGTATATCCTGCTCAGGTGAACTCTGCGTCATCAGTTCATCGCTCCACCAGTGAAATTCTCTTGTTGTACCAGTTCATAAACGCGGATATCGACAAAGAAATGGTAAGATAAATGGCCAGCACAATGGACATGCATTCCAATGCACGGCCAGTCTGGTTAAGCGAAATACCGCCAATAGTTGCCACCACGTCCATATACCCGACTGCGATAGCAAGAGATGAATTCTTGGTTAAATTGAGATACTGGCTGATCAAGGGTGGGACGATCGTCCGCAGCGCTTGCGGCAATATGATCAGCCGCATGGTGAAATTCGGCTTAATTCCCAGTGCGTAAGCGGCTTCGGTCTGGCCGTAACTGACGGCTAGAATACCGGCTCTGACAATTTCAGCGATGAAAGCCCCCGTATAAACCCCCAGCGCAAGTGTTAACGCGAGAAACTCCGGACTCAGGACCAAACCGCCTTTAAAGTTGAACTTTTGCAACGCAGCAAATTCGAATTCAACCGGAAACCCGAGAAGCCAAAACGCCAGCAGAGGAAGCGCAATGATCATTGAGACGTTGGTCCAGTACACCGGATACCGTTGTCCGGTCAGTTCCTGCTTCTGTTTTGCGTACCGGTAAAAGTAACAGGCGCCCCCAATGGCAGCAATCAGCACCGCAATAACACCCCAAAATACCGGTTCAATTATCGGTTTCGGCGAATAGACACCGCGATTGGTCAGAAAAAACATATCGTACGCCGATACAGCCTGCCTGGGGTGAGGCAGGCTGTGAACAATCACCCCGTGACACAATAATATCCACAGAAGAACCGGAACATTACGGCTGAATTCAACGAACAAGTACGAAATCTTATTGACCAGAAAGTTTGAGGACAGGCGCGCGACACCCGCCGTAAATCCAATTAAGGTTGCGAGTATGATACCAAAAAAAGCAACCAAAGCCGTATTGATGACACCGACGATGGTCGCTCGAAGATGGGTGCTGCGCGAATCGTATTCGATCAGATGTTGGTTGATGTCGTAGTTGGATGGTGTGAACAGAAATGCGTAACTGACGTCTCTGCCAATCAGTTCGAGATTGTAGAGCGTATTGCGAACCACGAAACCCAGCAGCGACAGTACGACGATGATCGCAATGATCTGAATGATCAGTTGCCGAGGCTTTTTTTCACGCCAGAGGTTTCCCAGCATAACTCACGCGGAAATACTGTCGATGAATTGATTTTGTGTTCGGCTCGAACACTGATGGCGCATGAGTTTGCATGCACCATCTGCATAAACTAACTTAACGGTATGGAGGGGCGTATAACAGGCCACCATCGGTCCACAGAGCATTTACACCTCTTTCAAGTCCGATGTCGGTGTTCACTCCGAGGTATTGTTCGAATATCTGGCCGTAGTTGCCAACCGAAGAAATGACGTTAACAACCCAGTCGGCACTCAATCCGAGCATTGCGCCGTATTCGCCTTCAGAGCCGAGCATTCTGCTGATTTCAGCGTCTTTGCTCATCTGACCGGCCATTTCAGCGACGTTGTCTGAAGTTATCCCCTTTTCTTCGGCGATGATCAGGACGTTCAGTACCCAGCGAACCACGTCGCCCCATTCATCATCGCCGTGTCGAACGAGTGGCCCCAGGGGTTCTTTGGATACGATTTCAGGCAGAACAACGTGGTCATCCGGATTGTCAAAAGCCGCACGGGTTGCGGCAAGTCCCGAACGGTCCGTCGTATAGACGTCGCATCGCCCGCTAAGGTAGTTCTGACGTGCTTCTTCATTCGATTCAATTGGAACGGGCTCGTAGTTCATTTCGTTACGACGGAAAAAATCGGCCAGATTCAGTTCCGTAGTCGTACCAGTCTGAATACACACCGAAGCGCCATCGAGTTCGGTTGCGCTGGACACACCCAACGATGCGGGAACCATAAACCCTTGTCCGTCGTAGAAACTCACTCCGAGAAAAGTCAGTTTGAGATCAACGTCTCGACTGTACGTCCACGTCGTGTTTCTGGAAAGTATGTCAATTTCACCTGCTTTAAGCGCCTCAAAGCGGGTCTTTCCAGTCAAGTTGGTGTATTTGACCTTTGATGCGTCACCAAATACCGCTGCTGCAACACCCTCGCAAAGCGCGACGTCAAATCCTCTCCAGTTACCTTGATCGTCGGTAAAAGCAAAGCCCGCCAACCCTGTATTGATACCACATTGAAGGTGACCTTTTGCCCGTACGTCCTCAAGTGTGCCTGCCTGACTATGCCCGGTTATTGCAAACCCGGCCAGAGCAAGTATAATCGAACGAATCTTGATCAGTTTCATCTACAATCTCCTCACCGTAGGTTAACTTGCATAAACCCGCAGATCATTGACATGCAGCGAGTATGGCTCGAATAGTATACGAAGGCCAGTCATCTTTACCAAGTCGAAAAGCAGCGATCAGCCGTCAGTCAAACCTCCCCCCGGCCCCGCGCTCCCACGGAGATCCTATGAAACGCGAGCACATTTTTGCCCACTACGAACAGGACGCGACCCGGTACTGGAAACTGAGGGAGGGCGGATACGCAAGCCCGATGAGCGTGTTCCAGGGTGACGAAATCACATTTCATATCTCGAATTCCAGATCGTACTACGACGTGTTCGTGTACCATGAAGGCGCCGGGCGGCGTCTTGTAAAGGAGATGAACAACCTGCGCGGCGCGCTTCCTGAGATTCCCGAGTTCGGATACCGCGACGGATTCGCCTGGCCCGCGACGGTGGGTTTCCGGATTCCCGACGACTGGAAGAGCGGTGTCTACGTTGCCAGTTTCCCCACCGCCCAGGGGACCCGCGAGATCCTGTTCGTGGTCCGTCCGCGGGTTCCCCGCGCACCGGTCCTTCTCACGATAGAGACCAACACCTATGCCGCTTACAACCCGGTGGGAGGCAAGAGCCTCTTTCACTACCTGTCCACAGATCGGACGCACAGCGACCTCGTGACGTTCGAACGGCCGCTGCAGCCCGACATCATGGGCGGGTTCTACGCCTGGGACCAG
Source organism: Candidatus Latescibacterota bacterium (assembly GCA_963662665.2). Taxonomy (GTDB): domain Bacteria; phylum Latescibacterota; class UBA2968; order UBA2968; genus JAAXHE01. The sequence goes on from CAXXJS010000020.1 coordinate 168,017, forward strand.
TTCATCACCTCCTGGATGGACGCCGAGGGTTATCCGGTGGACTATTGCGTTAACGCGGACCATGATCGGGAGCCGGACATTCTCGACGGCTATGCCGCACATCTGAGGATCGGTCACGGCGAGTATACCAGCCGGGAGGAATGCGAACAGCTCCAGCGGTTCGTCGCCCGTGGCGGCAACCTGATCGTGCTGGCGGGGAACTCGTTTTCGCACCTGGTGGAGACGCGGAACAACGGACGTCAGCTCTATTGCGCCAAGACCCGGTACAAAAAGCACCCGCTGGGCACCCCGGAGGACCCGCACACGTCCCTGCTGCGCGGCATCGACAACCTTCGCCAGCGAACCATCGGGGTCTCATACTCGGCCGCCGTCCATGCGAAAACCACGACTCCAGACGTATTTATCGCGCCTACAACCGGGGAGTACGGGTTCTTCCGCGTGAGCCGTCCCGAACACTGGGCGTTCGAAGGGACCGGGTTGGAAGAAGGGGACGAGTTCGGACGCGAGGACTCCATCGTGGGCGTGGAGTGCGACGGCGGCGACATCGAATTCAGGGAAGGAAAGCCCTATTTCACCGGCAGCGACGGGATCAGCCCGCACTACAGGATCATCGCCATCGGAGACGCAGAAGACCACGGATTCAACGCGGATCTCGGTATTCACTACGACCGGTTCTACGCCACCATCGCCGTGAACGAGACGGAGTTCAAGGGGACGGTCTTCACGGCGGCAACCATGGAATGGTCGCACGGACTGTACAGGAATGACGGTCCCGTGGCGCAGATCACCCGCAATGTCCTGGACCGTCTGGGGGGGTAACCCGCGTCCGCGGACTCCCTCATGCGCCTGTCGGCCTTACTCTCATTCTGCGCTTGACTTTGTATAGGGCCGGGCCCATTATCCTCTTTATGGGAAACGCCGGGTCGACGTATGACGTAGTCGTGGCCGGGCTGGGCGCGATGGGCAGCGCGGCCGTGTACCATCTGGCGAAGCGCGGTAAGCGGGTGGCGGGTTTCGACCGGTTTCATCCGCCGCACACCCGCGGATCGTCGCACGGACACGCGCGGGTGATCCGCGAGGCCTACGCCAGCGGGCCGGCCTATGTAAATCTGGTCCGGCGCGCGTACGCGTTGTGGGAAACGCTGGAAGACGAAACCGGCACGGAACTCGTAAAGACGTACGGCCACCTGTCCATGCGGCCGCCCGGCAAAGACGAACGCCACGGGGTTCTGGAGAGTGCGCGTGCGTACAATATCCCTGTCGAGCGGGTCTCGGCGGAAGACGTGCGGCGGCGGTATCCCATGTTCCGCGTCGACGACGCCTGGGAGGGTATTTTTGAACCGAGGGCGGGCGCGGTCTTTCCGGAGGCCTGCATCGGCGCGCATCTGAGCGGGGCGGAAGCCGCAGGGGCCGAATTGAACTTCGATTGTCCCGTACAGGACTGGTCGCCCGATGGACGCGGGGTGCGGGTGAGGTCGCAGTCGGGCGCAATATCTGCGGGCCGGCTGGTGGTCTGTGCGGGCGCCTGGGTCTCCCGGCTCGTGGCGGATCTGGCGCTCCCCGTCGAAGTCGAGCGGATGACGCTGTTCTTTTTTCGGCCGTTGCAGAACCCGGGGCTGTTCGCGCCCGAACGCTGCCCCAATAATTCCTGGACGTGCGAGAACGGCGTTTCTTTCTATTGTCAGCCTGATTTCGGCCGTGGCTTCAAAGCGGCGATGCACCGCGGGCGCCCCGGAATAGACCCGGAAACGCTCGTGCGGACGACCACCGCGGAGGATGAAGCCGAAATTCGTCCGCTGGTGGAACGGTTCATTCCCGATGCGGCGGGGCCCGTTATCGAAAGCCATGTGTGCATGTATACGAATCTTCCGGACTCGAAGTGGATTGTAGACGCCCATCCCGACCATGAACAGGTCATTATTGCCTCGCCCTGTTCGGGGCACGGGTTCAAATTTTCGTCGGTGATCGGAGAGATCGTGGCGAATATGTGTACGGGCGAAGCCGATGAAGCGGAGCGCGGGATGTTCGGGATTTCGCCGCTTCTTGCGCGAGGACCGCGGACATGACAATTCAGGATCACGTCTCCTGGGCTGATTTCAACGACGATACGCTGCGCTTTTCGCGTGCGATCGGCGCGGACATGATCTGCCTGGATATTCGATCCATGCACAGGCTGGATCCCTCGATGGATCTTCGCGACGGCCGGGACAGTCGCCCTTTCTTTGAATCTGCCCGAAAAAGGGTGGAAGCCCAAGGCATGCAGTTGAACAGCGTCTTCATGGCAGGGTGGGACGAACTGGCATTCGGCCTTCCCGACCGCGAAGTAAAGCTCGAGGCGTGGTGCCGGATGTTGCGCTGTCTGGGCGAGGCGGGCATACCCGCGCTGGGCTACAACTTCAAGCCCATGGGCAACTTCCGCACGGCCTCAACGCCCCCGGGTCGGGGCGGGTCCAGATACAGCACGTTCGATTACGAGGCATTCTCGAAGAACAGGCCCGACCCGCACGATCCTCCGGTAGACGAGGCGGAGATCTGGGCGAATATGAAGACTTTTCTGGAGGGTGTCGTACCGGTGGCGGAGGAGGCTGGCGTGAGGATGGCGCTGCACCCGGACGACCCGCCAATCCCCGAACCGCTTGGCGGTGTTGCCCAGATCGTGTCCACTCTGGACCAGTACCGCCGGATCTTCGCGGCGGCGCCCGGTGACTGTAACGGGATGCTGTTCTGCCAGGGCTGCGTGACCGAAATGGGCGTGGACGTCTACGAGACCATCCGTGAAATGGGACTGTGCAACAAGATCGTATACGTGCATTTCAGAAACGTGCGCGGGGCTCTGCCCAGTTTCCAGGAGGTTTTCCTGGATGAGGGCGACGTGAATATGCTCCGGGCGATGGAGGTCTACAAGGAGGTCGGGTTCAACGGACCGTTCATGATGGATCATACGCCGGGTATCCCCGGCGACGAGAAATCCAGGGCTGGGCACGCGTATGCCGTGGGGTACATACGCGCGCTGATACAGACGGTCTACGGATGACTATTTTCAGTTTCGTAAACTGAAGGAGTATCGAAAATGTACATACAGGAACAGCTTCCATGGGACCAGATCAATGACGATACGCTGAGTTTCTTCAAGGCGATCGGCGTGGACTACCTGACGGTGAACGCCATACCGCCGGACGTCCGTCAGGGCAGGGACCGCACGGGGTTCTGGCAGGATCTGAAAACACTGGCCGAATCCCATGGGTTGAAACTGACGAACCTTGCGGCAACCGGATGGGACGAGATATCACTCGCGCTTGCGGATCGCGACGAAAAGATCGACGCGTGGTGCCGGCTCCTGCAAAGTATGGGCAAGGTGGGCATTCCAACGCTGGGCTACAATTTCAAGCCGGCGGGCAATTTCCGTACCGAGTCCGTACCGCCCGGCCGGGGGGGCGCCAGGTACAGTACGTTCGATTACGGGAAATTTATGGTAGATCCGCCGTACTATCCCGATAAGGCGATTTCCGAGGAGAAGATCCTGGAGAACATCCGATATTTCCTGGAACGCGTTATCCCGGTGGCGGAAGAGAACAACGTTCGCATGGCGTTGCACCCGGACGATCCGCCGATTCCGGAACCCATGGCCGGCGCGGCGAGGATCGTGTCCACCCTCGAACAATATCATCACATATTCGATATGGTCCCCAGCCGCAGCAACGCCATGTTGTTCTGCCAGGGCTGCGTGGCGGAGATGGGCGAGGATGTATGCGATGCGATCCGGAATATCGGCAGCCGGGACAAAATCGTCTACGTGCATTTCAGGAATATCCGGGGCGGACCCAGGAGTTTTCAGGAGGTCTTCGTGGACGAGGGAGACCAGGACATGTACGAGGCGATGCGGACTTACAAGGAAGTGGGTTTCGAGGGACCGTTCATGATGGATCATACGCCGGGATTTCCGAATACGGATTCCACGTTCTGGGGGGGACGCGCGTTTGCCGTGGGGTATATGAGGGCGCTGATCCAGGCGGTTTATCGATAGACATTCTGTTTCCGGACTCCCCTCGACAGAATGTCCTTCCCGGCGCCAACGGCCGGCGGGGGGTCGGAATCCCGATATGACGTGCAGACTGGAGGCGACTATGGCGAATCCGGGGAAGAAAACAAGAAAAAACACCCGGCACACGAAAACAGTACGCGTGGCGATGATCGGGGCGGGCGGTCGCGCTACCAGCGCGCACTATCCCGCTCTCAAGGCGATTGAGGGCGTCGAAATCGTTGGCGTGTCGGAATTGAGCGAACAAAGGATGGCCTCTGCCGCCGAACGTTTCGACATTCCGGGGCAGTATTCGGATTACAGGGAGATGATTCAAAAGGAAAAACCCCATGCCGTGTACGCCATCATGCCGCCACATCATCTGTACGATATCGCGGCAACCGTGATGGAGATGGGTTGCCATCTGTTCATCGAAAAACCCCCCGCAATGACAACCGAACAGACCCGACAATTGGCGCTTATCGCACAGGAGCATGAGGTGCTCACCGGTGTGACGTTCCAGAGGCGGTTCGCGCCTGTAATCCGGTACGGGAAGGAACTCTGCGAGAAGCGTGGGGCCGTCCACAGCGCCGTGGCCACGTTCTACAAGAATGCCGTTGGAGGCGCGCCGTATTACAGGGGAGCGATCGATATCCTCACGTCCGACGCCATTCACGCTGTAGACACGCTACGCTACCTGTGCGGCGGCGAAGTGGAATCGGTGGCCAGCGACGTCCGCCGGGCGGGCGCCACGCACACCAATATCTACCTGGCGCTGGTGACGTTCAGTTCCGGGGCCACCGGCGTGCTGCTCACCAACTGGATGACGGGGCGACGTATCTTTTCCGTGGAAATTCATTCACCCGGTATTTCGGTATTCGGGGACCCGGAAGAAGGCGGACGGGTATTCGCGGATAATAAGGACGAACCCGTGGAGGTACTCGATCCCTTCCGTCTCGGCGGCAGCGACGACACCTGGCGCGCCTTCGGCGCGTACGACACCAACCGTCACTTTGTCGACTGTATAAGAGACGGAAAACAGCCGGAGACGTGCCTCGAAGACGCGGTAAAGACAATGGAACTGGTGGATCGGATTTATCAGTCGCAAATTTGACCTGGACTGAATAATGCTACGAAGGATCATGTACCGCGAATTGCCAATTCGCGGTACGGCGGACCGCTCAAGGCCACGCGTTTACCGATGGAGAGGATTGAGATGAAATACATTATGTTTACGAAACATCTGGAAGGTCTGGACGTGCCCGGCATCATTGCCGCGTTGAAATCGGTGGGCGTGCAGGGCGCCGACCTGTGCGTGCGCCCGGGCTATCCGGTACATCCCGGTAACGTCGAAAAAGCGCTCCCGGAAGCGGCCCGGCGGTTTGCCGATGAAGGGCTTTCCATTCCCCTGGTGACCACGCCGGGCGACTTCATCACGCCGGCGATGGATTATGCGGACCGTCTGTACGCGGCCTGCGGCGAAGCCGGCGTGAGGCATATCAAACTGGGGTACTGGCACTGGACCGCGGGGATGGATTATTGGGAAGAACTGGAGGCGGTGCGGGGCCATCTCGAAGGGTTTCAGACCCTGTCCGGGAAACACGGGGTTCAGACCGTTGTGCATAACCACTCGGGGCTTTCCATGGGGCTTAACTCCAGTGCGGCCATGAATGCGGTCAAGGGTTTCGATCCCCGGCATATCGGTGTTTTCGCAGACCCGGGGCATCTTTCCATCTGTGGAGAGCCGATTGAACTGGCGCTGGACATCGTAAAGTCGCACCTGTCGGTTGTGGCGCTCAAAGATCTGATCCGGCAGCCGACACTGCAGAACGGAAGGACAACCTGGCGCACACGGGTGGTGCGGCTGGGCGAGGGGTTTGGAGACTGGCCCGCATTGTTGCGCGCGTTCAAGGCGGTAAACTTCAACGGACCCCTGAGCTTCCATAGCGAATACAGCGGGGAACCGGTGGACACGGTTATCGATCTGGCAAGGTCGGACGTGCGGTTCTTCACCGCGCTGCGGAACGCGGGATAACGGGCGACCGAACCGATATACAGCGAAGGGCGACCCGGAACCGGGCCGCCCTTTCTCTGATATATGTAAGCGGGTATTCAGTCCAGAACCGCCCTGCAATTCCCCCGGATCCGAAATCGCCCGTCGCTCTGTCTGAAGGCCGTGGCAGTTGGCGTGACCGCTACGGAGTCGCCTGGCCCAATGTCGTAGAGATAGCCGATTTCGCCGACTTTGAACCTCGCGGAAAGGTCGTGTCTGCCCACCAGCCGGATGCCTGCGTCGCGGCGGGCGCCTGGCCGGTGCGGCGCGAGGTCCACGTCGTCAACGGGCAACCAGAGGGTGTGGTCTTTGTCCGTGAGCCATGCGCCCCTGTAATAACCCTGGGCCCCCATATACAGGTTGGTCTTCGTGGACAGGCCCGTTCCATCCGGATTTCGACCGGTGATCACGAACCGGCCTATCCGGAAACTGTCGGTGCCGAAGCGGATGCGATACCGCCCGCCCCTGCCTTCCACGGCGGTGATATTGTAGGCTGTGCCGCGCCGGGCGTTTCCGATGCGGGCGACTTCACCCTTGAGGCCCGCTCTTCGAAAGGCCTGGCTTCCGCGATCCCGTTCCACGACAATCGAGGAAGATTCCGGATCGATTTCTGCAATATGCCCGTGAAGGGTTCCGGGTATGGAGAGTGTACGTCCGTCGGCGCCGATGCTGCCCGGGCCGGACAGGTGCAGGTAGACCAGATTCCCGTCCGCATCGTTTCGAACGATTCCAAGGCTGCCTCCGGAAGGTCCGGGGGCGTGGCGGATCGTGTCTTCTCCGTATTGATGTTTAACCTTAAGCGTCAGGCTATCGTCTTCGGCATCCAGCTGCTCTATGGCGTGGATCTTTTTGCTACCCTTAAAGGGTTCATGTACGGCCACAAACCGGCTGGCGACTCCGTCGCCTCCGTTACGCAGAAGTACGTAGGTGAGCTGCTTCGGGTTGCCCGGTTTTCTGGGGGGATCTCCGTGTGCGACAATGGCTTCGTCCGAGGGAAGGTACGTTGTATTAAGGCCGATGCCGGTCTTTCCGTCACGCCACGTTGAGGACCACGTCGATGCCGGACTCCCGTGTTGCACGTCGTACAGATAGGAGTAGCCGCCTCCCCGGTAGGTGTAGTATGAGCGGCCCTTCCTTAACGGGTCGGTAAGGCCGTCGTCGTCATAAATGGCGCCGTAAGGCACGTCCCGGCCGGCAAGCGTTCCCTGTTGCTGCGGAGGGGTGAGTTCAATGCCGTCCGCCGTGAATTCACTCTCGAATCCGTGCAGGCTGTAGTCGTGTTGCGCTCCCCCCGCCACGCGGAAGCAGTCCAGGACATAGCGGGCGTCCTTTGCGATTTCGATAAGCGCGACGGTCCGCCGGTATTCGGAAGTATGGTGATAGGTTTCCGGGGCGTCCACCTGCACCCAGGTCAGACCGCTGGTGCACACGAACTGCTCCAGCCTGCCGGGCCCCTGCGTATCCTGCCTTCGTTGGTCGACAACGACAGTGGCGTGGGCCACCGTGTTCTTTGTCCATATCGCAGGCCGGTCTCCCTCGGCGGCGTGTTCGCCGTAACCGAGGTCCGGGATGAGTTTTTTGCCGTACGCAAAGAGTTCGACGTTGAGTCGGTCGAAATGTGCGTGTTCGGTGGCCGCCCGTCCGTAGTACAGCGTCACGGCCGTGCGTTCGCGCCCTCTTCCGGACCGCAGCAGGGCGAGGCCGCAGCCGCCCATAAGCCGGCTCTTCGTGGTCATCTCCCTGAGTTCTGCGGCGCCATTTTCGTGCGGGGAGAGCGCCAACGTTTCTTCCAGCAGGCACTCGAAGCCGGTGACCCCGGTTTCCTGTCTTCGAAGAAGCTCGCCGACAAAGGGGTCGCCCGTTGCTCTGTACGCCGCCTGCAGGGTATCGCTTCCGAGGGCTACGTGGCCGCCAATCGTCGTTCCGGCGTCGCCAATGCACGGGGTGAAGCGATCCAGGCACGTCATTTCCGCCGCCCAGCGGTACATACGCCGGAACTTCGGCCTGTCCCAGATCCGAACGCCCTGTTTTTCCAACAGGCGGGCGATAACCGTGAGGTGCGTGACCCAGCTGCTGTTGTAACTGGGGGAACTCTCCCATCCCATCCCCTCACGGAAGATAAGATTGTCCAGGGCGAAGTTGATCCCTTCGGCGTGGGCTGCCTTGTCCCGAAATACGTACCCGTCGAAACAGGTGAGCATCTCCTTGAGTTCCGTGGCTTCCCCCGTGTTATTCAACGTCCAATCTACGGCTCTGTCGATTTCGTTGCGGTCTCCTGACGCGAGCGCGGCAATCAGCAGGGCTTCCTGGTGTCCGCCATAGTTGCTCCGGACGTGCCCCCTGTAGATTCCGTCGAGGCTCGCACCGATAATGCCGGTATCGAGCTTCCTTCGAAATCCGTCGGCATCCGAGCCGAACACGGGGTCGTAGGGGATGGCGCCGCGAACGGCGTCCAGCGCCTGGCAGAGCCGGCGAACGGTCCCGGATTCGGAAATGAGATCATTCATTTTTCCTGTATAGCCGGGTGAGAACTCCAGGGCGTACATGGATTGCCTGCTGTAATCCATGTGTGGATAGACCTCCGCGAGGCGATCCAGAATAACGAGCGCCTTGTTGGCGTATCGGCCGTCGCCGCTGAGCAGATAGGCCTGTCCAAGGGAGGTAAGGCCGGCCATCACCGCGTTCCAGATACTACAACAACAATAGGCGATGAACCAGTGGCGAAAGGGCCCGTCAGCGCCTTGCCAACCCCAGCCGTCGTCCGCGTACGGGCCGGTAAGCAGGCTCCGGTCCTCCATGCCGCTCTCATAGAATGCCTCAAAGTCATTGCTGGGATAGGATTCGCCGCCTATGGCGCAGGTCACGCGCCATTTGTCCTTGAACGGATCGTGTTTCCAACCGCCCTGGGCGTATCCGCCGTACCCGTTCGGACCGCTGCCGTGGACCGGACAGCCGCTGACGAAGTTGATGGTCCAGCTGCGAGGTACGTCAGGACTCGGCATCAGCCTGCGGATTAAATCCTGATCCCGGTCAAGCCATGGGTCTGCGTCGGCAAAGACACGCCCTGCGATTTTCTTTGCCGCCGGGTCCTCCGCCGCGCGTTTCCGGGCAAGTTGAATCTGTTCCGGGGTGTAGAGATTCACCTGAACTCCTTGTCGTGTGTGACATCTGGCGCGGACGTTGCGTGCAGCTTCATGGAGCGGGCGTCTGCGCATCCTGGGCATCGATGTGGCGCTGATCTTCGGCTCAACAGTATTTCAATAGCGAGGTGAATTCGCAAGCGTAATTTCGACCGCCGGGATGAAATGCGGCAGGCGCGCGGTGGATCACTGTTCGGCCCGGCGAGAACGGGTGATTCCCCCGCCGGACGGCGCCATCCTGCGCGACGTCGATGCCGGGGACGGCGCGGAAACGGGATGTGTCGAACTTCATTCGCGCGCCCCTTGCCGTAGCGCTTGACGGTTGGCCCCATATTTGATAAATAGTCAGTGTTCTCCGGAGGATTTGTCGCTTCGGCACAGCTTCAACGCGTCAGCAAGAAACCTGGTATTCAGGCGACAATTCACAGGGTCGATCCCGGTCTTGGTTTCCAGGAGGACCTGGCATACTCAACAGCACGCATTCGAGGGAAACGTGTATGGAATACCGCACGCTCGGACGAACCGGACTTCGCGTTTCCGTCCTGGGCATCGGTACGGGCGGCCCGAGCCAGTTCGGACAGAATTCGGGCGTACCCGAGACCGATGTCAGCCGGATGGTGCGCAGGGCGTTGGCGCTGGGCGTCAATTTTTTCGATACCGCCTCGGGGTACGGGGAGAGCGAAGCCATTCTCGGCAGGGCATTGACTGGCGTGCCGCGGGAGGAATACGTGCTGGCAACCAAGGTGCAGGTGGCGCGGGATGAATGGACCTCCACACCCGGGGAAGTGGCTGCCTCCGTGGAGCGGAGTCTTGCACGCCTCAAGGTCGACGTCATCGACATTATGCAGTTCCACGGCGTCAAGCCGGAAGACTATGCCCGCACTATGGAAATTTTCCTGCCCGTGATGTCACGGCTCCGGGAGCAGGGCAAATTCCGCTTTCTCGGCGTATCGGAGACATATTCCCAGGATTTCCGACACGAGATGTTTCCCAGGGCGCTTGCCGACGACCATTTTGACACCGCTATGGTCGGGTACAACATGATCAGCCCCACGGCGGAGCATCGCGTCCTGCCGATGTGCCTCGAAAGGAACGTGGGTGTGATCTGCATGGTGGCGGTACGCCGGGCGCTGAGCAGGCCGGAGGTGCTGGCTGAGCGCATCGCCTATGCAAAGGAGAAGGGCCTGATTGAACGGGATTCCGTGCCCCACCACGATCCCCTGGGCTGGCTGGTGAAGGGGCATGTGACTTCGCTGCCGGCTGCCGCCTACAAATACGTGGCGTCGCATCCGGCGATGGGCACGGTTCTTACCGGTACGGCGAACGTCGAACACCTGGAGTCAAACGTGAAAGCCATTCTCGGTCCGCCTCTGCCGGAGGAAGACATGGCGCGGCTGAGGGGTATCTTCGGCGCTGCGTGGGAGCCCCTGGGGAATTGACGCTGAAAGAGGCGGGAAGAAGGAAGAAGGTAGAATGAAGAGGGCCGCACCGCACACTACCGGGCTCGCGTTCCACTAAACGATTCACTTCTGTATGAACATTGCTGGAATCCGATTGCAGACGAACCACCCGTCAAACCGGAGATCCGATGTGACTCTGATCGACGCGGACGTCCACAATTACCCCGATTCAATGGACGAACTCACGCCCTATCTGTCGAAGCGGTGGCAGGCGTACGTAAAGCAGTCGGGGTTTACAATACCTTCCGTGTCGATGTATCCAAAGCTCTATGCCCAGGCCGCCCGCCGCGACGCGTGGCCTTCAAGCGGCAAGCGGCCCGGCGCCGACGCCGAATTTGCCAGGGAGCAGTTGCTGGACGCCTGGGGTATCGGCTTTGCGGTCCTCAACCCGCTGGTCGCCGTGTCGGCCGTGCGCAATATCGATCTCGCCAACGCGCTACAGCGTGCCGTCAACGAATGGACCCGTGAGGCCTGGCTGGACGCCGACCGCAGGTGGCGCGGCTCGATCGTCGTCAATATCCAGGATGCGGATGCGGCCGCTTCAGAGATCGAGCGCCTCGCCACCGACCGGCGCTTTGTCCAGGTATTGCTGCTGGTGCGCTCGTACGCACCCTATGGCCGCCGTGAATTCAGGCCTATTTTTCGCGCCGCTGCTGCGGCCGACCTGCCCGTGGGCATTCATTTTGGCGGTGGCGGCAACCCGATTACGGCCAGCGGATGGCCGTCCTATTATATCGAGGATCACACGGGAATGTCGCAGGCCTTCGAGGCCCAGGTCATCAGCCTGGTATGCGAGGGTGTTTTCGAGGAATTTCCGTCGGCCCGCGTCGCCCTCATCGAGGGCGGATTTGCGTGGCTGCCGGCCCTGATGTGGCGGCTGGACAAGAACTACCGTGGTCTGCGCGGCGAAGTACCGTGGCTTCGCAGGCTGCCCAGCGAATACATCCTGGATCACTTCCGCGCGACGACACAGCCCATGGAAGAACCGGCCGACCCCCGGCACCTGCTCGCCGTCCTGGAGATGATCGGGCGCGACGACTTTCTCATGTTCGCCACCGACTACCCGCACTGGGACTTCGACGCGCCCGACCGGGCCCTCCCGCGGGTGATCAAGGGCGCTCTCAGGCAGCGCATCCTGGCCGCAAACGCGGCGGCTTTCTATGGCCTCGAAAACAATCGACATCGGGTCAGTTGACGACTTTGAGGCTGGCCGGCCGCGACGGGTCGAAGCGGGAGGACGGGCGCTGATGGTGGTGCGGCGCGACCGGAGGTTCTTCGCGCTGCGCGATAACTGTCCTCACCAGGGCGCCCCGTTGTCCGCCGGAAAGGTGGACGGTACGCCCCTTCCGTGTCGTCCCGGCGATGAGATCTCCTTCGGACGCGTGGGCGAGATCCTGACCTGCCCCTGGCACGGGTGGCAGTTCGACGTGGCCACCGGCCGCGCCCTGATCGAGCCCGATCGATTCCGGGTGCGGGTGTATCCCGTCCGCGTTTCGGGCGGCCGCGTGGTCGTGCAGATGGATTGAGCTTCCCCCCTTCCGCGTGTCCTCGGCCTCGCCCGCGCTTCATGGCCTTGGCGTTCATCGTGCCGGACGCGCGAACGACAATTCCCCGATCGGAGCCAGTGTTCTGTCCCGGAAATAAGTTGCCCAAATTCGACCGCCGAGTTGCCCGGCTCGCAAGGCGCCGGAGCGCAGGCGACCTGCGTAAGGTCGGCGAGCGAGGGGAACGTAGCGAGACGGGATGAATCGGCAGTCGAATGGTGAGGAATTTTAGGGACAGGACACAGAGTTGATCCGGATCAGCAATCCGTTTTCCGAATGGAACCGGGACTTCAAACTGCTGGGCGCTGCTGCCTTTTCCGTGGGCGTGTTTTTCGGCGTGCAACTCACGTTGTACAACAATTTCGCTGTGGATCGCCTGGGCATTAAGCCGCACGAACTCGGATACGTGGAGGCCCTGCGCGAGACGTCGGGATTCATGAACGCGTTTTTCGTCGCGCTCATGATGCGCCTGGCGCCGCCGGTCGTCGCGGGCGCCTCCCTTGTCGTGATGGGCGCCGGGCTTGCCGCGTACGCGGGGGTGAATACGATTTTTTCCCTCGCGGTATATTCGGCGCTGTGGGGTATCGGGTTCCACTGCTGGATTCCCATGGAGCAATCCATGGCGCTGCGGTTTTCGCCCGAGGGACAGAAGGGCAAATGGCTGGGGCAGTTGCGCAGCGTTCACGCCTTTGCGTGGCTGCTGACCATCGGGGCCTGCAATCTGATCTTCCACTTGATCCGCTACGATTGGCTGTTCGTGGGCGCCGGAGCGATTACTGTGCTGGGCGGGCTGACGATTTTCTTTGCCAGCAGAAAACGCCCGGAAGTGAGGGAGAAGAATTTCGTACTCCGGCGGCGCTACGGTCTGTATTATGCGTTGAATTTTCTGCAGGGCTGCCGGAAGCAGATGTTTATCACGTTCGCCATCTTCGCGCTGGTTAAAGTCCACGGGATGCAGGTGGAAACGACGATGGCGCTGGTACTGATCAATCAGACGCTGATTACACTGACGGCCCCGTTGATGGGCCGGTTGGTAGACAGGCATGGAGAACGGGCCGTACTCAGCTGGAGCTATATCGGGCTGTCGCTTGTCTTTTTCGGATACGGCGCGATTCAGCACCGCCCGACCCTGTACGTCCTCTACTGTGTCGACAATCTAATTTTCTTCGGGGGTATTGCGCTGACGACGTACCTGCACAAGATCGCGCCCCAGGAGGACCTGAAACCGACGCTTTCCATGGGCGTGACAATGAACCACTTTGCCGCGGTGGCGGCGCCGCTGGCGGGCGGGTTGGTCTGGCGGTACTTCGGCTACCAGGTGATCTTTTTCAGCGGCGCGGCAATGGCCCTGATTTCCCTGCTCGTGAGCCAGTGGGTGGATCCGGAGGGCATGCTGCGGCGCGAGCGGGAGGCGGTCGCGTTGGCGGACTGCTATTCGCCGTCCCGCGGCAGATGAGGAAAGGCAGGTCCGTCGCTGTCGGGCGCAGGAATGGACGAAAGACGAACAGGATTCTGTATTGGCAGCGTTTTTCGCGGTTAACGGCCGGTTTCTTCGGATTTGGAGGGTATGATGGAATTTCGACAACTTGGAAAAACCGGAATTCGGGTTTCGGAGGTGGGATTGGGCTGCTGGCCCATCGGCGGAGCTTCGTTCAGGGGGGGGAGTCCAACCGGATGGTCCGGCGTGGACGTGATGGAGTCGGTCGAAACCGTCCGCCGCTCGTGGGAGCGGGGCGTAACATTCTACGATACCGCGGACGCGTACGGTCGGGGGAAGAGCGAAGTGCTGGTGGGTCTGGGACTTTACGAAAACAAGAACGAGGCCGTGATATGCACCAAGGTCGGGATGAGTCTGGCGGCGCCGGGCCAGGACTTCTCTGAGCCGTATATCCTGGGCGCGCTGGACGCGAGTCTCACCCGCCTCGAGCGCGATTACGTGGATCTCTATTTGCTGCACGGTCCTCCCCTGGAGGGGATGACGGACACGTTGTTCGGACTGATGAACGACTTGAAGGGATCGGGCAAGATTCGCGCGTGGGGCGTGTCGATCAGTCCGGTGGAGACGTCCGACAGGGTTGTGGAGGAAGGACTGCGCGCCATGGAAGGAGGAGCCGAGGCCATCCAGCTGGTGTACAATATCCTGCAGCAGAAGGAGGGCGACGCGCTGTTCCCCGCGGCAATGGAAAATGGCGTTGGGATGATCGCACGTGTTCCGCTGGCTTCGGGCTGGCTGACGGGGAAATACAACGCGCAAACGGTGTTTCCCGCAAACGATCTGCGAAGTCTCAGATACACGCCCGAAAGGGTGCGAGAGACGGCCGAGTTGGTCGCGAAGCTGGAATTTCTGCTGGAGGAGGCGGATTCGATGGTCGAAGCGGCACTGGGGTTCGTGCTCTCCAATCCGGCGGTTTCCACCGTCATTCCCGGCGCGAAGACGCCCGCGCAACTTACAGGTATCGTCAATGCGGCCGGGATGACGCTTTCCCGCAACTCCATGGAAAGGATCCGGGAACTGTTCGGCTGAACGCGGGCTGCCGGCACATGACCGGGAAGTAAAGCCGGATTCGCAACGAGGACGTTTCGAAAGAACCCCGGTTTCGATCAGGGGGCACGGACGGGGAATACGATCCGATAATCGGATGGAGGTTTCTTTATGGTCGGATTCGCGGTGGTTGGCCTGGGCATGGGACGCAATCGGTCCAGGATGATACAGGACACGGATGGAGCGGAATTGAAAGTGGTGGTGGATCTGAACGAAACGCGGCTTAAGGAGGTGAGTTCGGACCTGGGCGTGGAGGGGACAACGGACCTGGAGGCGGCGTTGAGTCGTAATGACGTGGACGTGGTGATGGTGATGACGCCCAGCGGGACCCACGCCGACGTGGGAATTCAGGCTGCACGGGCGGGCAAACACGTGATTACGACCAAGCCCATGGACGTGTCTACCGCGGCGTGCGATCGCTTGATCGCGGCGTGCAACCAGGCCGGCGTACTCTGTGGCGTAGACTACAACAGCCGTTACGTCGACAACAACTGTCGGGTGGCCGAGGCGCTGCGGCAGGGGTGGCTGGGCAAGCCTATTCTCGGCGAAGTGCGATTCAAATGGTTCCGGGCGCCGTCATACTTCGAGGCAAGCGGAGGATGGCGCGGGACATGGAAAATGGACGGCGGCGGATCGCTGGCCAATCAGGGGGCACATCTGCTGGACGTGCTGTGCTGGTTTATGGGCGACGCGGTTTCCGTCTATGGCGAAATGGCGATCATGAATCACGACATCGAAACAGAGGATATCGGGTTGGCGATCGTGAATTTTAAGAGTGGTGCAAAAGGCACGGTTGTCGGAACCACCACCTTTCCAACGAGTGCCTATTTCAGCGCCGAAGTTCATGGGACGGACGGCGGGGTGCTGATCGACGACGTGCTCAGCGGGAATATGCGTGTATTCGGCGAGGGTCTTCAGGAGAGGATGGCGGCAGTGCAGAACCCCTATCAGAATGTCGTGGAGGACGTGGTCAGCGCGGTGGAGAAGAATACCCCGCTCCGCGTCGATGGGAGGGAGGGCCGCCGGACGGTGGCGTTACTGGAGGCTATCTATGCTTCCGCCCGGGAGGGCCGGCCGCTTAAGGCAGTCCGTTGAAAAAGTGCCGCTGCAGGCATTCCAGTCGTGTCGCGCCCCGGGAAATCGAGCTCCGTGACCCGCTGCGCGCCCGCTGCCTACCCGTGGTCGTGATCCTCGTGAGAATCCGAGGCGTATTCCAGTGTCTTTGCCGCCAGTTGTTCACGGGCGATAAGGCCCTTTTCGATGGCCAATTCCTCAAGTGAAGCCACCCATCGGGCATAGTAACCCGACGGGTCGTCTTCCTTGTCCGACGCGGCAATCCTGGAAGCCAGCGCCGCACTGAAATCGCGCCATTTGTACGCCCCCTTCTCACAAAGCGCCACTGCCAGACCAAAGGCGCGCGCTTCCCAGGGGGCGTGGAAAAGCAGTTCTCCGTTTTCCCGGGGCAGCGCAAACTCCATTTCCGCGTCTGCGATTTTCCGGTCGATGCCGCGGTTCATTTCCGTATCACCTTTCCGGGGGTTCTATTCTGGCCACGCCAATCATTGCGTCGCGCGTCACCAGCGGGACGAGCGCCTCTTCCGTATAGTCTTCCGTGCCGTCGGGCCGTTCCGGCAGTACCATATATCGGAGGTCCGAATTGCTGTCCCACACGCGGACCTCTACCGAATCCGGCAGATGAAGGTCGAATTCCCGCAGCACGGCCCGGGGTTCCCGCACGAGGCGTGAGCGATAGGCGTAGGATTTGTACCAGCCGGGCGGCAGGCCGAGTACGGGCCAGGGGTAGCAGGAACAGAGTGTGCAGACGACAACGTGGTGGACCCTTGACGTGTTTTCCAGAACGACGATTTCGGCGCCCTCCCTGCCGACGAAACCCAGTTCGGCAATCGCCGCCGTGCCATTTTCCAGCAGTCGGCCTTTATAGTCGGGGTCCGTCCAGGCACGGGCGACCACCCTGGCGCCGTTGAGCGGCCCAACGTCTTTCTCGTACCTGTCTACGACGCTGTCTATGATTTCGGTCGTCAGCAACCCTTTCTCAACCAGGAGCGATTCGAGCGCCCGGGTGCGAAGGGCCGCGTCGGACTCGCTCAGGTCGGGCTTTCCATTTCCGGTCATGGCAGCCGATCCTCTCTATTCTGATTGTGATTACGCTGTTTCCAGGTAGCCTTCCCACATATCCAGATACACGGCATCGTCGGCTTCGGCCGACGCCCCCCACAATTCACGGGATTCGAAGCGGACGGCATATAGCGGTTGGTCGCGGCGGGCGCACCCGTCGGGCATTACGGCGTCCTGTAACTTGTGGATTCCGTAGAAGCGTGCGACGAAACCGGCTTTGCCCCTGACGTACCGGGGAAGCCGGGTGTGCCCCTCGGGGTGGATGACGCGCGCCCTTACCCGGTCGCCCTTTTCAAACTGCGGCTGGATATCCCCTTGCGAACCGGGCAGCGAATCGGGTCCCGGGCCTGCGAGTCCCGCCCGGACGACATCCGGATCGGGGTGGACAGGGGTCACGGCGTCCGGACTGTTTCGGAACAAGGACATTCTCTTCTCCAGTTCCTCCGGCGTCAGCACACCGGCATCGATCAGGCCCTTGATCCTGGAATGCAGCCATTTTTCATAGTAGGAGGAAGACAGGTAGAATGCCGGATCCAGGTTCTCGATATTGTTGCGTGAACCTCCGGGGACGGGCACGGGCGTGGCTGCGGCAATGCCCAGCACGCGCCTTTCCCAACGATGGTGAAATATCGGTTCGTTTTCTTCGCGAACGATAGGGCCGAATCCGTGCATGCCGCCCATGTCGTGTATGCCGTCCATATTTCGCTCCTGTGGATTCGTGCGGGCCGTGCGCCCGATTCGGCGGGTCCTGCGGACGTTTCAACCTGCGGAGGGCTGATCGGCTGATCAATCAGGTTCTTCGCGCGTCGTTCCCGTCATAGACGGTATCGCCGCGGACCCGAATGCGTTTGGGGTTTGGCGCGTCGGCCAGTTCATCCACGCTGTGGTATCCGATGGTCATGCTCATGCGGGTGCTGTCCGTACGGTTCTGACCAATGCCATGCATAACCATGCTGTCTATTACCAGCATGCCGCCGGCGGGCATGGGCGCGACCAACGCCTGCGTGAGTATGGATTGGGTCCACCCCTGTCCGTAAAGGCGACCTTCGATGCCGGGAAAATGGTGGGAGCCGGGCACGAGAAGCGTGGCGCCGTTTTCGGCCGTCGTCTCTTCCAGGTAGAAGATGACGGAAAAGATCGTCCGGGACCATTGTCTGACGTCCCGGTGGAATCCGTCCGCCCCGGTCTCTACCGACGTATTCAGCGTTGCATGGTTGTGCCGGTTCTTGACGAGTTCAATATTGGGCCCCATCAGGCTCTCCAACGGATCGAGTACTCTGGAACTGGAGGCCGTCTCAAGGAAGATCGGGTCCCGGTCCACCAGATCCGATATTCTGACCACGCGCCCCTCTTTATTCCGCACCACCGGTTCGACTTCCGCCTCGATGTCTGCCAGAACGGCCCGTCGAAGTTTCCCAACGGTGTTTTCCGGAATGCGATCCGGCAGTTTCAGGAAGCCGTTGTGGCGAAACAGGTGTACCTGTTCGGGTGAGAGCGACATTGGCCGTGATCCTTTTACGGGAGTTGCGGGAAAGGGTGGGGGTGTCCAACGTAGACCCGTTCTCCTGCCGCCAGGATTTTTTCCGGATCGTCCTTTATCACGTCGTGCGGATCGTGCGCCTGGTAGCCCAGGGTCATGCTTCTGCGGGAAGCGTTTGCGCCGTTGACGCCGGCGCCGTGAAAACAGCAGTCGTTGAAGAGCAGCACGCCTCCCCGGGGCATCGGTACAGGAAGGGATTTATGGTGGAGGTCGCTCGTTTCGAATCCCTCGTTCGGACGCCGCCGGCGCTGGAAGGGGCGCCTGTGACTCCCCGGCACAATGCGGATGCAGCCGTTCTCCAGGGTGGCGTCCTCGAGGTAGATGAGGGCGGTGACCAGCGTGGGATGGTAGGGTTCCTCCCCGCTGTGCCAGTAAACGTGTTCGGACCCGGGCGGCCGCACCATGATGTGATTGTGTTTGTTCGTGAGCAGTTCGATATTGGGCCCGAGGATGGATGTCAGTGGATCCAGCACAACGGGATGGAGGGCAGCCTCGACGTACGCGGGGTCGCGCGAGAGAATCTTCGAGAGACGTCGCACCGCATCCGGTTCGCGGGAGCCGGTTTTCTCCCACACAACCGGCTCGACCATCTCTCCGATCTGCCGATCGGTCACGGCATTGAGGCGTTCGACCAGGTCTTCCGGCAGCGGCTCCGGGACCCGGTGGAAGCCCGTGTGGTTGAAATACCAGAGATCCTCTTCGGTCAGGGACAAGGCATCCTCCCGTTGTCTGTGAACGGTGTGGCCGATCCGGCGGGCATGTTAAAACGGGGCCAGCCGCCTTGTCAAGGTTATTCTGGATGTCAGGACGGACGATTGCAGAATGCCTGCCTGGGGAATTCACCTTCCGGATTGACGGGACGCGACGCGGGTCATTTTAACTGTGGCGTGAAATTCAAAAAACGTTATATTTAATATTGCAAGCGTGCGATGCCCACACCGATCGGGCTTCTAAACGTTTCAACCCGTCAGGGTGGGCAGACGATCTGCAAAGGTTGAGTGGCCGCTCCCGAAGGGGCGGTCTCTATTATGTTTAATTGGAAAGGGTTGCTACATGCCGAATGCGTTGCTGGTCAGTCCCCAGAATCCCGTAACGTTCTGGAGTTTTGACGAAGCCCTCAAAATGATCGACAGGAAAGTCGCATTTCCGCCGCTGGGGCTCCTGACCATTGCCGGAATGATGCCCGATTCCTACAAGCTGCGAATGGTCGACATGAACGCACGCCCGCTGATCGACGAGGATCTTGAGTGGGCCGATATCGTGATAACGTCGTCGATGATCATCCATTGGCATTCTTTGGAAGACGTGATTGCGCGCTGTAACCGGATGGGCGTGCCCGTATTGAACGGCGGACCTCTGCCCACACAGTACTGTGAAGAGATAGAGGGCGATGCGGTATTTTTTCTGGGCGAGGCGGAAAACGGATTTTTGGACATCGTAGACCGACTCGCCTCCGGTTCGGGTACGGTTGAACGGCAATACGTGGACCGACGCGGAAAATTTCTGGATCTGGCGGTAACACCGCTCCCACGTTGGTCCCTCGTCAATTTCGACGACTATAGCAATATGGTTATCCAGGTCACCCGCGGGTGCCCCGAAAGCTGCACGTTCTGCAATATTCCGTCGTTATACGGAAAAACGACGCGGCTGAAGAGCAAGAGCAGAATGGTCGAGGAACTGGACGCGCTCTACAATGCGGGTTGGCGCGGCGCCGTGATGGCGGTGGACGATAATTTCGTGGGCAACCGGGACGCCATACGGCACTCGCTGACCGATGAGGTGGTGCCGTGGCAGCAGGAGCGCGGGTATCCCTTCCAGTTCCACACCCAGGCCAGCATCCGCGTCAGCGACGATCAGGAATTGCTCGACGCCATGTATCACGCTGGATTCGACAAAGTCTTCGCTGGAATTGAGTCACCGGTTGAAGAGAGCCTGAAATTCATGGGCGCCCAGAAGAATCTACAGGGCGACACTCCCCTGTTGGACAAAGTCAAGATTCTCCAGGAAACCGGGTTCGAAGTGCAGGCGGGGTTCATAATCGGCCTTGACACCGACCCTGACGATATCGCGGAACGGACCATTGCCTTCATCAGGGAGGCTGGCATTCCCGTGGCAATGGTGGGCATTCTGGGCGTGTTGAGGGATACACCGGACTACAAGCGATTCAGCCGGCAGGGGAGGCTGGTGGAGGGCGCGAAGTACACGGGCGATTCTGGTGTTTTCAGCCGCGAGTTGAGTTATGTCCCGCTGATTGACCCCGATACACTGCTGGAACGGCACAGATGGACGGTGGAGACGTTGAATAGTCCGGAGGTCTACTTCGAACGGTGCCTCACGTTCATGAAACACCGGGGACGCCAACCGGTTACAAGGGGACCCGTCCGGATGCGGGAGATCAAGGCGGTTTTCCGGTCGATCTGGCGCCAGGGCATCTGGAACAAGAATTATCGGTGGCAATACTGGAAGTTCCTGGCGCAGGTGCTCATCAAACATCCCGCCAGTTTACCGGACGCGGTGCGTCTGGCAGTACAGGGGCATCACCTGATACTGACCACGCAACGCGCGTTGCAGGTAGACGAAGTGAAGACGTTTCTTGACGAGGCCCTGGAACATCTGGAGCACTTCAGGAATGGCTATCGCGCGGCCTACCGTAAGAACATGGGCGCGTATGCCAGCCGGCTCATGAGATCGGTGCATCATCGCTTTGAGCATTTCCAAGACGAACAAAGGACCCTTCAGCATCATGCCACGGTGCTCCAGGGGGCCGCTCAGGAGTACTACCAGGCAACCTGCGAGGATTTCCGGCACCAGATTCAGGAGCCGCTGGAACGTTTTCAACAGGATACCGATCACTTACTGCAAACCTGCTCGGCCGAGCATGCCGCACTTCAGAGGTCCTGATAAAAGCATCCCGTTGAAAAAGTCCGTCCGACCTGCGGCCTGCCTCGCCTGCAGAGCGACTTTTCCAACGGGCTGCTCAGGCGTCGCCCCATCTCCGGATGCTGTCTGAATACCGTGGTTTGCCAACCACACCCGGGAATGTGGCGGCGCCTTACAGTTTCCAGTAGTCGTCGATGTCTCGCTGGTATGCGCTGATTTTTCCCCTGAGCACGTCATTGACCGTGACGACCTCGCCTGAATTACCGGATTCGTACAACGCTTCGCTTACCGCTTTGCTGCGCAGTCCCTCCTCGGCATCGATTTCCACGTTACGCCCGGTGCTTATCGCGTCGATAAAGTCCCAGAGCTCCAGGGGCATGCCGCCGGTGATGCCGTAAGGAAACAGACGTTCGTTCTCTTCTTTGCTCAGGCTTTTCCGATACATGTCCACAACCCGTTCCATGCTGTAGGTAACGCCATCCAAAAGCTGGCACTCGCCTCTATGGGTGCTTGCCGCAGGATGAAAGATATCGTATTCCACAATGGTGCCTCTGCTACCCGTCAGGCTGAGTTGCAGAAAGCCCTTGCCGGGGGCGCTGTTGGTCCAGGACCAGGTGCCGATAACGCCGCTCCTGAAGTTGAAAATGCTGGTCCAGAAGTCTTCCCGTGTGTCGTTGATAACTCTCCGCCCCTTCATGTGGGGACGTTTTTCGATTTGTTCCACGCGGGCGTACACGCTGTGGACTTCACCAAACCAGTAGCGCATGGTGTCCACCCAGTGGGCGCCGCTGTCCATCAGCATGCCGCATCCACCCAGGTTACGGTCAACCCGCCAGTGCCAGGCCGGGGCGTTCTTGGGGTCTTGCCATGAGGCGCTGGCCGCCAGCCAGAATCGGGGTTTCCCCAGCAGCCCCCCCGCGTTGAGCGCCCAGTGGATGGCGCGCTGGCCGACGCTGCGGCGGCATTGTTCGGCCGTTGCGGCGATGCGTTTGTATTTTTCGGCCGCGGCGATTATTTTTTTTGTGGCTTTGACGGTGATGCCAATTGGTTTTTCGCAGAGGATGTGTACGCCGCCGGCAAGAAGCTCGCAGGCCAGGACGTGATGCAGGCCGTGGGGGCCGCAGATGTCGGCGCCATCGAGATGTTTCTCGCCGTTGAGCAATTCTTCTACCGTCCGGTAGGCGTTCACCGGCCGACCGGTGTGGCTTTCAACCCGGTCTGCCATGTCTCTGGCGCGTTCCGGGACGTCGTCTACGGTCGCGACAATCCGGAATCGCGTTTCGTTTCTTTCCATGAGTTCAGCGTAACCCCTGAGATGCGCTCCGGCAATGCCGCCGCAGCCTACAATGGCCAGATTCACCGGCCTGCCGTTGTGTTGTCCGGTCATGCCAATCCTTTCACTCATGCGCGTGGTCTGTCGTGGAATCCGTTCAATTAGACGTCATGGATTCGTGAGTGCGGGCTCCATGTTACCCGGTTGGATGGAATTGTCAAGTCGTTTGTCTGCGCTGTAGAAAGACCCTGCCGCAACCGTGTGTTTCCTTCTCAACGTTAAGTCCGCGGGAGCTTGACAATTGGTGGGACTGGCGGCCTCCCGGAAGTGACACCCTGCCGTTGAAGCCGTCAGACGTACGGAGTTCCCCGTGTCCCGACGTCCTTGAGTGAGCCCTTACCCAGGAGGTGAATTGAAATGCTGATCGACGCCCACAACCACCCGAATTGGCACGGTTTCGATGCAAAGAGAATTCTGAACAATATGGATGAGCAGGGAATCGACAGGATGTGGTTGTTTACATGGGAGGTGCCGGAAAACGAATATAATCCATCCTATCACAAAGTCCTGCCTCCGGGCGGGATGGGCATTCCGCTGGAAGACGTGCTGCAGGTGGGAAGAGAGGCGCGCGACCGCTTCGTACTGGGCTATTTCCCGCACCCCAAAAGGCCCGACGCGGCGGACCGCCTGCGGGCGGCTCATGAAATACATGGCATCCAGGTTGCGAGTGAGATGAAGGTACGCGTCTTGTTCGACGACCCGGATGCGATTCAGCTCTATAACGCCTGTGCGGAGATGAAGCTGCCCATAACGATCCACCTCGACTATCCCATCAATCATGGCGGGGGGAACTATCCCCGACCGAACTACTGGTACGGCGGAAGTATCGAGGCGTTCGAACGGGCGGTTGCGGCCTGCCCGGAAACGACGTTCATCGGTCACGCGCCGGGGTTCTGGGCGCATATCTCGGGAGACGATCTTTACGACAAAGCGTCCTATCCGACGGCGCCAGTACTCCCCGGAGGAAAACTGTGGGACATGATGCGGCAGTACGGCAATCTATGGGCGGACCTCTCGGCCGGTTCGGCCCTGAATGCCCTGAAGCGTGATCCGGAAATCGGAAAGAAATTCCTTATCGAGTTTCAGGACAAACTGCTGTGGGGGCGGGACTATTTCGACACGGCGCTGATGGATTTCTTCCAGGGGCTTTCGTTGCCGAAGGGCGCGTATGACAAAATAACCTACCGGAACGCGCTGCGTATTCTGGGCGAGTCCGTGCCGGGCTAGCAGCCCGGATGGACTTTTTCACGGGCTGTCAGGGGTTCGTATCCGGAACGTCCCTATTCTTTCACGAATTCCGAGAGTTTCCTGGCATACGCAACGTTGCCATATTCTTTGAGGATGCGGTCCTGCGCGCGCGCCGCGGCGTGTTTCCGTTGGGTGTCGTGGGCAAGCCACCATCGCGCCTTGTCCCTGAGTTCCTCCAGGCTGGTCCACGTGTCGATCTCAGTTCCGACGTCGAAGATTTCTTCCATACCGGCGACGTCGTCCGTGAGCATGAATCCGCCGCTTCCGGTAATCGCGGTGTCCCGCTGATTCAGATAACCGTACGCATCGGGAGAATTGTGCTGGTTGATATTGATCCTGGAGGCCCTGTATACCCCAGGAAGCTCCCTGTAGCTCCGGAAGCCCCGATAGGCATACCGGGGCAGGCCGCGGAACGTGCCGAACCCCAGGCCGCCGTAGACGTGGACCCTACCAATGTCAGTGAGTGCGGCGACCACTTCCTGCCTCAGTGCGCGCTGGCGCGGGAAGGGGATTGTGTGGGTGATTCGTTTGACCAGGTCTTCCGATTCCAGGTATTCCTCCTGGCTGCCGCCTTCTTTGGTGTAGAGAGACATGATGGTGATGGAGAAGTCACACTGTTCGTGCCGTGCCGGACGTGCGAATCGATGCAACTCCATCGATGGAGGTGGATAGAGCACGATGGCCCTGATGCCCCGGCTGGCGTAGACGTCGACGCTTTCCTTGCAGCAGGTGGCCGCAAATTCGAATTCCTGAGTGAAGTGGGGGCTTCGGAGCAGGTCCCAGGGATCGTCCTGGGTGTGGGTGACGGTCTTGCACCTGGGGAATCTTTCTCGCAGCTCCGCGATGAGCCCCGGCGGCCGGTCGTCCTTGCTGAACCACCAGATGAGCAGTTCCGGTTCGTGTTCCACGATGATTTTAAACAGACCCTCCTGGAAAGCGCCGATATCCCTGAATTTCAGATCCCACGTTTCGTGCGGAGGGATGACGTCGGCCTCCTCCTTTGCCAGCGCGATATCCGCCTCCAGATGGGCCTCTATACATCCGCGCGTGGGCTGGTAGAGGACGTCGTAGCCGATGCTTTTGAATCCCTGCTGAATGCTCCAGAGGGACTGGCCGGGTTGGAAACCTCCCAATAAGAGGACCTTTGGCATTCCCGATTCCTTTCGGGTCAGGTTCTGCGTCCGCACGAGGTGCTCATCCACCGGGCATACGTGAACTGTTGTCGCCAGGCCAGGTTGCTAACCGATTCTGGCCGACTGCCAACCGCTATCCACAGTTTTCCCCTTTTGTGTCTTCGTGTCTTGGTGTGAGTTGCATTTCCTTGCCAACACCAGCACCAGGCAACCGATCTACCGCGCAGGCGTATACAGGTACAGGAGCCGGACCCGCCGATTCAGTCCGGGATTCCGGACCCTACGGGTTCCAGTGCCGGCCGAAAGATAGGTGAATCGAAGTTCCTGCGAAAGACGAAAGCAGCCCGGTCTTCGCGCCTCGTTTTTGGGGTTGCCAGCGCCGGAATTTTGTCCTTTTTTGGTAACGCAGGCCTTCGCAGGTGGCACGTTGAACGGAGGTGGTACGTTGACTGCGGACACGAATCCGGCCGCGCCCCGGTCTTCAATACGTTACTGGTGGTCGACCGCCGGTCATCGATTCCTGCCGCCGGCGCTCATCACGTGTATTCTGATTGGCAGCCAGATTACATTCGGAATTCTTGAGGGTCTGACGAAAACGGCGTTGGCCATCGCAGTTGCAGTTTGCGCGGAGGCGGTGCTGGGATGGATGGATGGGAGCCGCAGGCCGAATTTCGTGAGCGGATATATCACCGGAATCAGCGTGGGAATTCTCATCCGGTCGCTCTGGCTCTGGCCCTTTGTGCTTTGCAGCGCGGTGTCAATTCTGTCCAAGTACGTGATCCGCTGGCGCGGGCGGCATCTCTGGAATCCCTCCAATCTGGGTGTGAGCGCAATGTTCTTCCTGGCGCCCGGGATGGCGGCTGGGCTGAGCATTCAATGGGGCAACGCCGTCTGGGTCATGCTCGTGATCTGGGTCTTTGGCTGGATGGCGGTCTGGCGAGTCAAACGGCTGCATATCTGCCTGACCTACGTGGTATCCTTCCTGGCACTTGGGTTCGTTCGAAGTCTGGTGACGGGGCAGGCGTTTCTGGCCGGCATCGCACCCATTACGGGACCGATGTATCAACTGTTTATTTTTTTTATGATTACGGATCCAAAGACAACCGTGAAATCAAGGCGGGGACAGATCTTTGTAGCGTTTTCCGTGGCTGCGGTGGAGGCGGTTTTGCGACTGTTTGAGCAGGTTTATGCCCCGTTCTATGCGTTATTCCTGGTGGGGCCCTTCGCTAACGCCGCGGAAATCTGGTTGGAGACGCGAGGTATCGCGTCTAAAGATGGTCGAACCCGTGGTGTATCGGGCGGTTGAGGGTGCAACCATATGCAAGGAGGTGGCGATGAAAACCGAAATCAGGGGGAAACACATCGAGCTGTCGGGCCGCTTGCGGGAATATATAGAAAAGGAAACAGAAAAGCTCAAGCAGTTCTATGAACCGATTCTGGACGTCCGAATTACGCTGCAACAGGAGAATCGGATGTACAGAGTCGAAATTGTGGTGCACATTCATAACCACATTTTGAAAGCCACTGACGAACAGGATGTCATTCACCCCGCCCTGGGCGGCGCGATTGACAAAATGGTCCGGCAGCTCAAGCGGGTTAAGGAGAGACAGCGCAGGCCGCGCGTCCCCACCCCGGTACGGGACTGAACCCGGCAATTAAATCGAAACGCTCCCTGAACGGTTGCCGCCGCAGGGAGCGTTTCTGTTTCTGTGCCGATCAGGGCGCGTTGGCACTGGCGGCACGGCCGCGCCAGGTCATCCACAGGTTGCAGGCCAGGACCGCCGCCGACGTCCACCCGAGTACGCCGGATAGGCCGAATGCCGTCATCGAGACCGGCAGACCGTAGGGAACACGGTCCAGAATCCCTGCCAGGAGCAGCGGAGCGATGCGGCAGATCGCCGCGGCCGTTGCCAGGTAGAAGGTCGCAACGACCAGCCCGGGAAAGGCCACTTTGCGTTTGTGGAGGAATCCGGGCACCATTCGGGGAGCCATACCCAGCAGAAGGAGGGTGATAAACCCCGCGAGATGGGTGTGTCGCATGGCATCCGGATCGAAAGGAGAATTGAGCCGGAACAGGACAAACGCGCCGTCCAGCAGTTCAATTGCGGCGGCCAGCGCCAGGAAGACGAATGCGGCGTAAAGCAACAGCTCGAACCGGCCGAACTCGCCGTAGTCCGGCAGCCCCGGCCGTGTTGGGCGTCGTTCGGGCCCGGGTTCGCCGATGCGATTCACGGTCCAGGGAGGATACCACCGAAAGAGAATGTCCAGTTTCCAGATGAAGAGGAGGAGGACGCCCCCCCGGAGGACTTTTCCAATAGGCGACAGATGCGCAAGTGAAGACGCGAAGGACGTCCCGGTGAGTTGCGCCAATACCGGCAGGTGGATCAGAAGGAGCGCCAGGAGATAGACCTGCCCGAACCGGGCTGCGGGCCAGCGGACGGCGGGCAGGCGCAGGTAGAGCGGAAACGTGCGAACGGAAAACGCCATCGCCGTGGGAAGGATGACAAAACCGATGAAGAATTCAATGCCGAACCTGTTCCATGCGATGTGTAGAAGCGGGTTGTTTCCATAGCTCGCGCACAAAGCGAGCGCAGCCGCGAGCAGTGAGTACAATCCCCATCCCGCTATCGCGATGACCAGGAAGATGCGCACGGTATGCAGGGCCGGGCGGTTCGGAGCTGAGTTGCGCAACGTGATGACCAGCAGGGCGACGTAGCAATAGACGCCGGCGGTCTCCATCAACGCGGAGAAACCCAGAGTCCATCTCAGTCCATTCTGAATCGGGCCGTCGAATCCCGCCGCCAGCAGCGGCTGCGAGACCGCGCGCAGAAGGATGCCGGTTGAGAGAAGACCGAGAATCCACACCGGAAACCGGGGAAAGCGCAGCGGCGTTCCTGCCAGACGCGGAAGGAAGTAGAGGCTGACTCCGATGATGAAGAGGCCGATCCAGCCCAGGAGTTGGGCGTGGCCGTGCGCCTGGAGCATGGCAACCCACCAGTTGCCCATGGGTAACTGAAAGCCGATCAGCACGGCCAGGACGGCCGCGTAACCGAATCCGACCGTCAGCGCGATAAACAGCGACGCCAGCACAAAGCCGAAATGGAACTGGGAGTGGTGTGGTTTCTGGCTATCGGACATAGTCATTTCCTCGAATTGGTGTGGAGTACAATTCGAGTAGAAAAAATGTGAACAGATGAATCCGTAGACCAATTTCGCTGGCAGGAACGAGGAGTTGAGGTTCTTTGTCCTTGCCGACGTGCCAATCGGCTGTTCTCCCACAATCGCGCACCGGATATTTAAACCCGTTCGCGTGATTCCGCAACCACTTTCGGGAAATCCCCTGGTGATCCGCTATTGAATTTGCAGGGGCGACCCTTGTGGTTGCCCTGGCGACGGCTGACAGGATATACGAGAGCCCGGAATAACCAATTGGGCGCCTTTGGTTAATTTACTGAACCGATCTCGAAGGATCTGTGTCTATAGATAGTGGCGGGGTGGTGGATGTGATCCTCTTCCGTCTACCCTCTTTCCTCTCACCGTCTTGAACTGATCGCTGTTTATTCCTTTGTGCCTTTGTGTCTTTGAGTGAGTAGGTTTTCTTACCTGGCTGCCTCCTGCTGCACGCTGACACCTGGCAGCCTTCGTCTGGTCGCCGGGGTTTCCTATGAATTCCAGACTGCTGAATTCCATCGCCCTTCTGTTCCTGTTGAACCTCTTTGGCTGTACGCCCGAGGAAACGGTGACGGTTTCCGGTGGGGTGAGCCGGCCGGGAGACGTAGATTTTCGCGCGGGATGGACCGTGGAGAATTACGTGGCGACATCGGGCGGATACCTGCCCGAAGCGGATACGGGACGGGTCGCGCTGGTTCGGCTGATACGCGATAGCGTGACTGCCGGGCAGCGGGGAAGGTCCCTGAAATGGGTGGTCGACGACGCTCCTCCAGTGATGTCGGGAGACCTGGTCAGCGTCCCGTTGAAAGCGTACCGGGTCCGGTTCGATACGGTGCTGGCGGTGAGGAATCTGGAACTGATTTGGAAGGACCACGTCTACCGCGTGGCGCTTGGAAAGGTCGCGCTTGGCACGACCCTGCGTGGAGTTGTGGCGGCGGTGTGCTTTGGGAATGGCGAGGCAGTCCGGAAGGCTTCCGGACAGGCGGCAGGTCCGTTTCAATACCTCTATGTGACAATGCATCCGGACAGATACGGCGACCTGCTGCCCGCGCTCAGAGGGGCGCTTGCGGATCGTGAGGCGTTGGAGGACGCGGCGGCGCTGCACCGGTATATGTTCCGGGCGTCGGCGTTCAGGTCGGGCGAGCGGACGCACCTGCCGCCCGCCGGCCATTTCCGGGTGCAGGCCGGCGTCTGGCTCAGGCCTAAGAATTCGTCCTATCCCGGAAGGGGCGTGCGCAAACGGCATTTCGGGGACGGACGGGTATGGACCACGTTTCCGGATGGGCGGCAGCGGTGGCGGCACACGGACGGCCGGATTGTGATGCAGTTTCCCGATAAAACGCGGGAAGTGCGCTCACCGGACGGTTCGATTCGATTCAATGATACGCTGGGAGGCGTAAGAACAACGTACCCGGATGGGCGGATGGTGTTCGAAGACGCGGACGGCAACAGGCACCGGGTACACAAGGATGGACGGCGGGAGTGGCGGCTGGCCTCCGGGAACCTGATCACGAAACATCCCGACGGGCGGCGGGTACACCGGTTTGCCAGTGGAACGGTGCGTACGGTGCATCCGAACGGGGTGGAACGGACCCTGTTCCTGGATGGGACACGGCATGTGCTGTATCCCGGCGGCAGGGTGGAGATTGACGCGCCCGGCGGCGCGCGGGAGACCAGGTATCCCGACGGCAGCGTATTCGCAACAACACGGGAGGGGCATGAAGTCACGATGTTCAGGGACGGCCGCCAGTTTACGCGAATGACCGACGGAACCACGATTGAGCGGTTTGCGGACGGGCGAAAATTCCAGAAACAGCCTTCGGGCGAGACGTTGGAGGTCCGTTCGGATCTATCCAAGCGCACCGTGTATCCGGACGGCTCGGAAACGGTACGCCGTCCGGATGGCGTGCGCGTTGCAAAGCTCCCCGACGGGACCGTGATCGAGGAATTCCCTGACGGCAGGATCGTGCAGTCCGATACGTCGGGAGTTCGGCTTGAGTTTCTTTCACCTGATCGATATGTAATTACGGACCGGGAGGGCAACCGCGTTGAGTCGCGCCCCGATCTTACCGTTTCAAAGCAATTTGCCGAACCCTATCGTTACCGCGGTTCGATACGGCGACACCTGATCCGGCTGGAGCGCACACCGGAACGCATCTCTCCGGGCACGGTTGCGTTCGTCCGGGGATCGGTTGAGGATGCTGTGAAAAAATTGTCTATGGCCGTGTTCGCGCTTCCGGACGGAGACGTGCTGGATATGGAGATCGCGCTTGACGAGGGGCAATTCGAGGGGAGGCTGCAGGTTTCGGCGCCAGGGTATTATAGGTTGCAGATCCAGTGCGAGTTGGAAAACGGCGACGCTGTCATGCTGGAAGACCGCATGTTGAAGGTTGGCAACCCGACGCCTCTTGATGAGCCCGTCATCGAGGTCGCGCCCTTTCCCGGCGATACGGCCGCGGGCCGTCGCCTGATGGAACTGGTGAACCACGTGCGCGGCAGGAGGGGCCGCATGATATTGGAGTGGGACGACGAACTGGCTTACGCGGCAGCCTCCCATTTGCAGACCATGCTTGCCTACGGCTCGGTTTCGCACTGGTCGCCCGTGTATGGAGGTCTGGTAGGCCGCCTGGAACGGCTGGGCATCTCGTTTGCGGTCGCGCTGGAAAACCTGGCGACGTCGCCCTCACTGGAGGAAGCACATTGGTTCCTGATGTTGAGCGCCGAACACAGACGGAATATTCTGGACGAGCGTCTAACCCATATCGGTGTTGCAGTGGCGCGCGAGCAGGGGCAGGTGTGGGTGGCTGAAATCTTCAAGCGGAGAGAATAGGCGGAAGACGCAGGGTCTTTGGGAACCGGCAGACCCACGCGGGAAACGGCGAATCGGATGGTTTGGCACTGGCGTTTCCCGAATCCACCGTTTTTGAGGACTGGACGTGACGATCAGGCGTCGAACGACAGGTATTTTCATCCTGGCTTTCACCTGGTGCAGCGGCGGGTCCGCGTTTTCGGGCGAACCGGAATCGGTCGACGAATGGTTCCGTTTTGCAATGAAGCAAGTGGGCCGCGTGCCGGTTGAGGAGAGCGTGCGCGCGTTGAAGGACGTGCTTGCGATGGATGAGAATCACGCTCAAGCCTATGCGGAAATCGCGAAGTTGTATATGTCTTTGAATACACCTCCGGATCGCCAGAGCGCCGAAGGGATGGTCCGCCGGGCAATTCGTCTGGATCCCGACAACGCGGCGTATCAGTTGCTGCTGGGCGAACTGTTGTGGGCGCAGGGGTTCCTGTCGAACGCGAAACGACAATATGAAGCGGTCCTGGTGAGGGATCCGCGAAACGCACGGGCGGCATTCGGGCTCGGGCGATACTATGCGAAAGATTTCATGAAGTATTGGAACATGATCGACACGGAGGGCAATAACCATAGTGTGCTGCTGGAGTGGCGGCATTTTGCCGGGGAGTACCGTGAACTGGCGATCCGGAATCTCAGACAAAGCATCCAATTCGATCCCGTGTTCAAAGATGCGTATTACCAGTTGGGCCTCGTCTATCTGGAAGACATGAAATCTGCCCCGGCGGCAGCGGGAATGGCGATAGTCAGCGTCGCCAACTCACTGTTGCAGGCGTGCCCGCAGGACAAGGACGCATTGATGTTCGTGGGGTTGGGTTATCACGCCAGCGGTTTCCTGGATAACGCCTGGGATTTCTACGCAAGGGCGCTGGCGAGGATGGATATACAGGAACGTTCGATGATCGAATCGGTGGATGCCGTCGCCGTGGATGAAGAGCGGGTGCGCGTCGCGAAAGCGGATTCGCTGGCGCAAGTGGCGGGTGGAGAGTGGGTGGACAGTTCCGAGCGGGAACGGTTCTGGCGCAAACAGGATCCGCTGTTGCTGACCGAACGGAACGAAAGGCGAATGGAGCATTACCGGCGGGTGGCCTACGCCAATATGCGTTTCGGCAAGCCGAGGAGAGGAATCGAGGGCTGGCGGACGGAAATGGGACGGGTCTACATCAAGTACGGAGACCCGCTTGGCCGGACGGTGATGCGTCCCGAGGTGGACCCACGCGGACGCACTGTACAGGCGCACACGGAGCTTTGGTCTTACGAGGGTTTTTCCTTTCGATTCAGGAACTGGAACGGACTGGACGGTTGGCATTTTGACGTAAGTTCTCTCGTATTTCCATCTGGAGAATGGGTCCTCAAACGAACGCCGCAGCGATACGTCGATCCCTATCGTCGGTTGAAATACAGCATGCCCTACCAGGTCGCGGCGTTCCGGGATGCTGGCAGGATACGCCTCGAGGTCGCCTATGCGATTGCAAAAGACCGGTTGAAGATATCCAACACGGGCGCCGTCGACCTGAAGGACGGGCTCTTCCTGTTTGGCGCCGGATGGAAAGAGGTCTCGCGGGCGGTGTATGCCACCCGGCGGCTTGCGGACGTGGGAACGGACAGCCTGAGGGGGCAGTATCTGCTGTCGAAGTCGACGCTGATGGTTGAACCGGGGAACTACAGTCTCATTGCCGAGGTGCAGGACCGCGGGAACCGGTCCATCGGGACGTTCAGGGATACGTTGGCATGGGTAGCGGAAGATTCCTCGCCGGCGATGAGCGACCTGCTGGTGGCATCCGACGTCCGGATGGACGATCCGTTCCCGGAGCGGCGGGAGGATCTGGAGGTGGTATTGAATCCGCTGCACACCTTCTATCGCGCGGAATCGGTGTACATCTATTTTGAGATATACAATCTCACGCGGGATGATTTCGGACGGACTGAATACGATATAACCTATCGGATCGGGCAGCCGCAAGCAACCGAGGTGGTTCCCGGGAGATTCGAGGCTGTGGCGCTGGCGGAACCGCCCGGGAAAGTACGATTAAGAATTGGAGCGGTCGGGAAGGACGGGTCCGTCGAATATCAGGTGAGATATATTCCTGCCGAGCGAAACAGGGTTTCAAGGTCGATCCGAAAATACGACGTGGATACCGGGGAAACCGCGGTCACGGTCCGGTACGAAGGAGACCGGACCGATGACTTCACCTATCTTCAGATCGACCTTGATAGCGTACCGTTGGGAGTACACGCCCTGTCGGTGAAAATGAAGGACCTGAACCGTGAGGGCCGGGGGGACGAGAGACGCGTGTTGTTTCGGGTGATAGAGTGAAGCCGGGAGCACAGTGGGCTATTTCGGAGCGGGCATGGCCAAAGGAGGAGCATTGAGGTGGGTACAGCAAATGCGAAAGAAGCTGGAAAGTTAGACAGTTAACACGGTCGTGAGCAGACATTCTTGTGCCATTGCAAGCAAGGTTCCGGAAAGAGTTTCTTCCGGGCCTTTGTTTTTTTCGAACCGGTGCCGTCTGTCTGGTGTCTTTAGGCAAGGAAGGGCATCGGGGAAGCTCGCATGAGTAAGTCTTGATAAACGACTCCATGTCCGGTAGCTCCGATATCCTTTGTCGCGAAGAACATACTGAATTATCGGTTCCGCGTCACACGCTGCATCCAAAGATCACCATTGCAAGCTCAGGAGGTTTCGACATGTCGGTCCTGCGAGAACACGAAATACTGCGATGCAGCACCTGGTTGACTTTGTCTGTCTCTACCCTTTTTGGTCTTGCGTTCGTCTTCACAACGGTAGTGGCAACCAGCAAACCGCAACATGCCGCCAACCTTTATCAGACAGCGTTGGCGCGCGTGGGCAGCGTCGCGTTAGAGGAGAGCCTCGAGGCCTTCGGCGACGTGTTGAAGTTGGATCGGGACCATGCGCCGGCTCACTACGAGATGGCGAAATTGTATATGTCGATGAATACGCCGCTTACCCGCCAGAGCGCGCGCAAGGCGCTTGACGAGGCGATTCGGCTGGAACCGGGCAACGGAGACTATCAATTGATGCTCGGTGAGTTGCTCGGCAAGCAGGGACTTTGGTTGAAGGCGGAGCGGCATTACGAAAGGGTTTGTGAGACCCATCCTGAAAGACTTGCCGAGGCGGCGTACAGGGTAGGCTTTTTTTCTATGCAGGCGTTCCTGAAGTATATCAATCTGGAGTACGTGGATATCGTCGACGGCGGGGCGTCGGGCCCACCAACGTATCACCTGTTTCGCTGGGAAGAACACGCTATGCGGGATCGGGAGAAGGCGTTGGCATTCCTGGTAAAGAGCATCGTGGCAGATCCTAAAAATCGAGACGCGTATTACGATTTGGGACTGATCCATTATGAAAGCAAGAACCCTGAAGGACTCGTGAAGGCATCAAAGCTATGCATGGATCAGTATCCCGAGGATAAGGACGCGCTGCTCTATTGTGGCTTGGGCTACCAGGGGATGGGTGAATGGGAGACTGCCCATGAGTATTATATGCGCGCGTTGGAGCGAATGTCGACTGAGGAACGCGCTCTGATGGAGTCCGTGGACCTGATTGCAAGCCAGGAGGAACGATCGGTACCTGATTGGATTGCGACGACCGATACGACCGGAATCGGATGGACGGATAACCGTGAGCGGGTGCGATTCTGGCGGGAACGTGATCCCCTTTACCTGACGGCATTCAGCGAGCGACGCATGGAACACTACGGGCGTGTTGCATATGCCAATCTTCGATATGGGCGGAGATTGAAGGGCAAACCGGGATGGCAGACGGACCGCGGGAAAGCACATATCAGATTCGGGCCTGCTCTTACCAGGAAGGCAAGGCGGCTTGAAATCCCCGGAGGTGTTGACTCGTTCGAAGGCAGGTTCGGCCAAAATATCCAGGGCGGTGACGAGGAGTGGTACTATGAGGGATTTTCGATCTCGTTTGTCAACACCGACGGGCTGGATTCGTGGCGTTTCGATACCCGTCCGGGTCGGACAACGGGACGTTATACGTTCAATCATCGACCAACACACTATATGGACCCGTTTCGGTTCAGCAAATACAGGATCCCATACCAGGTGGCAAGCTTCAAGGATGGTGACAGCGTCCGCGTGGAACTGGCGTATGCGCTACCGAAATACAATGTATCTGCATCGGATGCGGACAGTGGTTTTGTATTGGAAAACGGTGTATTTGTATTTGACGAGAACTGGGACGAGGTGTATCGGAGGCGGTCGGATCTAAACCTGAGTTGGCCTGAGTTAACGCCCAGTGGGTATCCTGCTGCAGACAGCTTGCGGAATGGTCATCTGGTGTTAAAGTTGGCATTCAGAGTAGCCCCTGGCACGCATTATCTCGTAGGTGAGGTGCGGGACCGGAAGCGGGGGTCTATAGGTACGTTTCGTGAGGAGCGTAGTCTTGCGACCGCGGACTCTATGTTGTCGATGAGCGATTTGCTGCTGGCCACGCAGATTGAGACGGGATCGCCTTTTCCAGAGAAGAGAAGCCACCTCAACGTCGTGGCGAATCCACTGCGGACGTACCATCGGTCCGAGCCAGCGTTCATCTACCTGGAGGTTTACAACCTGAAGCGAGATGAATACGGGCGCACGGCATATGAGATCTCCTATCGGATAGGCAGGCCCGGAGAAGACGAGATCGATCCGTACGTGTTCGTGGCGCAGCGGTTGCCGGGAGAGGGCGAGGCATCGAATGTGGCACAGGTAAATGTGACGCGCAACGAGAAGCTGAAGATAACACTCGTGGAAGAAGCGCGAGAACCCGAAGACGATGAACAGGCCAGGCGGATCAGGGAAATGGAACGCAGCGGAGAGGGCACAGAAACGACGGTAACAAGCCGATATGAGGGCTCTCGTAAGGATGACTTCACGTATCTGCAGATTGACCTGAGTCACGTGCCTGCCGGTGTGCACCGTCTATCGGTTAGGATCGAAGACATGCATACTGGACAGATGGTTGCACGTGAAGAGCAGTTCCGTGTGATCGAGTGATTTGGGCAGATGTAAGTTCAGGAGGTCTCGTAGTGTCATTCCGAATAGTTCGTCACATCCAACGATACTGTAAAAGTTTACCTCCTTCTGGTTTTGTGCTTTTTTGCTTCGGCTTCTATGTTGCAGTGCCACTCGAAGCCACAACACAGCAATACGCCAACGAGCTATGTGAAACGGCGGTAGGGGAGGCCGGTCACATTAGCGTCGAGGAGAGTCTGGAGGGTTTCCGTAGAGTCTTGAAGGCCGATCCTGACCACGCGCCTGCTCACTATGAGATAGGCAAGTTGTACATGTCCCTTGACACGCCCATGGATCGCCAGAGCGCGCGAAATGCATTAGACATTGCGATTCGGCTCGATCCAGGCAACGGGGACTATCAAATGAAGCTCGGTGAGTTACTCGGCAAGCAGGGGCTCTGGCTAAATGCGGAAAGGCATTATGAGAAGGTATATGAGACCCATCCTGAAAAACGCGCCGAGGCCGCATACATGGCGGGTTTTTTCGCAATGCAGACGTTCCTGAAGTATATCGATTTGGAGCATGTAGATATCGTTCAAGGAACGATGGGCGAACCTGATACGTATCATCTATTTCGCTGGGAGGAATACGGAGGGCGCGAACGCGAGAAGGCACTGGAATTCTTGATAAAGTGCATCGAGGCCGATCCGGGTTATCGACAACCACATTACGATTTGGGATTGATCCACTTTGAGAGCAAGAACCCCAAAGGATTGGTAACGGCATCAAAGCTTTGTCTTGATCAGTATCCCGAGGATAAGGACGCGCTGCTCTATTGCGGTCTGGGATACCAGGGGATGGAAGAATGGGAGGCTGCCCATGGGTATTACGTGCGCGCGTTGGAGCGAATGTCTGCGGAGGAACGCGCACTAATGGAGTCGGTGGACCTGATTGCAAGCCAGGAGGAACTATCGGCGCTTGATTCAATTGCAACGACCGGAACGACCCCAAATAAATGGACAGATGACCATGAGCGGGTGCTATTCTGGCGGAAACGCGATCCACTTCACCTTACCGCATTCAGCGAACGACGGATGGAGCACTATGGACGCGTGGCGTATGCCAATCTCCGGTATGGGCGACGCCTGAAAGGGATACCGGGATGGCAAACAGACCGCGGGAAGGCACATATCAAATTTGGGCGCGCGGTTAAGAAGAGGGCAAGGCGAATTGAAATCCCAGGAGGTGTTGACTCGTTCAACGGCGAGTTCGGCCGAACGATCCAGGGAGGTGATAAGGTCTGGTTCTATGAGGGATTTTCCATCTCGTTCGTCAACAGCGACGGTCTGGATTCGTGGCGTTTCGACACCCGTCCCGGCCGGGTTTCGGGTCGATATACGTTCGATCAGGAACAACCTCATTTTCGTGATCCTTATCGACTAAGCAAATACAGAGTCCCGTATCAGATTGCAAGCTTCAAAGAAGGAGACCGCTGTCGCATTGAACTGGCGTATGCACTGCCGAAATACAATGTATCCGCCTCGGATGCGGAAAGCGGTCTTGATTTGGAGAATGGCGTGTTTGTGTTTGACGAGGAGTGGGCCGAGGTGTATCGCAAGCGTTCAGATATTAGCCTGAGGTGGCCAGAGTTGACACCGAGCGGGTATCCCAATGCAGACAGCTTGCGCATAAGTCATCTGGTGTTACAGTTGGCGTTCGAGGTGCCGCCCGGCAGGTATAACGTGATAGGCGAGGTGCGGGACGGTAAGCGGGGGTCGATCGGGACGTTTCGTGAGGAGCGTAGCTTTGCGACCGCGGACTCTATGTTGTCGATGAGCGATCTGCTGCTGGCGACACAGATTGAGACGGGATCGCCGTTTCCGGAGAAACGAAGCCACCTCAACGTGGTGGCGAATCCACTGCGGACTTACCATCGCTCTGAGCCAGCGTTTATCTACCTGGAAGTGTATAACCTGGAGCGGGACGAATTCGGTCGTTCCGAGTACGAAATCGCGTATCAAATAGCCCAGCCAGAACAAGAGAAGATCGGTCCGAACCTGTTTATGGCTCAACGGTTGCCAGATGGCGGCAGGCAACTGGAGGTAACGCGTGAAATCAGGACTCGGGAGTCGGGAATGCGTCGGCCGGAGCGAGCGGCGGAGGAAGAAGATGAACCTCAGGGGGGTATACCCGTCACGCCGCCAGTAGTCGTTCCGGACCATGTTGATGCGCATAGGAAAGATGAGGTGACGTACCGGGCAAGGTTTGTGTTTCCGGAAGCGGATGAACTTGCCAGCCGGATCAAGACGATGGGTAAAAACAAAGACGGGGTGGCGACGACGATCACGGCGCGGTATGAGGGGAACCGCGGGGACGACTTCACGTATCTGCAGATTGACCTGACCCACGTGCCTGCAGGTGTGCACCGTGTATCGGTACAGGTCAAAGACATAAATAATGATCAGATAGTATCACGCAACGCGTTGTTGCGCGTGATTGAGTGATCGTGTGCAGAAATAGGGACAGGAGGTCATGTAATGTCACTTTTGATAGGTCTTCCCATCACAGAAAGACGGCGTAGAAGGTTGACTATTTCTGCTGCTGTGCTCTGTTGTTTCGGATTCTCTTTCGCGACACCGATTGCGGCTGGCAAGAAGCAGTATGCTGATACTCTGTATCAGACAGTGTTGGTGCAAGTCGGAAGTGTATCGTTAGAGGAGAGTCTGGATGGGTTCCGCGCAGTATTGAAGGCAGACCGGAACCACGCACCGGCTCACTACGAGATGGCGAAATTGTATATGTCGATGAATACGCCGCTTACCCGCCAGAGCGCGCGCAAGGCGCTTGACGAGGCGACTCGGCTGGAACCGGGCAACGGAGACTATCAATTGATGCTCGGTGAGTTGCTCGGCAAGCAGGGACTGTGGTTGAAGGCGGAACGGCATTACGAAAAGGTTTGTGAGACCCATCCTGAAAGACTTGCCGAGGCGGCGTACAGGGTAGGCTTTTTTTCCATGCAGGCGTTTCTGAAGTATATCAATCTGGAGCACGTGGATATCGTCATCGGGATGGGCCCACCAACGTATCACCTGTTTCGCTGGGAAGAACACGCTATGCGGGATCGGGAGAAGGCGTTGGCATTCCTAGTAAAGAGCATCGTGGCAGATCCTAAAAATCGAGACGCGTATTACGATTTGGGACTGATACATTTCGAAAGCAAGAATCCCAAAGGATTGGTAATGGCATCAAAGCTTTGTCTTGATCAATACCGCAAGGATAAGGACGCGCTGCTCTATTGTGGGTTGGGATACCAGGGGATGGGTGAATTGGAAACTGCCCACGAGTATTATATGCGTGCGTTGGAGCGAATGTCGGCGCAGGAACGCGCTCTGATGGAGTCGGTGGACGAGATTGCAAGCCAGAAGGAACTATCGGCGCTTGTTTCAATTGCGACGACCGATAGGACCCGAATCGGATGGACGGATAACCGCGAGCAGGTGCTATTCTGGCGGAAACGCGATCCACTTCACCTTACCGCATTCAGCGAGCGGCGGATGGAGCACTATGGACGCGTGGCGTATGCCAATCTTCGATATGGGCAGCGATTGAAGGGGATACCGGGATCGCAAACGGACCGAGGGAAAGCATATATCAAATTCGGACAAGCTCTCAACAAGAAAGCAACGCGCCTTGAAATCCCGGGAGGCGTTGACTCGTCCAATGGTAGGTTCAGTCGAAATATCCAGGGCGGTGACGAGGAGTGGTACTATGAGGGATTTTCGATCTCGTTCTTCAACAGCGACGGTCTGGATTCGTGGCGTTTCGATACCCGTCCGGGGAGGGTCTCTGGTCGATATACGTTCAATCATGAACCGGCTCACTTTATGGACCCATATCGCCATCACAAGTACAGAGTTCCTTACCAGGTTGCAAGCTTTGAGGACGGGGAGGGCTACCGTGTGGAACTGGCATACGCGCTACCGAAGTATAATGTGTCTGCCGCAAACGGGGACAGTGGATTTGTCCTGGAAAACGGAGTGTTTGTGTTTGACAACGCCTGGGACGAAGTATATCGGAAGCGGTCTGATCTCGACCTGACGTGGCCTGAGCTAACACCAAGCGGGAATCCGGTTGTGGACAGCTTGCGGAATAGTCATCTGGTGTTTCAGTTGGCATTCAGGGTGGCCCCCGGCACGTACCATCTGGTCGGCGAGGTGCGGGAGCGGAAGCGCGGGTCGATCGGGACGTTCCGTGAGGAGCGTGGCTTTGCGATTGCGGACTCTATGTTGTCAATAAGCGATTTGCTGCTGGCCACGCAGATTGAGACGGGATCCCCGTTTCCAGAGAAGAGAAGGCACCTCAACGTCGTGGCGAATCCGCTGCGGACGTACCATCGGTCCGAACCCGCGTTCATCTACATGGAGGTGTATAACCTGAAGCGAGATGAGTACGGACGCACAGAATATGAGATCTCCTATCGGATCGGCAGGCCCGGAGAAGAGGAGATCGATCCGTACCTGTTCCTGGCGCAGCGGTTGCCGGGAGAGGGCGAGGCATCGAATGTGGCACAGGTAAATGTGACGCGCAACGAGAAGCTGGAGATAACACTCGTGGAAGAAGCGCGAGAACCCGAAGACGATGAACAGGCCAGGCGGATCAGGGAAATGGCACGCAGCGGAGAGGGCGCAGAAACGACGATCACGGCGCGGTATGAAGGCGACCGAGAGGATGATTTCACGTATTTGCAGATTGACCTGACTCACGTGCCTGCGGGTGTGCACCGGCTATCGGTGAGGGTCAAGGACACGCATACCGGCCAGACAGCGACGCGTGAAGAGTTGCTCCGTGTGATTGACTGATGTCTTTGTTGTGGCGGACGCACAACAGACACTTAGGGCTGCACACCTGCAACGGTAAAGACGGTCGTTTTGATTTTGTGGAAGCTTCGGAAATCGATTGGTCCCGCTACCAGCACGGGAGGTATCAACATGTCATTCGAAAGAGATCATCGATTGCAGAGACTCTGTAACCGGATCGCATTTTCTGCTTCTGCGTTCTTGTGTTTCGTACTCTTTTTCACCACACCAATTGCAGGCGCTAAGACTCACTCTGCCGACAGCCTTTATCAGACAGCGTTGGCGCGCGTGGGCAGCGTCGCGTTAGAGGAGAGCCTCGAGGCCTTTGGCGACGTTTTGAAGTTGGATCGGGACCACGCGCCGGCACATTACGAAATCGCGAAGCTGTATATGTCGATGGATACGCCGCTTACCCGCCAGAGTGCACGCAAGTCGCTGGACGAGGCGATTCGGCTGGAACCGGGCAACGGGGATTATCAACTGATGCTAGGCGAGTTGCTCGGCACGCAGGGACTGTGGTTGAAGGCGGAACGGCATTACGAAAAGGTATGTGAGACCCATCCCGAAAGGTTTGCCGAGGCAGCACATATGGTAGGTTTTTTTTACCTGCAGGCGTTCTTGAAGTATATCGAAATGGAGCATATAGATATTATTACTGGAGGGGGGCCACCTACATATCACCTATTTCGTTGGGAAGAATTCGGTGCGCGCGATCGGGAAAAAGCACTGGCATTCTTGACAAAAAGCATAGAGTCCGATCCTCGAAATCGAGCGGCGTTTTTCGATTTAGGACTGATACATTTCGAAAGCAAGAATCCCAAAGGATTGGTAACGGCATCAAAGCTTTGTCTTGATCAATATCCCAAGGATGAGGACGCGCTGCTCTATTGTGGCTTGGGCTACCAGGGGATGGGTGAATGGGAGACTGCCCATGAGTATTATATGCGCGCGTTGCAGCGAATGTCGACTGAGGAACGTGCTCTGATGGAGTCGGTGGACGAATTTGCAAGCCAGAAGGAACTATCGGCGCTTGATTCAATTGCGACGACCGATGCGACCCGAAACGGATGGACGGATAGTCGTGAGCAGGTGCTATTCTGGCGGAAACGCGATCCACTTCACCTTACCGCATTCAGCGAACGGCGGATGGAACACTATGGACGCCTGGCGTATGCCAATCTCCGGTATGGGCAGCGATTTAGGGGAATACAGGGATCGCAAACGGACCGTGGGAAGGCATATATCAAATTCGGACAAGCTCTCAACAAGAAAGCAACGCGCCCTGAAATCCCGGGAGGCGTTGACTCGTTCAATGGTAAGTTCGGCCAAAATATCCAGGGGGGTGACGAGGTGTGGTTCTATCCTGACCTATTCATGAATCGTCAGGGATTGCAGATTCGTGCAGCAGAAGCAGCTTTCGAGTGAGTCTAAGAACGCAGGAGAAAGCTGGCTGTGCGGAACTGGCGTTTTCAAGCGATTTCAGGGTATATTTTTGTAGCAGGGTCGCGTGTAGGCGTCAGGATGACCCTGCTGTGACTGCCAAGAGCACAGACTTCTCCATTGCTTTTGGTGGTAGCAATCAAGACGTGAAGGCGGCCTGGTCCAGATGGAAACGTTATGGCATGGCGGTTCCCAGATTGTAGAGCATGGTTCGATAGAGGTGTTTGAGTGGAAACGCCGTTGGCAGATGGAACGTGATTTTGGTTTTCAGTTCACAAACGCGCCCGGCGA
Organism: Candidatus Latescibacterota bacterium; assembly: GCA_963662665.2. Lineage (GTDB taxonomy): Bacteria > Latescibacterota > UBA2968 > UBA2968 > JAAXHE01. The sequence goes on from CAXXJS010000020.1 coordinate 210,627, forward strand.
CTTTCAAGATGCGGTTTTGCAGCGTATTAAACTGGGCGTTCGTCCACGTGGTGCCGCGCAACCCGATATGGGCCAGGGCGTACACCAACACATAGGCGGCGCTGTGGAGAAAGAGCCGGAAGTGATTGGCGTGGAAGGTGTGGCAAGAGGTGCGATCGGAATGCAGAAAGGTCTTGTGATTCTTGATGAAGTTTTCCATCCTGCCGCGTGAACAATAAGCGGTTTTGTAGATGAATGACGGTTGTGCGCCGTTCAGGTTGGTGACCACGAATCGGATATTGTGACCTTGCGGGGTGACTTCTGCCTTGCAGATGATGCGGCGTGGGGAAGACCAGCTGCCGGCCTGATAGTCCCAACAGCGATACAGGCGCACCGGTTTTCCCCCATCGGCATACAGCGCTTTGGCCTGGTCCATCAAGGGCTGTGCCAACCGCAGCAGCACCGCGTTTCCGCCTTGTCCGAGGATAAAAAACACATCGTTTTCGTCACACATCGTGTGTACTTCCGGACACGAAAAGTGTGAATCGCCACGCAACAGGATCTTGACATCGGGCCATGCGTGACGCAGGTAGGCGATCACCCGTTTTAGAATCGACACGATCTCTTTGCCCGTGGGTCGGCGGCCCGGACGCAAGACCGTCGTGATCAACTTGCCGGTTTGCCCTTCATAGATATGCAGGGGTTGGTAGCAATAGCCCTTGAAATACGCATTGAATAACGACAACTGCTGGGATCCATACACCTTGTCTTCCGTGTCATCGATATCCAACAGAATGGCCTCGGGAGGGTGCTTATACGAGGCGATAAACGCATCGGCAAAGGCCGTCGCGATCCGATATAAGTCACCTCTGGTGATCCGGTTCTCGAACCGACTCATCGTGGGTTGACTGGCCAGGTTGGCACCGGTGACCGGCAACCGATCGCAGGCCGCCTTGAAGCCGGGGTCGCTACGCAACGTATTGCAGTCGTTCGCATCCTCATACCCACACGCCACCTGAAAGACACGCTGAGTCAGCAGGTCCACCGACGGGTGATCCACGTAACTTGGATGCCGACGATCTGTTATCGCCGCAACGATCCGACCCAAAATGCCGATTTTGGACTCCACCTCTCGAAGCAGCATCGCCCCGGTGTCGCTGGTCAGCATGCCCCCGTCGAAGGTGGCTTCTACCCGTTTGCCAGAAACACTTGCGAAAGACATCCTTTGTTGTTTATCTTGACCTGCCACGGTAGTTTCCTCCCGGTTCATTGTTATCAGGTTATTCGCGTAACCATAATATAATACAATGACTTGGGTAAGGAAACTACCTTTTTTGTGAATTATTCAGACTATGAGGGGTTTTCCATCTCGTTCGTCAACAGTGACGGTCTGGATTCATGGCGTTTCGATACCCGCCCGGGCAGGGTGTCTGGACGATATACGTTCAATCATGAACCGGCTCACTTTATGGACCCATATCGCCATCACAAGTACAGAGTTCCTTACCAGGTTGCAAGCTTTGAGGACGGGGAGGGCTACCGTGTGGAACTGGCATACGCGCTACCGAAGCATAATGTGTCTGCCGCAGACGGGGACAGTGGATTTGTCCTGGAAAACGGAGTGTTTGTGTTTGACAACGCCTGGGACGAAGTATATCGGAAGCGGTCTGATCTCGACCTGACGTGGCCTGAGCTAACACCAAGCGGGAATCCGGTTGTGGACAGCTTGCGGAATAGTCATCTGGTGTTTCAGTTGGCATTCAGGGTAGCCCCTGGCACGTATTATCTGGTAGGTGAGGTGCGGGACCGGAAGCGGGGGTCTATAGGTACGTTCCGTAAGGAGCGTGGCTTTGTGACTGCGGACTCTGTGTTGTCGATGAGCGATCTGCTGTTGGCTACGCAGATTGAGACGGGATCGCCTTTTCCAGAGAAGAGAAGCCACCTCAACGTCGTGGCGAATCCACTGCGGACGTACCATCGGTCCGAACCTGCGTTCATCTACCTGGAGGTGTATAACCTGAAGCGAGATGAATACGGGCGCACGGCATATGAGATCTCCTATCGTATCGGCAGGCCCGGAGAAGAGGAGATCGATCCGTACCTGTTCGTGGCGCAGCGGTTGCCGGGAGAGGGCGAGGCATCGAATGTGGCACAGGTAAATGTGACGCGCAACGAGAAGCTGGAGATAACACTCGTTGAAGAAGCGCGAGAACCCGAAGACGATGAACAGGCCAGGCGGATCAGAGAAATGGCACGCAGCAGAGAGGGGTTCGAGACGACGGTAACAAGCCGCTATGAGGGAGAGCGCGAGGATGATTTCACGTATCTGCAGATTGACCTGAGTCACGTACCAGTGGGTGTGCACCTCCTGTCGGTGCGCGTCAAAGACATGCATACCGGACAGATGGCCACGCGCGAAGAAATGTTTCGTGTGATTGAGTGAGAATCGGTGTACCCCGAGAGTATCCGTTTCTGTGACAGAAGAGGCATGACTTTAGCGCCGCAAGGCGGGCAACCACAAGGATTGCCCCTACAAGACAGGAAACGGCGCGAGCGGATCCGCGGTCTCTCGCTTTGGCTTCTCACCCACTGCGCGGGCGGTGGTGGACTGTTCGCGGTAATCTGTTCAGCAACGCGGTTTTGCCTGATCAATTCATGAATTGTCGCGGTTAGCTGCTCTCTTCGCGAATCCGTCATCTCCGCGACCGCACAATGGCCTGTGAAGCCGTGGCGGAAGCGTGTGTGAAGGTGGTGTACACATTCCTGTCTGCCCTTCTCGTGTTTACACAACGCTTCGTTCGACTCCCCCTCTCCTCGCAAGAGAGGGGGCCGGGGGAGAGGTCCTTCTGCCGGAATGCAGACAGAAGTGATCCAGTAGGTGGCGCCGTCGTTTTGCCGGTGGGGGAGACGGCGGCGAGCCGTGGCGTGTCTGAACACAGGATTTCGAGGTTCCGTGTTGATGTACGTGAGCAGACAAGAATGTCCGCTCCACCCTTTCAAGCTCGCGTTCGATGTTTACATCACAGCCCGCGTCATTCAAGTCGGACGACGTCACCGGGCACTTTCAGTTCAAACCGGTCTACCGGAACGCCGGAGTTGACTTTCCGGCTGGCAACCTGAATGCGGATTCTGTCATTCCCCTGGATCATCTCCATTCTTCCGGGAAGAATCACGCCGTTTTGCCGCCGGTATTCCGACAGGATTCGGCGAGACAACAATAGCCCGTTGGGGGTGTAGACCCGTTCTTCGAGCAGGACGGCGGCGCGGGGGTCGAACCGAAGGCGGCGCGTCCACAGCGGTTCGATGATTTCCAGGGTGAGACTGTCCGCGTGCGACGCGAAGCCGCCAATGCGGGCTAAATTGAGGGGGGAGAGGTTGACGAGGCCAAGCAACGCGTGGCGAACCCCGTACGGCGCGAGATCGACGCCCGTGACAGCGCGTAACACGTCCTCCGAAGGTCCTACCAGGTAGTGGTTCGTCCTGGGCAGATAGACGGCCAGGGAGTCCGCCTGCGCGCGGGCAGACAGAACGCCAATGCCGAGAAGGGCATCTTTAATCTCGATCTTCAGGTGATCTGGCGATTTGTAGAAGAGTACGGCGAACCCCTTCTGTTTGACGCCGTCTATACGCATGTCGATTCCGGCGCGGACCTCGAGATCGACAAGGCTGTCGGCCCGCGAGGAAACGATGCGCAGCAGGTCCGTCGGGGTCTGAACCGGTCCGACCTGGGGGAGGCGGGAGAGGGATGCGGCGCAGCCGGAAATCAACAGGAAGAGAAGATAGAGGACGGGCGCTGGGGTGGGGGACCGCGTTCCGGACCGCAGATGGCGCGCCATTTCAGGGTCCGCTTGCGTTGTTGGGGTCGAACGATTGCAGTTTGCGCCGAATGGTCTCGTTTTGCGGGTTCAGATCAACCGCCCGTTGCCAGTGTTCGAGCGCTTCATCGATGTTGCCCAGCGCCTGGGCGGCATCGCCGACGTGATCCAGAATAATCGACAGATTTTCGCGCTGACCGGCCGTCTGCAACTCCGTCTCGACCTTGTTCAGCCGGCTTTCTTCGGCTTTCAGAGCAAGCTTCAGATACTTCATTGCTTCGTCGTATCGCTGTTGCTGGAAAAAAACCCACCCCATGCTATCCAGATACGCGCCGTTCTGCGGGTCTCCCCGCAGGGCCCGTTCAATGTAGTTTTCCGCTTCCCTGAGGCGAACGCCTTTTTCCGCGAACATGTAACCCAGGTAGTTCAAGGCCTGATGGTTGTTCGGCGACCTGGAAAGAAGGCGTTGGAATACGGCCACCGCGCTATCGAACCGCCCAGCGCGCTCGTAAGAGTGGCCCAGATCGTAAAGTACGTCCTCCAGTAGTTCCGTGTTGTTTTCAAGGCGATCTTTCAGCCTCTCCAGGGTGGGAATCGCCGCTTCCCAGTTCTTCTCGGCCAGATAGGTACGGCCAACCCACAGTTGATAGCGAAGCTCATCCGGCCGGGCGTTTACAGCCAGGCTGTAGACCGTTCTTGCCCGTTCCGGACGGTTGCTGGCGGCGTGGGCCCGCCCAAGCGCAAACACGATCAGGGGATAGAGTTCGGATTCCGCCGGCGTTTCGCTGAAGAGTCCGTCCAGAATCTCGATGGCGGAGTCCCAATCCCGTTGGTTCAGAAATGAATGCGCAACGCCCAGCCGGTACCTTGGATTGGGCTCAAGGGATATCGCGTGCCGGAAGAGGCGTCGGGCTTCTTCGGGGCGGTCCCTGGAAAGAAACAGCGACGCTTTTCGGCCAAGCAGGTCGTGTCGTTCCGGCAATTCCCGGATGAGGCGGTCCAGAAGGGTTTCCGTATGTCGATATCGGAGCGTGTCCAGGCTGCTCTCGGTGCGCGACCGTGGAATGCTCCGGGGGAGGTGATTGGACAACCGGTCCAGAAAGAGGGTATCAAGGGGCGTTTCGGAGATCAGGGCTTCCACGTGCTCATCGCGGTCGTAGATTGCAATGAGCTTCTGCCACAGCACCTGCGTGTTCTTGTTCAATCGGTGTTGAAAATGCGTCAGACCGGAACGATAGACAGCTGCGGCTTCCAGGGTGTCGCCCGTGGCAATGGTCAGGTCGCCGAGACGATTCCAGATCTGCGCCTGTTCAGGATCGCGATGCAGGATGCGGCGGTAGATACCGGCAGCCTTCCGCGGCAGGTCCAACCGCTGGTAACCGTCGGCAATCAAGAGATCGTAACGAATGTTCGGAGCCGGTACCGCCGCGGCGCGATCCAGCACACGGAGGACGTTCTGGCGCTGCTGTTTGGCGGTGTAGATCTGGAGTAAATGGGCATATGCCCGGAAATCTGCGGGATTCAGGCGTGTGACGGCTTCAAGCTGTGCCGTCGCCAGCAGCGTATCCGCCCGCCCTTTGACCAGGGTGTGGTAGAGCAGCCATCGATGGGCCGGTTCCCTGGGCGCCAGTCGCACGGCTCTACGAGCGACTTGACCGGCTTCGGCGATCCGGTTCAACGAGATCAGATTGTGGGCAAGCGAACTGTGCAGCGTGGCCGCGGTGGAATCGATCGCAATCGCCGCTCTCAGCGACGTTACGGCGGCTTCGATTTGCCCGGTAAGTTCGTACCGTTTGGCGTCTATATAGTGACCCATCGCACAGGGGTCGGGGCCGCGAGGTTTCGGCGGGGGAGGGGCGACCGCCGCCTGGCGGGAAGCAGCGCACCCCGCAAGGTCCATCAGGAGGAAGAGACAAATGATTGGACGTGTTTTCATATTCTACGTTGTAAACCGCGAGGAACAGGGGACGGACAGGAAAAACAACCGTATGTGAAGAGATTCTGAAGCTTTTACGATCCGTATCAGAAAAAGTTGCCCCCTCGTTTCTCAAGGAGCAGCTTGCCCGCTTCGTTCTCGACGGGGATCGGGTAGTCTTGCGTGAAACATGCCGTGCAGTACTGGAGAGACGAGTTGGGGGCCACGCCGAGCATGCCGTCCAGGGAGAGATAACCCAGACTGTCGACGCCGAGGTGTTCGCGGATTTGTTCCACGGTTTTCGCGCTGGCGATCAGTTCCTTCTCGGTTTGAAAGTCAATTCCGTAAAAACAGGGACCGATGATTGGCGGACAGCTTACACGTACATGAACCTGGCGGGCGCCCGCTTCCCGCAACATTCGAACCAGATGTTTCAGCGTTGTGCCGCGGACAATTGAATCTTCCACGACAACCACCCGCTTTCCGTTCAGAACACCCCGTACGGGGTTGAATTTGAGGCGGACCTTGGACGATCGACTGTCCTGTCCGGGTGTAATGAAGGTTCGCCCCACGTAGTGGTTTCGTATGAGGCCGATCTCGTGTTTGATACCGGATTGATTGGCATATCCCAGCGCCGCGGTATTGCTGGAGTCGGGCACGGATATGACGATGTCGGCGGCGGCAGGCTGTTCAATGGCGAGTTGTCTGCCGAGCCGACGCCGGGTTTTGTCTACATTGTCGCCAAAGATGATGCTGTCGGGCCGTGAGAAGTATATGTATTCGAAGATGCAGAACGCGTGGCGATCGGCTTCCGAGGCAGTGAAGGCGCGGAGACCGTTCGCATCTATCATAATGAGTTCACCGGGTTCGATGTCGCGAATATAACGTGCCGAGATGATGTCCAGCGCACAGGATTCGGAGGCGACGACCCAGGCATCGCCGAGCTGCCCCAGGCACAACGGACGGAATCCGAAAGGATCGCGGGCGGCGAACAACTGGTTTTCCGTGGCCAGGACGAGCGAATACGCGCCCTCGATCTGCTGTAAAGCGTCCATAATGCGCTCGGCCATCTTTTCTTCTCTGGACCTGGCTACAAGATGGAGAATGAGTTCGCTGTCGGTTGTCGTCTGAAAGATGGCGCCGTCGTCCTGCATCCGGCTTCGCAGCAGTGCTGTATTGGTAAGGTTGCCGTTGTGGGCGACGGCGACAAAGGCGTCACGGCATTCCGCCAGAAAGGGCTGGGCGTTGATGAGGATGTCCGATCCGGTGGTGGAATACCGGTTGTGTCCGATGGCAAGGTGACCCGGTAACCGGTCCAATACGCCCACGTCGGAGAATACATCGGCCACCTGCCCCATTGCGGTGTGACGAAACAGGTATTCACCGTTGCCGGAAGCGATGCCGCTGCTCTCCTCACCCCGGTGCTGCAGGGCATGCAGGCCCAGCGTGGTGAGCTTCGCCGCATCGCTATTTCCATAGATGCCGAAGATGCCGCAAAAGTGTTTGACACTCTGTTCCATCGGCCCTCCTGTCGGGGACGTGCAGGTTGATTGCGCCTGGTTAAATCATCAGGAAGCTGACCCAATTTCGTGGCGTGTTTCCGGACGTGTGCGAAATCGTTCGGTGGTGAGGCGCGAGGGTCGCCGCGTTGACGTTCGAAACACGGACAGATGACGATACCGGGCGCCTGTCTCACGCCGGGCAGACCGGCAATGCCTTTTTGAATCTCCGCAAACGGCGGACTGTTAGCGCCGGCGTCGCCGGCGTCTTCCGGCTTTCCCTCTTTGGCGGCGGTTTCGTTCAGGTGTGGAACCACCTTCTTTAAGCATAAAGTCCAACCGTCGGAATCTCCGGTCCGCCCGTACCAGCTGAACCACCACCGCTTCTCCCAACCGGAACCGCCGGCCGGTACGTTCTCCGGTCAGGGTGCTTTCGGTTTCGCGGTACACGTAGTAATCGTCTTCCAGTGTACTGACCCTCACGAGTCCGTCGATTAAAAAATCGTCCAACTGCGCGAAGAAACCAATGGAACGGACCCCAACGATTACGGCGTTGAAGGTCTCGCCTACGCGATTTTCCAGAAAGCGGACCTGTTTGACCTTGATGGACGCCCGTTCCGCCTCCTGAGCCGCTGTTTCCCTCCCGGTTGCGACGTCGCCGAGTGCGGGTAGTCGTTCTCTGAGCCCGTTCCATTCCTTTTCGGTCGATCCGCCGGTTTCTCTTATGAGGCGATGGACCAACAGGTCCGGGTACCGTCTGATGGGGGAGGTGAAGTGGGTGTAGTTGTCACAGGCAAGTCCGAAATGGCCGGTGTTTTCTGGAGAGTAGACGGCCTTTTTCATGGACTGCAACAACCAGGCGTTCAGTACCTGGCCGGAACGCTTCCCTTCAACAGCGGCCAGAAACTTTTGGATGTCGGCTGAAGTGATCCTGTCACGGCGCGGGAACGGGAATCCGAAGGAGGCGGCCGTGGTTGCAAAGTCAGCAAGTTTCCGGGCGTCCGGTCTTTCGTGAACCCGGTACAGGCCAGGAAGTTTCCGGTCGCGCAGACGACAGGCGACGGTTTCGTTGGCAAGGAGCATAAACTCTTCGACAATGCGATGACTGTCGAGGCGTTCGCTCCTGCGAATGTCCGTGACGTTGCCCTCGTTATCCAGGACGATACGTGGTTCGGAAATATTGAAATCGATCGCGCCCCGCTGCCGGCGCCGGCGGGTGATATGCCTGCGCAGGGTGTCCATCTTTCGCAGGAGGGCGCCCAGGAGCGGCGCCTCGGACGATCCGCCTCCGTTGAGAAACTTCTGGGCGCGCCGGTAGGACAGCTTCGCCCTGCTTCGGACAACGGAGGGCGCGATCTCCGCCTTCAATGACCGGCCGTTCGCATCCAGATCGATAAGTACACTGACGGCAAGCCGGTCGCTTTCGGGCAGGAGTGAGCACAAATTTGCGGACAGGCGCTCCGGAAGCATGGGAATCGCGCGGTCCGCGAGGTAGACGCTTGTCCCTCGCGCCAGTGCCTCGTGGTCCAGCGGGCTGCCTTCTTTGACGTAGTAGCCAACGTCGGCAACGTGTACTCCCAGCCGGTATCCGCCCCCCGGTCGATCTTCCAGTGAGACGGCGTCGTCGTGGTCGCGGGCGTCTTCCGGGTCGATGGTAACGCACAGGAGATGGCGAAGGTCCAGCCGGCTAGCGGTTTCTGTTGCGGGGAACCGGTCTGGAATTGCCTCTGCCGCTTCCAGTACGTGCGGGGGAAACTCGATGGGCAGGCCGTACTCTTTCACGATGGAAAGTGTATCGATGCCGGGGTCGTCGGGGTGTCCCAGGACTTCGACGACCTCGCCTTCGGGATCGGGATTTCCCGGGAGCCGGGATCGGAGGCGGGCAACAACCACCTGGCCGCTCCGGGCTCGTCCGGCATCTTCGGGGGAGATATAGACATCCCTGATAAACCGGGGATCGTCAGGTTCCACGAAGCCAAAGCGGGTACCGGCGCGATAGATTCCCACGATGCTTCCTGCGCCGCGTTCCAGCACACGGACAATCTCGCCTTCCGGCCTGCCGCCGCCCCTGCGGGAAACCCGGGCTACGACCCGGTCGCCGTGCAGCGCGCCACGCAGGCCTCCAGCCCGGACGAAGACGTCCGGGCCTGCTTCATCGCGGCAGACAAATCCGAATCCGTCCGGGTTGACGCTCAGGCGACCTGAGGCAAGGTTGTTCCCGTCGGGCGGACCTAAACGGTTGTTGCGCAGCCGGACGATGGCGCCTTCCCGTTCGAGTTGGACGAGCAGGCGTCGAAATTGCCTATAGTTGTTTTCGGGTACCCGCAATGCCCGGCTCAGCTCACGAGGTTTGAGCGGGCGGTTCGCTTCGCTACGGATGTAATCCAGAACCCGGTCGCGGGTTATTGGCATGGCAATATTCCATCCCGGGCGCGGGAAATTCTGAAACCATCATCCTGCTGGGGTTGACGCCACCGCTATTTTCTTGATGCAGGGAGGCGAATTCCTTATTTTCGGGCGACCGTCCGAGTTCGTATTGAATATATAAGTTGCCAGGGAGAAAATCAAAAATAAATGGGCGGGAAATACGGAAATTCTCACCTCAAGACAAGATGGTCCTGGAGCAGATCAACCTGACTCATCGTGTTTCGCGCCGTTTACCAGGAAAATTTCACCAAAGGAGACTGTTATGAGACGTCTGGTTCCGGTTGTTCTCCTCCCGCTTTTTCTGTTGACCTTGCCCGGGTCGGCGCTATCACACTGTGAAATCCCCTGCGGGATTTACGGCGACGAAGCCCGATTCGCGACCATTGCGGAGAATCTGAGTACCATAGAGAAATCGATGAATCAGATTGTTCAGCTTTCGGCCAATCCGGGCAAGAACACGAACCAGTTGGTGCGATGGGTGAATAACAAAGAATCCCATGCGGATCACATTCGCGAAATTGTGGCGCAGTACTTTCTCGCGCAGCGCATCAAAGCGCCCTCAGGCGACGATCCGTCCGCGCACAAGGCCTACGCCCGGAAACTCGCATTGCTTCATCAGATAATCGTTTCGGCGATGAAATGCAAACAGACGACCGACGTTGCCCACGTGGTGAAATCGCGTGAACTATTGCAGGCGTTCCAGGCGCTGTACAACCGGAAATGAAGCGCCGCGGGCTCCTTTTGCCGTGGAACCACAATGAAGATCACGCCGGGTCATCCGAGGAAGGCCCGGTGTTTTTTTTGTGTTCGCCAGATTTTTCTTGCCAACAATTCGCCGGTTTGATATATTGATTGCATGTTAGCACTCAACAACTCAGAGTGCTAACAACGATTTTAAGCATTTAAAATCAACAGTTTTAACGCCGATCCCGTCTCATTTTTTCAAGGAGGTAAGAGACATGGCAGTCAAGGTGAAGCCGCTGGGAGATCGTGTGCTGGTCAGGCCCCGTGAAGAAGAGGAACAGGTAAAGGGTGGTATCATCATTCCTGACACGGCGAAAGAGAAGCCTCAGCGCGGTGAAGTCGTGGCCGTCGGAGACGGCAAACTGGACGATTCCGGGAGCAGAATCGCCCCGTCAGTATCGTCCGGCGACGTGGTGCTCTACGGCAAGTATTCAGGAACCGAGGTACGGCTGGACGACGAAGACCATCTCATTATGTCGGAAAGCGATATCCTGGCAATAATTGAAGACTGAGCCGATTCCCAGTCAAGATTCCGTAAGGAGGACGAAATGCCGAAGCAGCTTGAGTTTGATGTTGCGGCCAGGGACGCGCTGAAAAAAGGCGTGGACAAACTGGCCGAGGCGGTAAAGGTAACGCTGGGTCCGAAGGGGCGGAACGTGGTGCTGGACAAGAAGTTCGGGTCCCCCACGGTTACCAAGGACGGCGTGACCGTAGCGAAAGAAATCGAACTGGAAGATCCCTATGAGAATATGGGCGCCCAGATGGTGAAGGAAGTCGCCTCCAAAACATCCGACGTGGCTGGCGACGGTACCACAACGGCAACCGTGCTCGCCCAGGCGATCTACACCGAAGGGCTCAAGAACGTCACAGCCGGCGCAAACCCGATGGACCTGAAGCGGGGCATCGACAAGGCGGTGACAACGGCCGTTAAGGCAATCCACGATATCAGCAAGCCGGTTGCCGGGCACACTGAAATCGCTCAGGTGGCCACGGTTTCTGCAAATAGCGACAAGGCAATTGGCGACCTGATCGCCGAGGCCATGGAAAAAGTCGGTAAGGACGGCGTAATTACCGTTGAAGAGGCGAAATCGATCGAAACCGGCCTTGAAGTGGTGGAAGGCATGCAGTTCGATCGCGGGTATCTGTCGCCTCATTTCGTGACGGACGCGGACAATATGGAGGCGACGCTGGAAGATGCCTACCTGCTGATCCACGACAAGAAGATCTCGGCGATGCGTGATTTGCTGCCGGTTCTTGAAAAGACGGCGCAGACGGGCAAGCCGTTGCTCATTATCGCCGAAGATATCGAAGGCGAAGCCCTCGCCACGCTGGTTGTCAACAAGATCCGCGGCACGCTGAAGGTTGCCGGGGTGAAGGCGCCCGGCTTCGGCGACCGGCGCACGGCGATGCTGGAAGATATCGCGATCCTCACGGGCGGCCGCGTGCTGTCCGAAGACGCGGGGTTCAAGCTTGAGAACGCCACCACGGCTGACCTCGGGCAGGCCAAGCGGGTCACGATTGACAAGGACAACACGACCATCGTGGAAGGCGGCGGCGAGTCCGCCGACATCCGGGGACGTGTCGGACAGATCCGGCGGCAGATCGACGAGACCACTTCGGACTACGACGGTGAGAAGCTGCAGGAGCGCCTGGCCAAGCTGGCCGGGGGCGTGGCCGTCGTAAACGTCGGTGCAGCGACCGAGACCGAAATGAAGGAGAAGAAGGCACGCGTGGAAGACGCGCTGCACGCCACACGGGCGGCCGTGGAAGAGGGAATTATCCCGGGTGGCGGCGTTGCTTTTCTCCGTGCGATCGCTTCCCTCGAACGCGCCCGGAAAGATGCCCGCGGCGATGAGAAGATCGGCGTGGAAATCGTGCGGCGCGCCCTGGAGGAGCCACTCCGGCAGATTGCCGACAATGCGGGCGTCGAGGGCGCCATTGTGGTACAGAAGGTCAACTCCGGCGAGGGCGGTTTTGGCTTTAACGCCGATACCGAGGACTACGAGGACATGATCGCCGCCGGATTACTGGATCCCACCAAGGTGGCGCGCACGGCACTGGAGAACGCGGCCAGTATCGCCGGGCTGCTCCTGACCACCGAAGCCGTGGTGGCGGATATTCCGGAAGAAGAGAAACCCCCGCCGGCCCCTCCGGGCGGTGGAATGTACTAGAGAAGCGGGGTTTCCATTCTCCGCGTCGGTTAGCAATAAAAAGAAACGCGCCCCGAAAAGGGCGCGTTTCTTTTTTGTTTCGATTCCTCGTGGCGGCGTGTCAATCGTCCGCGGCTTCATGCTGCGTCACGCCGTTGCAGAAGGCGACGTAGTCGATGAGTTCGGTAACCTCGGGGTTGTCGCCGCAGACCGGACAGGCGGTGTCCCGGCGAATCTTGAAGGTCCGGAAACTCATGGCCAGCGCATCGTACATGAGCAATCTGCCAATAAGAGGGTCGCCCTGGCCAAGAATCAGCTTGACCACTTCGGTGGCCTGAATCAGGCCCACCGTGCCTGGAAGTACGCCCAGAACCCCCGCGTCGGCGCACGACGGCGCGAGTTCCGCGGGCGGTGGTTCGGGATAGAGACAGCGGTAGCACGGACCCTCCAGGTCGCAGGGGTAGATGGTCACCTGGCCCTCAAAACGGAAAATGCTTCCGTCTACGATGGGCTTGCGCGCAAAAACGCACGCGTCGTTCACCATGTAGCGCGTGGGGAAGTTGTCGCAGCCGTTCACCACGATATCATAGTCTGCGATAATGTCCATAACGTTTTCGGAATTGAGGAATTCGACGTACGGAACCACCTTGCAGCCGGGATTCAGATCTTGCAGGGTTTCCCGGGCGGAGATGGCTTTCGGCCTGCCCAGATCCGATGTGCCGTGCAGGATCTGGCGCTGGAGATTGGTGACGTCCACCACGTCCGCATCCACGATCCCCAGGGTGCCAACGCCCGCCGCGGCGAGATAGTAGGCCGCGGGACACCCGAGGCCGCCGGCGCCGACCATCAGTACTTTTGCGTCCAGCAGCTTACCCTGGCCCTTTTCTCCCACTTCGGGTACCAGGAGATGCCTGGAGTAGCGCTGGACTTCTGCCTTGCTGAGCGCCCTGTCCCGTTGAACCGGGTAACCCGCCTCCACCCAGGCGTCGTAACCGCCGTCCAGGTAGACGACGTTTTCATATCCCATATTCTGCAGGTCCCGCGCCGCCAGCGGGCCCTGGTTATCGTCGCCGTACACGAGGACGTCGGTTGAGCGGTCGTTCGCCAGGGTTTCGATGCGCAGTTCGAGGAAACCCCTGGAGAGGTTTTCGGCGCCCTCGATATAGCCCAGGGCGTATTCCTCCCGTTCCCGGACGTCCAGCAGCAGGACGCTGTCCAGCCGCTTCCGGGCGTCGTCGGGTGAAATGCCCCGGACTTCGCTCCTGACGGTATCCATCAGGGTTTCAAATGCGGTTATCATAACGTTCCCCCCAATACAAAGTGATTGGAATCACGTACCGGTAATGTATCCAATTCAGATCCGGAACGCAAAATTTAATGACGAGAGCTTGAGATTCCGTCCAAATCCTTCAGGTTTCTTGCAATTTGCAGGTTGATCAATCCGGTCAATATGGAAATGGCGGAGCTACTTTGACTCATTCCAGATCTGTAGTATGTAGGTCAGGTATGAATCTGACCGAAGCTGAATCGCGTGCAATTGATGGTCGGAAAACTCTGGATCGAGTTTGTGAATACGGTTGAATAAACCGAAGAACTCAACAAATGTACATGTATCGGAGTAGACAAATTTGGAAAGCGCTCCGTGGTTTAGTTCACGACAGACGTATAAGACACGGGCCTTTCTTGTTGGTTTACCCTCACGCAACAATTGCTCGTCATTCTCAGGTACCCAACCCTTAACCATTCCATCTGGCGCAATTGTCCTTAATAAATGACTCCAAAGTTCCCTCAGCGAGGTCAGGAAATGCCGCACTTTATCGGGGTTTGTTCCACGCAAAACACTTCTGGGACCAGCGTAAAGTTGAGCCAATTTCGGGTCTACTTCGCTCAGGAGCTCGATACAAGGCGACGTCTCATCTTCAATTTCGCTGACTGTTTCAACCACTGACTGATGTTCTGAAAGGGCTGGTTCTGCTTCTTTGTCGTCCGAGATATAGAACGAATCCAAGACAAATCCGGTCACGAACATTTCACGTGTCGCACCTGGGATTGCGAACCTCGGCAGATGCAGTATACGTGCGGTGTCCTGAACCGACGTTACCACGCTTGAGTAATTTTCCGCCATATTGGAGATCAGATCTCGAAGTCTCTCAACATGAGATTCACGTGACGCAATGGATTGGAAAAGGGCGTCGAAATTAACGCTAGCGAACATTTGTTCCGAAAGAGTCAGCCTGTTTGTTATTTCTTCCAATGTTCTTTTTGCTGCCATTTGCAGTAGAGACGCCTGTTCTTGGTGTCGATGAAGTTCCTGAAGCCACGTACGGTGGAAATGACCGATGTTCGCAACAAAATCATTTATGGGTCGTGAGCGCGCGAGGATGTCCTGCAAATGCTGATTGGCCGTCATAATCTCCGAGATCCCGCTAAACGGAAGTAGTGCCGAATTGACGGCACGCGAAAAATCTTCGATTTGCCTAAGGGCGGTTATATTGGGATCTGTGAGTAATCGAGCGATCGACTCAATTTGATTGAGGTGTCCGTCAGACAATGGCGTGACCCGCCGGAGTTCAGCCCGCCGCCGTCTTTGGTTATTCGCCATGTATGTCTTCACTGACCGAAGAAGAAAATCGCTGTCACGCTCGTCCTTGCCCTTTGAATCCATCGTCTTTCGTCGCTTAACGCGAGAAATCCTCTTGCCTTCTTCGTCAGTCAATTTGGCTCGGCTTGTGTTCTCAAGACTTTCAAATATCCGGCCGTTGTGGTTGACGATTTCACAAGCAAGTAACTCTACTTCCTTGTCAGTCAAGCGTTGGACGTCGGATTCGGACAACGGAGTACCAGCGTTTGCCTCATCACCAACCTCAGTTTCACCGTCAATTCGTCGAGCGACCTGGCATACCAACCGACGCACAAATTCAGGCCCGTCAAGTTCTCGGATCCCTTTCCCCTTCCACAGTTTCCGTATTTCTAAAGTGATAACTTCGCAACTAATCGTCCCTAGCGATTCAGTTTTCAGTTCAAAAATGCACTCGTCAAGGATCCTTTGGACTACATCCAAATTATCCGGCATGTTTACATCCTTTCGCGCGCATTTACCTGGGCGCAGAAGTTTTCGACGTATACACTTCAAATTTCCAGTTTTTGTTTCCTTGGAATTGACCCGATTTGGAGGACAACAACTTGGATCTTCCACAGTTGGGCATTGATTGAATTCTGTCCAGAAACCGCGGGCTGGATCAACCGAATTCGCGCTTTTTTTCAAAAGAATCGCCGTGTCAACAGCGACACGGCCAAGGAATTCTTGCATCAAATCAGAGGCGCACGTTACAATCTAGCCACCCCGCTGGGCATCGGTCCGAATCTTATCCCAATAACCAATGTAATCCTCTGTTTCTATTGGTATGCCCACGGTTATCAACATATTGAGTTAATCCTACCATAAAAAACACCGACGGACTTCGTAGAACAAACGCCAACGCATTCAAGGGTCAGAGTTTCGTCGATCCGGAGGCGTATCGGATACAGACACTACGAGGCATCGTGCACTTCTTCACAGCATGTATTCCAGTTGGCGCCAGAGAGGGGAGACGCCGTCCACATTGGCTGTACACGGCTGTCATCCAATTTATCTTTTTGGCGGTTGTTGCCTACAGGCTAACAACGCCTGCGACACGTTGAAAATATGAGCTTAGCCTGACAGGACTAGACCACCATATACGCCCGTCCCAATAGCCTTGGCAGTCGAAATAAGCGATAATCCAATACTCCAAAAGACCATTGAACACCGATTGCCAGTCATTGACCGCTCCTTTCTCCCCCGTGTGCGGAGGCGTTTGTACAAGATCGTACAAGCCATCAACGTCAGAAAGCCGGCGAGACTAGCGATATGGCGGGAAGTTGAATCCCAACTTGCGGGACCTGTCAGGCCCAAAAGACCTGTCGGGCTAAGCTCACAACTGAAAAGTTACCGCAGTTTTAAGGAAAAGTCAAACACAATGGATCCGACGAATTTCATACGAATTGCAGCGTTGAAAAACCTCTTGATGAATGCGGCACGATTGTACGTTGGAAATTGTCGACTTCATTACGGATCTGAGCACAGCATAGTCCTTCCGATCTTATTCTCGGTATTCGCACATTAGCGTTTCACGAAATCGTGATCTGGGGTCCAGGCTGTTCGTGTGCGTCGATCTGGTCCACGATCTGTCGGGCGATCTCCAGGAAGGTTTGTGCCTCGTCGGATTCCCCCGCCGCAATCGGATCGCCTTCGTCGCCACCCTTGCGAATGGCCGGCAGAATGGGCAGTTGACCGAGAAGCGGGACGTTGAATCCCTGGGCGATTCGGTCGCCGCCGCCGGCGCCGAAGATCGCTGCGGATTCGCCGCAGCACGGACAGGTGAAACCGCTCATGTTTTCCACGGCGCCCAGGATGGGGACGTCCACCTTGCGGAACATTTCAACGCTTCTCGTGACGTCTTCCAACGCGACGTCCTGGGGCGTGGTGACAATAACCGCGCCGCTGAGCGGAACGGTTTGCGCGAGGGTAAGCTGGGCGTCGCCGGTACCCGGCGGGAGGTCGACTACGAGGTAATCGAGCGCGCCCCAGGCGACGTCGGACATGAACTGCTGGATCATTTTTCCCACGATGGGGCCGCGCCAGATCACGGGTGCGTCCTCGCCGGCGATAAGACCGAGAGACATCAGCTTGACACCGTGGTTTTCGAGGGGGATGATTTTGCCGCCCACCGCCCGGGGTTGTTCGGCGGCACCCAGCATCATGGGGACGTTGGGCCCGTAGATGTCGGCATCGAGGAGGCCGACTGTCTGACCCTGGCGCGCCAGGGCAACGGACAGGTTCACGCTGACGGTGGTCTTGCCCACGCCTCCCTTGCCGCTGGATACGGCCACAATATGCTCGACCTCGGGGATGGGGCGGGGTTTCGGCATGCCGGGTGGCATTTGCATGGGTTCGTTCCTTGACGTTGGGATCTGTATTGCAGGAGGCGCTACCTGCGCCGCTGTCTTGCGTTGGCGTATGGTGAAATTGTACGCAGCCGTCCGACTTCATCGATGACGCGTCCGGCCACGTGGTCGATCTCGGCTTGTGTGTTGAACCTCCCCAGACCGAAGCGTATGCTGCTTTCGGCGAGACGGGTAGGCACACCCAGCGCCCGAAGCACGAATGAGGGTTCCAGCGCCGCCGAGGTACAGGCCGAGCCGGACGAGAGCGCGATGTCATCGAGGCCCACCAGCAGGCTCTCACCGTCCACGCCTTCGAAGCTGACGTTCAGGTTCCCGTCCAGTCGCTCCTCCGGATGTCCATTGAGAAAGATATCGTTCAGGCCATCGAACAGACGTGATTTCAGGCGTTCCCGCAACGCCCGAAGCCGGACTCCTTCGGCAGCCATTTCCCCGCGCGCCAGTTCGCAGGCCGCACCGAGACCCGCAATGCCAGGGACGTTGAGCGTTCCCGAACGCATGCCGCGTTCGTGGCCGCCCCCGTCGATTTCCGCAACGAGGCGCACGCGCGGCCGGCTGCGAACGTAGAGCGCGCCAACGCCCTTGGGACCGTACAGTTTGTGGGCGGATATCGAGAGCAGGTCGATGCCGAGGGCCTGGACGTCGATGGGAACTTTGCCCACGGCCTGCGCGGCGTCGCAGTGGAAGAGGATGTTCCGTTCCCTGCAGGCGGCTCCAATATCGCCCAGTGGCTGTACGGTCCCGATTTCGTTGTTGGCCGCCATAATGGAGACGAGCACGGTGTCGTCGCGGATCGCGTCCATGACGGTTTCCGGCGCAACCATCCCGTAACGGTCTACGGGCAGGACGGTGACGTCGAAACCCAGCCGTTCGAGCGCTTTACACGTATCGAGGACCGCGTGGTGCTCGGTGGCCTGGGTGATCAGGTGTCCGCCTCTGTCCCGGTTCACGGCGGCCACGCCCTTTATGGCCAGGTTGTCCGATTCGGTTGCGCCGCTGGTGAAGATGATATCCCTGGCGTCGGCATGGATCAGTTCCGCGATCTGTTCCCGCGCCCGGTCAACCGCGGCTTCAGCGGTCCACCCGAAGCTGTGGGTACGGCTGGCCGCATTGCCGAAATCTGCCTTGAAATAAGGCAGCATGGCGTCAAGTACTCGAGGATCCACCGGCGTGGTGGCCTGGTTGTCCATGTAGATATGCGTCATAACGGTAACGGTCGGGAATGAGGATTTGGAATATGGAGAAACTGAAGGAAATATTGTCTAATAGACTCGCGCCGCGACCGGCCTTGAAGGGGCAACCCTTGTGGTTGCCCGCCTTGCGGCGCTGACGTCAATCGTTTGGCATCTAGCTGATCGCTGGTCGACGTACGGTATCTGTAGGGGCGACCGGCCGGTCGCCCCTACAAAACCAGGCATCCGTGAATGGACGTCGCGGGTCCATATCGCTAACCGGTTTTGGCTGACCGCTGAAGGCTGTAAGCTATTTGCTGTCTTTAGTCGCCTTCGAAGAGTGCGGTTACGAAGGCCTCCGGTTCAAAGTCACTCAGATCATCCCGACCCTCACCCAGTCCGACCATGCGGACCGGGAGGCCGAGTTCGTCGGCAATGGCGATGACGATGCCGCCCCTGGCCGTGCCATCCAACTTGGCCAGAACAAGGCCGGTGATGCCAATGTCCGCCTGGAACTGCCGGGCCTGTGCTACGGCATTCTGTCCCGTCGTGGCGTCCAGGACCAGAAGGGATTCATGAGGGGCGCCCGGCAGACGCCTGCCCAGGACCCGATGGATTTTCTTGAGTTCCTCCATCAGATTGATACTGGTGTGCAGGCGGCCAGCGGTGTCGATCATGACGACGTCCATACCACGGGACCTGGCGGCGGCAAGGGCGTCGTAGGCCACGGAGGCGGCGTCCGCGCCGGGCTGGTGGCGCACGATTTCCGCGCCCGAACGTTCGGCCCAGATGGATAACTGGTCGATCGCGGCTGCCCGATACGTGTCGCAGGCAGCCAGGAGTACCCGCTTGCCCTGAGCGGCGTACCGGCAGGCCAGTTTGCCGATCGTGGTCGTCTTGCCCGATCCGTTGACACCGGCGACCAGAATGACGTGGGGCGTGGTCACGGGTGGTTCGGAGAACCGGGGTTCGACGGCACGCAGAATCTCCAGCAGTTCGGTCTCAAGTTGTCGGCGGATCCACGCTTCCGACCGTTCCGGCGCCGCAGTGTGCCGCAGGCGTTCTCGCAGGCGGTCGATGATCCGCAGCGTCGCGCTGACACCCACGTCTGCCCCGATAAGAATTTCCTCGATTTCCTCGAGTGTTTCATCATCCAGTCCGCGGCTGCGGCGCAGGACCTCGTTGATTTTTCCGGAAAG
>CAXXJS010000021.1:0-97500 GCA_963662665.2 Candidatus Latescibacterota bacterium
CCGGGTGCATACGGACGAAGGACCGGTGGGATTGGGTGAGGCAACCTACTCCCAGAAAGAGCCGGTGGTGGTTTCGGCGCTGGAACATATGAAACAGGAACTGGTCGGCGAAGATGTATCGCGGATCGAGTATCTCTGGCACAAGATCTACAGGATATCGTCGCTCAGCGGGATCTGGCGGATGGTGGGTCCGGTCTGGATGAGCGCCCTGAGCGGAATCGATCAGGCGTTGTGGGACCTGAAGGGGAAGGCGGCGAACCTCCCGCTGGTCGAGTTGCTCGGCGGGAAGTTCCGGGACAGGGTCCGCGTCTATACCCACTTCGGAGGAGCGACGCCCGAGGCGTCGGCACGGCACGCCCGGTTCTGGGCGGACCGGGGTTACCGCGCGCTGAAGACCGGAGCGCGATCCAATACGGGGCGGCCGTTCGAATTCTACCTGGACGACGGCGCACCGGACGAAACCGCGTCCTATTTCGCGGCCGCCAGGGAAGCGGTAGGTCCGGATGTCGACCTTCTGGTTGACTGTCACGGGCGGTTTACGGTTGGCGGGGCCGTACGGCTGGCCCGCGCGCTGGAGCCATATGGTCTGTTCTGTTTCGAGGACCCGGTTCCTCCGGAGGATCTGTCCGCGTATCCGAAAGTGAGAAGCCAGACTTCCATTCCGATAATGGGCAGCGAACGGCTCAACACCAAAACGCAGTACCGGCAACTGCTGGAACTGGATGGAATCGATATCGCACAGCCGGACCTCATCTACGCGGGCGGGATTACGGAGGTGAAGAAGATCGCGGCAATTGCCGATACCTATCACGTTCCGATTTCCTTTCACAATACGAAGGGGCCCGTGGGTATTCTTGCGGCGGCGCATCTGCTGGCTTCCATCCCGAACGAAGCGCCGATGGAGTTTGTGACCGGAATCGAATGGCGGGATGAGATTCTGGTCGAACCCCTTAAGATCGAAGGCGGCTGCCTGGTGGTGCCGGACGGGCCGGGTCTGGGCGTGGAATTGAACATGGAGGGTGTGGAGAAACATCGGTGGCGCGAGGGAGATCCCTATTGACGCAACGGCGGGGCCCTGTCGTGCCGGTGTCTATCTCGTCAATGCCCGGCTTCCAGGCCGATCGTTCGGGCCCGTTCCGGAAGAGCATCGACAATGCTTGACGTTTTGATCCGAAATGCCAGACTCGTCGACGGAACCGGTGCAGCCCCCTTCGCGGGCGACGTGGGAATCGAAGGGGACAGCATCGCAGCCGTAGGGGATGTTTCGGGCCCGTCCAGGGTCGAGATTGACGCCGCAGGGTTGACGGCGGCACCTGGTTTTATCGACATCCATACCCACTCAGACTACAGCCTGCTGATCGACGGGAGGGGCGAGAGTGCGCTCTATCAGGGCGTGACGACCCACGTGTGCGGAAACTGCGGCATTTCGGCATTTCCGGTGGGAAGGAACGGGTTCTATTTCGGTCCGTTCGACTCGGCTCGACTGCGGTCTGAAGCCGCCGGAGATTGGTCCTCCGCAGCCGGATATTTCAATGCGCTGGAGCGGCAGGGCGTGGCCATCAATGCCGCGTTTTTTGTGGGCCATGGCGCCGTCCGGCACACGGTGATGGGGCAATCCACGCAACCGCCCGCCCCTCATGAGATGGAGGGAATGAAAGCGCTGGTGGATGCCCAGATGGCCGAGGGTGCGCTGGGACTGTCCACCGGGCTGACCTATATGCCGGGCAGCAGCGCGAAGACAGACGAAATCATCGAGCTGTCGGCCGTAACCGCCCCGTACGGCGGCATATACGCGACGCACATGCGCAACTATACGGCGTCCATAATGGAGGCGTTGGAGGAGGCGATCAATATTGGGCGGGAGGCGGGCGTTCCCGTGCACGCCTCCCATATAACGCCCTGTCCGCCGGCTACGGGTTCAGCCGCCCGTCTGCTGGATCGGATTGAACGCGCGCGGGCGGAAGGGCAGGATGTAACGGCGGAAACGGAGTTCTATGCGACCGGGTCCACGTCGCTCAAGTCTCTCCTGCCGCCCTGGGCGCTGGACGGCGGAAACCGGATGATGGTGGAACGATTGAAGGAGACCCGACAGCGGAAGGTGATGTGGCAGGAGATTCAGGAAAGCGGATCGGAACTCGGCGGGAGCACGAAGACGGTCCTGATGCAGCGCGGGCTCTGGAACAAACTCTGGCTGGGCAATTGCGCCGTTAACGCGTCGATGACCGGCAGGACCTTCGCCGAAATCGGTCGAATTCGAAATATGCACCCGTTTGAGGCAATCTGCGACGTTCTCATTGATGAAGGCGGCGCCGCCAGCTTTTACGGGGAGGACAAGACCGACCAGGACATCGACTGTCTCGCACAGGGGGCGTATTGCGGGGTGGGTTCGGATGGGCTGGCTATGGCCAATACGGGTCCGTTGGCGGGCGAAAGGGAACACCCCCGATGTTACGGGGGCATGGCGTATCTGATTCGGACGCTGGTACGCGAACGGAGTGTACTGTCCCTTGAGTCCCTCGTGCAAAAGCTGACGCGGTTTCCGGCCGATCGTATGGGGTTTACGGACCGGGGTCATCTACAGGAAGGAAAACGGGCGGACCTGGTCCTGTTCGATCCCGAAGGCATGCTGGACCGGGCGACGATTCAGAATCCCTGTCTGTATTCGGAAGGGGTCCGCTGGCTTTTTGTCAACGGCGTCGCCGCAATTGAGCACGGCAGGGCAACGGGAACGAGAGCCGGCAGGGTGTTGCGGCGAGGGCTTTCCCGAAACCGTGGTCAGGGGTAGCACGGGGCGGGCGGACGCGTAGATATCCGGGAGTCGGAGGGTTTCGCGCGGCCATCTGTAAAAGGAGTCAATTTTACAAACGGGTTGTCCAGGTATGGGATCAGGAACCCTCACGTCACCAGATCGCGAACTATTGCCGCCGCCCGGATCGAAACGCGAATGTCGGGGTTTCAGTAGTACCCGCGTGCCGGCGTGGATCAGGATTTTCTCGGGCGTCATGCTGATTTGTGCTGTTTGGATCGACGGTGCAGAAGCGGCGCCTCCGTCCACCTATCAGGATAGCGTGAATTTGCTGCTCCCCGAGGTGCCCCTGAATTCTCTCCTGGTGAAGTATGGAGATTCGCTGTTCAGACCGCCTGAAGGCAGGGCGCGGATTCTGAGGGATCGCTATGGCGTTCCTCACATTTTCGGCCGGCGCGACGTCGACGTTGCGTTCGGCTTCGGCTACGCACAAGCGCAGGATCACCTTATACCCATGTTGCTGAACTTCCGGTCGGCGGCCGGGACGGCCTCGGAGGTGCTTGGCGCCGGTCACCTGGAGAGCGACGAGCGGGCGCTGCTCTGGCGAATCAGGGGCGTGGCCGTCGAACGATACGGCGCGCTGGCCCCTGAGACCCGGGATCTGCTGCGCGCTTTTGCGGACGGCATAAACCATTATATCGAAGTTTACAGGGAGAGGTTGCCCGATTGGGTAGGCCCCGTGGGCGGCACGGACGTCGTGGCGCTGTCCCGGTGGCTGATGATGTTGTTTGCGGAGCGTGCGGGGTTGCTCGAATTGCAGGAGAAAGGACTGACGCCGTTGCTGCGTGCCCATGCGACGTCGAATATGTGGGTTCTGGGAGGATCGCGCACCGCCAGCGGAAACCCTGTTTTCGTGATGGATGTGCACCTGCCGTGGCAGGCGCCCTTTCAACCGTACGAGGCGCACCTTGTCAGCCGGGAGGGGCTGAACGTGGCCGGCGTGACCCTGTTCGGCCTACCGGTCATACTGGCGGGCCACAATCGGCACATGGCGTGGTCTGTGGCGGCGAACGAGGCGGATGTTTTCGACCTGTACGAACTGAAGCTGGATCCGGCAAACCGCAATCGGTATGTGTTCGAGAAGGAAAAGCGGCGCATGTCGTCGCAGCGCGTGCGCATCAGGGTTAAGGAACCTCACGGAATCCGCGAGGTCGAACGGGAGTTGCTCTATTCCCACCACGGGCCGATTTACAAGGCCGTAGACGATTGGGCCTATGCGGGACGGTGCAGTGCCGAGGAGGTTGTCAATACGATAGGGCAGCTTTACGCGATCAATCGGGCCGGAGACCCGGACGAGTTCGAAGGTGCGTTGCGGATGCTCCAGCTTCCCGCGTTCCATGTCCTGTACGGCGACGGCAAAGGGCGCATGTTGTATGTATTCAGCGCCCGCAGCCCGATCCGGGCCGAAGAATTCGATTGGCGGCGTCCCGTTCCAGGTTGGGTTCCGGATACGGAATGGCGAAGTGTTACGGGGTATGAGTGGCTTCCGAGAGTTCTGAATCCGCGGGCTGATTTCCTGCAGAATTGCAATGTGGCGCCGGAATTCGTTACGCATAACAGCGGGCTGAAGTCCGCGGACTTTCCAACTTATATGGGCTGGGGCGGGATGGACGACCGCGGCCGGCGGATATTGACCTGGCTGTCGGACAACCGGAGAGCGACTCTGCCGCAGCTGTTGGAACTGGCCAGAGATCCGTATCTGATCGCGGCGGAGGAATTGAAGGGCTTTATTTTCAGTGCATATAATCGAACGTGGTGGGAAATCTACGACCCGGAGAGACACCTTGCCCTTGCCGTGGAGATTCTGCGCGGATGGGACAACCGCGCGTCGGTCGACAGTCGTGCGACGCTGTTATTCTCAATATGGAAAGCGAGGTTTGTTCTGCTGCTTACGGGACTGTCGCCGGAGCAGCTGGATCGCGTTTCGGTTTTGGAGGAATTAGCGCTCGAGACATTGAGAATGACCGTCGAGCATATGATGACAACCTACGGGCGGCTGGACGTGCCCTGGGGCGAGGTACACGTGATCGAACGGGGCGATCACGTGTTCCCGGTGGGCGGTTCGGCGCCCGGGACTCGGGCTCTGCATACCACGTGGTCGATGCCCGATGGCGAGGGTCTGTTCCGCGTCGACGGCGGATCGGCCTATACGATGGTGGCGGAGCTGGCGGATTCCACCCGGTCCTGGAGCCTCCAGTCTTTCGGCAACAGTGAGGATCCGGAGTCGGACAACTTTCACGATCAGGCGGCGATGCAGGCAAGTGGGGAACTGAAGCGTTTCCGACTTCAAAATGAAGAGATCCGTGCGGACCTGCGATCGGCGGTAACCGTGCCGCTCGAGCAGGCCGACGTCGACCGGGAGCAGTTTCGCGTCCGGTGGAAGCTGAAGTCGGCGTCAGACGAGTTGGCGGACCAGGCGCCTGAAGACGGAGGCGGTTGAATCGTGTTGCCCAGCATGCGTCTTGAAGACAAGGTCGTGATGGTGACCGGTGCGGGCTCCGGCATTGGCAGGGCGGTGGCCATTGCGGCGGCCGAGGCCGGCGCGCACTGCGTGCCCTGTGAATTGCCTGAGAGGACAAACGACTTGGAGTGCGTCTGCGCACAGATCGAACGTCTGGATCGGCGGGCGCTCCCCGTACCCCTGCGTCTGCCGGACCTGCAGAGCATTGAGCTCGCCGTTGAGAAAGCCGTCAGCGAGATGGAGCGGATAGACGTGTTGGTGAACAACGCGGGCGTGAATATACCCAGAGAGGCTCTGGACGTCGACGAAGCAGACTGGGACGGCGTGATGGACGTGAATCTTAAGGGTCTGTTCTTCATGTCCCAGCGCGTTGGCCGGCGGATGGTGGACGCCGGAGGCGGAAAGATCGTCAATATCGCGTCGCAGAACGGCGTGATCGGTTACTACCGCCGCGCGGCCTACTGTTCGAGCAAAGCCGGCGTGGTGAATCTGACCCGCGTGCTGGCCCTCGAATGGGCGCCGCACGGCATCACCGTGAATGCCGTGGGTCCCACGTTTATCCTGACGCCGCTTACGCAGTCCACATTCAACGATCCGGCGCTTCGGGAGGATCTGCTGAAGCGGATACCGCTCGGGCGGGTGGGACGGCCCGAGGACGTTGTGGGGGCCGTGGTTTTCCTCGCGAGCCCTGCGGCGGACCTGATTACGGGTCATACGCTTCTGGTAGACGGAGGCTGGACGGCCGTCTAGCAGTCCGTTGTTAAAGTCGCTCTGCAGGCGAGGGAGCGCAACGCAGTATTTCGACCGCAAGGGCCGGCCGTAGCCCGGATGGACTCTATCAAAGGGCTGATAGGACGCGGATTTCGCCGGGCAAGGTGTGTGCCCTCGATGGCTGAGACTTCTTGAACCGGATGGACGAATGGATTCGCTAGGGATATCCGAGGTCGCCGTAATCGGGGGCGGAACCATGGGCTCCGTTATCGCCGGCATGTTCGCGCGGGCGGGATGTCATGTCCATCTCGCAGACATCAGCGATGCACTGCTGGATAAGGCAATGGCGCGTATGCGGCTGGGTCAGGAAGCGCTGGTTGAAGCGGGCCTGCTGCTTACACGGGACGCGGATGCGGCGGTTTCGCGGGTGACGACCACAACGGATCTGGCTGACGCGTGTGAGGGATCGGACCTTCTGTTGGAAGCGGTAACCGAAGACCTCGCGCTCAAGCAGGAGCTGTTTGCAGAATTTGACAGGCTTTGCCCGCCGGAAACCGTTCTGGCCACCAATACTTCCGGCCTGTCCGTGTCCGCTATCGCCGGCGCGACCGGTCGTTCGGACAGGGTGGGCGGGATGCACTTCTGGAACCCGCCCCATCTGATACCCCTGGTGGAAGTGATACGCGCCGATACGACCTCCGAAGAAACGGCGGAACTCTTGAAAACGGTTGCCCTCGGGCTGAACAAGAAACCGATCCTGGTGCGGCGGGATATCCCCGGGTTCGTGGGCAACCGCCTGCAGTTTGCCGTCGTGCGGGAGGCGTTGCACCTGCTGGAGGAAGGCGTGGCGTCGGCGGAGGATATCGACACCGCAATGACCGCCGGCCCAGGACTCAGGTACAGCTTCCTGGGGCCGCTCCGGACGGCCGACCTGGGTGGATTGGACGTATTTCGAGCCATTAGCAGCTATCTGTTCGCCCGGCTTGGCGCGGGCAGAGAGGCGCCGGAAGCGCTGAATGAGCTTGTTGCACAGGGAAAGCTCGGCGCAAAGACCGGCTCGGGGTTCTATAATTATACCGATGCCGATCAGGGGCGGTTCTTGCGCCATCGGGACCGGACCCTGTTGAGACTGCTGGAGGTTCTGGACGCAGAAGAGGACGAAAATCATGGCTGAGTTGGCATCTGGCGCTGGACCGTTGTTCACAGACCCCGACCCGGAGACGGCGCGAGGGTTCTTCCGCGGGAAACGCGCGGCGTTCGATGACAAAGTGACGTCCGTACGGAATGCGGTGGGCCGTTTTGTGAAAGACGGTGATTACGTCGCATCCGGCGGATTCGGCGCGAACCGGATTTCAACCGCTTGCATGCACGAGATCCTGCGGCAGGGCAAGCTGGATCTGGGTTTCGCTGGGCACACGACCACACACGACTTCGAAATCCTGGCTGCCGGCAACCGTAATGGCCGGATGCTGCTATCGCGGGTGGATGCGGCCTACATTGTGGGGCTGGAGGCAAGGGGCTTGTCGCCGCAAGCCCGGCGGACGATGGAAAGCGGTGAAGTCACGGTGTGTGAGTGGTCCAACTTTGCCCTGGCGGCGCGTTTCAGGGCCGCGGCAGCGGGCGTGCCGTTCATGCCGATGCGGAGCATTCTGGGTACAGACACCTTCCGGCGAAGCGCGGCAAAGGAAATCATCTGTCCGTTCACGGGCCACAAACTCCTGGCGGTGCCGGCACTGTATCCCGATGTCTCGTTTATCCACGTACACGAAAGCGATCCCAGCGGAAACTGCCGGATTCACGGGATCTCGGTTGCGGATTTCGACCTCGCGCGGGCGTCGAAACGGCTTGTCATTACAACGGAGCGGCTCGTCAGCACGGATGAGATTCGTCGGACACCGGAGGCCACTGTGATTCCCGCATTCTGCGTGGACGCGGTCTGCGAGGTCCCGTTCGGTTCTTACCCGGGAAATATGGCGGGCGAGTATTTCTCGGATGAAGTCCACCTCAAGGAATGGCTGGACGTTGAAAAGGATGAGGAGCGGTTTGAGGCTTTTCTTGAGAAATTTATCTACGGTGTGGCGTGCTTTGAGGAATACGTGCGCCTTTGCGGCGGCACGGAACGCCTTGAGGAACTGCGGCGTATAGAGTTGCATCCGGAGTCATAGCCCGGGTGGCGGCGCCGGACTCCGGCGTTGTCCGGATCCGATCACGTTCGAAAGGTTCAGCGCATGCCTGAATACAGCGCCACCGAGCTGGCGATTTGCACGGCATCCAGAATGCTGGAGGACGGCGCGAGTGTGGGCGTTGGAACCGGCGCGCCGTGCGCAACCGCGATGCTTGCGCAAAAACGCCATGCCCCGCACCTGCTCGTGGCGTTCGAAGCGGGCGGGGTCGCGCCCCTCCTGCCGTCCATGCCAATCTCGGTTGGGGATTCACGGACGTTCCATCGGGCGCAGATGGCGACCAGTATGGGCGATGTCATGGAGGCATGCCAGCGGGGGATGATGGACTATGCTTTTCTGGGAGGCGCTCAGATCGATCCGTTCGGCAATCTGAACTCAACGGTGATCGGCTGTCACGGACATCCCGGGGTACGGTTTCCGGGCAGCGGCGGCGGGAATGACTTCGCCAGTCTGTGCTGGCGCACGATGGTGATGACGCAGCACGATCGGCGGCGCTTCGTGGAGCGGCTGGATTTCTTGACGTCCCCCGGCTTTCTTTCGGGCCCTGGCGCCCGCGAGGCGGCAGGGTTGCCGGGCGGCGGCGGCCCCCACAAGGTGATTACGGATCTGGCGGTGATGGGGTATGATCCCGTGACCTGCCGCATGAGGGTGGAGCGTCTCCATCCGGGGGTCACGTTTGAAAGGGTTCAGGAGAACACCGGATTCGAGTTGCTGCAGGCGCCTCACGTGCGCGAAACGGCGCCGCCCGACGACGAGGAACTGCGCATCCTCAGGGAAGAGGTGGATCCCTACAGGTACATAATCGGCAGATGAACCGCGGAGGCTTCGCATGTCATCAGTAAAGGAGATTTACAGGTTTGACGAGTTGACGTGGCCGGAGGTAAACGAGGCGGTCGCGATGGGGAAGATACCCATTGTTCCCACAGGATCCGTGGAACAGCACGGGCATCATCTGCCACTCAAGGTGGATCATCTCTGTGCCAATGCGGTTGCCACCGAGGCCGCGCGGCGGAAGCCGGAATTGAGCCTTGTATTGCCGCCGGTCAGCTATGGCTATGTCCATCATGTCATGGACTTTCCCGGTTCATTGAACATTCACTATGAACATTTCATACAATATGTGCTGGATATCTGCAAGAGTCTGGCCTATCATGGGTTCAAGAAGATGATTCTCGTGAACGGCCACGGATCCAACCACAATCTGGTGGACATGGTGGCCAGGCGTACGATTGTGGAGACGGACGCGAGTTGCGTGTTCTGTTCCTGGTGGCAGTTGTTGAAGGTGAATCCGAATTTTGACAAGGAGTGGCGCGAGAGTGTTTTTCCCGGCGGATGCGCCCATGCGGGCGAACTGGAGACGTCGATGATGCTGTACCTGGCGCCGGAAAGCGTACGGAAGGATCGGATCAGGAGCGAGATCGCCAAAACGAACGAGCTGGGGTCGAAATATGTCTGGACGGATCTGTTCGCGAAGGGCGCGATGGGACTGATCGAGTGGACAAGCCAGTATACGGACAGCGGCGTGATGGGCGAGGCCGAGAAGGCGACAGCGGAAAAAGGAAAGGTCGTCTTTGAAGAGGCCAGCGGGAATCTGGCGGAGTTCATCGAGGAATACCACGCGATGAAAATCGCCGATCGCACGAAGCACCAGACAAACGCGCCGACGTTTCCGCTGTCGTTTCCCACGGATTAGTTACTCATCGCCGAAGCCACGCCAGCAAAGGGTCGATAACGGTCGGTCTGCGTTCGAGCCGGGGAAGCGTTCGACCGACGGTGATTCTTCTGGGTTGTTTCCTAAAGGGGGTTCAGAATGAAGCTTGTTACATATGGGATTGGAAGAGACCGGTATGTGGGGTCCGTGGTGGCCGATGGCAGAATCGTCGTGGATCTCTCGGCCGCGGAAAGAGAACTGGCAAGCGGCCAGGGCCGTGAAGCGCGTGGATACTTTGGCGATATGCTCGCGTTGCTCGATGCAGGCGGGGCCGGTCTGCGCGCGGCCAAACAGGTAACGCGCTTCGCCGAGGGCCGGCTTGGAGGGAAAGCGGACGGACGCCTTGGCCACCCGATCGGCAAGGTGCGGCTCAAGGCGCCCGTGCCGAACCCCCGCAAGGTGTTCTGCCTGGCAGGCAACTACCAGGACCACATTGAAGAAGGCGGCGGGAAGATAGCCATCCAGGACAAGGAAACGCCACGGGTATTCATGAAGCCGCCGTCAACAACCGTGATCGGCCCCGGAGACCGCATTCTGATTCCGCCCGTCGCCAGATCGATCGACTGGGAGGGGGAGTTGGCCGTGGTGATGGGACGCAGGGCGAAAGCCGTCAAGGCGGACGAAGCGCTGAAATACGTGGCCGGATATACCATTATGAACGATGTGTCGGAACGGGATCTGGTCATCAAGGAGCGCACCGACAGCCGCGACCGCGACAAGTGGTTCGACTGGCTGAACGGAAAGTGGCTGGATACGTTCGGACCCCAGGGGCCGTGGATTGTGACGTCTGACGAGATCGGGGATCCCCAGTCGCTGGAGATCAGCACCTACGTGAACGGCGAACGAAAACAGAACAACAATACGGGGCAGATGTTGTACCCGGTCGATATGATCATTGAGTATATCTCGGCGATCATCACACTCGAGCCTGGTGACCTGATCAGTACCGGCACGATTTCCGGAGTCGGAGCGACCACGGGAACCTTCATGAAGCCAGGCGACCGCGTCGAAATCGAAATCACCGGAATCGGCGTGTTGCACAACGGCGTGGCGGCAAGCAAGCGCTGACTTCGGCACGCCCCCCGCGAGCTTTTGTCGCGACAGGCACGATGCCGTCATCGGGATTACCGGGGATGGAGATATGGACGCAAGGAGCAAACGCAAGATCAGCTGGTACCGGTGTCCGCTGGACCGTGAAACGCTGAACGCTCTGAATCGTCGCAGCGACTTCCTGGGGTTCCTGCAAACCCTGGGCCACCTCGGCGTGCTCGCGCTTACCGGTGCGTTTGCCTGGTACGCATCTGTACACCTTGCACCGCCTTTCCTGATCCTCGGCCTGTTCCTGCACGGGACCGGCTACGCGTTCCTGTTGAACGGGTTTCATGAGTTCTGCCACGGCACTGTGTTCAGATCGAAGTGGCTGAACGTGGTGTTTCTCAAGGTATTCAGCTTCCTGGGCTGGTACAATCCCGTATTCTTCTGGACGAGCCACTCGAAGCACCACCAATACACCCTCCATCCTCCCGACGATATGGAGGTTGTCCTGCCGGTGGAAATCACGCTGGGGAGCTTCATCAAGGCCGCGGTCGTCAATCCCTGGGGTCTGTACAACAGACTGAAGGGCGTGGTCCGGTTGAGTCTGGGCAATTTGGAGGGACCCTGGGAGCGCGTGCTGTTTCCCGAGTCGGAACCCGCGCTGCGGCGTCGCCTGTTCAACTGGGCCCGAATCCTGCTTGCGGGGCACGCGGCGCTTGCAGGTTTGTCGCTCTATTTCGGCCTGTGGATGCTTCCGTTGCTGATCACGCTGGCTCCGTTTTACGGCGGGTGGTTGCTTTTCCTCTGCAACAACACGCAGCACGTGGGACTTCAGGACAACGTGCCCGACTTTCGGTTGAACAGCCGGACCGTCATTCTGAACCCGCTGTTCCGGTTTCTCTACTGGCATATGAACTACCACGTCGAACATCACATGTACGCCGCGGTACCCTGCTATCGTCTGGGGAAACTGCACAAGTTGATCAAGGCGGACATGCCCCGGTGTCCCGTCGGCCTCTTCTCCTGCTGGAAGGAGATAATCGGCATTCTAAGAAAGCAGAAAGCAGACTCCGGATACCAGTTTACACCGAAACTTCCGGCGCAGGTTAGCGTCCTGGATCGAAAGCCCGCCGATTAACCTCCAAAAAAGACACACACCCCTCCAGGGATCCACCGACACCGTGACCGACCGACCAAAGATCGCCGCCGTAGTTACCGAGTACCGCAAATACTCCCACGCCCAGCACATCTGTGACCGCTTTCTCGAGGGTTACGGCTGGAACGGCAGGCACCACCGGCCGCCGATGGACCTGGTCTCGCTGTACGTGGACCAGGAACCCGATGGCGATCTTAGCGGAGACAGGGCGGCGCGCTTCCCCGCCCTGTCCGTTTTTCCAACGGTCGCGGACGCGCTGACCCTTGGCGGGCCCGAGTTGGCCGTGGACGGCATACTGCTCGTAGGGGAGCATGGGGAATACGGCACCAATGACAAGGGTCAGCACCTCTATCCGCGCTATGAGTTGTTCAAGCAGATTGCGGCTGTTTTTCGCACCTCGGGCAGGAGCGCGCCGGTATTCAACGACAAGCATCTGTCGTGGCGCTGGGAGTGGGCGAAGGAGATGTACGATATTTCACGGGAGATGGGCTTTGCCTTCATGGCGGGCTCGTCGCTCCCGGTGACGTGGCGTACGCCGTCTATCGACATGCCGCTGGACGCCCGTGTGACGGAAGCTATGTGCATCGGTTACGGCGGGGTGGACAGCTACGATTTCCACGCTCTGGAGACGCTGCAGTGCATGGTCGAACGGCGCCGGGGCGGCGAGACGGGCGTGCGCTGGATCGACACGTACCGCGGCGAACGCTTCTGGGAGGCCCACCACAACTGTGTATGGTCCCGGGAACTTTTAGAGTCCTGCCTGTCGCGCAGCCACACGCTGGCGCAGCCGCGATCAGGGTTCAATCACGTGCTACCGACTCTGGACGAAATGAAGTCGCTGGACACGGACCCGATTGCCTACCAGTACGAACACAACGACGGCCTGAAATCCACCATGATTCTTCTCAACGGCGTGGTGCGGGATTTCAATTTTGCGGCGCATCTGCCGGAGCGGGGCGACCCCCTGTCCACGCAGATGTACCTCCCCATGCCGCCCGCGTACACGACGCTGGCCAATTTCTTCTCGCCTCAGGTCAACAACGTGGAGCAGATGTTCCTCACGGGAAAAGCCACGTACCCCGTTGAGCGGACCCTGCTCACCACCGGACTCGTGGCTGCAGCGGTGGACAGCCTGAACCTTGACCAGGCTCGCGTTCAGACACCGCACCTCGACGTAATTTACAAGCCCAATCCCGAATCCACCTACTGGAGAACCTGAGTGGCTCGTCCTGAAGAACGGAGCGTGCCGGGCGCCGCGCCCACGCGTCTTGCCGTCATCGCCACCGTATATCGCTACCTCTCTCACGCACAGCACATCGCGGACCGGTTCGTGGTGGGGTACCCGTATGAAGGGAAATGGCGGCTGCCGAACACGCGCATTGCGTCTCTCTACGTCGACCAGAAGCCGGAGGGCGACCAGAGCGGGGACCGCGCAAGAGAGTTCGGGTTCGACGTTTTCGACACCATAGCAGGCGCGCTGCGTTGTGGCGGCGACCGGCTGGCCGTGGATGCGGTCCTTATCATCGGAGAGCACGGCGAGTACCCTAAGAACGACAGGGGGCAGATTCTCTACCCGAGATATGAGTTCTTCAGGGAATGCGTCAAGGTATTCGAACAGGACGGGGTTGCCGTGCCGGTGTTCAACGACAAGCACCTCTCCTACAGTTTCGCGAAAGCCCGTGAAATGGTAGCGGATTCCCGCCGGCTCGGCTTCCCCCTTCTGGCGGGATCGTCGCTGCCTGTCGCCTACAGACTTCCAGACGTTGAGTTGCCGCCGGAGCGCATGATTCGCGAGGCCCTGATGGTTGGGGTGGGCGGCTCCGACGCGATGGACTACCATGCGTTGGAGGGCATGCAGTGCATGGTTGAACGCAGGCGGGGCGGGGAAACCGGAGTCAGGACCGTGCAGATGATTGAAGGCGACGCGGTCTGGCGGGCAGGTGAGGAGGGCCGCTGGTCGCGGGACCTGCTTGAGGCGGCCCTCTCGCGCAGCGACACGCCGTGCGGCCTGCCCGAAGAAGACGGGCGCACCCGGGACCTGCTGGGAGCCGGCGAGTTGCCGGGCCTGGCGAAGAATCCCGCGGCCTACTTCATCGAGTACCGCGATGGTCTGCGTGCCACCCTGCTCATGCTCAATGGCGCCGTGCGCGATTACTGCTTTGCCGCGCGGGTGGATGGATATAACGCACCGTTGTCCACCCAGTTTTTTCTCTCACCCACGCCCAACGTCACCTATTCGGCATGCCTGGTTCACAATATCGTGAAGATGATCGACAGCGGGAGTGCGCCTTACCCGCCTGAACGCACCCTGATCGTCTGCGGCATTCTCGAGGCCTGTCTCACCTCCAGACTGCAGGGCGGACGGCGTCTGGAGACGCCCGACATCGACGTTAAATACCTGGCGCCCGCAGAGTCGCACCACGCGCGCGCCTGACGTCCTGACGCCAAGGGTCTTTTGTCCCGGGCAAGGGCAGGGCTTGCCCGATTTCCGGCATCTATATCGAACACACGGGAGGTATGCCATGAAAATGCAGGCGTCGGTACTGTTAGAGCCGCTCAAGCCGCTGGTCGTGGAGGAACTGGACCTGGAAGGGCCGAAGCAGGACGAGGTGTTGGTGCGGATGGCGGCCAGCGGGGTGTGTCACAGCTGTCTGCACGTTGTAGACGGGGGCTGGAAGGGATTCCCGATGCCCATGGTACTGGGCGATGAAGGGGCGGGGGTGGTGGAGGACGTCGGGCCGGGCGTGACGCACGTAAAACCCGGCGATCACGTGATCCTGTCGTGGTCGCCCACCTGCGGACGCTGCCACTATTGTGTCACCGGTCTTTCGCACTTGTGCGAACGCGGTGTTCCGTCAAACGGTGTGCTGATGGACGGTACTTCAAGGATGAAATTAAGGGGCGAAACGGTCTATCACTATGGACCGGCGTGCAGCTTTTCTTCCTACTCGGTGATGCCCGCGTCGTGTGCGGTGCCCATTCGCGAGGATATGCCGCTGGAGGTCGCTGCGCTGATCGGGTGTTCGGTGATGACGGGTGTGGGTTCGGTAATCAACACGGCCGCGGTAACGCCCGGGGCGAGCATGGCGGTGTTCGGAACGGGCGGAATAGGGCTCAACGCGGTCCAGGGCGGCACGCTCGTGCAGGCCCACCCGATCATAGCGGTGGACATCAACCCCGGTAAGCTTGAATACGCGAAATCGTTCGGCGCCACCCATACGATCAATGCGGCAGAGGACGATCCCGTGGAGGCGATCCGGGACCTGACGGGGCGGGGTGCCGATTACTCGTTCGTGGCGGTGGGTGAGCCGAGGGTAATCAATCAGGCATGGGACTGTCTGGCCCCCAGGGGTCAGTGCGTGCTGATCGGACTTCCACCCACCGGTTCCACCGTGACGTTCGATACCGGGAACCTCCAATCCAACGAGCGGATCATGCGGGGTTCCAAATACGGAAGCGCCAGGACGTGGGACGACTTTCCCAGGATGGTGGAGCTCTATCTGGCCGGCAAGCTCAAGATTGACGAACTGGTGACGCGGAAATACGGTGTTGATGCGGCGAACGAGGCCTTTGATGCACTCACTGCGGGGGAGGTGGCGCGGGGTCTGATCGTCTTCTGATCAGGGCGACCCGGTATATTTCGCGAAGCCGGCCTCCGATCGATTTTAAGGTCCTCTTTCCGCTTCGCTACTCGTTCGATCGGTCGTCCCGCCACGACGGAGTCGTCCACGTATTGAACCAGTTCCATTTCCAAAGGACCCGCTTCGAGGGCAGTTCGACTTCGTATTCCACCCCCGCCGTGAAGGGCAATATACGGGTTCTGTGTCCAACGGTTTCCCGGATCCATTCGATAAACGCGCCTGCGTCCGTAACGTCGGGCGGCCAGGTCCCGTGCGGGATCGGGTCGGACGCGCGGTCGGTGCGGTAGTGAGTTGGAATCAGGAACTCCGGCTCGATGGCGTCGATGCATTGAAGGAGTTTGTCCGTGCGGTCCTCGTCGCCCCATTCCGTCAGGCCCATCTTCATGTGGATGAGGCAGGTGACCCTTCCGCGCAGCTTCTCCAGCGCGCGGTAGGGTTCGGTAAGGTCGCCGGTATGAAGGAATGAGATGTCGAGATCCCGAACGGTGACGAGGTATCCGCAGTTGGGCAGGTCGGGTCTCTGGTTTTCCCCGCTCTCGATAATGTCCACGTGAATGGGACCGAGGTCCAGCTCAAAGGGACCGGGAAAGCTGCGGGATTCCCCGCCGACGTGGCTCAGGTGCCGGGGGAAGACCACCTGCACGAGTTCCGGGTCCAGGTATTTGGTGATGGGCAGATCCCGGTCGAATGCGGCGTCGCCGTATTTCTCGTCCACGGGCCGGTCGGGGTCGCAGCACCCGGGGCTGACGAAGATTTTCTTGAAGCGATCGCCCCGGCAGAGACGGCGAAGCGTGCCCGGGTGGCAGTGATCGAAGTGTTCGTGACTGATGAAGATATAGTCGAAATCCGGTGAAGCGCCGGTCAGGTTGTCTCCGAACAGATAGGGGTCGAAGGCGAAGTTGATCGCGTCCGTACGGACCTCGAAACCGCCGCAGCCGGTCCATTTGAGAAAGATTGGTTTCATGGCAGACTCGTAGAGTGAAAGTTTGAGTCCTGATTCGTCGAGAACAGCGGCCCCGACTCTGGCGACATTAACTCCCCATATCTCCCGGTCAACGTGTAGGGGCGTCCGGTCTCACGTGGGGCGGGGTCCTTCGTTACCTGCCTGAGAAGACGGGCAGAAACCTGCCCGGACAACATATCGATCGTGAATCGGAAAGCAAAGCGCGGAATGGGGTGCGTCTTTGGCACGAAGCGCTGACACGCGTGTTGAGTCGAGTCGCGGGACGGCTGCAGGCGTTCAGTCTTCGGGGGCCCAAACCGGTCTCGCGATCTCTCTCTTTGTCTATGGAACGCTGAAACACGGGCATTCGAACCACGACGGTTACTGCCGCGGTGTGCTGGCGATTGAAAAGGCGGTGGTCCGCGGTTACCTCTACATCAGGCCCGATCGGATCCCGTTTCTGGAGGTCCCCAAACGGGACGTCCTTGCAACGGGGACTTCCGATCCCGTGGCCGACGCGGCCACACAGGAACGCCTTGCCCGTCACATCGGCCCACATCGACTGGCCGAATGTCACCCCGGTCCGCCACCGAGCGTCCCGGACGTCGTGCACGGGCAATTGCACCTATTCGACGATCCCGAGACTCGCCTGCCCGCCATCGACCGCCTGGAAGGCTTCCACCCGGGCGGTCGTAGTCTTTACCGCCGGGTGCTCGTGCCTGTCAGGTTGAACGAAATGTGCACAGTCGCCTGGACTTACGCGGTGGAGACGAAACCTCCCAATTGGCCAAGACTGGCCTCCGGCTGCTGGACGGGGTGAAAAAAGCCCACGTGCAAGATCCACATTGTGATGGGAACGAAATCGGATACATAGCTCGGGCCGGCGGAAGTCGGCCACAGAATAATAAGTGAATCATTTGAATTTCTTGTGGAATCCCATCGTATACCGGTCCTACACCCTCTACATTTCCGAATTCTGCCTCCAGGCCCTGTACTCCCTCCTCTCGTCTGTCGAGCCAGCAAATATAGCACATGTTATAATAACTGTTGACAGCCACACGACCTATGTTTATATTTCGGCTACCTATATAGAAAGGGTCAGGAGCCGATATGTCAACCGTTATGCCAAACGTTGTGCCAGAGGATTGCGGGTCGCGTATCAAGAGCGCGCGCGGCGTCATGGGGCTGACCCAAACGCAGTTCGCCAATCTGATCGGGGTCTCCTTTGCGTCCGTCAACCGTTGGGAAAACGGACAGTCGCGCCCGAATAAACTGGCCTGGCAAAGGATTGTCGAACTGGAGCGGGAGGCCGCAAGTTCCCAGGATGTCGGTCAGGACGATTCAGCCGCCACGCCGGCCACCGCGCCGGTCCTTGACTTCGCTGCCGACCCAAACGCGGTTTCCGTCCTTGCGGAGGCGCATCGTCTGGCGTGGGGTCATCTCTTCAATCCCACGTTCGCCACCGAAACGTCGTCGATAGACCCACTGCCGCATCAACGCATCGCCGTATATGAAACAATGCTCAAACAGGCTCCCCTACGATTCCTGCTGGCCGACGACGCGGGCGCCGGAAAGACAATCATGACCGGCCTGTACGTGCGCGAAATGTTGTCGCGGGGATTGGTACGTCGCGTCTTGATTGTGCCTCCCGCCGGTCTGGTGGGCAATTGGGAGAGGGAGATGCAGACGCTGTTTCGCCTCCAGTTCCGAATCGTCCACGGCGCGGACGCCCGATCAGGCAATCCTTTCGCTGGACCGGATAGCGACCTGGTCATCGTCAGTGTCGATACGCTGGCCGGAAAAGGGATGTTTGCACAACTCCGAAACCAGGATACGGACGGTTATGATCTGGTTGTTTTCGACGAAGCTCACAAGCTGTCAGCCCACAGGGAACCGGGTTATCGGGTGCGGAGGACGGACCGGTACAGACTCGCCGAAGCAATTGCTGCCGCTGAATCCGATAATTCCGCCTGGACCCTTCCCTGGTTTGCCCAGCATCTGCTACTTCTGACGGCAACGCCACATATGGGGAAGGACTATCCGTACTTCGCTCTCTGGCGCCTGCTGCTCCCGGAAACACTCACGACCCAGGACGCCTTCGACGAGTTCTCGCCTGATTCCCGATCCAAACACTTTCTCCGTCGGACGAAAGAGGAGATGGTCCATTTTGATGGATCCGCACTCTATCCACAGAGGAACTGCGATACCCTGAGCTACGTTCTTTCGCAGGGTCCGGGGAGCGAGCAGGAACTGTACGACGAGACGACGGATTACATCAGGTTTTTCTACAACAAAGCCAGACAGCTGAACCGTTCCGCCGCGCGGCTGGCGATGAGCGTGTTCCAGCGGCGACTGGCGAGTTCCACGTACGCGTTAATGCGTTCCTTCGAGCGCCGCGAAGAGAAATTGGCCGCTTTGATCGACGCAATACGCGTTGGAAGCGTAACCGAGGAACAGCTGGCCGGCCAACAGCGGCGGTTGGATGCTCTCGATGATGAATTCGAAACGCGGACCTTTGACGAGGACACGGGGACGGGGGAAGCGATAGAACGGGATGAGGCGTTCGAAGGGCAGGCGCTGAACGGCACCGTGGCTGTCAGCCTTAGCGAACTTGAGGATGAACGTCAAAGGGTCGAGGCGTTGCTTAACAAGTCACGCCAGAGACTTGAAACGGGCGAGGAATCGAAATTCGAAAAGCTTCGCGAGGTACTCAGAGATCCCAGTTACGCAAACGAGAAGTTCATCATCTTCACCGAGCACCGGGACACCGCCGTCTTTCTGGTACGTCGACTTGAAGGTCTCGGATTTACAGGTCGTGTCGCGCTGATTCACGGTGGCCTGCGGTACCAGGATCGCGAAAGGCAAGTAGAGTTCTTCCGCCGCCCGGCGACGGAAGGCGGGGCCAGCTACCTGGTAGCGACTGATGCGGCTGGCGAGGGAATCAATCTCCAATTCTGCTGGCTGATGGTGAATTACGACATACCCTGGAATCCTGCGCGGCTCGAACAACGGATGGGCCGCATTCACCGCTATGGGCAGCAGCACGATCCAGTGGTCATTGTCAATCTCGTTGCTGGCGGGACCCGTGAAGGGCGTGTGTTGAAAACCCTTCTCGACAAGCTGGAAGCAATGCGGCGACAACTTCATTCTGACAAGGTTTTCGACGTTGTCGGACGTCTGTTCGCAGGTGTATCCATACGGGAATATCTCGAGCAGGCGGTCACCCAGGACGCTGAAGCCGCCGCAAGTCGACTGGAGGGTGACCTTACTGTGGAGCAGGTGGAGGCGCTCAAACAAAAAGAACGCTCGCTCTTTGGCGAAGGGGGCGACGTGCGCCGCCGGCTCGCCCGTCTCAATAAGGAGACGGAGCAGGAAACCTTCCGCAGACTCCTGCCCGGTTTTGTTCGCCGTTTTGTGGCGAAGGCCGCGACCCTGCTCAATCTGCGGGTGGACGGCGACCTGGAAGAAACGTTCGCACTTGTTCCAGATCGCCCCCGGGCCGCCGATCCTCTGTTATCTGCACTTGAGATTTATCCCGAGGCAGCGCAGGGTCAGCTCACGGTCTATAAGCCCGCCAGCCGGGAGGAAGTCGTGTGGATGCATCCTGGAGAACCGGTCTTCGACGCTATCTCCGCATCGATCATAGGCCGGTACGGACGCGACGGTCTCCGTGGATCGGTGTTCATCGACCCCGAAGCATCCGAACCCTATCTGTTCCACATCGCAAGAATTTCCATTGAGGAGGTCAGCGAGACCGCCGTGGGGTCAGGCAATTTGATAGACGAAAGTGGGGGCCGGGTGTCAGCCTCGAGGCTCCTTGATTCCAGACTGATCGGGCTACGTCAATCAAGCGATGGAAACGTCGTGGAGTCACCGGTGGAACGCCTGCTCGTTTTGCGAGAAGCAGACGGCTTCGCACCAGGACGCGTGACCCTGGCGGCGGCGGCTCGGAGTCTCCTTTCCGACGCCGAACGGTTTGCACGGGAGGACATACTCGAGTCGCTCTTACAACAATATCAACGGCGTCGTTTCGCCGCTCAGCCGGCCCGCATCGACTTCGTCAAACGCGGATTCGACTATGATGCTGCCGAACTCGCCGCAGCCCGGTCGCGCCTTACAGAGATGGCTCGGTCCGGCGATAGCAAGGCGAATGAGAGACTGAGCGAAGTCAAGGCGCGCCAGCGGCGCCAGGCGGCACTCCGGGCTCGCCGGCTGGCCGAATTGCGGGCTGAATCAGACCGTGTTCGGGCCGGCCAGGTCGAGTTCCTGGTTCACGCGCTCGTTGTTCCGGCCCGGGATAGCGAAGACGCAGAACGCTACGATGCCGACGTCGAATCCATCGCCGTGGAGGTCGCCGTCAATTTTGAAGAGAGCTCAGACGCTGATGTAAAGGATGTCTCTAAACCCGAACTCGCCCGACGTGGTGGACTACCCGACTGGCCGGGATTTGACCTTCTCTCAGTTAGAACCGACGGGGAACGCCGCAGGATAGAGGTAAAGGGTCGCGCCGGAACCGGAAGTGTAGAGATGAAACATAACGAGTGGGCTAACGCCTGCATCCACCGCGAAGAATACTGGCTATACGTCGTCTTTGATTGTGCAACGCCGCGTCCGAGACTGATGCGGGTCAGGGACCCGTTCACAAGACTACTCGCCAGGGACCGTGAGTCTGTCGCTCACGTAATCACGCCGGGCGTTGTATTGGAAGCAGCCGAGTGACGCGGGCGGCCGGAGGTCCTGGAAGAACAGGTTGCGCAATGGCTTGAAGCGCCCTTGCCAGGAAGGAGTCGTTACAAATGACAACAACAGCCAGGCGTTTCTTTAACACGGCGGGTCCCATAAAGAAGGACATGCACTACCATGTCCCGCCCCTGGCGCGGCTCGACGTCGAAGACCTGATGCTGCTCATCCGCCAGGAAAAGTACTTCGTCCTGCACGCGCCGCGGCAGACGGGCAAGACGTCGGCGTTGTTCGACCTGAGGAAAGAACTCAACGCCAGCGGCGAGTTCCGCTGTTTGTACGTCAACGTCGAGGTGGGGCAGTCGGCGCGGGAAGACGTGGCCGCGGCCATGCGGGCCATCCTCGGTCAGATGGCCTCCGAGGCGGAGTACGTTTTAGACGACCCGACACTGGGAAAGATAGGTCTCGACACCTTCGAAGCGTTTGGTCCGCACCAGGCTTTCCGGGGAACCCTTGCCCGCTGGGCCGAGTCGGACGCCATGCCGCTGGTGCTGATGATCGACGAGATAGACGCGCTGATCGGCGACACTCTGCTGGCAGTGCTGCGGCAATTGCGCGCCGGCTACCCGGACCGCCCGCGCCGCTTTCCACAGAGCGTGATCCTGTGCGGCGTGCGCGACGTGCGCGACTACCGCATCCGGTCTTCCGCCGAAAACGCCATCGTCGCCGGTGGCAGCGCCTTCAACGTCCGCGCCGAGTCCCTGCGGCTCGGGGACTTCTCGCGCCGCGAAGTCGAGTCGCTGCTGGCGCAGCACACCGAGGAGACCGGCCAGGCGTTCACGAACGAGGCGCGAGGCGGCGTCTGGGAGCTGACCCAGGGCCAGCCGTGGCTGGTCAACGCCCTGGCCTACGAAGCCTGCTTCAAGAACAAGGCCGGCCGAGACCGCAGCCAATCCATCACCGCCGACGCCGTCCAGGACGCGCGCGAGCAATTGATCCTCCGCCGCGAGACCCACTTGGATCAACTCACCGACAAGCTCCAGGAGGATCGCGTCCGCCGGGTGGTCGAACCGCTACTGACCGGTGGCGACGCAATCGACTCGATTTCAGACGACGATCTGCAGTACGTTCGCGATCTCGGTCTGTTCGCGCAGGCCGGTCCCGTCGGCATCGCCAACCCGATCTACCAAGAGGTGATCCCGCGCGCCCTCATCTACACCACCCAGGAAATGTCGATTCACCAGGACCCGGCATGGTACGTCGACGCCGCCGGCGCACTGCTGGTGGGCAGGCTGCTGGCAGCATTCCAGGTGTTCTTCCGCGAGCACTCCGAGCACTGGGTAGAGCGCTTCCAGTACAAGGAAGCCGGTCCGCAGTTACTGCTGCAGGCGTTTTTGCAGCGCATCGTCAATAGCGGCGGGCGCATCGAGCGCGAGTACGGCCTGGGCCGCCGCCGCACCGATCTGCTGCTGGTGTGGCCCGTGGGCGGGGACGCCGGCCGCACGCAGAAGGTTGTCATTGAGTGCAAGGTGCTTCACCGGGGTCTCCGGCGGACGCTGGTCGAAGGTCTAGAGCAGACGCGCGATTACATGGGCCGTTGCGCTACGGAGGAAGGGCACCTTGTGCTCTTCGACCGCGCCGAGGACAAATCGTGGGACGACAAGGTGTATCGCCGAGACGAAACCGAAGGCGGCGCGCGAGTCACGGTGTGGGGGATGTGAGTTTCTGTGACGTGGAAACCCGGCGTCAATCCTTTTCCGGAGACGCAGACATCGAGCCATTGCATGGGACAACGGGTCTGGAGTACCACGGTATCGAAGTCGATCCGCTCATCCAACGACTGAAGAAACTGCAGGACGTGCGGCGAAGGAGGCCCTGGACGTAATCGAAATATAGAGAATCGCGGAGTAGCAGGTGAGTACGGTAACAGCATTATAGCAATGAGGAGATCGCTCGACGCGGTCGGGCGATCTGCGAGAAACGAGTGACGCCGCAGTAGGAGAAAGGCAACGGAGGCAGGATTGTGGCGACTGATATTCAGACGGAGGTATGAGTCTGCGATAGCGGGCGACCCACTTGCCGCCTTCGACCAACTCTATAAGCGTTATCCAGACGCAAAGTCGTGGTTATTCCGATTCGGGTACCGTGCGCGACATCGGTTCGGGCTGTAACATCCTCCTTTTAGCAAATTACCTTCGACTTTGTTTCACCAAATAGAACTCTGTCATTCGACACTCTCTGAATTAGATGGTTGGAAGCAAAAACACTATCGGAGCTTTCCACAATGGAAAATGAAACTCGCCACAGCGACACTACGGTGATTCATTGCTTGGATCTGCCAGATGATTCTCCTGCAGTCTCATTCGAAAGTATCACCTTTTCGGACGGAACCAAGGTTACTCTCGACTCCACAGACGTTGTGGTTTTTGTGGGACCCAACAATGCCGGGAAAAGTCTGGCGCTTCGAGAACTTGAGAATCAATTTGACAATCCCATAGAGACGATCGTTATAAAGTCCACCGAAAAACATACAACCGGTTCAGCAGAGCATTTCGTCACGTTTGTTTACAAGCACTTGCGGGTAACAGCCGAGGGGTCATCTCGCTTGTTTTCCGGGTATCGTTTTTCATTTTCCACGTCTGACGATATTGAAAGCCATTGGCCTAGCGGCATGAGTCTGTTTAAGTCATTATTCTGTACGCGACTCTCAACAGAGACGCGTATAACAGACAGTAATCCAGTGAACGCGATTGCTGTTCTCGACGAACCACCAGCCCATCCTATACATATGTTGTATTCAGACGATCTACTAGAACGCAGGATTAGTGGGTATTTCCGACGAGGATTTGGTGAAGACCTTGTAGTCTTCCATGCCGGTGGCGGAACCATCCCACTATTCGTTGGAAAACGTCCTGAATTGGCACGAGATGAGCAACGTATTTCTCGTCGCTACAGCGAACGACTACGCAGCTCAATGGTTCCCCTGAACGAGCAGGGAGATGGAATGCGAAGCTTTGCAAGTGTTGTATTGCATTTACTGTCCCCGATTACCTTTTCCATTCTGCTACTTGATGAGCCGGAGGCGTTTCTGCATCCGCCGCAGGCTCGGCTGCTTGGAGAATTAATCGCCACCGAAAAATCCTCTCGTGCTCAGCTATTTGTGGCAACGCACAGTCCGGACGTACTTCACGGTTTAATTAATGTCTCCCCCGAGCACCTTCGCGTGTTGAGAATGCAGCGCGACGGAAACGTCAATCGCGTTAAGGAATTGGACAAGGAATACGTTAAAAAGATAAGTGCCGATCCGTTAATGAAGTATTCATCTGTTATGGCCGGTGTCTTCCATGAACGTGTGATCATATGTGAGGCCGATGCCGATTGCATGTTTTACAGTTCCCTTTTGGATCTGCCTGAAGTTCACGGGGATCGTCAACCTGATGTGCTTTTTGTACATGCTAACGGCAAGGACCGAATGGCTACACTGGCTTCGACACTAGTGGCACTTGACGTTCCGGTGGATGTGGTTGCCGACATAGACATTCTCAATGATTTGAATGTCTTAAAAGGCGTCATTAAGGCACTTGATGGAGATTGGGGGGTCGTGGAACCGATGGCGACGGCACTTAAGAAATCGATAGAGGAACACAAGCCTTGGCTTACTCTCGACGAGATTAAGAAAGGAAT
Source organism: Candidatus Latescibacterota bacterium (assembly GCA_963662665.2). Classification (GTDB taxonomy): domain Bacteria; phylum Latescibacterota; class UBA2968; order UBA2968; genus JAAXHE01. Next base: position 25,012 of record CAXXJS010000021.1, read on the forward strand.
AACAAGCGCGATCGACAAGGAACCATCAAACGGTGAGTCCGTGAAACAATTTCGCTCAAGAATAAACGCAATTTTCCGCCAAGCCTCACCTTGGGATCCGGTTAAGAATGCAGGTGAAGCCGCTCTTCCGCCAGGTCGGGCGACACAAGAGTTCCAAGACCTGCAGGGGCTTTGTAAAGGAATGGGCCTATGGATATTGCCCGTTGGCGAAATGGAGGGTTTCTGTAAGGCTATTGGTGGACATGGTCCAAGTTGGGTTCGGCAAGTTATTGAACAGCGAGACCTCGCAAATGCTCCTGACCTCGAGGGTGTCCGCATATTCGTGCGCGAGATATGGGAAAGCAAGCGGGAGAATAGATAATGACCACCAACGACAAACGCCTAATCGAAGTCGCCTTTCCACTTAAACAGGTCTCCCTGGACTCTGTCCACGAGAAGAACGTGCGGCACGGGCATATTTCCACGTTGCATATCTGGCCGGCGAGGAGGCCGTTGGCGGCGTGCCGCGCTGCCCTGATCGCGACGTTGCTTCCCGATCCAGGTGATGCAGACACGCGAAACGAGATCTTGGAGCGTATGGCTGGCCGCATAATTGAGAAGATCGAACGCAAAAGGATAAACGGCCGTTTGGTTGAGAGGGTCAAAGAGGAAACGATTGGCGGCATCCTTCGCTGGAAGCGCGAGAGCGGTTCTGACATCACGTGGTTTCGTGACGAGATTCGCAAGGCGTACGGCGGGCGGGCACCTAAAGTGCTGGACCCGTTCGCCGGCGGCGGCGCTATTCCACTTGAAGCCATGCGCCTCGGTTGCGACGTGACGGCCATGGACATCAATCCGGTCGCCTGGTTCATTCTCAAGTGCACCCTCGAATATCCACAGAAACTCGCCGGGCAGACCCGCCTACTTCCCGACTTTGCGCTGGAGGACGCTGAATACATTGAAGCGTTCTTGAAGGCGAAAGGGTTTAAAGGTGCGAGCTTGCGGACGTTTATGGAGCGCCTCGGCCACGGCGATGGCGGCGAAATCCAGCTCAGTGCCCTCGTTCGCGAAGATGCTACGCTGGAAGCGGACCTCGCGTGGCACGTGCGCGCCTGGGGCCGGTGGGTCTTGGCAAGAGCACGCAAGGAACTGGCTTCGAATTACCCGACCTATGCCGAGTTAGAGCCGCTGGAACTGGGCAGGAAGTTCAAGTCACACCCCATTCGGCTGCTGGAGATCGACAATGACGGGGTTCCACAACTCGATCCGCTCAATGCACGGTTCGCCGCGGGCTATCTCAGTGATCCGCGCAATCCGAGATGGATTGCAAAGCCGACTGTGGCATACCTATGGGCGCGCACCGTTGTCTGCAAACAGTGCCGCGCCACGCTGCCGCTGCTCAAGACGCGCTGGTTGTGCAAGAAGGACCATAAGCGCGTGCTGCTGACCATGGAGCCTGTGGTCAGTGGTCTGCGGTCAGTGACCGATGACCAGTCCCCGCTACCCCACTCTGACGAACGGCGGGGCGGACAGACCACCGATCGCAAGCCATTGGCCACTGTGGTTTTCGGCGTGGAGCGCGATGTCCCGAAAAACGGCGGCAACGCGGCGCAACGGCGGGAGCACGACAAGCGCATCGGAGCGGGTACTATGTCCCGTACCGGCGCAACCTGTCCGTCCTGCGGCACGATAATGACCATGGAAGATATCCGCTTCGAAGGCCGCGCCGGTCGGTTGGGCGCGGTAATGACGGCCGTCGTGGTAGACGGGCGGAAGGGCAAGGAATATCGCTTACCAAAGGACCATGAGCGGGTGGTAGCTGAAGTAACTGAAGAAAAGCTTCATGCGCTCTTTGCAGACATCCCGTTCGGGTTGCCGGAAGAACCGCTGGCGAGCAAGGAGGCTCTCGGGTTCCGTGTTCCGCTGTACGGATTCGACGCCTGGCGGAAGCTGTTTACGAATCGGCAGTTGATGGCGATTGGTTCTTTCGTTCTTGCCGTTCGGGGACTCATGCAGGAGCATGACGGGTCGCCTGAGAGTTGGCGCGAGGGGCTGTTTGCAAGTCTTATGCTCGTGAATGATCGATTGGCGGATTATTCGAGCGCGATCTGCTCCTGGCACAACGGAAGAGAGACTATCGGTCATACCTTTGCGCGCTTTGCCCTTCCGATTGTGTGGGATTATACCGAAGTTAATCCGTTGTCGAACTCCTCCGGAAATTATCTCGGTGCGCTTGATTGGGTCTCACGCTTTATCGCTCATGCGCTCCAAGCAGCTCATTCGGCGGAAACGACAACCGTGAAGAATTCCAGCGCGACCGGAATAACGGGGAAATACGACGCCATCGTAACCGACCCACCGTACTACGACGCCATTCCGTATTCCGACCTCATGGATTTCTTCTATGTTTGGCTGAGGCGCTCGACTTCGGGGTTGTCCGCCGAATTCAAGGCGGCGTTCAGTAATGTCCTTGGCCCCAAATGGAATCATAGCACCGATGACGGCGAACTCATTGACGACGCCAGTAGATTCGATGGAGACAAAGAACGATCCAGGCGAAATTATGAAGACGGAATGGCTCGCTCGTTCCGATCTTGTCATGCCGCGTTGCGGCCAGACGGGCGGCTCATAGTCGTATTCGCCAACAAACAGCCCGAGGCATGGGAGACGCTGGTCGCCGCATTGATCCGAGCCGGTTTCGTCGTCGACGGATCATGGCCCATCCAGACCGAGATGGGTACCAGGACTCGCGCGATGGCCTCCGCCGCGTTATCATCATCCGTCTGGATTGTCTGCCAGAAACGCACTGCCATCCGCCCTGGATGGGACAATAATGTTCTAAGAGAAATGCGCAAGAATATCACCCAGAGGCTCCACGACTTCTGGGACGCAGGCATCCGCGGCCCTGACTTCGTTTGGGCCGCGACCGGCCCGGCCTTAGAAGCCTTTAGCAAGTACCCGGTCGTCAAGAAAGCAAACGACCCTAACCAGTTAATGACCGTCTCGGAGTTTCTGCGCGAGGTGCGTCGCATGGTCGTTGATTTCGTCGTCGGTCGCGTGCTAACTCAGGAAGAAGATCAGGAAGCAGCGACGGGCCTCGACGATGTGACCACGTACTATATTCTTCATCGCCACGACTTTGGAACGGCGGAAGCTCCGGTGGGGGGATGCATTCTATATGCCCTGTCTTGCAACCTTTCCGATACAGCTTTGGTCAAGCAGCACGACATTCTCGCGCAATCGGGCAAGAGCGGAACGGGCGACGAACTGGAAGAGAGCGAGACAATTGAGGACGCGGACCAGTCCGGCAGCGGCGCAAAAGTCAAACTCAAGTCCTGGAGTCGCCGTAAGGGCCGCAATCTCGGACTTGAAACCCATGGCGGTCACCCCGTACCACTAATCGACCAGTTACACAAACTAATGCACCTCTGGCGCGCTGGCGACCAGGTCAAAGTTGACGACTACCTGGACACCCGCGGTCTCCAGCGCAACGCCCTCTTCAATCAAATACTTCAGGCCATCATCGAATTGGCCGACGCCGGATCCGACGAGCGCTCCATACTGGAGGCCTTGAGCAATCACGTCGCGGCGCGAGGTGATGTCGGAACACCACAGCAGAGTCGGTTGCAATTCGGAAAGAAAACGGATGGCAATGGATAAGAAAACGGTATACATCGAGACCTCGATCGTGTCATATTTGACAGCTCGACCTACGAGGGATCTGCTGGCGTCTGCCTGGCAAATGATCACGGTTGAGTGGTGGGAAACACAGAGAAACCGATTCAGTCTTTACACCTCTGATGTTGCGCTTGAAGAGGCTGGAAAGGGCAACATCGAGGCGGCGGCGCGATGTCTTGATGCGTTATCCAGTATATCCATATTGCCCATTACGGGGAGCGTCGTTGCGTTGTCCAAAGTGCTTCTCCCGGGAAAAGCCGTGCCCGCCAGGGCCCTGGACGATGCCCTGCATATTGCCGTGTCCGCGGTACACGGCATTGATTATCTTTTGATCTGGAACTGTCGGCATCTTGATAATGCCGAAACCAAACCCGTCGTGCGCAGCATTTGTAGCATACACGGGCATACCAGTCCCGAAATATGCACCCCTCAAGAACTTATGGGAGTAGCTGAAGATGTCTGACAAAATCATCGAGGAACTCTGGCAGATCAAAGACAGCATCGCGCGGGAACATGACTATGATATCGAGTCCCTTGTTGCCCATCTCCAAACCAAACAGCGGTCGACGGATCGGCAAGTAGTGGATCTGAGTGCCTTGAGACGGACCGCGGACCAGGGCGCTTCAGGAGCGCCAGACAAGCCGCGTCCCGAAAGCTTGGTCGGGGGTTAGGAAAAATCTCTTTCCGATGTACTTATTCTATGAATGCGTGAGCCTGTCGAAGCCAAGTAGCGATTGAATAGCCAACTGGAGAGAGTCAGATGATTAAGTCTATTCGCCTTGTGAACTTCAAGAACTTCGCCGACGAGACCCTGCGCGTCGGCCCGTTCACCGTAATCGTAGGCGCGAACGCCAGCGGCAAAAGCAACATTCGCGACGCCTTCCGTTTTCTACACGGTATCGGTCGCGGCTATAAGCTGGCCGAGATATTTGGCGGAAAATATGGCGGCGGCGGTCAACACGAATGGGAACCAATCCGCGGCGCTGCTGACGAAATTGTCCGTTTTGGGCAACTCCAGTTTTCTCTTGAGGTTGAATTTAAATTGAACGACACTGAACTGCACTACTTGATTGAGGTTGAATACGACCCAGCGAGTCGCAGTAGGTTCCAATTGTTAAAAGAAAAACTCACGTCCGACACGGAGACTATTTTCGAAGCTTATAGCTCCGATATGCAACTCAAGATCCGCACGCCTGAAACTTCTAGTGCCTTGCCTCTATCACATCTGGAACAACCAATCCTTTCACAGATAGTCAGAGGCTTAAAAATCCCTTATAAGTTCTCCTATAGGAGGTCCTGTTATGAAATCCACCACCTCTTAAACAGTATGCGTTTTCTGGAACCGTCGTCCGACCGAATGCGGGAACCGAGTTTCCCCGGCGTGAACATATTGGGAGACTCCGGCGAGAATTTGCCGACGGTACTAGAAGAAGCCTGCGCCGATCCTAATCGCCGAGAGATTTTGGCAAGTTGGGTACACGAACTCACACCAATGGACATAAAGGATTTCGAGTTCCCACGTGATCCTAGCGGTCGAATCCATCTCACGCTCTGCGAGTCGAATGGTAGAAAAGTATCGGCCTATAGCGCATCGGATGGCACACTGCGTTTTCTCGCCATGCTGGCGGCGATGCTCGGTACAAACCCGTCCAACTTCTACTTTTTTGAGGAAATTGACAATGGTATCCACCCGGTGCGACTGAATTTGTTAACGGATTTAATTGAACGGCAAACCGCGAAGCACGGTATTCAGGTACTCACCACAACCCATGCGCCAACCCTGTTGACCGTAATGAACGACAATACCTTCGAGCACACCTCGGTCGTCTGCCGCCTGGAAGATACTTCCGATGCCATCATCCGTCCGATTGCCGAACTGCCCAACGTGCGGGAACTGCGGCAGGATCAAGGACTAGGGCGGCTCCATGAATCCGGCTGGATGGAGGATGCGCTTTTCTTCAACGAAGACTACGACGAAGCGGAGCACGGCTCGTGAGAGTTCTCATCATCCCGGAAGACGACCGCAAGGATCAATACATCCTGAATCCAATCTTCAGCCAGCTTCTTCGATCCATCGGTAAGTCGAAGGCACGTATTCGAGTTTGCCAGGACCCACGACTTGGTGGCGTTGTTGAAGCAATGAAACGGGACCGAATAGCGGAAATCGTAGAGCGCTATAAAGGAATGATGGACATCTTCATTCTGTGCGTCGACCGGGACGGCGAAAAAGGACGGCGTCAGAGACTCGACCAGATAGAAGCGGAGTTTGGGGATGTTCGGGTATTCTTGGCCGAAAACGCTTGGGAAGAGCTTGAGACCTGGGTCCTCGCGGGCCTGGATTTGTCCGCAGATTTGAATTGGAAGCGCGTTCGAGCGGAAGTACAGGTCAAGGAACAGTACTTCGAGCCGCTTGTCGCCCAGCGCAACTTATCGGACAAGCCCGGCGGTGGTCGAGAGCCCTTGGCACAAGAGGCGTCGCGCCGACTAAACGCCATTCGTCAGAAATGCCCCGAGGATTTCGATAATCTCGTCCGGCGGCTTGACACCGCTGTCCGCACCATCTGAGGAGAACCGCATAGTGAAGGGGAAGGAAGCCAAACTCAGGCTCAAAGGGTGCTTAGCGTAAATTTAACGAGGATCGCAGAATGCCTAGGATAGAAGGATTCAGAGTAAGAAACTTCAAAGTGCTTAAAGACGTGACATTGGGGCGCCTTTGGAACCAACGGGGAAACCAACCCTTGACCCCGATGACGGCAGTAATCGGAAGAAATGGGGTCGGAAAAAGCGTCCTATTCGATGCGTTCGGATTCCTCGCTGACGCACTTAAGAACGGCGTCGAGGAAGCTTGTGACGCACGAGGGCGAGGCGGATTCGAGAAGATGCTGACGCAAGGAGAAACAGGCCCAATTGAGTTTGAAGTATATTACAGGGAACACGGAAACGCGCGGCCGATTACATATGAAATCGCCATCGAAGCGGACGAAATTGGGCGCCCCTATGTGCAAGGAGAAAGACTCAGGCAAAGAAGAAAAGGCCAGAGTTATGGTCGCCCGTTCTCCTTTTTGGTGCTCAATAATGGGAGCGGTGTAGCATGGAAGGGAGAACAGGAAGGGCGTCAGATAGATGAGGGCGAGGAGGCGTCTGAACTGGAAGGCTTGTTAGCCCTGCTGATTGGCGAAGAAACAGAAGAAACGGAGGAATCGAGTGAGACAGAGATTATCGAATTGGATGACCGTCGTAAACTCGGCATTGCCACACTCGGAGCCTTGAAGCAGCACCCTCGCATATCCGCTTTTCGCCGCTTCATTGAGGGATGGTATCTTAGCTACTTCACGCCGGACGCGGCGCGAAGTCTGCCACTGGCTGGTCTCCAGCAGCATCTGAATATCCGTGGTGACAATCTCGGCAACGTGGTGCAATATATGGAACGCGAGCATTCGGGACGGTTCCAAACTATACTAAAAAAAATCGCCGAGAAAATACCGGGCGTAGACCGGATTGACACGGAAAGAACCAACGACGGTAGACTACTCCTCCGATTCAACGACACTGGCTTTCTGAACCCCTTCTATGCGCAGCAAGTGTCCGACGGAACGCTGAAAGTTTTCGCTTACCTATTGATGCTCGAAGATCCGATACCACCACCGTTCCTTTGCATTGAAGAACCGGAGAATGGCCTGTATCACAAGCTTCTAGAAACTTTGGCAAACGAGTTCCGCGAACACGCCAGGAACCCACGAGGCGGATCTCAGGTCTTTGTGACAACACACCAACCCTACTTCGTAGATGCCTTGGAGCCCAATGAAGTTTGGATCCTGGAGAAGGGAACGGACGGTCTATCAACGATTCGCAGGTCGAGCGACGATCCTATCGTAAACAACATGGTCGAAGAGGGCCTGCCCCTGGGCGGCCTTTGGTATAGCGACTATCTGGACGCGAGGTGATCGGATGCACTATGATATACTCGTCGAAGACGCGTCCGGCAAGAAGGCCCTCGACATTCTGATTCCTAAAATCATCGGCGATCAACATACATTCAAGATTACGAATTACAAAGGAATTGGCCGCATTCCGAAGAAACTCACAAGTGGTACCGTAGCGAGAAATCGACATCTGCTCGACCATCTGCCGAGGATGCTCAGGGGGTATGGAAAGACCCATTCAGGTTACCCTGAGAACTATCCTGCAGCCGTCATCTTGGTTTGCGACTTGGACAATGAGTGTCTGAAGACGTTCCGCCAGCAACTATACGCGGTCCTCAATGTCTGCAATCCGAAACCGGTGACCCGGTTCTGCCTTGCAGTCGAGGAAGGCGAAGCATGGCTTCTAGGCGACATTGCCGCGATCAGGGCAGCATATCCGAAACGCAACGAGAGCGTGCTGAGTGGTTACAAAAACGACTCTATTTGTGGTACCTGGGAGCTCTTGGCCGACGCGGTCTTCGCCGGTGGCTCAGGTACACTCATGAATCAGGGTTGGCAATCAGTTGGCAGGGAGAAATCTGCATGGTCCGAAAGAGTCGCTCCTCTAATGGATGTGGACAACAATGCGTCACCAAGCTTCTGCTATTTCCGAGACAAGCTTCGTGAGCTTACCTTAGTTTCCACCGAAAGATCACATCGTGGCAATTGATCGTTTATTATCACACAGAAGAGTGTTCGCCACACTGAGGTAAATATGGCAATCAAATCCTCCAGCAGACCCTGGCACGAGGTGGTTCACCTACGCGACGATCTGAAAACCGGTGAATTGCCACTGGCCATATTCGCTGCCGATCTGTACGATGTGGTGATGCAGAAGGGTGGACGTCCGGTGTACGAGCGACCAGAAGATTTCTTCGCCCTGACGTATCCGACTTTAAATCTTCGCGAACTGGTCAAGGATGTAGCGACGCGGCTGGCCGGCCAGAGCGACAAGGCCTATCGGAAACTGTCGGTGAATTACGGAGGTGGAAAGACCCACACGCTCATCGCGCTACGGCATCTCGCACACGATCCGGACAATCTTCCGGACCTGCCAGCCGTGAAGGATTTCGATGCGCACATTGGATTCAGGATGCCTGGAGCCCGTGTGGCGGCGCTATGCTTTGACAAGATCGACCTCGAAAAGGGTGTCGAGACGCTGGGTCCCGGCGGCGAGATCAGAATGCTCAAGAACCCGTGGAGCATCCTCGCGTTCCAACTGGCAGGGGCCGATGGCCTCCGCCTCATACACGCTGAAGGCGAAGACCAGGAGCGCGATACGCCTCCGGCCGAACCGTTAGTGGTGGAACTTCTGTCAAGACCGCAAACGGACGGGCTCTCGACACTGGTGCTGATTGACGAAGTGCTGATGTATATCCGAAGCCAGGTTGAGGCGCAGCCGGATTCGCGAGGCCGCTTGATCAGCTTTTTCCAATATCTAACGCAGGCCGTGGTCAAAGTGGACCGCTGTGCGATGGTGGCCTCACTTCTCGCCTCGGATCCGAGGAAGCACGACGAATTTGGAAATGAACTCCTGCGGGACGTGGCGGAAGTCTTCGGTCGGCAAATGGAGGAGGATGCAAGCCCCGTAAGCAAGGAGGACGTGGCGGAAGTGCTTCGGCGTCGATTCTTCAAACCGGAATCCATCCGCGACCCGGGTGAATTCCGACCCCACGTCACTTCTATAATTGGCAGCGTCGCAACGCTGGACGAACAGACGGCAAAGGAACGTGGAGCGGCCGAGGAGCGATTCCTTGCCAGTTATCCGTTCCACCCCGACCTCACGGAGGTCTTCTACTCCCGTTGGACTCAACTGGAAGGGTTTCAGCGCACTCGTGGCATCCTGCGGACGTTTGCCATTGGCCTGCGTGATGCCGAGAAGTGGGACACCAGTCCGCTGGTCGGGCCGAATATCCTGCTGGCCGATCCGAAAAAAGACGGTCTGGGCGAAGCCGCGAGTGATCTCGCTTCCTTTGCCAGCGTTGACTCGGCCACGGGGCAGCATCAGGAATGGCGGCCGATCCTTGAAGGCGAGTTGTCCAAGGCACGTGCCATTCAGATCGAGACGACTGGCCTGAGCCATCGGGAGATGGAACAGGCTGTTATTGCCGTGTTTCTCAGTTCTCAACCCATTGGTCACAAGGCGCTCACCCGAGAAATCATGGTGCTTGTTGGATCAGCCGATCCGGATAAAATAGAACTGGAAAAGGCTCTGCGTCGCTGGACGGAACTGTCGTGGTTTCTCGACGAAGCGGAAGTCGCCACCGGAGAAGAAAGTACCGACGGGCAATTGCCAGGGGCATGGAGGTTGGGCAATCGGCCCAATCTGCGCCAAATGCACCACGATGCCTGCAGCAATCGTGTATCTCAGTCTCTCGTAGAGGCGCAACTGATCGATGCGATCGAGAAACAGCGCTCCCTTACCTCCGGCGCAGCCGCAGGCGGCGCAACGGTGCACAACCTTCCAGCGAGACCTCGAGACATCGGGGACGACGGCAAGTTTCACTACGCTGTGCTTGGCCCCGATGCGGTATCGGAGTCCGGTAAACCGAGCAGCGTCGCCAGGCGATTCATCGACGAGACGACTGCCACCGATCGCCCGCGTGTGAATCGGAACGCAATCGTCCTCGCCGTTCCTTCCAGGGACGGTCTCGACGCGGTGCGCGTTCGTGTCCGTGAGCATCTCGGCTGGATGGAGGTCGGTGAACAACTCAAGGGACAACCAATCGATCCGATTCGCGAACAAATGCTCTCAAGCGAAACACAAGCGTCGCGCAGGAGGATTCCGGAAGCCGTCACTCAGGCCTATTCCATTGTTGTTGCGGTGAACGAAAGCAACGACGTCCACGCCTTCAAAGTCGTCGTGACTGACGAACCCTTGTTCACGACCATAAAGGCTGACAGGCGGGCCCGCATCCAGGAGACACCCATAAACTCGGAAGCAATGATGCCTGGTGGTCCGTACGACTTATGGCGGGAAGAGGAACCGTCGCGCCGGGTAAAGGATCTTGTCGGAGCGTTTTCTCAATTTGCAAAATTGCCGAAAATGCTGCGGCAGAAGGAGATTCTGGATACCGTAGTACATGGCGTACAGGAAGGGATATGGGTGGCACAGGTAATCCGCCCCGACAGGACCATCAGGACGTTCTGGCGGACGTCTATCGACGAGACTGCCGTACAAGATCCAGGCCTTGAAGTGTTTCTGCCGGAAGCGGCCACGTTAAGTGAACTCGTTCCAGACCTGCTCGAGCACGAAAAACTCCTTGGGCTCTGGTCGTCCGATGAACTCGCGGTTCAGGAAGTCTATGACTATTTCTCGGGTGGCCACACGGTAGTCGTACAAAGGGAGGGTTACGAGGAAACAGTTATGATCCCTAAGTGCGACACAAACATAGTCGAAGTCGCTATTTCCCAAGCCGTTGAACTGGGCCTGTTGTGGTTGACGAACGGGCCGGCCTCGATTCTCAAGGAACCTGTACCGCCCGGAGTACTCACGAATGCAGCGGTCCTGAGACCGCCGCCGGAGGGTATCGACGTTACTAAATTGATGCCAACGTCGATACCGAGCGCATGGGTAGAAGACAAAGCCAACGCGCTCGCTATCTCCACGGCGCTTTCGGGTCAGTGCGGGATGACCCTGCCCTGGTCCACTGTCGAATCAGCAATTGATGCTGGTATTCGTGCGCGGTGGATCGAGCTCAGTCCTGACAGCGCTGAGTGGCCATGCGGTATCGGAAATGCACAGCATGTAATCCTGCAGATTCCGTTGCAGACGGGTGTCGGCGAAGCCGGCGGGGGACCCTATGGCAGCGGCGATGAACCGACGGGCGCGCTGCGTGCCGAAGCGGAACTTGAAGCGAATGGTATCCAGGATCTGGCTGATCAAATTCCGGAAATTACCAAAGCCGCTGTGGGTAATGATCTTAAATTTAAGGTCCGAATCGATTTCGGAGGAGAAAAGTCTCCCGATCCGGAGGCGGTGAAAACCATCAACGATCTGCTCTGTGATGTGTCGGACTCATTCAAGCTTGAATAACAATTCGCTTCGTTCCCCGAAACAAGAGTTTTCCCTTTCCGCCGGAAAGTTCCTGAATCCGCGCGGCGAGGTTCGTGTTGCCTTTTGTTTTCGTGGTATCATCGATAGGCGGATGTTTCCCGTTTACCGCTCTCCACCGTTCTCTTATTGACCCGTTGCCGGAGTTGTTGCCGTGAGAGAAAACTGATGCATTCGGTTGACGTAAATGAAGCACAAACAGAACTTTCCGGGCTCCTGGCGCGAGTCGACGCCGGCGAGTACGTCGTAATTACCCGTGACGGCGAACCGGTCGCGCGCGTTGTCCCGTACGGGAGACACCAAGGTACGCGACGATTCGAAGCGATGAAGGGGCAGATTGTGTTGGACGACAGTTTCTTCGAGCCTCTCCCGGAGACAGAGTTGGCCGCGTGGGAGAGTTGAATGCGCGTAGATTCTACGATCGCAGATCCTTCCTGCCCGCCATCGACCGCCTGGAAGGCTTCCGCCCCGGCAGTCGAAGTCTCTATCGCCGGGTGCTCGTGCCGGAAAGCGTGAAAGATTCGTCCACGGTTGCCTGGACTTACGCGGTGGAGACGAAACCGCGCGCCTGGCCAAAACTGGCCTCCGGCTGCTGGACGGGGTGAAAAAAGCTGGTGTTCGCTCGAGATCCAGAGCGCCGCTGCAAGCCCGGCAGTCAATCCGGTTCGTTAAGGTGGAATTGAGATTCACGCCACGTGCGAACCGACAATGGCACGCATTTTGCCAGCACTTTTCATCAAGATGTTCGGCGATCCGGCTACGAATCCGATGGGTTGGACGGTTGCGCACCTTGGAGAAGCAATTGTCGAGACACAATATGGGACGTCCGAACGCGCGAACACAGATGGCAGAGGAGTCCCGGTTTTACGCACGAACAACATTTCATCCGTCGGAGAAATCGAAATGGGCGATTTGAAGTTCGTCGATCTCGATCGAACCGAACTTAATCGTCAGCTACTACAGCGAGGGGATATTCTGTTCAATCGAACGAATAGCATCGACCTCGTTGGCAAGGACTGGGTTGTGGAAGGAATCCGAACTTCAAGCAGTTGCTGCGTCCTATTTGATACGTGTTCGAGTTGATGTAGACAAGCTTTTACCGCCTTACGTTTGGGCAATGATGCAAACGACATTTTTGAAATCCATGCTTGCTTCGAGAGCACGCCGCGCTGTGGGAATGGCGAACATCAATGCCACAGAGCTGCGACGATTACCTGCTATGTTTCCGCCTCTCGAACTCCAGGAAGAATTCGCAACTCTGTCAGCCTCGATTCGGCAACTGAATAAGAATCGACGTGGATCCATTATCACAAACGAGAGACTGTCTCGAAACCTGTTGGATAGAGCGTTCTCCGGTCCACATACAACCTCGCGGCGAGAAGTGCAAATTAGAGAGTTTATTCAGGAAACTGGGCGTTAGACGAAGGCCCTTGCTGAAGTGACAATGTGGCGACTCAGAGAGCACGAACAAACAGGCCGATACAACGTTCGCTCTGACTGGGAATCTGAGGGATGTGTTACGGCTTATTTCGTTACCGGTTCAAAGTATGGTACCTGTCCCGTGCGATATTTCAACACGCTGAACGGTGCAACGTCGATATTGCATTAAAAGTCAGGCGATTTGTAGTTTCTGTCGCGACAAGGCGGATGGTTTGGGGGAGCGAACGCTCCGGAGCAGCATCCTTTGTTAGCGCCTTCCGAGGAAGACGAATCTCCGAACATGGATGAGATGGGAGGTCAGCTTATGAAGCAAACAAAGAATACGGACGCTCCTCCTTCGGTTCGTCTGAACCGAAGGAATGCATTCCTGCTGGCACTCCATGTGCTAGTTGTTAGTGTCTCGGTGTACTTACACCCGATAATTGATACTGGCGCCAGCAGGGCGCTGCCCTACCCTACGTGCCAATATAGAGTGAGACAACTCCCCCTCCGAGTTTAATGTCGTACATTGGGCGGAGAGGAGAGCACGAGATGAGGTCAAGAGTCGATGTTGGAGACAACGGCAGCAAGGGGTCTCTGGTTGTGGAGGTCCCGCGCGGGACCTCCACAACCACGAGGCCGGATCCGGAGGTGCCTGCGCGTGCGAAGCGTCGCCGGTTCACCGCGCGGTATAAGCTTCGCATCCTGGAAGAGGCGGAGGCTTGCCGGGCTCCTGGTGAAGTTGGCGCGCTGCTGCGTCGCGAAGGGTTGTATTCCTCGCAGTTGACCCAGTGGCGTCGGGCGCGTCGTGAGGGGTCGCTCAAGGCACTATCCAAATCGCGGGGACCCAAGGGACGTCGCCGCGACGAGGTCGCCGTCGAGAACGAGCAACTGCGCAAGGAAAACGCCCGTTTGCGTCGACGGCTGGAGCAGGCGAACACGATCCTCGAGATCCAAAAAAAAGCCTCCGAGATCCTGGGCATCCCCCTGAACCGTCCGCCAAGCGACGACGACGTATGATGCGTGCGGCAGAACAACTGGCCCCAAAGGTCGGGTTGGCGGGGGCGTGTCGGGCGTTGGGTGTGGCGCGTGCTTCGGTCTACCGTGCGCGTAAACCATCGCGATCGGGTCCTCGTAGCGCGCGCCCCTCGTCGCCACGTGCGCTTTCCCAAACCGAGCGCGCTGCCGTGCTGGACATCCTGCACGAGGATCGCTTCGCAGACCGGGCCCCAGCGGCAGTCTACGCCACGTTGCTGGAGGAAGGACGGTATGTCTGCTCGATCCGCACGATGTATCGGGTACTGCACGACGCAGGGGAGGTGCGCCAGCGGCGACACCAGCGGCGTCATCCACGTCTCGAACCACCCCGGTTGATGGCCAGTGCGCCCAACCAGGTCTGGACGTGGGATATCACCAGGCTGCCAGGACCCCGCAAGTGGGTGACCTTTCCCCTCTACGTCGTACTGGATCTGTTCTCCCGCTATGTCGTGGCCTGGATGGTCGCCGCAAGGGAGAGCGCCACAAACGCAAAGCGGCTTATTGCCAACGCGTGCCAGAAGCAGGGCATTCAACCCGGACAGCTGACGCTGCACCAGGACCGTGGCGCACCGATGACGGCCAAGACGTTTTCGCAGTTGCTGATGGATCTCGACATCCTGGCCAGCTACTCTCGACCCCGCGTTTCCGATGACAACCCGTATTCTGAAAGCCAGTTCAAGACGCTCAAATACACCCCATCATACCCCGAGCGCTTCACCGATCCGCAAGAAGCGCGCACCTATTTGCAGGCCTTCTTTCACTGGTACAACACAAAACACCGTCACAGCGGCCTGGGATTGCACACCCCCGACACCGTCCACTATGGGCTGACACAGCAGATTCAGGCCGTCAGACAAACGGTGCTGGACCAGGCTTATCATAAACACCCTGAACGATTTGTTAAGGGGCATCCTCGTCCGCCAAGCGTTCCGGACGAAGTGTGGATAAACCAACCCGCGAATACCATCGAATGCCATCAGTTACTTCACTAAATTCCAACGGGCGTTGTCTCATTTCTATTGACACGTTCCGCTAAGCCATTCGCCTTTGACCATGTGATAACTTGTGGCGTGGAAACTGTGGCCTTTACAAATTGCGTTTCTCAACTCGGTTCGATCCGATCCGGGGTTTTTCGGATCGCGTTCGCTGCTTACCAATCCCAGGCTATTGACGTGAATTTCATCGTAGGTCGATGTTAGCGGTCAGCCGATTGATTTCCGCACGAGTTCGTTCCGAAAGCAGGGTTCTTCGACATGCCCATTAAGGGTGGACCCGCAAATAAGCTCGGCAACCGCTACGAAACGTGGTGGACGGTCTCGCAGTTGGTTCGAATGCTCCGAGGCGACACGGATGAAATCCGTATTGAGGATCCCAGGATCGACAAGGCGGAGTTTGTCGTTAAAGCCGGGTCCTATCGAGAATTCCATCAGGTGAAACGCACCCATCCAAGCGGTAAATGGAGTCTCGCTGCTCTCTGCAATGACGGGCTTCTTCAGGCCATCGGCGAGCAGTTGGCGGGTAACGACGATCGGTTCGTTTTCGCATCGGGCAGCGACGCTCGGGAGCTATCCGAGTTGTGCGAGGCGGCGAGCAGCGCGGAGTCAGTGGAGGAGTTCACGCGGTCTTTTCTTGTGGCCAAGAAACGAAAGAAACGGTTCGAGAGGCTGCTTGGCTGTTGGAAGTCTGACGTACCAGCCGCGGTTGACCAACTGCGACGGATCGACGTTCACACGATTGACGAGCGTGAACTGGTAGAAAAGGTGCAATGTGGCGTGCAGGCGCTCTTTCTCGCAAATCCGAACCGCGTGGTGGAGAAGCTCCGGGGAATCGCTGAAGATTCGGTGCACCGCACGTTGAGGCGTCGACCGCTAGTCGACGAACTTGCCCAACACGGATATCAGCTGCGACGCCTGCGTAGCCCCGAGCATGCGGGCGATGCCGTAGAAGCGGCGACGAATCGGTACGTGGACGGTGCACGAAGCAGGCTAATTCAGAAAAAGCTCGTCCCGAGGACAGCTGCGGAAACGCTGCTTTCGCGACTGGAGGGAAAGGCGACCGACTGCGTCATGACCGGCAGGGCAGGCACCGGGAAAACGTCCTGTGTCGTTCAGATCACAGAGTGCCTCCACGAGCGGGGAATTCCCGTGTTGGCGTTCCGGCTGGACAGGGTCCCTTCAGCATCTACAACTACGGAACTTGGAAGTTTCCTTGACCTCGAAGAGTCGCCAGTTTTTGTACTCGCGGCCGCAGCAGAAGCCGCAGGACGTCCGGGCGTCCTGATCGTCGATCAATTGGACGCGGTGAGCACCCTGTCAGGTAGGAAGTCCGAGGCATTTGGTCTCGTCGAGCGGCTGCTTCGCGAAGCCCGGGGGACACGACAGCGAGCGAACGTACATACCGTCGTCGTCTGCCGGGCGTTCGACTGGAAGAACGACTCGCGATTGCGAAAGCTTATGCCGGATTCACACGCCCAGGTAGACGTCATCGAGTTTATGGTCGAGGAGGTCAAGACAATTTTGGGGGATGCCGGGTTTGATTCGGAGTTGTTCCAGAAGCGCCAGTTGGAGCTACTGAGGCTTCCGCAGAACCTCTCTCTTTTTCTCGATGCCGATATTGACGCTTCGCAGGCGCCCACGTTCGGCACTGCCACAAAGCTCTTCGACCTGTACTGGGACACCAAGCGACAAGTCGTAGTAGAGCAAGTCGAGAGGGATCTGTGGATGAAAGTCATGAAGACCCTCTGCAATGAGATGACCGTCACCCAGCAACTTGCGGTAGCCAGGGAGAAGCTGGACGAAATCCAGCCCGATTATTTGCGCTGCCTTGCGTCGGAAGGCGTACTTAGCTTCGACGGGCGCCGGTACGGATTCGGCCACGAAAGTTTTTTCGACTACTGCTTTGCGCGACTGTTTTTCAGTCGATCTGAATCGATGGTCTCGTTCCTCAAGGGGTCGGAGCAACACCTATTCCGCCGCGCTCAGGTCCGTCAGGCACTTGCCTATCTCCGTGACGCTGACTTCCCCCGTTATATACAAGAGGTCAATTGCCTGCTCTCGGACGAGGGAATCCGGCCGCATATCAAGGATCTTACGTTCGCGCTTCTCGCCGAAGTTGCGGATCCGACCGAAGAAGAGTGGGCGATCTGGAAGCGGTGGAGGGCCCCGGCGCTCAAGGCCATTGAGCAAGGAACGCCAAACACGGACAAGCTGTCTGAAATCGCATGGCGGCGCTTCAATGGGTCATCGTCGTGGTTTGGGTTCGCCGGGACGCAGGAGCTGATCAAGCAATGGCTGGCCTCCGGCAACGACCGCATAGTGAATGAGGCTGTAGGTTACCTGAGGATAAATCAACGGCAGTCGCCCGATATCGTCATGGCCCTTCTCGAACCATACGCTGACCGCGGCGATGATTGGCCCCGGCGGCTTTGCCATATAATGAATTTCGCCGATTTCGGCGTGAGCCGTCGATTTTTCGATTTCTGTCTGCTTCTGGTTGAAAACGGGGTGCTGCACGATCCCCATAAGCCCGACGCCCTGGAGGGTACATTCCGGCGCATGTTGTACACTCTTGCTGAGAGCAGGCCTCAATGGGTTCCGGAGTTTCTGGCAAAGAGGCTTCAGAGACGATTTTCGGTTATCATGGAAACAGGCGAGGACTTGCGCCAAGCGAAGCTTCTTGGGTACAGCAACTCCATTGCCGAGATATTCGACAAGGCTGCGTCCCGAGCACCCGCCGAATACGTGCAGCATTTGCTTCCGGTTATTCTTCAGATATCAGATTCTGCGTTGATTGGCGATAGATCGCCGAGGCCCGATGCAGTTTGGCCGATTCTGACGCGGTCGGAGCGACCCGATGGCGAGGAAGCATGCCTCGCGGCGTTGGTCAAGGCACTTGCCGCTCTCGCACGCGAGGGTAACACGGATCTGTCCAATGTGGTCGCGGACTTGCGCCGCCGCGATACGCACATCGCGAACCACCTTCTTCTGGCATTGTACAGGGGAGGGGCCGATCGTTGCGCGGACGAGGCGGTTGCGCTGCTGTGTGAGGAGCCGTGGCGCTTCGAGTGTGGGTTCTACGATAACCCGAATTGGTGCGCGATGGAGGCGATTCGGGCGGTGGTGTCGCACTGCTCGCCCGAAATATGTAATAGACTTGAAACGGTGTTAATGCGCTACGCCAATTCTTATGAACGAACCGGATGCGGATACAAAGAAAATGGGCGATCCCGTTTTGCGCTGCTGTCCGCGATCCCATCGGAGTTGCGCAGTCCTCGGGCAGATTTGCATTTCGATGAACTGAAGCGGAAGTTCGGTGAACCGGAAGGCAAGCCGCGCAAAATCACGGGAGGCTTTGTCTCGTCACCGATTGAAAGCGCCGCTACGAAAAAAATGACAGATGACCAGTGGCTTCGCGCGATTGCGAAATACAGCACGAATCGAACTGACTACTCGGGCGACCGAATAAAGGGCGGTGCGCCAGAGTTGGCGCGAATTCTGGAAGAGCGGGTCAAAGAGGAGCCGATTCGATTCGCGCGCCTTAGCCTCAGGTTCCATGCCGATGCCAATCCGGTGTATCTTGATCGGATATTGGCCGCGTTGAGGGAATCCACTGTAGACAGCGCACTCATTCTTCAGGTCTGTTACAAGGCCTTCCAGGAATCACCTGGGCACTGCGGCAAGTCGATCGCGGACGTCCTCGGAAGCTTAGAGGAGGCACCCCCGGACCGAGCCGTTCAAATGCTGCACGACCTGGCAACGGAACACGACGATCCCGCAAGAGAATTGTGGCGTAGGGAAGTCGGCAATAGCGAACCCTTTTACGGTGGTGATATCTATATGAACGGAATAAACACCACGCGGGGGCGAGCGGCCAATGCCATTCGTGACCTCATTCTCGAAGACGCGGCGTACGTCGACCGTTTTCAGCACACTTTGGCAACGATGATTCGGGACCCTAGCCCAGCGGTGCTGTCATGTGTAGGCGCCGCGGTCGAAACCGTCGCATTTGTTGACATATCGCTCGGAGTGTCGCTTTTCCGGCGCATGAATCTCTCCGAAGACCGGCTGCTTGCAACAAGATTTGTCTACCGCTTAATTCACCGTGGATTGCGCGCCTACCTATCCGAAATGCTGCCAATCATTAGTCGCATGCTCCGGTCATCCGAACCCGATGTACTGGAGTCTGGCGCACGACTCGCAAGCATCGCCGCCCTGATACACGAGAATTCCAAGGATGTTGCGGACCTTGCAAATGAAGCCTTTCGCGGACCCGCCAAGTGTCGTCTCGGTGTGGCGCAGGTCGCGTACGCAAATATCGCTGTACCTGAGTACCGAACCTGGGCCGAAGAACGGCTATGTTTATTGTTCAATGACGACGATATTGAAGTACGGCGTATCGCTGCGTCATGCTTCGACAAACTGCGCAATGAGTCCCTCCAATCATACGAAGGATTAATCACGTCATTCTGCGACAGCAAGGCATTTCACGACGAGTCGACTTACCTGGTCGAAACGATGGAGGAATCAACTGGGCGCCTTCCGGGAATCACTTGTGTGGTTTGTGAGCGATTCCTGGACCGCTTCGCAGACGAAGCACGAGACATCAGGACCAGTCGTTCAGCCGACGCACATGGTATCGGGAAGCTCATCTTCCGTACGTACCAGCAACACCAGCAGGGCGAATGGGCGTCGCGTGCATTGGACTTGATCGACCGGCTCTGTCTGGAAGGGGTGGGCGACATTGGAAGTAAGTTTGAGGAGTTTGAGCGGTAGCCGTTTCATAGACCGGCGTCTGCCAAAACCTTAGAGACACAAATGGTGACACGATGCTGACCAAACTAACCATCCGCAACTTTAAGCGCTTCGGTGAAGTGGAGATCGAATTGGGGAGCCCGGTGGTCTTCATCGGACCCAACAACTCGGGCAAAACCTCGGCGATGCAGGCGCTGGCGCTCTGGGACATCGGTCTCAATCGCTGGAACGAAAAACGGTCGGGAAAGACCGCACCCGAAAAACGACCTGGTGTGACGATCAACCGGCGCGACCTTGTTGCCATCCCGATTCCGGAGGCAAACCTTCTCTGGCGCGATCTCCACGTGCGTGACGTTCGGTCAGTCGATGGAAAGCAACGTACCAGCAATATTCGTATTGACATCACAGTGGAGGGAGTTACGGAGGACCGGCACTGGAAATGCGGACTCGAGTACGACTACGCAAACGACGAGTCATTCTACTGCCGACCGCTTCGCCTGTCGGAAAGCAAGACTCCGGACCACATGCCCCTTCCGCTCGAAGCTGGAAGCACACGAATCGCATTCCTGTCGCCAATGTCGGGCATGGACGCGACAGAGACACGTCTCGACGAAGGGGCCGTAAATGTACGGATTGGCGAGGGGCGTACAGCTGACGTCCTGCGCAACCTGTGCTTCCGGGTTTATCAGGATAAGCCGTCACAGTGGGATGATCTTGTCAGTCAGATCCAGATGCTGTTTGGATCCCGGCTCGATCCTCCGCGTTACATCACCAAGCGCGGTGAGATCGCGATGACCTACACCGAAGAGAGTGTCCGTCTTGACCTGTCGTCATCCGGACAAGGTCTGCAACAGACACTGCTCCTTTTGGCGTATATGTACGCGAATCCCGGTTCGGTTGTGCTCCTGGAGGAGCCGGACGCGCATTTAGAGATTCTCCGCCAACGCCAGATCTGCGGGCTGCTCACCGCCGTCGCGAGAGAAAGTGGCAGTCAGGTCATTGCCGCCAGCCACTCCGAAGTGCTGCTCAATGAGGTCGCGGGTCGGGAAGTGGTCATCTCGTTCGATGAAGGGCCGCATCCGATTGACGACAACGGAAGCCAGGTTCAGAAGGCGCTCAATGGAATCAGTTTCGACCAGTACTATCTGGCCCAACAAACCGGCTGGGTACTCTACCTGAAGAGCTCGACGGACCTGGCGATACTGCAGGCATTCGCAAAGCGACTTAATCATGAACGCGCGATAAAGACGCTTGAACGGCCCTTTGTGCATTACGTAGGAAACCGTCCGCCCGCGGTTCGTCGCCACTTCGATGGATTGAGGGAGGCCTACCCAGCTATTTGCGGCATTGCGTTATTTGACCGATTGGATTCAGGAATTGGTGACATCTCCCCGGTCGTATGCCTGAGTTGGGAACGTCACGAGATTGAGAACTATCTATCTTCGCGGTCGACACTCTTGGCGTTCGCCGAAGCGTCGAGCATGGACGACGTGCCTGCACCCCTGTTTGCGGCGGCTGAAAGACAGAGGCGTGTTAACGCGATGGACGCGGCAATTGACGAAATCGAGTCGGCACTCAAGGCGCTGGGCAAGCCCTCGCCGTGGAGCCCGGACATTAAGGCGAGCGATGAATTCCTGGATCCGTTATTCGCTTCCTATTTCAAACGACTTGATCTGCCGAATCTGATGGCAAAGAAGAACTTCCATGAACTCGTTGACTGCGTCCCCGATAGCGAAATTGATCCCGAAATCCGGATCAAACTCGACGCAATTGCGGATGTCGCGGACAGTGCGGTTCCTGCAGGAGATGGAACGTGAATTGAAGGCTCACAATATTGCCGCTGTTGTCTACGCTCCATCCGCTTGTTGTCAGAGAGTTAAAATGACTACATGGAATACATAGGTTCGAGGAATCGAATTGTCTTTCTGCAGCAACATTTCCACTCTTGCAATTGCTCCACTTGCGAACATTGGGAGAGCCAAGCGCGGCGTCTAGGAGACTTCGATTGGAGAGTACGCCGTTGATACGGACCCAAGTCGCTTTACCGCTGTTACCTGTGGTTTAGCAAAATGTCGGATTCAAAACTTCCGTCGATTTGTGAGAATCTTGATTACTCCAGGCAGAGTTATTCTGTGGCTGTTCTCCTCGCTACGTCCCATCGGACATATCTGCTGAAGAGCCGAGCTCTTCCATCGATCCAGCACCAGTCCCTTCCCCCAGAGCGGGTGATCATCGTCGATGACTCGGGCGATGAGGCCGCCGCCGAACGAACCGAACTGCTAGTCCGGCAATGGCAACCTGCCGGAGTGGATGTCAACTTTCTACGCAATCGGCGTACGAATGGGGCCGCAGGGGCGTGGAACTCAGGTTTAGATCACCTGCTGCGGACATGCGGTGACCCAGAACAACAGTACGTCGCAATCTTGGACGACGATGATCAGTGGAATCCCCACCATTTACGCACATGTCTGGCAGCCGCCGAGGCACGAAGCCTTGACATGGTCGCGGCTCCGTTTCTTCGGGTGGAAGAGCAAGCCAAGGCCCTTTTGACGTCTCCGCCGAAATCACTTGATGTGTCTGACTTCCTGGTCGGTAATCCCGGTATCCAAGGCAGCAATCTCGTTTGTCGGTTGAGTGTGCTGCTTGAAGCAGGTCTGTTCGACGAATCGCTGCCGAGTTGTACGGACCGCGACCTGTGCATCAGAATCGCGGAGTTGCCCGGCGTTCGGTACGGTACCACTAGTGAACCGACTGTTCATCACTTTGCGTGCGAGTCGAGGCCGCGATTATCAACACGAGGGTCGCAGAATAAAGTCAAGGGGCTGGATCGATTCTTCCGCAAGTACAAGGGGCGTATGTCTAACGCCGAGAGATTAGGGTTTTGCGGCCGCGCAGAACATCTGTTCGGATGGAAGGAATCGCCGCCAGCACCCACAGCTGAAGATTGTTTCCACGGCGGCCAACTGTCATCAATTTCTCGAACACTGGCACCGCGTCAGGCGCCGCCCCACTTGATCGTGGGGCTGATCGCCGACATTGCGAGGCTCAAAGAGTTAGGCAATCTGCTCGCCGATCTTCGCGGGTTGGCAGACGCACCTGACTTGTCGGGCTACGACGTCCTAATCTTGGAGAACGGTGACGATAGCACGCCCAGCGGTGAACTGCGAACACTCATCGAGCACGAGCGCCGCGGCGGTCTGCGTATCCATCTTGTTGACCGTTCGCGGCATTTGCAAGATGCGACGAGCGGACTGGTTCTGGACGGCGGCGTGAGTAAGGAGTCTAGGTTGTCAATTGCCCATGCGCGGACGGTATTACAGACGTACCTGTACGCCTTCTCCAAGAGACGGCCAGGTGCCGTGGTATGGATCGTCGATGACGATATGCGGCTCGACCCGCTGGTTGTTGAAAAAAATGGAAGCCTACAGCGGCGAGTCAATAAGATCGCTCCGATGCTCCAAGAGCTTCGCCGACTCCGTGCCGGTGGGATCGTCGATATTGCCATCGGGGCGTACACTGGAGCTGCGCCGTTGCCGTCTTTCGCAACTGTACGTGTCCAGCTCGTCGATTTGATCGCGTCGCTGTGGTGGCTGGCGTCCCAGAAACCTACGGACTCCCTTCCAGACCGCGGGATAGAGAACGCCAAGTGGCGGTCCGGCCGACGCGACTACTATTACGATCTGTCGCGTAATGAGACCGATCGATTGGAAGCCCCGTTCTGGATCACGCCCGCGTTTCTTGGTGAGGATGTTGGTTCGGCGTTCGTCCGCGTAGCTGGCATTGCGGAGCGGATCCTTGCCGGCGAGCAGATCTTCCGTCCACTCGCATTGGAGGCCAGTCTCAACCCTCTCAATTCGATCGGTGATGGGCTACAGCGCGGCGGCAATACTTTGGTGTTCGATGTCGAATCTCTGAAACTGGCCCCCAATCCATCACCGATAATCGACGGGCGGTCGAGCCGCCGTGCTGACATGATTTGGACGTTGCTGCAGAAACGCTACTTCAGCCGTCAGGTCGTCACCTTGCCGCTCGGCCTATTTCACGACAGATCACATGTCGTCGCCGAATTGGATGTCGACGACATCGTCGACGACATACGTGGCTATGCGTTGTTCTCAGCGCTTGAGGACATTCCTGGGGTATTCAAGATCACCACGGATGACCGGGGCATTCGTTTGTCCGAGGAAATGGTTGAGTGTTTCGCTCAGCGCGTCCACAAATACTTAGAAGAGCGGCTGGCCGCAATTCGCCTTTCTTTCTACCGGATCCGCGGTTTGACCCGCGTCTTAAGGCGGCAAATGTACGACCCAGAAAAATGGTGGCAGGGAGATGAATATCGAGTTGCCGCAAAACTGCTTCGGACGTTTTCCGAACGCTTGGCCGATTTCTACAAAATGGAGACTCTGAATCGCATTAGACGCGAAGCCGAGGAACTGGATGCCCCCCGTATCGGCAAGTTTCTTGATCATCTGCCGATCGAAATTGAGAGCCATAGAAGGCGGCTTTCGGACTTCTCGGCTCTGATAAACAGTCTTGAGGGCGAAAGGATCGCCAACGCCAAGACCATTGCCATGCGACTGGCTGTTCCCACCCGTGCGCTTAAGGTATTAGGATGCGGCATTGAGGGAGTAGCTCTCACCGACGGCACAAGGGTATTCAAAGTCTTCGATTACTGGTGGAAGCGTTCTCACAACCTCTCAGCCCCTGCGTTCCTGCGCTCGCTTGTCGGTGCTTGGAAGGACGCGAGCTGTCTCTATCCGCTTCTTGATTTCCTCGAGTCGGGACATCAGAAGGTGCTGACGTATACTTATGAAGTCAGCGAACCGTACAAGGGCGGTCACGGGCCCGCCATGGTCAATCTGGTCGCCGAATGTCGCCAGCATGGTATCGTCTGTCGAAACATCGATCCAGATAACTTGCGTTTAGCCAATGGACGGATTCGGCTGATCGACTACGGTTCGGACATCCACCCTTTCGATGAAGATGAGTTCCATACGATGTGCCAACGCGCCTGGCTATCATATCGCTGGGCTAACCGTTCGAACTTAAAAAACATCATGCGCGAGGCGCTGACGGACGAGCGAATACCTGAACTCGATGGTTTTGATCGGTTCTACGAGGCAATTCGAATGGTTACAGGTCAGCATGAAACGCGGAAGGATGTTGTGCTGAACTTTGTTGGGAAGGCCGAGCGCGTTCTCGACTACGGTTGTGGCAAGGGACGGCTTGCCCGAGAAATTTCGGACCGGGGAGTGGATGTATTTGCCTACGATCCTGAAGTAACATACAGGTCGCGCTGGGAGTCACTCAGTCGGGAAAGCGAAAGCTTACGATTTACGGACGATCTAAATGACGCGTTGGCGGCGGGGCCATTTGATCTTGTTGTTTGCCGTCGTGTGCTATGCACCATTGAAGACAACAGTGAATTTAGAACGATTCTCAGCGATCTGCGAAATCTAGTCAGCGAGAGCGGTCGGGTATTGGTGACTGTTTGTGACCCGAATTTTACGTTCGGTGCTTCGACACCTGAGGCTGAGCGCGAACTACCGCCTGATGCCAGTTACGAAAGCGTCTTCACGTGGCTCAAGAGGGTGCGCGAAACGGGCCGGATGCGCGTAGAGGTGCATCGACCCGAACGGATACTGCGACGCGAATTTGCTCTGGCAGGTCTGGCGGTGTGTAGCCGTGTGGAGGTGCCTACGGTCGATCTGGAGCGATTCGAACCAGCGTCGGACCGGTTAGTGTTTGAACTCAGCCCGATGGAGCCACTGCCAGCCGAGGTCACTCTAATAATCAAGGCATGTGCCATGGAAGCTGCTACTTTGGATGTTCAGGTTCGCCACCTTGTTTCACAACTGGAGACCTCTAGGGCTTTTGCAGACCGAATTCTGGTAATCGATTCCCGAGAAGATGAATTCCTTAGGCAACACACGTTTGGGAACTTGGGCGACTTGTACAATGCGGCGCGTCGTTTAGAGGAAGCAGGATGGATCGACCGGATCGTTGACGGACCGAATGACGGCGATGACACGGCATTGCTACACAAGCGGTGGTTCGGAATTCCCTGTCGTACGGCTCATTCCTGCAGCGGCGCTCAGATCGCCTCGACGCTTAACGGGTTCGATGCTTGTGCCACACGGTACGTCCTCCAACTGGATGCCGACGTCATGATCGGCCGGCTGGATCGTAGTCACGATTATCTCGCCGAAATGCTTGCAGTCTTGCAGCGCGATCCTGAAGCGGTCACGGCATCTTTCAACATAGCGATGGATCATGATCGGCCCTATACCGAAGCGGGAGACAGAGGGCCGTGGCGTGTGGAGGTGCGTGCAGGAATGATTGATCTCAAACGTCTTTTCGAAGCGCGGCCACTACCGAACCGGCTCATTGGAGAACGTCTGAAATTTCACTGGTACCGGGCCCTTGATCGGCAGATCGCGCAGGGTAGAGGTCGTTCATATCGCGGCGGCGATCGCCGGACCTTCTTCGTGCACCCCCCCAATGTTCGCAAGCGCAAAATTACGGAGTGGTTCGCAATACTCGACCGCATCGAACATGGTGTGGTCCCGTGCGTTCAATATGGAAAGGTGGATTGGGTCGGCGACAAGGCAAGCTGGATGGGACCGCCTCGGTTAGAACCGTTCGTTTTTGTGGTATCGGGTCGCAACGTGCAGTCGGGGCGGTTTCGTCGTTGCATCGAGTCAATGGCTCGGCAGAAAGGAGCACAATGGGGCGCCGTCGTTTTTGACGACGCATCCGACCCGATGTTCTCCGAACACTTTGAGATCGCTTGCAGGCCGCTCGTAGAGCGTTGCACGGTCATTCGTAACCGCCGTCGCTGTGGATTGCTCCTCAACATGGTGACTGCAATTCGGGAGGTATGTGCCGATCCCGAATCGGTCATCATTACGCTGGATTCTGACGATGCCCTGATAGGTGATCGCGTTCTGGAACGACTTGCAGCAGAGTACGATCGGGGAGCCGACGTGACAGTTGGCACAATGCTGCGGACCGACAAGGACGCCAATTATCCTGTATGTTTCGATCAGCCGCGGCGACACCGCGGAGGAAACGTCTGGCAGCACCTTCGGTCGTTCAAGAAACGGCTTTTCGATGCGATTCCTGACGATGCACTTCGACTTGATGGAGACTATATCGATCTCGCCAACGACTGGGCGTACATGCTACCGATTGTGGAGATAGCAGACCTGCCAGTACATATCGCTGAACCACTTTATCTTTACGAACCTTCGGGGATTTGGAAAGGGGCAGATCGAACACTTCGCGAGGAAGTTATCGCACGCATCGTCGCGAAAGACACGCTGTACCAAGACGAGACGTGCGATACGTACAGCGAAAAAATCTAAGCAAGAGTCAGGCGACAAGGGGAATTTTCGTTGTAGCGGTTATTTTGGCCGGCGGCCATGCCACGAACCCTTCGCCTGCCATCGCTACTTGCCACACGTTGTTACGGGGAGCACTCTATTGTTGACATCGAAATCATCAGTTCAAGTAGCAAGAATTTTCCTCTTTTCAACGCAATCGCAAAAACCATAGGTCATATCACAAAGCTGAACTCACAACTCATTTCTGCGTCGTGTGGAATGCAACTTTCCTGTGAGGCAGACGCACGAGATTTTTCTTGCTCAAGACGTAATCTCGTGCAAAAACCCCACTTAACGCGGACTCGGGGTCCACGGCCACGACACATGCAAACATTCAGCGATTTTCGGCAATACTAACACCACCACGATCATGGCCTAACAGTCGAAAGCCCTCTCGTCTAGCGATTCCAAGTGGTCGTCCTCGCACCTTGAGGGGAGACAGACCGGCGGGGAGTCGCTTTCTGACGGTAATGACGACCATCCTATGTCACCACAGTGCAATAGAATTCATAGAGAAGCTTGTTTGATCGTAAGGGTTCATGAGGAATTGCTGCGTTCACACGAACCTCGTGCACGCTGAAGTTCGCATATACTAGAACTCGGACGCCTAGCGGGAAACACAATAGGGACTTGACGGCATACATGGGGCTTGTACGATGGGTTTAGACGTTGGCACGTGCATTGCGCGTGTTTTCGTCGACGGCGGATTAAAATACCTCATGCGTGGTTGGGTCGTCTGTTGGACATACAGGAACGACTCTCAATCCATCGAGGTCTATTGCGCATGCAGTCGTGAAAACGCCCTGTATTGAGATTGTCATCAAGGGGGACATTCCGGACAGGCTGATGACCGTACTGAATGAGGAATACGGCGAACAGGTTCAGTTGTCCGAAGACAACAGCGACGATCTCGTCGACGTATTTGAGACAGACTGGTACCGAAGCATCAAATCCGGAATGGCGCCCGGAGACAATCTGAGGACCTACCGGGAGAATCACGGGTTGACGCAGGCGAGGCTGGGTGAGTTACTCGGCGGTGTTCCTCGCCAGCATGTCTCGAATATGGAAAGGGAAGTCCGTTCAATCAGCCTGAATACCGCGCGAAAGCTGGCGGATATTTTTCAAGTGTCACTCGAGAAATTCGTTTGAAGGCGTGAAATGGCGGACAGAAGGCGGAAGGCACCAAGGTGTTGGTTTTCGCGTCCCGGAATTCTCCAGACATGTTTGGCATTGAGTCCGTACCCAACGCCACAGCAGATACTTGAAGCCCTTGATTCATCATTAGTTTTTTTCGATTGCAGAAGGGTAGAAAAGTGACACAGGTCACCGGCACTCTCATCGACCTGATGGTACGAGCTGTCGTCGCTGAAATCGATCCGGAGCAGGTGATCCTCTTCGGCTCCCGCGGACGGGGCGACGAGCACCAGGATTCGGACGTGGATCTGCTGGCGGGATGACTTCAGACGAAGGAAAGAGGACGTCCTGCGAAGTCTCGGGAGTGAGACGTTCTGAATTGAAGGAGACAGCAGTCGCGCGATGCGGCTGATGCTGCCCGCCCGGGCCCTGGACGATGCCCTGCATATTGCCGTATCCGCGGTACACGGCATCGATTATCTTCTGACCTGGAACTGTCGGCATCTAGATAATGCCGAAACCAAACCCATCGTGCGCAGCATATGCAGCATACACGAGCATTCCAGTCCCGAAATTTGTACCCCTCAGGAACTTATGGGAGTAGCTGAAGATGTCTGACCAAATCATCGAGGAACTCTGGCAGCTCAAAGACAGCATCGCCCGGGAACACGACTATGATATCGAGTCCCTTGTTGCACATCTCCAAACCAGACAGCAGGCGGCGGGTCGGCAAGTTGTGGATCTTAGCGCCCTGAGGCGGACCGCCGACGAGGGTGCTCCACGAGCAGCGGACAAGCCGCGCCAATGAGATAGACCGCCTGTTTTCGCGGTCCTACACGCCTGCAATCCCATGCCTAAACCCCGGTTCTGCATTGCCATTAAAGAAGGCGAAGCCTGGCTTCCAGGCGATATTGCTGCGATCAGGGCAGTATATCCAAAACTCAACGACCGCGTGTTAAGTGGTTACCAAAACGATTCGATTTGCGGCACCTGGGAGGTTCTGGCCGACGCCGTATACGCCGGCGGTGCACACTCGCTGAAAAACCGTGGCTGGCGGGCAGTGGGGAGGGAAAAATACATATGGGCCGAAAGAATCGCGCCGTTGATGGACGTGGACAACAACGCGTCGCCCAGCTTCTGCTACTTCCGAGACAAGCTTCGTGAACTTACCTGAGTATGTACCGCGAGAACCCACCCTGGCGATGGATTATTTTTCGTGCAAAAAAACTCCGATTAGGTCAGATATATAAAACATGACTCGTCTTCGCTTTGTACATGCCGCTGATTTGCATCTCGATAGCCCATTTGTCGGCATAAAGGCCGTCGCTCCCGACAATGTGTCTGGCGCGTTGCGCGATGCGACGTTCAGCGCCTACGAGAACATCGTCAACCTGTGCATCGAAGAACGTGTAGACGCGTTGCTGGTCGCTGGGGACGTTTACGACGCTGCCGACCGGAGCCTGCGCGCGCAGCTCAAGTTCGTCGATGGCCTGAAACGGCTGGACGAGGCCGGCATACGGTCTTTCGTGTGCCACGGCAACCACGATCCGCTCAACGGATGGGAAGCTCAGCTGGAATACCCCAAAGGATGTACGCGCTTCGGCGAGGAGGCGCAGGCC
Organism: Candidatus Latescibacterota bacterium; assembly: GCA_963662665.2. Classification (GTDB taxonomy): domain Bacteria; phylum Latescibacterota; class UBA2968; order UBA2968; genus JAAXHE01. The sequence continues at coordinate 55,030 of CAXXJS010000021.1, forward strand.
GTACCGGTTCTTGAAGACGATCCCGAACGCGCGGTCGTTCACGGAATCAGCTATCCGAAACAGAAGGTCAACGAGAACCTCGCACTTCGTCTCGGCGCGGCAGATTCCAGCATGTTCTCGATTGGTCTGGTGCATGCCAATGTAGACAGCGACACGAAACACGTGAACTACGCGCCCTGCTCGCTCGACGATCTTGAACGGTCTGGTATAGACTACTGGGCGCTCGGACACGTGCATACCAGGCAGGTACTCAGAGAACGGACCCCTACCGTCGTCTATCCGGGCAACCCGCAGGGCAGGCATCCGAATGAACCGGGCGCGCGCGGCGTGTATCTCGTCGAGGTGGATGAGGGTAACGACGTCCACCTAAACTTCAGGACCGTGGATACGGTACGGTGGGCACAGGCCGACCTGGATGTCTCCCGAACAGACTCGGTACCGGAGTTGATTGAAGGACTCCACCAGCGCATCCAGGATTCTCTGGCCGAATCGGACGGCCGATCGGTCGTGCTGAGGATCAGTCTGTCAGGGCGGGGCGGTGTACACCGTTCGCTGCAGCAGCCGACGTTCATTGAGGAGTTGATGGGCGAGTTAAATCGGGAATGGGCGGAGCGTTCACCGTTCGCGTGGTGTGAGCGCATCGTGGACGAGACGGCTGCGCCGTTCAACCGCGAGGATCGCATTGCAGGATCGGACTTCCTTGCCGAGGTACTTAAGACCGTGGATCTTGCGAAGGACGAAGGCGAGTTGCAAAACCGTCTTCGCAAAGGGCTTGCCGACCTTTATGAGCACCGCCGCTATCGCAGTCACCTGTTGGACCACGCTCCCGGTGATGACGACCTTGTCCTGCTGATCGACGAGGCTGAGACAATTGTCGTAGACCTGCTTTCAGGGGATGAGGACGCATGAAGATCCGGGACATTCGCATCGACGGGTTCGGCCGGTTTTCGGACGCCCAATTCGGGCCGCTGGAGCGATCCTTAACCGTTTTCGTCGGCCCGAACGAGGCGGGCAAGAGTACCCTGCTGGAATTCGTCCGCAGGATACTTTTCGGATTTCCCCGCAAGAGCGGACGGGTAAACCCCTACCCGGCGTTGGGCGGGGGGCGGTACGGAGGTCGCGTTGCTATCGAGGGTTCTGACGGTCGAATGTGCGACTTACACAGAACGACGGGGGGAAGTTTCAGGGGTGACGTGGTCCTGACTTCTGCATCCGGACAGCCCCTCCCGGAAAACGAACTTACGGCACTTCTGGGGAATCACTCGAGGGACGTCTTCGAACAGGTGTTCGCATTCACGCTCGAAGACCTCTACAGCGACGAACTGTTAAACGACGAAAATGTCAATAGCCAGATATACAGTGCGGGCATGGGTGTGACCTTGCTCCCTGGCGCCGTCAGGTCGATCGAGTCAGGCCGCACAGACATCTTTCTGAAGGGAGGTAGCAGCCAGAAGGTCTATGAAGTCCGCGGTAGAATCGAGGAATTGGACGAAACGCTGCGAAGCGTCCGGGACAACGCGGCGAGATATGGGGAACTGACCGACCGCCGCCGGCAGATCGAGGATGAGCTTAGAAACCTCGCGGTGCGGCGACAAGAGATTCAGTCTCGGTATAACCATCAGGTCATGCTTCAGAATGCCTGGGGGAGCTGGATCGACCTGAATTCCGCCGAGGAAGATTTGGCTGAACTACCGGCCATTGACGATTTTCCTGCGGATGGATTGAATCGCCTGGAAGCATTACAAGAGCGCTTGAGCGCCGCTCGGAGGGAGTACGAGTCCGACGAACATCGGGTGTCGAAGGCCGAACGAGCAGCGGACGTCAGGATAGAGCATGAGGCTATTCTGACAAATTCGGCCGAAGTCCGTCGTCTGCAAAACGGCCGTACCGCGTTCGACGGGTCTGTAAGAGACCTTCCGGAACGCGAGACCGAGCTTGAAGGCCACACAAGAACGCTCGCCGACACCCTGAAAAACCTGGGGCCGGACTGGGACGAATGCCGGTTGGAAGGGTTCGATTTCTCTATAGCAGTCCGCCAGCAGATCTCTGAACACGGCGACCGATTGCGCAGCGCATCCGCCGGACTCACGGATGTCAAATCGGCGTTGGGCCAGGATACAGCGGCGTTAGAGGAAGCCAAGGACGCGGAGAGCAACGCCGGACGAAGACTCGAGGCCGCAGATAAACCACGCCTCAATCCAGACCGGATACGACAACACCGCCACCTTGTTCGGGCAACCAGGTCGCAGCTTGATGAAATCAGCCGACAGCGACAAAACGTGCTGAATCTCAAGAATCAGCTCAAGGGCGTGGAGGGCGCGGCGCAAGCGGAGGGCGCACGTGCCGGCAGCAGAACCGTCGCAGCCATCAGCTTCGTTATTGGACTCGCGCTTCTTATCGCAGGTGCGGCTCTGGGAGGCATGGCTTCCATCATCGGCGCGGCGGCCGGAATTGCGTTGGCAGGCTTAGGCATTTACCTGTTCATGTCCGAAAATTTCCGACCGGTACTCGCAGGGAAATCCCCTCTTGCCCAACCGATTCGCGAGTCCATTCGCGACGCCGAAAGGGACATAGATGATCGCCGGTCAAAGATGAAGCAGGATGCAGCCCCCCTTAACCTTAATGTGATCGATGAATCGTCACTCCTTTCAGCCGAACAGACGATCGACGAAGAGGAGGAATTGCTGAACGAGCGAACGCGCCTCACCGAAACGCTCGAGGACGCTAAGGAACTTGCAAAGCAGCGACAGATCCGCACTGACAGAACTGCCATTGCCGTCACGGAAGCAAAGGGTCGACTCAACGCAGCACGGCTCGAATGGCGGAAGTGGGCAATGTCTCGCGGCCTGTCTGATACCTTTACGCCTGAGACGGCCGACGTGCTGCAAGGGCAGGTCGAACTCGGTCGGAGCCGGCTCGAAGACGTGAGGAGTTGGCAGCAGCGCATCGAGGCCATCCAGAAAGACATCGACGAATACATCGACGCTGTTGAGCCGCTTGCGGCCGCGTTCGACGTCCCGTTTGATCGAAACGACTCACGCGTCGTAGCTGCTGCCGCCGACAGGCTGGTGGAGTTATTGGAAGAGGTACAGGAAGACGTCCGGAAGCGGACCGACACGGAGGCTGAACTGGAAGACGCCAGGCGACAATTGAAAGACCGTAAGGGCGATCTACGAAAGGCAGAGGAGGAGCTTGAACAATTGCTCCATTCGGGCGGCGCCGAGGACGTGGAAACGTTCCGCGTGCGGGCAGATCTTTTCGACCGGCGGGCGAGACTGGATGACAATGCCCGCGCCGCGCACGACAGGCTTCGCCGCCTCAGCGGGACCGGCGAACTACTGGAATCGTTGAAATCGGACCTTCAAGAGACGAATCCTGAGTCCATCGCAGACGAGTTAGCCACACTCGAGCATGAGCGGGATTCTACCGACGCTCAACGTGAAATGCGTTCGGCCGAACAGGGCGAAATCCGTAAGGGGCTGGATGGGCTCGTCGGTGAAGAAGAGTCATCGCGGCTGCGGATGGAACGGAACGTGCTCCTGGAGCAACTCAGGGGCCACGCACGTGATTGGACCCGGCTTACGATCGCCCGGAACCTGCTCGCCGAAGCGCGCCGAAGGTTTGAGCGCGAGCGGCAGCCCGGCGTTATCCGTCACGCTGAGCGCTTCTTCGCTGCGATCACCGATGGACGGTACCGGCAGGTTTATGCTCCCCTTGGTGAACAGACGATTACGGTGACGGACGCCGACGGGCAGACGAAGCAGCCGTCGGAACTGAGCCGGGGTACGCGGGAGCAACTGTTCTTGTCGCTCCGTTTCGGGCTGATCCGCGAACTGGGGGAGCGGACGGAGCCGCTCCCCGTCGTCGTGGACGAAATCCTGGTCAACTTCGATCCCGATCGCGCCCTTCGAGCCGCCGTTGCCTTCACGGAGTTGTCCAAAACCAACCAGGTCCTGGTCTTTACCTGCCATCCGACGGTCGTCGAACTGTTCCGGAATGCGGCATCCGAGGCGGACGTCAATGAACCGCAGGTCATTGAAATATAGTAGGATACCGGGTTTTGGATTCTACCGTTCATACCATCCCGCCTGTAGTGCCCACATCCGGGCGTACTCTCCTTTTTGGTCGACCAGTTCATCGTGGGTACCTGTTTCAACCAGCCGCCCTTCTTTCAGGACGAGGATCCGGTCGCACATCCGCGCCGAGCCCAGCCGATGGGATACCATGATCGTGGTGCGTCCGCCGGCCATGGCGAGAAAGCGGCGGAATACGTCTGCCTCTGCCATCGGATCCAGGGAGGCGGTCGGCTCGTCCAGGACGACGAGGTCGGCGTCGCGCATGAATCCCCTGGAGATCGCAACGCGCTGCCACTCCCCGCCTGACAGCTCCGTGGCGCCTTCGAATTCCCTGCCAAGCAGGGTTTCATATCCCTCCGGGAGCCGGCCGGCAACGGCGTCGGCCCCGCCCCGTTGTGCTGCACGCTCGATTTCGCCCGGCTCTCGCATCCGCTTCCAGTGTCCGAAACCGATGTTCTCACCCAGGGTGAAGGCGAAGCGTGTGTAGTCCTGGAACACCGCCGTGCAACGGTTCCACACTTCGTCCCGGTTGGTCAGGTTTCCCGGGAGGTTACCGTAATTCAGATCGCCGGCGGTTGGACGGAACAGCCCCAGCAGGACCTTGACGAGCGTCGTCTTGCCCGAGCCGTTCTCGCCGACAAGGGCGACCCGCTCGCCGGGTCGAATGGCCATGGTGACATCGTTGATCGCGTGACGTTCTGTCTGTGGATACCTGAACGACAGGGCTTTGGTTGTGATCGCTTTGCCTTTGAGCGTGGCGATGTTGGCGCCGCCGGGCGGTTCTTCAGGGCCGAGGTCCAGGTAGATGAACAGGTCGGCGATGTTCAACAGCTGGATTGCAAGAAAGCTCATGCGGTTTACGAGGTGGTCAGCACCGGTTCGTACCTGACGCAGGGCGACCAGCATTGCGGCGAACTGACCGGCGGACAGCCCGCCCGCGAGGACGGCCCACGCCGACCAGCCCACGGCGCCGGCAAATGCCACAAGGCTGACGGCAGACAGGCAGCCACCGGTGGCGTGATGCCTGCGTCTCTGGCGGTAAAGGGAATCTGCGGCCTGCCAATAGAGGTGATCCCACCACGCGGCCAGGTTGGGCCCGAGCCGAAACACCCGCACTTCTTTAGCAGCGTCGCGTTCAGTCAGCGTACTCTCCAGATATCCCTGCAGCCTCTGGGCTTGTGTCGCTCTTCGAAAAGTGTAAAACCTGCCCCGGTCGTGAATCAGACTCATCAGGGGCGGCGGCAGCGAGACGAGCACGACGGCGAGGAGGAGTACCGGGTTCCAGAGCCCGACAACGATGGCAACGGAGACCGCCGTTACCGTTCCGGCAAAGATAGATCGGATTTCGCCAAATAGGTTCAGGAAAAAGCCGGGGGTGGCGGCCTCCTGGGCGCGCCGCAGGAGGTCGTGGAAGTCGGCCCGTTCGAAGACCTCCAGGTGAAGCGAACGGGACTTGACCTGGAGTTGTTCGAGTAGCCGGTCCTCCAGTTCCTGCTTCACTCGCTCAAGCAGAATCACTCGGCTCCAGGCCATGATGCCGTTTTCCGCCACGCTGACGGCCGCCCAGAGCACCAGCCAGGGGAGCATGGAATTGACCGGCAATTCGCCTTCGTACACGCCGACGCCACGGTCGACGAGTTCACGCACGACCCAGACCGTCGCGGCCGGCAGCACGCCTACGGTGAACTCCAGTGTAAGCGCGACGATAACCCGCTGCGGGTCGATGCGGATCATCCAGCCCAGGAAGCGGAAGAGGGTCCGGGGACCGCGCGGGCGCTTCAGAATGGGATCGGGTTCTACCGGTACCACGATGCCTGTTCCTCCCACATGCCGGCGTAGACGCCCCCGCAGGCCAGGAGATCGTCGTGATGACCCTCCTCCACGATACGGCCCCGCTGGAGTACGAGGATGCGATCGGCCATGCGTGCTGAGCCGAGCCGATGGCTGATCAGCAGGGCAGTTCGCCCACGGAGGAGTTCGGCGAACTGCCGGTATAGCGCCGCCTCCGCCACCGCATCGAGCGCCGCGGCCGGCTCGTCGAGGATGAGCAATTCCGGATCACGGGTGAAAGCCCGTGCGATGGCGATGCGCTGCCATTCGCCGCCGGACAGCCCCTGCCCGCCGTCGAGGACGTGCCCGACAGGGGTGTCGTAGCCATTGGGAAGCCGTCCGGCGATCTCGTCGGCGCCGGCGCGCCGGGCAGCCTCCGCGGCCACCGACATGTGGGGCTGCATCCCCGCTGGCCACAGTTCGGTGGCTGGCCCGTCACCCGAAGTGCCCAGAGTGCCGATGCCGATGGATTGCCCCAGGGTGAGTTCGAACCGGCAGTAGTCCTGGAACGCGGCGCTTACGGCGCCTCCCAGGCTGTCCGGGTCAATATCGGCATAGTCCAGTCCGTCGGCGGTCACGCGCCCCAAGGTGGGGGCGTAGAGACCAAGCAGGATCTTTGCCAGAGTGGACTTGCCGGCGCCGTTGTCACCGACGAGGGCGACGCGTTCGCCCCGCTGCACGTTGAAACTGACCCCATGCAGCACGGACGGTGTTTCCTCACCGGAACCGGATGCGGGGTAGGCGAAGTGTACGTCGTCCACGGAAAAGCCCTTTCGGACGGGGCGTGGAAAGGAAGCCCCACCCGAAGAACCGGCTGTCACGGCGGGCGCTTCCGTTTCAGCCAAATTGCTATCCCGTTGATCGAAGAACTCGCGTACGTAACCGACTAGCGAAGAGCGCTCCTGTAACTCGCGGGAGTTGTAGCCGAGACTGGCACCCGCGCCCAGCATATCGGCCACACCCTGGAACAGCGCCACGAATTGTCCAGGCGTGAGTACACGGTCTCCAAGGAGGTACGTGAGGACCACGGCCACGCCGACACCCACCGCAACCCGCAATCCGGTTGCGGGCAATTCCCTCGCGACCTGTCGTTGGCGCTGATCCAGCAGTCGTTTACGCAAGACCTGCCGCATCGTCCGCCAGCGCCCGGTTAACGGCGTGAAAAGGACGAAGAGACGCATTTCCTTCTGTTCCGACCGACCTGTCAGGATGCGGTTCACGTATCCGGCGCGGCGTTCCTCCGGCGTCTCCCCGTAGGTGAAGGACATGAACATTCGGCTCTGCTGTATCGCCAGGAGGATCTGCGGGATCAGCACCGCCACCAGTGCCAGAGAGATCCACGGAGAAACCGTGAAGAACATGACGGCCACCGAAACGGCCTTGATTGCGGCCTGGAAAAAATGCAGGGCGGCGAAGAAAAGCCGATCGAGTTTGCGGCCCGGGTCCCGGGCGCGTTCTAGGCGGTCGTAGGTCCCGCTGACGTCAAAGAACAAAAGAGATAGCCGGGACGAACGTTCGAGTAGCCGTCTGCCCAGGATGTGTGCGAGGTTCTGTTCCATCCTGAGATGAAGGATATCCCGCACGTTCCAGAGTACTTCTCTGGTGAGCAGTTGAATCAGGCCGAATGCAATCAGCCACGGCAGGATATCGTCAAAGCCGGACATGCCGCCGCCGGCCGCATCGACCACGGCGTCGACGAGGTGCCTGGTCACGTAAATGAGCAACGCCGGCTGGATTCCAAGCAGAACGTGAATGGCAATCAGGCAGAGCGCAGCCGGTCTGGCGTGAGCCCGAATGTGGCGCCACGTCCACCACAGGTTGGCGAAAATCGCGCCGGCGTTCTCGCGGCGGATCCAGTATTCGAGGTCGGATCGCGGCAGCATCAGAGGTTCCCTTCAGGCGTTCGTCTATCGTACAATTGGTTCCGGCATGCAGGACAAAGATAAGACATCCATCCCACGCTATCAATGGCAAAAATACACTTAAGTAGATGTTTATAAATATTTTATATACTTGACTTTTGGGTCGATTTCTGTTATATTATATACGTCGGAAATCAACGAGGGAGTTGAAGGCATTTGCCTTCAACTCCCTCGTTTTTTTGTGTCCCGGTTCCGAAATTCGCCTGAGGCGCCATGCCGGAAGGTAAATGGACCGGGTTGCGGTATCAACCGGACGCGAACAGTCGGCTTAGCCTCTGCTGACCGGTCTACCTGAGACTCACGACGGCTCGTGCTGATATCGCTCGGCGTTAATGTCCAGCACTCTTCGAGTCATGCTCTGGTAGGATACGCCGTTCTGCCGCGCGCTTGCCTTGAAGAAATCGACGCTCCTCTTGTTTGGATTAAGGGTCACCCGTAGGTTTCCTCTCGCAGGACAAGCCGGTCGGGAGACGGCAGAAAGTCCGGAATTACCTCGGCCTGTTCGATTGCTCCCGCAAGTTTGGCAGATGCTTTTTCATATTTCATTTTGCTCATAACGCTTTCTTCCTTCCCGCCAATAACCGGCGCCGAAAATGCGTTGGCTGCTATCGGTGGTGGAATCCGTGGTTAATATCCAGCCGGACGCCTATTACCAATGCGTTCTCGAGTCCCGGATCAGCGCCCGGATTGAGGATGTATTGGAGGTCCGGCTGGACCTGCAATATGTCGCTGATCCGAAGAACATACGTGAACTCAAATGCGGTCTCATGGCTTTCCGCGCCGGCAGCAGCGCGAAAATCCGCGCTGCACCGCGCCATGGCCATGGATATCCCAACCTGGTCGTCCGGCCTGTGCGGGACGAATCCGGACATCACCATCCCGGCGCCGAAGTACCTATCGAAGGGATTGAGCGCGCCGTTGGCGGTTCCTAAGCGAATGAAAGCCGATGTGCTCCGTCCGTCGGCGTCCGTGTTGGTCGCGCCTTCGGCAAATCCATACCATCCGGCATTCCCGTCCCGGCGCACCGGATTACCCGTGGCGTCGGTCTCTCGAATCGCTTCGAAGTCGGCGCTATAAGAGAATGCGCCGAGACCCATCCGCCAGGCGCCGAAGAATTCTCGTGTGTACTCGAAGGCATGTAAGACGCCCTCGCGGCTGCTCAGCTTGACTGCGGTGGCCGACGGATTATCGGGGTCGCCGGGTACCGCATCGAGCAACGCATATCGCACCAGATTGTTTCCGGAATTCCACTCGAGTCGCGCGGTCAGCGACGTCGCCGGAAAAATCGACGGACCGTTTTCTCCGGTCTGGGAATAGGTGGGTATGATTCCGTGAGAACTGTTCAGGAATAACGCCGCCGAATCAACGGCGTCGAATTCGCTGTTGAGATCGTAGAGTCCGAACTTCAGGTTCAGCCGTTCCGTAAAGAGATGTTGGTACCAGAACTCGTAAAGTCGGAACGCCTGCTCCACGTCGATGTTGGAGACAACCTGCGCGTCGCCGGGGTATCGATCCGAAAACGTCGACGCGTTGTTCCAGAGCAGATACGCGAACAACGTCCCGCCCCCACTTCCAAATATCCGCCCAAGGTCGAACGTGAGAATCGCATCGACGTTCTGCAGATAGGCCGAGCCGTTCCGGATGCCGCCGGAGGCGTTTCGAAGCAAATCCGCGACATACCCGACTTCGGCGGAGACTGCTTTGCCGCCTGCCTCCGTTTCAGCGCGCACGGGGACGGGGACCAAGCCGATCATCAGCATACAGACAACCAGACGGAGCAATCCGGCTTTCGATCCAACAGTGGCCGTTTTCCGTCCATACCAGGAGGCGGCAATGAATCGACGCGGAACAGCGTGTTTCAAGGTGCGCTTGTTCCGGTGCTTCTGATGCGCGGCGGATGAATTCGGAGTCATGATCTCAGCGATCGTCCTCATTAAACCGCTCAGCTGAAATTCCCGGCGGAAGCCGCGTGTACCGGTCCACGACCAGGTGTCTGAAGGCCCGTTTTGCGAATATTGCCTTAAAACGTGAGTTCGAAGTTGCGCACGCTGTAACCCGCGAATATACCGTACCCGTTCTCAATATTGCTGTGAATTCTCACCGGTTCGGCAAAAGGGTTGTCGTCCGTGGTATCATGTAGGAGGGCGCTCTTCAGGTGTCTGTAATATGCTTCGCTGATGTAGCGGACCTGGACCCAGATTACACGCTCCAGGCTCGCCTCAACAAAAAGGTCAACGGACGAAAGGTCGATTTGGTGCGACTCTCCGTCAAACAGGGCGTCGCTGAAAAACGGCTCGGAACCCACAAACGGCTCGACGCCTTCGAGAACAGGATCTTCGATCCGATTGTCGGCGATGATGGATGGATCTCTCGTGGAAAAGCGCAGGTCGCGCCTTCCCGATCGATCTGGAGCAATGACCCGAATCTGATATCGGTTTTCCTCGCCGGGTGGATCCTGAATCTGAAGGGTGATCCGGAAATCCGTTATCGTGGTCACGCCGGGTCCCCCGGGAGCAGGAACGGAGGTCTCGACGCGATACGATTTGATGGACGTCGGTACGGGTGGGGGCGCGCTGTCAGTCGCATGGACGGTCTCGAAGCCCGGCGCTGATACCCGCAGCGAGTAGGACTTGCCCGATTGCAGGGGTTTTTCGCTTGCATACACCCTTTCTCGCTGGAGAAAGAGCAGCCGGTCGATGATCCGGCTATCTGAAAGCAGTTCCACGCTGGCGCCGGTAATCAGGCGTTCGGGTCCGGGAGCGGGGTCCTGGATGCCTACGGACCGACTGACGGAAGCCGCCCAACCGCCGTCCGGCGTAAAGAATGCCTTAATCACCAGTCGAGGCGTGTGTTCGGGCAATTCCGGGTTGATGATTAGTTCGCACGCGGTGAATGCGATTGCGAAGATCGTAATTGTGATGCATTTCTTCTTCATTGAGGCGCGCCGGTGTTCAGAATTTGAACCGGTAACTGATCCACGGCAAAACCGGAAACAGGGTCACCTGTTTGGCCTGGTACTCCCTGGAATCCGTCTGGGGGTCACGGTAATCGTCGAAATAGATGAAATAGGGGTTCTTTCGATTATATGCGTTGTAGGCGCCCACGCGGAATCCGTGCCTCGACCAGTCGAAGTTGAACCCCAGGTCAATACGATGGTAGGCGGACATTCGGAAGCCGTTGCGTTGTTCGTAGATTCTGGTCTCAAAGGGCAGCACGCGAGGAGTCCAGAGTTCATGACCGCCAATTGATCCCCTTACGTACTCGTCATAGTATCTTGCGACGGGTAGGGTCACCGCATTACCGGTTCCGTACACCCAGTTTATCGAGGCGCTCGTGATGCGCGACAGTTGATGGGTCAGGACCACGGCCACGTCGTGCCGGCGGTCGTAGCGAAAGGGAAAGGCGCGGCCTTCATTCAGTTCGGTGAAACGGCGCCTGGTCCATGATAGCGTGTACCCGACCCAACCCGCTGTGCGGCCGCGCTTTTTCTGCAGAAACAGTTCGACGCCGTAGGACCATCCACGCCCCGTTTCCACCTTGTCCTGCCAGTCCTGCTGCTCGCCGAACCCCGCCAGAAAGGTCGCGCCTTCCCGGTACTCGATCAGGTCGGTCATCGTTTTGTGATAGGCCTCCACGCTGAATTCGTACTGTCCCTTTTTCAATGTGCCCGCCAGGCCGAGGCCGTACTGGCGAGACCCCTCGGGACGCGCGCGTTCGGTGGCAGGAAGCCACAGGTCGGTCGGGAGCCCTATGGTGCTGTTGGAAAGCAGATGAATATACTGGCGCATCCGGGCGTAGGACGCTTTAAGGGCCCACCGCGGATTCAACAGAAAACGCGTCGAAACGCGGGGTTGCAGGGATCCGAAGCGCGAGTTGCCCACAGAGAAGCCGGAGGCGTGCAGCCCCACGTTGGCGCTCAACCGTTTTGACAGTCGGACATCGTCCTCCAGGTACAGGCCGATCTCTACGGCGTCCGTCGCCCGGGCGGCGCCAAGTGTTGTATCCTCCGGGGCGCCGCCTGCGGGGTTGAATCTGTACTGTGCCGCTCCGGGGCTGTACGTGTGGTAGGTGCCGTTGCCGCCAAAGCGGATATAGTGGGCCGGATTGGGAATGTAGTCGAGATCCAGCTTAAGGCCGAAGTCGCGGATGCCTGAGTGGTAGCGCAGGCTGAGCGTCTCGGTCTCGTGGACGTCCCCGTCACTTGTGGCGGATCGATCGTCGATATTCGAAGTAAGCTTATAGCGGCTGAAGATCGTGGTGAGGTTGCCGAAGAGCCGGTTGCTGAAGAGGATATTCCAGCGCAGCGTCGAAGTGAAATTGCCCCAGCCGAAATTCGCCGACGTCGTCTCTTCGCCGCGATAGGCGCCGGAGGCGTAGTCGTCCTGGATGTCACTCCAGAAACGGTCGTCGCCGCCGTAAAGGCTCAGGAAAACACGGTTTCGGGGCGACAGGACATGGTTCAACTTGGCATTGATATCGTAGAAATAATAGCCGCCCCGCTCGTTGGGATCCAGAAAGGGGCGGATCAGCAGATCGATATACGTCCGCCGTGCCGAAACGATGAATGACGTCCGGTCCTTGCGTATCGGACCCTGCAGGGTCACCTGGGAAGCCACAAGACCGATGGAGCCCTCTACCTCGAACGCCTGCATGTTGCCGTCCTTCATGGCTACCTCCAGGACGGAAGAGAGGCGCCCGCCGAAACGTGCAGGAAATCCTGCCTTTGTGAGTTGTACGTTCTTGACGGCGCTGGTATTGAAGACAGAGAAAAAGCCGAAGAGGTGGGAGGCGTTGTACACCGGGGCGTCGTCGAGCAGGATGAGATTCTGATCCGGACCGCCGCCCCGGACGTAAAGGCCGCTCATCCCCTCGGCGCCGGACTGGACGCCCGGAAGAAGCTGCATGGTTTTCATCAGATCGACTTCGCCCAGGAGGACGGGCGCCTTCTCAATCTGGCTGACCGGGACATCGACAACACCCATCCGTGTCTGCTCCTGGATCGGATCCACCTGTTCGGCCTTTACCTCTATGGCTTGCATTTCCAGGGCAAGCGGCTTCAGGGCGAATTCCACGCGAATGTCGCGTTCCAGGCGGATTGACAGGGTGTCGCTCCGAAACCCGATGTAGGAAACGACAATCTGAAGCGAATCCGCCGGCAGGGTCAGGCTGAAGAAGCCATAGCGATTTGTCGTGGCGCCTTGCTGTAGGGTGGGTTCGTACAATGAGGCGCCGATCAGCTGCTCGCCGTTCGAGGCATCCGAGACGTGCCCGCTGATGGTGTGTTCCGCCGGGGGCTGGGCGTTGGCCCCGAAGACACAGCCAAACCAGAAGATCGACATCCATGCGACGCGCGTCTTCCGAAACGCCCGATTCAGGTTGACGGCCGCGAGGTGAGTGAAGGATGAGTGCATGCCGTGTATCGAATAGAAGAGTCAAGGGTCGGCGTACGGCGCGAAGTCAGACGGTCGAAATCCGGAGGCCGCGGTTGTCGCCGCAGAATTCCGGACGCAGTTCCCAAGGAGGGCCTGCCGAAGTCATAGAGCGAAATCGGCCCCATTCCGGCAATACCGAATAGGTTGCTCCACGACCGCCGGGCGTCTGGTTCTCCGGCGTATCGGCACTAACTGGAATCGAGAACGAGACGAAAACCGCGGTTTCCGGCGGCCCGATAGGTCGAAAAGCCGCGGCGGTCGAGGGTGGCGACGTCGAAGCATTTCAGATGTTCTGCCAGCAGCACCAGGGTGGAGTCGGCGTAATCCATCGGCGTATCCGCGTATTTTTCCATAAGCGTTGCGCACGCGCGCAGGGCCGGGGGCTGAGTGAAGTCGAACACCCGAATGCGGGCCGACGTGACAAATTCAGAAAGCAATCGGGGACCGGACCGGCTATCCCCTACGAAATGCATCGCTTCGGTGAGGACTGCGCCGGTCGTACAGAATTGTCCCTTGAAGGCGTCGAGTGCGTCCCCCACGTCCCGATGAGCGGGGTCCCCGGCATTCAGATAGGCGACCAGCGGACCGGTATCCAGCAGCCAGACCGTCATCGGCGCCAGTTCCGTTCACGAAGGCGACTGCGCCAGGCGTCGGAATCGGGGCCTGCCAGTTCGAGACGTCCCTTTAGATGTCCGGCGCGTTGTGCCAGCGGACGTTCGGAAATGGCGTCTGCGAGAAGCCGGCGCACCAGTTCCGAAACCGTTAATCCCTGCGCCCGGGCGCGTTCTTCCAGGGCTTCCCGCATGGCCCGGTCGGTCCGTACCGTCAGTGTCGTATTCATGTATTACATTATACGACACTGTAATACAATCTGCAAATACAATTCCGGGAAATTCGCTTATTCCATTGCAGGCTGTATATTAGTGAGATACCTGTGCGGGATCCTCGCTGCCGACCGACACGCCATCAACCAAAGCGAATCCCCGCCGTGATGCCGGGGAAGAGGACATCCCAATCCAGGTCCCGCATCGTTCCACGAATAGTTCACACATCCACGCCGGCCCGCCGTAGCAAATCCGGTATCATACCCGTGAATTCATCCCTGGCCCGATGACTCCTGTCGCGGAACCGGACGATGAGGTCTTTCACGAGCGGAGAGACCTCCAGCGGCACCCCGAGTTCTTCACCGAGCGCAACGCCCAGCCGCATATCCTTCACGGCAAGTTCAGCGGTCGAGCCCATTCGGCCGTCGTTCAGGAACAGGGAGAGCGTGCGTTCGAAAATACGACTTTGACCCATACTCGCCTTCACCGAATCCAGAAGCAGGTGCAGGTCGACTCCTGCCCTCGCGCCCATGGCCACGCCTTCACACACGCCGGCGAAGTTTACAAACATCATCAGGTTATTGATCAGCTTGACCACGCTCCCTGATCCGGCCTGTCCGACGTGAACGATCCTGTCGCCGACACACGCCAACACCTGCTGCACGCGCCGCAGATCCTCCGATTCACCCCCGACGAACAGGGTGAGCGTCCCGTCACGCGCGCCGACGATGCCACCGCTGACCGGGGCATCGAGCACGCCGATGCCGCGTTCCGCACCGAGTGCGGAAATGCGGCGCATCACGGCCGGTGCGACGGTGCTCGCGTCGACGTAGGTCGATCCCCCGGAAAGACCGGCAAACACGCCTTCGTCACCCAACGCCACGTCCTCGACGGTCTCGCCATCCGGCAGCGACGACACCACCACCTCGGACCGAACCGCCACCGCCTTCGCGTTGTCAGCCCAGGCAGCGCCCGCCGACTCCAGGTCGCGGCCGGTGTGACGTCGGGAATCGTGGATGGTCAGTTCGTGACCGGCGCGGAGAATATTGGCCGCCATCGGCTGCCCCATGTTTCCCAGGCCGATGAATCCGACTCTCATGCGAATCCTTTCCCTTAGAAGCTGTTTTAAAATACCCAGCGGTCTTCTCGCGGCTGCAAAAGCGCCGTTCGGCGTTGGCCAAATCCACCCGTATTACAAGGTCGAGGCTGCGCTCGCTCGCCTCTCATAGTCGAATTTTCCCGTTCTTAATCACCGCTGTTCGTCGTGGGTGTCGAATTCGGCTGGCATGGTGATCTCGATCACTTCCCAATCATCTGAGTATTCGAGGACTTCATGCCTGATACCCGGAGGCTGATACCAGGCATCACCCGCTTCGACCCGAATTTCGCCGATGTCCTCGAAGTAGAGGCGGGCCCAACCGTTGATCAGGTAGACCATCTGAAATTCCAGGTCGTGCGAGTGATAACCCAGCGGGCCCGTGCAGGGTTCGTGAGCGCGGATAATATGGGCCAGCACACGACCCTCCGTCGCATCCTTGATACCCAGATCGCGATAGCTGAAATACGTACGCAAACCCTGCTGTATCCAGCGGGCATCTTTGGCGTGGGCGGCAAACGACTTGACCTTTTTCTCAGACATCGTGGAATCCCCTTTCTTCGTGGTGGTATCCATTTATGGTCGGCTTGATTCTGACGACGGAGTTCCCGGGCGCCATCCGACCTGAAAGCGTCTCACGGGTTCCACACCTGCTCGAAAAGGCGCATCCAGTTGCCGCCGAGCAGTTTCGTGATCTCTCCGGCGTTATAGCCCCGGTTGACAAGCGCCTCAGCGATGTTCGGAAACTCGGACGACGTGGCGATTCCGCCGGGCTGAAAGCTCAGTTCGGTGTACGGGAGCGAGCCGTCCGCAAACGTGGATGGGAATTTCGTGCCCTGTTGCGATCCAATGTAGTGCCAGAATTCGAGGGGTTGATCGTGGGTGGAATCCGTGCCGATGGCGACGTGGTCGACGCCGATCCGTTCTACCATATCGTCGATGGCGTCAACGAAATCTTCCACCGTGGATTCGAATCTCCGGGGAAGGAAGGGCGCGAAGGAAGTTGCGCCCACGACGCCCCCTTTTTCAGCCAGGCGTTTCAACGCGTCTTCTTCTTTGTTTCGCGGATGGTCACAGAAACTTCGCGCGTTGGCATGGGAGATGGCGACGGGCTGTTCGGAGGTTTCGATGGCGTCCAGTGTCGTCCGGCGTCCCACGTGCGACAGATCGATGAGAATGCCGAGCCGGTTCATCTCCCGCACCGCATCGACACCGAAATTGCTGAGTCCCGCGTCGTTTCGTTCCCAGCACCCGCTGCCCAGCAGATTCGTCTCGTGATAGGTGAGCTGAATCACCCTCACGCCAAGCGCCAGGAACAACCCCAGGCGGTCGAGTTCGTTCTCGATCGGCGAAGCGTTCTGAAAGCCGAGAATGATCCCGGTCTTTTTCATCTGCTTGGCGGCGCGGATGTCGTCCGTCGTTTTCACCTGCAGGATGTCGTCTCGCTCCCGGAACCGGCGCATCCACGCCGCAAGATGCGCCATGGTCTGGATGAAGTTCTCCCACGTGGACACGGTCGCGTTGATCGCCGTGAAATTGCCGGCGCGGAGTTCCCGGAATACTGCATCGCTGTTCCAGTTGCAGACGCTCAGCCCGTCGATCACCATTGCGCCATCGTAGATTTCCCTCGGATGCATTGTCATTGGAATACCCCCATTAGTCAAATCGGTTTCCGATCCTGAACGTATCGCCCAGGGGGTTCTCCCGGTCTTCCATCGCGTCGGCAATTACGGGACCGATGGCGCCGCCGAATTTGAACCCATGGCCGCATCCGCATCCGGCAATCAACACCCGTTCGAATCCCTGCGCCCAGTCGATGACGAACGCCTCGTCCGTCATATCGGCCATGTTCGTGTACAGGCAGGACCGGCCCCCGACGAGTTTCGCCTCGCTCAGGCCGGGGATGCGCCGGGCGACGAATTCACGGGCCCATGCCAGAAATTCGGGCGTCGGGTCACGTGAGACGTCGACCTGAGCATCGTCCAGCTTGCTGTCTTCCGCCACCTTGACGAACCCCTCGTGCAGATATGGAAACCCGTACCACAGGTTGCCGGGCGAAACGATCGACCACACCGGAAAACGGGACCGCTCGAACGGCCCGGGGTCGTCGGGTGCGAAGAAGGCCATCTGCTGCCGCGTGACGCGTACGCGTTTCTTCATCGCGGGAAGGAGTTCGGCCACCCATGGACCGGCGGCTACGACCGCACGGTCGAACTCCATCCATTCCGCGCCTGTTCGGACTCTGGCCCGGCCACCCGTCTCTTCCACCGCGGTGACGAGCGTATTTTCAAGAACGGTCACGCCCGCTTCACGCGCCAGCGTCGACAGGTCCGCCAGCGCCTGTCCGCTTCGCAGGTACCCGGCCCACGGGTCGAAGAACAGCCGGTCCTCGTCGCTGACGGTGAACTGCGGAAACCGCTCTTGGACCTGGCTGGCGGTGAGTTCATAGACGTCCCTCGTCAACCGGCTCAGGGTTTCCCAACCCGCGTGGGCCTCGTGATCCGAATCCAGGTCGCGCGCGACGATCAGCTTGCCATTCTGGAAATAGATCGACCCGCTGGTGCGGTTGTGCCACGCCCGCCACTGCGCCGCGGACCGGGTCACGAGTTCCACGTATACCTCGTTCGGGTACATCGTGCGCCGGATGACTTTGGAGACATCGGTGCTCGACGCGTCCGGGTTGGGAATTTCACCACGCTCGATCAGCGTGACGTCATGACCGCGGTTACGCAACTCCAGGGCGGCGGCCATGCCGAAGATCCCTGCGCCGACAATACAGACATTCATGGGCACTCTCTTGAATCGGGGTTGGCGGGTTTGGCGGCCGGGCGGCGCCGGCCGTGTTCGGACGATCGAACTCCGTTCAGGCAGATGCGCCGGAATAGTGACGGAGCCCCCACCGCCAGAACAAGCGCGAGGCGATCAGCATTCCGACCGCAACGAGGACCGCGGCCGAAAGGGACTCCGTGTCGAGCCGGCCGGTCAACGCCCGGGCGGGGACAGTGATTGCGAACGCGACGGGAACGATGAACGTCAGAATGAAGCGTAGCCAGTCAGGGTAGATGCCAATGGGCCAGCGGCCGGCCTGGACCATCGCGTCGAAAATATTGAGGATGTTCTCGACCTTGATGTACCAGAATGAAATGGTAGACAAAACCAGGAAAAAGCTGTAGATCGTGGCCGCTCCGCACAGCAGGACGAGGCCGAAGCTGAACGCGTCCATAACGCCGACACCGATGCCCCTCTTGAAAAGCGCATAGGACAGAACGATCCCGCCCAGCGCGAAGTCCGTTGCCTTCCAGATACGAAACTGGCTGATACTGATCAGAAACTGCGCATCCGCGGGCTTTGTGAGGGTATAGTCGAGCGTTCCGCGACGGACGTCCGTCATCAATTGCGCCATGCTGGGCCGGATGACGATTGAGATCGCCCCGCCGATGATGATGAATACACCGATCAGGGCGAGCAGATCGTAGGACCTCCAGTCGCCCAGCGTTTCGGTATGCAGAAAGACCACGTAGACCCCGAGAAGCGCCTGTGCCAGACTCACTGCGGATTGAAAGATCTGGACGTAGAAGTTTACGCGATAGGCGAGTTCGTTGAGGACCCCGATCTTCAGAAACGTCCAAATGACAATCAGTCTGTGCATGGTCCGGATCCCCGGTCCGTACGAAGATTCAGGAACCCACTGCTGAATATTTCCTGACACCCCGGTACCAGACGAGTCTGACGATGCCAAATCCGATAATTACCCACACGACCTGCATCAGGAAACCGTGTGAGATCTGTGAATCGCTGAGCCTTCCGAGGACGAGTTCCACGGGAAAGGCGACGGACCATTTAAAAGGGAGTACGTCGGCGATCGTCCGGGCCCAACCGGGAAGCAGGTCCAATGGTGCGATCCTGCCCGAGAGGAACAGGCCGAAAAGGAAGTACATCTGATTGACGGCGTCGTTTCGCGTTGTCCAGAAAGCAACCAGCGAGAGAGACCACTCAACGAGGAACCGGAGGAGGTACGCAAGAATCAGCGATAACACAAAGAGGAGAACGCTTGTGAATTCAAAGTCAAACGTTGGATTGAAAAGGAGCCAGAGCACCGCCACGGAAGGGATCAGCACGCACAGCGTCAGGGTCTTGTAGCCGATGTTATCGGCAATGTCGCTGTGGATGGGATTTATCGGCTTCAGGAGCATCGCGGAGAGTTCGCCGTGCTGTACGCGATAGCCCATTTCGTGCATGATCCAGGTGAAGGTCCACATGTTGACGACCATCAGCACGATATAGTACGCGGCGAACCCGCCCGCGTCGTAACCGGCCACTTCGCCGCCCCGCGCCAACGCGACGGTCGTCCACACGACACAATAGATCGTCGGTTCGAGAAGCCCCCCGATCATCCAGATCGCCATGGCGACGCGGTATTGAAACTGAAGTGCAAGCGTGGTTTTCAGGTATGCCCAGTAAATCGCAAGCATTGGTGTCGGTCGTCGCTCGGGTTTTTCGATGCAGATCGGATGCGGGGAAATACGGGAGGAAAAGTGTGAGACGGTTGGCAGCGTATCCCGGGGGCGCGTATCAAGCCCGGTGGAATCGACGCCCGGATCCGCGGTCGGTTCCGATTTCGGTGTTTCAGTTCATGCTGAGACCGTTTTAGGGACCCCGGTTTCGGCGCCGGTCGGCGCGGTGTCGTCCTCAGGCGTCTCGACCGAGAATACCTGCTCAATGACTTCCTCGATGGGCGGGTCTTCAACCGTCAGGTCAAGCACCGGCAGATCCCCCAGAATTCTTGCTGTCACCTGCGGGGTGGCCTCTTTAGGCACGCGCAAAGAGTAGCGCAGCCCGGTGGCTTCAACCACTTCTCCGTACGGAGAAAGGTCGGCGTTTTCGGTCTCGAGTTCGACGTCGATGGTCTTGTGCGGGGAGAACCGGGCGACAAGATCCGAAAGCGCGCCATCGAAGAGTATCTGACCGTGGTGGATGACGACAACACGCTTGCAGAGCGCTTCGACGTCGGCCATGTAGTGGCTTGTGAGCAGCACCGTTGCACCGTGCGTCCGGTTGTAGTCTTCCACAAAGGTTCGAATGCGGCGCTGCATGGTGACGTCGAGCCCGATTGTGGGTTCGTCGAGGAACAGTACCTTCGGACGATGCAGCAGCGCGGCCGCGATTTCGCACTTCATCCGCTCACCTAGCGAGAGATTTCTTACCGGTTTCGGGAGAAGCGACCCCAACTGGAGCAGTTCCGTCAGTTCATCCAGCGTCTCTCTGTAGTCTCTGCGCGAAATCCGGTAGACCGCCCGATTGCGTTCCAGAGAATCGATCATCGGGATGTCCCAGATCAGCTGGTTGCGCTGTCCCATCACGAGCGTAATCTGGCTGAGGAAAGCCTTTTCGCGCCGGTGAGGGATATGACCCAGGACGTCGGCCGTGCCTTCCGTGGGATAGAGCAACCCCGAGAGCATCTTGAGCGTTGTGGTCTTTCCCGCCCCGTTGGGACCGAGAAAGCCGACGATCTCGCCCGGTTCGACGCTGAAGGAAGTCGCCTCGACGGCCTTGACCACCCTCGTTTTACGTTTGACGAGGCTCTTGAGCGCGGCGCGCAGACCGGCCTCGCGTTCGGGTACGACGTAGTACTTGGAGAGGTCTCTAATCGTGATGGCATGCATGTGAGCTTGGCTGCCGTTGCCCGCGGCGTTGCATGAACTTGCATGGATGAAGCGGGTGTGCGTTGGGAGTCCGTGAAATCAAGGCGCCCCACCAGGAGGTGCAATAACCGGCTCCGGACTATTGTTATCACGTAGGACGAGCCGCCGGTCTGTTGAATTCGGCGGCTCCTGACGGAAAGAAGCGCAATGCCGCTACAGGCAGAATACAGATCCGCCATTCATACCTGAACCGTGTCCTGTATCACCCGCCAGTCCGATTCCGTCATGTCATTGTAATGCCAGTAAATGAGGGTCGTCAGGCCGCCGTGTTCAACGGTGTGCAGCAGGTGTTCGAGTTCGCGACTGTCCATGCGGACACCACCGTGGTGCAGCCCCATCCAGGGTCGGATGCGGGAAACGTCACCCACACGCTCTCGCATCTTGAAGATTTCGCTGAGGGCCACCTGCCCGAAGAACTCAGCGGGCAATGGAGCGTCCAGGTCCGCGAGGCATCTGACGCCGGGAACCCACAGGGCGAAGAGTTCGCGCACGCGGTCGAGCGCTTCCGGTTCGTTCATGCCGGGGTTCCACGCGCACAGGGTTTCGGCCCAGCGATACAGCGTGCCTTTCAGGCCATCGATTCCGTGTTGCCAGAAATAGAGTTTCGGGCACTGGAAGTCGACGATTTCCGATAGGCGTCCGAAATTGTAGCCGGTAAGCGGCGCAAAGGCGGGCAGGCGGGGGCCGCAGGCCACCTTGCGCGCCGGCTCCAGGGATCTGGCGGTATCGGCAAATGCGCCGACGTAGTGCTCGATGCTGTCGGTCTTGAAACGGAACCAGTCGAATAGGCCGGGGTTTGCGACCAGCGCGTCGAGGCCGTCGATCAGCCCGCGTTCCCGGCGGCCCGGCGGCAGATCCCCCAGACTCCCAAGACGATCCTTCAGCCGCGCCCGCGCCTGCCACAGGACATCGAAATCGTACCCCCATTCTGCGGCTCGCGTACGGCAGCAGTCGCAGTCGCACCGGAACAGATTGCTCCGATAGTCGGGTGCGATTTCGTACCCCCACTCCGGTCCGTCCAGGATGAATCCGTCCACCCCGGGGAAACTCCGCACGACGTCTCGCGTCCGCGCGGGTCCGTACCTGAGTTTCTCCGGATCGTTGATGCAGCCAGGGGCGGATTGAAGCCAATCGTGCAGATACACGCCGAAGTTCCGGTCTTTCGCCCGCTCAACGGCGCGTTGAAGGGTTTCAAACCTGGGCATGTCTTCGGGCGACATTTCCGGCGGACGGGTCTCACATTCGCTATAGAGTTCAGGCGTGGGCGGATACGCCGGCGATGACCCGAATCTCAGGTCACCGAGCACGATCTTGTCGATGCCCACGCTTTCCAGGCGGTCCAGGATGTGGTCGGCGCCTTCTTCTTCGAAGGCGTCGATCCGGCCGATAAACATCCAGATATCGAGTGACATGGACGGTCCTCACAAAAGGAGGGCGGGTATGAAACCCCGCCCTCAAGGCTCGGGATGTCTGCTAATTCAGCCAATTTCCAGCATCCGGTCCACCGCGCGTCTGGCGCGGATGCGGATATCTTCGGGCACTTCGATCACCTGTTCGTTGTTTTTCAGGGCGTTCAGCGTGTCTTCAAGTGTAATCTCGTTCATATGCGGGCAGCGGATGCTGCATAGCCTTACCATTTCCTTGTCCGGGTTATCGGCCATGATATTATCGCCCATGCTGCATTCTGTAAGCAGCAGATAGCTGGAAGCTTCGGTCTCCTGAACAAAAGCGCTCATTTTGGACGTGCTGCTGGAAAAGTCGGAAGCCGCCACAACTTCAGGGCTGCACTCGGGATGGGAAAGAACGAGTACCCCCGGGAACTGCTCGCGAACGTGGGTGACATCGTCGACCGTGAATTTCTCGTGCACTTCGCACCGGCCGTGCCAGCCGATCATCTCGTATTCGAGCTCCGCTCCCGTCAGATCGGGCTCC
The DNA here is from genome assembly GCA_963662665.2 of Candidatus Latescibacterota bacterium. Classification (GTDB taxonomy): domain Bacteria; phylum Latescibacterota; class UBA2968; order UBA2968; genus JAAXHE01. The sequence continues at coordinate 77,844 of CAXXJS010000021.1, forward strand.
TCCCGTGTGGGGAAGATGATTCGCTTGCCGGTTTCCTGGGCGACGTTGGCCGCCAGATATTCGTCTGGCAGAAAGATGACGGTTTCGCTCTCAAGTGATTCAACGACCCTTGCGGCGTTACTGGACGTGCAGCAGACGTCGCATTCCGCTTTCACGTCTGCATAGGTGTTGATATAAGTGACAATGGGAACGTCCGGGTAATCCCTTCTCAGCCTCCGAACGTCTTCGGCGGAGATGCTTGCCGCCAGCGAACAACCCGCAATCCTCGCCGGCAGAAGAACGGTCTTGTCCGGGTTGAGAATCTTTGCGGTTTCCGCCATGAAACGCACGCCGCAGAATACGATGGGGTCGCAATCGGTTTCGGCGGCTTTTCGGCTGAGTTCGAGCGAATCGCCCACCACGTCGGGCACCGTATGGAAGAGCGCCGGTTCCATGTAGTTGTGCCCCAGGATGATGGCGCCGCGTTCTTCCTTCAGGCGGTTGATCTCGTGGACCAGTTCGGCTTTATACAGAAGCTCGATTTCCGGCACGATGCCGCTGAGTTTGCGCTCCATCCGTTCGTATGTTTCCTGGAGCGTATCTGTCAGAATTGCCATGACGTCGATCTCCGTGCCCGTTCAATGCGGGTTTATTAGCGCTAAAGATAACCAAAGTTCTCCGTATCGGCAAGGGGTTAGCGTACAAGATCTTTTCGCCCCGGTCAGGATGCGGCGTGACGTTAGAGCGGAACTGCGCCGTGGTGGCAGAGACGTCCCGCCGATGCTGCCAACGGCAGGGCGACGGGCGCGGTAGCGCCGGCTCGAGGGTGAATCACTGCGTCCGGCGGCGCATCCGTCTAGTCTCGAAGATCCGCCTGCCGAGAACGCTTAAGGAGCTCCGCTTCCGCCGCTTCCCGGTCCGCGTCGGTATTGAGAGGAGTTACCGTGACCCCGGCCGCGGGCCGCGGCGAAAGGATCCGGCCCGCGCCGGCGTTTCGCAACGCACGGACAACCGGATCGGGATCCGGCGCCAGCGCGATGATGGTGCCGCCGCCGCCGGCCCCTGCAAGCTTGGCCCCCAGAGCGCCGGCGTTCATCGCCGCCTGGATGAGGCGTTCGTTTTCCGGTCCGGAACCGCCCAGTTCCCGCTGTATCTCGTGATTCTCGACCATCAGTTCGCCCAGTGTGGGCCAGTCTCTTTCCAGGATTGCCCGTTTTCCCATCCGCGCCACGTGGGCAATCCGGAGATAGCCGCGTACGACCTCCCGGTCACCTTCCAGCCAGCGTTCCCGAATCGGACGATGCACCAGGGACGAGTCGCGTTTCACACCCGTGTGAGCCAGGATAAAGGGGCATTCGTCTACGTATGGCGCCAGGGGCTCCACTGTGGCATAGGGTTCGTCAGCAAGCGCACGGTAAAACTGTTTCTCCCGAAAATCCAGAAAGTTCAGCCCTCCGATCGTGCACATATAGGCGTCCTGGTAGCCACAAAGAACAAGGTAATGCAGTTCGATGTGGCGGGCCATTTCTGCACGGTAGTACACGTGAACCGACCGGCCTATGTAGGCCAGAATGGCGTTGAGAATGGAGACGATCAGAGCGGATGAACTGGATAGACCCGCACGAAAGGGGACGTCGCACGCCCATCGCAGCGAGAACAGCGCCTTCTTGAGGCTGAGGAAATCGACGACGGCCTTCGCAACATCGAAATATCCGCCGTCCGGTTTCAATTGTTCAGAGGTGCGGACCACGTGGCGGCAACCCGCAGTTTCAAAGACGAGTTCGTCAGCGGCTTCGATCAGTACGACGGCGCGTTCCACCGTGGAACAGGAGATGACGCTGCCGCCGTACATGTCGGTGGGGTTGCCTATAATGCCGGCTCGGCCCGGCGCCGTGCTCAGGTAAGCCCCCGGCATATTCAGAATTCCCTCAGCTGTTTCTGAATATGCTGGCGGATGATATACCCGTGGCGCTGATCGGAGATGGCGAAGTCGATAAAGGCTTTGTAGTAAGAAACGGGGTCGCCGATGCCGTATCGTATTTCTTCCTCTTTCAGCCGGACACAGCGTACGTTCCGGCCCATTTTGATTAGCGTCGCTATGGCATCCGTGAGTTCCAGTTTCCCGCTGGGACCGGGCAGGGTATGACGGAGCGCATCGAATATCTCGGGATGAAACACATACCGGGCGGCGACTGCGAGGCGACTGGGCGCGTCGGCGATAGCCGGCTTTTCCACGATGCTCTCAATCTCGAAATCAGTCCCTGCTCTGCCTTTTGGTTTGACAATACCGTAGTTGGGCACTTCCGAGGGCTCTACCTCCACTACGGCGATCGTACAGCGGGAATCGTGCTGGAAGTGGGATCTGATCATTCTCCGCATCAATCCCGCGTGGTTCCCTGATTTTACAATTGTATCACCAAGCGCGACAATAAAGGAATCGTCTCCAACGAAGTTTTCCGCGCCGGCCACGGCGTCTCCGATTCCGGGCGGTGTGTGCCGCCCATGGGGAATGAGCTGTCGGGTGTAAAAAAACCTGACCGTTGCACGTCCGTAATCCACCACGTCAAGCAACTCGCGGTTTTCACTCTCCGATAGGCGATTCAACAGTTCAGGGTCCCGATCGAAGTGGTCTTCCACAGACCGTTTATCGCGCCCGGTAATGAACAGGAAATTCGTCAGGCCCTGGTCTACCATTTCTTCCACGACGTATTGAACCACGGGTTTACACGCCACCGGGAGCATCTCTTTCGGTTGCGATTTGGTGGCCGGCAGCAGTCCGGTGCCCATACCGGCTAACGGGATAACGACCTTCTCGATGTCCATACTACCGAACTCCCCTTCGAACGGATTGAGTAAGCTTGTCGGGCCTGGCAGGGGCCACCCTGCGGCTTCGAATTGCGAAGGCCGCTTTGCACGTACAGCCGGAGCGGGAACCTGAATGCGGCGAATATAAAATCAGGGCGTGCCTGCTGCGGCACACCCTGAATTCGATGTGACAGTCGTGGTTCGAAACGCGTCCGCTCAGGTCGTTTTCGGACAGCGTGGCCGCTTCTCTACAACACGGCCTCGAGTTTATCGACCAATTGTTTTTTAGGGACCGCGCCAACGATCTGGTCGGCCAGTTCGCCGTTTTTGAATATAAGCAGTGTCGGTATACTGCGGATGCCAAAGTCGGAGGCGATTTTCTGTTCGGAGTCCACGTCGACTTTGCCGACCTTGACCCGGCCCTCGTACTCGACGGCAAGTTCGTCTACAATAGGAGCAACCATGCGGCATGGTCCGCACCAGACAGCCCAGAAGTCCACGAGCACCGGGATGGTGGATTCGACCACTTCAGACTGAAAACTATCGTCGGTTATGGTAATTGCATTTGCCAAGGCACGTACCGCCTTTCTCCGTTGGTTTTAAGGAACATTGAAAAATTGCCAGCTGAGACGTGAGTGGACGGACCGACTTGCGTCAGACACGGACCGTGGACATTCGGCTCCGTCAGGAAATGTGAAATCTACCAAGTTTTCACGGGCATGTCAAGAATCAGAAAAACGGGTGGAAGCTCAAGGGAAGAGGCGACCTGGATCCGGTTCAGCCGGTCGGACCGGAACACATCCGACAGATGAGCCCCGTAAGGGTGGCGGCCGGCGCACGAGAACGGGACTTCAGCCGGTTATCCGCGTCCAGGAGCGCGTCGTAAGCCTGCCACAGGCTCCGGTCATCGAACTGCTCCGCCTGTCCGACATAGTTGGATAGAAAGAAAGGGGGCACCTTCAGTTTTCCCGCCAATTCAGATCGGGACAGCCCCTGATTCCGGAGCCAGCGTGCCTTACGAAGAATTCCGATATGCCGTATGAGCATCGCGACAACAGCCACCGGGTTGTCGCCCCGATCGAGCAGGTGGTGGAGAACCGCCAGGGCTTCGTCGGCTTTCCGATTCCCCACGGCATCCGCAAGCTCAAAAACCGTCGCGCTCCGCGAACCGCCAGCCACCTGGATGACGTCGTCTCGCGTGATGGTATCTCGTTCGTCTGCATATATGGAAAGCTTCTCGATTTCGCTGGCGAGTTCGCCGGGACTCGGGCCTACGCCGAGGTGAAGCAGGTGCGCGGCATCAGGTTCGATCCGTTTATTCAGGGCGGCCGCGCGTCTTCGAATCCACTCCGGGAGTTCCCTCTCGTAAGGCGGCTTGAATTCTATCGCGACGGCGTTCTTTCGCAACGCGACGCTGAGCTTCTTTCGACCGTCCAATTTGTCCGCTGTGATAATTAGAACAGTGGAATCGACAGGTTTGTCAATAAGGGTCAGGAGCGTTCGCGCGTCGGTGTCCCGCAACCGTTCCACCCGTTTGACAACGACAACCCTGCGCGACGCCATCATCGGAAAGGCGGTTGCCCGGCTGACAGCGTCGGCCACGTCCATATCTTCACCGCGGAATATATCCAGGTTGAAGGCGCGTAACGCGGGATCGACAGCAGCATCCACAAGGGCTTTCAGGCTTTCTTCCTTGCTGACGTTCTCAGATCCGTGCATCAAATAGAGCGGTGCAAATTCGCCCCGTTGAATCTGTGCGGTCAGCCTATCCTGCGGGTTGCCTGATTTAGATCTGGATTTGGCCACGGTCGTGGTAAATGCAAGAGATGCAGAAGATATCAAAACAGGTAAGGAACGACGCTGCCAGAAAGCGCTAGCGTGCTGTCTCACCCACGCAGACAGGCGGATGAATGGCGACATATTTCCGGGACGGGTCGCTAGCCGTCCAGGTCCCGAAATTCAGCATCCCTGATCCGGTTCTTGTTGACGTCCCAGGATGGCTTCTTGCCGTGTGAACGTGACCCCCCCTTCCGGCGCCAGACCCATCGAAGCGAGGAGCGCAAAACATCCCTGAGTATACGGTATACGAGACCCAGCAACAGGCAAAAAAGGAAAATGCGCAACAACATGGTGTACTCCCGCTAAAGGATTTGAACACCGGAAACCGGATCGATGACAACTTCACCCACGACGTAGCCTGTCTCTCCGTTTCGATTCAACTGTTCGATCGCATTTTCAGCCTGACCGGGGGGAACGACAAGCACCAGGCCCAGACCCATGTTGAACACACGAAACATCTCGTCGGTTTCAATATAGTCGCCCATTTTCTGCAACAGGTTGAATACGGGCAATTCGGGCCATGTTCCCCGGTATACGCGCGCGCCGAGCCCATCGGGAAGGGTGCGCGGCAGATTGTCCACAAGCCCTCCGCCGGTGATGTGGGCCATCCCCCTTACCTCCACGGCTTCCATAAGGTTGAAGGCCGATGATACGTAACTCCGGTGAGGGGCCAGCAAGGTATCGCCGATCGTGCCGCCGAGTTCGCCCAGATGGGTGTCGACGGTCCATCCTGCGGTTTCGAAGAAGAGTTTGCGCGCCAGGGAAAATCCGTTGGTGTGCAGTCCGGACGACGGCAGACCGATGAGCTTGTCTCCCTGCTGAACCCGTGTACCGTCCAGAATCTCTTCCCGGTTGACAATACCGACAATAGTACCCGCCAGGTCGTATTCGCCGTCGGCGTAGAAGTCCGGCATTTCCGCCATTTCCCCACCCAGCAGCGCGCATCCGCAGGCTTTGCATCCGTTCGCGATTCCCTCAATGACGGCCTCGGCCACGACGGTGTCGTGTTTACCCATGGCCAGGTAGTCCAGGAAAAAGAGCGGGCGCGCGCCCTGTACGAGTATGTCGTTGGCGCAGTGGGCCACAAGGTCCGCACCGACCGTATTGTGGACATCCGTCATAAAGGCAATCTTGAGCTTCGTGCCGACACCGTCCGTTCCCGCCACCAGGACGGGATGCCGATAGGCATCCCATTGCGGCGCGAAGAGACCGCCGAACCCGCCGATATCGGTGAGTACTTCAGGACCGAATGTTGATCGTACCAGCCTGGAGATGCCTTTCTTGGTCCGACTGGCGCTTTCGATATCCACGCCGGCGGCGGTATATGCGCCTGACTTTCCCCTCATCGGGCTACCTTCCATACTTCGTCTCAAAATACACGGGGAGGAGGGACAGGATAAGATACGTGATTTTCAATCCACCTGAGTATAAGGCGGCGTTTATGCAGGGCTCATTCGACTGCGCCGCATTTCGACGGCGGGTAATCGCCGCGTCCGACCGGCAATTTTGCATCCTCTCCGGGTGCGGCACGTACGGCGCCCGAGGCCGCAACGATCTCTTCGGCAACACGCGCTGCACGACCGGCTGCCGCAACGTCATGCACGCGCACTACGTGAGCCCCGGCGGCCACGGATAAACCCACCGCGGACAGCGTACCTTCCAGCCGTTCTTCAGGCGTAAGATCCAGCCCGGCGCCAACGAATCTCTTCCGCGACGGGCCCACCAGCAGAGGGCGGCCCAGATCATGGAATTCCTCAAGCCGGGCAAGAATCTCAAAGTTGTGGGTACTTCGTTTGCCGAATCCCAGTCCGGGGTCAATCAGAATCCTGCCTGGCGCGATGCCGGCTTTGAGGGCTGCGGCCAGGCGAACGTTGAGAAAATCGGTTATTTCGTGGATCAGGTTGTGATACGACGGATTAATCTGCATGGTTCGGGGCGTGCCCTTCATGTGCATAAGGACAACCGCGGCGCCCGATTGTGCGACGGTTTCGGCCATGAGGGGGTCGAAGCGCATCGCGCTTATGTCGTTGACGATGGATGCGCCCGATTCTATTGCTTTCTCCACGACGGCCGCTTTCGTGGTGTCTACGGAAATGAGCCGGTCTGTTCTGGATGCGATTTCTTCGATCACCGGCGCCGTACGGCGAATTTCCTCTTCCGTCGAAACGGTGCGGGCTCCCGCGCCGTACGTCCCTGCCGGACGGGTGGACTCGCCTCCTACGTCGATGATATCCGCGCCCTCTTCAACCATCCGAAGCCCATGCGCGACGGCTTGCCGTGGTTCGAAATAACGCCCACCGTCGGCAAATGAATCGGGTGTGACGTTGAGAATACCCATAATCAGGGTTCGTGCGCCCAGTTGAAGGACGTTGCCCCGGCAATCGAGCCGGCGCGCGGGGGAGGTTACGTATCGCATTGGAAATGTGGACATGCAAAAGGGATGGCAAAATGACGCGGCCTTTTACCATCCCTCATTGAATTTCGAGGAGAGTGTTTACGCTTCGTTATCGGATCCTTCATTCTGTTCGGCTGTCTGATCCTCCGGGGAGGGCGTGCCAGGCTCGTCCGCGTCGGCGGTTGCGTCCTGTTTTGGACGTCCGTTTTGAGATTCGGACGGTTCAGGAGGTTTTTGGAGCTTTTCTCCAGCCAGAATACGGTCGAGTTGGGAGTCATCCAGCACTTCGAACTCCAGAAGCGCATCCGCCAGCACGTGGACCTGGGCGATATTCTCCCGCAGCAGGGCTTCCGCCCGGTCCTCCGCGGTAAGGACGAAGTTGCGGATTTCGTCGTCGATGACCTGTGCGACCTTTTCGCTGAAATCCCGGCGCTGGGCTATTTCACGGCCAAGGAAGACCTCGTCCTGTCTGTTTCCGTACGATACGGGACCCAGTTCCTCGCTCATGCCCCAGTCGCAGACCATTCGGCGCGCGAGGTCGGTGGCCATCTTGTAGTCCTGCTGGCCGCCGCTGGAGACTTCTCCGAAGACGATTTTTTCAGCCACCCGACCACCCAGCGCATACGTGAGAACGGCGTCGCTGTAGCTCCTCGAGTAGTTGTGGCGTTCGTCGATTGGCAGATAAGTGGTGAGTCCGAGAGATTGGCCGCGTGGAATAATGGTGACCTTGTGTACCGGATCGGACTCCGGCACGAGTTTGGCCACCAGCGCGTGACCGATTTCGTGGTAGGCCGTAGTTTTCTTTTCCGAATCTGAAATGACCAGACTGCGCCTTTCCACGCCCATAATGACCTTGTCTTTGGCATTTTCGAAGTCCTCCATAATTACGGAGGTCCGGTCGTGCCTGGAGGCGAGCAGCGCGGCCTCGTTGACCAGGTTTTCCAGGTCGGCCTGGGAAAAGCCGGGCGTAGCCCGTGCGAGAACGGTCAGATCGACGTCCTTGTCCAACGGGGTATTTCGGATGTGGACTTTCAGGACACCCTCCCGGCCCTTGACGTCCGGCCGGTCCACAACCACCTGTCGGTCGAAACGGCCCGGACGCAACAGGGCCGGATCGAGGACGTCGGGCCTGTTGGTGGCGGCAATGAGGATGACCCCTTCCTTGGAGTCGAATCCGTCCATTTCAACCAGCAACTGGTTGAGCGTCTGCTCCCGCTCGTCGTGGCCGCCCCCGATGCCGGCGCCCCGGTGCCGCCCCACGGCATCGATTTCGTCTATGAAGATGATGCATGGCGCATTGGCCTTTCCCTGTTCAAACAGGTCGCGAACGCGGGAGGCGCCAACGCCGACGAACATTTCGACAAAGTCGGAGCCGCTCATGCTGTAGAACGGTACGCCGGCCTCGCCTGCAACCGCTTTGGCCATATACGTTTTGCCGGTACCCGGCGGCCCGACCAGGAGTACACCCTTCGGGATTCGGCCGCCGAGCCGCTGGAATTTTCGGGGATCCTTGAGGTACTCGATAATCTCCTGGAGTTCCTGTTTGGCCTCGTCCGATCCGGCCACGTCTTCAAAGGTGACTTTTGGGCGGTCTTCAGTAACCAGCTTCGCCCTGCTCTTGCCGAAGCTGAACGCACCCTTGGGGCCTCCCTGCATCTGTCTGAAGATGAAGAGCCAGAGGCCCACAAAGAGCAACCACGGCAGGAAGTTGAAGAAGACCTTCAACCAGTCGAAGGGTTTTTCCTGAAAGCGGAAGTCGATTTCGTATTTTTCCCAGTCGGCAATTGCCTCTTCGCCGATGACGCCCAGGTTGACCACAAAGGTGCGATACGGCTGTTGCGCGCCCCGACTGCTCGCATATTCGGGTTCGAGCAACGTGCCGTGAAAATCGCTGTCGATGATGATGGCGCTTTCGATCTTGCCTTGTTTCATCAGGGTCCGGTACTCCTTGTAGCTGAGTACGACGTCGCCAGAGCCGGTACTGCTCCCGAAGAACCGGGTCGCAAAAAGGGCGACGAGAACAAAAAAGACCCAGAATGCAAGCGTTTTTGAGCGCCGCCGCCACTCGCTGCCGTCGTTCTCGGGACTTGATCCGGGCTCCCGGTTCTGCCGCGGTCGCGGTCGGTTCCTCGGGGCCTCGTGTTCTTCCCGGTCGCTGTCAGATTCAGGCTTCAACTCCGGCACGGGCGGCGTCTGTTCTTTTTGCTCCGCAGCCGGGGTTTTTTCCTGATCTTTACGTTCTGCCATGTGAACCGCCTTGCCAATGATACTCAGGAGGAGGCGAAAACGCCTCCCCAACCACCCTTGAAGGTGACGTCCAGCACCGTTTTTGCCCGATGTGTAACGGCCGTAGACTGGGCAGTACGCAAACCGACCACCCAGAGGATGGCCTGGCCGCCCAGGAGCAGCGGAATCTCGTCACGCAACGGTCTCGGAATTTTGAGGTTGATAAACAGGTCGCTGACTTTTTGTGTCCCGTTCAGGCCGAGCGGTCGGAAGCGATCCGCCCGGCGCCGATTCCTCAGGATCAGGCCACCGGGAAGCGCATCGTAGTCGAAACAGGCGCGATATGGATCGGACGATAGTTCATTCCTTCGTACCCGGCCGGCCGGCCGGATTCTCGTTTCCAGAACCGCGCCGATTTCCGCAATTTCAGTGATGCCCGGAACGGCGACTTCGGACTCGAAAAACGGCGTTGGGCGACTGAAAATCAGCCAGGGGCTCGAACGATGAACGGAGATGTCGGAAGACATCTGAACCACGCCGGCAGGGGTCAGACGCAACGATTCCATGCGGCTGATGCTCTGCTCATCCAGCGCCCGCGCACGGCCCTGAAGCCGGAAAAAAGCCGTTTTGAAGATTCGGCGCTGAAGTGCTATATGATAACCGAAAACGGCTTTTTCATCAAGGATTATTTTTCGCTTGCCCTCGTAGCGAAGGGCCATTCGGTACGCCGATTCCGCCTGCTCATCCAGCAGTTGATCTTCGCCCTGGATGATCTCCGCGGACCTTGCCAGGGCAGCTTCGATGGCGGGGTTGTATTCCGACGCGAGCTCCGGCAGGAGACGATGCCGGATCCGGTTCCTGAGAAACCGGATATCGGCGTTTGTGACGTCACGGCGCACATGCAGGTTTCGGTGGTCGACATAGGCTTCGATCTGTTGGCGCGAAACCGTCAGAAGGGGGCGTATCCAGATGCCGTCGCGGATCGGCCTGATTGCGCCGAGCCCGGTCGGACCGGCGCCGCGAATGAGGCGCATCAATACAGTTTCGGCCTGATCGCTTCGCGTATGGCCCAATGCGATCCGCGAAGCGCCTGCGGTCCGCATTACGCGCTCAAGAAATGCCAGTCGTGCTTCGCGGGAATCCGATTCAGGAGAACCCGTTCCCGGCAGCGTGGCTCTTTCCGAATAGAACGGGAGACCCATCGAGGCGGCGAGATCCCTTACGAATCGCTCGTCCATATCGGATGCCCGGCCCCTGAGTTGATGGTTGAGGTGGGCGACGCAGAGCGAGATATCGAGAGATTCGACAAGCCTGGCCATGATGTCCAGAAGCGATACGGAGTCCGGGCCGCCCGATACGCCGATCACAATTCCGTCGTCCCGATCGATCATATCGTGCCGGTCGATGTACGATTGTACCGCCGGGAGCAGGTCAGGTGTGTCGGAATTGCGGCTGGTGGACGGTTTCATGGGTAAATTGCCCGTGTTGCGATTCCCTTCTCTCGCGGCGTACGCCTATCGGGCCTTGTGGTGTTGAAGGCCCTTTCGGACATTAGACGCCGCGGAAATCGGATCGGTTTCTGAAAAACCGTATTCGCGCAATCGTTTCTGTGGTTCGTTCTTGCGCCATCCATCCCGTCCGAAAGATAGATTCTACACAACATCGCAGCAAGAAAAGAAAAAACGCGCTGAAATCAGCGCGTTTTTTCGTTCGAATACACCGCATTTATTCAGGGTACGCTTTTACCGAAGTTCCTGGCGAATTCCAGAAAGTCCGGAAAGTCGACCAGGCCGCTCCCGTCCAGGTCGAAGGCGGGATTGTCGGTGTTGAAAGCCTGGGCGAAGGCGATGAAGTCGCTGAACCCGATTTCGCCGTTATTGTCAAAGTCGGCCCGGGGATTGACGGAGACAACAATGGCCGTTCCCGAAATTGCGACCGTGACGCTGCCGTTTTCCGGGTCGTCGCTGGAAATGGTAATGGTGCCGGAGAATGGGCCGCCCTCCGCGGGCGTGAAGGTGATGTCGACATTCGCACTGTCGCCCGGTGCGACCATAAGCTCCGTCAGGCTGAACGTGACGCCCTCGAGGTCGGACGCCAGATCTGTGATGCTGAGGTCGTCTCCGCCTGTATTTTTCACGACGAGGGTAACGGTCCTGGTTTCGCCGGCCGGAACGTCATCCCCGAAGTCGAGCGATGGAGTGGGGAGGCTGATTGCAGGCGGCGCGACGGTCAGCAATTCCCGGATACTCGTCGCCGCGGCGCCGAGACCCGAAGCGCCGCGCCCGATGTGACGGATGATCCCTTCCCGGTCCGCGACCAGCAACGTGTGGGTCCCGTGAGAACCCCTGATATTGCCTGCCTGCAGCAGGAGGGGAAACGTGATCGTGGATACTGACTGAAAACCCCTGAGCTGAGCCGGACTGCCATTGTAGATGTCAAGTCCCAGGACTGCAAAGCCGTCATCATCCTGGAACGCCTTCCAGATCTGCTGTTCTATGGACGGACCCGCCGCCCGGCAGGTGGGTCAGTTATGGCCCAGGTAATATAGAGCCAGAACACTGCCCTCGTAATTCGCAGAGCCATAGGTTTTCCCGTCCAGCCCAGTAAGTGAGAACGTCGGTACCGCGTCACCGACACTCTGTGCATTCGCGGGTCCGAGGGGGTAAAACGCCAAGGCCAGTAGGAATACGACGCATGCAACGATTCGACCCATCACAGTCCTCCTTTGAGAAAATGTGTCGTCTGCGTCAGAAATAGGTTTTCAGACGCATCTCAAGGCCATTGAACGGCAACACCAGATAGCATGTCCCCGATGTACACGCGGCGCCGCCTCGTCTGCGGCCGGCGAATACGAAGGCTTCGTATCGATCGAGAAATGCGACGTTGAGATTGACCGACAGCCAGGAACGTGTCCCGGTCTCCACCCGGTCCGGTGTGGCGCCGTCGTCCACTTCAAACGGATCGTTGGTACGATCCAGTATGAGGGCGCAGCCCACGCCCGAGGGATGCTGGAAGGAAAACTGGGTAAAGACGTCCAAGAACCCCGGCTCGGTTCGAGGCTGCCTGGCCGCGCGCCGGACCTGAAAATCCAGGCCCGCGACAGATCCGCAGGGCGTCGTGGATTCGATTCCCGCGCCGGCGATTCTGTGCTTCCGAATCCCCTTCAGTTCGTTTTTTCCCCAATCGACGAACAGGTTGGTGGAAATCGCGTGGTCCCCGCCATCAGACGGAAGGTCGACCTCCACGCTGAAATACCGCTCGTTGAAGGTCGTTGTGAAGCCGGGCGCGAGTTCGTTCTCACCCTTGCTTACATTTGCCGTCAGCGTGCCCAGACCGAATATAGAATAGGTGGCTTCCGCCTGATAGCCCTTTTCCGTATCGGCAATCAGGGCATGGGTGGCCCGGTTGAGCAGGACGGCCGAGTGTTCGCGGACAAGGGATGGTGGATCGTTGAAACTGAAGGCGAATTTCTCGTAATCCTTGTATTCCAGGCTCAAGCCCAGGTTGGAAATTCCGGCGTTGGCCGAAATATAGAGAGCGCTGCCGTCCACGTGCACGTCTTTCAGCCCTGCGTATTCGGCGTAGACGGTTGCATAAGCTTCCGGAAGGCCGGATGCTTCGATTGCGGGCGTGACGTCGAATTCCAGAAAACCCGACCATGTTCGGGTGGAGTCAAACCTGGAGGCGTGATGGTTGACGGCGGTGACACCGGTCTTCACTTGCTTGTGAGGCCGCAGCGAGACCTCGCCTCCGAGAATCCAGTCGTCACGTCGCGGTACATCACGAAGCGGATTACCCACCCGCACCGCAGGCGGAATATCACTAAATACGGGTCGCCCGATCAGGGCCTTTGCCTCGGCCCGAGACCCCGCCCAGGTGGCAATGCCACCCTCCAGGTCCCGGGAAGGCGAATAACGCCGTCGGTATTGCCCGCTCTCCAGAATAACTCCGGGCAGATCGAAGGCCCTGATCGTGATGCCACGACCCAGGATGGCGTAGTAGTTGCCCGCAACCAGCTCGACGGATCCCTGCGTCCAGCGCGCGTGTTTCTGGGAGATATGCACGATCTGGTATTCAACCTGTGACAGCGGCGAGCCCGGAGCCGTGCTGCGCCATGCATTGAAGATTTCCGCCCGGAATCCGGCCTGCAGACCGTGCCGTGTGTAATCGAGGTCGAACTGCTCATAGAGTGACGAAACCGCCAGCGAGTCCGAGCCCGGTACGCGTCCCCGCTGGATTTCGGTCAGGCTGGATGCGGTCACCTGAGCCACGGCCGGTTTCGAGGTCGGCAGCAGTAGGAGCATTGTCAGGCTATTGATCAGCGCTCGCATCGGCCTTCGCCCCTTCGTCGGCGCCAGCATCCGGAAAAAGCGCCTCAACGGCCGTCAGCAACACTTCGGCGTTTTTCGAATTGTATCCGACCTGCCTCAGCGCAATCTCACCGTCCGGGGTGATCAGAAGCGTCGTCGGCAGGACGTTTACCTGCATTCGCCGCATCACCGCGCTGTCGGAGTCGAGGGCGACGGGGAAATTGACCCGTCGCGCCCTGAGAAAGGGTTTCACCCGGTTCTGCCCACGCGGACCGTCCACGTTGACGCCAAGAACCGTGAGTCCGGATTTGCCGTATTTCTCGTGAATCTTCTGGAGCTTGGGCATTGCCTTGACGCAAGGTTTGCAGTAGGTCGCCCAGAAATCCAGAAGCACCGGCCCGTTTTTCAGCAGGGTCTTCAGGTTGACCCGTTCGCCCTGAAGGTTCCGGAGGTTGAAGTCTGGGGCTGAGGCGGCGTTCACAGTTGCGACGCCCAGGGTAATCGAGGCTGCAAAAGCCAGCGATTGAAATAGCGATTTCATCGTCGCAATCCTTCCCGTTTTCCGCAGTGGTTTGAAGGTCTTGCAATTTATCACCGGGAGCAGAAAATAGTTGACGTCTATTGCGCCTGCTACGGCGGAGAGGAACTTGCCCAAACGGGGGCGCTGAGCTTGTCGAAGCGCCCCCGTTCGGGCGCGTTATTTCCTTTGCAGACCCTTCGACAAGCTCAGCGAACGGCTCAGGGTGCCGGGTCAATGTTGTGGACAAAAGGTAGACTATCGGGTACTCCCCGTGATAACTGAAGGACGCCCGGTGTGACTGTGTGGTTCCAGGCTGGAAAACGCCAGTTGCGAAGTGCTTTGCGCCGCACGGGTGAGAACTGATAAACAATAACCGATAATTTCCGTTTCATCAAGGGCTATTTTGCCAACGCCGGCAACGCGATAGGGTAATGAGGCGCATGCATATCGGACAGATGACGTGAAGGCCGAATCCAGGTCGATCCGTTTCCGCTTGCAGCGCCTCACCGGGCGATCTATATTGGATTTGACATTGTTTCACACACCCTGGCGAGGACGACGAGTTCATTGAGTCGCTATGGTCGCGTCGGGCCCGCTGTGAACGCCCCGGCAGCGTGACCGTGCGATAGCGTCCTGTCCCAAGAATATCTCACCATTCGGCCGCCGATTCATCCCGTCTCGCAGCGTTGCCCTCGCTCGCCGACTTTGCCCAAGGTCGTCTGTGCTCAGGCGCCTTGCGAGCCGAGCGACTCGACGGCCGAATTCAGGTAACTTATTTTCGGGACCGGACACTGGGCCGTCCGTTTTGCGGAGGGTCGTTGAATTTAAGGGGAAGGGCTCGTTATGGTTAACATCGGCATTATCGGAATAGGATTCATGGGGATGACGCACTTTCGTGGCGCACGGAAGGTCAAGGGCGGGAAGGTGACGGCCATCTGCACGCGGGACGAGAGGAAACTGACGGGAGATTGGAGAGGAATACATGGGAATTTCGGAGACCCCGGGGGTATCGAGGATCTATCCGGTATACGTACGTACCGGGAGATCGACGATCTGCTGGCCGATCCTGGAATCGATCTCGTGAATATCTGCCTGCCTTCGGCGATGCACAAAGACGTTACGATAGCGGCGCTGCGTGCGGGGAAGCACGTATTGCTTGAGAAGCCGATTGCGCTGAACCCGAAAGACGCGGACAGGATGGTTCAGGAAGCGGCGAATGCGGGGCGTACGCTGATGGTGGCGCATGTGCTGCCGTTTTTTCCTGAATTCGCCTATGCCCGGAAGGTCGTCGCGGACGGCGAGTACGGAGCGCTGCTGGGCGCCCATTTCAAACGAATCATCTCGCAGCCCGACTGGTCATCGGAATTCAGTGACGTCGAACGAAGTGGCGGGCCGGGTGTTGACCTGCACATCCACGATACCCATTACATTCTGCTGCTTTGCGGCGTGCCTGACCGCGTTTCGTCCACCGGACGGCTCGTGAACGACCGTTACGCGGAATATCTGTGTACGAGCTACAGGTATCTCGATCGGCCGGACATAAGCATAACCTGCGCTTCGGGTGCGATTTCGCAACCCGGCCGTGCGTTTGCCCACGGTTTCGAAATCTACCTCGAGAAAGCGACGTTGATCTACGAATTCGCCACGCTGGGCGACAAGCCGGTCCTCTCCACCCCTCTAACGCTGCTCACCGAAGACAAAAAGGTCCGGAAGCCCGGACTGGGTTCCGGGGACCCGGTGGTGGCGTTTTCACGGGAGATTCAGGCCGCAGTGGATGAAGTGGCGAAAGGGGTCCCCGCCGAGGCGCTTTCCGGAGTTCGGGCGGCGGATGCGCTCCGGCTATGCTTCAAGGAAGTCCAGTCCGTACGTCGCGGCCGGGCGGTCCGGGTCAAGTAAGGAATAGGCGAGGGTACGGGTGAAATCTCAGGGTCCCGGAAGCCAGTCTGTGTGAAGGCACAGGGTTCGGCCCTGCACGAAATTGCAGTGTTCCCGCCGTTTGGGGTTAACCTCAATTCGACAAAACCAGCAACTCTGCGCCGCGATTAAACCTTCCGAAGTGGGCCGAAAAGGTCGTCCAAAAGGAATTTTTTCAGTTCACATCCAGTGACCTGGTGTATCCTGGTAATCCGAAGTCTAATCGCCTTTATCTACTTGCATAAATTCGGTTTTACTTCCCCGAAGAATTACGAATCAAGGTTAATTACGGAAAGCGAAGTCGATGGGTCTGCCCTGGGCGAACTTCGCCTCGACGTTGCTCAAGCCGAAGAGGGTGGCCGAAAGGTCCAGCAGGGAGAGGGGTTCGGTTACTCGCAGGCCTGCAGGCATACCGGGCCCCACGAGCAGCGCACGACCGCCCGCAGCATCCAGTACAGCCAGGGTCGTACGGTTCCGGTACCGGTGGTGTCGCTGCGCGATCTTCCAGAGCTGTTGGATAGCAATGCGGCAATCCGGGCCGTCGGTGAGTTGCAGAACCATGAGATCGGGCTTTGCTCTGGGCACGCAAGCGATGGCCAGAGAAGCCAGGAAGCCGCTTTTCAGTTCCAGATTCTTGTCGGACGAAACGAGGGTCCTGACGATAAGACGCGAGAGGACCTTGTTCTTGACGGTTTTGGTGATTTTCAGCTTTTTCGGATTGAGTGTCGGGAAGACGACGTTCTCGATGAACGCTTGCGATCTGCCTTCCGACCTGGCTTCGTCCAGTACAAGGCGGATCCGCTCCGCTGCGCCTGACATCGACGAAGCCCGCACGCAGAGTGCGCCGTATTTCTTGTATTTCCTTAGCGTGCTTCGCGCCGGCGGGGCGTTGTCGTCAATATAGAAAGCCAGCGTACGGGTGCGTGTCCTGTCTTTAAGTGCGCGATTGTGATATTCGAAGAGTGTCGGATGTGCGAGCTTGTCGCCCGTCAGCGCGTCGTCGCGTCCCGTCAGCAGGGTGGCCAGCCATTGTCTTGACGGATTGGGGGCGGGCGCGGTCTGCAACAGAGTACCCTGAGAGAGCAGGCTGTCGTTGAGCGTTGAACCGGATGTTCCGTATTGCCCAGGCATGATTGCAATCGCGAGAAGCGCCGGCGGGAAGTCCACATCTCTATAGACGAACCGGTTGATCGCAGTTTTGATTCTATCCCTCTGTTCGGGCATTAACTGAATATCGGAACTCTGGCGCCGCCTCCTGGCGGTGTCGCCGCGTTGCCCGATTCCCCCTCGCTGCCCGGGGCCCAGTTGCTCTCCCGTCCCGCGACGTTGCCGGGGACCAGGTCGCCGTCCGAAGATGCCCGCGATCGCCTCGCCGAAAGCCGCGCGCAAATCCCCATCCGAAGATTCCCCTGCTTTCTCGAAAAAGAGTTTGAATCGCTCCTGTTCCTGCGGAAAGAATCCATCCCAGTCTGTCATCGAAGTCAATATATAAGCCCTGATCGGGAGGGGTAGTCGGCTGAACGTCTCCTCGTTACCCTTGACGAGGTCGTAAGCTCCGGATGGGAGGTCGGAATACAGGTCGTTTCGAATTGGACTGAGATCGACGCCGCCTCCGCCTCCTCGCCTCCCTCCTCCTCTTCTTTGTGCAAGCGTGTCCTCACAGGTAAGCAAGAGGACAAGAATGGTTGCTGAAAGCCCCACTGCACCGTGAGAAAATCTGAGGAATTCAGGCATTTTTCGCCTCCTCGCGCGAAGGTCATCGCCTGGTATCTGGTGCGGTCTCTGAATCGCGGCCGATTTCGCGAGCCGTGTACAATCGGTACCGTCACTTTCGTCGTCCGGCCCGCCGGCGTGATGACCGGTGCGTAAAACCAGGCAGGACGGTCGTTCAGAGGTGTTCTCGAAGCCACAGAAGGATTTCGGCGCGGGCGTCCGGGTTGTTCAGGAGCGCCGGGCCGTTGGCCGTACCCTGGTACCCGCTGACCCGAACGGGGTCTCCGGTTCGCCGGGCCAGCAATTCGGACGACGTGTACGCGTATCCGTCGCCATGCGAAGCCATGAAAAGTACAGACCGAGGCCGGAAGCCTTCCACGTTGTTACCCAGAAGCACGTCTTGCCTGAGCCGGGTGATGAGAGAGATGGCCACGGACGTCTTGACTTCCGCATAAATGCCGGAACTGACGAATGCGATGTTGGCGCCCAGTTCCGTGCCCAGGAGTCCAATGCGCACGGCATCGACGTCGGGACGGGACTTCAGCCAGCCGATGGCGCCTTCGACGTCCAGCGGCATATTGTTGAAGTCTTCTGCCTGGAATGTACTTCGAGGAAAATAAACGTTGTTCTGAAAGGTGCTGCCGCCATGTCCCCGGATGTCGTAGGCAAGCACGTGGTATCCTTCATCGGTCAGGTTCGGCACGAAGGGAATCCAGGTGCCGAGATTCCGGTCGTACGGATGGATGAGGATAACGACCGGTCGGCGTCCGGCCTGGACGTTTGACGTGAACCAGGCAGCGAAAATGGTGAAGCCATCGGGGGTGACAAATGAAACCGTCTCTCCCGTAACCATTTCTGCCGGCGTCGTGGGCTCGCCATCCGTAGGCTGCCTGCCGCATTCAGTTGAGAAAAGGGCTACTATAAATACGGCCAGGTATCTGCGTAACGCCATTCACAGGGTTTCCTTGACGATATGGGAGATATTCTGATCGTTCGACGCATAAATAAACCATATGACGTGTCCAAAAACAAGCGCGTACTGTACGCGATTCCACACCGGTGCGCATCCCCGAGGGTAGACGAGCGCACTCCGGGCGGGAAACGTTGAACATCTGCCGGAAGGGCTGAACCTGCCGGCACGGGCGATGGACGGCAACCGCCACCTTCACGCAGAGTGCATTAGTGGTTGCGGTTTCATCAATTGGACAATATCTTAATGGGAAGGGTTCCCAACGCGGTGTTCGCGTAAAAGACGATGCACTGCCGGGCAATTTCTACACTCATTACGTTGGGGAGATCAACGATGTTTCGATTCAGCCTCTTCGGAAAGATTCTGATTGCGCTGGTGACAGCAGTCGCGGTCACGGACGGAAGCGCCGCCGGGCCAAAGGGCGCGGGCAAGACCAAGCGCAACAGAGTGGGGATGGAGTTCGTTCTGATTCCTGCAGGTGAGTTTCGCATGGGATCGGCGAGCGACGACGCGGCCGACCTTGAGAAGCCGGTGACGGACGTAACGATCAGCCGGTCGTTCTACCTGGGTAAGCACGAGGTCACGCAGAAGCAATGGGAAGCGGTGATGGGGACCAATCCTTCAGACTTCAAGGGGTGCCCGGACTGTCCCGTGGAACAAACTTCGTGGAACGACGTGCAGGCGTTCATCCGGACGATGAACGGTATGGATGACTCGAAGCACTATCGACTGCCCACGGAAGCCGAGTGGGAGTACGCCGCCCGGGGCGGAACGGACGGCGACCGCTACAGCACGAGCCTGGACGCGATTGCGTGGTATGACAAGAACTGTAACGAGCGCCCCCATCCGGTCGGGAAAAAAGCCGCGAACGGATTTGGCCTTCACGACATGCTCGGAAATGTCTACGAATGGGTTCAGGACTGGAAGGGCCCGTACCATGGCGGTGAAGTGACGGATCCCAAAGGGCCCGCCCGGGGTAAGTTCCG
>CAXXJS010000021.1:102500-141086 GCA_963662665.2 Candidatus Latescibacterota bacterium
GGCGGTCACCTCCTAAAGTGTAACGGAGGCGCCCAAAGGTTCCCTCAGCGCGGTCGGTAATCGCGCATAGAGCGTAAAGGTATAAGGGAGCTTAACTGCGAGACACACAGGTCGAGCAGGTGCGAAAGCAGGGCTTAGTGATCCGACGGTTGCGCGTGGAAGCGCCGAAGCTCAACGGATAAAAGGTACTCCGGGGATAACAGGCTGGTCCTCCCCAAGCGTCCATAGCGACGGGAGGGCTCGGCACCTCGATGTCGGCTCATCACGTCCTGGGGCTGGACAAGGTCCCAAGGGTTAGGCTGTCCTCCTATTAAAGTGGTACGCGAGCTGGGTTTAGAACGTCGTGAGACAGTTCGGTCCCTATCTGCCGTGGGCGTAGGATATTTGAGGAGATCTGTCCTTAGTACGAGAGGACCGGGATGGACGAACCTCTAGTGTACCAGTTGTCTCGCCAGAGGCATCGCTGGGTAGCTATGTTCGGCAGGGATAAGCGCTGAAAGCATCTAAGCGCGAAGCCCACTCCAAGATAAGATATCCCGTGGGTTTACCCACCTGAAGGCTCCTTGTAGACTACAAGGTCGATAGGTCGCAGGTGTAAGCGCAGCAATGCGTTCAGCCGAGCGATACTAATCAGCCGTGCGGCTTGATCAATTAATGGTTTCTCGGCGGATCGCCTGTGCGTTTTGTACGCAGCTATATCCGGTTCCGTATTCGGTTGTCCTGTTTTTTTCCTGGTGGCTATTGCGGAGGGGGTACACCTCTTTCCATTCCGAACAGAGAAGTTAAGCCCTCCAGCGCCGATGGTACTGCTTGGGTAGCCTTGTGGGAGAGTAGGTCGCTGCCGGGAAACCCTGACAGGGTCCGGGATTCGGACGAATTCCGGACCCTGTTTACGTTTTTGCGTGTAGAAAGAATGACTTGACAGGTGTTGCGATTCTAATTTAATTAGCTTGTTCGGGACTGGATGGTATTGACGGCCGGCTTTCGTCTTTCAGGCAAGGTCGATGCAGCGGCGAGCGGCGCGATACGCCGCTGTTTTTTCGATTTTTCAGGAGGAGGCGCGTGAACATCGAAACGCCCGACAGGATTCGCAACGTCGCCCTGGTAGGACACAGCAGCACTGGAAAAACCTCGCTGGCCGAGGCCCTGCTTTATACGGCAGGCGGAAGCAATCGACTGGGAACCATCGATGCCGGCACGACAAAGTCAGACTTCGCCGAGGCCGAGATCGCCAGAAAAATCTCCATCAGCATGTCAATGTTGCATTGCGGGTGGAACGGAACCAAAATCAATATTTTGGATGCACCCGGATATGCGGATTTCATCGGCGACGCCAAGGCCGCGCTCTGGGCCGCCGACAATGCGGTTCTTCTTGTTCATGCGGCCAATGGTGTGGAGATCGGGACGGACAAGGCCTGGGGATTTTCGGAGTCCTTCGGGCGTCCCCGATTGTTTTTTATCAATCACGTCGACAAAGAGTTCGCGGATTTCGATAAAGTCCTGAATTCATTGCGGGAGCAGTATGGGCGGGAGGTCCTGCCGTTTCATATACCCGTCAACCCGGGCGTCGGTTTCAACCAGATCATCGACGTACTGCATCGGAGGCTGCTTACGTATTCCGACGATGCGAGCGGAAAACCGGAAGAGGGCGAGGTGCCTGAGGACCTGCGCGACGACGTGGAGTCCCTCCGTGAACAGATCGTTGAAGCGGCGGCTGAAAGCGACGACGAATTGACCGAGAAGTACCTTGAAGAGGAGGATCTGTCGGAGGCGGATCTCTTGCGTGGGCTGAAAGCCGGAATTCTGAACCGAACGATGGTTCCGGTCCTCTGTGGTGACGCCTCCAGGAATATCGGAACGGATCAGCTCCTGGATTTTCTCGTTGACAATATGATGTCTCCATCAGAAATGCCCCCCATGAACGTACGGACGGTGTCAACCGGCGAGTCGACAGAACTCCGGCCGTCTTCGGAGGGGCCGCTTGCCGCCGTCGTGTTCAAGACTGTTTCCGAAACCGTCGGCGATCTGTCTTTCGTACACGTTGTTTCCGGAACGTTGGCGGCATCCTCCGAGGTCTACAATTCCAGCGGGAAAACCGTCGAACGCGTGGGTCAAATTTACGTCCTGAACGGTCAGGATCGTGACGAGGTCCAGTCGATTTCTGCTGGCGATATGGGCGCCCTGGTCAAGCTGAAAGACACGCATAGCGGCAATACGTTGTGCAATCGTCGCGATCAGATCGAGGTCACCCCGCTGGAATTCCCGCACCCTCTGATCCGTATCGCTCTGGAGCCAAAGTCACGCGGTGACGAAGAAAAGATCAGCATGGGATTGCAGCGTATACATGAAGAAGATCCCAGCTTCATCGCCGGATACGATCCGGAACTCAAACAGATTATCGTTCAGGGTCAGGGAGAGTTGCACCTCAGCGTTGTGCTTGAAAAACTGAAGCAGAAGTTCGGCGTAGAGGTAAACACCATTCAGCCGAGGATCCCGTATCGTGAGACGATCACGTCTCACGCCGAAGGGCACCACCGGCACAAGAAGCAGACCGGTGGGCGCGGGCAGTTCGGCGAAGCGTATTTGCGAATCGAGCCCGTGAGCCGCGGCGAGGGATACGAATTTCAGGACGAGGTGGTTGGCGGCGCCATTCCACGCAATTATATACCGGCAGTGGAAAAAGGGGTTGTCGAAGCCATCCAGCGAGGGGTGCTGGCGGGTTACAACGTTGTGGATACTCGGGTAACGGTCTACGATGGGTCGTACCATCCGGTAGATTCATCCGAAATGGCTTTTCAGATGGCGGGTTCCCAGGCATTCCAGAAGGCGTTCATGAACGCCAGGCCGATCCTGCTGGAGCCCATATATAGAGTAACGGTGATGGTTCCAGACAAATATATGGGCGATGTCATGGGTGATTTGAACAGCCGTCGGGGTCGAATTCAGGGTATGGACCCGGAAGGCAGTTTTCAGGTCATCCGGGCGGAGGTGCCGCTGGCGGAGCTATACAAATATTCAACGTCGCTCCGTTCGATGACACAGGGCACGGGTGATTACACGATGGCATTCGACCATTACGAACCCGTACCCTCCGAATTGACCCGAAAAATCGTAGAAGACTCCAAGAAGGAGGGGGAAGCCGTAGAGGCGTAGTACGGAATAACGAACCGATGGCCTCAGGGCGGTGTCCTCCCGGACATCGCCCCTTTTCGTATGCGCCGGATTATTACGCGAATCAGCCGAACCTACGGACGAAGCCCGGGTTGGGCGGGGAGAACGTCTGCGGGACGACCGTGGCGGGCGATCTCATCGCCTCGCGTTTCAATGAAGCCGGCGGCCGGAAGCTGGGCAAAACTGCGAGCGAAATCGCTCCTTTTGTATTGCCTTAGTATCGTTTTGTTGCTATATTATCAAATAGTTAGAGCGATTTTTCTTGAGATTTTATCGATCTTCGAAGGAGGTGGGCGGTTCATGGCCGGTCATTCGAAATGGGCGAATATAAAGCACAAGAAAGGACGTGCGGATGCCGCCAGGGGAAAGCTGTTCACCAGGTTGATCAGGGAGATTACGGTGTCTGCGAGGGAGGGCGGCGGCGATGAGGCGAACAACCCTCGTCTCAGGGCCGCGATTTTGAACGCGAAATCGGAAAACATGCCCGCCGCCAATATTGAGCGAGCTATCAAGAAGGGTACCGGCGACCTGCCGGGCGAATCGTACGAATCTGCCGTTTACGAGGGATACGGTCCCGGAGGCGTTGCCATTTTCATCGAGGTATTGACAGATAACAAAAACCGCGCGGTCTCCCAGGTGAGGCACCTGCTCAACAAATATAACGCCAGCATGGCCGAGAGCGGCTCCGTTGCATGGGTTTTCGATCAGAAGGGACTGGTAGTCGTGTCCAGAAACAACGTCGATGAAGACACGTTGATGATGGCCGCCCTCGAGGCTGGCGCCGAAGACATCGTTGAAGAAGAAACCGTGTACGAGGTCTACACGTCGCCACAGGGCTTCGATGGCGTGCAGAAGGCGTTTGCGGCGCAACAGATTCCCATTGAGCGCGCCGAGTTTACGCGGGTACCGCAGAATACGGTTCCCGTTGAGGGAACGACGGCGGCCAAGGTGATTCGACTGTTGGAGATGTTGGAATCGCAGGATGACGTACAGCGGGTCTATACGAATTTCGAGATGGATGAAGAGCAACTGGCTGCCTTGATTTCATCTTAGAAGCTGTCTTAGAATCCCCAGCGGTCTTCGCACGGCTGCAAAAGCTCCGGTCAGCGGCCGTCTCCTCGCGTCAACCTTCTGAACCGCCCCCTTGAAAGGCGGACGCCTTGCTTGTTATGGGTATCGACCCCGGCAGTATGATTACCGGTTACGGCGTGGTGGAGTCCGAACGCCGGAAGAACCGGCTGGTTGCGTGCGGAGGCTTGCGCCCCGAAGCCGGGCTGTCTTTTCATAGACGGTTGCTGGAGATACACGACGGCCTGCTACGGTTGATTGAAGAGTATAAGCCTGATGAAGTCGCCGTCGAAAATGCCTTTTATCGGGCTAACGTAAAGACATTGATGAAAATGTGCGAGGCCCGGGGTGCGATCCTCGTGGCACTCGCCAGGTCGGATGTGCCCGTCTTTGAGTACGCGCCTCGTGAGGTCAAACAAGCCGTCGTGGGTCGTGGCGGTGCGTCCAAGGAGCAGGTTCAGTTCATGATACGAAATCTGTTTGGTGAGAAGCGGGTCGCCGGTCCATACGATATCACCGACGCGCTGGCGGTTGCGGTTTGCCACGTGAACCGGCTTCAGACGCCGGGAAATCGTGGAAAGTGCGAAAATTCTCCCGGGGGAAAGCGGGCGCCGACCTTTCCCGCGCCGGGAACCCCGAAAGCGCGTACCAGGCAGATGGAACAATTAAGAAAGAAGCTATCGGAAATGGGCGTGGAAGGGGTCAGGACGATCGAGGCGAAACGAAAGGGTCGGTAATCCAATGATCGCCTATCTGGAAGGCAAACTGGCCGCAAACAGCCCCACGCATCTGGTCGTCGACGTTGCGGGCGTCGGGTTTATTGTCCATATTCCGCTATCAAGTTATGACGCTGGCCGGATTCAGGGTGAAACCCTCAGAATCTTGACCCATCTGCACGTGCGAGAGGACGCACTGACGATTTACGGATTCGCAACCGAAGCCGAGCGGGAACTGTTCGAGTTGCTGATTTCGGTTTCGGGAATCGGCCCCCCATTGGCCCAGAAGATCCTCTCAGGCGTTCAGATTCAGGTTTTTCGCAGGTTGGTGGTATCCGAAGACGCCACTGGACTCACTCAGATCAAAGGGATTGGCCAGAAGCTGGCGCAGCGGCTCGTTCTCGAATTGAAGGACCGGATTGACGATGTCCCCGATGAAAACGACCGGGAGCGGATACCACCCGTTGCGGCGGAACGGGCTGAGGAAGCGGCAATGGCGCTTTCGGGTCTGGGCGTACCTCAGATTCAGGCACGTAGCGTGGTGTCCCGGGTAGTACGGGAACAGGGTAAAGACATACCGGTGGAAGAGATTATCCGGGAGGCGCTGCGGCGTCTATAGTCGTCAGGAAAGCGAGAGGCCCAACGCCCGCGCGGATGTCTCAATGTGGGAGAGAGGCTTTCGGACCAGGTCAATAACGGAAGACAGACCGGCATGGACGGAAGGATAAGCGATCCACAGATGCAGGACCAGGACCGTTTTGAAGGTGACGGTCAGTTGCGACCGGCTCGATTTGCCGATATGACCGGACAGGAGAAGGTCAAGGAGAAGCTGCGGATTGCGGTCGACGCGGCGATGCACAGGGGTGACGCTATGGACCACGCCCTTCTCTACGGTCCACCGGGCCTGGGAAAGACGACGCTGGCATTCGTGGTCGCCAACGAACTGGGAGCCGAAATCGTGCCGACGTCGGGCCCTGTGCTTGAACGAGCCGCGGACCTGGCAGGGTTGCTGACCAACTTGAGCGAAAAAGACGTCCTGTTTATCGATGAAATCCATCGGATGAACAGGGTCGTGGAGGAGACATTGTATCCCGCAATGGAAGATTTCGTGCTGGACATTATGCTCGACAGCGGTCCCGGCGCGCGTTCCTACAGGGTTCCCCTCGAGCGGTTTACACTCATTGGCGCAACCACCCGTTATGGCCTTCTCACCGGTCCGATGCGGGACCGATTCGGAATCGTCGAACGGCTGGACTTTTACAAGGTGGAGGAATTGAAGACGATCGTCGAGCGTGCCGCTCGAATATTGAAAATAGAGATTCATCCGGACGCGGCGTTCGAGATTGCGCGCCGGTCACGGGGTACCGCCCGCATCGCAACACGGCTGTTGCGAAGATCGCGGGATTTTGCGCAGGCGCGCGCACAAGGCGCCATCACGTTCGATGTTGCGGGTCGAGCGCTGGAATTGGCCGACATCGATAACGAAGGGCTCGACGATATGGACCGTCGACTCCTCTCTACGCTGGTGGAGAAGTACGGAGGCGGTCCGGTCGGCCTGAACAATCTGGCGGCCGCACTGGGCGAGGAGCCCGATACCATCGAAGATGTATATGAGCCGTACCTGATTCAGGAAGGCTATCTGCTGCGCACCCACAGGGGGCGCCAGGCAACGCTGCTGGCCTATCGGCATCTGGGATTGAGTCCACCGGAAGGACGGCAGGAGCGCTTGTTATGAAGCCGGACGTTATTGGAAACCGTGCTTTCGTGCCATAAGGCGGAGCGATGTACGTGTTGGGAATCGAAACTTCGACGCCGGTTTGCAGTGTGGGGCTGGTGGAAGACGACTGTGTGCTGACGTCATATTCACAGAATACGGGTTTGCGGCACGCGGAACGGGCGATGTCGATGGTTGAACGGGCGGTGGAAGACGCCGGACTCGTACCGGCGGATCTGCACGGGGTGGCGGTGGCATCGGGACCGGGTTCGTTTACGGGCCTGCGGATTGGAATGGCCGCGGCGAAGGGCTTGTGTATCTCGTTGAACCTGCCGCTGTTGGCAGTGCCGACACTGAAGGCCATGGCGGCACCGTTTGTCTTCGCGGGTATGCCGGTGTGCGCGATACTGGATGCCAGTCGCGGCGGAGTTTACGCGGGTGTGTACAGTCTTGATGCAGGCGCCCTGACAGCGCACCTGGCAGACGGCGCGTTTCTCCTTGAAGACCTGATGCCGAGACTGCCAAGGCCCGTGTTGTTCGCGGGCGAAGGCGGATTGGCATACCGGGATCGGATCGCGGCGTACATGGGCGAGGACGCCCGGTTTGCCCCTGGAGCCGCCCATCCCAGCGGAGCATCCGTGGCGCTTCTGGGCGTTGAAGCCCTGCAGGCCGGGCATGCGGTCGACGTGGCGACCGCGGAACCGGAATACCTGCGCCGGAGTCAGGCTGAGAATGAGGCAGTCGCGCAATAACGGGCCGATGCCTGCGGAAAGGACTCCCGAATCGATGCAGACCGACTTGCCGGCGATATCGGAATTTACACTCTGTGAAATGGGCGCAGGGCATCTCGATGCGGTAGTGGATATCGAACGAGCAGGATTCGAGGACCCCTGGCGGAAGAGGGATTTTGAAGACGCGCTGTCCAGACGGAACAACCATTGTCTTGTTTTTCTGAGAGGTCAACGGGTCGCAGCGTATGCGGTTGGTTTTCTTGTTGCCGGTGAATATCACCTGGCCGATCTGGCGGTGCACCCTGATTTTCGGCGCCGCGGCCTCGGTCGGAGGTTCATGAAGGCCGTGCTGAAAGGGTTGCCCGCTCGAAATGTAGAGGCAGTTACCCTGGAGGTACGTGTTTCCAATCTGGCGGCCATCGGGCTCTACAGGAAGCTCGGATTCCGGACAGTGGCGATTCGTTACGGGTATTACCGTAAGCCCGCGGAAGACGCGCTTGTTATGTTGAAGGCGTTTAACGGATGTTCTTCCGGGTGGGTGAACGGTGGCGTTGCGGGCCTTCGTTAGTCAGGCAGCAGGCGAGTGGCGTATGTTCGAACAGGCAGTCGTGGGGCAAAAACGCGTGAAGGAGCGGCTTAAGCGGATGGCACTCAGTGCGAATCTGCCGCACGCCCTCCTGTTTACCGGTCCGGAGGGTACGGGCAAGTTGGCAGCGGCCCTTGAAATGGCGCGGAGCCTTTACTGCGCCCAGGGGACAAAGGGGTGCTGTGAGAATTGCCGGGGGTGCAGGAAAACAGCGGGCTTGAATCATCCGGATCTGTCTGTTCTGTTTCCGTTTTCAGCTCGAACGTCGCCTGATACGGAGCGAGAGACGCTGCGACAGGTCGTAAGTGACCCATACGGGTACCCACTGCCGGCCGACCACGCCACCCTTTCAATTGAGCAGGTTCGAACGCTGCAGAAGCAGTTTGCATATGGCGCGTTCGAAGGGGGCTGGCGTGTGGCCGTTGTTATGCATGCGGATCGAATGCGGGTCGAATCCGCCAATGCCCTTTTGAAGACGCTGGAAGAACCGCCCGCCCGCTCTCTGCTGATTCTCACTTCATCCACTCAGGAGGCTCTGCTGCCGACGATCGTTTCTCGCTGTCAATGGGTCGTATTTTCGGCCGTAGCGGTTGACGACGTGGCACGGATGCTGGCGGACGGGCTGGCGGTCGACGCCGACCGGGCGTTGTTCATCGCTCGATCCTGCGGCGGTAGCCTGAGGCGCGCCCGTGAAATGGCCGACGGGGAAGTCGATGACCTGCAGGACCGTGCGTACAGGTTTCTTTCGGCGCTCCTGTGGGACGAGGAGGCCAGAACCCATGCAACACTGGAGAAACTGGCTGCAGATCGAGATGAAGCGCTGCAACTGCTCGGCGGCGCGGAGGTGTGGCTGCGGGACGTCCTGCTTCTCCGGTACGGCGACGCCGAGGGGGTTACTCACAAACGACGGGCGGAAGATATCCAGCGCCTTTCCCGTGCATTTGGCCGGGAGGGCTTGCAGCGGACAGCCGGCATGATCGAGTCGGTACGAGAAATGAACCGTCGCAACGTAAATCTGTACGTCGGCCTCGTTTCGCTCTGGCGCGAGGTCAGGAGAACCGCGAACTAGCCAGACAACCATTCGGTGAGACGCAAGGGGGCCACACGCTGCATATCTAAGGTCATTCTCGCAGTTCCTCTTCTTCCGTCTCACGTCCTGCCTTGGGCGGGGTTGACGGGTGGCGCAGCTGCCGAAAGCTTGTCTTGAGACCTGGAAGGTTGTGTGAGTGGGGCGTTTCTATATTACAACACCCATATACTACGTGAATGACGAGCCGCATCTTGGCCATGCGTACACGACCATCATGGCTGACGTGTTTGCCAGGTATCATCGGGTTGCGGGCGACGAGGTGCTGTTTTTGACTGGAACGGATGAGCACGGGCAG
Source organism: Candidatus Latescibacterota bacterium (assembly GCA_963662665.2). Taxonomy (GTDB): domain Bacteria; phylum Latescibacterota; class UBA2968; order UBA2968; genus JAAXHE01. The sequence continues at coordinate 111,872 of CAXXJS010000021.1, forward strand.
AAAGTCGCGCAGGCAGCGAAGGAACGAGGGATCAATCCGCAGGAACATTGCGACGAGATGGTCGAACGCTTCCGTAAACTCTGGTCCTCTTTGAACATTTCACACGATGACTTCATTCGCACAACCGAATCCAGGCATCGGCGCGTCGTGCAACAGATTCTTCAGCGTCTCTACGACGCGGGGGAGATCTACGCGGACGACTACGAGGGCTGGTATTGCGTGCCGGACGAACGGTTCTGGACGGAAAAGGATCTGTCGGACGGGAAATGCCCGGAGTGCGGGCGCGAGGTGGCGCGGATATCCGAGAAGAATTATTTTTTCCGCATGGGGAAATATCAGAAGTGGCTGACAGACCACATCCGAAACGATTCATCCTTTGTGCTACCTGCTACCCGCAGAAACGAAATGCTCGGGTTTCTTCGCCGGCCATTGAACGATCTGTGTATCTCCCGTCCGAAAGCCCGATTATCCTGGGGCATTCCATTGCCATTTGACAACTCGTACGTGTGTTACGTCTGGTTCGACGCTCTGATCAATTACATTACGGCCGCAGGTTATCTTCAGGACACCCAGGCATTTGCACGGTGGTGGCCCGCTTCATGCCATCTGATAGGCAAAGACATTCTGACCACGCACTGCATCTACTGGCCGACGATGTTAAAAGCCATGGGTGTCGAAATTCCAAACACCGTGATGGCTCATGGGTGGTGGCTCGTCGACGACGAAAAAATGGGCAAGTCTCTGGGCAACGCGATCCGTCCCCTGGATCTGGCGGAGAAATACGGCGTGGACGCCTTTCGGTATTTTCTGGTACGTGAAATGGTGCTGGGGATGGACAGCACTTTCGGCGAGACGGGATTCGTCCACCGGTATAATTCCGAATTGGCAAACGACCTGGGCAATCTGCTGAATCGCACCGTCGTTATGGCTAAACGGTACCTGGGCGGGCGGGTGCCCGAGGCAGACCTGAATCACCCTGATCTCTTCGCGTTGAAGGCGTATGCCGGCAAGACGGTGGATGGCGTGATCGACGCGTTGGGTAACATGAATCCCACGGGAATTCTGGACGCGATATGGGACCTCGTCAGGCAGGCAAATCGCTTTGCGGAAGCGCAGGCGCCGTGGAATCTGGCGAGGAATCCTGAAAGTAAAAACACACTGAATGCGACAATCTACGGCCTTCTTGAGACGATGCGCTATCTGGCGGTGCTGCTTTTTCCGGTCATGCCCGGCAAGACTGAGGAGATCTGGGAGCAGATCGGCGCCGATGGCGACTTAAGTACCCAGACGATACATGGCCTTCATCCCTGGGGCGGGCTGCGCGCCGGGGCGGAGGTGAGCGCGCAGGGCCCCATTTTTCCCAGGATCGAGTGCGTAGAAGAGGACCTTTTGGAGAAGACCGATATGCCTGACCCGAAAGAAGATCTGGTAACGTTCAAGGAGTTTCAGAAGCTCGAGTTTCGTGTGGCCACGGTGGAATCTGCCAAGCGAGTACCCGGCGCCGACCGGCTGCTGAAGCTACAGGTCAGCCTGGGTGACCAACAACGCCAGATTGTTGCCGGGGTTGCCCAGCACTATCTCCCGGAGTCGCTGGTTGGGCGTCAGATTGTGGTGGTGGCAAATCTGGAGCCGGCGACCATCCGTGGGGTGGCGTCGGAAGGGATGCTGTTAGCGGCGTCGGCGGACGGCTGTGTTGCGCTCGTCCAGCCGGATGCACGCGTTCCCGACGGTGCGGAGGTCGGCTGAGGACCATGCTTGTCGATACCCATGCCCATCTCAATTTTCCGCAGTTTCTGGGGGAGGAAGAAGCGACTATCCGGCGGGCCAGGGAGGCAGGGGTCGAATGCATTGTCAACGTGGGTACAAACCTGGATGTGAGCCGCAGGGCGCTGGATCTGGCTTTGCGGCACGAGGGAATCCACGCAACCGTGGGTTTCCATCCGCACGACGTACACCTGGCGGACGCGGCCGGCTTGAATGCGCTGAAGCGGCTTGCATCGAATGAAAAGGTTGTGGCCGTGGGCGAGACGGGCCTGGATTTCTTCCGGAATTATGCGCCCCGAACCCTTCAAGAGCGGATTTTCAGGCTACATATACGTCTGGCGCGGCAGGAGGGCCTTCCGCTTGTTATTCACAGTCGTGGCGCCGAGGACCGGGTTATGGAGATTCTCGAGGCCGAAGGCGGTATTGCGAGTGGGGGGGTCTTGCACTGTTTCGGCGGAGGTCCCGACCAGGCAAGGCGGGCGGTGGATCTTGGCTTCCATTTGGGATTCGGTGGAACTGTGACGTATAAACGCTCCACATCGTTGTCCGTCGCGCTGGGTATTCCGCACGATCGGGTACTCCTGGAAACCGATTGTCCATATCTCGCGCCGGTCCCGCATCGGGGCCGGCGGAATGAACCGGCCTACGTACGGCAAATTGCCGAGTTCCTTGCCGGATGCGCGGACGAACCGATGGACAGGCTGGCCGTTAGGACGACGGAAAATGCCCGCCGGCTTTTCGGGTTGACGTGATGAAGAAGCCCAAAAAGGGCCTCGCGCAGCATTTTTTGACCGACGCAGAGACTGTCCACCGAATCGTCAGGGCAGCTGGCGCCGGCGCCAACGATCTGGTGGTTGAAATCGGGCCGGGCCGCGGCGCGCTGACCGGACGGTTGTTGGCGCAATCGGCCAGAGTGATCGGGATCGAAAGGGATGAAGCACTATGTGGTTTCCTGCTATCGGAATTCGGCCGAAGACTGGATTTGCACAACCAGGACGTGTTAGCTGTAGATTTTCGAGAATTGATTCGCAAAGAAGGATTTGAGCGGGCGATTCTGGTGGGCAACCTGCCTTATAACATCACGGGTGCGGTTATTCAGCGAATCCTGGATGCCCGGGTTCAATTCCGGCGAGCCATCCTGACCGTACAGCGGGAGGTTGCCCGAAGGATCGTCGCCGCACCGGGCAGCAGGGACTACGGGGTACTATCGATTGCCGTTCAGTTGCGTGCCCTCCCGGAGATACTCTTCGACCTGTCTCCCGGTGTGTTTTATCCGGCACCCAGGGTCTTTTCGTCCGTCATTCGACTGGACTTCGCCCGTCAGACTCCCTTTCAGATCAGGGATGAGGAATTTTTCTTTCGCGTGGTCCGTACGGCATTCGGCCAGCGGCGGAAGATGCTGAAGAATGCCCTCCTGGGTATGGTAAACGGTAAATCGGAGATCCTGCAACGCGTGGGTGCGGTGGCGGATATCGATTTCAGATTGAGACCGGAAGCGATTTCCATATCGCAGTTTGAACGGATTTGCCGAGCTCTCAAGGCATCGCATGAGACCGGCGCCGGATCTGGCGACGCCGATAGCGGTCGCCCGGGTCCCGCCCACGTGGATTGTTGCCGGCGGCGGGAGCAAAGGGTAAAGTGATGCACGCGATATGTCTGTGAACGGCGTTTCCAGCTGAATACACATCCATCCAAAAAGGACTAGAAATGCCCCCGATGCCTAAGGCGGACAAGATCTGGTTTAATGGAAAGTTCGTGGATTGGGACGACGCGAGGATTCACGTGTTGTCACACGTCGTGCACTACGGGTCCAGCGTGTTTGAAGGAATTCGCTGCTACAATACGCAGAGGGGCCCTGCCTGTTTCCGTCTGTCCGATCACGTGAATCGACTGTACGATTCAGCCAAGATCTACCGGATGCCGATTCCTTATGAACGTGAGGAAATCTCGCGGGCTATTCTGGAGTCCATTCGTACAAACGGACTGAAGGCCTGTTATGTGCGCCCCGTTATCTTTAGAGGATACGGGAGTCTGGGGGTGGACCCCTCATCCTGTCCCGTCGAAGTCGTGGTCGCCGTGTGGGAGTGGGGCGCCTATCTGGGTGAAGACGCTCTGGAAAAGGGGGCCACGGTGCGATTTTCCTCGTGGAACCGACTGGCGCCCAACACCATGCCATCGTTGGCCAAGGTCGGCGCCAACTACATGAACTCGCAATTGATCAAGCTGGAGGCGCTGGCGGATGGATACGTGGAAGGAATCGCGCTGGATGCGCAGGGACACGTGAGCGAAGCCAGCGGAGAAAACATCTTTATGGTGAAGAACGGTGCGATCTACACCCCCTCCACCGGATCGTCTATTCTGCCTGGCATTACACGTCATACGTTGATTACGCTGGCGCGAGATCTGGGATACTCGGTGACCCAGCGCGCCATCCCGAGAGAGTCGTTATATATTGCCGACGAGGTCTTTTTTACGGGAACGGCGGCAGAGGTGACGCCAATTACGCGGATTGATCACATTTCGGTCGGCGAAGGGACCCGCGGGCCCATCACAAAGGCGCTGCAGGACGCTTTTTTCGGTGTTGTTTCGGGCGAGAAGGCCGACAGGCACGGCTGGTTGACCTTTGTCAATTGATGAACCCTTACACCCTGGAAGCCGTGTTAATTCAAAGGAGCTCCGGATAGAGAGTGCCGGATACACGGATATGGCCGATTTAAGAGATAAGAATATAGTCGTCGTCGGTGCGGGAAATATGGGCGGCGCGTTGATTGCGGGTCTGGTGCAATCCGGTACTGTGCCGCCGGAACGGGTGACGGCCGTGGATATCGACGAGGCATTGCTGGATTCGCATCGGCGGTCGCTTGGTGTGAATACAAGCCGCGATGTTGCTGCAGTCGCCGCGAAACAGGATGTGTTGGTACTGGGTCTGAAGCCACAGATCTGGGCCCCGGTTGTCGCACCGTTGGTGTCGTCGCTTACCGATCGGCAGATGGTGCTTTCGATTATGGGCGGCGTGCGAACCCGGGCGATCGAGGAAGTTCTGGGCGGACGGGCTCCGGTTGTGCGCGCCATGCCTAATATTCTTGCGCAGATTCGAGCGTCTGTGGCTGCCGTTTGCCCAGGGCGATTCGCCGAGGATGCCCACGTGGCGGCGGCTGAATCCATCCTGCAGTCGGTTGGTGAGTCGGTGCGCGTGAGCGAAGCACAAATGGATGCGGTAACCGGTCTTTCGGGCAGCGGCCCCGCGTTTGTGTACGTAATGATCGATGCGTTGGCCGACGGTGGCGTGAAGATGGGGATTCCGAAGCCGGTAGCGCTCAAGCTGGCCGCGCAAACGGTTTTCGGCAGTGCAAAAATGGTGATCCGGAGCGGACAGCACCCGGCAGTGCTGAAAGACCAGGTGACGTCCGCCGGCGGTACCACAATTGCCGGATTGCAAGCCCTTGAACTGGGCGGTTTTCGCGCCGCGTTGATGGAGGCGGTGGAGGCCGCAACCCGACGGTCGGAGGAGTTGGGAGCATAATCGATAGATATATTGGTACAGACCTGCGGCGGAGTTCCGGACGGGGGTTTTCGTGATTGTTATTGTGGACTGCGGCACGGGCAATCTGCGCAGCGTTCAGAAGGGATTCGAGCGCGTCGGGCACGCCGCGTTAATTACCGACCGTCCTGATGACGTGAATCGCGCCGACCGTGTGGTACTGCCCGGTGTCGGGGCCTTTGGCGATGCAATGGTGAATCTGGACGCGGCCGGTCTGATCGAACCTCTCAGGGACTCAATTGCCGCCGGTCGTCCATTTCTGGGTATCTGTGTCGGTCTCCAGCTTCTTTTCTCCGACAGCAGTGAAATGGGCCGCCACCGCGGATTTGGCGTTTTTCCCGGTTCTGTACGGCGGTTCCCGGAGGGTGTGCGCATACCGCAGATCGGGTGGAATCAGATTCGGATTCAGAGGCAGACACCGCTTCTTGCCGGCATCCCAGGCGATGCGTTTTTCTATTTCGTACATTCATACTATGTGGACCCTGAGGTGGCGTCCGATTGCGTGGCGACAACGGACTACGCGCTTGACTACACGTCGGTCGCGGGCAGAGGGGCAACCTATGGGATTCAGTTTCACCCCGAGAAGAGCCAGGATCTCGGACTGCGAATCCTGAAAAATTTCGCGGAGCGGGTATGCTAGCCAAACGAATCATACCCTGTCTGGACGTAAAGAACGGCCGGAATGTCCGCGGAGTGAAGTTCTCGGCGGACCGGGACGCCGGAGACCCTGTGGAACTGGCCCGTCGCTACGATGAAGAAGGGGCAGACGAACTCGTATTTTACGATATCACAGCGTCGGCCGAGAAGAGAGAAATCGTCGCCGATCTCGTGCGCCAGGTATCGGAACAGGTGTTTATCCCGTTTACGGTGGGAGGGGGCGTGCGGACGTTTGACGATATTCGCGCGATCATCGAGGGCGGCGCCGAAAAGGCATCCATCAATTCGGCGGCGCTTCGCACCCCGGAGTTGATTACCCGCGGTGCGGAACGATTCGGCGCGCAGGCAATCGTGGGATCCATCGATGCCGTTAGATGCCCAAGCAAATCGGATAAACCAAAATGGGACGTGATGATCGACGGGGGCAGAACGCCGACGGGCAGAGATGCCCTTGAATGGGCGTCGGAATTGGTCGACAGGGGCGCCGGTGAATTGGTGTTGAACAGCATCGACGCTGACGGTACGAGGGAAGGGTATGATATTGAGTTGAACCGTGCAGTGGCGGATCTTGTAGATGTGCCCATCGTGGCTTCCGGGGGATCGGGCGGACCGGAGCATATGTATCAGGTGCTTCAACGAGGCAAGGCGAGTGCCGCACTGGCGGCGTCTATATTTCATTTCGGGCACTATAGCATTCCCCAGGTGAAAGCATTTCTCGCCGCGCGGGGCATCTGTGTGCGACCCCGGGTGAGGGTGGATTTATAATGGATCGCTGGTTGACCGAAGGAAAACAGGGGCGTCGAGCGACGGAAGCAAAGATTGGTGACTCGGAGCAGAATCGGACCTGCCCCGAACGAAGGAAGCTTTTCGAAGGCGTCCGGCGCGTTGTGGTAAAGCTGGGAACACGTTTGGTCACGCTGCAGGATCACACGCTGAATCTGAAGCTGATCGAACGCCTGGCTGCCGACGTGGCGGAATTGCGGCGGAATGGGATACAGGTCGCCGTTGTGTCGTCGGGCGCGGTTGGGGCCGGTATGGGGCGGCTCGGACTGGTAGAGCGGCCAAGGAGGCTGTCGGCGTTGCAGGCGACCGCGGCGGTTGGACAGGTGCTGTTGATGAATGCGTACAAACTCGCGTTCAGGGCCCACCGTGTTTCCGTCGGACAGGTCCTGCTGACGGCGGATGATCTGGATAACCGTCGTCGTTACGTTAATGCCCGGAATACGCTGGACTCGTTGTTTCGGTTCGGCGCCGTTCCGGTTCTCAATGAGAACGACAGCGTGGCAGTTGAGGAACTCCAGCTTTCGGTGGGCGACAACGACCGGCTTTCCGCGCTCGTGGCGCATCTGGTTGACGCCGACCTCCTCGTTATCCTGACCGACGTCGACGGACTGTACTCGGATGACCCGGAACGCCACTCGGACGCGCGATTCATTGCTAGGGTTGAGGAGGTCGGCCCTGAACTGATCGAGCGGGCCGGAAGAGCCGGCAGCCAGGTAAGCCTGGGCGGAATGCGTTCGAAACTGGAGGCGGCGCAGAGTGTGACGCGGGGAGGCAGGTTGGCGGTGATTGCAAACGGGCACAAGATCGGATTGACCGGGATCCTTGCGGGATCGGTATCGGGGACGTTGTTTCTTGCCGCGAAGGAGAGGCTACCAGGACGCAAGCTATGGATTGCCAATTCCCGTCGACAGGGCGCCGTAATTGTGGACGACGGCGCCGTGGAAGCAATCGTGAAACGCGGAAAGAGCCTGTTGCCTTCAGGTATCTTAAAAGTGGTAGGCGCCTTTGAGGCCGGAGAGTTGATTGCCGTTGAAGACCGGCGTCGGTTGGAGGTTGCACGCGGCGTAGTAAAGTACGGCTCGACGGAGGTACGGCGGATATTGGGCAAATCAACTGGCGAAATGGTGGCGATTCTGGACGTGGAAGCGGGAGGAGAGGTGGTCCACCGTGACGATCTGGTGGTGCTGTAATCGTTGGGTTATCGTTCGGTGAATCGATAGTCGGGCGGCGCCTGGCGGTCCACTCGTCTGATGGGGTCTTCGGAATGAAATTCTATAGAGGAAAACGGGAATACCTGTACGTACCCCGCAGGAGGATGTATAGATTCCTGTGGGCTCTGCCGGCGCTCTGGTTCGTCTATCTGTTTTTCGCGGGAGACAGCGGGTATCTGCAGATTCGGGAGCGGAGCCGGGAGATCGAGGCGATGCAGCGTGAAATTGAAACCGTAAGCGCCGGAAACCGGAAGTTGACAGCCGAAGTCAAAATGTTGCAGACCGACCTGGCGATCATTGAGAGGATCGCGCGGGAGCGGTACGGGATGGTTAAGGAAAACGAAACGGTCTTTATGGTGTACCCTGAAGCGCCGGCGCCTAAATCCAAGTCCAAGAAATGATTTCGAAAACCGAAGGTCTGGTTCTGCGCGGCTACCGGATGAGCGAGAGTAGCAAGGTCGTGGTTATCTATACCCGTATCTCGGGTAAGGTGCGGGTTGTCGCCAGGGGCGCTCGGCGACCCAGGAGCAAGTTCGGCGCCAGCGTTGAACCCATGACCTGGGGCGCTTACGTTTTTTATAGCCGGGAAAACAGAGATTTGCAGACGCTGAGCGAAGGCGACATTCTGTATGCCTTCGGAGGTCTCAAGCGGGTCTACCGGCGCCTTGTGTACGCCAGCGCCGTCTGTGATTTGCTGGATCGCCTGACACTGGAACAAGATCCGAATTCTCTTCTGTGCAGCGTTACGCTGGACACGCTTCGATGGATGGAAACGGTTGAGGAAGCGGCGATTGAATTGCCACTCTGGTATTTTCAGCTGAGGGCCGCCTCTGCACTGGGATATCGTCCTCATCTGAGCGGGTGCGTCCAATGCGGCGTACGGATAACCGGGAGCCGGGTCTGTTTCGACGCGGGGCGCGGCGGTACGGTCTGCCTCCGGTGCGAAAGTGGAGGTCCAGGCGTAAAAATGGCCACCATCCAATACTTGGAGCAGCTTCAGACAACACGCGCGGACCGAATCGACGAGAAGGGTTTCCTGGCGATCGACACAGGCGAAGCCCGTCGTGTGCTGCGTAGCTTTTTATGGCGCCACATTGAGAACCGGGGCCAGGTCAAGTCGCTGGATTTTTTGAATCGAATGCTTGCTGCAGAGGGTCCAACTGCGCCCTACGGCAGTTGAGTACCGGCCGAGGGTTGGCGGCATTCCAAACAACTGAGTGATGCCCCGCCTTTTGCAAAGGACCGGGTCCGCGGAATGGGAGAACAGGCCGTGCTCGAAAAAAAGTACGATCCGGGGTCGGTTGAAACGACCTGGTACGCATTTTGGGAGTCGAAGGGTTATTTCCGGCCGGAATACAGGGCCGCCGGCAAGGCGTATTCCATCACGATTCCACCGCCGAATGTCACCGGAGAGCTCCACATGGGGCACGCGCTGCAGCATGCGATTCATGATGCCGTGGTGCGATGGAAACGCATGCAGGGGTATCGAACGCTCTGCCTTCCCGGTACAGACCACGCCGGTATTGCCACTCAGATGAAGGTAGAACAACAGCTCTTCAAAGAGGAACGAAAAGGACGCCACGATATTGGTCGTGAAGAGATGTTGAAGCGGATCGAGGTCTGGAAACAGGAATACGGTGGAACCATTCTTAAACAACTCCGGGAAATGGGTTGCAGCTACGACTGGGACCGTGAACGGTTTACCATGGATCGTGGGTACGTCCGGGCCGTTTTATCGGCTTTTGTGCGATTTTATGAAAAGGGTTGGGTCTACCGCGGCAAGCGGATGGTAAACTGGTGCCCGAAATGCGGCACGGGTCATATCGGATCTGGAAGTGGAGGAGCGGGATCTTGAGGGGCACCTGTGGCATATTCGGTATCCGGGTCTGGACGGTGGGCCGGACGTAGTGGTTGCCACGACCCGCCCTGAGACGATGTTGGGGGACACGGGTGTGGCGGTGCATCCCGATGACGGACGCTGGAAGCGGGCAATTGGCGGCCGAGTCATGTTGCCGCTTATGGAGCGGCCGATTCCGATTGTGGCCGATCGGTACGCGGACCCGGAGATGGGTAGCGGCGCGGTCAAGGTGACGCCCGCACACGATCCCAATGACTACGAAATCGGGTTGCGGCACGGGTTGCCGGAGATCCAGGTCATCGGATTCAGCGGAGAGATGAACGAGGACGCCGGATCGTATTGCGGCATGGACCGGTTTGGCCTGCCGAAACGCGGTGATTGCGGCCCTGAAGGAGTCGGGGTTACTCGATCACATTGAGGATTACGAACATATGGTGCCGCACCACGACAAGTGCGGCACTCCGATCGAGCCGCTGCCGATGGACCAGTGGTTTCTGGCCATGAGATCCCTTGCAGACCAGGCTCTGCCGGCCTTGAGAAAGCAGGAGATCAGATACGTTCCGGATCGCTTTCGGGTATATTCCGTCGAGTGGCTGGAGAACATCCAGGATTGGTGCATCTCCCGTCAGATCTGGTGGGGGGCACCGTATCCCGGTGTGGACCTGTGAAGACTGCGGAGACGTGCTGGTCCGTGTGGATGCGCCTGTGTGTTGCGGCGCCTGCGGTAGCCGGAAACTTGTGCAGGATCCGGACGTTCTGGACACCTGGTTTTCATCGGCCCTCTGGCCCTTCGCCACCCTCGGATGGCCGGCTCCCGCCGAGGACCTGAAGGTGTATCATCCAACCGATCTGATGATCACCGGCAGGGACATTCTCTTCCTGTGGGTGGCGCGGATGGTCCATGACGGCCGTGGAGTTCGTCGATGAAATTCCTTTCGGAAGGGTTCTTGTACACCCGGACCGTCCAGACGCGCGACGGCAGACGGATGAGCAAGTCACTGGGTACCGGAATCGATCCCAGGGAACTGATCGAACGGTACGGCGCGGACGCTACCCGACTGTCGTTGCTTTACCAGTGCGGCAGTTCACAGGACATTCGATTTGACGCCGAGGTTGTAGACAACCAATTACAGGACTCGCCCATAACGGAGGCCTGCAGGAACTTCTGCAACAAGATCTGGAACGCGGCGCGGTTTGTACAGATGAACGTGGACGTGGATGACTCCCGGTACAACCGCGTCGCCGCCGGCGTCGCCCGTTGATCCTGCGGATCGTTGGATACTCAGCCAGTACAACCGCACGGTGCGCGCCGTAACGGCATCTCTGGAGGCCTATCGTTTTGACGAAGCATCCAGAACCCTGTACGAATTCGTATGGAACGCGTATTGCGACTGGTACCTCGAAATCGCCAAGGTGAGACTGAATGCCGGCGATCCGGAAACCGACAAGACCGTTCGGGACGTACTCGTCCACGTTCTTGAGGGCTCGCTGCGTCTGCTGCATCCGATGGCCCCGTTTATCTCCGAAGCGCTGTGGCAGCAATTGCCGCACTCCGGAGAAGCGCTGATTGTTGCGAAGTGGCCGGCGGCGAATTCGAAACGAATCGACGAGACGGCGGAACGTGAGGTGGCGCTATTGCAGACGGTCGTGGGTGCGGTCCGGAATATTCGTGGTACGATGCGGGTGCCGCCGGGAAGACGCGCGGACCTCCACTTGAAGGTGAATTCGACCCGAATCGAGGGCGTCCTGAACCGATTCAGGGATTACCTGCGCGCGCTCGCCAGGGTAGAGAACCTTCGCATCGGTGCCGATATCATCCGCCCGCCGGCTTCTGCGAGCGCCGTCTTGAGCGATGTCGAGATCTTTGTGCCCTTACAGGGGCTGATCGATCTCGACGTTGAACGCCAGCGCCTGCAGAAGGAGATCGACAAGCTGGAGGGCCTGCTGGGCGGGCTGGACCGGAAGCTGGGGAACGCCGGATTTCTGAACAATGCGCCCGCAGAGGTCGTCTCCAGGGAGAAGGGACGCCACGAGCAGTACCGGAGTGCGCTGGGCAGGTTGAACGAGAATCTCGCGGCGGTCACGTCGTGAAGCGACTGCCCGTAACACCGCGGTTGCTGCGGATCCGAATTCAGAGCCTTGCTGTGCGCGGGTCAACCGCGGTCGTACACGGCTGGAATGCCGTTTCGCCGGTCCGGCCCGGAAGCGTTTTACTTCATTCAGATTGGAAGACCTCGGGATGTTGAGATATTACTCGCGGCGGATTCTGCTCTATTGTGTGATCTGCGTCCTGGTGTACGCGGGTATCGCTGGAGGGGTGGTGCTTCGATTCAAGGATGAGCTACCCTCCTTTTCGCAACTGGAAGAGGTGGAACCCGCGCGAACCACCAGCATCATCTCCGCCGACGGTGTCGTACTGAAGCGTTTCTGGGTCGAGAATCGGGTACCGATTACTTACAGCCAGATTCCCCAGGCCGCGATCTGGGCCCTGACCGCGACGGAGGATCAGCTCTTCTGGCGGCATTGGGGTGTGAGCCTTCCGGATATCTTCCGCGCCGTATTGCGCAACGTGACGCAGGAGGGCAGTCTGAAGGGCCACGGCGCCAGCACGATTACGCAGCAACTCGCCCGGAATCTGTTCCTGGACCAGAAACAGACATGGACGCGGAAAGTGAAGGAGCAGTTGACGGCGGTGCTGTTGGAGCGGACCTATACGAAACGGGAAATTATCGAGATATACTTCAACAAAGTCCTGTTCGGTAACGGTGCATACGGCATTCAGTCAGCGGCGGAACGTTTTTTCGGCAAGCCCGCGAGGGAGTTGACGCTGGAAGAATGCGCGCTGCTGGTTGGACTGCTCAGAGGACCCTATTTCTACTCACCGATCAACCATCCCGGACGGGCGAGAGACCGGCGTGACCTGGTGCTTCGTCTGATGCGCAGCACGGGTCGAATCACACAGGCACAATACCTTTCCGCCACGCAGCGAGACATTGTCCTGAAAGATCCCGAGGATGCGGAGATAGGTGAAGCGCCGTATTTTACGGAGTACATCCGTCGCTACCTGGAGAGAAATTACGGTTGGAATCTTCTGTATAAGGACGGCGCGTCGGTCTATTCGACAGTGGACAGCCGTATCCAGTCCATTGCTGAAGAGACCCTGCTGAACCATCTGGATACGGTGCAGAAAAGGGTGGAGGCGAAACGACGGCGGAGCCCGCCGGATTCGACGTTCTGGGCAGAAATAAAAACCCGGGAAGATTCGCTGAGGGCCACGGTGGTGCAGGGAGCGCTGGTCGCGCTGGACACCCATACGGGACACATTCTGGCTATGGTGGGTGGCCGCGACTTCACCGAGACGAAATTCAACAGGGCCGTTCAGGCGCTACGCCAGCCGGGATCGGCATTTAAGCCAATCATCTATGCGTCGGCAATCGCGCAAAAAATCCCGCCCACGCGCCGGTATCCGGATACGGCGGTTACGGTTGAGATGTACGACGGCAGCCTGTGGCGACCGCAGAACTACGATCGGAAGTTTCTGGGCTGGATGACGATGCGGGACGGCCTGGCCATGTCTCGGAACGTGGTGACAACAAAAATTCTGGAAGAGGTCGGGCCTCGAACCGCGGTGAATCAGGCAAAACGCATGGGAATTTCAAGCAGGATCCGGGCCGTGAAGTCCCTCGGCATGGGTACAAGTGAGGTAAAACTGATCGACCTGGTGTCCGCCTACGGGACCCTTCCCAACGGCGGCATCCTCGTGGAGCCGGTTGCTATTCTGAAGATCTCGGACAAGGACGGCAACGTTGTCGAAAGCCGGGTTCAGGGCCAGGAGCACGAGGCGCTCAGCGCGGAGGCGGCCGCCGTCGCAACAAACCTGCTTCGGTCCGTTATGGATATGCGCAAGCAGACACCGAAGGGAACCTGGCGGGGCACCGGTTCGGGCGCCCGTACGATATATGGGTTTCGACGGCCCGCGGCAGGGAAAACGGGTACCACTCAGAACTTCGCGGACACGTGGTTTGTAGGCTTTACGCCACAGATCGTTGCCGGCGTATGGGTAGGGTTCGACGATTATCGGGTCTCACTGGGAAACCGGATGTCGGGTGCTGTCGTGGCACTGCCGGTGTGGGCGAAATTCATGAAGAGGGTACACGAAAAACTCGGATTGCCGCGGGAGGAATTCGAACTGCCGCCGGGCGTGGCGCAGTTGGAGGTATGCGGCGAAACGTATGAGATCGCGTCGATGTATTGCCCGAGTCGACTGAAGGAACTGTTCGTGCCGGGAGCCGAGCCGACGTCTCCCTGTCCGGACCATACGGCGGCAGTCGTCCGCCACCCGGACATGAAGAAGCAGGATCGGGAGAACGCGAAGCGAGCGTATCAGTTCTGAATGAAACGCGCAGTCCGCGCCCGTTCCGGCAGTGACATCAGGACCGGCATGCAAGAAGCCCGGCGAAATTGGCGCCGGGCTTCTTGCATGCCGGTTCGGTTTGCCTGATTACGCGCGCGCGCGGCGGGAGGCCGAGACAGCAGTCTCTTTCCGGCGGTCGAGGGCATTCTGCCACACCAGCACGAGAGGGCTGGCCACGAAGGAGGAAGAATAGGTTCCCACGATCACACCGATCATCAGGGCAAATGCAAAATCGTGGATAACCTCCCCGCCGAGGAGCAGCAGGCCAAGGACAACCAGCAGCGTTGTACCAGAAGTGAGGACCGTCCGGTTAAGGCTCTCGTTGATGCTCCGGTTGATCACTTCGGCCGAGCTGTCCCGCCGGTAGAGCCTCCGGTTTTCCCGGATGCGATCGTATACCACGATCGTATCGTTCAGTGAATATCCGACAATCGTGAGCAACGCGGCCACAATGGCCAGAGAAATCTCTTTATCGAGGAGAGAAAATACGCCCAGAGTGAGCAGAACGTCGTGGAACAGCGCCACGACCGCGGCGATACCGAACTGGATCTGCTTGAAACGCCACCAGATGTAAAAGACGATCAGAAACAGGGAGACGATAATCGCATTGACGGCGTTAAGTTTGAGTTCACTGCCAATCTTGGGTCCAACCGCCTCCTGACGCCTCAACCACTGAGTCGGATCGGGAATGCTGGACGCAAATTCCGACTTGAGCGTGTTCTTTATTGCGTCTGCCGTGACCGTCCCCTCCGTTTCTTCTTCGACGCGAATCAGAATATCGCTAGCCGGGCCGAAAACTTTGATTTCACTGTGTCTAAGGTCTCGTCTTTCACCCTTCACGTCCACGTCCTGCAGGGCGTCCCGCAGGTTTGCGACCTCGACCGGAGGATTGAAGTGCAACTCCAACAGGGTACCCCCCGCGAAGTCAATGCCGAGGTTGTACCCACCTTTGGTTATCGTGGAACCCAGACCGATCACGATGAGCGTCGCCGAAAGTACGAACGCAGGCTTACGCAGGTTCAGGAAGTCGAATGATGGACGACGGAATATGGTTATTCTGCCGATGCTGATGGAAGTTAGTTGCCAGCGATTGATGGCGATATTGAAGAGGGTCCGGGTGACGAAAAGGGCGGTGAACATACTGCAGAGAATGCCGACCATGAGCGTCAGAGCGAAACCGCGGATGGGACCTGTACCGAACTGGTAGAGCACGACGGCTGTGATTATCGTGGTGATGTTGGCGTCGACAATGGTAAGCAGGGCCCTGCCGTACCCGTCCTCAACGGCGACGCGGAGGGTCTTGCCGTTTCGCAACTCTTCACGGATACGCTCGAAGATCAGCACGTTGGCGTCGACGGCCATTCCGATGGTGAGAATGATCCCGGCAATTCCAGGCAAGGTGAGCGTGCCGCCGAATCCCGCCAGAATCGCCATTACAAACAGGAGGTTGAGGATCAATGCAAAGTTGGCCACGATTCCGGAAAGGCCGTAGTAAAGAACCATGAACACCATAACGATTGACAGACCGATCAGTGCGGCCTTTCGTCCCTGCTCAATCGAATCCCGTCCGAGCGAGGGACCGACGGTTCGGTCTTCCACAATTGGCGCGTTGGCCGGAAGCGCCCCCGCACGCAGTACAATGGCCAGGTCTTTCGCCTCCTCAAGGTCGCCGCTACCTTCGATTATGGACCGGCCATCACGGATTTTCGCGCGAATGGTAGGCGCCGAGTAGACCTGGTCATCGAGTATGATGGCCATGCGTTCTTCGAGATTGGCGCCCGTTACCCTGGAGAAGCGTTTGATACCGTCGTTCGTTGTGGTAAAGTTGATTATGGGCTGCCCGGCATTTTCAAAACTCTGACCCTTGGTAACCTTGGCGTCCTGAACGATGTCGCCGGTCATTTCGATGCGCTTGTACAGATAGAAGAGTCGACGGTATTCACGACCGTCTCCATACTCTTCCACTTCGTTACCCCAAAGGAACTCGGTATCGCCGGGGATGAGCTCCCGGATTTCCGGATCTTCGAACAGGATGCCCTTCACGGACTGTATCCTGTCGGCTGGAACAACCAGATCTCCACCCTCCCTCAATTCGAGCACGTGTCTTTTGATAGAGGGTTTTTCATCGACCGCTTCTTCTTCAAATAGACCGGCAACGTCCTTTCTTGTCGTGTCTTCTCCGGCTCTTGAGATCAGTCGGGCCTCAATTTTGTCGAGTACACCGGCGCGGTCGGTTACCGGTGCGAGGATTTTGAATTCGAGACGGGCCTGGGTCTGAATGAGATTCTTGGCGCGTTCCACGTCCTGTACGCCGGGAAGTTCCACAACAATTCGCCACTCGCCCTCCCGGTGGATAATGGGTTCGGCCACACCGAACTGATCGACCCGGTTGGTGATGATCTCCTTTACGCGGTCCACAACATCCGCCCGTTCGTCTTCGGAAAGGCCGGTCGGGTCGACCTCGAGAACCAGGTGGATGCCACCCTGGAGATCCAGCCCCAGGTTGACGGCCTCCCGTTTGAGGGCTTCAAGTCTGTCGGGGTTTGCAGGCGGGTCGAAATAATACCGGTACGTGGGAAACAGGTAATACAACGCCAGCAGGATGGTTGCGAGGACAATCAGGATGCGGAGGCTGTCTCTTTTCATTGTTGGGTCTTGACTCCTGTGGATACGACGAGTCCTGAACGGGGATGACGGCAGGCGCCAAATGCTGCTCCTGAGGCCGCGGCGGCCTACTTGTGCCGGTCAACTACGTGTCTGACAGCGAGTTCAAGTGCGTTTCGGGCATCCGATGATTTCAGTTCGGCCAGGCTCTTCAGACCTGACGAGGCGTACTCCCGTGCTTCCTGGCGTGCGGCCTCAATTCCTTCGTAACGCTGTACGAAGTGGAAAACTTCCTGGAGGTCGGCATCGGATTCAATACCGTTCCGTACTTTGGCATGTATCTGCTCGGCATCGCCGTTCGGGCAATTTGCCAGAGCGCGGATCAACGGCAACGTCAGTTTTCTCTCGCGGACGTCGCTGCCCACCGGTTTACCGAGAGATTCTTCGTCGCCAATAAAGTCCAGAAGATCGTCGGTAATCTGGAAGGCGATTCCCACTTCCTTGCCGAACGTGGACATCCGCGAGACCTGCTCGGGTGTCCCGCCCCCCAATATGGCGCCAACCTCACAGGCCAGGGCCATCAGTGACGCGGTCTTCTTGTCTATCATGTTGAAATAGCGCGCAACCTCGGCGTCGTTGCCGCTCTCGACTTCCAGAATTTCGCCCTCGATCATCCGGCTGACGGCGCGTGTGGCGGCACGCATGACATCCATGGAATCGAGACCGACCAGGAGGTGCAAGGCTCTGGCCAGCAGAAAGTCTCCCATCAGGACCGCCGCCTTGTTGCCCCATTTAAGGTTGAGGACTTCCGCGCCCCGACGTTTGTCGGCAAGATCGATGACGTCGTCGTGTATGAGCGTCGCTGTATGGATGATTTCAATGCCGGCCGCCGCATCCACGACCCTGTTTGAACATTGCCCGATGGCCTGTGCGGTCAGGAGAGAGAGGGCGGGACGAATGATTTTGCCCTTCGTCGTAAGAATATGGCTGCCCATTGCCCGAACCAGATTGACGTCGGATGCCAGCGTTTCCGTGAAACGTCTCTCAAAACGCTCGATCTGGGGTTGTATGGGCTGGAGAATCAGGTCTAACATAGAGTATTGGGGTGGCCGTTTGAAAACGGCGTTTCCAACCTGTGAATCCTGCAATTTCAATATTGGGACAAGACCTTTCAACCTAACTAAAATACGTGTGTTTGTCAACGATTAGCTAAACAATCGGAACTCACACTATTCACGATTTTCCACGTTTTCCCGGGTATGGCATCATAGCCGAGACCGTCGCATTTGGTGTAGACGCTCGCCGAGCGGTCGTTGGATTCGACGTGGAGAACGGGGTATCCCGTATCGTAGGATCCGCCCTGGATCAGCACCGTGTCGCCAATCAGGTTCTCATTGGACAGCGGGCGGTCGATCCGGTACAGGCTGCGGAGGTTATCCGTGATCACGTCCACAATCGCCCCGCCGAGAAAGGGTTCCTCCAGTTCGAGAACGTGCCCATTCAGACTGGCGCGGGTGCCGCCGAGAAGATATGCGAACGCCGGTTCCCCGTCTGACGTCAGGGTGAAAACCGAAACGCGCCCGTTCGTTTCAAGGGTTCCTTCCGGACTCTCAAAAGCCGCGGTTTGACCCTCGGGACAGAAAGTCACGAGGTCCGTGCCCGATTCGCGGACGACGCGGACACCTACGGCGTCGCCGTTCCCCGAATCCAGACTCTCCACTGCCTTTACGAACGGGCGACAACGGCGGCTGACGTCGAAAAGGCTCAGAAACGCGCTACGGGCGGGCAGGCCGGTGCGCCGGCGGATAACATACGGGACGGTCTCACCGGTCTGCACGTTGTCGCGAGAGCCGGTGCCCCGTTCTCCCCATCCCTTTCCGATGAGCACCTGTTCCTCTCCGAAGGGCACAGCGTAGGCCGTAAAGCGTTGCTGGTCCAGGTTGAAGTGGATTGACCAGGGCGCTTCGGTCTGTGCGGCCGCCAGATTCGTCAGATCCCGCCAATCGACGCCGGTCGGCTGGAGTTCCAGATTCCGGGGTACGCCTTCTGCGACCGGACCATGAAACAGGTAATCGTGAACGCGGCCGCCCGTCACCCGAAAACAGTCGATCAAATAGCTTGCGCCGCCACCATGGTCCACAACGGCGCACAGCCGACGATAGGTGTCGACGTCGTAGGCCCGTGAAGAAACCGCGGCGATTTTGACACGGCCGGCGCTGTTGAACAGGTCGAGGCTGCCGCCGCGGCCTTCGCGCTTCTGGTCTTGCTCGTCGACGACAACGGTGTTGTGCGCGATGGTTCGAACGGTATTGTGCTTGTCCGGCCGGTCCCATAGATAACCGAGGTCCGTCAGGGCTTCCTTTCCGTCCTTAAAATAGACCAGGTTCAGGCTGTCCTCGTGGTGATGCCCGCCCCAGTCCGAGGCGCTCAGGAGCGTGGTACTCGCACGCCCGTGTTCGCCCGTACGCAGTAGGCCGATCCTCAGGGCCGGAAAGAACTGATCGGAAAGGACCAGCGTAGCCGACGGGTCTGCCATCAGATCCGGCGGGCGGTGAAACAGCGCGTATTCGCCTCCGTGGTTCTCCAGGTCGTGTTCGCACAGTTCCGCGAGCATGGCGACGTGGTTTGGGTCGCCGTAGCGGGCGACGAGTATATCGGCGATGTCAACGGACATCCTGCAAGCGGTTACGTCGTCGGCGATGACGCCATAGCCGAGATCGGGCATTGGGCTCTTGACGTACCCATCCAGTACCGCCCTGTACCGGCTGTCGCCATAGACGTCCAGTTTCCGACGGCGGCCTTCCGGTGACCCCGTCCCCGAAAAACCGGCGTACCCATGAGCGGCGTCGGCGAAGTGGCGAATCCCGTTAAGTGTCATGAATCCGTACCCGGGGGATTCGGAAGTCATTCCATCTTCCAGAAACCAGTTGTAGACGAAATGGTCGAACCCGTCCAGACCGAAACGGACCAGATCCGAATCGGCAAGGCAAAGGCCGACAAGGCCCGCGGCAGAACGGTTGGTCGCGCTCTTGTTGTTGAAGTTCGGATCCGCGAGGAGAAGGAGCGTGCTTTCGCGAAGGAGGTCGCGTTCAATTTTGTGACGGTTCGCGGGGGTATATACCGGGTGGCCGTTGGCTTCCGCGCCGCGGGTGAGGTCGTAGGCGACGGTGACATCGGAAACGAAGGTGCCTTCCATACCCACCCCCGTGGCGCGTCCGGCCATCCAGTAGCCCACGTGCAGTTTGCCGTCAGGTCGGTTTGGCGGTACCACGAGTTCCGGTTTGGGAAGATCCAGGATATTTTTCGCGGCGACCTCCGCGGGCGCATCGGAGAATTCACCGTAGCCCGAGTGAACCATGTAGCCGGGATAGACCTCGGCGAACCGGAGAAGTATGTCCCTGGCCTTTTCGGCGTGACCGACCTCTTCCGTCAGGACATAGGCCAGGGCGCACTGACGGGCGACTCCCGCCATGAACTCGCACTTGCGGGCCCGGATGTTGGCGGTCCACGAGGAAACGAAGGGAAACCCGATGAGGTCCCAGTGTCTGCCGGTATAGTACGTGATTTCCTGCCCGCCGCCGAAGTCGGTCCTGAATACCACTTCTTCGGGATAATCGGAATGGGGATAGGCGGTCTTGCAAGTCGTGCAGACCAGTTGATCGGGACTTTCGGGCACCCATTCATAGTGTCCGTGCACAGGAGCCGCCTCGCAGGCGGGGCACATGGTAAACAGCTCGCTGCCGGGGGTTTCCGGGGGAATCCAGTCTTTGAGGTCTTGAAGGGTGACGTGACGCACCCTGGCGACTGACGACAGCAAATCTTCAAGGAAACGCCGAGCCCAGACGTGGCGTTCGATGTTACCGCGGGCAACTTCGATATCCTGTTCCTTGAAAAGGGTCGTGGGGCGTCGGGCCGGGTTGGTGCTGATCTTCATAGCGCTCTCGTATGTTGGTAAGCGAGTGAGTCGGCCACGGGCGTCCAGCGAGCCATACGCGTGGATAGTGGGGCTGCGGTTACCATCTGCTGCATTACGTGAAGCACGCTGTTGCCGCGTTGTCCATGTGCCGGCGGCCTGAAGTCTCTTATATTTCCGCACGCTCCAGATAATCGGCGGCCCCAGCAGCGATCCACGGTCCGATATTGGTTAACAGGAAGCGCGCGCCCAGACCCGTATACTTCTCAACGTTATTGTTCGTGGTCAGGGTGCCCGGTGTTTTTCCCGAGTCCCTTATGCGGATCAGGGTCTCCTCGACGGTACGTTGCACGTCCGGATGGTCGTTGTTTCCAATATGACCCATCGAGGCGGCCAGATCCGAAGGAGCGACAAAAAACACGTCAATCTGATCCACCCCCAGGATGGCATCCAGGTTCCGCACCGCGACGATGTCCTCGATGAGAACCACGAAAAGTGTCTCGTTGTTCGCGGCATTCGGATAGTCGGGCACGCCATAACCCTGGCGGCTCGTGA
This sequence comes from Candidatus Latescibacterota bacterium, assembly GCA_963662665.2. Lineage (GTDB taxonomy): Bacteria > Latescibacterota > UBA2968 > UBA2968 > JAAXHE01. Next base: position 133,172 of record CAXXJS010000021.1, read on the forward strand.
AGAGGCCGCGTTTGCCCAACGGCGCGAATTTGCCGCCATCGATGACGTTGCGCGCTTCGGCCTCCGAGTTGACATGGGGAACGACGATGCCCTGCGCCCCCCGGTCGAGGGTGCGATATATGAGGGCCTGATCGTTGCGGTTGATCCTGACGATCGAGGTCATACCCCAAATGTCGCAGGCCCTCGTGAGGTTGCCGAGATCTGCCGCATTGACGGGTCCGTGTTCTCCTTCCAGCCACACGCCGTCGAAGCCGGTATGGCCGAAGGCGTCGATGTCATCGGGATGGGTGAGGCCGCCGGCGACACAGGCAACTTTGCCGTCGGCAAGTTTTCGTTTGACACGGTTCGGTCGGATGTTCAAGGGAGACTCTCCTTTTCGTGTGGACATGCGAGCCGGTGGCAAAAGAAGATCCGTTCAGTTCGAAGGCGAGTTTCAATCCAGATCGATGCTCACTGGAGCGTGGTCGGAAACGGTCAGACCGGCCTGGCGGTGTACGGCAGCGGCACGGAGGCGTCCGGCGACAGCGTTGTTTCCAAGCAGGTAGTCGATTCGCCAGCCCCGGTCGAGTTCGCGGGCCCTCCCGCGATTCGACCACCAGGAATAGGGACCCTGTACATCTCCAAAGTGTTCCCGCACAAGGTCGTTCCAGCCGGCAGCCAGGAGGTCGGTCAACCACTGTCTTTCGTGTGCCAGGAATCCTGAGTTCTTTTCGTTCCCTTTGGCATAGAAAATGTCTTTTTCCGTATGTGCAATGTTGAAGTCTCCTCCCAGAATTACGGGTTCATCACCTTGCGTGTGTTGCTTCGACCATGGTAGAAACCGGGTCATCCAGAGATCTTCCTTGATCTTCTGGCGATCGTCGCTGGATGAGCCGGAGGGAAGGTAGACGTTTACCAATCGGACTCCCTTCACGCGCACCTGCAGGATCCGTCCTTCCGGATCGGACTCGTGGATCCCGGTGCCGAGGACCTCAAGCCGATGGCGGGACAAGACCGCAACCCCCGAGTACCCTTTGCGTTCGGCGGGATGCCAGTGGACGTACCAGCCGCGCGGCTTGATCCATCCGCGGGGAAGCTGTTCGGGGAGCGCACGGACTTCCTGGAGGAGGAGTACATCCGGCGCGATCCGTCCGACGTGTCGGGCAAAGCCCTTTCTGAGTGCGGCGCGCAGGCCGTTCACGTTCCAGGTGGTAATTCGCATGGGCTGGGCGAGTGTGAAGCCGCTGCAGGTCTGCCGTCGGCCGGCCTGGATTTATGCGAACGCCGATTGGACACCGATTGTCTTTGTGTCCCGTGAGACGGTGATGCGGCCGTTTTCGGCTCGCATCGTGACGTCCGCAATGTCGCAGTCGATACCGAAGGCGACGGCGACCCTTGCGGGTCCGGGTTTCAGGATGGTTTCTACTTTGAGGTATTCGACTTCCATACTCTCGGCGTCCGCGTGTCCGGGTTTGAGGTCCAGGTGTCTGGCCGTAGCGAAACCGGTGTCGGGTGGGGTCAGCAGGCCGGCGTTCACAACGGTATTTCCGGCCACGATTGTGGCCGAAGAACCCGCCAACCTGACCGTGCCTGCAAAGTGAATGCGGGATTCCACTCCGGTCGCGTCAGCGACTTCAATCTCGTCGATGACGACGAACACATCGGGACGGAGGTAGAGGAAATGACGAACGAAAACCGTGAGTTTGTCGATATCGTAGGCTGAAGCGATGGACGCCCTGAGGTAATCGTGCACGGCGGTGAATTCCACCTCGTCCACGGTACCGAGGAGGCGCCGGTCACCGGGTTGGCCCTGTCCGTCGAAGAGCGGCAGGTTGTGACCCGGAGTCGATTTGAAGATCCACTCTCCCGGATCCCCGTAGCGGCCGATGCCGAGTTCACGGACGACGGTTCTGCCGCCCGCGTGGATAATGAAGTTTCCGACGTCCGCGTGACCGTGGGGTTCGACGGTGGCGCCGATCTTCAGCGCCATGACGGGGGCGTCCGGATCTTGCCATGATCCTCGCATAACGCACCAGCCGGCATCGGGAAAGTACGCCGACGGATGGGACGGTGAAGGAAGTTCCGGTACGGTATCGGACGCATCCCAGAAGAGCTCCGCCAATTTGATGGACGGCTGGCGGTCCGTCGTGAGCTTGTCGAAGTAGGCCGCGCCGCGATGCCCGTATTCGCGGGCGAATTTGCGGAAGGCCATACCTCCGGGAAAGTGTTTCCCGCAGTCGGCGAAGTTGACCACGCGGTCGGGCGGGAGAAAGCAGTTGATCGGAAAGTCGACCGTATTCCTGAGTTTGGGATGGTTGTAAAGGTTGATTTGTCCACCGGTGAGCCGTCTCAGGGCATCCGAGAAGGGAAAGGAAGTAATGATGCCATAGTTCCAGTACCCCGGACCCTCCTTCCAGGAACCGTCGTTCTCGATGGTATCGTAGAAACTCGTGACGCGTTCGACGCATTCGCGTATAACGCCGTGCATGGCTTCTCGAGGCCGGATGCCCGTCCGAAGATGGATATGCCCTGCATCGAGCAGGGCCAGGGCGCACAGACCCATATTTGAGACGCAGACGGAACACCAGTTGCTGTCATATCGCGACGCCCAGAAGTGATGTTGCATGCCGCCGATGCAATGGCTCAGACCGCGCGCAAAAATCACGAATTCCAGTTCCCGGCGCTGATTTTCGGAAAGGGCGTCGTAAAGCAAGTCGTAAGCAGCGGCGAAACTGGCGCAGGTATGGCTGCCGTCCAGGTCCAGAAGCATGAATTCGTGGACCGGGTGGACCCACGAGGGCCAGGTCATCATTGAAGCCAGGCCCTCCCAGGCTTTTTCGAAGTAGGCCTGGTCCCGGTCGACCGCATAGGCCAGCACATAATCTTCGAGGAGAGACCGGGCTTCGCCCGAAACACGGCTGTACGTTTCCCAGATGCCGTTCCGGTAGCTTTTCTCTCTGGGCGGCGGCATTGGGAACGGTTGATCGAGGCCGGCGTTGAGTCGCTCGCGCGTCTGACTGTATATTTCCGCGTGGGTGCCGTCGAGACAGAGTGCGCGCACGCGTTCCAGGTCGGACCTGGAGAAGAAGAGATAGGGATGTTCCGGCGTCTCGGGAATGAGACGCCCAACGTCGGGGACGGTCATTGAAACTCCTGGACGACAAAAGCAACTGGAGAGGCGAGGGTCGCCACCAATTTATGGCCCTATCAGTCCGTTGACAAAGTCGCTCTGCAGGCGAGGTATGGTGTCCCGTCCCTGAAATATGTCACCATTCAGCCGCCGATTCATCCCGTCTCGCCGCGTTGCCCTCGCTCGCCGACCTTGCGCAGGTCGTCTCGCTCAGGCGCCTTGCCAGCCGTGCGACTCGGCGGCTGAATTTCGGCAATCTATTTCCGGGTCAGAACACCTGTCATTGTGGCCGAAGACAAGGCGCGCGACCGCGTCGAATCGGGGATTCGGGGAGGGAGCGCAACGCAGTAATTCGGCCACAAGGGCCGGACGCAGACCGGATGGACTTTTCCAACGGGCTGCTAGAGCGGTCCCATGTGATAATATAGCGATGGGGGAAATGGTGGTCAAGGAGATGTACCGGAGGGAAGAGAGTCCGCTATACGATCTTTCTGGCCAGCAGAACGCGATCAGTTCCCGTTAAGTCGGGAACGGTCCGTTCGTGGACAAGCGTGGACGACTCCTGAAGCAGATTCGCCACTTCCGGTGCGGTGCCGTCGGCCACTTCCAGGGCAAGCCAACCGCCCCGGCCGAGGTGCGCAGGAGCCCGTGCGATGATTGAGCGGTGAAATTCGATCCCGTCCGGTCCGCCGTCGAGTGCGAGCAGGGGTTCGAAGTCGCGGACTTCAGGCTGAAGGTGCGGCAGGTCGTGGGAGGCGATGTATGGGGGGTTTGAAGCGATCGCGTGGAATACGGCGCGTGATCGAAAGGCGGCAAGGAGGTCGGCGCAAACGAAGGCGATCCGATGGTGAACTGCGTTGCGACGGGCATTTCGCACTGCCAGGCGCAGGGCTCGTTTGGAAACGTCGGTAGCGATCAGGCGGCTCCGGGGAAGCGCCTGCGCGAGCGTGACGGCGACGGGCCCGGCCCCGGTACCGACGTCCAGAACTCGCGGCCCCGTATGGGCATCCAGACGGTCGACAAGCGTTTCGACCAGAATTTCGGTTTCCGGGCGGGGTATAAGCGCGTCGGGGCCGACGTAGAAGGGCAGGGAGAAAAACTCGGTTTCGCCGAGCAGATGTTGAAGCGGCACACGCGTGCGCCGCTTCTGTACGAAATCCCGAAGGCGTTTATACTGCGCAGGCGTAAGTCGCCGGCGCGGGTTCACAAAGATGCCGGAGCGGCTGGTTTTCACGACCGCCGCAAGCAGCCATTCTACGTCCGCGCGGGGATCCGGTACGCCGGCATCTGCCAGACTGCGTGCCATAACGGCGAGGACGTCGGAGGTGGTGGGAAGCGAGGAGAATTCGGCCATGGCCTGCCCGTCGAAGCCCCGGGCCCGGTCGGCATCACGTGGGAACTGAGGTATTCTGTTCGCCGTCTTTTATCTTCTCGGTATGGTCGGCAAGGCGGAGGGCGTTAATGAAATCGTCCAGATCGCCCTCGAGCGTCTCTTCGAGTTTGTGGAGTGTGAGTTTGATCCGGTGATCGGTAACCCGTCCCTGGGGGAAATTGTAAGTGCGGATTTTCGCACTGCGGTCACCCGTGCCTACCTGAGCCCTCCGGTTCCGGGAGGTGGTGTCCCGCTGGTCCTGGAGGGCGCGATCCAGCAGCCGCGCACGGAGGACCTTCATCGCCTTGGCCTTGTTCTTGTGTTGGGACTTCTCGTCCTGGCATTGTACGATCAGCCCGGTGGGCAGATGGGTAATCCGAACGGCGGAATCGGTGGTATTGACACTCTGGCCTCCCGGCCCCGAGGAACGGTAGACGTCAACCCTGATTTCATCGGGATTGACTTTGACGTCCACTTCTTCCGCTTCGGGCAGGACGGCTACCGTTGACGTCGACGTGTGAATGCGTCCGCTGGATTCGGTCTCAGGGATGCGCTGAACGCGATGTACGCCGCTCTCGTACTTGAGGTTGCCGTAGACGTCGCTCCCGCCCACGGAGAAGATGACTTCCTTGAACCCGCCGATGCCGGTCGGGTTGGCGCTGAGCAACTCGGTCCGCCACCCATTGGATTCGGAGTAACGCGTATACATTCTATACAGATCGGCGGCAAACAGTGCCGCCTCTTCGCCTCCGGCGCCGGCGCGAATTTCCACAACTGTGTTTTTGCTGTCGTTGGGATCCCGGGGGACCAGCAGAAACTGGAGTTTTCCGGCAAGTCTGGCTTCTTCCCGCTGGAGTTCCGCCTGCTCCTCCCGGGCAAGATCAACCAGTTCCGCGTCATTGGAATCCCGGATTATTTCTCCGGCTTCCTCGAGGCCCGTTGCAATCTGCAGATAATCGCGGTACGTGCCGACGATTTCCTCCAGGCCGTGGTACTCCATCGTGAGTTCTCTGAACCTTTCGGGGTCGGCCGCAACTTCGGGCCGCGCCATCTCGGCGCTGATCTCGTTGAAGCGAATTTCCACATCTTTCAGTTGACCGAACATTCGACATCCTCGGCGGGTTTACGTTCGAGACGGCTGTCCCTGACGCGTTGACCCATAGCAGCCCGGACGGACTTTCTTAACGGGCTGTTAGGCCTTACATGAAACTGGAACGGTTGCTGGAGCGGATATCAGTTGCGTCCCGGTGGGGTCACCGGGAAGACAACAAAAAAGGCGAAGCGGTACGCACGCACGCCGAAAGGCGGACGATGCCGTTTCACCTTATTCTTTGACTATCCGGATGGCTAATCTTCGGCAGTTTCCGAGACTTTGGCCGGCTCAGGAACATCGCCAGCCTCTCCATCCCTTATATTGTAACGCCGCCGATAACGTTCAACCATTCCCGCGGTGTCCACCAGACGCTGCTTACCCGTGTAAAAAGGATGGCAATTGGAGCAGATATCTACCCGAAGGCCGGGCACGGTCGCGTGCGTGGTCAGCGTCTTTCCGCACGCGCACGTGATGGTGGTTTCTACGTATTTTGGATGAATATTCTGTTTCACGTGGCAAAGGTCCTCAGATCTGGGAACGTCAAGGAAAAACGCAGATGCAGAATATATACAAATCGCATTTCCTGCGCAAGAACATAAAAGCCGGACACGGCTCACGAAGCCGAAAATTACCGCCGTCAGCACACCGTGAGCGGGGACGATGAAAACGATACGGAGCTTCTTATAACTGCCTGTTCATTGAGTCCAGGAAGGCCTCGTTGTTTCTGGTGCCGGCCATCTTCTCCTTGAGGAACTCCATGGCTTCCAGAGCCGGCATCTGGTTGAGCAATCGGCGCAGGATCCAGACCCGGTTGAGTTCTTTATCATCGAGCAGCAGTTCCTCTTTTCGAGTTCCTGAAAGGGTTACGTCGATCGCGGGATAGATACGCCGGTTGCTCAACCGGCGGTCCAGTTTCAGTTCCATGTTGCCGGTACCCTTGAATTCTTCGAAAATGACCTCGTCCATGCGGCTTCCGGTTTCGACAAGCGCCGTGGAAAGGATGGTGAGACTACCGCCTTCTTCGATGTTGCGTGCGGCGCCGAAGAAACGTTTTGGCCACTGCATGGCGCTGGAGTCGAGACCGCCGGTCAGGATGCGTCCGCTGTGGGGGACGACGTTGTTGTACGCACGCGCAAGGCGGGTAATGCTGTCCAGCAGGATAACGACATCCTGCTGATGTTCCACGAGTCGTTTGGCTTTTTCGATGACCATGTCCGCCACCTGCACATGTCGCGTCGGAGGTTCATCGAACGTGGAACTGATGACCTCGCCGTTGACGGACCTCAGCATGTCGGTGACTTCCTCGGGGCGTTCGTCTATCAGGAGAACAATGAGGATGACTTCGGGGTGGTTCTCGGTGATTGCGTTGGCTATTTTCTGAAGCAGCATGGTCTTGCCGGTAAAGGGTGGGGCGACGATCATTCCGCGTTGACCCTTGCCGATGGGGGTGAGCAGGTTCATGATTCGAGTTGAAAAGTCGTTCGAATCGTATTCCAGTTTCATGCGTTCGCTGGGATGAAGCGGTGTGAGGTTGTCGAAAAGGGTCTTCTGTTTGGCCAGTTCCGGATCTTCGAAGTTTACGGCTTCAACCCGAATGAGCGCGAAATATTTCTCGTCGTTCTTTGGTGGGCGAATCTGTCCGGAAATGGTATCGCCCGTGCGAAGATTGAAGCGTTTGATCTGCGAATGCGAGACGTAGATGTCGTCCGGACCGGGAGGTAATTGTAATTGGGCGACCGGAGGAAACCGAATCCGTCTTCCAGGATTTCCAAAACCCCTTTGGCCAATATCAATCCATTTTTCGCAGTCTGCGCCTGGATGATCGAGAAAATCAACTCCTGTTTTCTCAGACTTCCATAACTCTGGATCTCGAGGCCCTGGGCCAACCTTGCAAGTTCCGAAATGGTCATGTTCTGGAGTTCCAGTATCTCTACGCCACTTGCCCGGGGTGGAGACTTTGGAATTTCTCTGGTCGTTTCGGTTGCCATTGGCAGATCCAATTCGTTGAAGTTGCGGCGTGATCGATGCAGGTCGTCAATCTCTCATGAATTCCGGCCCGAAACTCAGGGAGCCGGAAGGAACGGCGGAAAAGCAAATCGTATGGAACTGTCGTTTCGGGCAATAGGGAGTGAATCGAGGAGGTTCGTGTATCTCGTGTATCTAAGGATACCTTAAAGCGAGGGGCCGTCTGTATGTGTGCGGTAACAAAGTGGGAAGGAAGCGTGAAAAATTACACAGAAAAAGTAATTCAAGCGGGGTGTGTTGTCAAGTTTTTTCTTTATTTTTTCGGAAGATAGAGAAAATGTCATCCGATTGTAACGTGGGATCGATCCCGAATTTC
>CAXXJS010000022.1:0-22926 GCA_963662665.2 Candidatus Latescibacterota bacterium
CGCCGACGTGGCGCGGCCCTCCGTGCGCGGAAAGTTTCCGGTGCTCGTTCAGCGTACGCCGTACGGAAAAGGTGCAAATACGCAACTGGCGGAGGCGGGTGGTACGTGGTCATTTCTCAGGATATGCGGGGCAGGTATGCCTCAAACGGCAGATTTACACCGATGTTTATGCCGGGCTATCAGGATGCCGCGGACGGCTACGATACCGTGGAGTGGGCGGCGGCACTGCCGTATTCGAACGGCAAGGTCGGCGCATACGGAATTTCCTATCCCTCCTGGGCCTCGTGGGAACTCGCGTCCGCCAGGCCGCCGCACCTTGTTGCCATGTTCAACGGCGGGTACGCCACGCGGTTGACGGACTGGGAACTTGGCGGCGTTCTGCGCACGGGACGCGTGCTGCAGTGGCTGTTCAGATCCCTGGGTCCCGACCTGAGGCGCCGAAGCGGTCTGGCCGCGCCCCACAAGCCGGCACAGGCGCAGGAAACGTCCGGAAAGGACCGCGAAAAGCCGTTGTGGTTTGTACCGCTGAAGGATTTACCGGACGAGTACGCCGGCGGTTGCCGGGGGATCTGGCACTACTGGCTGGACCACCATCACAAGGACATTTTCGACTTTCAGAAGCGGCACGGGGAGGTGGACGTGCCGGTCCTGCACACCACGGGCTGGCACGACCGGCTGGTGCTAACCGTCGATCACTTTTCGGGAATGCGCGGGAACGCCCGCACCTCGGCCGCCCGAAAGGCGCAGCGCCTGGTTGTGGGCCCATGGTCCCACGGGTCTCAGGGGCCCCGGCAGGTCGGTGAAAATGGACTTCGGGAAATCGGCGGCGGTGGACTTCAACGGGTTGATGGTCCGCTGGTTCGATTACTGGCTCAAAGGCAAGCCGAACGGAATGATGCGGGACGGCGCCCGTGCGGTATTTCGTGATGGGAGAGAACCGGTGGCGCACGGCCTCGACCTGGCCCATACCCGAAGCGAAGCCCGTAACGTTCCATCTGGTCTCGAACGGCGGCGCAAACGGCGCCTCGGGAGGCGGGAGGCTGGTAAGAAGACGTCCTGAGGACCCCGGGAGCGACCGGTACGAGTACGACCCCCGCGATCCGCTGATGTCACTGTTTTACGAGAGCTGTCAGGATGCACCGTACGACCAGAGCCGGCTGGATGGCCGGCGTGACGTGCTTGTGTACCAGACCCGCCGTCTGAGGAAGGGCGTTCGCGTGGTGGGCCGCCCGGAAGCGGTGCTGCACGCGGCGTCCAGCGCCAGGGACACGGACTTTATCGTCAAGTTAATGGACGTCCATCCGGATGGCTTCGTTCATCAGGTGAGTTACGGAATCGTGCGGGCGAGATTCCGGGCCGGTTTCGACAACCCTCAGCTTCTGGAAGAAGGGAGGATTTATCAATACCGGATCTCGATGCTCCCCACGGCGGTGTTGTTCCGGCCCGGCCACCGGATCCGTCTGGACGTAACCAGTTCGGATTTTCCGAATTTCGACCGGAATCACAACACCGGCGGAGACAACTACGGGGAAGCCTCATTCGTGATCGCCCGTCAGGAGCTGTTTCACGGTCCGGATCACCGCTCGCAGGTGATTCTCCCTGTAGCTGGTTGAAACCCCCGGGCTTGACACCAGGCGGCGGGCGGCTTATTTTGCATTCGTGCGGGCGTCCGTGTTGAACCCTCGCGGGAAGACCGCCGGGAGCTTTGGGGCAGATTCGAGGTAGTGGAGAAAAGAAAATGACCGATCTTACAACCAATCGCCCGATAACGGCGCGAGAGGAAATGACGTTGACGGTGGGGCACGGCGCCGGGGACCTTCAGGGCGCCGACGACAAGGTGCTGCAGGCCGGCGCGGACTATCTCAGGCGGCTGGGAGGCGGCGTCCTGCAGATCCTCCCGGGTGTGTACACGATGCACAACGCGCTCTATTTGCATCCGAACCTGACGGTTCGCGGCACAGGCGCAGCAACGGTGCTGAGAAAGGCGCCGGGTTTCAGGACGGATCTGGTGCGGGATTCAGACTGGTACGAGGCGCGCGTGGCCGTCCGTGACGCCGGCGGGTTCAGCGCGGGGTGCGGCGTGATGCTGCGGGCCTTTCGTACTTCAGACGGCCGGATGGAGGTTGTAAGGGATACCGTGACAGCGGTTGAAGGCAATCTGGTTTCATTGAGCACGCGGATCTACAAGAACATGTGGCTGGAAGAGCGGGCGACGCTGGCAACTATTTTCCCGATTCTGACGGCGGAGGAAGGCGTACACGACGTTCGGGTCGAGAACCTAGTGCTCGACGGGAACAGCGAGGAAAACGAAGAGATAAACGGGAACTATTCCGGTGCGGTGTTCCTCCAGCGCTGTCACCGGTACCGGTTTTCGAACGTGACCGCACGGAACTACAATGGAGACGGGTTCAGCTTTCAGGTCTGCGACGATTTCGTCTTTGAGAACTGCGTCTCGGAGCGTAACGCGAATCTGGGATTCCATCCCGGCAGCGGGTCGCAGAGGCCGGCGTTCCGGAACTGCCGGTCCACCGGCAACAGCCAGGGCATCTTCTTCTGCTGGGGGGTGTCGGACGGCCTCGCGGAGAATTGCATCTGTTCGGACAATCTCGACTTCGGCATCTCTATCGGACACAGAGACACGGACAATCGGATTCAGAATTGTACCATAGAGCGCAACCATAAGGTGGGCGTGCTTTTTCGGGAGCCCCAGACCGAATTCAGAGGCGCTCACCGGAACGTCGTGGCCTCGTGCAGGATTCGTGACAACGGATTTGCCGCGGAGGGCGCGGGCGTGGACATTCTCGGGGAGACGCACCAGGTCGAGATTCGCAACTGCCGGATCGAAGATACAGGCGAGAGCAGACAGAAAATCGGTATACGCATTGGCGATCGGGCGAACGACATTGTGGTTGACGGGAATCGGTACCTGAACCTCGAAGAAGACGTCAGGGTGGAAGGCCTGAATGAGGTCGCGCAGGTTTAACAGTCCGTTGATAAAATCGCTCTGCAGGCGAGAGCCGGACGCAGCCCGGATGGGCTTTTTCAACGGGCTGTTAAGGGGGTATCCATGGCGGAACCGTTAAGCGAAGCCGAGATGAAGGAGAAGGCGATCGGGTACCTGAAGTCGCAGTACGGCGAGGATACGGTACGGATGGACATTCGAAACAATGGCGTGGAAGACGGCAGCGGGGTGCTGCACGTGGACTGCACCGTGAGCGTGGGCGGATCGCTGTCGGATTGGACGAAGTGGTTCACGTTCATGCAGGGTGAAGTGGAAAGCAAGCGCTGGCAGATGCGGTAGGGAACGTCCCGACGCGGCATTCATCGCCGGGCCGCGGGCGCAGCAATGCAATGATACCTGATGGAGAGAGCCGCCCATGCCGGTACAGGATCGCAGCGTTCGCATCGGCTTGTTGAAAGCGATGCCAGCCAAATGGGACGTTGAAGCAAACTGGGACGTGTTCGAGAAACAGTTCGCCAGGTATTCCAACAGCGGTCTGGATGTGTTTGTCACGCCGGAGTGTTTCCTCGACGGATACGCCGCGGCAGAGGCTGATTGGAATGTCCCGAAGTTCCGGAGCGTGGCGCAGACAGTCGGGGAGAGTTCCTACATTCGAAGCGTACTGGATCTCGCCGGGAGGTCAAACACACACATCGTATTCGGATTTACGGAATTGAAGAATGGCCGTTTCTACAACGCGGCATTGCTGGCCAGCCGTCACGGCGAGATCGTGGGCACGTATTACAAGACGCATCTGCAGCACCACGACCGCCGGTTCGCCGCAGGGCGGAACCTTCCCGTGTTCAAACTGGATTTCGGGAACGTGGGCGTCGCGATTTGCGCCGATCGCCGATGGCCGGAGTCCGTCCGCGTGCTGCGGTTGAAGGGCGCCGAGGTCTGCCTCATGCCGACCTACGGAATGTGGCACGTGGAAAACGAATGGTGGATGCGCACCCGGTCTTACGAAAACCAGATGTACGTCTGCTTCGCCCATCCCAACGTGGCGTTGATAACGGGTCCGGATGGTCAGCTGGATGCAAAGCTTCAGTCAAACGTGATCGATGTTCTGGTGCACGACGTCGACCTCGCTACTGTAACCGATGGAAACCATTTGGCCGACCGGAGGCCGGAATTGTACGGAATCCTTTCAGACGAGACGCATCCGTCCCGACAGGAACCATTCGAACCGCCGACGGTCGACGATAACCGGGGGAACTGACGTGACCGGAGACAGGTTAGGCGTCGCGATCATCGGCTGCGGGAATATGGGAAGAACCCACGCCCGGTTTCTGGGGGGCTTTGACGACGTGTCACTGCGCCTGCTGGTGGATACCGACGAAGGCGCGGCCAGGTCGCTGGCCGCGGAGGTCCGGGCCCCGGAAGCGGGCGCGGAGTTCCAGCGGGCATTGGACGATCCGTCCGTCGACATCGTGTTTATCTGCACGCACCACCATCTCCACGCGCCCATGTGTGTGGCGGCGGCCGAAGCCGGTAAGGATATTTTCTGCGAGAAACCGCTGGCAATCCGCGCCGGGGACTGCGCGGCGATCGCGGAGGCCGTACGTACGGCCGGCGTCAGGTTCATGACAGGGTTTCAGGCGCGGTTCTCTCCGTTTTTCCTGAAATTGAAGGAGGTCGCGCCGCGTCCGTGGTTGACGATCGCACAGTATTTCGACCCCAGGTGGGGAGAGCAGAGCTGGGCCAATGACCCGGTTGCCGGCGGTGGCAATGTGCTGAGCCAGGGGTGTCACTGCTTTGACGCCGTCCGGTTCCTGAATCCGTCCGAGGTGGTATCCATTTACGCGGCGGGCGGAAACTATCACCATCCCACGCTGCCCATCACCGACGCGGTTGCGTGTACGCTGCGGTTTGCGGACGGCGCGGTTGCCAATCTCGCGATAGGGGACGTGGGCAAACCCGCGTTGATGGGTAAAGCGGCCTACCAGGTCTTCGCCGGGGATACGACGGCGAGCCTTTTCAATTACCATTGGAACCCCGAGATTCGCCTGTGGGGCGTTGAGCCAGGCCGGCTGACGGTCAACGATTTACCCGGCTGCGAAGAAACGGACTTCGCCCATGGCTATACTCAACAGATGCGGGCGGTTGTGGACTGGTCGCTGAAGGGAATCGAGCCGCCGAATGCAGCGAAACTGGACGACGGCGTCCGTGCGACAACACTTGCCCTGGGCGCCATTGATGCGATCCGCACCGGTGAGGTTCAGGAATTGAACTGGGGTCCGGCGCGGCCGGAGTGAGAAAGAGGGCCGCCATGGGTTCTGTACCGCCGCCCCTGCACGCCGCGGAAGAAAGGAATTCAGGTATGAGCTACGGCGTCGGATTGTTGGGAAACCGGGCCCATCAGATGAGCTATGGGCCGATCCTGGAAGCCCGGCAGGATTGCCGGATTGTAGCGGCTGCGGAACACAGGGCGGACAAAGCCGGGCTTCTCGAAGAGCGGTTCGGCGTGGCGTGCGGCGCGGACTACGACGACGTGCTGGAAGATCCCGACGTGCATATCGTCTCGATCGCTACCGACTTCTATTTGAAACGAGCCCTGATCGCCAGGGCGGTTGCGTGCGGAAAGCACGTTCTGGTGGATAAGCCGCTTGCACGCACCGTTCGGGAAGCCAGGGAGATCGTAAACACTGCCGAAGGCTCCGGGATCAGGATCGTGTTGAGCTATCCCATCCGATACGAGCCGGGGCTTGCGGCCCTCGCACGGGGAATTCGTTCCGGCGCCTATGCGAATATAACGTCCTATACGCATCACTTCGTTCGTCAGTTCAAGGACAGCGACCTGATGCAGTACGTGAGCTACCCCACGCCCGTTAACGTAAACGGCGGCGGAGAACTGATGAATCTGGGCAGTCACGCGGTGGATTATCTGCACCACCTGTTTGGTATGCCCGGGCGCATCTTCAGCAGCATGCGGAATGCCTATTGGGACGAATACCAGGCATTCGGGACGGAAGATATGGCGACGGTTGTGTGCGATTACGGAGATTTTGTCGCCACGCTGGTGACAGGCCGAAACAAGCTCGAGGAGGAAGGGCCGTCGGCGAACGCGGTGGATGTGACCGCACAGGGCCACTGGATCCACGTTGAGCCCGAAAAAATGCTGGTGAATGGCGTGCCTCTGGACTTGCAGCCGGCGCCCCTGCCGCAGTCCGATGCGTGCGTGCAGGAGTTGATTGACTGTATTGAAGGGGCTCGGGATCCGGTGATGGGCGTCGCGGACGGTCTCGCAGTTGCCGAAATGACCACGGCGGCCTATCAGTCGGCGCAGACCGGCGAATTCGTGTCGTTGCCCCTCGATGACGAGAACCATCCAATGATCGACCTCGATGAACAGGTGATCGAGGGTTTTCTGGACTGACCGATGGCGGCTTCAAAACCGGTGATTGTATCCTGCGCTTGATTTTTCGGGAGGAGAGGCCGAGTCGTTCAGGGTCGGATTTCGCGCCGGAGAAATCGACAAAGGAGGGACACGCCAGGCGGGCAACAGCACCGTCGACGATAGGCCCGGGAGGTAATCTTCTGGGCCGCTTCAGTCCATCAGACGGGCATTGTACTGGCGGGGGCCGGCGGTGTAGCCGGAATAGGCAGCCGGATTCAGAGGCGCCGGCGTGTAGATGTAAACGTCGTCCGCCCACGGGTTGTATACCAGCAGATCCTCACGTTCGTCTCCACAGAGATTCGCGGGTACAGCGTGATACCATCCCATTTTTTCGGGGCCTGCGGGTGGCGGCAGTCCGGGAAGAACCACCGCGGGTTGGCCATTGCCGTTGAAGAGGATGCCGCCATTGTAAAGCATTGCGGGTGCGTCGAATCCGTTCCAGTAGACAGTTTCCATACCCGTTTCGTTCGGGGATCGGTTGAGTCGAAAACGGCGGACAATCCGTCCGCCGTTGTCTGCCACCAGAACGTCGGGACTGTGTCCGAGGTACCGAACGGCCATCTGGGGTGCCGGTTCGTCGGGAAGGAAGGTGGCCACCCTGACTTCCTGTCCGTGCGGAACGATTTCCTGGCCGAGCGCCAGAACAACACCGCCGTCGATATCCAGAACGTGACCTCCGCCGGAGCAGATGGCGCGTATCCGTCCGTTGTCCCATGGCTGGATGGAGACTGAGTCCATATTCCGCGCGAGCCGGCATTCCCACCTGGCTTCGCCGTGGGGATCCAGAATGAAATAGCCGCCCAGGATTTCGTCGCGCCCGTCGCCGTCAAGGTCGCCCACGGCCGGAATGTAGGCAGAGCAGCGGCCGTAGTCGTTCCACGGAATGGCGTAGTCCCACAACAGGTCCAGGTTATGGTCGAATGCCAGGACCCGTTTACCCAGTTTGACCACGATGTCCTGGGGAACGTCGCCGCCTCTGAGGTTGGCAATGAGCAGGCGCTGATGAAACCAGTTGGCGCCCCAGCCGCGACACGCCTCCAGAATCTCCGGGCGGGATTCCTTTTTTAACGCTCCCGTCGCACCGTCGCGGATCTGGAGGGTGACGTCGGCAAGGGACTCTCTGGCGGTGACGCCGTCCGGGCAATGAAAGAAGCAGATGACTTCGTTCCGGCCGTCGGCGTCCAGGTCGTGGATCGCCACGGAACAGGGTCGGAGGGGCTGGGCGCCGCCGTCGCCGTCCCGCCACAGAATTTCACCATCAAGGGTAAAGGCGCCCAGAAAACAGGGCTTGAGTTCACTGGCCGCGTCGCAGCGATAGACGAGCAGATCGGCCCGGCCGTCTCCGGTAAGGTCGCCCACGCGTATATCCCCGCCGAAACGCAGTTCCCTTCCATCGACTTCGGCCCGGGTTAAAAACGAGCGGGGAATCTCGACCCGCCGGTAGAGGATGGCCGGAGCGGCGTCGGACATTATGTACGTCGCCGGCTGTCAGGGGTGCGGAGGTTGGGCACTCTTGCCTTTCCAACGGGCTGTTAAGGGAAGCGGACGACAGCTAGCCCTGACGGCTCGCCTCGTGCTTTCTCCGAAGTTTGAGTACGCGTTCGAACCTCTCGGAGAGGCTTTCTCCCGGTCGGGAGAACCGAAGCATGGTTTCGTGAGACATCACCATCATCGTGCCCAGCGTCGGATCGGGATATCGGCAGAAGCTGTGTTTGACTTCGTCACCGGTAACACAGCAGTGGGTTTCAAGCGGGAACTCGAAATCGCCGTCGAGCAGACTGCCTGACTTGGTTCCGACTTCCGACCCGGTATCGGCCGGCAGTTTGTAGTCGGGGTAGAACTGATCCTTTTTAGCCATCGGATGTCGACTCCTTAAGCGTCACGTTAATTGACTTCCGCCGGGTGTTCGCTCATTCCGCACGTGGGGCAGCCAGAAAATATAAACCGTAAGACCGCTGCTTGTCAACAGAAACAGACGAAATTCAGGAAACAGGGTGAGGATATCGCCGGGCAGGCCGGACCTCGGGGCGGAGGCCGGAGGCACGCCCGCTGTGGTCAAGCCGGTGCCATCACGCGGGTATGGCTGAATTCGCACGGGTGCTTTGGGCTTGATTTCAGTATTGGAAATTGCTTATTATCATTCTGAATGCATGGCAGATCGTCCGTACATCGGGCAATGGTCGAGACGTTATCTATTGAATTGCCCCCGCATCCGCCGCGGCGCGTGACGGCCGGCCGTTCGCGCCAATGCCGGACGTTGCGGGGATAATGTTAAGCCCCGGTGTGTTCCCGCGATTCAGTGAGATGCGTCAGTGTTGGAGGGTTCATGGACGTTGAGATGCTGATCACCTGGTTTCAGTCGGCTCTGTTGATTCTCTATAGTGTCACGCTCGGCCTGCTGATGGTCTTCAGCCTTCACCGACACGTGATGGTGCGGCTGTACTTCAAAAATCGGCGCAAGCGTCCGTCCCTGCCCGCCCGGTTTGAGGAATTGCCGCGCGTGACGGTACAGTTGCCGGTTTACAACGAACTATACGTGGTGGAGCGACTGATCCGGGCGGTGGCGGACTTCGACTATCCGAGGGACCGGCTGGAGATTCAGGTCCTGGATGATTCGACGGACGAGACGACCGACGTAGCAGAGCGTTGCGTGGCGGAGTTGCGGGAGGCCGGACACGATATCGTCTGCCTGCACCGAACGGAACGAACGGGCTACAAGGCGGGCGCTCTTGCCGAAGGACTGCTGGTTGCAAGCGGTGAATACGTGGCGGTATTCGACGCGGATTTTCTCCCGCCCACAGAATTCCTCCGGAAGACGATTCATTATTTCACCGATGGGGGTGTTGGCCTCGTGCAGGCAAGGTGGGACCATCTGAACCGAGATTATTCCCTGTTGACGCAGGTGCAGGCGATTTTTCTCGACGGTCATTTCATGATGGAACACGGCGCCCGCAGCAGATCGGGCCTGTTTTTCAATTTCAACGGCACGGCCGGAATATGGCGCCGGCAATGTATCGACGATGCGGGAGGATGGGAGAACGATACCCTTACGGAAGATCTGGATCTGAGCTATCGGGCGCAGTTGGCAGGTTGGCGCTTTCTGTTTCTGGACGACCTGGCCGCGCCCGCCGAATTGCCCGTGGAGATGAACGCCTGGAAGACCCAGCAGTTCCGGTGGTCCAAGGGTTCTGCGCAGACGGCGCGCAAACTGGTGGGGCGGGTCCTGCGCGCCAGCTTGCCATGGCGTGTGAAGGTCGAGGCGCTGATCCATCTGAACGGGAATTTCGCTTATTTATTGATGGCCCTGCTGGCGGCGCTGATCTTCCCTGCCGTGCTCGCCCGCCTGGATCTGGGCTGGTTTCGCGTTGTGTTTGTGGATCTGCCGTTGTTTGTCTCGGCGACGGGGGCGGTTTCCCGGTTCTATATCTACTCCCAGAAGGAACTCTATAAGGACTGGAGGAGTCGAATCAAGTACATGCCCTGCGTGCTTGCAGCCGGTATGGGCATATCGTTCAACAATGCCCGGGCGGTACTCGAGGCGCTGGTCGGCCACCAGACAGAGTTTCGGCGAACGCCGAAATACCAGGTTGTGGACCGCCGGGATACGTGGCGGGACAAGCGATATGCCGTACACAAAAACGTGCTGTCGGTACTGGAACTCGGTGTCGGGTTGTATTTTCTGTGGGTGATCGGATTCGCGATTTCCAACGGGATATACTTTCCGATTCCGTTTATCGCCCTGTTCAGCCTCGGGTTTTTCTACGTTGGTTGGATGTCTCTGTTTCAGGGGCGTTTTCAAAAATTGCGGGCGGCTTTCTCGAGAGAGGAAGCGCGTGCGGCGGATTGAGGTCGCCGACCCGAGACACGCCTGACAGGACTCCCGCCCTTACCCTGAGAATCGGATTTCGGGCCCGGCAAGGCTGCTACCGCCGGGCCCTTGTTTTTGCCTTGCCGACGTCTGAAAGCGGCGGGCAGCCGGCGTACAACCGGCGAAGCCGGAATTTCAGTCGCCCGCCGCTTTTGTCAGGCCCGCCATGTGGATCGTTCGGGGCTTTGTTCTTGTGTATCCCCCGTGTTCCACTATATTTATTGCACGCTGAACACCCTGTAACCACGTGAAATTCTCTATGGTGGCGCGCATCGGACGCTTATTCGCCAATCGCTATACCCTCGCGTACGGGACGGCCCTGGTCGTGCATCTGCTGTTCTTTGTCTTCTACGTGCCTATTCTGAGCCTTGTACCCGAACCGCGGAACGTCGTGCCGTCCCGGGAGTCCAGGCCAATGTCTTTCGAATTTGTCGAGTTACCCCGGCCGGCGGCCGATGAAACGCCGCCGGAAGCCACAACGCTGCGGTCAGACCGGGTCTCGAGGGCGAAGGATCGCCATGAGGCGTCTCTACCCGAATCGCATCTGCCTTTCTCCGAGGGCCTGGTGCGATCCCCCGCGCAGCCCCGGCCCGAGGTCGGACAACAGGGCGACGGGGGTGAGCGCGGTCAGGCCGAGGCCAGGACGGAAGTTGATCGGAACAGACTCGCCGACCCGGCAAACGAGGTGGTTTCGACGGATTTCCCGTCGATGTTGAAGCAGCGAAAAACGTGGACACCTACGCAACCCAAAAGCACGTTGTTCGGACGTCCGGACGCGCCTGGTGTCCTGCCGATGAAAAACCTGAAGAGTCACGCCCTCGAACAGGGCGGTTTGCAGTTGAGTACGTATGACTGGGAATTCGCGCCGTATCTGGCATATCTCAAACGCCACATTGGAGATCATATTCATCCGCCGGCTGCGTTTACGCAACTGGGGCTAATCCAGGGCCGGACACGGTTGAAGTTCAGAATTTTGCCGGACGGCACCCTGGCGGACCTCGACGTCATCGACTTCAACGGCAGCCCGTACCTGCGGGATACCAGCACGCGCGCGGTAGAATTGTCGGCCGACTTCAAACCTCTGCCCGTGCACTTTCCGGAAGACTATCTGGAAATTACCGCCTTGTTCAACTATCTGCTACTGGATTCGAACTAACACGGGAGCCGCCGCATGGGATGGGAGCTGTTCGTGCAGGGGGGGCTGATGATGTATCCCCTTTCTCTTTGTTCAATCCTTACGCTCGCCATTTCCCTGGAGCGGGGGTTCAGTCTGCGGCGCCACAGGATCATTCGAGGAGAAATTGTCAGTGTAATAGAGAACATAAGTGGTCCGGCGGACATCGGCCTGGCCGTGTCGGTTTGCAACCAGCACGAAGGACCGTTCGCGAAGGTTGTTCGCGCGGGTCTCGACAACCGGCACCTGCCGCCCGATGAGATTAAGGAAAGCATTGTGGATCAGGGCCGCCAGGAAATGGGGAAGTTGCAGAAGGGGATCGTCGTTCTGGAAACCGTTGCCAGCGTGTCACCTTTGCTGGGGCTGCTGGGTACGGTTCTGGGGATGATCAAGGTATTTCGTGAGATTTCGGAAGTGGGCGTGGGTCAGGGCAACCTGCTCGCGGGCGGCATCGCTGAAGCAATCCTGACAACCGGCGCGGGGCTGTTTATTGCGATTCCGTCGCTGGTTTTTTTCAATTATTTCAGCAGCAAGGCGGAAAGCCTGGTGCTTGAGATCGAGAAATATTCCAATGCGCTTCTTAAAAAGCTACGGGGTTTCCAGTCCGATAAATCTCTAGGCTAGAAAGTCATTCTGCAGGCGAGCCCGGGTCATTCGGCCAAAAGTGCCGGACGCAGCCCGGATGGGCTTTTTCAACGGGCTGCTGGAGGACGGTGGGATGCAGTTGTATCAGAAGCCGAAGCGGCGGCCGTACATCAATATCACGTCATTGATCGACGTTTTGTTTCTGCTGCTTACGTTTTTCCTTGTGACCACGTCATTCATCGAGCAGTCCGCACTCAAGGTGGAACTGCCGTCGATGGAACACGCGGACAAGGTTCAGCAGCCGAAGCGCTTCGTACTGGACGTGGCTCCCGACGGTGAGATACGCTATGACGGCGAGCCCGTCGAGCTGGCGGCGCTGGGCGTCCGGTTGCAGTCGGCTTCGAATGAAATCAACGACGCCGGCGGCCTTGTTCTGCGGGCCGACCGGAACCTTCCTCATGGCGAGGTGATGGGCGTTCTGGATATTATACGAGGCGCCGGTATCAGGCGTTTCGTCATTGCAACCGTTGCTTCCGGCCCCGGGTGAAATTCTGCCACTCCGGCATACCGGTATTCGGCGTCAATTTGCGCCGCGGGTGCATTTTGCGATGATCGGTATCGGTCATACCTTAACGCGCTCGTCCGTGCCTTGGATTACCGGTTACCCCGCCGGGCGGAGCGTGGACAAAATAACCATGAATCCTGTTTTAATTTTGTGTACATTGTAAGTAAACAATTACTCACTCCGACAAGGTTCCGCAGGGGGATGCATGTTCAGACTTCAACGGTTCGTCGTCATTTGCACTATTGCGGTGCTATGGGGTTGCGGGGAGGGCGAAAGAGGAGCGGGCCGTCGCGGCGAACGGCGCATGGGCGCGGCGGTGCCGGTAAGGGTTGAGGCGGTGAAGCGCCGCGACATTTCAAGGTATATTATGGCGAATGAAAAGCTGGAGGCATTTCAGTGGGTCGACGTGCGTTCCAGGGCATCCGGGCAGGTCGTGGCGATTCTGAAGGAAGAGGGCGACGCAGTCGCTGAGGGCACGGTGCTGGCACGGCTGGATTCTGCGGCGGCGATTTTGCAGGTTCAACGAATGGAAGCGGCCTACCACGACGCGCGTCGTGTCTTCGAGCGAGACGAAAAACTGTTCAAGCGGGACCTGTTGAGCAAAGAGAGGTATGAGAATTCAAAGGGGCAGATGGACCGTGCGCACACCGAGTTGGAACAGGCGAGACTGAATCTGAGCTATACAACCATCGCTTCGCCACTGCAGGGCACGCTCACGGTTCGAAGCGTCGAGATAGGAAATATCGTTACCGCCAATCAGGCGTTGTTCTCGGTGGCGGACTTCGACCCGCTGCTTGCGCGGATCCGGATTCCGGAAAAGAACATGGGAAAAGTGGCGATCGGGCAGGGCGCGAACGTTACGGTGGAGTCCGCTCCGGGTCGGGTGTTTCGCGGTGTCGTGAAGATGATCAGCCCGGTGGTGGATCCGGAAAGCGGCACGATCAAAGTCACCGTCCGGATTCCAGGAGGCGGAAACGGAATCCTCCGGCCTGGCATGTTCGCATCGGTCCACATCGTTACCGAGGTACACCGGAACACGCCGGTGATTCCCAAAAGGGCGCTCGTCCTGGAGGGGGAAGGCAATCAGGTTTTCGTATATGAACAGGATGGCGAACGCGGCGTGGGAAAGGCGGTTCGCCGGAAGGTCGACATAGGGTTCGACGACAACGAACACCTTGAGATTCTGAGCGGTCTGTCGGACGGAGAGCAGGTCATTACGGTAGGTCACGGAGGCCTGCGCCCGGGGGCGGCCGTGCGCCTTGTGGGTGAGGGGGTTGCTGAAGAATCGGCGGCAGCCGGGCAGAGGGGCGGGTTCGCAGGGCCCGGCGGCCAGGGCGGGGGTCAAGGTGAAGGTGGCGATAACGGTCAGCTCAAGGCAATGAAGGAACGGATGTTCGCGCGGTTTCCCGATCTGAAGAAGGCATATGACGCGCGTGTAAAAAAAGAACCCGATCTCGCGACCAGCAGTGAAAAGTGGCGCGCATTCATGGGTGAAATGCGCCGGAAGGGAATTCTGCCGGCCGGAGGCGGGAGACCCCGATGAAGCTGATTGCGTTTTCAACCCGCCGTCGTGTCACGGTTACCATGTTTGTCGTTGCGGCCGTGATTTTCGGTCTGGTTGCGTTCCGGCGGCTTGCCATCAATCTGCTTCCCGACATCACGTATCCCACACTGACTGTACGGACCGAATACGAAGGCACGGCGCCGTCGGAATTGGAACGCCTCGTAACGGAACCCGTGGAGAGTGCGGTCGGGGTGGTGACAAATGTAGTCCGGGTGGGTTCCACGTCGCGGCCGGGTGTGTCCGAGGTGGTGGTGGAGTTCTCCTGGGGCACGGATATGGACTTCGCGTCTCTCGACGTCAGAGAGAAACTGGACCGGTTGCAGCTTCCGCAGGGGGCGGAAAAACCGGTCCTGCTGCGTTTTGACCCTTCTCTGGATCCAATTATGCGGATCGGGCTCTACGGACAGGAGAGCCTGGTCGCCCTTCGTCTCCTTGCCGAAGAACATCTCAAGCTGGATCTGGAAAGCCTCGAGGGGGTCGCCGCGGCGCGCGTAAACGGAGGGCTCGAAGAGGAAATACATATAGAACTGGATGAACCCCGGCTGGCGTCGCTGCGCATCCCGGTACAACAGGTTGTGGGACGCTTGGGACAGGAGAATGTGAATTTGACCGGAGGGCAACTCAAGGATGGCGAAGCCGAGTACGTGGTGCGCACCGTCAATGAGTTTCGTTCGGTACAGGAGATTCAGGACATCGTCGTTGGGGAACGGCAGGGCGCGGCGATCGTCCTCTCCGACGTGGGTCGCGTCTTTCGGGGACACAAAGAACGGCAGGTGATTAACCGGATCAACGGTCGGGAGAGCGTGGAACTGGCCATCTTCAAGGAGGGCGATGCCAACACGGTAACCGTCGCCGACCGTGTCACCGGGGCGTTGCGTCGTTTTCAGCGAGAGACCGGCGCGTTGCCGGGCGGCGCGCGGATAGAGGTTATATTCAGCCAGGCGACGTTTATCAGGGCGTCGGTGGCGGAGGTGCTCAACACGGCGATCATGGGGGGCGTGCTGGCCGTGGTGGTGCTGTATCTGTTCCTGCGCAACCCCCGGAGTACCGCGATCATCAGCCTATCCATTCCGATTTCCGTAGTATCCACCTTCCTGCTGATGTTCAGTTCGGACGTCAGCCTGAATATCATGTCCCTCGGCGGGCTTGCGCTTGGCATCGGGATGCTGGTGGACAACTCCATCGTCGTTCTGGAAAGCGTTCAGCGTTACCGCGAAGAGGGTTTGTCGTCGCTGGAAGCGACGGTGACAGGGGCCAGCGAAGTGGGGAAAGCGGTGGTGGCTTCCACCCTGACCACAATCTGTGTATTTGTGCCCATCGTGTTCGTTGAAGGGATCGCCGGTCAGTTGTTCCGGGACCAGGCGTTGACCGTAACGTTCTCACTGGTGGCTTCCCTGCTGGTTGCGCTGACCCTGATTCCAATGCTGGCGTCCATTGACTTCGGGCGCGGGCTCGGGGTGGCCGGTGCGGTGCGTTTGCGGCCGCATTCTTCACCGGGTCTTGCAAAGGGGATCGGCGTCATCCTGCACGCCGGGCGGACACTGGGCAAAGGGGTGGCCGCCCTCCTTTACCCGGTTTTCTGGGTCTTCGAACGAATAATGGGCGGCACGTATCGATTCTATCCGCGGGTGATCGGCTGGGCGTTGCGTCATCGCGCCGCCGTGCTTCTTGTCGCGTTTGCGCTTGCGGGGGTGTCCGGGTTGCTAGTCGGTTTCCTGGGAAGTGAGTTGATACCGGAGATGAGCCAGGGCGAATTCAATATCTCAGTGACGATGCCGGTGGGTACGCCGCTCGTCGCCACGGAACGTACAATCCGGGGTATGGAACGGATCGTTCAGGCACAGCCCGAGGTGGAGCTTGTTTATAGTACCGTCGGCTTGAGCGGGTCATCGGACGGGTCGGCGGGTGAGGAGCGAGAAAACGTCGGCCAGATTCAGGTAGCGCTCAAAGAGGGTATCATTCGGGCCAGGGAAGACGCCGTAATGGACCGATTGAGGCAGGAGTTTCGAGGCATGCCAGCAGCGGATTGCAAATTCGCCCGCCCCTCGTTCTTTACGTCCAGAACCCCCGTCGAGGTCGAGATATCGGGATATAATCTGAGTACCCTGAGGACGTTGTCCGACGATCTTGCACACAGACTCGAGGACGTGTCGGGGCTTGTCGACGTGAAGACAAGCGCCGAGGGCGGCAATCCCGAGGTGCAGATCCGCTTCAATCGGAAGTGGGTCGCGCAGATGGGGACGAACATCAGCGAAATCGGAAGGCTCATAAGAACCAAGATCCAGGGTGAGGTGGCTACCGAATTTGCTCGGGGCGACCGGAAGGTGGATATTCGCGTGCGTGCGGATGAGCAGCACCGGAGCACGGTGGAGGATCTCAAACGCCTCATTGTGAGCCCCGTCGGCGCTTCGGCGCCAATCCCCCTCGACGTCGTTGCCGACCTGTCCGTTGAGATGGGTCCCGCCGAGATCCTGCGCGTGGACCAGGAACGAGTCGCGGTGGTTTCCGCGAACCTTGAAGGGCGCAGCCTGAGCGAGGTCGTGGACGATATTGAGTCCGTTATACGGGACATAGACTATCCCCCCGACTATCATGTCAAGATAGGCGGTCAGAACGAAGAGCGCATGCGTTCGTTCGAGAGTATGCAGCTGGCCATTCTCCTGGCCGTCTTCCTGGTCTACCTGGTCATGGCTTCCCAGTTCGAATCGTTGATCCATCCCTTTGTAATCATGTTTTCAATTCCATTCGGCCTGGTCGGCGTGGTCTGGATGCTATTGGTTACCGGTCAGACGGTGAGCGTGGTGGTGTTGATCGGGCTGATTATGCTGGCGGGCATCGTCGTGAACAATGCGATTGTGCTGATCGACTACATCAACGCCCTGCGTCGGGAGCGGGGAATGGGAAAACTGGAGGCTATAGAACGGGCATGCCTTGTAAGGCTGCGTCCGATTCTGATGACCACGTCAACCACCGTGCTGGGGTTGTTGCCAATGGCCCTGGGAATCTTCGATTTCAGGCCCTTTGTCGCAAATATCGAATCAGGCCTTACAAATGTAATGCCGGGTGGCGCCCTTCCGTACATAATAGGGGCCCTGAACGTCGTCTTCCCGTTGGGGCAGGGCGCCGAAATTCGTGCACCTATGGCCATTACCGTAATCGGTGGCCTTGTGATTTCAACACTGGTGACTCTGGTATTGATTCCCACGCTCTACTCGCTGGTCGACCGGAAAGAATAGGCCCGGAGACGGGGAGAGGCTATGGAATCGGGACCGGTAACGGATTCACGGGATGAGAGCTACGAGGAGCGCATTCGATCCAGTACGCTCTCGGAGCTGGAGGATATGTACGCGCACGTGGACCGCGGGGAGTATCCACACCGGGCTGATGATTTGCAGGCGGAGATCAGGAATCGGATATCGGGTCTGGAAAGTTTTCGCAACCGGCAGGCCCATCGGAACGTGGTTTGTGCGAGTCTCTTTCGACGCCTCTGGGCAAGCCTGATCGATCTTTTCATCCACCTCCTGATCCTGGGTGCGTTGATTCTGGCAGGACGATCCCTGTTCTTACTCGTCCCGAGTCTTGGAAACCAGGGGGCGCCGGCTTCCGCCTTCTCCGGTCGCCGGGGTCCGTCGCCGCTGCAGGAATTCGGCTCCAGTCTGCTGGCAGGGGATCCCGCGGCATGGAAGAATGGGGAGCAGTGGCTGCAAGTGGGTCTCTTCGTGCTTTGTTTCTTGAGTTACAGGGCGCTGCTGACTGTCCCGGCCTGGGGTCGTGCCGGGAGTACGCCGGGCATGCGAGAGGCGGGCATCAGGCTCACCCGACCAACGGGGGAACCCGTTGGTCGGGGGCGAGCGCTGATCCGGTTCTGGGGACAGTACGTGCTATTCGGGCTGACGTTGGGAGTGAGCGGAATATGGATGATCCGGGACAGGCGGGGACAGACGCTTCACGACAAATTGGCGGACACATGCGTGTTTCGGGAAGTCCGCACGTGGGAGAAGACGTACGAAGACCGTGTCTACGATTAGACAACCGTGAATAGACGATTTCAGGTTGCCTTTTGTCACATGTTTTGTTATACTGTCCTATCTTTTCCTTCACGGACTACGCCCTGCTGCCGCACGTATCTCCCACCATAATGTCAATTCCTGGCCTCATTGAAACCCGGAAATTATCCGCCCGGATCCGGGTATCCACGCCCTTCCCGGCAGGTACCCGTGTCTGAAGAGAATCCTCGAAACTTTTGCTCGATTCATGCTGTCTAAACGTACTGATGGTTCCAGGAACGGGAGAACGTTTTCCAATTTGCAGGAGTCTCGTGATGCGTAAGCGGGTCCCTAAGGCGATTAGCTGTTTGCTTGCACTTGTGGTCGGCATAACGGCCGAACCGGTTCAGGCGAAGTCGTTCTTTACCTCCCGCCGGACGTTCGGCGTTTTATTTCTCGGCGGAAGCGCCGTAATGGCCAAGAAGGCCATTGATTTCCGGCAGGACGCCAACAGGACCTACGACGCCTACAGGCTCGCACGCACGTCGGAAGAAGCGTCGAGGTTGTACGACCGGACCGATGACTACGATACCAAGAGCAAGATGAGTGTCGGCCTGTCGGTCGTTCTGCTGGCCAGCGGGTTGCGCATGATCCTCTCAAGTGGAGTGGACGACACCGTTTCAACGAAACGGACAATGAAAAAGTTCAACGTGGATGTGAAGAGCGACGTTAACAAGAGAATGGTAGAAGTTGCCGTCAAGACGCACTTTTAGTCGAGCAGGACGGGGCCGTCAACCTGCGGCCGACAAATATCAGCAAATGAAGGAGTGGTATATGGCGCGCTGGAAATTCAACCCCCTCCGACTGGGGGTTTGGGGTATGCTGGCCATTGTCCTTGTGGGCGCGGGGACGTTGTGGACGGGAGCGGGAAAATCCGGTCGATCCGAATTTTCCCGGCGGCGAGGCGCTGAACCCGCCCGCAAACATCAGGGCGCAGGGTGACATCGGCCGCATCCTGTTATCCTGGGATGCCGTGAAGATCGACGATCTCGCGGGGTATGGCGTATGGCGGGCTACGTCGGCCACAGGCGAGTATACCCGGCTGCGCGGTGAATCGAACGAGACGAATGTAACGACCGGTCGTACGGTCTTCGTGGACTCCACAATGGACGTTTCGGCGTCTAAAGTTCATTTCTACAGAGTCAACACGGTGAACGTCAACGGACAAACCAGCGAAATGTCCGCCTTTGTGAGCGCCGAAATACGTGAAGACAAAAGGGCGCCGGCGTCGCCAGCGAATCTTTCCGCAGTCAGAGACGACAATACCGGTCACGTAGCGCTTGTCTGGAATGCGCCCGAGAGCGGATGAGGGCGACCAGGACCTGACCGGTCTCGACGGTTACAGGATTTTCAGGGCAAAAGACACCGAGGACGCTTATGTTCTGATTGCCACGGTGCCGGGGGCACGGACCACGTTCACGGACACGACGCAGCTGGAGTTCGACGTCCGGTATTTTTACCAGGTTTCCGCAATCGACAGGTTCGATAACGAGAGCGCCCGTTCGCGCTCCGCGTCGGTTAACGCGGAGGATACCGGAATAGACGCGCCGGACGGCCTGCGTACCGTAAACAAGGTCGGCAAGATCGAGTTGCATTGGAACCCTTCAACCGACGACAATCTTCTGGGCTATCTGGTGTTGCGGTCAACGTCCACGCAGGAGCCGTTTGAGCCGGTTTCGTCTAACGTTCCGTTTACCACGGCCCAGACCCTATATATCGATACGGATGTAACGGTCGACGTGGTCTATTTTTACCGGGTCAAGGCGGTCGTACAGAATCCCGATCGAGGTGTTGTCGTCGGCGACGCGTCGCCTTTTGTCGACGGGCAGGCCGAGGCCGATGAAAAATCCGCCGGCCGCGCCGTCGGACTTAAGCGTCAGCCTGGACGATGAAGATGCCGGCGCCGTACTGCTGAGTTGGGCGCCACCCACGAGAGACAACGATGGCGAAGACTTGACAGGGCTTTCCCATTACCGGGTCTTCCGATCCAAACAGACCGCCAGTTCTTTTGTGGAAGTGGCGCAGGTTCCCGGAACGGAGACCATGTTCCGGGGACGCCACCGTGGAGCCGTTAACGCTGTACTATTACACCGTTAACGCGGTTGACTTCGCGAAAAAACGGCGGACCCCGATCCACGGCGCTTTCCGTCAGCACACCTGGTCTTGCTACGCCTGCCCAGGTAACGGCCATTGCCGGCAAGGGAAAGATTACGCTTGCCTGGTCGCCGAATTCGGAACCGCAACTGACCGGTTATGAAGTGATGCGCTACAGCGACCCTCGACAACCGGACCCGCTGGCTACGTTCAACACCATATGGCCCGCTTTAATAGATTCGCCTGTTGTCGGAGGCCAGATCTATGCATACCGCGTTCGCGCGTTGGGCTCGGGAGGACTAAAGAGCAGATTGTCGGATTTCGCGCTGGCTACCGTGTTAGACGACGACCTGGCGCCTGCGCCACCGGATTTTCCTGTACGCGAAATTGTCGGGTAATACAGACATCGAGTTGAGTTGGCGTGCTTCCACAACCGACGAGGACGGTTCGGATCAAACCGGCCTTTCTCATTACAGGATCTACCGGTCGGAGGGCACAGGATCGGCAGGGTTTTGCGTGGATTGCAACCGTCGACTCGACAGTGCTGGGCTATCTGGATGACAACCTGGAAACGTCAACCGCGTACAACTACCACGTCCGGGCCATTGACGCCGGTGGTAACGAGAGTAACGCATCCAGGACAGTGTCGTTGGAGACGGGTTCGACCGTAGAGGATGAACAGTCGCCCGCCCCCACCAGACTTCCTGTTCGCGAGATTATCCAGCAATGCGGCGGTTCAGCTGTCGTGGCGCGCATCCACAACCGACGAGGACGGTTCGGATCAAACCGGCCTTTCTCATTACAGGATCTACCGGTCAGAGGGCACAGGATCGGCAGGGTTTGCGTGGATTGCAACCGTCGACTCGACAGTGCTGGGCTATCTGGATGACGACCTGGAGACGTCGACCACGTACAACTACCACGTGCGAGCCATCGATGCCAGCGGAAATGAGAGCGAAGCTTCGAGTATGGTGTCATTGCAGACGGGCTCCGGCAGGGTAGTGGCGAGACCGACCGACGTCAGCGCCTTTGTACGAGAGCGTGAGGATGAAGGGCTTGTCGTTGTCGTCAGATGGAGGGCGCCCGTGGGCATTTCCAGATTCGGGGTTTATCGACGGAAGGCGAGCACCTCGTCGAGTGATCGATTTGAAACTGTAGCGTTTAGACTGCAGGGTACGACGTATATCGATACAGACGTCGACTCGGGTAACACCTATATCTATCGCATCGTATCTCTTGACGGATCAGCCTTCAGCGATCCCTCAGATTCCGTGGTTGTATTAATTCCGTAGTGAACAGAACGTGTAGAATACATCGCCAACAGCAGAGCGTTTTCCCTTAAAACGCTCTGCTGTTTTATTGGCGCCGGGCAATCGGAACGTGGATATTGTCAGTTCCGTATCACGTATCAGGCGTTCGTATCCCTGCCGTACGGCACACGTCAGGCCGAGGGTTCTCTGTCCTGTAATACACGACAGTCGTACGAAAACTGCTGGAAATCGATTCCGTGAATTCGTCAGATTAGCCTATGTAAAAATGGAACTTGGGGAAATTTCTCACTCGTTTTCTTCTTGTCGGTACGCGATTTGCATAGCCACCGGGAGTTCACAGGCGGTGTCCCGGTTAAAAAATGGAGGAGGGTCGATGCAGCGCGTGCTTCTGGTGGATGGCGATATGCAATTCAGAAAGGAAATGAAGGACCGTTTGAAGCGACGGGGGGTGAGTGTCGCGTGCGCCGGAACTGCACGGGAAGGCTTGAGGATGTACAGGCGCGGCCGCCCGGCGTGCGTGTTCGCCGAGGCCGAACTACCCGACGGGGACGGTTTCCCGGTCCTCGAGGAAGCGCACCGGCAAAACTCCGGTGGTTATGGTAAGCGAGGGATTTTCCCCCGACCAGGTGTTTTTCGGCCATCTCGGGCGGCGCCTACGACTGTTTGTCCAAGCCAGTGGATGATCCGACGTTGGACGGATTGTTGTATCGGCTGCGCAGGGAGCAGAACCCCGTACCTGCAGATGCAGGTATGATCGAATCCGGTTCAGACGTAGATGGCGAGATGGTGGTGGGGCGTTCCCAAAAAATGATCGAGGCGTTAAAAACGGTGGCAGCGGTAGCGGACAGTTCGGCAACGATCCTGGTCTGCGGGGAAAGCGGCACCGGAAAGGAACTGATGGCCAGGGCGATCCATCGGGCTTCACGCAGACCGGGGGCGTTCGTGGCCGTCAATTGCGTGGCCGTAATGGAGAACCCTCACCGAGAGTGAATTGTTCGGGCATGAGCGCGGCGCATTCACGGGCGCCGCCGGTCGACGTGCCGGTTGTTTTGTACAGGCCAGCCATGGTACGCTGTTTCTGGACGAGATCGGAGATGCGCTGCCATCGTTTCAGGCCAAACTGTTGCGTGTGCTGGACCAGGTTGAATTCCGCCGTGTGGGCGGACAGGAATCGATCCGTCCGGACGTGAGGGTGGTTGCGGCCACGAACGCCGACCTGGAGCAACTGGTGGCGAAGGGGAAATTCCGGGCGGACCTCTATTACAGGTTAAGCGAAGTGACCGTTCAGTTGCCGCCGCTGCGAGATCGCCTGTCGGACATACCCTTGCTTGCGGGCCGGATGTTGAACGACCTCCGGCGCC
>CAXXJS010000023.1:0-63443 GCA_963662665.2 Candidatus Latescibacterota bacterium
AGACCGCTTCACCTATCGGGTGGTGGACAGCAGGGGCGCCAGCAGCAACCCGGCTACGGTGACCGTTATTGTAACCGGCGTGAACCTGGGGCCCGCGGTGAATGGAACCATCCCGGACCAGGTGCTGACAATGGGCGAGAACGGAAGGGTTGACCTGACGGGTCTGTTCACCGACCCGGATGGGGATCCACTCAAATACGAGGCGTCGTCGAGTAACGGCATTGTGAACGTCAGCCTCGTGGGAAAAATGATCGCACTCACTCCTTTGGCCGTGGCGACTACCCGCGTTACGGTTACGGCACGCGACCCCTACGGCCTGAGTGCGAAACTGTCCTTCGCCGTCACGGTGGAAAATCTTCAGTCAAACCGCGCTCGCGTCCTCGAGCTGTCACTGGCGGCATTCGGCAGGACCGTTTTGAGCCAGGCCGTGGACGCGATCGTGGGCCGTTTCGAAGCCACGTCCAGGGCGATGCGGGCCACGCTGGATGGAAGCAGGCTTGGCCTCGGGCAGGCATTCAATGCTGTGGATTGGGTGCACGTCGCCGCTGGTCTGCTGGGTATACCCCTGGAGGCTCCCGCTTACATGCCCTCGGTAGATACAACGGCGTCGGCCGGTCTGCCCGAGGTGACGTCCGATCCAAACGCGGATCGACCGATACTGAGCGCGCCCTCCGGGCGAAGTGTTTTAACCCGCAGCTCCTTCCAGATGGCGATGGACCGGTCCGGATCCGGAGAAAATGGATGGACGCTGTGGGGCCGAGGAACCGGTAGCCGGTATTCCGGCGATTCCTTTTCGGACAGTCGCATGGACGGCAGCGTAACCGCGGCGTACATCGGGGCGGACTACCACTGGGGTTCGAAATTTGTGATGGGTCTGTCCGCATCGTACAGCAACGGCGCGCAGGACTTCGCCAATGCCGGCAACGGCACGGGCAAATGGAAAACGCGACTGACCAGCCTGCATCCTTACGTATACTGGTCGCCCACCGGGAAACTGGGTCTGTGGGGCATGTTGGGCTTCGGCCGGGGCGACGCTGAACTGAACAGCGGCCACGGTGGGCCGCTGGCAGGGACGGGCAGCAGTTCGATTGAGACGGACATCAGCAGCCGGTCCGCGGCCCTCGGCGGACGGATGGACCTGACCCGGCTGGGTAATGTTGACCTGGCATTGACGGCGGACGCCTTCGCCGTGAGCACGGCATCCGAGACCGTGGCCGGCCTGAGTGGCGCCAGCGGCGACGCCCAGCGCGTTCGGATGATGGTAAATGGAAGCACGGACTGGTCCGTTACGCCTGACACGCGGATGGATTTGAGTCTGGCGATGGGCGCCCGCGTCGACGGAGGCGACGCCGACACTGGGCTTGGGACGGAACTGGCCGGGGCGCTCTCGCTTGCGAATCGTCGCATGGGGCTGGACCTGGAAGTCCGTTCGCATTGGCTGGTTGCGCATCAGGACCGGAACTTCAAGGAAGGCGGCCTGAGCCTGGCGCTGCGTCTGGACCCGGGTTCCGACAACAAGGGATTGGCTTTGTTTCTGGAACCCTCGTGGGGGAAAAATGCAGGCGCCGGCGCCGACGCGCTGTGGAAAGGCGAACGGATGATGGCTTTCCGCCACGGCACAGACGGGCAGGAAGACCTGGACTGGCGTCCCAACCGCGCCCGGGCGGCACTGGGGTACGGAATGGAGACCTGGGGAGGCCGGGGCCGGCTGGAGCCCTTCGTGGAACTGGATGTTGAGGACGCGGGTCTGCGCCGACTGGGAGGCGGTCTGCGTCTCGGCGTGCCGGGTGCTTCCAATGGGTCGGCAGCCGCTCTGACAAACGATCTGCGATTGGAGTTGCTTGGCGAGTATCGCCTTCCCAGGCAGGTTTCCGTCACTGGCGAGTCTGCCGCACGGGTCGGGACCCCCGACTATCGCGTGGGCTTCTCAGTTTCACGGAACTTCTGAGTGGCGGGAGTCACCTGGCACAATTCAAACGATGTATCGATCGTGCGCCGGTGGGTATTGCGAGAACCCTGACTCCGAATCCCAAACGTACGAGGAACGCCCCTCCCGGTCTCCGCATCCGGAGTCGTGTCCGGAGCCGCCAGGCGGCGGTTCCGGTCCCTCTTCCACCCGGTCAACTGCCGGCGCCACTTACTGAACAGCCTTTCCCAGGCGATAGCCGACACGCGGCTCGTTGAAGACCCACATGGGATTCTTCGCGTCGTCACCCAGCTTTCGCCGGATGTTCTTGACCGCGGCATGTAGTGGACGCCTGTCGTTGTCACGTCTGCTGGTCCAGATCCGCTTCAACAGGTCTTCATAGTGCACGGTCCGGCCGGCGTAGACGGAGAGTTCCTGCAGGAGGCGATATTCGATTCTGGTCAGAACCACACGTTGTCCGGACATCGTCACCCGTCGGCGGGCATAGTCTATTCTTAGATTTCCCATCTCAAATGGTTCCGAAGGCACAACCGTAGGGTGGGGTGTCCGGGTGCGTAATGCCGCCCTGATCCTTGCCGCCAACTCGGTCGGCGAGAAGGGTTTGACCAGATAGTCCACGGCTCCGTTGTCCAGGGCCCGGGCAATGGCGTCCTCGTGACCGTAGGCCGAGAGGAACACGACCGGCATGTCACGATTCTCGATAATCACCTTCATCAACTCGATTCCGTCGCTGCCCGGCAGCACAAGGTCGAGCAACGCCAGCTCGGGGCTGTGTTCGTTCAAAAGGTCCAGCGCCTCGTTCGGATCACCGGTAACGACAGGAACGAATCCGGCGCCTGACAGGGCCTGACGAACGCTGCGCAGCGTCTGAGGGTCGTCGTCCACTACGAGAATTTTCGACTGGTCCGCAGCCGCCATTTCCGTGCCGGCGACATTTGCGCCAGGATCTGGACCGGCGACCGTTCCGGCGCTTTCCACAATTGGAATCGTGAAGGTGATCCTTGTTCCCTTGTCCGATCCCTCGCTCTCGGCCCAGATCCGGCCTCCGTGGGCCTCCACAATGCCTCTGCATATTGAGAGTCCCCAACCGCGTGCGCCGTCGGATCTCACGCTCACGTCACCGTAGCGACCGGAGGAGTTGCGAAACAGATGCTGCATCTCGTCACCGGACACTCCCCGCCCCTTGTCGGTTACACTGATCGCCACCTTGTCGCCCTTCTTCACGGCGCTAATCCGGAGCGGAGAAGCCTCCGGGGAATTCTTCGCCGCGTTTGTCAGCAGGTTGACCAGGACCTGCACGATACGGCCGGGGTCCGCCGTAACCGGCGGTAGGCCCGGGGCCACATCCATGTGGATGTTGTCCCGGTCCCATCCGCTCAGAAAGGTGTTCCGGGCCTGATCGAGCAGCACGGTCACGATCGAAGGAAGGGGGTCGACAACAAGCGTACCTGTCTCGATACGCGCCACGTCCAGCAGGTCGTTCATCAAACCGGACATCCGGTTGGCCTGTTCGCTGATTATCCGCAGGAACTGGACCATCTCGGCCTGGCGGAACGGGAAGGTGTCGCCGAGCGCCGTCTCTGCGGAACCCTTGATGGCGGCAAGCGGCGCCCGCAGTTCGTGGCTGACCATCGCCAGGAACTCCGCTCGCATGCGCTCCAGTTCCTCCATCGGCGCAGTGTCCTGAAGCGTCACCACAACGGAGGCCACACGTCCATCCTCCGTGCGAATGGACGTGGCATTCAGAAGCGTCTTTACGCTGTGTCCATCGGGAACCCGGAGAACGACCTCCTCGGCACGTACCGTTTCACCCTTGCTGAGTGCCTGTGCCAAAGACATTTCGTGCAGTAGTATCTCCCGTCCGTCGGCCCGTTGGATCGTAATAACCTCAAGAAGGCACTTCAGTTGTCGCTTCTGAATCCGCAAGTTCTTAATTATCCTCGCGGCCTCTCTATTGAATGACACCGGCTTCCCGTTGGTGGCATCGAAGACAACGACGCCGACCGGGGCGGTATTCACAACGGCTTCCCGGTCCGCCGTGGCCCGCTGCTGATGGCGGTACTGCCGGGCATTGGAGATTACCAGTGCTGCGTGGGAAGCAAACATGACCAGCGTCTCCTCGTCTTCTTCGGTAAACTCCGGGCCGCTCACCCTTCCACCCAGGAAGAAGTTCCCCACGCTCTCGCCGCAGTGACGGATTGGCGCAGCCAGGAAGGGAAGAGGCTCGTCCGGCGATCTTGGCGCCCGTATAACGGGGAGGCCCAGTTCCGCGACGTGGCTGTAAAAGTCTCGCATCCGAATGGGTTCATCGATCCGCCGAAGGTACTCATAGAGCCGGTCGGCGTCAGGGACGCTCCACATCTGACTGCCCTCCTGGGGCGTCATGCCCGAAACGAGGAACTCCTGTACCTGTCCTTTGTGGTCCGGAAGCGTGACCACGCAATATTCGGCGTCCGTCACTTCCCTGGCGCTGTCCACGACTCCCTGCAATACAGTCTCAAAGTCAAGGCTCTCGTTGATACGCTGGCTGGCCCGGCTCAACCGCGAAAGGCGTTCCCGCAGCTTCCTGTTCTCTTCCTGGAGTTTCTCCTCGGGATGCATAGGCCTGTCCTCCTTCGCAGACAATACTATTCAGATTCGACTGGCGAAACGATGTACCAAGACGGGAACAGCGAATCCCGCCATGGCCATACAACTGTGGCGCAAAATACGACATCTTCATTGATAAATCAACGAATTCTTCTATATATCAGAGATATTTCAATGACTGGGAGCCTGTCGGAGTACGTATCGATAAGGGTTTTAAAACAGTGTCGACAGGCGGAATGAGAGGCGGAAGGAGCGCGACGCCGAGTTACGGTCTCGTCCTACGCGGGAGCGTGAAGAGATCCGTAATCACGCTGCCCATTGAATCCGAATGGCCGGGTAACCTGACGAGCATCACGCTGTCCGGGACCGGCGGCTCGGCCACGCTGGACGGGCGCAACGACCACCCCATGGCCATCCTCCGCGATCTACGACCGGATCAGGAAACGGTTATGAAGGTGGGGCGGACATTCCTGTCTGCCCGCATCGATACCGACGATGCCTCCGCACAAATGCGTTTGTGCTCTCTATCGCCAAAGGCAATTGCAGAGACGGGAGATTCTTCGACTGCGCTCTTAAGGACATGCCTTACGATAACCATTGGCGAAATGTATCCGTCACACGTTCGCCGACACTGTCATCCAGTGGAGGCCGCCAGGCCGACGAAGGATCTACTGCAGCATGGGTTCATACCCGAGCGCCTGTCATTCGCCCTACCCGGCAGGCAGCACAACCTCCCCTCGTTCTTGCGGCGTCGGTTCCCCAATGATTCCCTGATCGCTCTCGAAAAAAACGGGCCGCGATTCGAGCCGCTGTTGTAAATCCTCGTTTCGTTGGGCGAAAAATCACCGGAATTCATTAAAAAATCAACAAATATGCTCTCGAATTCAGTGATAATTCAAAAAACATTCACTATCTTAATAGGCACGTCGACGCGATTTGCAACACACTCGCTGAATCAACCTCGAGCGGTATCGTTCGAAGATTCGAGACAGAATGTCTTCCCGGGATTCCACAGCCCTGAACTGCAGCGGGCGACCGTTCCGGTTCACGGTACTTCCGTCAGAGACGGCCTTCAGCTCGGCCCCCCCTTCATGCAAACCTGAATCACCGGCTTTCTCGATTGTCATTTCCCATTCGAGAAGCCGCCTTCCTCGCTATTCTCATTCTACCCACAGTCTGTTCATCCGCAACGTTGTGACCCGCGCCGGCATGCTCGAGGGTCCGCACGTGATTGGATCAAGCAGTAAATCTCGCTCGGATGTGTTCCTATTCGACACACGTCCGCCCGCGGCAACGTGGACCAGCGAACGGTTCCATCTTCGAATTCAATATTGGGGAAACGCCTGTGTTGAATCCGGGCGCTTCTCAATCCGTGCCGGTCAATCGTATGTCCGGCCGTGCCCTTTCATGTTACCACACGGGTGACGATTTTCGGGAGACAGCTATGTGGAGGAACCTGGTTGTCGTAGTTTGCGCGGCAGTCGTATTGCTCGCCGTGACATGGACAGGAAACGTCGGTATCATAAAACCGCGCACTGCATTGGCGCAGGGTGTGCCGGTTATGTCGGTCGTGCCCGAACATATCGAGGACCTTTCCAGCCACCCCCGATTGTTGCTGGACGCGCAGATCGAAACGCCTGCGCAGAACAACAGCGTACCGACCCTGCCTGAGGTGAAGGCGGGCGACGGCATCCGGTTTCAACTCTTCGCGCCGGATCTGGCAGGCCAGCGGAGTGTTGGTATGGTGGTTGAACTGGCGTTGCGTAGCAAGACGTTTGGTAGCTATATCGACGACATAACCTATTCCGGCCCTTTTGCGTTACAACTTGGAGCGGCGGGTGCGACCCTTACCGTAGCGTCCCTACCTGCCGTGACGGTCGCAGCCAGCGGGTATCTGGGTCAGGTGACACTGAGCGTGCGCCGTGCATTGACGTCATCCGACGTGCTGTCGGTGCGGTCGGCCGAGGTGAGCAGCGCGGACAGAGCGGAGAATCTGGACGTATCCGAGGCGGTACTCACCTTCGGACAACAGATGCAACTGCAGCTGGATACGCGTATCGAAAGTCCGCCGCAGAACAACGACGTGCTGGAATTGCCTGAAAAGCGGGCGGGCGATACCATCCAATTTCAGCTTTTCGTACCGGACGCGGGAGGCCGGCAGATACAGGCATACACGGTTGAACTGGCGTTGAAAGGCAAAACGTTCGACAGCTATTTCGACGACGTATCCGGGATGGATCTGACCGGCGCCGCGCTCCTATCGGGGGCCGCGGGTTCGGGCAACCCGACGTTGTCGATGTTGTCTCTGTCTGCGATGTCGGTCCCGTCCAGCGGTTATCTGGGACAGGTGACGCTGAGGGTGAGCCGTGCGCTGACGTCGTCGGACGCGCTGGAGGTTGCATCGGCCGAGGTGGGCAGCACGGACGGCGTGGAGACTCTGGACGTGTCGCAGGCGCTGCTTACCTTCACGGCGGCGGCGTGTCCTGGGGATTTTGACGGGAACGGGATGGTGAACCTGTCCGATTTCCTGGCCTTTGCGGGAGCGTTCGGCACGCGCTCCGGAGACGCCAATTACAATGCTCGAACGGATATGGACGGCAGCGGCGCGGTCGATCTGTCTGATTTTCTGGCCTTTGCAGGGGTCTTCGGGACCACCTGCGAGGCGCCGCCGCCAACGGTCGTGTCCATCCCCGATGCGAACCTGCGCGCGGTGATTGAGGACAAGCTGGGCAAGGCCAGCGGCGCGCCTATCATGCACGCCGAGATGGCGACGTTGACGCGGCTCGACGCGCCGAACTCGGGCATTCGCGATTTGACCGGGCTTGAGTTTGCAACCGGTCTGACAGTTCTGCGCCTTGATCCGGAGTCAGTGTCTACTCTCGACAACAGTAACGATATATCCGACCTCTCACCTTTATTGGGATTAACCGACCTGACACGGTTGTACCTTGACGGCAACGACATCACAGACGTGTCCGCGCTGTCTGGCCTGACCAACCTGGAACGGCTCGGTCTCGGCGACAACAGAATCACGGATTTGACTGCTCTATCCGGTCTGAGCAACCTGATACGGCTAGGTCTTCACAGAAACGGCATCACGGACCTATCCGCGCTGTCCGGATTGACCGGTCTGAAAGAGGTGAATCTTGGCTTCAACGACCTCACGGACGTGTCTGCATTGTCTGGCCTGACCAGTCTGACAACGCTGAGACTTTTCGGGAACAGCATCACGGGCGTGTCTGCCGTATCCGGTTTGACAGACCTAACGACCCTGGATTTTCGCTGGAACCGCAACATCACGGATGTGTCTGCATTATCCGGACTGACCAACCTGAGATCACTGTATCTTGCCGGCAACAGCATCACGGATGTGTCTGCACTATCCGGATTGACTAACCTGACACGGCTGTACCTTGACGACAACAGCATCACGGACGTATCTGCACTATCTGCACTGACCAATTTGCAGGAGATTCTGGATCTCAGCTCAAACAACATCGCAGATGTTTCTCCGCTGTCCGCATTGTACGATCTGGGAACCCTGGATCTTGGTGGCAACAGCCTTGCGGATGTGTCCGCCCTGTCGAACTTGACGAACCTACTGGGGTTGTATCTTGATAACAACAGCATCGTGGATATATCTCCGCTGTCCGGCTTGACTAAGTTGCGAACGCTACATCTTTACAACAACAGCATCACTGACCTGGCGCCGCTGGTGGCGAACACGGGATTGGGTTCGGGAGACGAAGTGGGTGTACGAGGAAACCCTCTAAGCACCACTTCGATCAACGTGCATATTCCGGCGCTCGAAGCCAGGGGGGTCAGTGTTTTATTCGATGCAATTATCGTCTTCACGGACCCGGCGATATATAATGACAACGTGTTTGTCATGCCCGTCACGGAAAACCTCGCCGCCGGAAATCTGCCGCTGGACAAATACGCTGTGCGATTCTATGAGCATTTCAGCGATGCGTTCGATTTCCAGATCTTCATTCCGAGTTTGAACGGATCACAGCTCGATCCTGAAGCGTTCGGAGGCGCCTTCTATGCCAGTGTCAGTAACGAGGTGCAGGGTACAGGTCAGTCGATTTACGCTGACGGCCGTTGGGGGTCGGCAGGGTAATTGCAGGGAGTTGTCTTTTTCGCATTTGTCTCAGGAAGGGATCAGGAACAATCCGGTTTGGTCAGGGGTCCCATGCTACACGAGTTGATGCATCGCTGGGCGAACTTCATCGTGGAGCCCGCGGTACCTCATTGGGATTTCACCAGCGCCAACGGCATCCTCGGCGGATTTGACATTGCCAACCTGGTCGATCACGGCGGCGGTGAGTACAGCGCCCCGAATGCCTATACCGGAGGATGGGCAGGCAACATCAAACCATACAGCCCAATCGAATTGTACCTTGCGGGATTGATTCCGCCGGACGAGGTGCCCGACCTCTGGGTTGCGGAGGACGGTGAGATCGTGAAAATCGGGGGCGCCGGCGCCCCTGACGATTTCACCGCGAGTCGTGTCAAAACGTCTACTATCGACGATGTCATTGCCGAACACGGGTCGCGCGTTCCCGACCATACGCAGTCTCAGAAGACATTTCGCGCGGCAGTCGTTCTGCTGGTGAGTGAGGACCATCCGGCCACCCGCAAGTTCCTCGAGGTGCTCAGCAGCGACGCGACCCTGTTCAGCCATCCGGGAGACGACCGGCACGACGATTGGTACAATTTCTACGAAGCGACCGGCGGCAGGGCGACGATTGCCATGGACGGGCTGTCGCGGTACAAGAGCAACGGCGCGTCAAAACGGCCCGCGGTGCGGTCGTTCGGAACACCGCCGCCGCCCATCGTGTGTCATGATCACTGACCTTCATGATCTTTAACGGAGTGCGGTCCTCGTTCAGGCCGAAGTATGCTGATGGCGATGAGCGAAACAACATCGGACGGGCACACTTTTCTATAGAGTCCGGGATACCTATCCGCGCCAGGCAGAATTGTGTCTGCGGTTACCCTGCGCTAGCAACGGCGCGACGGTGCGTATCGCCTCGTTGCATCCGGGTGAATTCCACATCGAACTCGTGTTTCTCGATACCTTCACCGGAACGCAGAAGAGGGCTGCATTACGCGGCCCGGCGGTAGATGTCCGTGATTACCGTGGATCTGACGGACCTTGAATTCAACCAAGGCGGGGCTGGTCATACATGCACGCCGAATGCGATGCTCGATTCCGGTTGCCGCTACAATCCTGGCCCTAAATTGAAGCCCAAGACCGTCAGACAGGAGATCCCATGCTCGTCTTTGTTCTGGTCGTATCGATAATGTGTCTCCTTGCGACATTGGTCGTATTGAGTTACGTGGTATCCGTCTCAGCCAGGATGGATCATCTGCTCAAGCGCGTTGCAGAGATCGAAGGCTATCTGGCCGTCAGCTCCGGGCCGCAAAGGGAAGTCTGACGAAAGCCGTTCTGGAACCCTGCAGATCCGCTACGCGCTGACAGCTGACAGAAGGCGTATTTGCGAATCGCTGCCAGGGGTTCGTTTGAGGTGTGCGGTGGTTCTTGTGGAACATATCAGGTTCAGGTTGAGAATGCGGTTTCCAAAGTAAAACAAGGGAGTGGGCAATGGAACTTACGAAGCTGGAGTTTTTCGCCGGGATGGCAATTTGCGGGTCCGCCAGACCCGGCAACACCTGGCACGAACAGGCAACTGTCGATACGGCCATTGAGATCGCCAGACGGATGATCGAAACGCTCGAAGAGGAAAGGCGCGCAGCCGACGAAACATAAACGTGCGAAATCTGTGCCTAAACGGGGCCCTCGGCTGAGACCGCACGCGTGGGTCGGCGGGGGCCCGCAAAACGCGAAAAGCGTCCAGGGAACTCCAGAACCTGAATTGACGGAGCGGTCAAACAGGCAGGTATGTGATCCCGCCTGTAGCGTGTAGCCAAATGTCAGGTTCTCCCATAGTCCGACGCTATCGCTGCCGCTCCGTCAATTCCCGGGGGGAGGATCCACTGACCTCAATGAACGATAACATCCCGTTCCAGCTTCCAGATCCACGGACGCGCCGACCGTCCATATCGGTCTGAAAACGCCGGAACACACGTCCGTTGGACAAACCGAGCAGGTATGAGTCGGAATGAACAACCGCGAGGGCAACCGGCGTTGCGTGGAAACAGCTTGACATTGGATAAAGACGATAAGGCAGAAGGAGCCGCGGCATTCAACAAGTGAGTATGTGAGATTACCAGGCGCATTTGCGATCGGCGCATTTGCATGCGTGTGTTGCGTCGCGGTATTCGAGTTTCTCCGATATCTGCGGTGGAAGTCCTGGAGCGTACGAGCAGGAACGACAACGTTTCTGACGATGGCCTGTATCGCGGCGCTGGGGTAAGCTACATCCTCCCTAGTGTTCTGTCCCAGAAATAAGTTGCCTAAATTTGGCCGTCGAGTCGCCCGGCTCGCAAGGCACCTCCGACCTGGGCAGGTCGGCCCAACGTAGCGAGACGGGATGAATCGGCGGAAGAATGGTGAGGTATTTTTGGGACAGGACACTTGAGACGTTTAGGGAAGGGCGAATCGCAGCAAGTCCAATGCAGGACCAGGAATACCCTTTCAAAAGGACAATGAGATGGCAATCAGGAATGTCTGCCACACCTTCACACACGCTACCTCAAGGGCCTTGCGAGCCACTTTGCGTCGGTGCGATCGAATCGACGATGACGAAGCCAGCCGTGACAAATCGCGAATTATGCAATATGACCGCGGTTCGCCAGGAACGGCCAACCAGGCACGGACCGTTTCCGTTTTGGATTGTGATCGCCTCGCTTTCACCTTATCTTCACAGGCGAAGTCCGTAACTCAACGGAATTTTCACTTATTGACCCACACTTCTGTGATCGCGGAGACCCCGGTTACCGCGATCGAGTGGGCACAACTACGCCCGAATCCCGCGCTGCCGCGTAAGCTGCACGAAGAGGCGTACCCCCTCTCACACAATCCGCGGACGGGATACCCCCGCCTTCCGGGATCGAGTAGGCACAACTGTGTCTGATTTGTCGCACGCAACACCCGCATAGCGGCGAAACAAAAGAATACATGAGGTAATTCATGTCCTGCAGAGTCATTTTGCTGTTGTTGGCCGTTCTTGGCGTGAACGGTTGCGCCGTTCCACGGCAGGTTGCGCAACCTCCGGCTCGCGAATCCAAACCATCGATAATTCCCGACGAACAGTTACGTGCGGTTTTGCGGGATAGACTGAATAAGGCCGGCGGCGAGGCAATCACGGCGTCCGACCTGGCAAGATTGACGCGCGTTACTGCACAACAAGAAGGTATTATTCATCTATCCGGGCTCGAGCATGCAAAGAACCTGGTATCGCTGAATCTTGACGGCAATGACATCACCGACCTTTCTCCCCTTGCGAGGCTGGCAAACCTGGAAAGGCTGCGCCTTGAAGGCAACCGCATCAGCGACATTACGCCTCTCACCGGGCTGAAGAACCTCGAAAGGCTGTATCTTGCAAACAACGGCATCAGCGACGTCTCGCCGCTGGCCGGACTGACCGATCTGATCAGGCTGCGACTTGAAGCCAATGGCATCAGCGAGGTACAGCCGCTGTCGGGATTGACCAATCTGAATGAACTGGATCTCGACAACAACGGCGTCACCGATCTGACGCCCCTGTCGGGACTGACCAACC
Organism: Candidatus Latescibacterota bacterium; assembly: GCA_963662665.2. Lineage (GTDB taxonomy): Bacteria > Latescibacterota > UBA2968 > UBA2968 > JAAXHE01. Next base: position 12,208 of record CAXXJS010000023.1, read on the forward strand.
TGACCGGGCTGCGCCTTGAAGGCAACGGAATCAGTAACTTGAAGCCTTTGTCCGGGCTGAAAAAGCTGAAGGAACTGGACCTCGACAGCAACGGCATCAGTGACACCGCGCCGTTGTCCGGACTGGCCAACCTGACGGGGCTCCGTCTCGACAGCAACGGCATCAGTGACCTGAAGTCTCTTTCGGTGCTGAAGAACCTGAAGGAACTGGACCTTGATAGAAACGGTATCAGCGACCTGTCGCCCTTGTCAGGCTTGACCGGTCTGAGGCGTCTCTACGTCGAGAGGAACGGAATAAGCGATATAGCGCCCCTGGCCGGGTTGAAACACCTGAATAGGCTGCATCTTGGTCACAACGGAATTATCGATCTGTCGCCGCTCTCCGGTTTGACCGGTCTCGAGCATCTTCACGTCGACAATAACGCCATCAGCGATGTCCGGCCGTTGGTTGGACTGGTAAACCTGAAAACCCTGGACCTCGGACAAAACCGTGTAGCGGACCTGTCGCACGTCGACGGGCTCGGCAACCTGACCAGACTGATTGTTCGCGGGAATCCCCTGTCAATGGAGTCTATACAGACGCACATTGTCGAATTCCGCAGGAAGGGCGTGAGGGTGTCGTGGGAGAACCCGCGGGCGGAGTGATTGGGAGAACGAGGCCGGGTCATTTATCGTGACTGGATCTCGGGCGACGCCAAGACGACTTACGAGTCTGGCTGCGCCCAATCTAAGGACCTTCGCGGTTTTGACCGGTGACGTGACGAACGGCTCAAACCCGCGTTGTGCCAGAGCATCGACTTATTCTCGAATATGGTACTTCAATAAAGAAAGTGGACAGTTTGTCGAATCCAATTCCAAAAATTCTGATTGTAGAAGAAGACGAGCCCCTGGCCGCGGATTTGGAGGAATGCGTGAAAGAATTGGGGTACACTGTATCTGCAGTGGTTTCAGACGGTCACGCGGCCGGCGAAGTCGCCGGAAACGCGCGACCGGACCTCGCCCTCGTCGACCTCAGCCTCAAAGGAGACCTGGACGGTCCGAGAGTCGGGGGCCAATTGTGCCGCAGGTTCGACGTTCCCGTCGTGTACCTGATCGACAACACACGAGGTGAACTGTTTGAACGGGCGCGAGCAACGAATCCGTACGGATACGTGCTGAAGCCGTTCGATACGCGCCAACTCTACGTGAACCTCCAGGTCGCCGTTTCCACGCACCAACGGGAACGCGAGCACAGAAAAGCACTGATCGAGTTGGAACGAACCATTGGCGAATCCACGTACCGCAAGGAACTCATGGACACCGTATTCGACAGCATGAGTGAGGGCGTGGTCGCCGTGGATGATTCCGCGGATAAGTTCCTATATGTCAATCCCGGCGCGCGACAGATCCTGGGAATGGATATGACTGACGACCCTCCCTACAGGTGGGCCGAGAAATGTGGCGCCTACTATCCCGACATGGAAACACCCATGAAGGCAGCCGATTTACCACTCATGCGAGCCATACGCTGCGGCGAATCCACGGATGAGGAAGACGTCTACATACGGAACACGAAAAAGCCGGATGGTGTCTACATCCGGATGAGCGGACGGCCCCTTCTCGACAACACGAGTGAAATCAGGGGTGGCGTGATTATCTTTCGCGACGTTACCGAGCGGGTACTCGCCGACGAGGCACTAGCGCGGGCATTCGACCAGGGGAGGCTGGAGATGGTGGATACCATTCTCCACAACATTGGCAATGCCATGAACAGTGTCACCATTGGAATCGAAACTGTGCGGAGGAATCTTGAGAATGACCGTGCCGGAAGCCGTCTCTTCGCGCTCGCCCGTGCGATTGACGCTCACCGGAACGATTGGGTCGCCTACATCGCTGACGATCCGCAGGGTCGGAAGGTGATGCCGTTCGTTATAAAACTCGCGGAAGACTTTGGCCGTCGGAACGACGAACTGATGAAAACGGTCGGTCGCGTCAGGGATCGCGCGAATCGTATCGCCGATATTATCCGCACCCAAAAGGCCCTCGACGGTTCTGACATGGATCGAAAGGATATTGACCTCTTCGATGCACTCTCGGGTGCTTTCAGGGTGTTGAGAGATTCCCTCAATAAACGAGGCATCCATACCGAAGTCGACTGCGGGAACGCGCCTCAGGAGATCCGCATCCGTGAAAGCCAGTTTCACCAGATGCTGGTAAACCTGGTAAAGAATTCGATCGAAGCCATCGATGAACATGCCGTTTTGTTCGGACTCCAGGAAAAACCTCGCATCCGGATCAGCGCCTGCGCAATGAAAGGCTTTCTTTTCCTTGAGATAATAGACAACGGCATCGGTATCCAGAACAAAGACACCCGCGCGCTGTTTACCCCGGGTTATACCACAAAAAAATCGGGGAGCGGGCTCGGCCTCCATTCGTCTGCCAACTTCGTCATTGCTTCAGGTGGACGAATCGAACCGTTAAGCGAAGGCAAGGGCAATGGAACAACCATGCGCGTCATGCTGCCGCTCTCGGCGGTGGCACCGCACGTGGCTGCTGGATAGCACCGGCCGCACCGGGCACTGTGCAACGTTGGTTCGCAATCAGATTTCGAGAGGGGAACCTCAGTCGTGGCGATGCAAATTGCGACTTTGGTTGCAATACGCTACTTCCGGTGAGTATTTCCCGATTAAAAATCTCATAAGCCATTATTAATCAGATTTTTATGTCCTATATAACATCGTTGACACACCGCCGTCGCGACGACCCCCGGAGACGCATTATACAACATCCGAAAGATTGGTCGTGAGTCGACTGTGTATTTTAACTCCATAAATCTCATTAAGTTAGTAGTTTCTACCAATAGTTGGCACGGATTGTGCAATAAACAATTAACCGCGAAGGGCAGGATGAGTCATGCGTGTACCGTTTTCAGGTAACTTGCCAACCGGCAGGAGACGAAGCTTGTCGATGGAACCTTACAATCACGGAAATAACCGCGTTCTTATCGTCGATGATCAGCCCGAGATCCACGACGACTTCGTGGAAATGCTCTGTACAAATAACGTGATGCCGGCGGCCGACGACCTGGCGGCTGCGTTCGTGAGGGAGCAGGAAGGCAGTTATCTCCCGGAGTTCGAGCTGCTGCACGCGAGCAACGGGCAGGAAGCGTATGACATCATCCGGGAGGGAAGGGAATCGAATAAGCCTGTTGCCGTGGCGTACATTGACATCAGAATGCCACCGGGTATCGACGGGATCGAGACTGTGCGACGCGTGAGGGAAATCGATCGCGACATCGAAATCGTCATTATGACAGCGTACACCGATATGTCATTGCCGGAAATCGTCTATGAAATGGATTTGCTTTACAAGCTGCTGTATATAAGAAAGCCTTTTACCCACGAGGAAATACAGCAAATTACACTGTCGCTGGTCGGAAAGTGGAACGTCGAACACGAGCTGGAGGAACAACGGCGACGACTTGCCGTAAGCCATGGAAGACTGGAAGCAGTACTGAATGCCACGGGCGACGCCATCGCAATGCACGATGCCGCCGGACGACTGGTTTTCGCCAACGAGATGTTCGAGAAACTGATGGGCCTGCAGGGAGTCGACATCACGGGCATTCGGCAGAGCGATCTCGCGGCACGGTTCAAAAAGCGGTTCCGGAAACCCGACCTTGGCCACATTGAGAACAGGTTTTCGGTCGACGACGGCGACCTGGTGGAAACGACCGGCGCCGGCGGGCTGCCGGAGCAACGTCTGTTCTACCGCTCGACTGCAAGGGTGAATGACGAACGGGGACACGAAATCGGCAACCTCGTCTCATATCGGGATGTGTCGCGGGAGATTGATGCCGCGCAAATGAAGGCCGAGGTGCTGCGCCTTCGCACCGAATTGGAAACGACTTATTCCTTTGCCGGAATGGTCGGCACGAGCAGAGGAATACAACGAGTATATGCGCTCATGAAACAAGCCGCTGAAAGCGACATTACCGTATTGATCCGGGGCGAAAGCGGCACCGGCAAAGAACTGGTGGCCAGGTCGTTCCACTTCAACAGTTCGCGAAAAAAGGGGCCGTTCGTGGCACTGGATTGCGCCACCATACCCGAAACGCTTATGGAGAGCGAATTATTCGGACACGAAAGAGGAACTTTCACAGGCGCGACCACACGGAGAATCGGGGCCTTCGAACGCGCGGACGGGGGCACGATTCTTATCGACGAAATCGGCGACTTGCCGTATGCCCTTCAAGGCAAGTTATTGCGCGTTCTACAGGAACGGGAAGTCCAGCGGATCGGCGGAACAGCTCCCATATCCGTCGACATCCGTGTGATTGCGGCAACCAATAAAGACCTGGAACGCGCGGTAAAGGCAGGCGAGTTCCGGCAGGATCTGTTTTATCGCGTTGCGGCCTTTCCCATTATGATTCCGCCGCTCAGAGATCGCCGTGAGGATATCCCCGTCCTTGCCGAATACTTCCTCGAGAAATACACAAAGCGCCTCAACAAACCCATCGAAGGTATTTCCGGCGCCGCTATGCGCTTGTTGCTACAGTTCGACTGGCCGGGAAACGTGCGCGAACTTGAAAACGCCATCGAACGCGCCGCGCTGTTGGAGGCGTCATCGGTGATTCAGGCGGGCAATCTTCCGCCACAGCTGTCTCCGGCCATCGCATCCGGACACGACCGCGCCCTGGCGAAGGCGGTTATGCCGCTGGCCGAAGTCGAACGACAGGCCTTGCTTCTGGCGCTGGAAGCCGAGGGAGACAACATTACCCGGGCCGCACGCGCCCTGGGCATCCACCGGGCGACCTTGCACCGCAAACTGAAGAAATACAATCTTGGCGGGGACTGAACCCCACACGGCATCCGGGCTGGGAGGCCTCCTCACGATGCATCGTTGGCATCTTCTTGCCTTCGACATATACCAGGGCTCTCTCCCCTCTCAGCCCGGAATTCAGCGCATCTTACCCTCCCCCGTTTCTGATATCCTGCTTTTCCCTGGAGCGGCCTCGTCAACCGGCCCACGGTACGGAGTCGCTTTTATTGCTTTCCTTAAGACCGCGAGGGAGTGTCGCAGATTGCAACACTCCCTCGCCAATTATCTTTGTGTTGATCCTACGCCTTGCTCGCAACGAAGAACATCCTGCCGGTTTCCTGCGCGCCCTCCAGGATCTGGTCCTCTTCGTCAAACGTACGAATCTCTTCGAATCCAGCGTTCCGAAGCCGCTCGGCGATGTCCCGGTCGGAATACCATCGCTGCAGGAGAGAGACGCCTGTCCGCTTCCAGCCGGTCCCTTCCTTCTCGAACACCGTCAGGTCCATCCTTCCGATCCTCTTCTCTTCATCCCTCGACGATCGCGCCACGCATACGTGATCATCCTCAACAATGCCGAAACTGCCGCGCCATCGCGAAATGTAGCCCGCTTCCATGTTGAGATCAAACTCGAAATGGCCGCCGTCTTCAAGGACGCGATGGACGTTTCGAAACACCCGCTCCAGGTCGTCCAGGCTTAACACGTGGTTGAGGCTGTCGTAGGTCGAAAACACCGCCGAAAATTGGCGATCCAGGGAAAGCTCCCGTACGTCCTGTACGAGAAATTCCACGTCCGGCGCGTTTCTCCGCGCAATCTCGATCATCCCCCCGGACCCATCCACACCAGTGACGGCATATCCCTTATCGGACAACACGGCCGCAAGCTGCCCCGTACCGCAACAGAGATCCAGAACGGCGCTGCCGGTCGGCAGGTCACGCAGCACGAGACGATCCAGAACCGGATAAATCCGGTCTGCAAAATAACCCCAATGCCTGTTGTAGACGCCGGCAATGGGGTCATAGGCGTCGAAGCGATTCATAGGGGGTTTTCCTTCCGTCGAGGCAGGTTATGCCTATATGAAGACCGCAGGAGAAACGCCGAATCGTTCGGACAGCGCGCGAAATTGCCGAACGTTCATCACTCGGCCACGCTGGACAGGCGTTTCACGCTTCAATCGGAGTCAGCCAAGATACCCGGGCCACCTGTGACGCGCGCTCCAAATCACCACTTTCCAGACCCTCGCAAACACCATCCAGCTTGTCGGCGTTCCTCACTGAAAGGTAGGGCGGCCATCCCGCGTCGCCATCGATCAACCCCACCTCGACCTCGGCAGCATATTCTCCGACGTGGACCATTTTTTCAGGTTGTCATAACCGTCACGATCTCACTGTAGAAAAGCGATTTTCTAGCGGAGCATGTAGGACATGCTACGACCTCAATACAAAGGTCTAGCTCGAACCCGCATTTCGCACCGTTCCTTTTCGCTTATGTACTGCCAGGCCTGATTTTTCTGCAATATACTCGATCTGCTGTTGAGCAGTCATTCCCTTCATTTCTTCGCTCATTCTGTCGCGGATGCGTCGCATGAGTTGAACGGCGCCAAGTTTCTGTTTCGCCTTCATAGTACACCTCCCGTGGAGAGCGTATTTCAAGGGGGGGATAACCCCGCTCCAAATTTACCGAGTTGAAGCCGAGAATACGACTCCACTTGACAATATGCGCAAAATTCCAACTCACCAGAATATCCACACGTTGAACCGTCGCGATCCGGGATGGACACGAGACCGATCCTTAACAGTCCGTTGATAAAGTCGCTCTGCAGGCGAGGCCGAGTGATTGTGGCCGTAGACAAGGCGCGCGACCGCGTCGAATCGGGGGATTCGAGGAGGGAGCGCAACGCAGTATTTCGGCCACAAGGACCGGAAGCAGCCCGGATGGACTTTTTCAACGGGCTGTTAATATGGACATGCATCCAATCCTGTCATTTCGACTGCCGTGAGCGTGTTCCCTGCCGCCTTCGGGCAATCCGCATCTCCATCGGACTCATCCGGTACCGCCGATTCCGGATATTCTCAAGGAAGGGGGTTGCCTTATCTTCCCGGAACCACGTCTTGAAGGCTTTTGAGATCCGTTACCGCAGCGCCCAGGAACTCAGGCGTCCTGGGGTGCAGGAGGCGGCCGCAGTCCCAGAAAAACCTTACCCCGCGGATGTTCTTTACAATTGCAAGCAGCTTTTCCTCTTCGGCCGACAGGGGCGCGACCGGTTTTTCGATGGCGGCATGGTAGGAAAACCGAAACACGTCAACATATCCGGGTTCATAGAAATCCGAGCCGGGCCTCGCCACGGTTTCGCCTTCCGCCTGCTCCAGGTCGTGGACCGCCGTTCCCCATCCGGCCGACTGGAAGTCGTGGACATTTGTGATTCGCAGGGCGCTGCCGTTCTCCACGAGCACGTTATGCAGTCCCGGTTCTCCCCACAGGAGGACGTTACCGCCGCCTATGAGTCTGCGCCGCAGGAAAATTCATTTCAATGGACATGTAGTTGTAGGTATAATGGGTCGTGTAGTTGGTATATGTCAAGGGTATCGTTGTGTGTTATGTCAGGGGAGGGAGCGATCCATGCCGACAACGTTTCGACCGTATCACCCGGACCAGATATTGCTGTTGGCGCCGGATCTTCGGGAGTGGGTGCCTGAAGGTCATCTGTCGCACCAGGTGAGCGATCTGGTGGATTCCCTGGATCTGGGGTCGTTCTACGCGCCCTATGAAGGCGATGGTCGTCGCAATGCGCCATATGATCCATCGATGATGTTGAAGGTATTGATCTATGGGTACGCGACGGGAGTGTATTCGTCTCGAGCGATCGCTCGGAAGCTGGAGGAGGACGTGGCGTTTCGTATGTTGGCGGCGGGCAATTTCCCACAACACCGGACGATCTGCGAGTTTCGGCGTCGTCACCTGGAAGATTTCGGGCGTTTGTTCGTGGAGGTGGTTGGTGTGGCACGGGAGATGGGCCTGGTACGTTTCGGGACGTTATCTTTAGACGGCACGAAGGTACGAGCGAAGGCCAGCAAGCGCAAGGCCATGAGTTACGAGCGGATGTTGAAGGAACAGGCTCGTCTGGAGAAAGAGATCGGGGCGTTGCTTTCGGGTGCTGTGTCGATTGATGCCGAGGAGGATGCACGTTACGGCGTGGATGTTCGTGGCGACGAGTTGCCGGTCGAGTTGCAGCGCAGGCAGGCTCGTCTGGCGGCGATCAGGGCGGCGAGGGAGCGTCTGGAAGCATCGCAACGAGCCGTCGACGATGCGCGCGGGCGCAAACCGGGTCAGAAGCGCAACCCGAAGGGCGGGCGGCCTTACAAAAGAGCCTATGGCGAGCCCGACCCGAAGGCTCAGAGCAACTTCACGGACCCCGAGTCTCGGATCATGAAGACGAGCGCGGAGGGGTTCCAGCAGTGCTACAACGCGCAGACGGTGGTGGACGCCGAGCGTCAGATCATCGTGGCTGCACATCTGGGGTCACAGGCCACCGATCAGGGCTTTATGCTCCCCTTGCTGGATGGTGTGCAAGAGACATTCGGGGTCAAGCCGGACGCGGTTCTGGCGGATGCGGGCTACTGCAACGAGGAGGACCTGGCCACGCTTGAGGAGCGTGGCATTGATGGTTACGTGGCGCTGGGGCGGGAGGGCAAGGAAAAGGTGGACGTCGATTCGGAGACGCTTCCGGCGACCCATCGCATGGGCGAGAAGCTCACCAGCCCGGAAGGTCGGGGCCTGTATGCGAAGCGCAAGTGGCTCTCGGAGGCGCCCAACGGATGGATCAAGGAGGTATTGGGCTTCCGGCGCTTCAGCTTCCGGGGGCTGGAAAAGGTGCGTGCCGAGTGGGATCTGGTCTGCCTCGCGTTGAACGTCAAGCGGATGGCAGCGTTGTCGATGTGTTGAAGCATGTTTTCGGGTGTCCTGTCCTTATGGACTCGACATACGGGAAGCCACGATCCCTGGAATCTCGCCCTCAACACGCCTGCCTGCAACGATCACCGTACCCAAAACTCATCATACCACTCCCAACATAACGACCAACCCGACTCACGGACACACCTCGCCCTTTGTAAAAACTCCTGCGGCGCAGACTCCTATCCTGACTTCTGGCGCCGGGTCCAGTGCGAACAGCAACCTGTCCCACAATTCAGGCAGCGTCGCCTCAATCGAGGATGCCAATGCCGCGTCGCCAAACAAGGCGTCCCTCAAAGTGGCTTCCCACGATGCCAGGTCTCTTGTATTCTCCAACCAAAGCGCTTCCGGACACTTCTGACTATGCACGCGCGCCAGGACCTCGCCAAGGAGGGCGACCAGCCGCAGTCGCCCCGCCCGCGACGCACCTTTGTAGTAACCGAGGCCCGACTCACCGGGCTCGACAGGAATCAGCAGGCATTCAAACGGAAGCGGTTCTCCGTCACCGTCGTACACAATGGACTCAGAAACAGGAACACCAGGAGCGGCTTGCAGTGCACGTGTGGCGATGAATTCGGTCTTCAGACTGAAGCCACGTGATTGCCGGAACTGAATCTTCAAGAATACGCGACCGGAGGAGCGGGTCCTCACGTCCAAAACCAGATTCGTGAAATTTCCATCAAGGCGCTGAACTGACCGGGACGTACTGAAGCCGTGTTTTTCGAGAAACGCGTCGATCCGCGTGCGGGACACATCGGGTTTATGGCGAAATAAAGCCCGGATATCTCTCATGCGCGCCAGTCCTGTTACCATTCCGTGCGGCCCCTGTAAGATCTCCCAGCCGATTCAACCGCGGCGTTCCTTGCCATTCATGTATCCCGCCGCATCAGGCTGTAACTCTGCGCGGTGGGTCCGACGTGGGGCTGCGTCGCCAGAAAGAGCGCCATCGGCACGACGTCTTCGGGAGACTTGAACCACTCGCCTTCGATGTGGAGTACCGCGTCCATATCCGTTTGCACCGGTCCCGGGATGAGCTCGTTTACGCTGATGTTGTGCTGCCGGAGTTCCTGTGCGAGAACCCGCGTCAACATCCATAGCCCGGCCTTCGAACAGCAGTAGGCCGAACTCTCCGCGAATCCCCTGTGGCCCATGCCGGAGCCGATGGTGATGATCTTGCCACCGCCCCGCTTCTTCAACGCCGGAATCGCCGCCCTGGCGCAATAGTACGCGCCAAGGAGATTGATGCGAATGGTCTCTTCCCACGCGGCGGGATCGCCGCTCTCAACTGGACCGTGATCCAGATTCACGCCCGCATTGAGGACCACGATGTCTATCCCGTGGAGTTCGGCTTCCGCAAATTCAAAAAGCGCCTGTACATCCTCTGGTTGGCGTACGTCCGCCCGAAACGTGACCGCGGTTCCGCCCTCTCCCCGGATCTCCTGTACGGTTTCTTCGATCTCGCTTTCGGTCCTCGCCGCACAGCAGACCGACGCGCCTGCACGGGCGTAGCCCAGTGCGATCGCACGGCCGATCCCGCGACCGGCGCCGGTTATGACAGCGACCTCTCCCTCAAGCGTCCCGCCGCCTTCGTAATGGTATGCGAATTCGGGGTCTCTTGCTTTGCGTTTCTCAACGTATTTCTTGAGATCACTCATGGATCCGCCCTTGAATTATTCCCAATAGGAATCAATTGAAGTTTTGGAATTGATCGCTCGCTGGGAGCCACGAGAAATTCGACAGGTAAGACAAACCAGAGTCTGTTTGGATCCTTGCGCGGTCATTGAGCTTGTCGAAATGCCCGCGCGCTGGTACCCATCACGACACCCTTCGGCGACCATTTGACAAGCTCACGGAGCGGCTCGGGGCGTGTATCAGCGTGCCGGCTCGGTACCGTGGTAAACCAGATTCACGTCCGGTTTTTTCTCGCCTCCCATTCGCATCGCAACAGACCGCTCCACACCGTATTCCTGAATTGCCCTCGCAGGTATTGGTCCTGGCGCAGTACGCCCTCGCGGACCATGCCGAGCTTTTCCATAACCCTGACGGAACCGGCGTTCTGTTCGTCGGTCGTAGCCTGTATACGATTCAGATCGGGAAACGCGGCAAACGACGCGTCGATCACGGCGCCTGCCGCTTCCGTGATCAATCCTTTCCCCCAAAGGTGCCTGGCAATGCTATAGCCAATGGTACCGACGCGATTCTCGAATTCGAATCCGATATTGACGCCGCCGACGGCGGAACCGGCGTATTCAATCGCCCAGGACACGCGTTTTGTGCGGTCCTGCGACAACTGGTTTGCCAGAAATCCCTCGGCGTCAGCTCTCGTATAGGGTTGGGGAACCGGGCCAAGATAACGCGCCCATTCCGGATCGGATGCATACGACAGGACGTCCTCAACGTCCTCGAGGCTGTATGGCCTGAGTCTCAACCGGTCTGTTTCGATAACTTCCGGGAGCATGTCAAGACCTCGATCGATCGGTCGCGAAAATCGGCACAATCGAAAGGAAAAGCCACCAAACCCTGGGCAACCACAAGGGTTTCCTTTACGCAGAATTGGGGAAACACTGTAGATGTCAAACCCGTCACACTGCAAATTGGGACTCGATGGCGAGGACAATGTCAGGCGCGTGCTCGTCGAAGCCGTGATTCAGGGCAAAGAAGAGGACGAAGAAGAGCTTTCGCTTCGACTCGTAATCCACTCGCGTCCAGAAGTCGTTTCCCAACGGCAATCGATAGGCCTCTGCCATATCCTCCGCGAACGGCTTCCCGAACCTGCGGTAGAAGGTGGCGAAATCGGCCGCAGGATCACCGACGCTGATGTCGCCGAAATCTATCACCCCGGTCACCTTTGATCCTGATGCGTCAATCAGTACGTTGCTGGTCCCGAAATCCGAATGGGTAACGACGTCCCGATGCGCTGCGGACGCGATTCTCGACACCGCCCGATAAAAGTAGCGTTCGGCCTTCTTCCGGGTAACGGGCTGAAGGCGCGGCGGCGCGGCCGGCCACGACTTGCCCCAGAAATCGCCGCCACCGAACGGCGCAGCCTTGAGATGACGATGCACGAACGGTACGGCGTGGAGACTGGACAGAAAATCGCCCAGAGCCTCCGCGTGTGACGTCCTCTCACGCCGGCCCAGACCCAGCAATATCGCCTCGGAAAACTTGACACCCTCGATTTTTTAGTAAGCGATGAAGTTGGCGCCTGAGTACCGGATTTCGGGGATCGGAAGAGGTGAATGCTTCTTGAACAACGGTAGAAAAGCCTGTTCAACGGCAAGCTGCGTATTCGAAGGGTCCCGGACGAAACGGAATATCCACTTCCCGTTAACCTCCAGAACGACATGCGTCCAGCCCTCGTCCACCCGAGCGATAGACTCGACGGGGTCCTCTAGAACATCCCGGACGATCGATTCAAGAGTGTGCACGGGTATTGGTCGTTCCACCTATCACGGTAGAAAGGGACTGTTTCTCAAGGAGTTGCGGCGGATGGAATTTTCAATCAGGGGCATCCCGATACCGCAAGGCAAGTGCTGTTACTCCTGGCGCGGCATCTCTTTGCTCAGCCGCAACCATAAGGTCGACGTCAACGCGCAAGCCCGTCTTACGGTTCAATCACTCCCCCCTTGAGGGGGAGTCGCAGAAGCCGAGCCCGTTGCCTGGGCCGTCCCCTGAGCCTGCCTGCTTTAGGCTTATCGAATTGTCGAAGGGTCGGCGACGGCTGATGCGGTGGGGGGATTTCAACGCCTAACCGTATGGGAACTGCAAGAAAATTAACGTGTTATCCGTAGAAGACTAAACAAGGTATTGATCGAACCACTTGAGCACGCTTACGTAATAATCCCTGGTATCCGCAGCCGACCAATTGGTCACAATATGGTCCTCATGCTTGTATTCTCGCATTTCCACCCGTTTGCCAAGTCGCCTGAGACCGAGATATGTCTCCCGTGCATTCACCGATCCAGGCACATCGTGGGTCCCGCATATTACCAACACCGGCGTCTCGATCTGATCGAATGCAAAGAGCGGCGAGTTCTCAATATAGGCATCTCGTTTCTCCCAGAGACTTCCACCGTTTCGCGCCTGTTTTCCCTCACACCAGCTCATTCCATTTACTTCTGTAAGATAAGTGCTGGTCATGTTGACTCCGTACGGCGCATTGGCAACCGCGGCGCGGAAAACTGTTGTGTGCGTAACCAATGCCATGACGCCATAACCACCATAGCTGTGTCCCCAGACACCGATTCGATTCTTGTCGGCAATACCCATTTCTATAGCTTGACTGATAGCGGGTAGTGTTACGCCGACGATCTGATCAATCGGGTTATCGTCTTCCATAATCGAGTCCGGATATAGTGCGGCATAGCCGGCGCTGGTGAGTAACTGCGCTTCCGAGTGATACCTGTCATGGTTCGAAAAATCACTCCCAGGATAGATAGTTACAACCATGGGTAGTCGGTCTTCCGCCAGCGTACCTTTGGGAAGAAATAGAGCCGCCTTCTGGATACGACCATTCGCATCCTTGAATTCTACGGCCTTGCGCACCGGTTGAGCCACGTCGCGACGCCAGGGATTGGTCTCAAGTAGTGTCTTTGCCTCCCCACTTTCGAGACAGTACGTATGTACCATCTCGTCAAGTTCGACTCTGCCACGCGCAAAGACGAATCGTTCGGATGCGGCCAGAGTGAACTCATCAGGGCTCGAATGCGGCGCGGCACAAACTCTGGTCATCTCGCCGGAAACAGAGTGGATGCGGACGATGTATTTCGAGTCTTCGCCTGTGTCAGTCGCAAGGGCAAGAATATTGCCCCGATCATCCGTATGAAGGACTGACTCTCCATGCCGTTGTGCAATCGCATTTATCCTCAGATGATTGCCCGTCGAATCCCTCGATAGCTTGCGACTCCCACCCTCCGCAATAGACAGGTGAAACAAAAAACCATCCTGAAGCCACATAAGGCGCGTACCGTCATCGGTCCACCAGGGTATTTGAAAGTTACCCAGGGACGAAGTAATTTCTGTCACCATTGTCGGCTCAGTTGTTCCGTCCGCCGGTACGCAATGGAGATGTTGAGGGTCTCCCCACTTTCCACCGGAGACATAGGAAATCGTCTGACAATCCGGCGACCACGAGAAACGACAGGCATAAGTGTTGAACGGTACGTTCCTGGCGACCGTATAAGGCTCGCGACCATCAAACGGGACGATATTCACATCGGCAATAACGTGGGGGCGATCTACCGGAGATGCAATTACATTGAGTGATGCTAAAGCTCGTCCATCAGGAGCCATACGCAGGGCGCCTCGCCCGAGAACGGTCGCTAATTCGGTGACAATGCCTGATTCTACCTCCAAAATGCCGACGCACGTCTCCATTCCGGGCTGTTCAAAAAATGGGCTATACTGATCTGAGGCTGACCCGCCCGGAGTGTAAGATCGCACAATGATGCCGCGGGTTTTAGTGGCGTCATGGGCATTTGGGACCAGCGGTACAATGATGTAGCGACCGTTGGGAGTCCATTGAGGATCGTTAAAACCCCTGGGAATCATAGCGTTGGATACAATCGACACTTCGCGTGTCTGTCTGTTCCATAATCCTACACAAGCGTGAGCATCTTGTGCGACGACGTATGCGGCAAGCGTCTGTCCATCTGGAGACCATCGCCCTGCCCAACTCAATTGCAGATTGGAAAACGGCGCGATGGATTCACCTGTTTCAACGTCTATCAGGACAATATATGCGCCGTTCGGTCCACCATAATTTGCATCGGAACGGACGCGACACTTCCCCCGACTGAGTGTTACGGCAAGCAATCCGCCATCAGGCGAGAGGTCCCACGGACAATTTCTGGTAAACTGGGTGACGTTCAGCAAGTCATCGACAGTGAATGTTCGCAATGGTCTTATCCCTCCTGGCTTACTGCTGTTGGTACCCGTTAAAGACGACTGATCGTCTGGATTCTGATATTACCAGATCATCCACTATGCCAGCGCATCTCTGAAAACCGCAGCCGCGCCACACGACAATGTCGCGAAAGCCCTGCTCTGCCAGCGATTCCAGGACATGATAGACGCACTCTTCGCGCAACGGGTGAGGGATGTGTACGTAGCCCGAACCGAGTCCCCGATGTTCGGGCGTGGGACCGAATGGCATGGCCGGTAGGACAAGAACCTTTGCACCATAGGCGCGTGCCGCATAAGGCGCAGCCTCCAGGGCAACGGCTTCCGCGAACCAGGTATCGAAATCCACCAGCAGATGCGGGCCCTGTTGTTCGGTGCATCCCGTGGGTACGATCGCCGCGCACCCGGCATCAATAAGGTCCCTGAGTTCCAGGTATGTATAATCTGTGAATTGGTGTGACTTCATTATTCCGCACGAGATTCAATTGTAGGGGCGCCCCTTGTGGGCGCCCGCCTTTTCAACGATCGCAAGTCGCCACCTCGAAACCCAGGGCAACCGCAAGGGTTGCCCCTACGCGGGATTGGCGGCTGCGAGGTCTCGACAAACCGTTGTGGAATGACGTTAATTCGTGTCAGTCTCCAACCTTTTCTTTCCAAATGTCGACCGCATGCCGAAACCCGATTTCCGGGCTGCTGAGGATCGGAATTGAAATTTCAGGGCACAGGTCCGCGGCTCCCGCCATGGAGGCCTGCGCCAGTACGATGACTTCACCTTCAGACGCGCGCTCGTTTAATGTACGGGCGATTTCGTCAAAATATCCTTCGTTGTCTCCGTCCTCGAGCCTGCTCCAGGCATTGTCACAGAGAACCTCGATCAGATCAATGCGCTTTTTGCGCGTACTTGCGACTTCAAGAATCAGGTTTCGAGTTGGAGCGAGGGTACTCTCGAGTGCGGCGGCGATGACGATTCGGGAACCGATTTCGACGGCTCTCTCGGCCATCGGGCGATCGACTCGAATGACCACGCCATCCGTGGTGTCGTTCGCTCTTTCTGCACTCGCTCCGATTGTGGAACACGTGCAGAGAACCACGGCCGCGCCGTCTTCAACCACGGAGCGGATGCGGCCCTTAATACGTCCATCCAGGTCTTGGCTGATTCCCTTCTCGCGGGCTTCGGTGAGAAATTCCTCTTCCACAATGTGCTTGACGGGAAATTCCAGATCGGCTTCCTCGATTAGCCGATCAAAGGCATCGATCAGCACCGGTGTTGTGTGTAGAAGGGCCAGATGTGACTTCATACAATGACTTCCTTTCGTTGATAGGTATCGTCCTGCCAGGGGGTCTAAAAAAATGAACAGTTTACGATTGCGACTATGCTTTTCCTTGAGGCTTCGATGAGGCGCCGAAAATACGACGTGCCGACGGTCACGCTCCCTTAATAATCCGTTTCAGCAACTCAGGGTTCCGTCTCTGCAGTTCCAGAAGCCTGGCGGCCGTTCCCACCGGCTTCACGCTGGCGGAACGCGGAATTCGCACCCGTTCCTTGAGGATTCCGCCCTGCGCCTCGAGGCGTTCGACGGTGAAAGATTCCGTGGCGAGTTCGTAGAATAGATCGGGACTCAAGGTCGCGATGGCCGAGAGATCGCCCGCCGCCGCCTGCCCGATCGTATGGCCGGCGTACACCGCGACCACCGCACCGGGGACAAATCCCGGATCGTTTCCTTCCCACAGGAACTGCACGCCTGCCGGAACGCTTCCCGGCGGAAGCGGTGACGCGTTTCCTTCCGGGTCTATCGAAAAGGGATGCGTCGAACGATCGACCGCGACGCTGCAGCCGATTTCTTCCATCGCCTCCCTCTGCAGCGCGTCCTCCAGAGACTCGCCATCCTCAATCGTGCCGCCGATGCAACTCATGCCAATCTCCACGACCCCATCCGGCGCACGCTTCCATTTCGCCTGTTTCTGAAGTTCGAAGAGAAAGCCATTCTTCTCTCCAAGGATGATCGCAACGCCTATGATCAGAACGTCTGACATGTCTTAGACCGGTTAGCTTGTTATCTGTCATAATTTCTGCGACGTTGCCGTGGAATTCCCGGAAGAACCCGGTCGATTTGACGTCACGATCCGGCAATTCCTGAGATCACCTGATGTGAACGGAAAGGCAACGCATTTGAACTTGGCTGATTCCCCATTTCCTGCAGATAGCCAAGGCTGTCGATCGCTTGTTATTGTAGGCCACGGTACGCTTTGTACGTCACAGCCATCGGCCTGGTGATCGTGCAGCAAACTACCAGTTTGCTCTACCTGATCAAGCGTCCTCAACACTGAATCGCCCTCCGTCGCCTTGTACGGGCGTCACTTGTGGGCGACCGCCTTCGGCGGTGGTAGGGGTTCTCCTCAGCATTTTTCGGCAAATTGGCAACGGATTTTTAACGAATTGAGTTCCGCCGCATTGACGCGACGTCGGGTGACGGGTGTTCTGCTCACAACATTCCTTGTCTGATCAATTCTCTTGCGCCCGGACCGGTCTGGACCCTGTAGTGCGTTCCCATTCTGTCCGAAAAGAAGTCCTTGATGCGTTCCAACTGTTTCGGTACGGTGTTCCTCGGGATACGATCCAATCGAAAGTATTCGATCCGGTCCGCCTCGTTCGTGAGCCTGACCGCGCCTCCGGTGACCCGGCAGAAGAACGAAAATACAATCTCGTTCCTGTCCGGCTTGCTGTAGACGCCGCTGAGATGGACGGGCGCCGCTTCCAGACCCGTTTCTTCCTCTATCTCCCGCACGAGCGCATCCCACGGACTCTCGCCTTCTTCCACGCCGCCGCCGGGCAGGTTCCACAGATCGAAATCGCGCCGGTGGCACAGCAGGACGCGGTCCTCTTCATCGGTGATGATTCCGAATACGCCGACCCTGAACACGATCAGGTACCTTCCATGAAAAAGCGTAAATATCCCAATTCGGCATCGGATATACCGAGACTGTCAAGTTCGCCTATCGGAATAAATGCCGCCGAATCCTCGTAGTCGTCATGGATCATTGAATCCGGCAAATACTCGGTAGCATAAGCCGCATAGACGATTTGAAAAAAGTGAGGATGGGGAAACCGGTACCCCGTCGGTTTCGGCCCAAGATGCTCCAGGTGGATGAATCCCAGCCGCGAGACCGCTTCAATCGTCCAGCCTGTCTCCTCCGCAACTTCCCGGAGAAGCGTATCTTCGAAAGTTTCACCCTCTTCGTGCCGGACGCCCGGCAGTATGTGATTCCCTTCGCGATTGCTGAGCACGAGAACGGAATCGTCCTTAACAACGAGACATCGAACAGACGTTACAAGCTGTTCCGGCGGCTGTTCGTCGGAAACGTAATAGCGCAGACGCAGAGGAAGCTTGCCGTCGGCCCACCGGGTTTCCGATTCGCAAAACGGCGTCTTGCCGACCAGCAATGCACGCATTTCGTCGTCAGGATTCAATCGACGACCCATTGGCATTGGAGTCAAACCGTAAGCCTTCTACGCAAAACGCGACCACGTTTTTTCAGGTCGCCTGCACGCGTTTGGGGGTTGAAATCCCCCACCGCATCACCCATCGCCTGCCCTTCGACAGGCTCAGGGACCGGCTCGGCTTCTGCGACTCCCCCTCAAGGGGGGAGTGACTGGACAGTCAATCGGTCTCGCGCGTTATCTTGCAACCATTTGAGTGCCGCTGAACGACACGAAGCCATATCAGGTCTTTATTGATAGGAGTGGTAGATATCCGCCCGGTCTACGGACCCATATCCCGATGCTTCAACCCGAGAAATTCGTCAAATAAAGTCGAGATACATGCGGCTGGGCTGAATGCCCCTGTTGTTCTGGTATTTCGCGCTCTTGTAGGTTTCGAAATCGCCATCCAGCGTATGGTAGTAGATCTGGCAAATTTCAACGTTGGGATAGATCCGGACGGGATGGATGCAGAACATCTCCAGCGTCCAGTAGCCGGCGAAACCCACGTCGCCGAAACCAGCGGTGACGTGTACAAACAGCCCCAGCCTGCCCACCGACGAGCGCCCCTCGAGCATGGGGACGTGGTTATCAGTTCTGGTGAATTCAGCCGTTCGACCGAGATAGAGTTTACGGGGTTGCATCTCGAACCCTTCGCCGGGAATTCGAATGGACCGCGTGGGACTTTTCTTCTTCATATCGAGAACGTCGTCCTCGTACATCACGAGTTCATCGGCCAGTGAGAGATTGTAGCTGTTCGGATTGAGCCTGGCCGGATCAAACGGCTCTATGGTGATATCCTTTCCAATTCGCTCCTGGATCATCTTTCCCGATAGGATCATTTCGTGGGTCCCTGTTGTGTCTGCAAGAGCAACATGCGGCGCAAGTCCGCGGTGGAATGAGAAATATCGTCAAGGTCGACGATATGTGGATATACCATTTTCAGTAACCTCGAAAAAAGTTATGCAGATATCTTTCTCTTTAGGTCAGTTGCGGATTAACATACGTATGCGACCGTGTTCAATGGTGTTTTTCGATCAGGCGTCCGTAACCCGCGGGTACATCAATTCATCTCTTTTTGTTGGTATATACCTTGCAGAAAGCGGCGGAATTCATTATGTATAAGGGTGAACGCGGACGCAGCACCGCGTACGGACCCCGCTGGCGCAGACAACGTTGGGAGCGTGCATGCGCCGGTTGGACTTCCTGTATTCATTACACGCGGATGCGGGGCTCGCGCTGTGTACACCAGCATTCCGCCCTGTGAATCAACCGCGGTATGCGCGATTCCTGGATGCGCCATTCACGGCAGCATCAACCCTGTAATAAACACAGGCTTCAATCAACCAGCCAGAAAAATAACGGTTCCCGGCGGGACGCACCGGGGACCCTACCGTTCACCCTAATATGGGAGATCATCGGATGACCAGACTTTTCTCGGGTCTTTCCCTCGCCCTGCTCCTCTGCATCGGCCTGACCGCATGCGGGGAAAGCGAAGTGGAGAGACAGAAACGGGTAATCGCGCAGAAGGAAGCCAGCATCGACTCGCTCTCAACCGAGGTGGGAAGCGCACAGGCCGAACTCGTCACCCTGAAGACACAACTGGACAGCCTCACCAAGTTCGAGATGCTCTTGCAGGAGAAGAACCAGCAACTCCAGAAGGAAGTCAAGAAATACCGCGCTATTGCTGCGCAGCGCAAGCGCAAGAACGAAGAGTTGCAGCAGGCAATCGCCCAGCTAGAGGAGGAGAAGAAAGCCGACACGGCCAAAATCGACCGGCTGCTCACCGAATCGGACAGCCTCAGCGCAGCCCTGCGCGTTCAGAGAGACGTCACCATGAAGCTGACGCAGGACCTGGATGCGGCAAACAAGGATATCGAAGAAACACAGGAGAAACTCGACCAGGCCAAGAACGCGGTACGTGTGGTGGTTGGCACCGAGGATCGTCTCAAGGCAGACGGATTCCTGGAAACGGGCCGGCGCTTCTTCCGCAAAGGATACAAGCTTGTCCAGAAACCCGGTCACGACAACCTGAAAGTTACGCTCTTCTCCGTCGGCGAAGGCCCCACACTGTATCGAGGGCAGAAACTGAAGGAGTTGATTGGCCGTTCCGGCAAGCTGAACAAAGACAAGGACTATACGGTCAGGTTGAGCGCGGACGGCACGCACATCACTCTGGTCAATGAGCTCCTGAAGGGAGAGGCCGTGCTCGTAGTGATCGAATAACCATTCGTTCGATCTACACCCGTTAGGCCGGCCAGTTTTCGCCTAACCAATTCATCCATCGACACGCCAGATAAACCCGGGCAACCCTCAGCGCATCACCCTGTGAGGGTTGCCCGGATTTGTATGCAGGGTACAGCGGCAATCGCTGTCCCGCTATGGCCTCCAGCGCATCTCTTCAAGCGGGCGGTCCCGCGGGCGTCCGGCGGCTCGACGAGCGATCCGTTCCTCCGTCCTCGATCCGAATCCGGACGACGTCCGGCACGTTGATTACACGGCCATGTTCGCCCCGCCTGAGTTCTCGGAGCCCCTCCAGAATCTCGAAACCCACGTCTCGATTAACCTCGTTCATTTCTGTCTGTTCTCCTCCAGCCAGCCGACTGCGAAATCCACAACGTCGCGCTGAGGCATGAGCTGGCAATCCGCGAGACCTACCTTGCCGCTTCGCACCACGCTCCCTGCATCCGACTTCAGAAAGTCCTCACCTATTCGATAGAAATCCGAACTGTCCGGTTCTACTTCATCGAAGGTTGCCCATTGCCGTGATCCCGATGTATAGACCGGAGCGCCTTCCCGCACAACCTTCCTGGTTGGAAAACTCGCCCGGTATTCCGCAAGATGCATCGAAGTATTGGATCCATGGCTCGCGCCGAGCAGAAGGACAAAACCGTGCAGATCGTAAATTCTCGACAGCGGCGAATGCTCGCCCAGGCCGAAAGCCAGTGTGTGATCATCCACGATATGCAATGCCCGAGGGCCGCACGCACAGAACGAGACCTGCGGGTGCGAACTGCGGAGAACGCCTTTCTGCTTTCGGAACGTCTCCGCGACAATGCCCATCGCATGTGTAGGCGTAAGATCCGGATCGTAGGCCGGCATATTCTCCCGGATGATCGACCACCAGGACTCGGGGACAGGAGGGTTTTCCCACTTGCCGGGCTCGGACAGGCCGGGCGAGTGGGCGGGCATCGCCAGTGTGCCGGAAGATCCCAGAACGCCCTGAAGCGCAGCGATAACCGCAACGGCTCCCCCGCACACCCACCCCATCGCACTCAAGGACGAATGAACCAGAACAACCATCCCGGGTTTGAGGCCAAGCGCACGGAGATCCTTCATCATGGATTCGATAGTCGCGGGGGTTTTTGTTATTTCAACGACATTGCTCTCACTCATTTTCCTCATTCCCCATGCGCGACCTGTTTCGCAGCGATCGCGACGATCTCTACGAGCGTGTCACCCTCCAGTCCGGCCTCCACGCAGGCGCGCTGAGGCCAATGATCCGGACCGATCCAGGCGTCCCATACCTCGTTGAGGATGGGTTTCCTGGACATTTCCGTGATGTAGACGGTGGCTGAAAGGAGCCGCGTCCTGTCGGTGCCCGCCTCCGCGAGATTCTCGTCGAGTTGTTTGAGAGCCTGCCGCGTCTGGTCCCTGAAATCCGACGACAGGTCCGGCGCAATGACGGCTGTGTAAATGATGCCATTGCATTCAACGGATTCGCTCCGGCCTACCGCCTTTCCCGGATATCGCTTGATGTACATCGATTCTCTTCCTTTCCGTACGATCAGTCCGTAATTGCTGATACCCAATCCCCATGGCATTCAACGGTCAACACGCCCTGAATCAGGTAAGTTTTCCAGACGGGAGCCGTGCGAAACCCAAAAATAGTTGGTCGCCGCGAAACAAAATCCTATATTGGGTCAATCGAATGTGATTTGTTCGTGAGTTGCAGGCCAATGGGTGGTATCAGTCCAGGCAACTCAGCGTCGTTCACACCTTAAATACTTCGGATTTTCAATCTATGTCGCTGTTAACGTTCAAACTGCTGGCCGCCGTCGCAATCCTGGCCATAGGCGTGATCGGCGGCGTCATTCCCATGCTGGCCGCCCGGCACGAATTCAGCCGCCGTTTCTTTTCGCTGGGCAATGCCTTTGCAGGCGGCCTCTTTCTGGGGGTCGGGTTCATCCACCTGCTGCCCGAAGGCATGGAAAAGCTGGAAGGGGTTGTGGAGTTTCCTCTGGCCGCGCTTCTGGCTGCGTTGGGCCTGGGCGCCCTCCTGCTGATCGATCGTGTCATCTACGGCGACCATCACTCCCATGAGACGCCGGACAAACTTCGGGTGCATCAATCCTTCTACCCGTTCGTGTTGCTCGCGTTGCTCTCGGTCCACTCGGTGATTGCCGGTATTTCTCTCGGACTCGAGTCTCACCTGGTGGGTTCGTTCGTCATTTTGCTCGGGATCCTTTCTCACAAGGGATCGGCCGCTTTTGCGCTGATGGTCAGCGTCCACAATGCGGGAATCCGGGCGCGACAACAGAAGTCCATGCTGGCAATTTTCGTTGTGATGACGCCGTTGGGTGTTCTGGGAGGCTTGCTGGCCGGGGTGATCCTGGCGGGAAACGAGGAAACCGCTGCTCTCATTGAGGGAAGCTTTAACGCGCTTGCCGCCGGGACCTTCATCTACGTGGCGACCGTTGAAATCATCGACGCGGAGATGTCAACCCGCGAAATGCGCCTGGCGAAATATGTACTGAGCGCCCTGGCAGGTGGCGACGACGTGCCTATGCCCGAGAAAGACACCGACCGCCTGGCCAAGTTTGCATTGATCATTGCCGGTATCGCGCTGATGGCGCTACTTTCCGATTGGCACGCGCACTGAGAAAACGCCAACGGGGCTTGCACTTCCGGCAGATGACGAAGTGCTCCATTCAGAAATGCCAGACGTGATCGACGGATCGAAAACCCGTCTCCGATAACCAGTCGACTTGCGCGGAAAAACCGGAGATCCGGTCCTTTTCAGGGCTGTCTCTCCCGGTCTGGCCGACGATCGCACCTACCCGATCCCCCTCTGCAGAAATTCCACCCGGTCCGAATGCCCACTCACCTTCCGGGACGCGATCTCAATCATCTCGTCTGAAAAGTCGACGGCGACACAGGTTGCTTTGGGATACCGATCGAGGATGCGTTTGACAAAGGTGCCCGTTCCGCATCCCAAATCCAGCATGCGAAATTCCTCCCAGGTATCGAAAGGCACGAATTCCAGGGCCAGGTCGTGGTAGAACTCATACATTTCGATGCGAACCGGCTGGAGGCGGTCATAATCCACGGCGCGAGAGGCAAACTGTACACTCCGTGATTTCCGAATTCTCTGATGATCCATCTTTATCATGAGCCTCTGGGAACTAACTCCTTGAAAGAACGCTCCAACCCATCCTCCGTATCCTCCCCGTTTCACAGACTTTGTCTGACGAGTGTCGTAAGCGTCCATTAGACGGAAGAGGACGTGTGAGTTGGTTTGCGAGGCGGAAATGACACTGGATTCTGAGATAATCGCGCTTGTCGCTTCTGGATATCTTCATAAATAGCGTCAATATCGTGATTAAACTCAAATGCGTATTTCTCACGGAGCTTTCGCGTTTCTTCCACAATCGGATCTTTCCACATGATTCAACCCTCCATCAATTCTTGAGGCGTACAGATAACAGGCGGTTCAGAGCCTTGCTGACGACAGATTTCTTCTATTTGTGGCCTCATTACTGCGTTGGCAATGTGTGTACAGTTCCAGGTAAGCAAGTACTCCATACCATTCACGGCTGCAACTGCGATATGGTACGCATCCATTTCAGCTATGTCTGGAAGAGGACCCCTGGAAACCAGACTTCTGGCAAGTTCTCTGCCTTTATCGGTCACATCAAGCCTTGGTAATGTCCCAATGGCATCCAACCGCCTCCGCGCAAGATCAGGATCACCAAGATGCGCTTCAGCAGTTACCAATTCGGAAACGAAAACTTCGAAATTGGGCTGACGTGTGTCCCACCACTCAATGGTTATACTCTGATTTGCTGCAACCCTGAGATCGTTACTCAGCCTGGCGGTCAGATAACTGAATATCGACGTTTCTACGTAGACCTTTGGCTTCACTGTTTGCTCCAGTTTATCTGTTGGGCGAATTTGTCCGAAAGATCGGGAACGTTCAGGTGTCAGCTAAGGGATGGATGGGAAATAGGCGACTGGATTGCCGGCAGTTGCTCTATCCTTTATATTCTCTTGCTTCGCCACATCCGAAAATTCACTGGCGATCTCCCAGACGAGATCTTTAGAGATCGAAGCATTCACAGATCATACCCTTCAACATGGGACACACCCAGCCTCCCATTCAGCCACAATACCTCCCCAGCCACGACAACATTCTATCGAGATATTCCACGTGCAGCGCCGGGTGGCCGCTCCTCCTGAAGCCGTGTGACGACTTTGGAAAGCGCACAAACTCCACGGTCTTTCCCTGCCGCTTCAGCGCCACGAAAAACTGTTCGGCCTGCTCGATCGGACAGCGGTAGTCTTCCTCGCCGTGCATCAGCAATACCGGCGTTCGTACCTCCGACGCATACGTCAGAGGCGAACGTTCCACAAGGGCATCCACGTTCTCCAGCACCGAACCTCCCCACTGATTCTCGCCGAACGACACCCCGATATCCGACGTTCCGTACATGCTGTGTAAATTGATACAAGGCGCGCCGATCACCGCCGCCTTGAAACGATGGTCGTGACCGACGATCCAGCTGCTCATAAAGCCGCCGTAACTATATCCGTGTACCCCCAGCCGGTCCGAGTCCACGTAGGGCCGCTCGCACAGCAGGTCAACCCCCGCCATCAGATCCAGGAAATCTTCTCCGCCCCAATCTCCCAGCACCGCCTTCAGAAAATCCGGTCCGTATGACGACGACCCCCTTGGATTCACGGCCAGTACAATATACCCCGCGCCCGCCAGAATCTGATGCGTGATATCGTACGAATCCGAAAAACGCCCGTTCGGGCCCCCGTGAATATCCAGCACCAAAGGGTATGACTTTGCATCATCGAAATCGTGCGGAAACGCCACCCGGGCCTCAATCGCCTGGCCGCTCCTCTCGAACACGAACTTCTCCATGTGCGCAGCGGGATGCGCGTCCAGAAACGCGACGTTTACCGCCGTTACCACCCGTTGGCGCTTCGGAACCACATCGAGTATCGCCACGTCGCACGGACAATTCGGGGACGACATCACCACAGCCGCCCGTTCGCCGGTGCGATCAACCGACAGACCCGTGAATTCCTGACCACCCCCATTCACAACGTCGATCCGTGGGGTAGGCCCATCGGAATTCACCAGGCACAGGAACGACTCGCCCGCCCTGTCACCGATAAACAGAATCCCACCCTCCGGCGTCCAGCACCGCGAAGCGAGAGGTTGCACGACTGTATACACGTCACCCGCCACGCAAACCGGCTTCCCGGTTTCATCGAGCACAAACAGCCACGATTGCCGTGAGTCCCACACGTCCGCGTGGTGAGAGCCCGCAACTACCACACGCTCGCCATCCGGCGACCACGCCACGGATTCGGCGCGGCTGAGTCCCCGCGACCAGCAATGCGACGTTCCGCCCGCTTTTTCCATCACGTGGACCTCTGAAGCCCGCACGAAGTCGCGCGCTTCAACGCAGTCGGTCACGAATGCAATACGGCCTCCGTCCGGAGACCAGACCGGCGCCTCGTGATCGCCCTCCCCGTCCGTTATCTGTTCCGCCGTGCCGGTCGCGGCGTCCACCAGAAACAACTGCGAAAACGCGTCACCCCGCCAGCCGTCTCCATCGTCACGGTATCGCACGCGACGGGCGACCATCGTCCTCGGCATCTGCTCATCATCGTGGTCTTCCGGTGCGCGGTCCGGGTCCACCCGTGAGACAACGACAATTTCCGTTCCATCGGGCGCCCATGCCAGACCCTTCACCCCATCCGGAAGCGTCGTCACCTGCCTCCGTTTCCCGCCATCGACCTGCGTCACCCAGACCTGCGTTCTGTCGTCCTCTCCAGAACGCAAGAAGGCCAGATTCTTGCCGTCCGGCGAAAGTCCCGGCGCGCCGTCCCGTGGACCCTCCGTCACATCCACGGCAGTACCGTCCGCAAGCGATTGCATCACGATCCGGGACTCCCGCTTCATCGTCTCCCTGTTGATCTCCTGCCGCACGAAGACCAGGGCCGAACCGTCCGCCGCGATATCCACGTCCGTTACGCCGATCAGATCGTTTGTATGCTCTGGCTCAATTGCCGACGACATATCCGTCTCCCGATATCATCTCACGCTCCACAGGTGCGTCGGGACGTATATACCCGGCCGCCCTTTACGACCGTCACCGGCACCAGACTCCGCGTACCGGTCCGGCCTTGCCCTCTCGAATCCTCGAGGCGAAAGTGCCCTTTCCGCAACTCGAACACGACGGCGTCACCGTAGGCCCCTTTCGCCAGCGTCCCTACCTCGCCCTCCATCCCGACTATTTTCGAAGGAACGGACGTCACGCGTGAAATCGCATCTTCCATCGACAGACCCAGGTGAAGAAATTTCGTGACCACCGAGGCCAGGTCGTAAACGGGTCCGTTGACATTGTAAATGTGCAGGTCCGATGAAATCGTGGTTGGCAGGACGTCCTGTGAGAGTGCGGTCTCGACAATCTCCCAGGAAAAAGACCCGGCGCCGTGACCCACGTCGAACACAACCCCCCGTTCGATCGCATCCAGAACCGAATCGCGGACACGCCCCTCGCCATTGAGAATCCCGCACGGAAAGTCGTGGTAACAATGCGTCAGAATATCTTTGCCCTTCATCACGCTCAGTATATCGTCAATCGAATTACACCACGAGTCCTGCGGATGCACCATGATGGGCATTCCGGCCGCGTCCGCCGCTTCCCTTGCCCTGTGAAGAGGGAGCATGCCGGACCGTTCGCTGACGATAGTATTCCTCGTCAGCCGGACCTTCACGCCCAGAACGACGTCGCGGTGCAGCTCAATCATGCGGCAGGCCTTGTCCACGTCCGCGTATTCGGGAATCTCGAACTCGCCGATCTCCTCGGTCAACATCCCCTGCGACGAGATATTCATCTGGGCCAGAATCCGCGTCTCGCTCACGTCGATCACGTATTTCCGGAAACCGGGAAAAATATCGGCGCCTGCGGACCCCGCATCGACCACTGTCGTCGCGCCTCGAGCCAGACACGTGGGATCGGGTTCGATGCCAAAGTGACTGACACCGGCGAACACATGGACGTGAAGATCGATCAATCCGGGCGTCACCACGCAACCCGCCGCGTCGATCACCTCGCGGGCTTCGCACCCGTCAAGACACTCGCCGACCGCGGCAACCCTCCCTGCCGCGAAACCCACGTCCCGTACGTCGCTAAGGCTTTCCGCCGGATCGACCAGCGTCCCTCCCTTAACCAGCAGATCGTACTTCATTCCCGACTCCATTCAAGTAGAAAGCGTCCAAACGCGGTTGGCTGCCCGGTGCGTACACGCGGAATCGACAACTCAGGCGGCTTCGTCCGAATCACCTGACCCGGTATACGAGAAATCATACGTCAATGCATCCCCCACCGGCCGGTAGCCGATTTTGGTATAGATGCTGTTGGACGTGGGATTCAACTGATCTGTATAAAGGCTGCAGAACGAATAGCGATCCGAGAGCAGCTTTTCCGTCAAAGACCAGACACACGACGTCGCGTATCCCCTATTGCGATGCTCCGCGGGCGTGTACACGCCATTGATGGTGATGCCGTTTCTGGTCGCACGGGAGGTCTTCGCCATGGAAACCGGCCCCCCGCGGTCCCAGATGTACACCTGTCGCGCCTGAATGAACCGCTCGGCGCCGCCTGCGGCTGCCTCCGGATCCGTTGGCTCACCGATCTGCTCCGAGAATTCCGCAATCCACCGCGCCACGACGGCGTGGTCATCCATAGACGCCAGGCGCATTACGCCCTTTGAAAGTGGAACGACGGCGACCTCTCTGATCTCGAAGGCACGCATGCGCATGGTCAGTCTTGAAGATGCGCCATGTACCGCTTCGACCCAGGAATCGCAAAAGACGCGGGCTTCCTCCTCCGGCCCGACAACGCCGGGTACCGAGACCTCGTTCGCGTGCAAATGGCGAACCAGTGGACCCACCGCATTCTCAGTCCGGACGTCGAATCTGCTCAGGATAAGTTTTTTTCCCTGCGTCATGATCGCCATACCAACCGCGCGATCCCGGTCCAGGACACTCAACATCACGGGGAGTTCCACGCCAAAGCACTGCGGATTTCCGGCAAGCCCGTACATCAGGCCGAGGGGCAGGTTATGCTCGCTCTCGCGCACTTCCAGGTAAGCGGCGGTATTGGAAATCAGTTCCTCGGCACAATCGTGAGACAGTATTTCGATCACCGGTTTGCCGTTTCGTTACGTAGCCGGAGGTTTGACCGATTGCGGGCAACCTGACAGGCGGCGGTTGCAGCCGAATCGCGCCGGGCCCGACACATTTCGCAGACCATTTTCAGGTATCGCGACATCAGGGCAGGATCCGTCTTCTCTCCAGATCGATCCTCAACTGACCGGCGTCGCGAAAATGGATGGACGGCAGGCCGACCGATTCCGCGTTCCTCACGTTCTGGATTCGATCGTCGATAAACAGACACGCCTCTGGTGCGAGGCCGAGTACGTCGAGGACGTCCGGAAAAACCGTCGGATCAGACTTGGTCTTTCCCAATTCGTAGGAGTAGAACCGATCGTCGAATACATTCAGAAACGGATGAATCGTCCTGATGTAATGAATCCACTCCCGAACGTGGTCCGACAGCATGGCAACGCGATACGACTTCGCGACCTCGCGCAGAATGTCGAGCGAACCCTCGATCCGAACGTGGAAGTTGTCTCTGAGCATTCGCTTGAGCGACGCCAGTTGCAGGTCCCAGCGCGATCGTTCCAGAATCCCGCCCAGGTAGGCATCCTCGGAAATTCGCCCTTCCAGCACCTGCATCAGCGGGTCTCCGAGAAACCACTCCAGAAGGCCGTCTTCCAGAATGGAGAGTTTGCTCGAAATACGCTTCTCGACTCCTGGAAGCCCAGCGATGAAAACCTCGGATAGATCGAATATGAGGCATCGTGGAAGGTTCTGGCTTTTCATTCGGGAGGACGAAATGTTACGGGCACTATTGAGGTAAGTGTTAGAGAGTAAGAACGATGCGATGCTTTATTCAGTGGCTGATTCGGGGAGAATAGCGACGAACAGTTTTGGATCGCTGATGTACCGCGTTGATGCTGGAGAATGGATAATGACGTTACCGCCGGGTGGTTTAAGTCAGAGGAAAATCGTCTCTCGATAACTCAAGATATTTCAAGGCGTTTCGCGCGCTCGTCCAACCATCGTTGAAAGGACCGTTGACTTTCGCCGGATGGCCTGCCAAGGAGCAACCCTTCCACACTGAGGTCCTCGTCCAAATCCGGCCAATGAAATCCATCTCCGTTACCAATAGTTCTCCAGTTATTTCGCTCCCTGGGCGAACCATGAAGTAGACGGGGATACCACGCCAAAGGAACCGATATACTGCGTCCGTCGACGAAGTCAACGGTCAACGTATCGTCTGTAACAGTAATATTCTCGGCTTTGGCAACTATCCGCTCAGTCTGTAAAGTATTCATCCCACCCTCGCAACAATAGTTCCTGATTGTCCTTCACCGCTTTTTGAATCCTTTTGATGTCAGCGCGACTAAACCCTCCGCTGCCTTGAAGTCGAACGGGATTGAGCCAACATTTGGCTATCTTATTTTCGCTCTCGACATGAATAGGTGGCACGGAACGCGCGCGGCGGTTTGATGGACCAATCACTCCCCCTTGAGGGCGAGTCGCAGAAGCCGAGCCGACCCCTGAGCCTGTCGAAGGGCCGGCCTGTCTGCGCGCAACGCACAGGCAGTCGACGGCTGATGCGGTGGGGGGATTCCAACATCATACCGTATGCAAGCAGCGTGATGAAACATGTACGCATCTTACGTTGAAGTCTTACTGTAAGACTCTTAGATCAAGGGACTTTCGCAAGAGTGAGTGACTGGAACGCGTTAAAACCTGTACGGGAACTCACGGCTTTACCTTCGATAACGTAGAATAACCAGGGGAGTTTGTCAAGGGCAGTTGAGGAATTCGATCATTCCGCCCCGTTCATCCTCCTCGCCATGGAGCCATCGCCTGCCAAGGCGCTTCCTCATTGGCGGGCGTAGTCGGGTGGGTTATATTACACGAGACATCGTTGTGCTCCCGGTCGCCAGTCTTGCCCCGCGGGCGCCATCCTTCAGGTCCGACAATGCCGCATTATGACCGACACCCAGTTATTGCAGGAATTCGAGGCCCTCGCAGAACGCCTGGACATCCCCGTCATCTACGCGAATCTCGAAGGCGGCGAAGGCGGCCTCTGCGTGGTGCGGGGCAAGCCAAGATTTATACTCAACCAGGGACCTGACGTCCGCACACGCATTGAGATCTTCGCCCGGGATTTCGCCCGGCTTCCTCTCGACGACGTCTACATCCGGCCTCTTGTGCGAGAACGCATCGACGCGGTCAGGTCCACGCGGGAATAACCACCCGGGCACACCGCGAAATCCGACTACAGGTACCGTATGTTCTTTCCTAACATGGCCAACGCCTCCCCTGTAGCAACCATTGGCCGCAACGACCGCGCCCAAAAAATGGACTCCTGGGGCGCATAGACCGTTTCCAGCACCCTGCCGAACGGATCGGTCACGTCGGCCACGGGATCCCCTTTTTGCAGATGATCGTACAGCTCCGCCCTGTACTCCACAAAGCCGCCCCGCGCAGCGAGGAGGGACAGAAAGCCGTCCACCACCATCTGTCGCCGGGGAGTTTGAGCCCGGCCCTCGATAAATCCGTAATGCTTCAGGATGTTTTCCACGCCCGCCACGCCCTTCCGTATGCTGCCTTCGTCCCATCCATGGCATCCTCCCAGTTCCGGATCGATGGTGGGAATTCCTTCATCGGGCGCCGCGCGCGCCAGTTGTCCGTCCGGTCCCCGACAGTCCAGAATGTACCCGATGCCGAACACGCGGGCCATCTCCATGCAGGCGCGGTGGATGCGTTTACGACGGTCTACCCGTACCCGGACTTCGTCGATCATGGGTCGAACCCCGCCCTGGTGTAAATCAATGCAATAGTCCGACTGTTTCACCGCGCTTTGGAACAGCCTGTACGCCACACGCTCGCTCGACGTGCCCTCCTTGCGACCCGGAAAGCACCGGTTCATCTTCTTCCCGTCAACGGGATTCAGGGACTCGCCCGCGTGAAAGGCATGAAAGTTCGCAACCAGGGTTGCAATCACCCTTCCCTTCAGGACCGCCGGATCCAGTCGATTTAGTACCCGCCTGATCACGGCGATGCCATTCAGTTCGTCTCCATCGCTGGCCGCCTGAAGATACAGAGTCCGCCCTGGTTCCGCACCGTTCATCAGCACGACGGGAAGGCGCACGGGAGAATTATCCTGCATCTCTCCTACCGTCATATAACCGTCCCGCCGCTGTCCCGGCCCGGCTTCGATATGTTCAACCTTCAAAACATCGCCCATATTGACCTCAGCGTCGAATAACTCGCTTCCTGATTCAACAATAAACATGCACGGTACCATCCGCTCTTGTCAACCGAAAAGGGGCAATCCTGTCCGTTCATAACACGTCTGAATCGACGGCCGGCCACGGAACCGGCTGCTCTTTGGAGTATAGCGGGCGGTTCGCGAACCGCCCCTACGAAAACCAAACATCAACGAATCGGTCTCGCGGGGTTACGCGCTGTCGTTGTTTTTGTAGGGGCAACTTTCAAGGTTGCCCGCAAAATGGCGTTGGCGTCCGTGATTGACGGCGTCAGTCCGTATAGATAGCCGGTGGGCGAAGGGTGGCCCTCTCACCGCTACGGTCTTCCGTCCCCCCGCCTCTTGCTGATCGCTGTCTTTCCCTTTGTGTCTTTGTGTGAGCTGATTTTCATCATTGCTGCTTCCGGCCGACCGAATTTCGTTGATCTATTTCCGGGACAGAACGCAAGATCGATTATAGTTGCCATATTATTTATATACTATATATTATTTAATATGTGGACCGTTCTTGAACATCGAAAGGTGAGAAGGCAGGTCGATTCCATTCCCCGGGAAATACTCGCGCGTTACGAGACGTGGAAAGATATCGTAACCCTCTCCGGTCCCGATGGCCTCAGGTACATCGAGGGGTTTCGCGACGAAACGCGGCCGGGGAAGAAGAAGAGACGACGACAGTCCCGGCTGGGCGCCGGGTGTCGCGTCATCTACAGAGTCAAAAACCGGGAAATCCGCGTGAGGGCCATACGCGGCAAGTGATCGCGGGAGGCAGCGAGATGGGAAATCAGCGCAAGGCGCCAAAAAATATGGCTGTATCCGTCGGCGAGTCCGTCCGGGCGATCCGCGAACTTCAGAAACTCAGCCAGAACGAACTCGCCAGACGCACCGGCATTCCCCAGCCTACTATATCGGCCATTGAGAACGGCCGCATCCGACTTGGCGTGGAGCGAGCGAAGGTACTGGCGAGAGCATTGATGTGCCATCCGGCTGTCCTGGTATTCCCCGGCTGGGAAATTGAACTGTCCGGCCCCGCCTGATCGCCAGGACCAATCTAACCTTGATTCGAAAGTGCGCCTTTTCACGGCGCACTTTCGAATTGGGGCTAACTGCGCGGGCTCGCAGGTTTTCACTGGCAGTTCATTCTGACTTTTCTGTATCTTCCAAAATCCTCCTACTGGAACGACATTACCTCTCCGCACCCCTTGAAACCCGGACAGACGGCACCGTAGCGTCCGTACCCCACCCCGTTTTTTTTATCATCGACTCTCAGATGGAGGTCTGCCATGAAGCGGATCGCATTGAAGGTCTTTGCCATTATTGGTGGTATTGCCACCATGATCGTCATCGTAATCGCGGCCGTTGCCATCGCGTTGATGTACAAGGGTGAAGAAGAAGTGCCGCGACTCACCGTCCTGGAACTGAATCTCGAACGGAATCTTCCCGAGTACGTACCGGGCAATCCTATTGCCGAAGTCCTGTTTCCCGATGCGATCACGGTTCGGGACATGGTTGAGGGTCTCCATCGGGCCGCTTCAGACGGGCGCGTCGTGGCGCTCCTGGCGAGGGTGGGAAACAGCGGAATGGGTCTTGCGAGGCTTCAGGAATTGCGAGACGCCGTGCGTGTATTCGGTGAGAGCGGCAAGCCCGCAGTCGTCTATGCAGAGACATTCGGCGAATTCGGCCCGGGCAACGGCTCTTACTATCTCGCAACGGCGTTCGACGAGATCTATCTCCAGCCTTCCGGCGTTGTTGGGCTGACAGGTTTGATCGCCGAGACCCCCTTCATACGCGGAACCCTGGAAAAATTTGGCATTGTCCCACGCCTGGACCATCGACGGGAGTACAAGAACGCGAAGAATTTCTATACCGAACGCCAGTACACGTCAGCCCATGAAGAAGCGACCCAGGCGGTGATGAACTCACAATTCGATCAACTGGTGCGCGGGATCGCAGACAAACGCGGCCTGTCGCCCGAGGCGGTCCGCGAACTGTTCGACACGGGACCATTCCTCTCTAAGGGAGCATTGGAGGCGGGGCTGATAGACGGGCTGGCGTACCGGGACGAGGTGTACGAACACGTAAAGGAACAGGTGGACGAGGGCGCGACGTATCTGACGCTGGGCAAATATCTGAAACGGATTGAAAACGACGACGAACACGGTGAAACCGTCGCCCTGATCTACGGAGTCGGCGACGTGACGCGGGGCAAGAGCGATTTCGATCCGACCTCCGGCGAAACTACGATGGGATCGGATACCGTCGCCAGGGCCTTTCGCGATGCTGTTCGCAACCAGGACGTCGAAGCGATCCTCTTTCGTATCGACAGCCCCGGCGGATCCTACGTCGCCTCGGACGCAATCTGGCGCGAAACCGTCCGGGCCCGTGAAGCCGGCAAACCGGTGGTCGTTTCCATGGGGGACGTTGCGGGCTCCGGCGGATACTT
The DNA here is from genome assembly GCA_963662665.2 of Candidatus Latescibacterota bacterium. Taxonomy (GTDB): domain Bacteria; phylum Latescibacterota; class UBA2968; order UBA2968; genus JAAXHE01. The sequence continues at coordinate 46,430 of CAXXJS010000023.1, forward strand.
CGTCGCCATGGCCGCGGACCGGATTGTTGCGCAGCCAGGCACGATCACCGGGTCCATAGGGGTGCTGGCGGGCAAGATGCTGACGTCCGGTTTTTGGGAGAAGACAGGAATCTCGTGGGACGAGGTCCACACGAGCGCACATTCCGCCATGTGGACCGGCACCAAAGACTTCTCAGACGAAGAATGGTCAGTGTTCCAGGCCTGGCTGGATACAGTGTACGAGGATTTTACAGACAAGGTCGCCGAGGGACGTTCGTTGCCGATAGAACGCGTGCTCGACGTCGCCCGGGGTCGCATCTGGACCGGCGAGGACGCCAGAAAGCTGGGGCTGGTGGATGAACTGGGAGGTTATCAGACGGCGCTAAAACTCATTCGCGAAGCAGCGCAGTTGCCGCCAGATGCCGAACTCCGGCTACAGGTCTTTCCCAGGGCGAAGTCCACCTGGGAATACCTCCTTGAACACGGCATCGTCCGCAGTAGCGACTCCGCCGCCGCGTCCGCATTCGTCCATACAGTGCGCAAACTGCAACCGGTCGTCACCCTCGCGCGGCGCCTGGGTCTTGTCCCCTCCCCCGGCGTGTTGACGATGCCCGAGATCGCGCCTTTCAGGTAGGGGACAAATACCCCTGCCGCCAACGACCCACCACGACCCACCCCCTGAAAGCGGTGAGACGGTAGAGGTAAGACGGTAGAAGACGTCCTTGCCCGATTGGTTCTTCCTTTGTGCTCCGGCAAGAAATGAAACCGAACGGGCACTCACATCATCTCCCGTCTCACGTCTCACGTCTACCCTCTTTCGTAACTCTCCGATTCAAGCTTATCGCTGTGCGCTGACAGCTTCCTTCGTGACAGATCCGGAAGAAGGGAATTCCATTCCATCGCGGCAGACCTGTGACGACATTGCCGAAGAGTACCGCGACTCGAAGCTTCTCCCATTCCGATATGCCAATGAGCGCTATGCGGTCTTCCAACTGTTGAGCGCCCCGTGCGGGAAAACGGTGCTGGACCTGGCATGCGGCGAGGGGATCTATGCGCGTCAGTTCAAGCGTGCCGGCGCGGCATCGGTGATGGGGGTCGACGTCTCCCGGGAGATGATCGCGCTGACCGAGGTGGAGCCGCCCGTCCGGGATGACTTCATGGCGCGGAAACCGTTCGCCGGCGTTACTGCCAGCAAGCCCTGATTGGCGGCACTCGTGTGTTCACGTGCTACCCGGTATTTTCGTACGGGTATCAAAAGGTGTCGGTTTCCACCATCGATCACCCGGCCAGCACCATCTTCAGCAGGGCCATCCGGATGTATAGTCCATTGTGCGCCTGCCGGAAATATGCCGCGCGGGGGTCCGTATCAACCGCGGGGTCGATCTCGTCCACCCGAGGCAGCGGATGCATCACGCGGGCGTTATCGGAAAGCGCCTCCATTACCTTTGTATCGATGATGTATTTCCCCCGGGCCGCTTCGTAGTCACTTGTGCGATCGCCGAACCGTTCCCTCTGGATCCGTGTCTGATAGACCACGTCAACCTGCCGAACAACGTCGATCAGGTCGTCACGTTCCTGGAAGTACACCCCGTTCCGGAGCAGGTATTCCTTGATGTCAGCCTTCATGCGCACCATCTCGGGCGCCACGAAATACAGCTTTACGTCCTGGTACCGGGTGAGCAGATAAGCGAGCGAACGCACAGTGCGTCCATTGGCGAGGTCGCCCACCATAGCCACCGAAATACCGTCCAGCCGGCCGATTTCCTTCTGAATCGTATAGACGTCGAGCAGCGCCTGCGTAGGATGCTGACCGGGTCCGTCGCCGGCGTTCAAGACCGGCACCGACGCCACTTCAGCCGCCCGCCGAGCGGATCCACCCTCGTAGTGCCGAAGCACAATTACATCCGCGTATCCCTCCACAATTCGGATGGTGTCTTCAAGCGTTTCGCCTTTCGCCGCCGAGGAAAACTCCCGCGCCGACTCGGTCGTAACCACGCTTCCCCCCAGACGGATCATGGCCGACTCGAAAGAAAGCCGGGTGCGGGTGCTGGGTTCGTAAAACAGCGTAGCCATGATGCGGCGATTGAGTATACTGGACCCGTAGAGGCTGACAACCTCCTCCATCTCCTTGGTGACCGCGAAAATCTCCGTCAGCAGTTCACGATTGAACTGCTGCGCCTCGACCACGTGGAACAGGCCGTCCATCGAGTGTCCTCCCTCAGAAGCTGTATTAAAACCCCCAGCGGTCTTCGCGCGGCTGCAAAGACGTCGGCCGACGTTGGTCAAATCCACCTGTATCTTTAGATACAGTCGGCTTCGCCCGCCTGGACCGACACCTTTTCGCTCGCGCTCGGGAACTTACCGGGAATTTAAAACAGTTTCTCACAACAAAAAAAGCTCCCCTGCATGGGAGCGGAAAAACAGCAGCCGGGGAGCCGGAAAAGTCGATTTCGAATAGAAGAGATTGCCATTTAAAATGCAAATATAGTCCGGCCACACCACGTTGGCAAGTGGAAAATCTCCCGGCGGATTCAGGGGACGCTGTCTGCGGTTTGGTGGTTCGCAACGGCGCGCGCGATCGATGCCGGCGCGACGGCAGGCGAGTACCGGTCTCCTGTCCGGAAATCTGCCAAAAATTGGTTGACCGCACCCAGGAAGTCCGATATATTTGAGTTCGCGGTGACCGTGTTTTCGCTGGAAGGCGCAACACGGCGCCGCAATTCATTGTTCATCCGAAACGCTGAATATTACAGAATGTCAATCGCCCGGGCTCTCTCCATGTTTTCCGGCCCGGGTCTTTGTGTGTCCGGTCTCCACGCCTCCACCGGTGAACGGCGTTCGATTCACCCGATATCGATTCCGGCCGATTTATCTGACCCCTCCTTTCCACCGTGTCCGGGAGAAACAGAATGGTTCAGGCAATACCACCTGCCGATGTAAAACGCTCGATGTCTCCACTTGCCAGGTATCTCTCCGAATCCGCCGCGGTCGGCAGTCCCGTGGATCCGGGTTTTGTCTCCTACCTCGCGTCACTGGAACAGATTCACGCGACTTCACCTCTAGTGGCCGCAACCATCGTTGCCGAACTGGAGGATCAGCGCGGCAACCTGAAGATGATCGCCAGCGAGAACTACTGCTCGCTGGCCGTTCAGCTCGCACAAGGCAATCTCTTCACCGACAAGTATGCGGAAGGTGTGCCCGAACGCCGCTTCTACGCGGGCTGTGATAACGTCGACACCGTCGAAAAACATGCCGCTTCCCTCGCTCGAGACCTCTTCGGGGCGGACCACGCGTACGTTCAGCCCCATTCCGGCGCCGATGCCAATCTTGTCGCCTTCTGGGCTATCCTGTCCGCCCGCATTCAGACGCCGTTCGTTGAACGGACGGGACGGAACGACCTCGCAGCTCTCTCCGACGCCGACTGGCGGGAACTCAGAACCGCGCTGGGCAACCAGAAATTGCTCGGGCTTGATTACTATTCCGGCGGCCATCTCACCCACGGCTACCGGCAGAACGTCTCCTCCAGAATGTTCCACGTAGAAACCTACGGTGTCCACCCCGAAACCAAGCTTATCGACTACGACCGGGTCCGCAGCCAGGCGAAGGCGTTCAAACCCCTGATCCTACTGGCCGGATACAGCGCTTACACGCGTAAAATCAATTTTCGCATCTTCAGGGAAATAGCGAATGAAGTGGGCGCAGTCTTTATGGTAGATATGGCGCACTTTTCCGGTCTGGTGGCAGGCAAGGTCTTCACCGGCGACTACGATCCCGTGACGCACGCCGACGTTGTGACCACCACGACCCACAAGACCCTCAGGGGGCCGCGAGGCGGCATGATTCTTTGCACGGCGGAATATGCGGAACACGTGGACCGCGGGTGCCCGATGGTGCTGGGCGGTCCTCTGCCCCACGCCATTGCTGCCAAGGCCGTCGCCTTTGAGGAGGCAGGCGCCGGCGAATTCAGAACCTACACGCGACGTATTGTGCAAAACGCCGTGGCCCTGGCCGAAGCCTGCGTTAAAGAGGGGCTTAACGTACTCACCGGCGGCACCGACAACCATATGCTGCTCATCGACGTGACGCCGCTTGGTCTCACCGGCAGGCAGGCGGAATCCGTCCTGAGAAATGCCGGGATCACGCTCAACCGCAACGCATTACCCTTCGATACGAACGGCGCATGGTACACCAGCGGGCTACGGGTCGGCACACCCGCCCTCACGACGCTCGGCATGGGCGCGGACGAAATGCGGAGAATCGCCGCCATCTTGCGGCTTGTCCTCTACAACACACGGCCCGTCCGGATCAGGAAAGGCAGGCACGCCGGAACGCCGAGCAAAGCGCGGTCCAGGACCCGGCCGGAGGCGCTCGCAGAAGCCCGTGCAGAGGTGGCGAACCTGCTTTGCCGGTATCCTGCGTATCCCGAACTGGACCTGGAGTACCTGAAGCAGGTGCTGCGTTAACCCCAATCCGAAAAAAACAGCAACTCGGAAACGCGACGAAAACCCCTGAAACGGGGCGCAATGGTCGTCAAAAAGGACGTTTTTTCAGTTCACGTCCAGTGACCTGGTGTATCCTGGTAATCAGCCGTCAAATCGCCTTTATTCACTTGCCTATATTCGATTTTACGTCCCGGAAAAAGTAGAGTCGAGATGTGGCGCGGTGGTTTAGGAGTGGCCTGTCTGTTCCCGCCCCTTTCGTCTGGCGGTGCCTCAATAGCCCCTCCCTGCTCCGTTTCCACATCCCGCTCGTCGAACCGGACGTGCGGAGTTACCGCATCCGGCTCTCCGACGGACATCGCCTTCAGGTACACACTGCCCGATCTGCCCGGACAGCTTCACCTGAAACCTTAGCTTGATCTGGAGTCGCCTCGTCTTATTCTGGAGGAGGTTATAGGCTTGCGCCACTCTCCCGACAGTTGTCCCCTTCACAAGCACATCCGAAGTCAGGCCCCTTTCCTCCGCCGGCGTTACCCGGCATCACAGGTACTACGAGCCTGTCCGCCACCCCATACGGCCCGGCCTGGCCCTCACGGGCTTCCGGTTGGTGGCTCTCCACCACCGCTGGGGCTTCCCGTGTTGCGTCGGATCTCCTTGTATGCGTGCCTCCGCCATTACCCCGGCGGGACCGTTGGGTGCTCTCGTTGCCTGCTTCCCCAGCGACGGCGGCCTTCCCCGTTCGCAAGCCGGGTCGGCTCCCGCATTACCCTTTTCGAGGCCTGCTCAGCGTTTACTCACGTTTCAGCCCACATACTCGCCGAGTCGCCTGGCGACCCTCTACACCGGAGGCTTCGGAGATGTCGTTACCTACGTCTCCGCTCCGATTGCTTCCGACTGTGGCAACATCTGTCGGGTGGGACTCTCACCCACTGAAGTTCCGCGCCTTTTCACGGCGCACTAGCGAATCAAGGTTAAACGGTCATCCCGGTGCTTGGGGCGCCTGTCAAACCACCCGCGTTCATTGCCTGACCGCATCCATCACCGCGTCGTGAAACTCCGGCCGCAACCTTCGTATCCCCTGATTCTCGCGGGTGGGATGCACCCGGTTTGTCAGGAGTATTACGCCGACGTCCCGCTCCGGATCGGCCCAGACGGAGGTGCCCGTGAAGCCGGTGTGTCCGAACGACCGGACCGAGAAACGCCGGCCTGCGGAACTGCCCGCCTCCGATACTGTATCCCACCCCAGCGCGCGGGTGCTGCCGGGCGCCAATTCCGCCCGCGACGTAAACCGGCGGATGGCATCTTCGGAAAAAACCCGCCTTCTCTCGTGCATACCTCCGTTCAGCATCACCCTCAAGAAACGCCCCAGATCCGCCGCCGCCCCGAAGAGTCCCGCGTGCGGCGCCACACCGCCCATTGCCCAGGCATTTCCATCGTGCACCTGACCATGAATCAACCCCCTGCGTTGCTCAGCCTGAAACTCCGTTGGCGGAATGCGGTCCAACAACTCGCGCCCGGGCAGAAACATGGTCTGACCCATCTCCAGAGGACCAAAAATGTACTGCCGGGCAAGGTTTTCGAGCGGTACTCCACCCAACCCTTCGATGGCTGCCCCCAGAAGGAGAAAGCTCAAATCGCTATAAATCGTCGCGGACCCCGGTGCGTACGTGAGCGGTGTCCTGCACGCGGCCGCGAGTACCGACGCCTTACCCCGGCAGGTCTCGAAAAATCGCTGGTGCGCGGGCAACCCGGCACAGTGCGCCAGTAGATGTCTGATCTTCACGGCGTCCCTGCCATCCCCGCGGAAAGCCGGAACGTATTCACTCACTCGCTCATCCAGGTCCAGCCCGGATTCAAGCGCCATACAAATCGACGTTGTCACAACCACCTTCGTAAGCGACGCGAGGTCGTAGAGGTCATCCTCTCTTACCTCCGGCGCATCCGGCTCGTACGTGTGGCGTCCGGCTGTCCAGCAGGCGACCCCGCCCCCACCCCGCACGAGCAGGCCCACGGCGCCTGGCGTGCTCCGCTTACGGACGTGGCGTTCCAATACCTCGCCGGCCCGCTCGAGACGTATGGGATCGATACCGTCCTTTATGTCGGTTCGTTGCGAATTCATTTTCCGTTTTGGAATCTCTCTTTTTTAAGAGGCGGTGAGACGTTAGACGTGAGACGGTAGATGACGTTCTTGCCCGATTGAGTCTTCCTCTATTGTTCTGTCCCAGAAATAAGATGCCTAAATTCAGCCGTCGAGTCGCCCGGCTCGCAAGGCACCTGAGCGCAGGCGACCTGGGCAGGTCGGCCCAACGTAGCGAGACGGGATGAATCGGCGGAAGAATGGTGAGGTATTTTTGGGACAGGACACTATGCCTCCGGCAAGAAATGAAACCGCACGGGGCGGACAATCTCTCCCCTCTCCCGTCTTACGTCTACCCGCCATTGCTACCGTCTTCCGGTTTGGAACACTGACCTTGACTTTCCGGTCCTTCTGCATATCTTCAGCGGTGCGAGACTTGGGTGCTGTCCCATCGGCACGCCTCTTTGATTGGGTCTCGACACCAGGAGGTGAATCATGCCTGATGTCCGAAAACACGTCGTGTTCGTCACCGTTCCGAGTGAAGCCGAAGCCGCCGAAATCGGTCGCGTTCTGGTTGAAGAACGACTGGCGGCATGCGCCAACATCACCGGGCAGATCCGATCCATTTACCGCTGGCAGGACTCCATTGAAGATGAACCGGAGTTTCTCATGATTCTCAAGACGACAGAGGACAGCCTGGACGCTCTCATCGCCCGGGCGAACGAACTACACCCTTACGATGTACCTGAGATCATTGCCCTGCCCATCCACAAAGGGCACCCGCCTTATCTGAATTGGATCGCCGAAAACGCCTGACACGGGGTCCCGATGCGGCCAGGAGCGTTGGCGGGCTCCGCCTGTCGCTTGTTTCAGGCCAGCCAGGGTTGATATCGACGATCTTCGACGGGCGTCAACCGGAAGGATCCGCAATGGCAGGACAAGCGCAATACGCCATAGGCATCGATTTGGGCGGTGGCAGCATCAAGGGCGCGCTCGTGTCCGCCGGCGGTCGCATTGAAGCCAGGAAGCGTTGTCCTACGGACGTCGAAAGCGGCGAACACGGCGTGGCGGACCGGATTGCGGAACTTGTCGAATCCCTCCGCGTCCGGAACGGCCTTTTGTCAGGCGACATCGAGGGCATTGGCATCGGCGTCCCGGGCGTCACGACGCCACAGGGCACGGTGATCATTGCTCCGAATCTGCGCTGGCACCACGTGCCGTTCAAACAGATTCTTGAGGCGAGAATCAGGCTGAACGTTGAAATCGACAACGACGCCAGTGTCGCCGCCATGGGGGAAGCCCAACTGGGTGCGGGGCGGGGATGCGAGTCTCTCTTCCTCATCACCCTGGGGACGGGCATTGGCGGCGGGCTGGTCCTGGGCGGCGGCATTCACCACGGCGCCTCATTCGCGGCGGGTGAAATCGGCCATATGTGCATGGACCCCGACGGCCCCCTCTGCGGATGCGGCAAAAAGGGATGCCTGGAAGCCCTCACCGCCGGCCCCGCGATGGTCCGCTACGTTCGCCACCGGCTTCCGGATGCGGTGTCCACTTCTTTCTCGGATGCGGAATCCCTCTCACCGGAAACCATCTGCCTGGCCGCGAAAAACGGCGACAGCCTCGCCATTGAAGCCGTCGCCCGCGTTGCCCGCTATCTCGGCATCGCCATTGCCAATCTCATCAACGTCATCAGCCCCGACATCATCGCCATTGGCGGGGGAATCGCCGGGGCCGGCGGCGTACTTCTCGACCCCGTCGCTGCTGCCGCCCGTGAATACACCCTTGAGGGGATGTACGATCACACCCGGATCCTGCCGGCCGAACTGGGCAACGACGCCGGCGTCCTGGGTGCCTCGCGCCTGGTCCTGAAATAACACAACGCATGGAAAAATAACGAACATACGATCGACCGGAACCCTTATCCCCCGCTGTTACTCCCACCCCAGATCTTTCAACACGGATTTCAGATACGCGATGTCCTGCTGCGCGAACCACTCCCGGTCGCCCGGCCTCGGGGCTTCAATACACAATGGACCGTTGAAACCCGCCCGCTGCAACGCCAGCAGATACTCCCGGTGGTTGATAATCCCGTCGCCCAATCCCACCGCGTTCCGTCCGTCTCCTGCGGGCATCGAGTTTTTCAGGTGTACCATGAACAGCTTCTCTCCAAGCGTGGAAACGGTCTCCCCGATTGAAGGACAGGACGGGAAATACACCATGTTCCCATAGTCCAGGTTCGCCCCGACGAACGGAGAACCGATCATATCCAGAAGTTTCATCGTGGGCGCCGGCAGATCGTGAAACTAGCCCATGTGGATCTCGAACGCGAGCCTGAATCCGATCTCCTCGGCGACCGCGCCAAGTTCCCTGAACCCTTCGGCCGCCCATTCGTAATGATGCGCCGACGCGGCTCCGGACCCGTGCAGATGATGTGCCGACCCCGCATTGGGGTCCGAACTGCGCAGCGTCCCGGCCATGATATTGCAGACCGTAAGTTCCAGCCGTTCACCCGCGAGTCGATAGAACCTGACCCCCTCCTCAACCTGCGCCCTGCGGATGCCGGCATCTTCCTGCATCAGTTCCACACCGGGGCCGCCGAACAGCACGTGTTTCAATCCCGATGCTTCGGCGGCTGCGGCAATCATATCCAGGTATTGTTTCTGCGTCTCCTCTTCGCCCCTGCGATGACGGCGGAACTCGATACCGTCGTACCCCCACCCCACCGCCTTCCGGCACATCTCCGGGATCGTCTGCCCCTGTTCGCAATAATTCACATGCATGATGATCGGTAACGACATTCAATTGCCCCCTCCGTTGAAGAACTCCACACAATAGCGTTTGCCTCACCCGCAGAACGTGGCTAAAATGCCAACGAAGCCCAGGAAAGTCAACCGCAACCACCAGCCATCGAGGAGATCTGTCAATGGCCAGTTGGTTCTATCTCTTTCTCGCCATCGCTCTCGAAGTCGCCGGGACGACGTGCATGAAACTTTCGGACGGATTCGCCCGTTTGTGGCCCTCCATCGGCGTTGCCGTCTTTTATCTCGCCTCCCTGGCGGGACTGACGTTGGCGCTCAAACAGATTCCGGTGAGCATCGCATACGCCGTCTGGGCCGGCCTGGGCACAGCCATCATCTCCCTCGTCGGCTTCTGGTATTTCAAGGAACCGGTTACCGCGGTCAAGCTGCTTTCCATCGCACTCATTGTCGGGGGCGTGACCGGCCTGCATCTCTCCAGTTCGACACACTGACGCGCAGCTTGCGGACCCGGCGGATGGTTCGGCCTCGCCAACGGATGGAACAGCGGATCCCGACGGGACATGGAAAAATCCCGTCAAATTAAAAAAAGGAGTTGACATTCGAACTGTAAGCAATTAACTTTAACCCACGCTGTAAATAGAAGGACGTTGTTTCTGTCTCCTGTGCAGTCGAAAAAAGCGATGCGGCAAGGATCAGAATTATCGGTCCTTGCCTTTTTAATTGCCTGCACATTCAGTTTAAGGTAGAAAGGTGGTGAATAAGCAGTGGCTGACGGTCGAGTGAAGTGGTTCAACGACGCCAAGGGCTTTGGTTTCATTGAGCAGGACGGCGGAGAAGACGTGTTCGTACATTTTTCGGCAATCCAGGGCGAAGGTTTCAAGTCTTTGTCCGAGGGAGATGACGTCGAATTCGATATCGTCGAGGGTCCCAAGGGGCTCCAGGCGGCAAATGTGATGAAACGATAGGATAAACGGAGTTTTCGTACGTGCAGACGGACGCCGACAAGTCGGCGTCCGTTTTTTATTTCGTCAACGTTCCCATCGCGCGCACCTGACAGTTCGCGTTACCGTCGGAGGTCCGACGATAACTCCAACGCCACTCGTGCCAGGTATCTACTAAGCCCGCCTTCACCGGATTGTTTAGAACATACGCGATAATCCGCTCCCACTCGCAAGCATCACGAACCCACCGATCATGACTTTCGTGATGCCAAAATGGTCCGCGCCTTCCCAAAACCCGATTTGCCTTCCTGGCTGTAAAGCCTTTCAACGACTGCATAATAGAGGAAAGCGAATTGTAACACCCGTTGCTCCCTTGAGTTGCAACTTTCGGCGACCTATCAGGATGCGGTACGAAAGGTTTTTTCACCAGGGGCGAAAACACAACATGTACGTGATTGGCCATGATACAATAGGCATCCAGACGATACACTTTACCGTCTCGGTAGTGCAGGCTTTCCGCCACCAACTTAGCGATTCGCTCATCTTTGAGCCAAGTCGGGCCATTCTGCCCATATTCCTGCATTATTTCAAATTTCCGCAGCCATTCTCGACGCCATTCGAGTACACGATGTTCGCGTTTTTTCTCAAGTGTTCTCCGGTCGGTCGAGCCAAGCCGGGCACCACCTCCTGACCTGGAAGGACGTAGTCTTTCAGTACCCTGTTGGCGTTTCTCCGCTGCCCAATGTTTCAGGACTGTCTTGGGCAGAGAACCTGCGAGAATGAACGTGACGAAGAAGGTCGCGCCGGGCGGCTGAATGTGTGGCAGGTTGCGGCGATAGAACGGTTTATAGTCAAAATGGCTCATCTGCGATTTTCCAAAAAAGAAAACGCCCGGTTCGTCACGTAATTTTCCGAGCGGTACATGCTGCAACCCTAAATTGTTCGAACAGACCCGTCACTGAGGGCGGCGTTCAAACCCGCCCTCCGTTGAGGATACGCCCGCGCGAGGCCAATGTATGGGCACCTCTGTCAACAGTGGACGCCGCGCTTGCGTACACTCACCCGCGAATTGCGTGCCAGAACACCCTTGCGCGACCGCAATTAACAGTGTAACACAAACTGTCAGTTTGTGGGCAACGGAACGCGAGATATTGTCAGACTTCACTTGTTCCCATCGCGCGAACTAACAGTTCGCGTTGCGGTCGGAGGTCCGACAACGGCACAGGAACGCTATCCCACGTCACGCCCGCACGTCGTAACACAAACTGTCAGTTTGTGGGCAACGGAACGCGAGGTATTGTCAGCCTACGCTTGTTCTCGATGCGCGCACCTGACAGTTCGCGTTGCGGTCGGAGGTCCAGCGGGTTCCGCTCCGGTCTCGTCCCGGCGTCAATATCTATCCTATCTTCAGGATCACGTCCAGTATTGACGGGAGCCAGGTGGCGCGCGCAAGGTTGGTGGCCGACTTGAGTTCCTGAAGCGTTCGCTGCAGTGTCTGTTTCGCCTCGCCAATCTGTCCCGCCGCAACCTGCGCCGCTGCCAGGTCCGTCAAAGTCCACGTGGTGATCCCGCCGCCGTCCCGACGGGCCAGCTCGATCGCCGCCAACTCCAGGGTTTTTCCTGCGTTGTCAACGGCGCCCGATTGCGCCTGTGTACGCCCGATTTCGGCCAGCGTCCTGATTCTTTTGTTCGAATCCTTGATTGACAGGGCGGTCGCCCTGGCCGCCGCGAATTCCTGTTTCCGGGCCTGGGCGGATACGATCTCCTTAAAAACGGCGTCCCGCCTCGATACCCGGTCAATCGTACTCGCATTGTGCCGGCTGAGCCGGATCTCGCCCGTCTGCGCCTGACGCATTGCCACGTGGTAGACCAGATCTTGCTCTGCCTCGGAGTCATCAGGACTGAGCGGCGCGGCGATTTCGAGCAGTGTTTCGAGCTGGTCGGACGCGATGTGGTAGACGAGATTCTTCGTCAGGTCGACATCGCCGGACGATTTGAGACGCCGTGCAGCCGTGTCAATGGTCCGCCTTGCGCCTTCGGTATCGCCAGCCGCCGTCTGAGCCGATGCGATGTTGAACAACCATTTCACCCCGGACGGCGACAAATCTTCGCTAACCGACTGGAAAACCCTGTCAAGGGTCTTCCTGGCGCCATTCCGGTCATCTACCTTCATCTGGGCGGCTGCGATTTGAATGAAGACGTAAGGGTCGACGTCGGCCAGCGAAGCGATCGTTGCTCCGGCGCGCGCGACGTCCACTCCGCCTCCCGATGCCGCCAGCGCTTTGTCCAGGGTCGATCGCGCGTGCCCTTCATTGCCCGTTTCGGCCTGAGCCCATGCGATCTTTCCAAGCGCGATGGTCCGCCGGTATCCGCCACTGATGGACCCGGCCGCCTCGATCGCGAGACCGAAGACTTTCCTCGCCTCTTCGGTCCTGCCCTCGTCCGCAGCTGTCGACGCAACGCCAATGAGCGCGTCGATCTGTCCCTCCGCGTCTTCTATCGACTTCGCGGTTGCGCGGGCGGAAGCGGTGTAGCCCACCGCCGCCTGTCCCATCGCGATTTTTCTCAGACCCCTGTTTCGCGAATCACCGTCTCCAACCGCCCGGGCGGTTGAGCCGGCAATCCGGAAGCCCTCGAGGGCGGCTCCCAGGTTTCCCGATTTCGCCGACGCCGTCGCAACGCCGATCAACGCATCGATCCGGCCCTGTACATCTCCAATAGACATGGCCGTTGCGCGCGCCGAGTCGACGTCGCCGGCGCCAGCCTGCACGGACGCGACACTGCCCAGCGCACGAGCACGCGCGTATCCACTCCTGACTGTCCCTGCCGCGGCGACCGCCAGATTGAAGTTTGCCCTGGCTTCCATCGAATTACCCTCCAGGGCCTGCGCCGCCGCGCCCGCGGCAAACGCACCCGCGCGTATTTCCAGTTCCCAATCGGATCTTGCATCGAATGATACCGCGGCCTGGAGCGTCAGACGTGAAACACACACGGAACTCACCGATTTCCAGCACCTCGCCGTTGCACTTTCGATGGCCTTCCCCACCTCCGCCAGCGAGAGAGTGCCGATTCCTTTGCCCTTTGCAAGCCTTGCGGCCGCCTCGCTTGCAGGATGCGCTTCAGTAATCGCCAGCAGTTTGCCGCGCGCCGCTTCAAACAACGCGATGGCTCTTTCCGGCGTCCGCGCGCGTTTCGCCGCCACGACGTGTCTGGCGGCGTCCTTCAAGAGACCGTCGACGCCGGGCGCTTGCGCCGCTGCCCATGACGCGACGACCGCCAATGCGACCGCGACGACAAAGGGAATCATCTTCATCGTAGACCCTCCCGTGCGTGTATTCAGATCCGGAACATTAGGAGCTGCGACAAACCGGAAGTCTCCCTGCCGGGTCTATCACCGTCGCTCGTAGCGATCCTGCAGCCTGCAGGTTGTGTCAATATCGAAACGGCGTCAGTTGCGCCTGTGTGACTTCCACGCCGAAGCCCGGTCCGTCGACCGGCTTCATCCGTCCGCCTTTGGGTGCTGAAACGCCGGGGGGACGCGCGGCTTCGTCCGGGTCGACGCCCGGTGGGCTGGCGATGTAACATTCTGTCCACGGAATTGCCGGCATCGCGTAACAGACGTGCTGCCCGTACGGCGTATTTCCGCCGCCGTGGGGAATGACCGATATGCCGGCCGCCTCGGCGATTGCGCAGATCTTGACGACCGCGGTCATTCCGCCGACCCAGTTGATGTCCGGCTGGAATATATCCAGGAGGCGGCGGCTGGCCGCGTGTTGGAAAGGAACGGTCGTGTACCAGTGTTCTCCCGTGGCCAGGGTCGCCCAGGGAAGCCGGCTGCGCAATTCGGCATGGGCGTCGAGATCCTCCGAGCGGAGCATTTCCTCCATCCACTTGAGTTTGCTCGGGCGCAGTTCCTCGGCAAGGCGAACGGCGTACTCCACGTCGAACGCCATCCAGCAGTCCAGCATCAGTTCCACGTTATCGCCGGCGAGGTCTCGCGTGCCGGCCACAAGATCCACGTTTTTTCTCAGACCCTCCAACCCGTCGGCCGGACCATACGGGCACGGCAGCTTTATGGCTTCGAAACCCAGTTCCAGGTACCAGTCTGCGTCGCCACCCGTGGCGTAGCAGAACATATCGTCGCGCGCCGGCCCGCCCAGCAGTTCGTATACCGGCTTGTCCAACAGCTTTCCCTTCAGGTCCCAAAGCGCGAGGTCGATGGCGCTCACGGCGTAGGCATGCAGACCGGTGGCGCCGTACGAGGCCCCCATTCGCACCATCATATCGTAGCACTTCTCAGTTGCCAGGCAGGGTTCGCCCACCAACCGCGGTCCGAGAAAATCGTCGATGACGGCCGCCACGGGGCGTCCGTGACTTGCGGTTGCAAAACCCAGGCTGCCGTCTTCGGCTTCGACAACGCAACCGAAGCCGCCCCAATTCGGCAACCAGGACGGACGGAACGCGGCGTAACGCGGATAGCCTGTCATCGGGTTGGCAACAGGGCCCTGCGCGGCCCACGACGGACGGCGCGCCGTTTTGTACTCCACGGCGCCGGGCTTCGCGCGTCCATACGTTTCGGGAAAGTTTATCTGAACGGCGCGGATGGACTTGATTTTCATTACGGGGCTCCTCCTGGTTGGCGTATCGCTGAAGGGGCATGGACGGCCTGGCGGCGGCAATGGCGCATCACGATCACCCCTGCCAATCGGTTGGAAGTTCCAGCGACCAGACTTCGCTGTTCAAAGGCCGGGCATGCCCGCCGGCCAGCCAGATTCTGTCCTTGAAGACGTACGCCGAGTGCTCGTGGCGATTCGTCCATACCACGTCGGATTTGAGTTCCGTCCAGTTCGCGCCGTCTTTCGAGTACCAGACGTCCCCGAAGTCGCCGTCCTTACGCGACCATCCACCCAGGACCCACATATGGCCACGATAGACGACCAGGGAAAACCACATGCGCTTCTTCCACGGCGCTTCGGACGTTACCCGCGTCCAGTTCGCGCCGTCTTCCGAACACCATACGTCATTGAGCGGGATGGTCTCGGGCTGCCACGCGCCGCCACCCATAATCCAGATCTTGTTGTGAAACACCACGGCCTGGGCGTGCGTTCGTTTCGACCAGGCGGCATTCTCCACTTCGCATCTCCAATTCCGGCCATCGGCGGTGGACCAGACGTCGTTTTTGAGCGTCGTGTCGTCGTCCTGGTAGAAATTTTCGGTACCGCCCATGATCCACATCCTGTCCTTGAACACGACGAACGATGGGGATACCCTGGGGCACCACCCCGGATCATCCGTTTCCAGGACCCACCCGGCGCCGTCGGGCGACGACCACACCGTGTTCGTATTCTCCGCGCCGGGCAATTTCCGCCCTCCCATCAGCCAAATCCTGCCTTTGTACGGCATGGTTGCCGGCAGGTCGCCGTGTTCCCAGGGCGCAACCTCCACGGTTCGTGTCCAGTTCTTCCCGTCGGACGACTTCCAGACGTCCCGCGGATTGGGTGTCTGGGGGGTGAACCAGCCTCCAAGAATCCACATATGGCCGTCCCACACCATCTCCCCCTGTGAGTCCCGCGCCTGCCATGCCGCCTTTTCGGTCACACATACCCAGTCGGGGCCCTTCGCCACGTTGCTCATATCGATTTCTCCCTGATAAAGACTTGACGCCGCAACGACTTCCCATGGAACCGCGAACCGCACCTGGCGGGGCCGGACAACCTACCCCAGCGACCAGCCTGAACTATCGACCGCCGCCGTTCTGTGTCCCTTGTGGCGATCGTATACGCTGTGCATTTCCTCAATGCTGTCGAAATAGCCCACGATATGGGCCGCGCTGAACCTATCGCCCGCGCTCACCGGCCTGCCATGCATTTCCAGGATCATCACGATGATATCACCGGGGCGCTGGCTGCACCAGGCCTCGTAGACCACAGTGGGATCGAGCGTAAGGCCGCCCAGCCAGGGCCCGTTGTCTCCCGTTTCAGGATCCCGCAGCCGGTACGCGCGGATGAAGTGCCCGGGCGTCCTGTTCAGGTCGCGGCGATACCCGAACTTCCGGTCGGGAGGAAAAGGATCGATGAATTCGCTGGACGGAATGCGCAGGCCGTTGGGACCGCTCAGATAGCTGAGATAGATCTCACTGAACGTATCGCCCCTCGTGTGGCGGACGCACCCGGGCGTGTCGTTCCTCAGAAACATTTCGGGCGAATCGTTCGCACTCTCGATCTGATCCATCAATACGAAAAACCGTTCACCTCTGGGAAACACAATCAGCTGTGTCCATTGCGATCCCGCGTTTCGGCCGGGCGCCGCATACTCGAAACGATACCTGGTCCTCACGGCGATGAAGTCCACACCGTGGATCACGTCAGGCGCTACGGGCTTCATTCTATGGCAGAGCTGCGGCCCCTCGATCATGCGCTTGCGATGGCTGCTTCCGTGCGCCAGGATGGCGTATTCCCTGCTGTCCGGATCCGACTCGTTCTCATACCAGCGATATCGCCCCAGGCCGTGCCCGTCGTCGGCAATCGCGCTGCCGCTGTACGATTCGTCGCTGCCGGCCTCCATCAGCCAGTCGACCACCATCAGCCCGTCGCCGATTTCGGAGAATCCGGTTCTCTTGTCGACAAACGACCCCTTTTCGATACCTGTCATCCACCGCTTCGGGTCCCGCTTGGGAACAGCGGCTTCGAGTTCGGTGGTCTCGATCCGGATCCTGCGGTCGTCTTCAATCACGCTCGCCCATGCAGCATTTTTCATGGATCCATTCCCATTCGTTTGACTTCAATTTGCCAATCGACGACAGGCTGTTTAGAGGAAAAA
>CAXXJS010000024.1:0-27081 GCA_963662665.2 Candidatus Latescibacterota bacterium
ATTCCGTCGGCCGGGAATGCCGGCGGGGCGACCGCGGCCTACGCGGCGCTTGCGGGGCTGCCTGCGAATATCTTCATGCCGGCGGATGCCCCGGTTGCGAACCGTGTGGAGTGCCGGCAACTGGGTGCGCATCTGACGCTGGTGGACGGACTGATTTCCGATTGCGGGAGGATGGTGGCCGAGCGAAGGGCCGATGAGGGCTGGTTCGACGTTTCAACGCTTAAGGAGCCGTACAGGGTAGAAGGCAAGAAAACGATGGGGTATGAACTTGCCGAGCAGTTGGGCTGGGAATTGCCGGACGTCGTGCTCTATCCTACCGGCGGCGGAACCGGCCTGATCGGGATGTGGAAGGCATTTGACGAAATGGAAGAAATGGGGTGGATCGGCCCGGTCCGGCCCCGGATGGTGGCCGTACAGGCCGCAGGCTGTGCGCCTGTCGTCAGGGCATTTGAGGCGGGCGCCGAGTCGGCCGATCTGTGGATAGGCGCCGAAACCGTCGCCTCGGGTCTTCGGGTACCGGGTGCAGTGGGCGACTTCCTGATGCTTCGAGCCATTCGGGAGAGTCGCGGGACGGCTGTTGCCGTCACCGACGAAGCGTTAATGGCATGCGTCAAGGAAATGGCTTCTGCTACCGGAATTTTTCCGGCGCCGGAGGGAGCGGCTACGCTGGCTGGCCTGAAACAACTCATCGCAAAGGGGTGGATTTCTTCCACGGACCGGGTCGTGCTATTCAATACCGGGACCGGGTTGAAGTACCTTGAGGCAATTGAAGCGGCGAGTTCCGGGAATTGCTAACGACAAATGCGCAGGTCAGGAGGTGCCGGGCCGATGCTGAGACGGGAGATCGGGAAATTCCAGAGTTTCGTTCTTGAGGCGGGGGATACGGTCGTGGTGATGGGAAACCTGAAAGCCCACGCGGAATTCCTCGAGCGGTTCGGGTTCAGCAAACACCCGGAAACAGGCGAGTACGTAGGCACGGGGGCCAATCTCTACGCAATGGCGCCGGACGACTTTTACGATAGATTCAGCGCCCGTACCGGCGCGGATCCGGAACTGACCGCGCAGGCGTACGACGGAGAGGATTTCTACCATATCGACGGTCTGCCTCTGGCTGGCGTGAATGCCAACGGCGACCCCGGCATACAAGGGATTACGGCGGTGGATCTCGAAACGCGGACCTACATCGAGCAAGGAGTAGCGAACTTCAGGGTTGGTTAGCAGTCCGTTGGAAGAGTCGCTCTGCAGGCGCGGCCGCGTCGAATCGGGGATTCGGGGAGGGAGCGCAACGCAGTCATTCGGCCACAAGGGCCGGACGCAGCCCGGATGGACTTTGTCAACGGGCTGTTAGGCTCGTGAGCCGTTTCGACCGGCGCACTTCGGCAGGCCGTTTCGACAAGCTCAGTGCAAGCAGCACACGATGACTTTGTTTCCACACTCTCAATGCAAGGAGCGCTGCGGAACGGGATGTGTCCGCGGAAGAAAAATGGCGTGATTCCTGAACAAAACGCGGCGCTGAACAGCCGTTAGATGCGCACGACAATAGAGGGGTACCCGCCGTGTTGCGAATGTAGACAACGGGGCGTACTTCATATGCCATGCTCATGGCAAAACTATGCGTTCAGGTATTCGAGCGTATGCGAGGCGGCCCGATTGCCGCTCTCCACGGCGCTTTCCACGGTGGCCGGCAGACCGGTGTCGGTCCAGTCTCCTGCAATGAAGAGACCAGGCGCCGCAGTGCGATTGGGCGGGGGTGAGTGGCCCGGGGGAAGCGCGAACGTTGCCTGTCGTTCACGCACAACCAGATGGCGCTCCAGAGGTATCTCTCTGGTTTCGGGCAGAAACGTATGCAGGTCTTTCAGTGCTGTTTCCACGAGTCTGTCATCCGGCTGATCAACCAGCCCGTGGGCGGCGCTTGCAACCAGGGTAACGTGCCCGGGTGACGCCTGGTCCCGACCGTTGTAGAGCATCGGTTTGTTGAATATCCAGTCCATTCGGCCCTTTAGGAGGCCGATGAAGGGCCTGGTGAGAAACGGCCGCCTGAACCAAAGGTTCACCGAAAGGATTGGCGACGGATGGAAGGCACGCAAACGTGCTTTGAGGGTTTCGAAGCCATCCGGCAGCAGGCGGGACAGTGCCGGCGGCGTGATCGCGCAGATAGCGGCATCCGCCATCACAGTTCTGCCCGACTTAAGCCGGATACGTATCCTGTTGTTTCCGGTAACGCGCAGTTCCGCGGCGGCTTCGCCAACGTGGCACGCGCCGCCGTGCCGCTGAATGAAAGTACTTGCCGCGCCGGTGTACATCGTGCTGAGTCCCACGCCGGCGTAACCCATCAGGGTTGACTCGGAGCACCCGAAGAACGCCAGTTTCAGTACGGACTTCAGATGTTCGGCCGGGGCCGCATCCGGTTGTTGATTCAGCGCGGAGATGCAGAGCGGATTCCAGAAGGCCTGCCGGATGGCTGGAGATTGCCTGCACTCCTCCAGCCATTCATTCACGGAAAGGCCGGATGGCGCGGGAACCCTGAGGGCCGATCTCACGTGACGCAGCCGAACGACGTCTCCGATGGCGACCGGCCTGTAACGCATAAAACCTGCCAGCAGATTGAGTGGAGGCGGGAGCAACCGGGGAAACGAAAGTGCGGTGCGCCCCGAGTCGGGATGGATAAAATCCAGACGGAATTGTTCCTGAAAACGCATGCGGTCGGCGGCGCCTATGGTTTCCAGGAACTCCCGGGTCTTGACGTAACATTTCATAAACAGGTGCTGGCCGTTGTCTACGGTATCGCCCGTATTGCGATCGGTAAACGAATAGGCCCGGCCACCCAGGTGCTTCCTGCGCTCAAACAGGCTGACATTGCAGGTACCGCGTTCCACGAGGCGAACACCCGCAGCGAGACCGGCGAAGCCGCCGCCAATTACAACTACGTTACCCACGGCGACTTCTCTCGTATTCCGATCCGGCTGCGAAGGCAGAGGTCCAGTGCGATGCCCAGCTTTTTCAGATTGTTCACGCGAATCGGATATTTATAGACGTTATAGTTGACCGCTTCGATACGTCTGAGAAGATGGCTGTAGATGCGACCCATGATTTCTGCGGAAAAGAGGCTCCGCCGATCTTCTTCCGGCAGGCATTGCGCCGCCTTTTTGTAATAGCTCCACGCGCGTCCGCATTGGAATTGCATCAGGTTGCGAAACCCGGACGTGGAGATCCCTGCGAATAGATCCTTTTCCGGGTAGTTGAAACGTCTCAGGTCCTCCTGAGGCAGATAGATACGATCTCTCAATGCATCGGTCTTGATGTCTCGGAGGATGTTGGTGAGTTGGAAGGCAATTCCGAGATTGACGGCATAATCCTGAGACGACCGCCTGGTGTAGCCGAAAATTTCGATGCATATGAGACCGACGATCGAGGCGACACGGTAGCAATATTCGTACAGATCGCCGAAGGTCTGGTAGCGATTCTTGACAAGGTCCATCTCCACGCCGTCGATCAGCTTCAGAAAGTGTTCTTGCGGGACTTTGAAGTGCTTCAAGGATTTGTACAGGTTGGTCGTAATCGGATGACGTGGCCTTCCGTCGAAGCAGGCGTGGGTTTCGGCGCGCCAGTGGGAGAGGTTCCGGGCGGCGGATTTACGTGAAGCCGCGTCGTCAACCAGGTCGTCGGTGTATCGGCTGAAGGCGTACGTGGCGAAGATGGCGTCTCGCTTGGCTCTGGGAAGAAATACGAAAGCGTAATAAAAGTTGCTGCGCGCCTTGCGCACGAGCGCCGCGGTGTAGGATTTGATGTTCATAGCGGAAGCATCCGGGGATGTTCGCCCCGATGCATATTCCGGAAGAGGGCCCGGAAGAACAGGCCTGGAAGATCCCTTTTTTCGATCTTCGGGCGATGCCGGAAAATATCGTACCCCCCTGTTCGGATCTTGTCGAGGATTCTCAATCCGCCCAGCCAGGTCAGCCTGAGTTCATATTTGAGTCGTCCCGAAACCAGATCCGGCAGTTCGGACCCGGTTTGGAAGAGCGCTCTGGTGCGATCGATTTCGAGGGCCAGCAGGTCCTTGAAGCCGTCTGAGAGCCGTCTTTCCGCCAGATCACATTCAGTCACGCCGAAACGGGCCATGTCGTCCTGGGGCAGGTAGATGCGGCCCCGGGAAAAGTCGATTGCGATATCCTGCCAGAAGTTCGCCAGTTGCAGTCCGGTACAGATCAGATCCGAAAGATATCGGCGGCGGTCGTCCCTGTAAGCGAAAAGATGCAGAATGAGGCGGCCGACCGGCGCGGCGGAGTACCTGCAGTAAGCCAGCAGGTGGTTGAACGTCCGGTGCCTGTGCGTGACCACGTCCAGTTTGAATGCATGAATCAGGTCGTTCAGATGTTCACGAGGAATCTGTTGCGACCTGATCGTTTCCGCGAGGGCGGTCAGTATGGGGCCGTCGGGCGATTCCAGACACGTGTCCAGTTTCGCTTCCCATTCGTCCAGCCGCTCCATGCGTTCGTCGGGAGCCAGGCCGGGTTCATCGGCCAGGTCGTCGGCAGTACGCGCAAATGCGTAAATGCTGTAGACGTGAGGCCGTATCCTGGCGGGAATCAGGCGGGAACCCACCGGGAAGTTTTCGTAGTGGCTCCTTGTAAGGGATTCGCAGTACGCGAACGCGGCGTTGAGCGCCCTTCCGGAGGACGCATGCGGTCGGGAGGTCACCGGTCTGGTATAGGTGTCCATGAATATAAAGATAATTGAAAATATGCGACTTCGCCACCGGTTTGTATTTGTGCAAATCTGGTATTGAGAGGTCCGTTGGAATACAGGGAGACTGTTGAATGACCGATCGAACGCGGCCGGCCGCCAGCCCTCGCGTCATCCCTCCGGCGGGTAGTGATGAGAGGTATCACCAGGTCCACGTCTATTACGGGTTCGGGAAGGGAAAGACGACGTGCTGCGTGGGCCTGGCAATCCGTGTTCTGGGCGCAGGCGGACAGGTCTCCATGGTACAGTTCGACAAGGGGTACGACGGAGAAGCCGAGCACTACTCGGAACGCCACGTTCTAAGGGAACTGGACGGCATCGAATTGTATCCGACGGGATGTGAGCGCATGATGCAGGATGGGACGTTTAGATTCGGAGCGGAGCATCAGGACATCGAGGAAGCCCGGCGCGGACTCGAGACAGCACGGCTGCTGTTGCGGGAAGGCCGGCAGGATCTGCTGATTCTGGATGAGATTCTCGCGGCGGTCGCCTATGGTCTTCTCCAGCGGTCGGACGTGATGGAACTGCTGGACCTGTACGACAGTGACCGCCGGTGTGAACTGGCGCTTTCAGGTCACAAGGTGTGGGACGACCTGCTCGAACGGGTCGATCTGGCGACGGAGATGCGCAAGGTGAAACACTATTATGCGCGGGGTATTCCGGCACGGAAGGGGATCGAGTTCTGATTGCCAGGAGCGTGCGCGTCGAGGCGGCGGCGAGGCCCGTCTGATTGAGTCGGATTCGTGCCGTCGGCAAACGGCCGGTTACCCGTGGAGTGCGACAGGTATGGGAAAAGTGTTTGTTTCGGCCTGTTCACGCGTTTATCTTGTGCTACGTTTCGGGTCACGCGACGTTCTGACGACCAACAAAGCAGACCCCCGGATCTTTCTTCCAGAGGTCTGTTTTTGGCTGAATTCAGGTCTACTCAGTTTCCGTAAAAACGCGTTCAGGAAGTGCCATCTGCTCCCCTGTGTGTCCGGGTTCTCCGAACATGCTCGCGGACGGCGTCGAAGTCCTGGCGGCGGGAAATCCGAACGCTTCCCCGCAGATCCGGCAAGGTCCGGTTCAGCCAATCATGCGAGACCACAACTCGCGGTGCTCCGGCTGGGTTGCGGCGGTTCGCCCGTGGGTTCCGGAACGCGGAGCTTGACAGCGGTATGGCCGGATCCGTCCTTTGGAAAGGAGGGCGTACAATTTGTACAGCGAACATATCTTCGGAGGCTTGGACGGCCGGGATCGGTCGGGTAAACCCCGCGATCAGGGGTTGACCATGGTGGTGGACTGGGGTCTTGGGTCGGGGGCGCAGTCCGATTTAATGGAGACTGCGGCCCCTTTTTTTGATTTTGCGAAGGTGGCCGTCGGCATTTCCAGGCTGCTGGCCAACGACGTGCTGACTGGCAAAATTGAGCGTTATCTGAACCATGATATCGAACCGTTTCCGGGTGGGCAATATCTGGAGTATGCCCAGGTGCGAGGCAAGGCGGACCTGTATTTTCCCGCTGTGGCCGCAGCCGGTTATCGTTGGGTCGAGGTGTCGGACAACCTGGCTGTGGTGTCACACGAATGGAAGCTGAAAATGATCCGGAGGGCAGTAGAAGTACATGGTCTTAAGGTGTTGGGTGAAGTGGGGCAGAAGGAGGGGCTTGACGTGGGCATACCCCTGGCGGATGACGTGAAGGCGTGTCTCGACGCAGGGTCCCGAATCGTCCTGTTGGAGGCGGCAGAACTGGTCGACACCGATGTCCGCAAGGCAAGGCAGGTCGAGCACGCCGTGGAGACCGCGGGCCTGGAAAACGTCATGTTCGAATTGCCGGGGCCATGGATCTCAGGTGTGAACCCGCACCACGTTCACCAGATGCGGCGAAGCCTGGTGGACCGGTACGGTCCGGAGGTGAATCTGGGCAATGTGCTGCCCGACGATCTGATGACGTTGGAAGCGTATCGACGGGAACTGGGCGTCAATGCGGGTAGCGCCGAGGATGAGGAGTGATCGATGAGACTGATGGACACGGTTGCCGGGATTGAGGTCGACGACGAGTTTCCATGCAGCAGCGCGGGAGAGATGCGCATCACGGCCAACGGCTGCTATGAAATCGGCTACCAGCCCGAGGAGATTCCCCGGTGGTTCCAGGACCTGCTCGATGAATTATTCGCCGGGGCCGGGGTACCTAAGGAATACATGGCTCACGTGCGTGTGCGCAACACCGGCGATGCGCCGCGGCGTGTGAAGCTCCTATTTCTGTTTAGCGGAAAGGGGTCCAAATACATGTATCCGCCCTGGTGGGTGTGGCGGGAAGACTCGGGTTGGGCATGGTTGCCGCGGGAAGACGCGGATTATCGGGAGCATGAATATATGGAAGCGTCAGTGGAGGTCCACCCGGCGGAAACGGTTCGTATTGCGTCGGCGCCTTATGAGGCGCCCGATACGGTATTTGAGAAGGCGAAGCGGCTGGCCGAGTATTCTGAAATCTGGACCTGTCGCGAGATAGGGACTTCCGCCCGCGGGCGGGCGCTTCCGGTACTGGAATCGCCGCCGCGGGAAATGAAACTGCTGGTGGATGCAACCATGCAGTCCTGCGAGCCGGTTTCATGGGGCATTATGCACGTCGCCCACTGGTTGACCATCCCAACGGCACGGGCCCAACGGCTCCTGGAGAACGTGCAGTTCTGCCTGATGCCAATGCTGAATCCGGATGGCGTCTACGCCGGCCACAGCGTTACCAATGCGGTGGGCGAGGTGCCCAAGTTCGGAATCAACAACCTCGTTGAAGGCAAGGGCGCTTCCCGGGAAACAGAGGCCCTGTGGAATTATCTGCTGGACACCCGGCCGGATGCCTCAATTGAGGTACACGCCCATTTTACCCGGGAGGGATTCACCCGGAGCATCGGAATGCACGATAAAGATTCCATGCCGGAACAATTGCGTGCAAAGGGCGCCTTCGTAGAGGAGGCGATCGCGGAGAATTACCACGTTCAGCCGCTGGAGAACCGGCGCGTACTGATTGATCCCCGACAGCCGGAACTCAATGTATACGGAGACCGGTACGTGAGCGAACACGCGGGCACCATCCGCACGTTTCTGCAGGCCGTTCCCGATAGCATCGAGTCCCACTGCGCCGACGTGAGAGAAATGACGGAGACCATTGCAAACGCGCTGATTTCGTGGAAGGCGCAGCGCGCATAAGCGTCCGCCAGGGTCGCGCGACCTGGGGAACCGGGCAAAGGCCCGTTAACCCCAATTCAAAAAAAAACAGCAACTCGGCGACGCGACGAAAGCCCCTGAAACGGGGCGAAACGGTCGTCCAAAAGGACGTTTTTTCAGTTCACGTCCAGTGACGTGGTGTATCCTGGTAATCAGAAGTTAACCCCAATCTGAAAAAAACAGCAACTCGGCGACGTGACGAAAACCCCTGAAACGGGGTGAATCGATCGTCAAAAAGGACATCTTTTCAGTTCACGTCCAGTGACCTGGTGTATCCTGGTAATCAGCCGTTAAATCACCTTTATCCACTTGCCTTGATTCGATTGTGCGCCGTGAAAAGGCGCGGAACTTCAGTGGGTGAGAGTCCCACCCGACAGATGTTGCCACAGTCGGAAGCAATCGGAGCGGAGACGCAGGTAACGACATCTCCGAAGCCTCCGGTGTAGAGGGTCGCCAGGCGACCCGGCGAGTATGTGGGCTGAAACGTGAGTAAACGCTGCGCAGGCCTCGAAAAAGGTAATGCGGGAGCCGACCCGGCTTTTGGACGGGGAAGGCCGCCGTCGTTGGGGAAGCAGGCAACGAGCGCACCCAACGGTCCCGCCGGGGTAATGGCGGAGGCACGCATACAAGGAGTTCCGACGCAACACGGGAAGCCCCAGCGGTGGGGGTGACACCAACCGGCAGCCCGCGAGGGCCAGGCCGGGCCGCATGGGGTGGCGGAGAGGCCCGTAGTACCTGAGAAGCCGGGTAATGCCGGTGGAGGAAAGGGGCCTTGGTTCAAGGGCAACGTCAAAGGAGCGAGAGCCGGGAGATTGGTATGAGCCTAAGACCTCCGGACAAGGTTCGGAAGCTGCGGATGACGTTGCATGCCAAAGCGAAGGAATCGCCCGATTACCGATTCTACGCGCTATATGACAAAGTGTATCGCGAGGACATCCTGAACTATGCTTACCGCTGCTGCAAGGCCAACGGCGGCGCGGCGGGCGTGGACGGGGAGACTTTCGAGGACATCGAGACATATGGACGAGACCGGTGGTTAGGCGAACTGTCGGAAGCCGTAAGAAGCAAATCGTATCGGACCTCTCCGATTCGTCGGGTATATATCCCGAAGCCGAACGGGAAGCAACGGCCGCTGGGTATCCCGACGATCAGGGACCGTGCGGTGCAAACGGCGGCGGTGCTGGTCCTGGAGCCGATCATTGAAGCGGACCTGCCAGCAGGGCAGTATGCGTACCGTCCGAAGCGGAGCGCGCACGACGCCGTCAAGGCGGTTCACAGTCTGGTGAACCGAGGCCACACACAGGTGATCGACGCCGACTTGAGCGGCTACTTCGACACGATCCCGCACGCCGAGTTGATGAAATCGGTGGCGCGCCGCATCTCGGACGGGCGGATACTGCGTCTGATCAAGATGTGGCTGACCGCGCCGGTGGAAGAAACCGACAAGCGGGGCCGGAAACGTCGGACGACGCCGAACAAGGACCAGGGAAGAGGGGTGCCGCAAGGCGCGCCCATCTCCCCGTTGCTGGCAAACCTGTATATGCGTCGGTTCATCCTGGGCTGGCGACTTCTGGGACATCAGCAACGTCTGAAGGCTCATATTGTCAACTACGCTGACGATTTTGTGATCTGCTGTCGCGGGTCTGCAAAAGAAGCGATGCGCGTGATGCGATGCATGATGAAAGCGCTCAAGTTGACGGTCAACGAGCAGAAGACGAGCGTATGCACGCTTCCGGAAGGACGATTTGACTTCCTGGGTTACACCATCGGACGCTGTTACTCGCCAAAGACGGGCAAGGCCTACATCGGCACGCGTCCGTCAAAGAAGGCGATCCGGCACATCTGCCGGGCCATCAGCGAGGCCACGGCGCGACGGTGGTTGCTGAAAGACCATCAAGAACGGATTGCCCACCTGAACCGAAAACTGGCAGGCTGGGGCAACTACTTCCGTCTTGGACCGGTCAGCAAAGCCTACCGGAGTGTGGACAGCCACACCCGGCAACGGCTCCGATGGTGGTTGTGCAACAAGCACCGGATACCGGGAAAGGGAACGTCACGGTTCCCTGACGAGGTCCTCTACGATACGTTGGGCCTGACCCGGCTGGAAGCGCAGACGCGCAACTTTCCGTGGGCGAACGCATGACGCCTTGTCCGAGAGCCGGATGCGGTAACTCCGCACGTCCGGTTCGACGAGCGGGACGTGGAAACGGGGCACGGAGGGGCTATTGAGGCACCGCCAGACGAAAGGGGCGGAAACAGATAGGCCACTCCTAAACCACCGCGCCACATCTCGACTCTACTTAGTCCCGGAAATATAACGAATCAAGGTTAAGGAGAGGACTATGAAAATTGGCGTGACGCAGATTATTCTGGGCCGGCTTTCGCTGGACGAAACGCTGGAGCTATGCCGGGACGCCGGCTATGAGGCTCTGGAACTGGTTTTCGGCGACGGCGGCGACCCGGACGTGAATATGAACGACGATGAGATCCGGGCGATACGCGGCAAATGCGATGCCGCCGGCCTGGAAATCGGTAGTTCGATGGCGCAATATGCAAGTCGCGGGAACTTCCTGAGTTTAAATTCGACCGATCGGGAGCAGGGCGTCAGGTGTCTGGTGCGGTCCATTGAAATCGCACACGTTCTGGGGATAGACGCGGTACTGCTGCATCCCGGGCAGCTCACGGCCCAGGGTACCTATGAACAGGCCTGGGACCTCATGCTGGGTGCAATCAGGGACCTCGCGCCTGTTGCCGAGGAGAAGGGGGTCTCCGTGGGAATCGAGAACGTATGGAACAAGTTCCTGTTGAGTCCCCGGGAAATGGCCGCGTTTGTGGATGCCGTGGGTAGCCCGCGGGTGGGGACCTACCTCGACACCGCGAACATGATGGCCTACGGCTTCCCCGAACACTGGATTCGCGGCCTTGGCGACCGCATTGTCCGGGTACATTTCAAGGACTTCAAGCGAAGCGGACACCGTTTTGTGGATCTCATGGACGGCGATACGGATTGGCCTTTGGTGATGGCGGAACTGCGCGCCATCGGATACGGTTCTCCGGTGATTCACGAGGTCTCGGGGAATCGCGAGGCGCAGATCGAGACGGCAAGTCGCATGAGGAAAATCGTAGCGATGTAGATGCGAAGAAACTGTGCATCGAGGGTCAGGAATCCGATACCTGGCTCCGATGGTTAAACGGGGAGTGTAGATGGTTGAACCATCCACGCGTGGTTTGGCGCGTATGCAGAGAAACCCGGCGTACGAGGCGGCGGAAGATCGCGGTACGACGGTTCGGGCGCTGATTTTCGGGCTGGGTCTGTCGCTTGTGATCAGCGTTCTGGGGAATGTCGTACGGTATATACTCCATTCCTCGTTTATGGCCTACAGCCACATGCCAATGGGGAATCTGATTGTCTGGCTGCTGTCGATTCTGGTCTTTGCGGTCCTGGCGAAAGGGTTCGGCCGTAAGTTTGTATTCTCGTCCAGCGAGTGGATTACGATATTCGCGATGGGGTTCATAGCATCCCTTGGTCCCACCTATGGCGTGAGCGGCTACCTTGTGGGTGTCATCGTAACACCCTATTATTTCGCCACGCCCGAGAACCGGTGGGCGGAGTTTCTGCATCCGTACCTCCCGGAATGGATTATTCCAACCAACAAGGACGGGGCGATGACCTGGTTTTACGACGGGTTGCCCCAGGGAGTTCCCATCCCTTGGGAGGCGTGGACCATGCCCCTGTTCTGGTGGTTTACGTTTGTCAGTGCGGTGGCGTTGGCCTGCCTGTGCGCGTCCGTGATTATCCACAGGCAGTGGTCGGAGAACGAGAAGATCGTGTTTCCCGCAATGGAACCGATCGTGGAGATGGCGGCCAACGCCGGCAAGGGTAGCGGTTGGCTCCCGGAGTTCATGACGGGCAAGGCCTTCTGGACCGGATTCGCGATCGTTTTTTTTGTGTTCAGCTGGAATATCATCGGATGGTTCAAACCGGGGTTTCCCGTTTTTCCCACGGCGAGGGGAACGTGGATCCCCCTTGGCCAGGCCTTTCCCCCGCAGTGGATCTTCGTGAGTACGGTTGTCATCTGTTTTTCCTACTTCGCCAGCCTCGAGGTATTGTTCAGCCTGTGGTTCTTCGACCTGTTGTTTATCTTCGAAGGCGGCTTTCTGAACCGGCTCGGCGTGGAGGCGATTTCACCCCACTATATGACGGGCCGGTACGGCTGGCAGACGGCGGGCGCCTTTATCGGGATCGCCTTCTGGTGGCTGCTGGTTTCCCGAACGCATCTGCGCCAGGCGTTCCGGAAGGCGCTCCGGCCCGAACGGGACCTTTTGGACGACAGCCGGGAACTGCTGTCGTACCGGGCGGCTTTTCTTTGGCTTGCCATTTCAACGGTATACGCAGTCGCGTGGTTGTGGCAGGCTGGAATGGACCTGAAAATAATCTGCCTGCTGATTCCTACGATGTTTCTGATCTATTTCGGGGTGGCCAAGGTTCTGGCCGAGACGGGTCATATTTATATAGGATCCGCGACAAGGGCGTGGGATCTCGCCACCGCGGCATTGGGGGGCGCCAGCGCCGTCCCGGCGCCGAACCACGCGTTAATGTATCCGGCGTCCGTATCGCTTAACCACTTTCGCGCGTACACGTTTTCGCTGGGGATGCACGTGAACCGGCTCGGAGACTTTCTCGTTGGAGGTCATCGCCGGTTCTTTGGCGGCGTCTTCGCCGCGTTTATCGTGGGCGT
The DNA here is from genome assembly GCA_963662665.2 of Candidatus Latescibacterota bacterium. Lineage (GTDB taxonomy): Bacteria > Latescibacterota > UBA2968 > UBA2968 > JAAXHE01. Next base: position 12,685 of record CAXXJS010000024.1, read on the forward strand.
GGCAGGATCCACCCTGTTTACGATCTGGCTGGGCTATACAATAGGCGGATACAACTTCCAGCCCAACTGGCTGATTATCCGCGCCGGCGTCGGCGGATACCAGCGTGGCGTGAACGATATACTCTCGCCGGAACCGACCGAGGTGGAAGACTACTGGTTCTTCCTGGCGGGCTTTGTCGCAATGATGGTGTTGAATCTGCTGCGGTACCGCCTCAGCTGGTGGCCTCTTCATCCGGTGGGATTCGCAATTTCAGGAGCGTGGCTGACGCGCCTGACGAGCTTTACGCTGTTCCTGGCCTGGCTGGTGAAGTTCATCCTGCTGAAGCTGGTTGGTGCAGCGTTTTACAGGAAATCGCGTCCGTTTTTTATCGGAGCGCTTACCGCGTATATACTGGTGACAACGCTCGGGCTTGTCGTAGACGCCGTTTTCTTCGGGAAACAGGGGCACACACTCCACAAATGGTATTAGCGTCGGTAAATTTCCTCGGGGATGCGTGGGTGGGCGGCATTCCCTCTGGCCCGTTTCCGGGACTGTACAATGGCTGAAAGCGGCGCGGCGATCCGGCAGTCCGCACAACGAAATCTCGAAACGCCCGCTGCCGTGGCGGACAGGGGCGTTACGCTTAGATCCGTTCTCTTTGGATTGTGCCTGGCGGTGGCCGTCAGTTTGCTGGCCAACACCGTGCTGTATCTCGTTCATGGTTCGCTGATGGCCTACAGCCATATGCCCATGGGCAATCTCATTCTGACGCTTCTTTCCATGGTCTTCTGTTCAGTCCTGGCCTTTCGATTCGGAAGGCCCTTTCTGTTTTCCAGATCGGAATGGCTGACCGTCTTTACGATGGGGTTTGTGAGTTCGCTCGGACCCACTTACGGCGTGAGCGGATACCTGGTGGGCGTGATCGTGTCCCCATACTATTTCGCCACGCCCGAGAATCGCTGGTCGGAGTTTCTGCATCCGTATCTGCCGGATTTCATCTTCCCCCATAACAAGAACGGGGAGATGAGTTGGTTCTACAACGGGTTACCGCCCGACGCTGCGGTTCCCTGGGAGAGCTGGATAGGACCGTTGTTCTGGTGGTTCACGTTTATTGCGGCAGTGGCATTCGCCTGTTTCTGTGTTTCCATCATCATCCACCGCCAGTGGTCGGAATACGAAAAGCTGGTCTTTCCGGCTATGGAGCCGATCGTGGAAATGGCGTCCTCCGCCGGCTCGGGAAGACGTCTGCTGCCGGAACTGATGAAGGGTCGTATGTTCTGGGCGGGGTTTTCGGTAAGCGCCTTCATCTATTGCTGGAATATGATCGGCTGGTTCTTCCCGGGCTTTCCCGGTTTCCGCATGACGCCGGGGTGGTACCTGCCGCTGGCGCGGGATTTTCCCGCGCTGTGGATTTCCTTCAATACCTACGTGGTGTGTTTTGCCTATTTTGCCAGCCTGGAAGTCCTTTTCAGCCTCTGGTTCTTCGACCTTTTCTTCGTGGTCGAGTCGGGAATCCTGACCCGATTGGGCATGCCGTCCTGGCACGCCTACCGGTCAGCGGGGCCCTATACCTGGCAGACTGCGGGGGCGTTCGTCTGTCTCGCTGTGTTCTGGGTATTGATTTCGAGGCGCCACCTCGCAGACGCGTTCCGGAAGGCGTTGCGGCCAACCAGCACGCATCTTGACGACAGCCGCGAACTCATTTCCTATCGCTCGGCGTTTCTCGGACTGGCAGTCGCGAGCGGTTACGCCGTCGCCTGGCTCTGGAATGCCGGGATGGATGCGGGCGTGATTCTGCTCACGGTGCCAACCATGTTTCTGGTTTACCTGGCGATGGGTAAGATACTGGCAGATTCGGGGCTCGTATTCCTGAGTTCGCCGACGTCGGCTCGAAGCCTGGTACAGGCTGCTTTCGGAGGACCCAGGGGAATTCCGGCTGCAACCCACGCGCTGTTCTATCCCACGGCCGTGGCTTTGAGTCACTTTAAGGGGACGATATTCACGTTCGGCATGCACGCCAACCGGCTGGGAGAATTCGTGGCGGGCAACAGAAGGCGGCTGTTCTGGTCGGTGTGTGCCGCGTTTCTCGTGGGCCTTGTCGCTTCCACCCTGTATGTGGTCTGGCTGGGGTACCGTGTGGGCGGGTACAATTTCGAGCCGAACTGGTTGGTGACGCGGGCCGGGCAGAGCGGTTTCCAGGGTGCGGTAAGCGATATTATTTCGCCCAATCCGATGCAATCGAGCGAGTATGTGTTTTTCATCGTGGGTGTGCTGGCAATGGCGTTAATCACCGTCATGCGCTATCGGTTTGCGTGGTGGCCCTTTCATCCCATCGGCTTTGCGCTTTCCGGGTCCGCCCTGTCACACCTGACCGGGTTCACGATATTTCTGGCCTGGAGCCTCAAGGCGATCCTGCTGAGGTTCTTCGGCGCCGCGTTTTACAGACGCTCGCGGCCGTTTTTCGTCGGGCTTCTTATTGGATACGTGTTTTCAATCGCGCTTGGCCTGGTGTTGGATGCCATCTGGTTCATGCCCCGGGGCCACCGGATCCACGTGTATTAAGCACTTCCCGTGTGATCGCTATGCCCGGCATTTCCATTCTCAGGCCTCACGGCGCGAATCAGGAACCTTATAGACTCCGGAATGCCAGCCAGTTTGCCACAACAGATGTCTGATCACGAAAAGGAGAGATAAAATGCCAGACGGGTTTCGCAGGGTAGCGGCCAGGGACGGGGCCGGACGGATCGTGGTGATCGAGGAACCCGTTCCACGGCCCGGTCCCGGCCAGGTTCAGGTTGAGGTCCGGGCGAGTTTTGTGAGTCCTGGTACGGAACTGGGCGGCGTGAAGAGGCTTCGGGAGAATCCGGGCAGCGGCCCGCCCCGCCCATTCGGTTATTCGAATTCCGGGGTTGTAATAGGACGGGGCGAGGGGTGCGAAGACGTTTCCACGGGTACCCGCGTGGCCTGTATGGGTGGAGGGTATGCACTGCACGCCACCCACGTCTGCGTTCCCAGAAATTTGGCGGTTCCCATGTCCGATTCCGTTAACTTCGAGGACGCGTCGGCGATTCACCTGGTGGCGACGGCGTTAAACGCCGTCCGTCGTGCCGAATTGACTCTGGGTGAATATGTCGCGGTGGTCGGACTGGGCCCTGTGGGACAGTTCTCCTGCCAATGGGCGCGGCTTGCCGGCTGCCACACGCTGGCGCTGGACAGGCTGCCGATGCGTCTTTCGGCGGCGCAGAAAACAGGGGTGGACCGCATCGTGAACGTGAGCGAGGAGGACGCCTCCGGCGCGTCGGAGGAGTTTACGCGCGGATATGGTCTGGACGCCGGAATACTCGCTTTCGGAGGGGATGGTACCGGGGCTTTCAAAATGCTGGTTGCGATGATGAAGCGTGCGCCCGATACCCACCAGATGGGCCGGATCACCATCGTGGGCGGAGCGAGAATCGAACACGTTTTTGCGTCGGGCCTGGGCAACCTGGACGTGCGGAGCGCGGCGCGCACGGGCCCGGGATATCACGATGAAGCCTGGGAACACGGGCGGGACTATCCGCCAGTATTCATGCGATGGACGACCAGGCGGAACCTGGAGGAATGCGTGGCGTTCATTGCTTCCGGAGGGATGCAGGTCGAACCGCTCATCACCCACCGGGTCGGGCTTTCCGATGCGCCCGATGCCTGTGAAGACCTGATTCAACGTCCCAACGAAGCGCTCGGTGTGGTGCTGTTGCCGTAGTGACGTTGCCGGGAACTATCTTGAAGGAGAATTGTCAATGTCTGGAAAACGATATCGAGGCGGCGCGATTGGCCGGACGGGCCGTGGCGGCTACGGGCACGGCCTTCATCTGGGCCTGACGGCTGCCGACAACGTGGACCTGGTGGCCGTGGCGGATCCGGATGCGGACGGCAGAGCGGAGGCGGCCGAGGCCGCGGGCGCCGAGCGGACCTATGAAGATTTCCGCAAAATGCTCGAAATGGAAGCCCTGGAAATTGTCACCGTGGGTCCCCGTTGGGTGGATTGTCACGAGGAGATGGTACTGGCGTGCGTGCAAGCGGGTTGCCACGTCTATTGCGAAAAACCGATGGCGCACAGTCTGGAATCGGCGGATCGGATGGTGTCGGCGGCGGAACGAGCGGGCGTCAAACTGGCCGTAGCGCATCAGGGCGTCTATCTGCCTCAGGTTCAGGCCGCAAAACGCATGCTGGACGAAGGAAGCATCGGGCCGTTACTGGCAATTTACGCAACCGGAAAGCAGGACCACCGCGGCGGAGGCGAGGATATGATCGTCCTGGGTACGCACCTGTTCAATCTGATGCGCTTCCTCGCCGGAAACGTAGCCTGGATGAACGCTCAGGTCAGGGTGGGTGGTCGTGAATTGCGCCCCGGCGACGCCTTTGAGGCCAGAGAACCGGTCGGACTGATTGCAGGTGACTGTATACACAGTTGTTTTGCGTTTGAAAGCGGCGCATCCGGCTCTTTTGTATCCCGGGCGAATCAGCCCGGCAACGGGCAGTGTTTCGGGATGGAACTGGTGGGGCGTGACGGACGACTTATGCTGCGAGGCGGCGCGCCAACCCTGATTGCCGCCTATCCGTACAGTGTCTGGCTGCCGGAGGAAAAATCTCAGGCCTGGGAAGTGCTGGACCTGGAAACCGCGCCGTTTGCAGATGGCAATCGGCTCGCGATTCTGGATCTGATCGATGCGATCGAGCAGGACCGGCAGCCCCTGTCAAGCGGTGTGGATGCGGTGAAGGCCCTGGAAATGGTGCTGGGGGCTTATTCATCCCAGATTTCCGGCGGTCGTGTCTTGTTTCCAGTGGCCGATCGAACCCACCCGCTAGAGGGATTTGCATAGCCTGAATACGGTGTTTGCCAGTCTCTCTTATCCACGATACCCGTATCCGACAGGACACCGGCGGATCTTTGATCCAGTCGTTGTCGGCCTGCGCGCGGTCTCACTACCATCGGGTCTTTTCCGCGCCAATTCGGGCTGAATTGATCCTGGGGATCGGGTACGGATGCTTTGGATATCCCGCGGGTTTGTCGTATATTATCGGAACAAAACCGTGTTGAACCGGACTGCGCCGGCATCCGGCCTGTTCATCAGGAATCGACGCCCCAGGCGGAAGGTGGAATCAAGATGAACGCGAGAATAACCAGAGATATTTCAGATCGGATGCGCCCGTCGATTATGCTGGCCGCGTGGCCGGGTATGGGAAGCGTGGGCGTTGGGGCGCTGGATTATCTGCGCCGGAAACTGGACGCGTGCCCGTTCGCGGAGATTGACATGAGTGAATACTTCGCCCCGGAGGCGGTGGTTGTGGAAAAGGGACTCGCCCGCTCGTTTTCGGATCTGCCAAGTCATGTTTTTTACTACGTAGAAGAACCCCCGTTGGTTATCTCCGAAAGCGAAGCGCAGATACCTGGCATGGGAGGCACGGTTCTGATGGGTCACATGCTCGACCTCGCGCAGCGGTTCAAGGTGGAAACCATCTATACCGCCGCAGCCTACGCGATGCCCATCAGCCATCACGAACCCGTTCAGGTCCTCGGCGCCGCCAACCAGGAAGCCCTGCGCGACGGGCTTGCGCAATACGGCGTTGAGATCCTTCAGGAAGGGCATATCGCCGGTCTGAACGGGCTGATGCTGGGTTCGGCCGGGCTTCGAAGTTTACGGGCGGCCTGCCTGTTGGCGACAATGCCCATGTACGCCCAGATGATGCCAAATCCCAAGGCGTCTCGGGAGATCGTTCGAGTCTGGTCAAAAATGCTGGATCTGGGTGTGGATATGTCGGAAATCGACGAGGCGGTAGAGCGTATGGACGACACCATGTCCCAGATAGAAGAAAAGATTCGCACGACGTTCTCCACCATGGAACACGAGAACGAAGATGAAATTGAACTCGAGGAAGTGGACGAGGAACAGGTGCCTCAGGTCGTAATGGAGCGAATCGAGCGCCTGTTTGGAGAGGTCGAACACGACACAACCAAAGAGAAGGCCTCCCTGCTGAAGCGGGAACTGGACCGGTGGAACCTGTATGGGCTATACGAGGACAGGTTCCTGGGTCTCTTCCGAAAGGATACAGGCCCCAATCGCGGCTGAAGAGACGCAGCCGCCGGTCATTCCTTCGTAATCGCGTATCGATGATTCCGGAACGTGGCGAATTCCCGGCTTTATCGTCTGTACCTGAAAAAGGCGGCCGCCCTGCATTAATCTGTTGATTCCCGCCGGCGCCGGGCACGGCCGCCGCATCGCAATCCGTCACAATGGTTGAACATAAGGAGACGACAGTGTATCCCGAGCCTGCCGATAGTTCCCTGTTGAAAATCGACTTGTACAGCGATACGGCAACGAAACCCACCCGCGAAATGCGCGAGTTTATGTGTGCGGCGGAAGTTGGCGATGAGCAGCGCGGGGAAGACCCGTCGGTGAATGAACTGCAGGCGATCGTGGCCGAAATGCTGGGCAAGGAAGCCGCGTTGCTGCTGCCGTCGGGGACGATGTGCAACCAGATAGCCTTTGCCGTGCACTGCCGCCCGGGCGATATGGTTCTGCTGGAAAGAAACGCCCACCCGCTGCATTCCGAAGCCGGCGGAGCCGCAGTCCTAGCGAGCGCGACGCTGTACCCGGTCGACGGGGTCAATGGACACTTTACGGCAGATCAGGTAGCGGAGGAAGTTCAGCCCGCGACCCGCTATTGGCCGGGCTTTCGCCTGGTGGCCGTGGAACAGACCACAAACCGGCCGGGGGGGCGGGTATGGCCGTTGGAGCAGTTGCGGGAGGTTTGCGCAGCGTCGCATGAGCGAAACCTGCAGACCCACATGGACGGCGCAAGACTGTTCAATGCGGTTGTTGCGTCCGGGATTTCGGCACGGGATTACGCGGAAACGTTCGATTCTCTCTGGATCGATCTGAGCAAGGGCCTGGGGGCACCCATCGGGGGCGTGTTGGCCGGCTCCACCGGGTTTATCGAAGCCGCCTGGCAGTGGAAGCAACGAATCGGCGGCGCCATGCGGCAGGCGGGATTTGTCGCGGCCGCGGGAATATACGCGCTGAAACACAATATCGACCGGCTTGCAGACGACCACGCCAATGCGAGGAGGCTGGCGGTGGGCATCTCGGATGCACCGGGTATTCAGGTGAATCCGGACGAAGTCGAAACCAATATGGTGAAATTCGACATCGGGGGAACAGGGATCAGTTCAAAGGAGTTTGCAGGCCGGCTGCTCGCCGATTGGGGCGTCCGGGTGAGCACGCCGGGTCCCGCGGCGATCCGCGCCATACCGTACCTCGGCATCAGCCGGGACGACGTCGATGAAGCCACCCGCGCGATCTGCTCGGTGGCGGAGGAGCTGGGGCGGGGTTGATACGCTGCAAAGAACTCACTCGGAGTGTTCAATCTTATGCGAATTATCGATCCTCACGTCCACGTCTGGGTGAACGACCCCGCGTATCCCTGGGCGCCGGACAATCCGAATCCGCCCGCAGAGGATGCGACCTGCGAGATGCTGCTGGAGGAGATGGCGCGCAACGGTACGGAAAAAACCGTGCTGGTGCAGGTGATCCACTACAAATGGGACAACCGGTACGCGGGCGACTGCCTGAGAAAATATCCGGACCGCTTCGAAGGCGTCTGCCGCGTGGACCCGGAGAGTCCGGCTGCGGCGGACGACCTGAGCCGTTGGGTGGAGGAATACGGTTTCAGAGGGGTGCGGCTCAGTCCGGGCGCGGGGCCGGAGGGAGACTGGTTTACGCGGCCCGATCTGGACCGCCTGTGGCGGCGGACACGCGACTTGAACGTGCCCATGTGCATCCTGACGTCGCAGGGTCGGTTGCCGGATCTGGAGCGCTGGATTCGAAAATACGATGATGTACGGGTGTGCGTGGACCACATGGCCTGGCCGCCTGTCGATGGGACCGGCGACGCCGCGCATCTGCTTCGGCTCGCTCGTTATCCGGAGGTGTACGTGAAGATATCGGGCACCTGGGGTGTGTCTCAAGAATCGTTTCCGTACCGGGACACGCACGCAGTTGTCAGGCAGGTTTACGACGCGTTCGGCCCGGAACGGCTCATGTGGGGCACGGACTGGCCCCTTGTCGGTCGAAAGTGCGGTTATGCCGGTGCGCTGGATATCGTAAGAAAAGAACTCGCGTTTCTGAATGACACGGACCGGGAATGGATACTGGGAAAGACGGTGCTCAGGCTCTGGCCGTTCGACTGACGGCCGGCCGTGCGGGAGGCTACCATGTACAAGGTGTCGTACGACGGAACGAACAAGAAGGTCCTCTGGCAGGAGATGTGGCGCCATGAGTTCGAAGAAGCCCTCAAACACGATCCCGTGGTGATCTTGCCAACCGGATCGGTGGAACAGCACGGACCCCATTGCCCGATGGATGTGGATATCGTGGGTCCGTTTTATATGGCGGTTCGCGTGGCGCAGCGGGTGGACGATTTTCCCGTGATCGTCGCCCCGCCGATCTGGTCCGGATTCACCCACTACAACAAGGGGTTTGCGGGAACCATCAGCCTGCGGATCGAGACCTACCTGAACCTCGTCGGCGACGTCTGCCGGAGCATACACGACAACGGCTTCAAGCGCATTGTGATGGTGAACGGGCACGGGGGCAATATGGCGCCCAACCACGTGGTTCGGGACACCATAGCGGAAGAGAACGTGTTCGTGGTGGCCTATAGCTGGTGGCAGTCGGTTGCGAACGAGATGCTCGAATGGAGCGACGCGGACAACGGCAGCGTGGGACACGGCGGAGAGTGGGAGACATCGGTAATGCTCCATTTACGGGAGCATCTCATCGCAAAACACCTGATGAACGACGATATATTTCCAAATCCGTTCAGCGATGATCTCCGGCACTTCGGCGGGTTTTCGGAGCGCCGCAGGGATACCCGCGACGTCACGGGCACGATGGGCAGTTCCAGCGCTGCCAGCAGGGAGAAAGGCGAGCGGGTCTTCAACCTGGCTGTGAACCGCCTCGAACGCCTGGTCAGGGAGTATCACGAACAGCCGGTCAGACAGTACAGGGAATTCGGTTCGCATTGTCCGTAAGAACCCAACACGGCGCGAACGGGTTTCCCACAGGAGGTCCGGGGCATGTCGAATCTGCTTTATTTTGATTGTCACGCTACTATAGGGCAGCGGCCCATGAAACATCCCCGGGTGCGCTGGTCTACGGAGCATCTCCTTGAAGATTTGGACCTGGCCGAGATTTCCGGCGCGCTGGTCACGCACGGCGTGGCCCGGAGTTACGATCCCCTGTACGGAAACCGCCGGCTGCGGGCGGAGCGGGCAAAAGCGCCTGAGCGACTGTTCACGGCGTGGTGTATCGTTCCGCTGGGAGACCCCGGTTTCTATGCCGACGGAGACGCGCTGATCGCGGCGATGGCGGAGGAGGACGTCCGGGCCGTACGCCTGATTCCGGGCGGATTCTCCATGCATCCGGAAATCGTCGGTTCCACGTTCGAGGTACTGCAACACCACGGCATCCTGACGCTGTTGGAAGTGGGTTGGGGAATGCCGGACATATTCGGGTTTTTCCACGATTTGCTGTCCCGGTACCCGCGGCTGCCGGTATTGCTGACGGACCACGTATGGAGCCAGCAGCGCCACGTCTATGCGTTGATGCAACGGCACGAGAACCTCCACCTGGAATTTTCATCCTACCAGATCAACCGGGGGATCGAGAAGTACGTGGCGGATTTTGGAGACGAGCGCCTGCTTTTCGGTACCGGAGGCACCGAAAAGTCGCCCGGCGCGGCTCGCTTTTACGTGGATTACGCGCAAATTCCGGATGCTTCCAAACGCCGGATTGCGGGTGGGAACCTGAAACGCCTGCTGAAGGGGCAGGGGCCCGTCCAATCGGCGCCTCCCTCAAGCAAGGCGGACGAAATCATGGCCGAGGCCAGGTCGGGACGGCCCCTGTCCGTCCCGGTACTCGACGCGCATTCCCACGTGTTGCACGAAGGCGGGCAGACGGCGGGTGTGAATTACCTCATGTACGATGGCGACGCCGAGCACATGCTGGCCCTGAACGCACACTGCGGCATCGACCGGACGGCCATGATGAGCTGGAACGCGCCGGTCTGCGTGGATGCCCAGGATGGCAACGAGATCGTCTGGCGGGCGATGCAAAGGTTCGGCGACCCGGTGATCGGCGTGGCCGTCATCGATCCAACCCATATGACGCCGGCGGAGATCGAGGCAGAGATACGCCTGAGGTATATCGAACAGGGATTCGTGGGAATGAAGCCTTACGTGCGAATGAATCTGAACTATGAGCATGACGGATTTACGCCCTGGTGGGAGTTCGGCAACGAGCACAGCCTGTACGCGTTGATGCACGTGGCCGGTCACACGGGCGGGGTGGTCGGCATCGGACGGCTGGCGGACCGGTTCCCGGAGGTGAGCTGGCTGATCGCGCACGCGGGCGGGAGTTATCCGTTCGCGGAAGAGGTGGCCGCGTGTATCCGGGATCACCCCAACGTGTACGCGGAGATTACGCTCACCCCCGTCACGAACCGCGTCGTGGAGTTTCTGGTAGCGGCAACGGACGAGGACCACGTGCTGTTCGGCACGGACGCCCCCATGAGAGACCCGCGGCAGCAACTCGGATGGGCGGTATGGACGGCGTTGCCCGTGGACGTGAAAATGAAGGTTCTGGGCGGGAATTTCCAGCGGATACTGGATCGGGTGACGTTGCCTCGTGCGTGAGCGCGACGCCGAACACACGGTGAAGACCCACGCTGAAGGAGAGAATCCGGAGTTATGGACAGGTTACGAGTGGCTCTATTCGGGCTGACGCACCCTCACGCTCTCGCGCACCTGAAGACGTTGCAGTTGTCCGATATGGTGCGCGGAATCGTGTTGTACGACGACGACGCGCGGGCTGTTGCGGAAGTTCAATCGACGATGGGAAACAAGGTCGAAGGGGGGTACCACAACCTGGATGAGATGCTGGATGGGGAGTCCTTCGACGTGGGAATTGCGGACTTTCAGAATCACCTGAACGGGGCGCTCTGCCTCAGGCTCATTGAGAAGGGCGTCCACGTGATCAGCGAGAAGCCGATTACCAATTCCTCGGCCGAACTGTCGCGTATTGTGGACGCCGCGGCGCAGGCGGACGTGAAACTGGGCGTGATGTACCAGAACAGGTACCATCCGGTCGCCCGGGAGGCGCGCCGTCTGGTGGAGGACGGCGTCATCGGGCGGGTCACCGGGTGTGAGGCCAGGATGATTACGTCACAGGTCAAATTCAGAAATCCCGGTCACTGGTTGTTCGACAGGCGGAAAGCGGGCGGCGGGATTCTCACCTGGCTGGGATGTCACTATATCGATCTGTTTCGTTACGTCCTGGACGACGACGTGGTGGAGGTATCCGCGATTGCCGATACCCTTAGCGGTGAAGACATCGACGTGGAAGACGTGGCGTCACTTGCGTTCAGGTTCGGAAAGGGCGCCATTGGCAGCCTGCACGCGGGGTATCAGCTTGCGATGAGTATCCCCGGATATTCCGGCGCCACGTACGACACCTACGTGGGCTTTCGCGGTACCGAAGGAAGGGTGTACTGGAATCCTGTCGACAGACCGCCGGTATTGCACGCCGAAAGCGCGACCGCGGGATGGCGCGCCTCACCGGTACGCTCGTTTAACTACGCGTTGCCGGAGCTGGACTGTTACGGAGGCGCGTTCGGACTTGCGTTCCTGGAACGGTTTTTCCATTCCGTGAACGGAGACGGCGAGCCGCCTGCAACCGGCGAAGACGCGCTCAGGGTGGCCGGGATAATCGAGGCGGCATACGCGTCCAGCCAGACCGGCCGCCGGGTCGCAATCACTTCCTGAGCCCGGTGCTCCGGGAAAATCGTGAACGATTCCAATGAAATGAAGACATTGGCCGGCGAACCGGTCCGGCCGCTGGGCCTTGCCGGCGCCCCCGACTCGCAAAGCGAATTTGCATCCGTCGCTCACGGGTCCGGGGTGAATTTCTTTTTCTTTTATGGCCTGCACTTTGACGGAATGGTGGACGGCGTGAACCGGCTGTTGCGTCAGCGTCGGGACGAGGTCTTCGTCGCTACCGGGACGGAGTCCCGCGATCCGTCTCAGATGCGGGACTATCTGGACGCTGTGCGCAGGGCGCTGGACGTGGATACGATTGACCTGTTCTTCGCCGAGTACGTGTCGCCAGCGGACAATATTCAGGACGTACTGGGAAAGGGCGGCGCGATCGACCAAATCTGGAAGTGGAAGAACGACGGAAACGTCCGCTACGTTGGCGCAACCGCGCATAGCAGGCCGCTTTCCGTCAACCTCGTCCAGAGCGGTCGGGTCCAGGTCTTGATGCATCGGTACAATATGGCGCACCGGAAGTCGGAGCGGGAGGTGTTGCCCGCGGCCATCGACGCCGGCGTACCCGTTGTCGCGTTCACCTGTACGCGCTGGGGATCGCTGCTTGAGGGACACGCCGATTGGCCGGGGCAGACGCCCACCGCGGCGGATTGTTACCGGTTTGTTCTGAGGCACCCCGCCGTCCGACTGGCGTTGACCGCGCCGGCAACGGAAAACCAGCTACGACGAAATCTCACGGTACTGACGGAGCCACGCGAACCGCCCCCGGAAGAGATGTCCACCTGGAAGGCATACGGCGACCTGGTCTATGGTGATGGCGCCGATGCATTTGAAACCCGTTGGCCTTAAGGCCGGAGTATTTATGAACCCATTACGCCTGTTGTTGACAGGGCTGTTGGTGACGGCGTGCAGCCCGGGCGCTAAAAATCCGCCGGCGGACGGCTTCGACTCAGCCGGTTCGGATGCCAGGGCGATCGAGATAGCCGACGCCGTGATGAGGAAAATGGGCGGGCGGGAGAACTGGGACCGCACGCGGTATCTCACATGGAGATTCTTCGGCCGGAGGTTACACGTCTGGGACCGGTGGACCGGCGACGTCCGCTTCGAAGAGGCCGGTCGTGTCACCCTGATGAACGTCCATAGCAGGGAAGGGCGGGTCTGGAATGGCGGTGAGGAGATCGCTTCGCCGGATTCTACGGAGAAATATCTCAACAGGGGTTACCGCGCCTGGATAAACGACTCATATTGGCTGGTGATGCCATATAAATTGAAGGACTCGGGCGTAACGCTGAAGTACGCCGGCGAGGACAAGACCGAAAATGGGCGTGACGCGCATGTACTGACACTGACCTTCGACAGCGTGGGTGTGACGCCGCAGAACAAATACGACGTCTACGTCGACAAGGAGCGGATGCTGGTTGAACAGTGGGCATTCTACCGAAACGCTTCAGATGAGAGGCCGCGCTTTACCGGCCCGTGGACCAGCTGGAAGCCGCACGGAAGGATCCTGCTCTCCGCCGGGCGCGGCACAAGAGCACATTCCGACGTGGCGGTTTTCAATGACCTGCCGCGCGCCGTGTTCGAAAGCCCGGAACCCGTGGATATGATGGCGTACGTAAAAGCCAGGTGACGATCGGCCGCACAGATGTCGTGATCCATTAACTGCAATGGCAAATCGGATAACGAATATTGGCCCGTCGCTCAGCGAGGGCTTTTCTATTGGGGGTTCGCCGCCAGGCGAAAATTCAGGCGCATTCTGCCACGATTTGCGTCGACCCCTATTCGTGAAAAACCGTGCGACGATTCGTTGACAGCGGGGGTTCCCATTCTTGACTTGCCTGGTCGATATGCTTATGTTTCGAAGGCTATTTACAACCGACCGGGCGCCGTTCGCGTGAACGCCGGCTGACAGAGATCCTTTAACTGAGGCCGTCGGGTTCAAAATCCGCCTCACGGAACGGCCTCGTCAATCGCACGAATAAAAATAGCAGGGATAACCAACTAAAAGGAGGGTGACCATGCGCTTCCTGGTACGATGCATTGTTATTGGAATGCCGCTGCTGTTTCCGGCCTTCGCATATGCGCAATTGATGCCGCCGGATGCCGAGAAGCCGAAGGCAGAAGGCGGCGATCCGGTCGGTGCGTGGATGGCGGACTCGACGGCGTTGCCCGTCTGGGTCGATCCCAAGATCCTGGCCGTGATTTCGGACATCACCATGGACGGTACGGTATCCGGTACGCTGAACCTTGATGTCGATTCGGGGACCTACGCCGCGGATTACGCGTCATCGGTCAATGTTGATTTGTTTGCATCCGTACTCGGAACGAACATCGAACTCGATAGTACATTTGTCGTGCCAAGGAAACAGGAAGGCACCTTCGAAATCAAGGATTCCGACCTGATTCTGGAACATACTCCCGAGGATGCTGATGAAGCGGTACGGGATACGCTTGGATTTTCCGTCAGGCAGGATTCGCTGTTTATACTACAGGCCGTGCCGCTTGGCCAATATTCCAGTTTTCTGCCATTACTTGGGGCCGAGGGGCCCGT
>CAXXJS010000025.1:0-149821 GCA_963662665.2 Candidatus Latescibacterota bacterium
CTCACTGGCGAACGAATTCTGTGCTACGATCTCTGCTCGACCGGGGTTTACCCCGGCGGCCTCGGCCTGCATGACCACCGATCCGCTGATGGCGATAATCCCGGACGACGTGGGAGCACTGGTACCTTCTCCGGTTTTCATGACGTGGGTCTCCTCCGCGTATGTTGAGGCGCCAATGAAGAACGTTGCGACGAACAGACGGTGCAACCCTCTCGTTATTCGATAGTTGTCTCTGAACATCTGAATGCATGTTCGTTACGCTGTCCCGATCACCTCACAATTTCGCCTCGCATACAGTGCGCTGTCCGAAAATATCCCTGGAAAAACCTGAGAGCGGGGAGACGTTAGACGTGAGCCGGTAGACGGTAGAAGACATCTTTGCCCGATTGGCTCCTCCTTATATGCCTCCGGCAGGAAATGAAACCGCACAGGGCGGACAATCTCTCCCGTCTCCCGTCTTGCGTCTACCCGTTCTTAGCTGATCGCTGCTTCTTTTGTTTCCCATCAACCTGACGGTGCATTGTACAGACCCAGGCTGTGCAGCCAATCGAGGCAAAGCTGAGGCCAGCTGGAAGGCAGCTTGCCGTCGCGGCGCACGCCGAAATCGTGTTCGCCGGAAGCGTAGACATGCAATTCCGCCGGAACCCCTGCACGGTGCAACCCAAGATACGCGATCACGCTATGCGCGACGTCGGACTCGCTGTCATCGCTGGCGTGGGTTAGAAAAACCGGAGGCGTATCGGCCGGGATGTGGATCCCGTCCGCAACTCTATCGCAGTCCTTATCCTTCAGGTACCCCGAATAACACAGCACGGCGAAGTCCGGCCGGCAACTCACGGCGTCGATTGCGTCAATTTGCCCGTAGTTTCGTTCCTGGAAACCGGTGGCCGTTGCCAGCGCGAGATGACCCCCCGCTGAGAAACCGACAATGCCGATGCGATCGGGATCGATATGCCATTCGCTCGCATAGGCGCGCACCATGCTGACCGCGCGCTGGGCGTCAGAGAGAGGGCCTGGCGGAGGAACCCCTGTTGCATCGCCGGGACGGCGGGGGACTCTGTATTTCAGAATAAGAGCGGCGATGCCCCGGGAATTTAGCCAGGCCGCAACCTCCTCACCTTCAAGTTCCCAAAATAGGTCCCAGTACCCGCCTCCCGGACAGATGATCGTGGCAGCGCCGGTGTTCTTTTCCGCCGGCGGAAGGTGAACCGTCAGGGAGGGTCGTGTGACATTGGTGATCAACAGCGTGTTTCCAACAAACCTGGAGTCGTGTATTCGGCTTTTCTCCTGACCGGCTATACCGACGTCTCCGGGAACCTCGTCCGGCCACAATTCCATCACGGTCACACTGATTCTCCTGTACAGATCTCCGCCAGCGCGACGGTCCTCTGTTCCCTCGCTGAGACGGAAATGGCTTCGGCGATTTCGACGTCAAGTAACGCGTCTTCCGGAGGATTACGCGCCTCGCGGCGGTTCTCTATGGCGTCGAGAAAAGCGTGTGCCTGCCGGACAGTGGAAGACGGCTCGTTTTCGAATTCCCGAGCCCTTGAGCGGCCCTCTCGAAAAACGGTAATGGAATCCTTGCCTGGCGGGCTGTCCGCATTGGGCATGATGGCGCCCTCGGCACAGACAAAACGCGGTTGCGGGTCGGGCATTCCCTCAGGGCCGATATAGCTGGCAGTGGCCGAAGCGAAAGCGCCGTTTTCGAATCCGATCAGGGCCCCGCAAGTTTCTTCCGTTACGTGACCGGTCGCCGTATTTCGCTTCCGGTTGGCCAATGCGGAAACGGTGGTCGGCCTGCCCAGAATCCAGCGAACCGCATTCAGATAGCAGTAGCTCATATGGGTCAGCGGCATGCCCCCACTGGCCTGCTGTTCGTAGTACCAGGCGTCGGGGTCCGCGTTCCACAGGGCCATGGTGACCGCCATCACCGGCGGCCCCAGTTCTCCGCCCGTCACAAGTCGCCGGATTTCCTCCCAGGCCGGGTCGTAGCGGCGCTGAAACCCCGCCTCCACGATCCGCCCCGACCGGTCCGCCTCCTCCACAATCCTGCGTCCATTTTCCCGGGACGACGCGAGGCAGCCGCCGATGAGGAGGTCGAAGCCCGCATCCAGCGCCCACATGGTCGCCTCGTCCTGAACCCGATGCGGTACCTCGATCAGGACGGCATCCGGACGGGATTGGACCAGCTTCCTGAAATCGTCTCCAAAAACCGCGCAACCCAATTCCGCCGCACAGCGTTCGGCCGTACCCCGTCGTCGCGCGGCCACGCCGCAGATCTCCGCCCGCCCGGTATCCAGAAACGCCCTGCCCCGAACCCGGGCCATGTTACCCGCTCCCACAATCGCGATTCGTACTTTCGACATGGCGCAATCCCTCATCGGTTTTCGCCTCTACATCGAATAAGCGTCCAATCCTTCCGGTCACGCAACCCTGGCTTACCGAACTTGAAACCGATTCTTCACCCCGGAGGCGACTTCGGGACTGGTTCGTCCACATTATCTACCGGAAAGGGCAGCCTGTTAGAGGTCGTACATGAACGAGATGGACGCCGAATAGTACACGATGCCACTGAGCACCAGGTCGAAGGTCGCGGGCGTCGTCCCGTCCGCGAGTACCGACGCGTGACTTCGCACCAGGTCCCACTTACCAGTTTTTCGGACATCCCGGTAACGCGCATAACGACCCCTAAGCGCAATGCTGAATCGATCGTCCGCCTCGAACGCCACCCCTCCAATCAGATTCGATCCATATGTCGATTCGGCCAAAGGGAGCGACACGGTATCGACCGTGCCCGCCGCCCGCGCCTGCCATGCAGGGATAACCGTGCCCGCGCGAGGATCGACGCCGCCTGCGGGCGCGAATCCGTCACTGAGGGTTCGTCGGACCCGCAAACCGTCAAAGACGAGAATCACATTGGACACGCCGCCTCCAACACCGAGGAAAGGCGTAAAGCGCGAGGAATTGTTGTAGTCGAGATGTACGTTCAGGAACAGGTCCGTGACGCTGAACCCCGAAATTCTGGCTCGAGGTTGTTCGACCGCGCTCCACTCGTGCACCTTCTCCGGCGCCTGTCGCCACGCGTCCAACAACGGCGCCGAGGTTGCGCCCAGCGCCGTGTTGTTCAGTTCGGCTTCCAGTCTGACCCATCCACGGGTGTATCCAAGCGCGAGCGAGGTTGCGCTGGTCATGGTTTCCGCGCCCCGATCAAACGCGACTGTCGCGAATACGCCGGAAGCAGATTCAGAGCATGCCGGATCGCGCGGGATCATGGCGGGATCCGGATACAACAGCCGGTCACAACGCGTCGGCTGATCGACGCCCTCGATGCTCCCCCGAACGGTCAGCGCGTCCGAATCCCCGAAGTCGCCCCGCAGATAGAATCCGTCCTGCCCCTGGGCGCTCGCCGCCGGGTGGGCGACAAACCAACTCAACGCGGCGAGGACGACTGCCGTCGCGAGGCGAACGCCGGTGGCGACCCGGCAGGACCATCGATTCGCAATCAGTGTTTTCGACATGACGCTTCCTTTCGAGTTTTCGTTTGACATCCGCACGCCGGAGACGTACGCTTTGAAAAGCCCTCCCATCTTCCAACTGAAATGGCAAGGCGATGCCAAGGGTTGTCTTCAGATCGATTCTTCTCGGTCTCGCTGCGGTCCTGGCGCTGGGCGTTCCATTTATTTTTGGGGACGCCGGGGACGTGGACGGCGAAACCCGGTCATCCGGCTACATCGGCGCCCAAGCCTGCGCGGAGTGTCACCGGGACCGGTTCGAGGAGTTCCGCCGCACGGCCCACCATCTCACCTCCCGTTTTCCCGATCCAAAATCGTTTCTGGGCAGCTTCTCTCCGGATCACGCGATCGTCCGTACCCGGAATGCCAATCTCCGCTTCAAAATCACCGCTGAAGAAGACGGATTCTATCAGACGGCCATTATCGGAAAGGGAGATGGCAGCTACCGCCGGACCGAGCGCATCGACATCGTCACCGGTTCGGGAAAAATCGGCCAGACCTACCTATTCTGGAAGGGCGACCGTCTCTATCAGTTGCCCATCTCCTATTTCACGCAGCAAAAGCGGTGGATCAACAGCCCTGGCTATCCCGACGGCGAGGTGAACTTCTCCCGTGGCGTCGTCCCCCGATGTCTGGAGTGCCACGCAACCTGGTTCGAATCCGAATCCTATTCCAGTAACGCATATACCAGGGACCGCTTTGTACTCGGCGTCTCCTGCGAACGGTGCCACGGACCCGGCGCGGGCCACGCGGCCTATCAGCGCGACCATCCCGACGTGAAGGAAGTACCGCACATTTTGCACCCCGGACGGCTCGACCCGCCGCGGCTGATCGATCTCTGCGCGCAATGCCATTCCGGCGTCGGCGCGCCGAGCCAGCGGCCTTTTTCCTTCCGGCCCGGGGAGTCCCTGAGTGATTATCTCGAACTGGACGCTCACGAAGAACTGAACAGGATCGGGGTCCACAGTACGAACCAGCTGCCGCGGCTGACCAAATCGAAGTGTTTCCAGCAGAGTTCAGCGATGACCTGCATCACCTGCCACAACCCGCACACCCTCGAGCGTGGAAACCTCGCCCTGTTCTCCCGGCGCTGCGCCGCGTGTCACGACATCCATGCCTGCGGCATGGCCGCCGAACTCGGAGACGCGATCCGCACCAACTGTATCGACTGCCACATGCCCCGTAAACAGGACCTCGAAACGAAATTCGAAACCGCCGAGGCCTTTCAGTTTCCGACCATGCGAGACCATTTCATCGCCATCTATCCGGAGATCAGCCGGCGTGAGAGCACCCGGTTCCCAGACACGGAGGCACCGACAAATTCTCGACCTCACCAGGGGGGAAACTGATATGCGCCAATATAGAACGCTCACCCTGGCGGACAGGGGTCAGCCCCGTACCGCCATCATCCTGCCGGATGGCGCCGGAGATGCGCTCCGGGACGCCGCCGCGGACCTGCAAGCCACCCTCGAAAAAATCACCGGAATGGCGCCCCCTATGGGAACGGACAGTGGCAAGCCCGCGCCGCGGGGCAGAACGGCCATCCACGTCGGCGCCACCGCGTACGCCCGGTCGCTGAACCTGGATGCCGCAGGCGCCGGCGTGGAGGGGTACCGCATCCATACCGCGGGCAGGGACCTCTTCATCCTTGGCGGGAGCGAAGCCGGTACGTCGTACGGCGTCTACGGTCTGTTGGAAGACCACCTCGACGTGCGCTGGTTCATGCCCGGGGAACTCTTCGAAGACATCCCCGTGCGAACCACCCTGAAAATCGCGCCGATAAACGAAACGAAAACCCCCGACTTCCTCTTCCGCGTCTTCAGCGGAATCGCCGGGCTGGAGGGACATCGATGGGAACGCCGCAACCGCGTCTCCAGCCGCAGGCACGAACTTCCCTATGCCGGCTTCCACCACGCCCTGTACAAGATCTTCCCCGTCGCTCAGTTCGGGAAGACCCACCCCGAATTCTACGCGCTCATCGACGGAGAACGTCTGGTTCCGGAGAGCGACGCTGTCAGCAACGGCCTGTTCGGGCAGCCCTGCACCAGCAACCCCGAGGTCATGGATATCACGATCAGGGCCACGCGAGCCTACTTCGACGAGCACCCGGAAGCGCACTGTTTCTCTCTGGGTATGAATGACAACGGTAACTTCTGCCTATGCGAAAACTGCCTGTCGCTCGACGTTCCCGGCCTGAAATTCCGTGATCGCCCGATCTACTCCGACCGGTGGTTCACGTACTTCAACGCCGTCGCACGCGCGCTTCAGGAATCCCATCCCGGAAAATTCGTGGGATGCCTGGCGTACCATAACGTGGAAGAGCCGCCCAGACGCATCGAACGCCTGGAACCCAATACGGCCATTTACCTCACCCAGGATACCGCACAGCACCTGGACTCGGAATACCGGGACAAAGACCGTGAATTCATCCTCTCCTGGCTCAAGCAGTGCGACCACGTCTGCAAGTACGACTATTACGGCCTGGGCTGGGTGCTGCCGCGCTACTTCCCGGGCCTGATGGCCGACGATATCAAGTTCCAGCACAGTGCGGGCGTCAAGGGCTTCTATGCCGAAGCCTATCCCCACTGGCCGGCAGCCGGGCCGCAGATCTGGCTGGCATCCAGGCTCTGGTGGGACGCCGGCCAGGACCCGGAAAAGCTCCTCGATGAATTCTTCGCGCGACTGTTCGGCGGGGCGGCGGGCGAGATGCGCGCGTTCTACGACCTTCTCGAAGCCATCTGGCGCCGACCGCGGCCGGGCTGGTGGTTCCAGGGCCTGCGAGGATTGCGCGACCAGGTACCCTGTTACACGTCCGACGACGCGGACGCCCTCGAAGCCACGCTCGCCCGTGCCTACATCGCCACGCGCGACCCGCTTGTCCGCCTCAGGATCGACTACATCCGCCGCTGGTTTAACTTTCCTGCAACCCTCATCCGCGGCTGGCACGGCGCCGATGAACTCCTGGCTCTTCCCCGCGGACCCGAAGCCGGGCGGAAGGCGGCGGACCTGCGCAGACTCAGGCCGCGCCTCAAACGTTCCCACCGCCAGGCCGTCCTCGAAGACCGCAACATGCCCAAATCCGCCTACTTCAACGACGGAAGGTACGAGGCGCGGGTCGTGGATCCGTGGACGGAAAAGATCGACAGCGCCCTGGCGCACGAGGGAGGCTGAAAACCTCACCACTGCCTATGCAGAAAACCCGGGAGTAGCCCAAAAAGCAGGAGAATCACATGATCGTGAAGTCCGTTTATATGATGACCGATTTGGAAGGCGTGGCCGGCGTCGATGATTGGGACCCGCGGCACCGGGAAGATGCGACAACGGCGAAAGGCGTGTACGACCGCGCCGAGATGCAGCGCCTGCTGACAGGCGAGGTCAATGCCGCGGCCGAAGGTTTATTTGAAGCGGGTGTCGAAGAAGTGATCATCAATGACGCACATGGGGCCGGGCGCACGATTCTGTCGGAAGAATTGGTGTCTGGCGTGAAACTGGTGCAGGGTGTCAATCGGCCGTGCTGGCTGCCGGGCTTATCGCCCAGGTTTGACGCGTTGATCCAGGTCGGCATGCATGCGATGACCGGCACCCCCAACGGATGCCTCGCACACTCGATGAGCCGCGATATGGTCTATCGCGTGAATGGCGCCGAAGTCGGTGAGATGGAAATGGCGGCGTATCTGTGCGGTCATGTGGGCATTCCCTGGGTCTTTACATCGGGCGATCTGCACGCATGCGCCGAATCCGAGCGCTGGGTCAGCGGCATTGTCACGGCGCCTGTCAAAGAAGGCCTGGGAGAATTATGCGCCCTTCACATGGCGCCGGCAGATGCCCGCGCGCTGATCAAGGCGCGCGTTCAGGAAGCCGTGGCGGTTGCAAGGAACATTGAACCGCTCACTGCCACGAGCCCTGTGGTGGTGGAGGTGACGCGTCCCGAACCCGGTCAACTTTCCGTGCGGGACGGGGTTGAACGCGTGGACGACTTTACGATCCGGTGCAAAGGCGAATCCTTCTGGCAGGCGTTTCACAACATGGTCTATGGCAAGCCCGATTTTCCGGTTCCCGTGTAACGGGGCTATTCGTAAAGAAGCTCATCCACTTCCCGCATCAGATTCAGCCAGTCCACATGGGATGTCGCCACTCGCCCGGGCTGCGCTCTGCTGCGCGCCCGAAATCCCGGAACTTCGTCACGCCCTGTTGGCATTGATGGATCGGAGTAGCGAATATCCACGCTCCACCGGATGCGTTCCGTCCGGTTCGGGAACGAGCGGTGCGCGGTCTTGTGCTGGAACACGACCACGCCTCCCTTTCGCACCGGGCAGGCGACGGCCCGCCCGCCGGGTACGTACCCATCCTGGATCCCTTCGTTCGGATACCCGCTGACCTTGCCGTGCGGCTTCAGGCCGGCGCGATGACTCCCCGGAATCACCTCCAGACATCCATTTTCGATGGTGACGTCCACCAGTGGAATCCAGAAGTTGACCATAAACGTAGCTTCCGCCTCGGGATGCAGAAAGCCCAGGTCCTGGTGCCAGGGAATCTGCGACCGGGTTTCGTTGGGCATTTTCGCCTGGCAGTTGAATTGGGGATGGGCCAGGATCTCCGGTCCGATGACCGATTCCACGATGTCCAGGATCGCCGGGTGCGTGATCAGCGAAAACATCCCTGCCGTCTTCAGACGCTTTCCCGTTACCTCCTGCTCGATTTCCGACGCATCATCCATCGCGGCGCAAAGACACGCCAATCGCCGGTCGAAGGGCGCATCTTCGAACGGATCGGACAGCTTTCCACCCGAGCGGGCTTCCCTCGCCTTTTGATCAATACCCTCGTTGATGTCGTCGATCAACGGCTGCAAGTCTCCGGGCGCCAGCACATCCTCCAGCAACAGGTAGCCGTCGTTCAGAAAGGTGAAGAGCTGGCTTTGGTTCAGGCCGGCCATATGAATAAACTCACGAAATCACTCCTCGAATCCCCTGTCACCACTCCGAAACCGTTACTAAACAACCGGCCGGAACGCGGTCAACGTCCCCGCCGACGTGCCGCACACGATTCGATCGCCGTCTGCGCGAAGGTACGTCACTTCGCCGTCGACCCGATCTCCTGCGATCAAATTTCCCTTTTCGTCAAAGGTCCGGATTTCGCCCGTTACGAAACCCACCATGACCCTCAGCTGCCTGCCGCCGCCGACGGTCGTCAGCCACGTGATCTTGTCCACCAGGTCGCGCCGCCAGACGACGTTTCCATCGCCCGCGATGCAGACCAGTTGCCCCACGTCGCTACCCGCGATCACTTCGGGCCGTCCGTCGCCGTTCACGTCCGCAAGTGCGATATCCTCGACTTCGCCGCCCATATTCACTCGCCAGGTGAGGGCGCCCATCCTGCCGGGACGGCTGCTGTAGGTCCCCGGCCCCGTGAACTTGCCACTGCCGCCTAATCCGGTCTGGCCGAACAACTCCCCGCTCGACGCCGCGTTTACGGCCCGCCAGTCCCCGTAGACCACCTCTATTGACCCGTCGCCGTCCAGATCGGACGCAAGAATCGTCGGTGAGACACAGCCGGTGCTCCGCCGCCACCGCGCCGTCCCATCGGGGTTCAGGCAGTTGATCGTGTAGTACTCCGTGCCAACCAGCATCTCGTCCCGCCCGTCGCCGTCCAGGTCCACGGCCAGGCATCCGGTAATACAGTGGTAGTGGGTTTCCGTCTGCCACCTCAGCGCGCCATCCGCCTCGAACGCATGGAAAAGCCACCCCTCCGCGCCGGCCAGTATCTGCCTTCTGCCGTCGCCGTCCAGATCGGCAGTGGACAGGGTCGTCAACCGTTGCGGGCGCATCCCGCTTCCCGGCGGGAACTCGTGCTCCCAGCGTACATCGCCTCCGTCATTCAGGACGTGCATCCAGCAGTCTCGAGTACCGACGATCGCCTCCGACTCCCCGTCTCCATCGATATCCTCCAGATGCACGGCGCGCACCCCGCCCTTCGATCGGAACGACCATTTCTCGGCGCCGTCCCCGCCAAGCAGGCGAACGTCTCCGGCGTCCGTCCCGACCAGCGTGCCGCCCGATGCATCCGAGGCCGCCGCCGATACAGCCGCGCCGGCCTGTACGGACCACAACGGCGCCAGCCCGGCGCCGGGACCGGATGTCCCAACCTTGCGTGCGGCCCGTTCATGGCAGGGCGCCGCATCTCGCAACACCTGGTCGAAAACCGCCTCCACGGACGGCGAGACCTTCAGGCGGTGCCGGCCGGCAGGCAGCGAGAACCAGAGCAACTTCCCCTCCCCGCCGCCGGAAATCCGTTCGCCGTTCAGACGGACGGCGTCGGTGCGGATACCAATCCGGGTCTCGGTACGGGAATCGACAACTCCCACGCCACTGTCCAGGTCCATCTCAACCGACACCGGCGCCCAACTTCTGAAAAGCGGGCCTTCCCACACGAGCGAGGTCCCCTCCACCAGCGCGAATCCGCTGCTGTCGATCCGGAACAGTTCCGCATCCACGTGCAATTCCCCGGATGCGCAGGCCCCGACTCCGGCCATATACGCCTCGCCGGAACGCCTGTCCCGGACCAGTGCGACGGACGGGCCCACACGCTCCAGGTCGAATGCCTGGTCCATCTCCGAATTGGACGGATACAACAGGTTGACGAAGGCGGCCTGCTCACCGGTTTCCAATGTGAGCCGTTGCTTCTGGTGCCACATCCGAACAGTTCCGTCGGCGTGTTCGTAGTTCTCCCAGTTGTTCTCCCAGTCCGGCGCAAAATCGGCCTCCCGGTCCGTCAGCGATTTCTCGGACCCGTCCGCGTTCACAACGTGGAAACACTCTCCGTCCTGTTCCAGGTCCAACCCGTTTTCGACCATGTCCACGTTACCGAGCACCCGCCAGATGGCGTCCAGGAGAAAGTCCCCCTGCTCGAGCGCGTTTACCGTATCGATCACCAGGAAATGCGACCCCTTCCGCCAGAAGATATTGCGCGCCCAATCCGCGCCATTGTCCCCGGGAGAAACGGTCTGGCTGTACCCCCAGTTCTCAAAATCACCGATCGCCCTGAGCGCCACCTGTCCCGGCTTCGAGAAGCACGTTCCGTCCTTAACAATTACCACGGTATTGTGATATCTCGCAAGGCGGCGGATGTAGTCCAGGTC
Source organism: Candidatus Latescibacterota bacterium (assembly GCA_963662665.2). Lineage (GTDB taxonomy): Bacteria > Latescibacterota > UBA2968 > UBA2968 > JAAXHE01. The sequence continues at coordinate 10,648 of CAXXJS010000025.1, forward strand.
CGCCAGCCAGATCCGGTCGTTCCAGCAGAGGCGGATGATCGAGTTGCCGTCCTCCTGGGAATGGGAAAACCCTGTCGGGCCGTCGATCAGCAGGTATTCGCTACGCCTGTCGAAGGTTCGCCGAAACGCGAGCTTGTCGAATGCCTCGGCAAGGGGCACGTCCGACTCCAGCAGGGGATCGCCGTGGTACTGATCCGTATTTCTGGCGCGTTCCTTTGCAAACTCGTGCGCGGCCGCATCGAGCATGGATGCTCGTACCCCGAGCAATTCCACGGGCTCCACGGACGGCACGTCTTTGAAGAAGAACCCATCGTACACCTCCCATCCCCCGATCCCCCAGTTCCGGTCCCGCTGGAAGGAATCCTTCCACTCGTTTCCCTGCTCCATCCAGTCGTAAAGCCACCGGTAGCGCCCGTCATTGTAGAACCACGTGCCGATGGCGGCGGTCTGCAATCCGCTCGGGCGGCTGGCGCGGGATGCCCGGTAGGCGCCCACGTCGCCGTACGAGCAGTCGTCGCCCCTGCTGTCGATGGTCAGCACGGCGCTGTCCAGCAGGCGGGCGAGATGGCCGTCTTCCAGGTACGAGAGATCGTCCGTCATCAACCCGTACTTGATCAGGTGCCCGGGCGTGATCCACACGTATCCGGTTCCCGCGTTGTCGTTCGGCTTGTACGACCTGGCATGCAGTTGCAGCGTCCGTTGCGCCAGCGGCAGCTTGTCGTCGAAATCCGTCAAGCCGTAGTACTTCTTGAAATACCTCGCGCCGGTAAACAGACTCAGCGCGGCGAAGCTCTGATGGTTCTGGTTCTGGGCCACGTCGTCCACGGATTTGAACCGGAAGTGCGTCAGTTCGGCCGTCCACCGGATGATATTGTAGATCGCGTTCGTCATTTTCAGCCGGTCCGCGTCACTCAGCACGTCCCCTTCCTCCATCACGTCCCAGGCCGTCAGCATGCGGTAGATCCAGAAGTAGAGATGCGTCCCCTGCGAGAGGCACCAGTCTCCGGCTTCGTGGGCCAGATCGATGAAATGCAGGAATTCCTCTCTGAAGATCCGGCCCCAGGCGTCGTCGCCGGACAGATAGTAAAGCATCGCGTGATCCACCATGCGGCGAAGCGGACCCTGGCTGCCGGAAAGCGCCACCTGTTCGTTCACCGTATCGATGATCTTCCCGGCCTCTGCCTCCGTCGGCGCCGATTCCGGGTTTTGCCGCGACACCGACCGGTTGATCCGTCCGATGCGCGATCCGTCTCTCTCCACGATTCCGAGGAACGCGCTCACCGCCCGCTCGACACCTTCGGGCGTGCTTCCGCCAAGCAGCACCGCGTTCCGGCCCGTCCCGAAGGGATTATGGACCGTTCTTACCTCGTACCCGTCCCCGCCGGGGTAGTACTCGTCCGTCCAGGCGTAGAAATTCATCCCCAGACGCCGGATCGCCCGGTTGGTGAAGACCTTTCCCGCCGCGACAATGTTCGCGTTTTCCCAGTCGCTATCGCCGACCTCCGAGTCGGGTTTTACTTCGGCAGCGTTTCCCAAAGCCTGTGCGATTCTACGGCCGATTTCGACTCCGGCCTCGCCGTCGGGCGGCACAACCAGTACATCTCCGGACAGGTCCGTCTCGAGATGGAGATCCTTCAACGCCGGGATCTCCTTGTTCACGATCTCGATATCGTACGACTCCTGCCGCCGTCTTCTCGTGCTGCGACCTGATGTTTCGGCCATTTCTGTCACCTCATGTCAAAACTTACCGCGAACCGACATCGTTCGAACGGCTTACCGAGATTCAATTAGCGTGCCAGCCGCCACGAACGTCTCCTTCACCTCGCCCCCTGCGTCGAAGGTTGCGGCGCCGACCTCGCCGTCGGTCCTGAGGCCCGCCCCTTCCAGGACGCTGCCGCCCGACGGCTGCAGGAGTACGCCCGCGCTGCCTTCCGCCAGGGGAATCGTGACCGCGTACCCGCCGTCGATCTCCACCAGTTCCGCCTCGCCGATCAACGTGTCCGCGGACCGGTGGGGCCTGAGAAGCGTCACGAATGTACGTTCACGGGCGGGCGCGGAGGGCGTTGCCGTCAGATGATATTCCACCAGTTTGATACGTGCCCGTGGCGGCGGTTCGAACCGGTCGGTCTGGCTGAGCGCCAGGTTGTCCGGCCAAAGGAATGACACCTGGCAACCCGCGGCGCCATTGACGACCCGCATATCTCGCTGGTTCCGGATGTCCATCTCCACGGGCGCGTGCAACCGCCACTCGAAGCTCGCGGGCTCTGGCGCGCGCACCGTATCGAATATGAGGATTGCTTCCGGTTTAACGAACAGGATGCGCCGGGTGAACCGCTCCAGTTTGCCCGCGTAGGCGCGCGACGCCTCGCCGGAAACGTAATCGAATGTCTCCGCGGTGTGGAACTCCAGGATTTTCCCGAGCGCATCGCTTGAGTTTGGCAACTGCCCTTCGCCGTTGACGGTAATGCAGTTCACCGACTTCGTATGGTGCATCCAGCGCCTGTGATGCTCGCTGCCGTGGATGTCCCGCCTGCCCGTTCGAATCAGCAGCCGTTCTCCGAAAGCGTAGAGGAGGAAGGCATTCTGGGCTTCGTACCCGTGGCTGTGGGACCCGAGCGGACTGCTTTTGAAGATCAGCTCCACGTTGTTACGGGCATCTTCCAGATCGGTATTGAACACGGTCTGGCCCGTACCCCGGAAGCATCGCGAGGTGGGCAGGTCAAACGGTCGCTTCGCCTCCACCCGGGGCAGGGCGCCCCTGACGAAGCCGACGTAACCGGGCTCGGAAGGCAACTCACCATGCGCCTCGACGTACCACTGCCAGTAGGGATTCTGTGCCATTGCCGCGAAGAGCGACATCACGCCGCGGTTCTGTGCGGATACGAGGTGAGCCGTCAGATCGCCGAAACCGCCTCCCCGGGTACCTGGAGGCTGGAGGTACATCGGATAATAGCCGACCTTTGAGAAATAGGGCTTATCGAAAGCGTCGACACCCATCGCCTCGCGCATAATGTCCGCCCACCAGGTAAACCGCTGGATGTAACTCCGCCAGTAGCCCATGCCCTGGTGCCAGCCCCCGTCGTCATCGCTCCAGACCGGGTACGTGTTGGCGAACACGTTTGCAGCGAACCACACCCAGTCCGCCGCCTCCGGAATCTCGTCCAGGAACGCGATGCCCGCCTCCCCCAGAAAGTGCCAGGACCGCGTATCGTGACTCCCGTAAGGACGCCAGAGGAAGCGTGGATTCAGATGCGCGTCCATTTCCCTGCCCCGGATCGTCATCACCTGCCGGCACTTTTCCCGCTCAGCTTCCGTCAGCAGATCGTTGAGGTAGCTGTACGTCCGGGAGAAATAGTACGCGTAGGGCATCCCGGCTTCGTCGTTATACTTGAAACCCGTCGCCCCTTTCGGGTCCCATTCGGCACAGGCCATCAGGATCTTCCGGGCGAGTTGTCCGTACTCCTGGCGCCCGCCCAGCAGCCGGGTAAAGGCGAGTGTCGCCGCGCCGTTCAGAGCAGCGATCGTGTATTCCCGGTTCGGCCACCAGATGGCCCGCCACTCTTCGCTCAACCGTACCGTCCCCTCCGGGTAGAGCGGGGGCTCTTCGGTGGGCGGCGGATTCTCGAGCAGCTTCTCCGAGGCGGCGACGAGTTCCTCGTATTTGTGCGCCAGGTCCGTTTTCGCTCTCTCGCGGAGTCCCGGCATCTGTTCCGGCCGTACGAACAGCCTTGGATGGCGCTGTGGAATTCGCGCCAGGAGGTCGTCTCGCGAGGGAAGCGGAAGGGCGTTTGCATCCGTTGCAATTGTAAACATCCGCACGATGCTCCACTCGGACGTCTCTCCGGCCCGATTGGTAAATCGGAATCGCCAGTACCATCGGCCCTCCGGCAGAGTACGGGACGGACAATGGACGTTGAACGTAACGCCGCGCGCCTCGTACTTCACGTCCTCGAAGTTGCTATCTGCCGCGCACTGAAGGTGGTAACTTGCGGCGTCCTTCTGCGGCCGCCAGGAAAACCCGGGAGGGGTCACCTGTGAAACGCTCCCTTCCGCGGGTCGAAAGCCCCATTCGCCGGGCCGCGCCGGCGTCTCGTCGAGTTCGAGCTGCCGGGCCAAGGCTCTCCCGGTTGCCGCCAACAGCAGTGAAACCGCCGCAACAAAGACCAGAATCCCAATCATCCTGTAACTCCTTTCGAGCCGCTTTGCAGATGCGCTCGTGGCAGGCATTTCGTCTTCGGCCGACCTCTGGACTAAAATCTCTCCCTACCCCCTAACTTCCCTATTCCCTTGCCACATTGTTTGCGTAGGGCGCCCCTTATGGTCGCCCGCCCTTGACGTTGTTTCCGGATTTTCTTGTGTCTCCGTATTAGGCCGGTTTTCCTGGTTTTCTCCCGGTCTCTCCTTGGGAGAGGGGGTTGGGGGGTGCGGGTCTCCGCACATCGCTGATTGGTATCGCCAGTCCTTATCGCTTACCGGTTTTGGCTGACCGCCGAGAGCTAGCCTTGATTCGTAATTCTTCGGGGAAGTGAAACCGAATATATGCAAGTAGATAAAGGCGATTTGACTTCGGATTACCAGGATACACCAGGTCACTGGACGTGAACTGAAAAAACGTCCTTTTGGACGACCATTACGCCCCGTTTCAGGGATTTTCGTCGCGTCGCCGAGTTGCTGTTTTTTTCGCATTGGAGCTAATGGCTGATCGCTGATTCCTGAGTCGCCCAATTCATCTGCAATTTTCGTTTATGGACCGCGCAATCGCGAAGGTAGAGATTGATCAGGGTCTGGTACGGTATCCCTGCTTCCGCCGCCATATCCTTGAACCAGGAGACCGTATCCCGATCCAGCCGCATGGTGACTGGCTGCTTCAGGTACTTGATGTAGGGATTCTTGCGTCCCTTCATCTCTGAGAAATCATAATGGTCTCTCATCAGCGTCTCCTCCAGTAGTCAAGTTCTTCGGTCTTGTTGACCTTTCGAGCGGAGATGATGCGCACGACGGATTCACTCTCTCGAAAGCAATGGCAGACAACCAGCACGCGCAGTTTGAAGCTCATTCCCAGAAGCAGGAACGTCGGGGCGACTCTTGTGGTCGCCCGCCTTTGCCGTTGTTTCCGGACTTTCTCTGTGTCTTCGTGTCTCCGTGTGACGCCGGTTTTCCAGGTTTTCTCCCCCTCTCCCCTTGGGAGAGGGTGCTGGGGGGTGAGGGTCTCCGGATATCGCAGATTGACTTCGGCAGGCCGTATCGCTGACCTGGTTTGGCTGAATACTGATCGCTGCTTTTCCTCATCTGTTATATTTCGGGTTCGTCACCGACAGAGAGGTGTCTTCCAGCGGCAATTCGACCCTGGCGCCGCCCTCGCGGTGGGAAACATGGAAAGCCAGCGCTATTTCCAGCGCCTTTCGTCCGTCCTCGCCCGTGCAGGAAGGCGCGCTTCCCGTGTCGATGCAGGTTACCAGGTCCTCGATCGCCTTGACAACGCCGCTCCTGGCTTCGATGTTCTGGGGGATCTTCCTCCCGATCAGGGCGCGTCCCTCGTAAAGGCCTTCCTCCACGGTCCAGAGCTCGTCCACGTGATATCCGATGCGGATCCTCCCTCCGGTTCCCACCAGATCGAACTCGAATCCCACCGGACTTCCTTCGACCGCGTTCACGAAGGCGTGCATCCCCTTTTTGAACCGGATATACCCGCTGCCACCCGGATCGTCGGCCGGATCCCGTCCCCCGTCCAGTTGCCCGAACACCCAGGCCGCGTCGTCGCCCGACCAGAACCGCATCAGGTCGAACATGTGGGTTCCCTCGTGCACCAGTTCGGGGCCCATATTGCCGCCGATGCTGATCAACTCGCCGATCGTACCCTCGGCAACCAGTTCTTTCACGCGGACCATCAGGGGGTCCCACCGGTTGTGATAGAGGACGGACAGCACGGTTTCCGATTCATTACACGCGTCGATCATCCGGTCCGCGTCTCGCAGGCTGGTGGCCATCGCCTTCTCGCACAGGACAGCCTTCGCGCCTGCTTCGGCGGCCGCCACCGTCATCTCGGCGTGCAGGTTCGCGTGCGTGGCAACGCTGACGATGTCCAGCGATTCCGCCGCCAGCATCTCGCGATAGTCGTAGTAGAGACGCTGGACACCCCACCGGGCCGAAAAATCGACCAGCCGGTCCTGGTTGATGTCGGCGACTGCAACCACCTCCGTCCGCTCCACCTGACCGTATGCGGCCGCCAGCACCGACGGCTGGGGGACCCGGCCCGGCTTCTTCTGCTTTTCGTCGTCCATCGTACTGGCCATGCGACCGCAGCCGATGATTCCCACGCGATAGGTCGCTTCGCTCAAGTTTGTGCCCGCCTCAGCAGTTACATCACCCGGCATTCCAGCTCCGTCGCCATTGCCGCCGCCGGCGTATGATGGTGGTCCATCGGGGGAGTTGTCAGGTAGTGGACATACAGGATCCCGGGTTTCTCCAGGGACGGAAATAGCGTCCGGAAGCGCCCATTGGCTTCGACCTCGTAGCGGACGGCATCCTTCCCGGACCACGCGCCCACCGCCGCGACGTCCACCGTCGCCGCATTGTCCGTTACCACGGCCCAACTCGTACCCTCACCGTCGGACCTTTGACGTGCTCCAAACGCGGAAACAAGGGGCCCATCCGGCAGGGTGAAGGTGTTTTCGACGACAACTGTCGCAATTTGCGACACATCTCCCGACACAATCTCGTGTTCCGCCTTGAACCAGGAAACCCCCGAATAAAAGGTCAGATACGCGACAAACTCGTACCCACCGCCATAGGTCCCATCCACACGCAGACGCGCCGACCTGGGACCCCGCGTCTCGACGTCGATCCGGACCTCGCCGGACGGAAACAGGATCCTGCCGTCCTTGCGGAGGAGCGCCGGCCCGGGCGATCCGGGACCGTGAAACGCCTTGCCGTCGAAAATGACGTTTTCCACGAAGTTGAAACGCCACTTCCGGACCTGGTAAATCACGGGCCCCTGTTGCACTTCGATAGGGTCTTTGCGATCACGGACCCTGATGGGATTCGGCTGCGGCGGGGGAGGCGGCGTCCCATCTCCGTATTCGAACGCGAGGACCTCCTCGCCTCCCGCGGGCAGCCGCGCGGTAAACGAGACCTCCGCGGTCCTCACGCTGCCGTCCTCCCAGGTCTCCAGCGCGTCCACCTGCACGGGCCGCGGTTCGCCGCCTGCATCCAGCATTCGTGCGGGACAACGCTCCGCGAACTCGCCGGACTCAAAGCCCAGGGTAACCGCGCAAGGGAAATTTCTCCTGTTAAAACCGTCCCTCTCGGAAACGCGGATCTGTTTGCGCATTCCGGCACCTCCCGAAATCGCCGCCATCCTCCGTATCCTGTCCCGGAAGGGCGCCAACATTCGGCAATCTGTTGCCGGGATGGAACACTATTGCAAACCGAGTTCCACCCACTTTGAGGCCATGCGGCGGATGCGAGGCCTTTTGCTTTCGAGGAAGTCGTCGGTGAAAGCCCGGCCAGGCTGGCTGTACTGGAACCGCGCCATCAGATCGATCAGGACGCGGTGGTTTTTTTCCATCATCTCAACGTGTTCGGGCTTCGTGGCTTTGGGGACGAAATTTACCGCCAGGTGACGTCGTCCCGCCGCTCCGCCGTAGGCCGCATGCCAGATGTTCATGTTCAGAAACAGTACGTCGCCCGGTTTGGACTCCAGAAAGTAGCACGGTACGTCCGCTCCGGGCACGCCCAGTTTCTCAATGGGCCTCAGCGCCTCGTGAAACGGCAGGCGGTGCGATCCGGGAATCACACGCAGGCAACCAGTGCTTTTCATAAGGACATCCAGATAGAGCGAGACCTTCATCGGCGGAAAGTTCAGCCGGCTTCCGTCCGGATGCCATTCCGTTGCGCCCACGTACAGATTGCCCTCGGAGCAGAGCCAGTGAAACCCCCGCCCCAGCAGGCGTTCCACGGTTGTATAGATGCGGTCGTCCGCGGCGAGTTCCGTCAGCAGAGGATGGCGCTCCGCGATTCCATAGAGCGCCTGCCGTGTCTCGCCTCGAAAAGGCTGGCCCTCGCGGTCTTTCTCAAGCATGTCGTCGAAAGTTCGGCTGATCGTGTCCATCTCCTCCGGGCTGAACGCTTCGCGCAGCGGAAGAAAGCCGAATGTCCTGAAGAATTCGACCTGTTGATCGCTAATCATACCCGCCCCTTTCGCTGTGTGGAACGCCTATCCCTTTGATCCGATGAGGTGTACCCATGCAGCCGGCGCCGTGCGCGCGGCCTATTCCGGTTGGATGTTCCAGTTTACAAGACCCACGTCCTGCGGACCGTACAGCCCGGGTCCACCGGATCGCTCCACGTGGCGCCAAGGTCGTCGCTGAACAGCACCATGGCGAAATGTACCCAGGGACTGCCGGGATAGTCGCAGCTCAGCAGCATCAGGACCCGGTCCTTCTCCGGAATATAGACGATGTGCGGCACGGCCGTCACCCGGTTCCAACTCTCGGTCACGATCTGCGATCGAGCCGGAAGTACGACCCCATCCGCATCCGGATTCAATCGGATGACACTGTGTTCTTTCCAGTTATTCTGCTCTACGGCTGGCACGTATGTGTCCTTGATAGACGCAACGTCTCCCCCAACCCCCTGAATTCCCCTATTTCCTTGCCCTTTTTCTTGCTTCGCCCAAGAAAAAGGGCGAAAAAGAAGGGCGCCGCTCGGCGCGGGGCCGGTTTTTCCGTGAAACACCTCATAGGCGCAAACGGGAATCCGGTGCCCTGTCACGGGACCCGCCCATCCCAAGCGATGTTGCCGGACGGAATCGCACGGAAAAACCCCCAACACCACCACCCGCCGCGTGATTGGACGATGCGACGTTACGAACAACGAAAATGTCTCACCTTTAGCCGCGGAACGTGGCTCCACCCGCGTCCAATTCGTATTCGTAGGGGCAACCCTTGTGGTTGCCCGCCTAACGGGTGTTTCGGATCTTACCCTTTGTGTTTCTTTGTGCCTTTGTGTCTCCGTGTGAGCTAATTTTCGGTTTCGGCTGAGAGCCCACGCCTGGTTTTGCTCTCCCTCTCCCCACGGGAAAGGGGGCTGCGGGGAGAGGTTTGCTCCACGTCCGCCCGTCTACACCTCAATCCAGCTTCCCTCATTGGACGACGCGACGACCGCATCCAGGATCCGGAGCACGCGAAGACCGTCCGATACCGGAATGGGAGCAGGTGCTCCCGAGTTCGCGGCCTCCACGAACGCGGCCAGCTCCCGGTAACACATCTCCTCAAGGTTATCGCCGGGAATGCGCAGGACCGTGGGATGCGCGTATTCAGGGATCACCCGGCTTTCCACGGTCACAACGTCACCCTTCCAGTCGCCCCGGACCCGCCCTCGGGTTCCGAACACGTCTACGAAATCGTAACCGACGCCGGAGGCCTGCGAGACGGAAAACGTCGCGACGGCGCCGCCCTTGAGCCGTACGGTATAGGCCGACGTCTCGTCCGTCCCTCCCGCATTCCATCGTACGGTGCCCGAAACGGATTCCGCATCGTCTCCCGTCATCCACAACACCTGGTCCGTCAGGTGGGAGCCCAGAAAGAAGAGTTGACCGCCGCCTTCCGTCCAGGGCCCTCCGAGCCACCCTCCCAGGGGACCGCCGCCCTTGCCGGCCGCCACGAAGCTGACGTCACCCACCGCACCCCGGTCCAGCAGCGATTTGATGTACATCCGGCTGAGCGAATAGCGCATGCAGTAACCCACCATCGCCACCACGCCGTGCCTTTCGGCGGCTTCCACCACCTCAGCGCCCTCCGCGGCATTCAGTCCCATCGGCTTCTCGATAAAGACGTGCTTCCCGGCGCCGATGGCCGACAGCGCCACGGCCTTGAGGTACCGGTGCGGAACCGCCACGACCACCGCGTCCACACATGAGCTTTCCGTGACTTCCGCCACAGAATCGTGCACCGCTTCGATTCCGAAGGCGTCAGCCACCTGTCGAGCCCTGGCTTCATCCACGTCCGCGCACGAAACCAGCCGGGCGGAATCTATCCGTGAGAGTGCCGGGGCGAGATTCATGCGGGTCTGCCCGCCGCATCCAACCAGCCCGACACGCAGTGTATCCGACATGGGAGTCTCCTGAGGAAGGTACGTTCGAGGATTCTGCTGTATTCAGCCGGCCAGAAACATCGCGAAGCGCATCACAGACCCAGCATCGAGAGCGTCCCGTCCGAACAACCCAGCAGCAGGCGACCGCCCTCGTGCGGCGTCAGGGCATGAATCTTCGCCTCGGTACGGTGGATGCCCGTCGTTCGTCCGTCTGCGTCAAGAATCCATACGCTCCCGTCTTCACATCCGGCGACGAGCTCCGGCGCGCCGTCCTGATTCACGTCGGCGGCGAAAAGCCGGCGCACCGGAGCTCCCAGATTGCGCCGCCATCGCTCGGCCCCCGTATCGTCGAAGAGGTAGAGGTAGTAACAATCCGACCCGGCCGCCACCTCGGGCTTCCCGTCGCCGTCCACGTCCACCGCGGCGACCGCGTGTACCTCTTCGCCCACGTCCCGCGTCCACAGTGCCGCCAGTGTCTGACCGTCCAGCCTCAGCGCGTGTACCTTCGACCTGGTCGTTCCACACGCGATCAGATTGTCGCCGTTCCCGTAAAGATACACGTCGCATCCGGGCAGCATCGACGGCCATCCGTCCAGCCCGTTGCTGGCGATCTCATTGCCGTCCGCGTCCAGCACGTAGCAGGTCCCACCGCAGGATATCCGGCCGGGCCCACCGACCACCTCAGGCAGACCGTCTCCGTCCACGTCCGCCAGGCAGAACGGGTCGAAGATACCGTAAATGAAGAAATTCCAGCGCTTGTTGCCGTCCGCGTCGAAACAATGAAGTTGCCGGTCGGTGACCGCCGCGAGGATATCGGACCGTCCCGTGCCGCGAAGGTCTGCTGCTTTGACCAGTTCGACTGAGGAATTGCGGGTATACCACGCCCATCCTCCGCGGAAGATCTCGAACCTCTGGGACCACTGCACGGCGCCTCCGCCATCCAGGTAGTAGAGACATCGGTCATTGGCGCCGGCCGCCACCGGACCGCTTTCGTCGCCGTCCCGCCCCGCCGCGCACACCGACAACACGGCATCCCCGGCCTGAAACGTCCACATGGCTTCTCCTTCCCGAGACAGCGCCACAACGCGCCCATCCTGCGTCCCTGCAACCACGCCACCTCCCCTGAGCGACGCGCATCGCACGGCGGAGCCGAAGTCGTGCGACCATACGGGACGCAATGATGGCGTCGATCCCTTCCGGATGGACGCTCCCGCACCGGGACGCCATTCAGGAAGTCTCCGCAGCGTTGGTGAAATACGTGCGCCGTCCCCGGCCGCCAGGCGTACGTGATGCCGTCCGGCCTGCAACGTTTGCTTCTCGCCGCACAAAACGGCGTTTGCGGTGTCCTTCGTGTCCGCCACGCCGACGCCGGACTCCAGGTCCAACTCTATGGACACCGGCGCGTCGCTTTCGAAAAGCGTTTTGTCTGTGCGTAACAACGCGCCTCCGAGCAGGGCGAACCAACCCTCTCCGATCGCGTATACGTCCGCCCCTCCCGATACCGGGCCGGCCGCAAACGAGCCGTCCGCGCCGCCGGTCCCGATGAGCATTCGCCCCTCCGATCCTTCGATCAGGACCGCGGTCTCTCCAATGCGCCGCATCCGTACGTCCACGGGTTTCGCATCGTTTGTCGCGTAGAACAGATTGATGAACGTGTGCCGGTCGTCCGCCTTCATCTCGCGGCTGACGGACTGGCGCAGGATATTGACGAAATCATCCGAATACGGATAGTCTTTCCACCAGTGTCCGAAGGCCTCCCAGTCCCGTTCCATGGTGACCCGGTCGCCTCCGGCGCCTTCCAGGACGAATCGATCTTCCCGCCCGCTGTCCGGGTCGCGCTGCAGGGTCTCCAGCCGATCCCCATCCAGCGTCGGCGTCCCCAGCGTTCGCCAGTTGCATTCCAGCGCGAACGTCCCCGCCTTGCTGGCTTCGACCTCATCGATGACTACGAAAAAACGCCCCTTGCGCCAGACTACGTTTCTTGTCCATCGCGCTCCCCATTCCCCATCCATCGAGGTCCGGCTCATGCCCGTCCGATCCAGGTCCGCCATGCCATCCAGTCGGCACAGGGCGGGCACCCCCCACGGCTCTCCGTTCCGGACCGCCGTCACCCCGTTGTGATGTTTCAGGGTAGGCCCTTCCGTGTAAGAGGCATCCACGAGAAACACACGGTCGTTCGCCGAAAACTCCACGATGGTGTTTCCGTCGTCGTGCCCGTGGTTGCCGTATGAAATCCCGTGGATCATCAGGTACTGGTCGTCCCGGTCGAACCCCTCGCGAAAACAGACCGTATCGAACGCCGCGTCGCGCGGCAGATTGAGAGGCTTCACTTCAGACGGCCGCGCCCTGGGGTCGGCGGCGAAGTCGTAGAAGCCCTTCGCGACCTCCAGCACTCCCGCACCGGCCATTTCCGAGGGCGTCTCGGGCTCCAGACCGTCGCCGTAGTATCTCTCGAATCCATGGATGAGCGACACCCGGTCCGAATGTGCGCGAATCAGGAACTCCGCGCGGCCGTCCCGAAGCACGTGCCCCGCCTTGGCAAGGAAACTGGCGGGCGGCGGCACCTGGCACCCCCCCGAGTCGCCAAATGGCGGCATCGCTCCGCGGTTGTTGCAATACATCACCGCCTGGTCCAGCGACCGGCGGCAATTCCCGTTCTCGACGTACGTCTGGTCTCCGCTGGCCAGCGTATAAGTCAGAAGATGGTCCAGTGTGGTCCACTGGTAGGCATTCGCGTCCTCGGTGGGCTTGAACGATTCCGCCTGCCCCTTGAACAGGTCCGCGGACGCCGCCTGCCACTCCTGTGCCTCCGGCATCCCGTAATGCGTGGCGAAGTACCGGCCCGCGAACCACGAAGACAGACCCACCAGCGTCTGGTGGTTCTGACGCACCATCCTGTGACCCACTCCCTCACGAAAAAATCTGTTGTACGCGCCTTCGTGGGAATCCATTAACCACAGCAGATAGCGCGTGATCCGCAGGCGGTCCTCGTCTGAAAATACCGGACTCTCCTCGATCAGGTCCCAGATGACCGCCAGCCACCACACGTTGAAGTGCGCCATCACGCCATGCTCACCCATCTTCAGGTGCGCATCCACCGCTTCGCGTAACGCCTTCGCATGGACCTCGAACCCCGTCCGATGATACGCATAGCCCTGCCTTCCCGCTTCAGTAACCATCCCATGCCCCGCCCCGGCTTTCGAGGCGTGCGGCTGGCTGACCTGCCGGATGTAGTCCTCCCGCCGCTCGTCGAGCCAGCCGCGGGCCGGACGGGTGAGCGAATCGAAGGCCTGGCCTTGTCCGACCTCCATCAGCCATACGAAACTCACACTCGCGTCCGTGCCGACTCGCGCCATAAACCGCGACGCCGCGCGGTCCAGCCCGGCTTCGTCGCTGGCTCCAAGCAGGACGACGTTCTTTCCGTTTCCCGACAGGTTGTGAAGCGTCCGCAACGTGTACCCTCCCACGCCCGGATAACAGAGATCTTCGATGGCCCACCACTGGTAATACAGCCAACGGATGAAGGGGTTGGCGGCCATATTCCCCAGCGCAACAACGTGTGTATCGAGCAGCGGCCCGGAGGCCGTCACGTCATCGGCGCAAACGACCGGAAGACGGGCGCCCGTGGCCGCCTCAATCCGTTCGACGATTCGCACTGCCAACCGCCGCTGCGCCGGATTCTCCCCGATGACGATCTTCCCTCGGGGCTCACCGTTCGCCGCCAGCACAGTTTCAGTGTGCATTTCCTTCAACGTATCGATGTTCAGTCCGACCGACCCCTGATCCGAGTCCATTTTTCCTCCTGCCCTACCGGCCGTCATCCACGCGCCACCGGCTGATCTCCCCCTGGTCCGTCGCCAGGATTACGGTTCCGTTCACTCTCTCTATGCAGGTCGGCCTCCCGGTGAACCTGCCCGACCGCACGACCTCCCCGCCGCCATCCAGGACGACAAGCGTCCCGTCTTCACAGCCAACCGCAACCCTTGCGCCGCCCTCGACCCCCAGTGCCGCCATCACTGTCGGCGGTGATGGCAACCGCCTCGACCAGATCATTTCACACCGGTGATCCAGAGCGAGAATAAGGCCGCCTGACAACGCCGCAAGCAACTCTTTCTTTCCATCGCCATCCAGGTCGACAACGTCGAAGTCCCGTACGTTGTCCGCCGGAATGCGCTGCCCGGGGCCAAGTTGAACGTTGTGCAACGCCCGCCCGTCCTCAGACCAGACAGTCACCCGGTTCCATGTCCCGTTGATCTCACTGACCACTTCCTTCCTGCCGTCCCCATCCAGATCCTCATTGATGATGTGCTTGCGGCTCATGCAGGCCCACCCGCCGATATTCGTATGTCCGTCCGGCACGTCGCGGAAGGCGCGCTGTTTCGGATCCAGTTCCCGGTTGTTCACCACGGCCATCGCGTGGGAATCCGTGGGCTGCCGCGCAATCAGCAGATCGATGCTGCCCTTCGGTCCGTCGATCAGGGCGAACCGGGAACCCGGGCCCCAGAATACCGGGAGCCGTTTTACCAGATTCCCGTCCCGATCCAGAATCTCGAGCGTACAGGCGCTGCCCACGAATGCCTGGCTCCTGCCTTCCAGAAAAACGCCGGAATGGAGTCCGTGAACCCCCGCGTGTCCCGGCGCCGTCTTAAACCAGTAGGGTTTTGCGGCCATGAACACTGCGGAGTCTTCCTCGGAGACGAAGTCCCACTTCCGGTTGCCGGAGTGCGGATCGACCGCGATTACCTTTTCATCCTCGCATCCGGCCAGAAGGAGGTCGTGCTCCCCCCACCAGTGGAGAAGACGGATGGGACCGTCCGTCGGCAGGGTTCGAAGTGCTTCTCCATCCCGGGACAACACGTGAATTTTCTCAGCCTCTGCCGCACAGATCCGCGTTTCCCCGCCGGAGTCGACGGCGACGAGGTCCACAACCGCGCCACCGACGCAGGATACGAAAACCGGGGCCATGGCAGGGACGTCCGGGAGAGCGGGCGAAGGCGCGGCCGCTGCAAGCCGTCTGGCATCCCGGCCCTGCTCCAGAAGGCCGTCGAGCCGCGCCGTAACCCTTTCAAGCGCGGCCGCGTCGGGCGCCGCGCCGGTAATTGAATGCCTTCCCGCGGGGATTCGGATGGTCGCCGGGCCCTGTCCATCCCCCCCGTACTCCGAAACGCTTCCGCCAACGCGCACGCCGCGTGGATCGGAAACGGTCAGCAGGATTTCGGTCTCTTCATCCGCGACCACCTCCATCGCGCCACTTTGAAAGTCCCAGTCGACCTGCACGGGCACGCTTGCGCAAAACAGCGTGGCGCCCAGAGACGCCCCGGAAAGGTTGACGCCGTGCAGATGGGTACCGGCCAGCACGACCAGGTCGCCGTTCAGACCCTCGTATTCGCCCACGGCGGCCACGGCAGGCTCCGGGAGCGCAAGTGCCGCGGCGTTTTCGTCCAGCCGCGCGCACGTCGTGGCATCCCCTGCCAGCAGCGAAAAGATGCATCTCTCGTCTCCCTTTGCTACTCGTCCCCGCCAGATCATACGCGCCTGACCGTCCGCAACCTCGGTATCCAACGGTTCCGACGTGCGTATCCGTCCTGCATCCCGGATACGCACGGCCCCTCCCTCCGGCAGCGCCTCCCACGCACCCTTTCCCTGCCACAGCACCTCCACTTCCAGTTCCTCGCTGTCCTCGCTGAACGCCAGGTGGTCCACAAACAGCGCGTAACGCCCCACCCGCTGCGCCAGCGTTCTTTGCCACACGCAGAAGGCAGCCTTCGGTACCTCGGCCGCGATCAGGGCGGTCCTCCCCACCACGTTCCGGTACTTCAGCGCCGAGTCCATCGCCACCACCGGTTCCACCGTTCCCTCCGAGCGGGTCAACACCTGGTTCAGATAGCCTTCCAGCAGCGTTTCTCCATCCAGCCGCAGTTCAAGGACGACAAAGGTGTGATACGCGTTCCGGGAGGCACCGTTCATCCCCTTCACCAGGATGAAATCGCCCGTTGAATCCGCCGCGCTCCGAAAACTGCCGAACAGAAAGGAGTCCTCCAGCGGCAGTCCGCTGTTTCGGCCCCGCCACATCGGTTCCGGGATCGGATGGATGGACCACCTGTTTACCAGGTCCGTTGGCAGCCGCGGCTCGATATCGTCTTCCGGCCAGAAGGACTGCCCCAGCCGGAAGACGTCAAGGTCCATCCCGGTCCGGCGAAGGTATTCGCGGTAACGGCCGTCGCCCGTGAGATAGGCGGCTTTGTTGAGTAATCCGATGGACGCGGAATTCAGGGCCCAGTCGGGCTCGCGTCCCGAGGCGAGGATCTCCTGCCCGCGAAGCAGGGTGTCCATCACGCCGTTTTCAATCGGCTTCCGGTCGCCCGTAAGCAGCATATAGCTGAGAACAGGGGCCATACCGGTATTGTACCAGAACAGATTGTCGTGCTCCCCGTCAACCCACGCGTGACGATGCAGAGATGCGAAATGCCACCGGGCCGCCTCCATGGATTGCTCCCAGAGCGGGCTCGGGTAGCAGGTCTGAAAGTATCGTCCAAGGCAGTAGAGCGATATCGCGGACCACTGTCCGTGCCGCGATCCCACGCTTTGTGGCGGGTCTCCGAATCCCCTCGCTCCGCGCCGCGCATTCTCCGCGACCTGCCGCCGCGCGCCCTGGTCCTGCGCGTGACCGAATTGTGCGGCAAAAGCGTTCGTCACCCGCAACCGTTCGGCGTCCGTAAATACCGGGCTCTCCTCTATCAGATCCCAGTACAGGATCATCATATGCGCGTTGTAGTGGTAGGGACCGCTAAGCGGCTCGTCCTTGTTTTCGATCCGTTCGCCGTCGATATCTGTAATTTCGGCCATCGCAGCCTCGTCCGGAAAGGCCAGCCGGATGGCTTCCCGCGCGTGAAAGGCGTCTCCGGTCATGTAGTACATCGCCATTCGCTTGCTGATGCTGTTCCACCCGAAATACCCCACCGATCCGTACCCGGCGGACGCCTCCCAGGTTTCGAATTCCCGGATGTCCCCGGGAATCTGGATCCCGCGCCCCAGTTCGATCTCCATCAGCCAGCCCAGCGAAAGCCGGCCCTTCCCTCCCTCCGCTTCCGACACCCTCTCCACCAGCGCGTCAGACGCCGCCGCCACACCGTCTTCATCACTGCCGCCCGCAAAGATAACATTGTACCCGTTGCCGAACGGATTATGAAGCGACCGAACTTCGTAACCGCCCGTGCCGGGATACCGCAGATCCAGCAGCGTGCAGTACTGGTTGTAGAGTATTTCAATCGTGCGGTTGCTGGACCGGTTGCCCAGTAAGATGACATGGCCCGTAACAGGCACGGCGGCTGCCGCGGACGTGTCCGCGGCAATGGGCACGCGCACGCCGGTTTGCGCCTGAATCGCCGCCTGAATGCGATTCGCGGCCCCGGCGTAAAGTCCACTTTCCGGGACAACGATTGTCGCATTCGCCTTACCGCCCACGACCAGTTGCGTATCGAGATTCAGACCCTTCAGTTCCGTGTACACCGGTGGTATACGCATCGGATCATTCCCTCCGTTACATACGGACTTCGCCTGCTTCCGAATCAATATGCGTGTACGGCGTGGCCCTGCCCCTGGAACCAGATCACGTCCAGCACGTACCCCAGGGCAACGGCCAACGCATAACCGACAATGGTCCCGATAAAAAACGGCACGGTCCGACGGTAAAGCAGCATGCCGCCGGTTTTGATCACAATCAGTTTGCAGACCCATGCGGCAAAGATGCTGAATGCCGCGTGCCTCGTCATGCCGGTGTACCCCACCGCCAGCCCGGCAGGGTGTACCGGCCACCAGTTGAACCGGTATCGCAGGAACGCCAGCAGGGCCATCCCCGCCGCGCCGGCCGCAAAGAGGATGAACGGCGCGGCATGAACGGGGTCCGGGCTGCGCATGTGGCTCACGTATCCGTTCACGCTCGGCACAGTTCTCCGGAAGAGCGCGATACTACCGAAATTGTACGCCCCGCCCGAATACCCCCAATAAAGTGTCAGGGCCACAGACGTCGCGATGCTCGTCAGCAGCCCCAGCCCCACAACCCACCCCAGCCGCCTCCGGTGCCGTTCCACCCTTTCGGCCAGCTTTGCAATCTGCGCGAAAGCCGGCATGAACAAACCCATGTGGTCATTGGCGAAAACATTGGTAAACGCCATGGCCGTGAGCCCCGACGCCGGAATGGACGCCGCGCCTGCGGTGCCCAGAATGAGACCCTGGGCGCTCTGCGGCAGGTTGACGTAGAGCAGGCCGGTCTGCGCCACGATCCGCGCGAGACCCAGGTAACTGATAAACAGCAGCACGGTCAACGCCGTGGACAGAAGCAGTCCCATCCCGGCAATCCGCAACCAGCAGATGACAAAAGCCACCCCCAGAACCAGACCCCACACGGCCCATCGGTACCGCATCATCTCCCCGGCGTCCTCTGCTCCGTCCGATCGACCCAGCGCCCGGCGAACCACACGCCCGAGGTGTCCCCGGGCCGTCCACAGCGCCAGGCCCACGTAACACATCATCGCCCCGCCGCCCTGCCACGACACGTCTCCGCCCGAGAACCCCGCAACGCCAAGTCCAACCCTGGCGAACGCCGCGATCTCCAGAATGTAGAACAGATGAAACAGCCAGATACTGAGCAGCAGATCCAGGCCCGTCAGGTACGCGAACCCGATCGTATAGAAATTCAGGCTCACGTGGACCATCGAGTACTGCGTAAAGTACACCCACAACTGCTGGTGAAACAAACGGATCATGGGAAACCCGTGCACGAAAGCCGGCACGAGGTTCCAGACCTTGATGGCCAGTGCGGCCGACAATCCCGCAATGAACAGCCGGTTCCGCAACAATCCGGCCCACTCGCCTCTGCCTGCGGCCCCCTCCGCCATGTCCGCGGCCACCGCGGGAATGGGATAGGCCAGCCGTTCGTGCCCCGACCACTGCCGGTGAAGCACTGCAACCGTACAGAACGAAACCAGCGCCAATCCGCCCAGCAGCGCCGTCCACCAGAAGAGGGGAACGGCCCACTCTCCCCAGGGAATCCCTTCACCAGGTGGAAGTCCCTCGAAGAGCCATCTCATGGCCCCCTGCGCGTTGGACGGCACCATCCATCCGGGCACGTGGGGCAGGAGGTACTCTCCCCACTGATTCTCCGGCGTGGCGAGATAATGCGGGATGGCCAGCATGCCGATCCAGGTCGTGGACAGACCGAACGTCGGCACCATTCCCCCCGCCAGACCCGCACACAGCGCCACCAGGAGTTCCGGGCCGGACATCGCCAACCTGGGAATAAACCGCCGGAGGGCCGGAGTCGCCAGAACGAGGATCAGGAACGGCACGAACACGCCCATTGGGAAATGGGTCCGGTTCAGCCACGATCCCCGGATGATATAGAGCGAGTGCAGGCTCCAGAAATTGTGCAGAGCGGCAATACCCAGGCCTACGCTCAGGGCGCGCGCCGAAACCCCGCGCATTGCCAACTTCGTGCCGCCTGCTTCCGCTTCACGTCGGCCGGCAGGACTCGACATACAGCGTTTTCCCTCGCGTGCGCGTTCAAGACACGACCTCCCGGCCCACGGGCGTATTCAGTTTCGCCTCCCCCTGCCGGGCATAGTCCGTCTTCGTTTCCGGAGGCATTGTCTTCCAAACCAGAAAGAGCTTGCGGAGGTCGTTCAGGAAGCCTCGATTCACCCGCTGCCAGGAGTTCACGTCTCCGCTCAGGCGATGGATTTGGACTTCAATGCGGTATATATCGTGTTCTCCCGTGGGAATCGCATGCATCTCCACGTCCTGGCTGATCCCCATATCGTATGGCGCCAGCCACATCCGCAACCCGATCTTGTATCCCGTACCGGCGGGAAGCGGCTCGGACTCGAAACGCACGTCCCTCGAAACGAACCGGCCCAGGGAACCTTCGCCGTACGACTCGAAACACCGGAAGAGATAGGAATACATACCGAGGGCTTCCGATCCCGCCAGGGTAAACGGAAAGTCGAAAAACCAGTCGTCGCCCTTCGGATGCGGAAACTGCCACCGTCGGGTCACGTCGGGAACGGACATCTGCTCGGCCTTCCTGGCCGGATAGAGCGTGGACAGGAACACCGCGATCATCACCAGCAGCGTGGAAGAGACCGCCGACAGCGAAGAATAGTTCAATGACAACCCGCCAAGCGCGCCATGTTCGTACAGGAACATCGCCACTGCCTGGCCGATGAGGTAACCGAACGCCGCGCCCAGCGTGGCGAACACGGCGGCTTCGGCCAGGAAAAGCGCGGAAATGTGGCTGGGCGCCAACCCCACTGCCGAATAGACGCCGATTTCCCTGAACCTTTCGTACACCGCGCCCATCATCGTATTCAGCACGATCAGCGAGGCAATTACCAGCGGGACGAAGAGATTCGCGATGCCCGAAAGCGAGGTGGTGCCGATGGAACTGTATACCGTCACCTCGTTGCCGATCCCAACGAACATCGTCAGCGCAACCCGGGACATAAAGTCCTCGATCTGCCCCCGGACGTCCCGGCTCGGGTTGCCCTGCGCATCTCTGAAATCGGTGACTGCAATCGATCGGAGCGTACCTCCCATTTCAATCACGAATTCGTACGGAAGCAGCGCAGTATTGCTCGCGTCCAGGTGGACGAACGCCTCGATCGGCTCCGCGCCCATCAGTCTCGGATCCTGGCTCAGGTTGCGCCAGTCGCTCGTGCCGGCTGTCTCCATCGTGGTGTCAATGGGGGTGAGTCGTTCGTCGTCCATATCCTCCAGTCTGTCGACCGCCCTGGAGTCCAGAATGCCAATAACGGCAAGCTCCACCCCCAGCATGCGAACCCGTGCCCGGCCGGCCTCCACGTTTTCGGGAGAAATCCCAACGAGCTCCGCCAGTTCCCCGGGCAGGATGACCGCGTGCCGCTCCCCTTCACGGAACCACCGGCCGGCCGTCAGCAACCGGTCCATACCCATCACCCCGGGTTCCTCCGGCGTAACCCCCAGCAACCCGTTTGCGAAACTCCGCCGGCCGCTTTGCGGCTCTTCAAAGTCTATATAGGCCCGCTCCCCCCGCTTTTCGGAAATGTAAAATGCCCGGGGCGCTACCCGGGCGAAACCGCCGAAATGACTCTCCATATAGTTCAGTACGGAAGGCTGCATTCCCCTCCAGTTCCTGTCTCTCACCAGCGCACCCTCGTACGGTGGCCTATTGTCCCTGGGCAGCTTGTAGAAACGCAAATAGGTCTGTACAGAGGTGAAGGAAAGCACCGTAAACGTAAGCAAAGTCAGCGTGACCGCCGTCAGTCCGCTGCGCAAGGGTCGCTTCCGCAGATTCGAAACCCCCAGCGTAAATGCCACGACTGTTGCCGAGATCCGCCCAACGTCCTCCTCGTACACACCCGTAGCGGACTGCTTCAGACGCCTTACCTGATCGGCGAACCTGGACACCACGATCACCATTGCAACGCCGCCCAGACACAGAATCACAAAAGCCAGAAAGATGATGTAAGGAGAACCGGACAGCTGGAACGCTGGATGCACCCACCGGAGCGCAAGGAACATGGCCACGAGAATCCCGGCGAATCCGACGATCCGTCTCTGGACGTCGGGAAATCCGAAAAACAGCCGCTCGCAGAAGAACGAAAACGGCAGCAGCAGGACGAAATAGAAAATGACGCCCCGCACCGTGTCGTTGGCCGTCTCCTTTACCTCGGGGTAGCCGCGCGCCTCCAGCCCCCACGCCTCCCTCGACGCCGCAATGAACCGGTCGTAGCTGCGGTCTTCCAGGTGACGCTGCGCCTCTAGAAGGGATGCGCGCGCGCGGTCGTGCAGCCGGGTAAGCCGCTGGTTCTCCACGCCGTAGCGCGCCAGTTGCTTCATCCGCACGTCATCCACGATCCACATATCCCGCGCCGCCCGGTAGGAAGGCAGGGTAATCGCGCTTCCGTCCGGGACGTAGCCAACACCCATGGAACGTTTCACCGTCGCCGCGTCCACCCGCCGCGGAGCGACGGGATTGGTCAACAGGTCTTCCGGCGCGTTGATAAGCAGGTACTTGATTCCGAACAGCCCGCTGCTCATCAGGATCTTGATCCGTTCACCGGGCGGCGCGAATGCCACCGACGCCTGGGTGACCTTTCCCTCCTTCCGGCCCTGGTTGGCCACGTAACGAAATCCGTATTCTATCGGTTCGCTGTTGTCCCTTCCCAGTACCTTCATATGGTCCAGCACGGACAGATAGCTGGAATCTACAATCTCGAACAGGCTCAACGACCGGCACCTGAAAAGCACCCCCATCATCTCGTTGTCCCACCACCCGTATCCCTGAACCAGGGGATACTTCCCGTTTCTTCCATCCGAACCGGCGCCATCTATTCCCATATCCGGCGCCGAGACTATCCGTCCCTCCGCGTCGAGTTCGTATGCCAGAACCTGATTTGAAAAGCGGTTTCTCACAATATCGAATTCAAACCGGCCGGTCTGTGCGACCACATCCCTGGATCCGTACAACGTCCCTCCGGATGCCGAACCTTCGTAAATCGGGCCTCTGGTGGTCTGTGTGACCATCAGCGTCCGGACGCCCGCCACGCTCACCGGCCCGGGCTGTTTGTACGTCACGAGCGCGCCGGGTACGGGAACCCGCGGAATCGCGAAATCCACGTCCCGGTCGAACCAGAGAATGCGGCCGGACAGACGATGCCCGCGGTCCATCAGCCGAAGCTGGGTTTCCCGGAAGAAGGCCGGGTCGTTCCCGGCCCTGATCATCATGGAAGCCAACGACCGCACCTGGTCGGTCAGCCGGTCAAACGCCATGGCCTCCGGAAGATCGAGCGGCGTGTCCGTGCGAACACGGCCGTCGTACAGCGTCACCAGCGTCATGGCCTCCTGGCCGACGAATACCGCCGCCTCGCTCTCCAGGGCCAGGGGAACCGGCATGAACGACGTCCAGGGTCGCTTGGCCGGCGCCACCACGTCTACGTAGCGCGCTTCTCCGGGGAAGAGCGTCGTTGCATATTCACGGAGCCTGTGGGAATAGGGCGTCAGCAGATTCTTGAGGTATTCGTCCGTCGCTTTGCCCGGATTGTAGAACGTGCCCATCGCGAATCCGCCCATCTGCCGGCTTCTGCTGGACAGGTCGAGTCCAATGAAAAGGCTGAAGTCGATCCGTTGGGCGTCAGGAATCTTGTCCAGGAAATAATCGCTCCTCCGGGAATGCCTGAAGAGGAAATCGTTGATTCCCGACAGGCCCTCGAAATGAGCCGAGGTGGCCAGAAAGAGAAACGAATGCCTGGAACCGTAGTGCTTCAGAGACCGGATCACCTCCAGCATCGCGGCAACGCCCGAGGCGCTCTCGGCGCCCGGGGCAAGCGCCGGCACCACGGACATCGCGTCCAGGTAGGCGCCGACGACAATCAGCCGGTCCTTCCACCTTCGGCCGGTCCCACCGGGTATGTACTCGTCCGATCCCGGCAGATATCCGTAGACATTCGCCGCCTCCACAGTCTCCCAGTCCATCCGGGCCGTCAGGTGCGCCCTGGCGTCCCCCATTTCAACCCGCTTCAGGAGGCGTTTCGCATCCTCCCGGTTAACCCAGAACCGGGGCACATTCACCGGTACCTCGAGAAGCTTGTCCTCCGCCTCCCCGCGCGTTACGTTTCCGTCGTCGAAGAACAGAATCGCCTTCGCACCCAGTGCGAGCGCATTCAGGTAGTTTTGCCCGCAGCCGAAGTCCATCAGCACCACACTGCCTTCCACAACCGCACCGTTGAAATCCGAAAACTCGCCCTTGCGTCCATAGATCAACGGCCCGGTAACACCGTCTGCCGGCAGCGTGGAGGTACGCACGTCGTTCGGCCAGAGGCAGTAAACGGGCACTTTCTCCCCCGTGTTCTCCACCTTCAACACACCACCTCTGTCGATCGGCACGGTCACGTCGAACGTCTCCGTGGTAATTCGCTCCAGACCCATCGCCTCGAATTGCGACCGGACGTAGTCCCGCGCGTGGCGCTCTCCGCCGTACCCCACCACGCGAGACGGCATCCGTGTCATCGCCGCCACATGGGACCGTACCTGTTCTTCGGTAATCGCATCCGCGACCCGTCGAACCGCCCGATCTTCGGCCGAGAGATCACCACGCACCAGTTCCGGAGGCGCCGCCTGCCGGATATGGAGTGTATCCCGTATCACGTCGGACACTTCCTCGGGGTCGAACACCACCACGAGTGCGAGAACGCCAAGCGTCAGAAGAACGAGAAGAACCCTGTTGATAACTGCAAACATCAGTGCGCCAGCCTATTCAATCCACGGGTGGATGCTGTGTCCGGCTCCGGGAAACATGAACATATCTACGAGGAATGCGCCCGTTATCCCAAGTACGTGCCCCACCAGCAGGCCGAGGAAGAACGGCTGCGCCTGTCTGAACAGGGTGTTCCCGCCCACACGCAGGATGACCGTTTTGCACGACCACGCCAGAAACAGCGTGAGCGCGAAATTCCGTACCAGATCGGTCCCCATTATGGCAAACCCCACGGGATGGATTGGCCACCAGGGAAACCTGTAGCGGAGGAACGTGAGAACCACCATAGCCCCGGCCCCGATACCGAAAAACATGATTCGATTCCAGTCGACCTCGAACGGTTCCTTGATCTTGCTTACGGTGTCCGGAAAATTGTGCACGCCACCGCAGATGAAACCGTGTCCGAAATTCTCGGCCCCGCCGGTATAACCCAGATAGAGGGTCCCGATAATCACGACCAGGGTCGTTGCCACGAACGACAGACCGACCGCCCAGAACAGCCGCCTCCCCCGGTCCCGGATCTGTTCGCCCACCTTGGCCACGTGCGACATTTGCGACGTCGAATTCGCGTGAATCGGGTACGAAAACAGGAGCGTGGTGAGACTCGATGGCGACACAGCCCTGGCGCCGAGCAGATACACCGAAAAGCTCTGCGCGGTCATCGGCCCCTGTACATACAACAGGCCGGATTCGGCAATGATTCGCGCCACTCCGATGTAGAGAATAAACAGCATTGTCACCAGCGGAATGGCCATCTGCAAGTCCATTCCCGCCCTGTTCAGCCACACAACGGCAAATACGAAACCCACCAGAATCCCGACGACCGCGGTCCGATACGACAGCATCTCCCTCGAATCGTCCACCGAATGGTCCGACCGCCAGGCCTTCAACAGCACGTCCTTCAAGTGGCGCCTGGCCATCCACAGGCCGAACAGCACAAAGACGCAGAACGCCCCGAGCCCCTGCCAGCTTGACGCGGCGTCGTAGGATCCGTACCGGTCGCCTCGACCTCCGATGCTGTAGCCCACCCGGTTGAAAATGCCGAATTCCAGCACGAACACGGCGAAGAAGAACCAGACGCTGAACAGAACGTCCAGGTTTGCGAAATAGGAAAACGCAAAGGTGAACGGGTCAATATAGCTGAACATCGGCGGCATATCCCGCCCGAAGAAGGCGTATACTCGGCCGCGAACCGGCATCTCGGGAAAGGCAGGGGAAATCCATGGCAGCGCATTCCAGAAAATAAAGACAAAAGCGATCCCCGCGCCGAACCAGAACAGCTTTCCTCGGGCGAATTTCGGCCACAAACCGCCCGAGTCGGACCCGGAGGCCATCTCCACAATCGGTTCCAGGACCGGGTATCGCAGCCGCTCGTGCTCCACCCACTGTTTCCGGAGTATCACCGAAAGCGAAGCCGCGGCGAAAGCCAGCACGCAGAACAGAAGCACCCACCAGAACATGGGAACGACCCACGCCCCCCATGGAATCGTGCCCTGACCGCCCGGCAGGCCGTTGAAGAGAAGGGTGACGGCGCCGTCCACGTCCAGGGGCGCGACCCACGAAGGCAGGTGCGGATGAAGCAGGTTGCCCCACTGGTTTTCCGGAGTGGCCAGGTAGTACGGAATGGTTATAAAAGCATACAATGCCGAGATGGGAGCGCCGCCCATCAGCCCCATCGCGAATATGGTAAGGATCTCCGCGAGGCTCAGCCCCGCGGACCGGACGACCCGCTTCAGGAAAGGATTGAGGGCGAACAGGACGAGGAGGATCGCGATAAACAGGGCTGGCGAAAGAAATCCGGCCGTCACACCGGACGATCGGATCACGCGGCTGGAAAAGATGCCCCAGCCCTGAATGAACAGGGCTACGCCAAGACCGATGGCGACCGCCCGCACGGTTACGCCGCGTCGTTCCGGGCCTGACGCCGCTTCAGGAATCGAATCCCGTTGTGCTTGCTGCATATCCTTCTCCAGGCTTGTCTGCACCATGTGTGTTGGGTCTTCACGCGTCCCGGCCACCGTACCGCCTGCTTCGGAAGACGGGAAATGACAACGCGCATAATATGGAAATATCTCGAATTTTCAAGGGAAAAGGCCCTCCACGTCCGAACTCCGGGCCGTGCTATCGAACCCCGCAGCGTCATTTCCGCGACCCGATTCCCATCGGATTTCGGGTCCGCCGTACCAGGCATTCGCTGCCTGAATTCGGAATCGAAATCCGATCGCCGGGTTTGAAGTCCAGGACTTCGAAACGGCTGCCCGGCCGCAGCCCTGCGACCGATTCCAGCCGGATCTTCTTGAATGCAAGCAGTTCGACGATCCGCGACGCGAACGAGCCGTCCTCCGTACGCAGCACCTTTCCACTGTATTCGCCCTTGTCACCGCTGTTGTTGAAACCCCAGGCAAACGCAAGCGGGACGTCACAGTCCAGAATATCCGGAGCCTCCACGGAGACAACCCTCCCTCTGGCCAGCCGGGGATCGCCGTGTTGCAGAACAAGCCGGGGCCTTCGCCCGTCGGCGACGGCCGTAACCCGGTAGCCCGAACCGTGGGAATAGGCCGTGTCTCCGGGGTACGCTTCCACGCGGCACAACCGCCCCTCCAGCGGCATCCCTTCCGGCAGGCCGCGGTCGATCGACACGGACTCTCCATCGGCATCCACTTCCGCTATCCGCGCTTCGAAACGAGCCCGGGAGAGCGTCGTTTCGGCGTGTCCAAACCGGAGGCGCGTACCTTCCACCAGGAATAGAGCCACCTCTCCGTCTCGTTCGCGTACGACGCCGAACCGCCCGGAAAGCGCTATGGGTACCCCGTCGGAATCCCGGATTTCGATTGAGCCATCCCTCGAAAAGAGCAGCGTATCCCGCCTGCCGTCCGCCAGTTCGATCCTCACCGCTGCGCTGCCTGTTTCCGCGTCGCGAGCAAGCACCCTGGCCTGCACCACGTTGCGTGAAACGGAAAACGCCTCGAACACGCTGACGAACAGGCTTTTCAGATCCTCTCCTTCCCTCCGTACTATCAGCCGCTGGATCTGCTGGGCGCCTTTCAAATCGGGTCCCTTCGCGGCGATCAGGGTCGCAGAGGGGTCGGCGGGAAACCAGATACCGTATCGGGTGTCTCGCGCATCTCCGAACCGCCAGTGCGCGTACGCGTCCCGATCCAGCGGCGCGGTTCTGACGTCGTGGATGAACGCGTACCCGTTTCCGGGAGGCGGCAGCCATCCGTAGGGCAGCGGGCTTCCATCCGGGGCGGCCACGCCCTGAATCCGGTCGTTCGGGCCGATCCGCTCCCCCCAGCTTTTCCCAGGCGCGTTCGCCCCTTCGGAACCGTCCACCGTCCCGAGCCCCGCCAGTGTCCAGACTCCCGGGCGGGCCTCCGGAGACACGCCGTCCAGCGAAAACGACCCTGTATCCCCCTCGAAAAACCTGGGACCGTTCATCGCATAGTCATGAATTAGTCCGCCTGCCACCAGGAAAAGATCCAGCGTATAGGACGTCTCCTCGTCGACGTCGCAGAAAATCAGCGCCCTGCGGTATTCGGTCGCACCCTGGTGGATCCTGGACAGCGGCGCGGAGTACTCCGCGATCTTCACGCCGCCCAGATCCTCAAAGGTCACCAGGTCCGCACTGGGCACAAACTCGTAGCCCTGAGACGTCGGGATGTCCTCGTCTACCGTCACCATCGCGTGGGAAATCGCCCGCATGCCCCATCCTTTGTGCACGTGCGAACCGGCCAGGGCGTAACCAACGTCTTCGATAACTGTGCGGCCCTTGTCATACAGAAAAACCGCCAACTGATCGTCCTGCGACAGCAGATTCGCGCCCCCGCGCACAACCAGCGCGCGCGACCGGTCGCCGGTCCCGCTGCGGAGCACCACCACGCCCTTGTGACCGGCGAACGAAGAGGCGGATTGCGGCTCGGCCCGGTCTTCCCCGGCGGGCCCGGGCTCCGAATTGAACAGGGCCCAGGCGCCGTTACGGACATTTTCCGCCGCGCCGTCCGACAGGTCCAGCATCAGTTCCTTCGCCCGAAGCCTCGTTTCCACATCGTCGCTCCGAATGTGGAGCCGTTCCAGCAGAGCCCATTGCGAGGGCATCACCTGGCGTTCCGAAGGCGGCAGATAGCCCGGGAGCGCGTTCGTATTTCCATAAGAGGGGATGCGCCCACACGCCCGCGTCAGCTCCGGGTATTCAAGGCACAAGCGGACGAGGCGGGGGTGATCAAAGGCGTTTCTCATCCCCATCAGCGCTTCCGCCCCTGGATACTCGTCGGGTGACGCGTACTTGCCGGGATCGTATTGGTACATCAGTTCCGCCACGTCCTGCATCAGCGTACCGGAGAAATACGCGTACATCTCGGAGTTCTCGTAGTATCCCCCGTCCCGGCCGATCACATTGTCCAGAAAGGACCGGAACGCGCTGCCCGCCCACGTGATGAAATCGGGTCTGTCCGTTGCCAGACCGATCGACAGCAGCGCCCGGAATCCATCCAGTTCGTGATTCTGGAAATGGGTGAGATTTCCCTCTCGCAGGTTATACCCGCCTCCTTCCGTCATCACGTAGTCTTCCAGCATACCCTCGGCGATATTTCCCCGAATGCTCACGCGCCGGTCGCCCCGAGTCGGAGACGGTTCATCCATCATTGCAAGACCGGAGATCAGGTCGTAAGCCTGCATGTCCACGAAACGTTGCCGGTTGACGTGGCACGTCTCCGCGTGCATGCGCCCCATTTCCCGCTCCCGCGAGCCCTCCGGAATATCCAGCGGACCGATCGTCGTAGGCGCCAGCGTGGCCAGTGCGTCGTAAATAAGCAGCGCTTTTTCGCCGAACCGGGTCTCGCCGGTAATCGCGTAGGCGAGGGCCAGATTCAGCAGTGCGTTGTCCGTGGGGCCGCCGGACCCGTATGAGTAGGTACTCAGCATGCTCACCACAAAGCTGTTCCATACGGGCACCGGCGCGAACCATTTTCCCTCGAAGTAAAAGCCGTGCCCGCCGTCGCGGAATGGAGATCCCTTTCGGTCCTCGGGATACTCCCGCCCACACGCCTCGCAAGAAGCCCGCCCGGGCTGTGACAGGTCGCACCGCCACGCCGCCTTGCAGCAGGGACTCCCGTTCCGCCCGCTGCAGAAAATCGCCCCCCTGTCCGGCACCAGTGCGTGTATCTGCTCGTCGGACATGCGGACCCACTTCTCCCCAATCGCGCTGATCCGCGCCCACTCCTTCGCCGCCCACGCCTGGGTACGGATGTTCTCCCGGGCCCTGCGAATCGCATCCACCGTGTACCAGATGGATCGACCCGGCCGCGGGACCCGCGCATCCTGCACAACAGGCAACATAGGTTTCCCCTCCAGGTGTATTCCCGAGATGTCCCAGGGATCACTTACGCGTCCTGAATCAATATTGCCTTTCCCGTACTGGCCGCCTCTCTTGCCGCAAGCGCGATTCTCATGGCGAGTTTGCCGTCTTCGCCCTTCGTCAGCGGCGTTTTTCCCTCTCGCACGCACCCGACGAAATGCTCGACTTCGGCGAGCAGCGTTCCCTGGATGCCGCGCTCACCCATTGGCCACGTCACCGAATCGGCCACCTGGTAGCCGGCATCCGAAAACACCTTCAGGGGCTGGGACATGAAGTCCACGTGCAGGACGCCGCTGTCTCCCAGAATCTCGATGTTCCGGTCCACGCCGTGAGGATAGGTTCCCGGGTACGCAAAGGTCTCGTAGAGCGCCGCGATGGACCCGTTGGGGAACCTGAACGTCATCACCGCGCAATCGGTAAAGTTCTGGTCCTTCAGAATCAGCTGTCCCATCTCGCCGTACACCCGTTCGGGTGCGCCTCCCATCAACCAGCAAACCAGATCGATATTATGTGGTCCGGCATAGTTCAGGACGCCGCCGGTCTCATCGTCATTCACCCATGCCCTGCCCCTCAACACGGAAAGCGGATGGCATCGCCTGGCAAACATCATCCTGGGCGTGCCGATCTCGCCGGCGTCAATCCGCCTTTTGGCTTCGGCGCAGGGATGGCTGTACCGCTCGGTGAACCCGATCATCAGGATCACGCCACTCTCCCGCGCCGCCCCAATCATCCGGTCCGCCTCTGCGGGAGTTCGGCACATCGGCTTCTCGCACAGTACGTGTTTTCTTGCCTGCGCGGCCAGGACGGTGTGTTCGCAGTGGAATTCGTCGGGAGTAGCGACAATAACCGCATGGATATCCGGATCCCCCAACATGGAACGATAGTCGGCGGTCCATCCGGGAACCCCGCAGGACTCAGCCGCCGCCCTGGCCGAATCCTCGCTCCGCGTGCAGAACGTCCGCACCTCGGCGCCCGCGCAGGACCGGATGGCCAGGGCAAAATTCCGCCCGGCCTTCCCCCCGCCGATAATTCCGATCCCAACGTCTTCATTTGACATGTCGATGCTCACAGGATTCTTCGGCATCGCTCAGAATGGCATTCTGAGCGATGCCGGTGTGAGGGTGGGGCAGACATTCCTGTCTGCCCGCTTCGCTGACCTTGAAACGTGCTCTTCACATGTATCTCATGCAATAATAATGCGTGACCAGGGTCAGCAGCAAGCTCACGGCCCCGCCGGCACAACGACCTTTATGGACAGGCTCTCCAGGCCCTGCAGGACCAGATCGACGTCCTTCTGTACCGAGGCGGACGGCCGCACGCCGCCCCCCTGGCCGGGCGGGCGGCCCTGAGGCGGTCCGAAGGGCATATCGAAGGTCAGCACGGCTTCCAACACGACGTTGTCGTCTGCGCTATTGACCTCGTTAAAGGTTTCTTCCAGCGTCTGTCGGATAGGGAAACGGCCGAATCCGGGTCCACCACCCGCCGCAAGCTCCGCGGCCGATCCCAGGGCGAGACTGTAGACACCCGGAGGAAATTCTTCGGGAACGCCGAGCGCGAGTTCAATCTCCCGATCAATCCGGCGTCCCACCCGTAACGACGCGGTAACGGCCAGCGTGTCTCCGGGACTGATCACCGAATCCGCGTTCACTTCGACGAGCCTGGCGAAACGGGGTTCGGCGATCACCTCTACCTGGACCGCGGCATCCGTCACCTGCACCGCGTAGTCGTCTCTCGTCATCAACGGGGCGAGCGAGGAGTACACGTCGGAGGTCGCATTCCTGATCAACGAACCGAGCCGTCCTTCCGGCGAGGCGAAGAGGCGGGTACGTGACAACGTGGAGTCTGTAACGTCAAAGGAAACACTCGCAGTAACACGTATGCTGTGATCCGGGTCCAACTCGACCCGGTTGGAAAGCGGTCCGAAGAACCCGCGAACGACCAGGTCGACAGACATATCCGGGCTTACGCCGACGGTGGGCATTGTATGCAAGAGCTCAACTTCGCCGCCCGATGGAAATGAATACACGCTTCTGATCGGTACCAGTTCCGGTCCTTTGCCCAGAATTCCCCGGACCGCGGGAATGCGGTCTTCTGTGAGCGTGCCGCGTACCGTCGGGTTCAGCGTCACGAACTTGAACGGCGCCGACAGATTGGAGATTTCTCCAAGCACTTTCGCTTCGATGATAGGCAGGGAAACCGGGCCGGCGTCATCCATTGAATGTCCGAAACCGTAAACCCGGTCGCCGTCCACGAAGGAGATGGTCCCGAAACTGCCCAGTGTCAGTTCACCCAGGAGCAAACCGACCGCCAGCGGCCTGCCTGGCGCGAAGCTGGTCTGGCGCTGCGTGGTCAGACCGGCGGCAACCGCGTCATTCAGGATAGACGGATGCCCTTCCGGATGCAGCTGAACACGGTTGAGGCCGGTACTCACGAGTGGGATATCCAGGGGTACGATCTGGCTTTCACCCCAGGTTGCCGCGCGTTTGGCCAATGGTACCGTTCCCCTGTCCCCAATGACCCATTCGATGGGCGTGGCGAAAAAGTAGTAGGGCGGGCTGTCCTGGGCATTAAAGCCGTAGGCGATCGCGCCCCAGACGCCCTGCGGCGAAAAAATCGGGGAACCGCTCATGCCCCTGGCAATGCCTCCCAGGGCGACCAGCACGGAATCGGAGGCCTCCACCATGTAGACGGGCATGGGCGGCAGGAAATCGTCGACGACCTGGATGAACGTCATCTCCAGGTCGACGAGTTCGCCGTTGTCGAATTCGGTCCGCATGAAAACACGCTTGCCCACGGGCGCCGAACGGACGGATTCGATCGGCACGATCCTGGAAAGGTCCCAGGGCAGGAGCATCCCGTATTCAAAGTCCTTCCCGAAGTTTTTAGAAAAGACTACAAAGTCCGAAAACCCGATTTCCCCGTCGCCATTCAGATCGAACCGGGTTTCGTATCCTTCATCGCCTTCACTACGTCCGAATTTTTCCGCGAACTGCGAAAAGTCGCTGAAACCGACCGTCCCGTCACCGTCGAAGTCCGGCAGAAACGCCGTGTCCTGGTCATTGGAATTGACGGTGGTACCTTGTAATGTCGTCCCATCTGCAAACGCGTACGAACCCGACGCAACGAATACCGCTACTGCAACCAGCGCGAACGTGGTAATTGACACCAAATTATCTCTCGAAATCATTAAGCACAATCCTCCTCCCGGCGGTTGGTTGGGGCAAGTACTATTTTCAGTTAAAAAAGGAGAGGCGGGGAGACGGAAGACGCAAGACGTGAGAGATTGCCTGCCCTGTGAGGTTTCAGTTCAGACCGGAGGCACTGAGGAAGAGCATATCGGGCGAGAATTTCTTCTACCGTCTCCCGTCTCACGTCTCCCCTCATTCAGTTTCTTTGCTTACGACTTCCTCAGCAGCACGATACGGTTGGTATTGGTTCCCTTCTTGCGGTTATCCACGCCCCAGCAGTTCGACGTCTTGGTGAAGACCTGGTCGTTTACCAGGACCATGAGCGGTTCGAGCCCCGCTTCCGCCGCCGCGGGGACAACGAGCGATTCCAAAAGGATTTTCCCGCTCCGGACTTCCCCGACCTCGAAAGCAACATAGCCCGCGGGTTTGAGAACTCTCTTGAGTTCAACGAATACGCTCGTCATGGCTGCCTGCCATTCGTGCGGTTTCCTGAAGTGCCACACCTGGACGGATTGCGCGTCGATACCGTTGAACCAGCACCGCAGCCAGTTGTCCGTCTGGTAGTCCACCACGTCCAGGAACGGTGGCGAGGTGACGACGAGGCTGACGGAATCGCTCTCTATCCCCGGCGTGTTGTTCGAAGATCCGGTGATTAGCAATGCCTCTTGCGAGGTTTCGCGCATTCTTTCCGCGTCGTCTTCATTCAGCTTGCTGAGGAGTGACCGGGATTTCTTCATAATCGACAGCCGAACGTCCCGTTCGGGCGGCGTCTGCTTTCGATTCCGGTTGATGCCTCGCTGCCGCTCCACCGTGACGGCCTGGTTCGGTGGCAGCGTGTAAACCGAAAAGAAACCGGGCGAATGCCCCGTCAGCCGGTTGGTCGCCACCATTCTGATCCACCTGTCGACCGCGTCCAGGCTGCCGTCATCCTGCTCTGCAAGTAAGTAATCGCGCAGGTTCGTTATCTGCATCAGCGTGTTCGGATGATAGAACGCCAACAGGTCGTCCCGCGTCTCGCAGTCACCTTCGAGAGGAAGGTCCCTCAGGCGTTGGGAAACGGCGTCAAGAGGGGGAGGGGAGAGCCGCGGCGCCACGAGTATCTCGCTCAGCGGATTGACGTCCGTGCCGACGGGCGTACGCCTCAGCAACGCAGCCTCGATGGCAGTCGTCCCGCGGCCCAGAAAGGGATCGTAGACCGCGTCGCCGGGTCGTGTCAGCCGCTCAATGAAAAACCGCGGCAACTGAGGCTTGAAACACGCACGGTACGAAACCTCGTGGAGCGAGTGGGCCACCCTTTGCCTGGACGTCCAGAACTCGTTGACACAGACCGGTATATCGAATTCCGGATCCGGGAATTCCAGGACTGCCGTTTCTTTCCGAAAATTGTCAAAGCGCTCGATATCGCAGAGGAACTCTTCATACGACATGGGCCCTGTTGACGTGTCGGGCTGGTTGAACATCTGTAACTGGCTTGCTGTCACTGACATTCTCCTACAAATCTATGCCGCCGCACTGTTGGACCACGCTCCCAAAGTGTGAAGTGAACTTACGCAAGTTCAACTCCGACACCTCTCCAATTCCTCTGGTAACGGCGCGGGCGATGTCTTTTCCTTCGCTGTTAAGGTTTGCCCAGATGCAATCGCAAAGACGCTGTACCTCAGCCTCACTGGGGTTCGAATTAGGACCCAGCGTAAACTCCGGGATGGGCTGTGGGCATACAACGACAAAGGGATCCGCAGCAACATAATTTGTCATCCCCAGTAGGTCAAGCGCCCAACCAAAGGGAGCGAGCATTAGATGCGGCCAGATCGCGAAAACGACATATGCTATCAGAGCGACGGTGGAATACATAAACGTGCCAGAGACGATTCCTCGTTCTTCCTTGAGAGATTCGCTCGACTGTCGTTCCTTGTGGCTCAGCCAACCGATGAGCGCCGTACACCACGTGAAACCATTAATAAAATACATCCAATCCCAGGTTACTTCCGGCTTGATGGTGTATTTGTAAGTCAAGGCAACGATGAAGGCTGACCAAAGTCCCCAGAAATAGATTTGGTAAAGTCCGGCCAATCCTACGATCGGTAACGACAGGGCTTTGGGCACTCTCTCCGACTTCGAGAATAGCGAAAGGGGAGATAAGAGTCCCATCACGCCGAGAGAAAAAATGAAAAGAGCCGGAAAACTCGCAGCGAGTAGAAGAAGATTGTAGGTTGCGAGGTTCATTTCGTACGCCCGCTTTTTATCTCTATATGTGTAACTCGTTGCAGAGCAGTGACTAATGCAACTTGCGTTTCTGTCGTAGGAGAAAAATGCTACAGCGTGAGAGCTACCATAATCAGATGTGATTCAACGACTTGGCCATAATTGAACACACGATGCGAAGATCAAGGCGTAGTATGACACGGAAACACAGCCGCCGCCGCACATATACGACCGCCCTACGGAAGTGGAAATCATGGCCAGAGTCTGTGCGAGTACTTTCAACTCGCCTGATTGAGCCAATCCAAGTACTCAGGGACATTGGCTATCGTTGATCGATGACTTTTCGTATTTCAGTCGCGCTTTCCTCATCTATTGAGAACATCGTTCCACGAAAACTATAGTTCCGGCCTGATATTGACTTTATCTCGGCTGCGGGTAGCGGCGGGTCGACTAGCCGAAATCTCTTCAACGTCATAAAATACTCTTCGTCCGCATACTTCTGGTTACCCTGATAGGGTGCCTTCTCACGCGTTCCCGAGGCGTCTCCGCATGCGACAATGCCGACTCCAGACTGATAGAGAAAGACCATATCCCCTGGAGAGAGCTGATCGATCTTGCGCTTCCAGGGTGAAAAGTACGCCGCGGCTTTCTGGAGACGTAACATTTCGTCGTGATCTGTAGGGTTATTCCTATAGTTCGTGTTCAGGATAAAGTACTTCGATGCGACATCCTCATATGGATTGTCTATGGTCGAGAAACGAGACATCTCAAGTAGGAATGAGTCGTTTGAGTCTGGTTTTGGATCTGAATAGATCCGATAGACCCATGCGCGAATGTCCAGTCCGCGTGAACGCCAATACCGAACTGCCTCTCTTGTCTTAAGATCCAGGCCGTTAGTGACAACGACGAACACTTGCTTGTTGTTGAACCGCTCCCTTTGTAGCGACGGCTCAATACCGAAAACACACCTGTGGACTTCTTCCAACGAGCGACCCTGATCATCAAACTTGGTAAAGAGATTGTTCAATTTTTCGTAACTGTATTGACCGAATTTCTGACCATATCGCAATGCTTGGAGGATATTTTCTGACCGTGCCTCCCAAACCTTTAGCTCGAAAATGAATAGGCGTCCTTTTTCGTCCAGAGCTATAATATCGGGTTCTTCCTGCCAATTTCGTGATTGTGCTATGGTCAGAAGCTCCTCATCCGGTAAGAAACGCTCTATATTGTCGAATAAAATGGCTTGAAAGTCGCGCTCTGAGATTCCATAGTCTCTCAGTTGGCGACCCTCGACACGAAGAACACTTCGTGTGCTGGTTTCGACGCGAAAAAGCATTTAGCGTTCTTCTCCTGAGATATTGTCAAATGAGTTTGGCGGCGCAGAGCGCATTCAGTGTGCTGACCGCCTGCGACCAGATGGAGACTATGCCCTCTGTCTTCCGCGGGATCACACACGGAAAAAACTCCCGATGAATTCCCGGATCTGTGTGCAACTGCTTAGGTGACCTTATAGTTTCAGCTGGACAGCTTAACGCCTGAGCGCCGGGCACAAATCACAGCGACTCCCTTACCAACCGGGAGTCCGTGTCCAAGCGCGTCCGGTCCTCACGGTCGAAGTACATGAAACGGCAACTTCCATCGTCCTAAGAGGCAGCACGCTGCCAGGCGTTAAGGGGGGAGAGTTTCTTGCGGTTGATCATACGGAAGAAGTGCGCCACAAACAGCGTATGTTCGATTGCGAGGGAGATGAGGCCCGTATTGAGGTAGCACTGAGCGCTTCCGGAATGTGTCAACGAAAACAGGGAAATGGGCCGTGATTGCTTCCCATCCCTGTATCCTCCTACATTGTCACACGACTCCGAAAATGCTCATAACGACCCGATAATTTGCTGCATTTATTCAGGCAGGGCCTCGTGGCGGGCTTCCGCTTCAGTGGTCATGGGGAATCCGGCAGATTCGGACGCTCAATCCAGCCTTTCTCCGACAAGACATCAAATGCGATCCTGATTTGGCGGCGTGAGAACTGTCTCTTCCTCGCCCCCCAGGCGTAAGTGTGTCTTACGACGTCCTCGAAAGTCTCCGCATTTTCCCGGTGAATGACCCAGTGAACTGTAGAGAGTAACTCCAGCCCCAGCGGCGACTCGAATCCTTCAACCAGATCGGCAACCTCGTTAAACCGCTCGTTCGTTTTCGGCTGACTCTCAAGAAACGCCGTCGCATCCTCGATTGCACCGGGCACAAGATCAAGTTGTTTATTTGGTTTTTCATCGCCATCGGCAAATCCCGATATGAAGTGTCCTTCAATTCTTTGTAGGACGTGCCGCAAATTGTCCGCATAAGGTCCATAAGTTGCCTTTTTGTATTTTAGTCTCAGGCGCTCACCGGACTCCTGCATAAAGTACATAAGCTTATGCACTTCCAGCAGTGTCACGAACGGATCAAGCAGGCCCTGAAAGTATCGGTATGTCAAGCCGACTAACGCGGCTCGCCCCGCCGTCATTGCCGGGATGTCGGTGCAATGGTTGATGCGCTTGTCCACAGGCCCGCCGCCCGGCTCGAATATGACGATCTTGACGTCTTCAAAATCCTCCAGGACCGCTTGCATACGGGCACGCACGTCCCGCCAGTTCAATCCGCCGAGCCCACTGCCGAGTGGAGGAATCGCAATCGAGCGGATGCCAAG
This sequence comes from Candidatus Latescibacterota bacterium, assembly GCA_963662665.2. Taxonomy (GTDB): domain Bacteria; phylum Latescibacterota; class UBA2968; order UBA2968; genus JAAXHE01. The sequence goes on from CAXXJS010000025.1 coordinate 48,456, forward strand.
CGACCTGATTTCCTCGACGAGCGATACCAGGCCGGATTCAACGTCCTCAATGCGGCTCTTGCCTCTCCAGTGCCGCTTTGTTGGGAAATTGATTATGTAGCGCGGCGGCAGCATCCCGCCTGTCTCGAAAACGAACACACGCCCCGGTTGCATCTCATGCCGCTTGCACCGGGCCGCGTACGCCTTGAAGTTTTCGGGGAAGGCGCGTTTAAACTGGAGCGCGATGCCACGCCCCATGACGCCGACGCAGTTTACGGTGTTGACCAGAGCTTCGGCTTGTTCGGCGAGGATGTCGCCGGTTTTGAATTCGATCATGCCTGTTTTCCTCTGTTCTCAGTAATACCACTCCGGCTTGACTTCGATAACGGGTTTGTGCGCGGCGTCTGCAAGGGCCGCGACGGCCTGTTTGTAGACCCGTTGCGATAACACGCCAATACGCGATATCTGTTCCCAGGGAAACGAGTGCTCCACCAGAAACTCAGCTTGTTTGAGTTCCATGCAATCCGTCCATTTCGCAGCTTGCACCGCTTTCCAGTCAATCTTGTCCAGTAGGGCGAGATCGGAATAATCCTCAAAGAATCGAGATCCTGCATTTGAAGTGGTAAATGCCCAACGCCGTTTCTTCTGACTCAACCGAACAATAGTCTGCCGCAGATTCGCCTCCAGGTGAACAATGGCGCCCTGGCCGCCTCGATAGGACAACTCCACGTGGTTCGCCCTATAGATCACGTAAAGCATAACGGAGCGTGGACAGAAATAAAACGGCACGCAGTCACCGACGAAGAGATTGAAGTGGCTGTCAAGGGGCAACTTCAATCGCCGTTCCTTGATCTTGTTCATGCCAATCACAGTTCCACCCGGTGGACGCTTCGCAATTTTCGCGTCACATAAGAGACCGTTGTCCGCGATGAGCGACGGTAGACGGTCTACGTGGACAATGTGATAAATATTCAGTTCTTCGGGAACCGGCATGGTCAATCTTCTATGGGCGTGACCGCCTGCCCACGACGCTGTCAATGACCCGCTGTAAAGGCGACGGTGTGACCCGGAAATTTGGGGGTCTCGGACAGCGCTTCCATTTAGGATTTATGATTTTTTGGCCTCGTTTGCAAGGGTGATTTTACCTGGCGTATGTCGAGGTCGTGTTGCACGATAGTTGTAGATGTCGATCAGGATGTCGCTACTCCCTCTCCGATACCTGACGGCGGCGGCGGCGCGCCAGTTCCCTCATGTCCGTAACCGTATCGGACTCATCCACGATCTCCCGCCCCAGAATTTCCTCCAGGACGTCTTCCAACGTCAGTATCCCGGCCAGTCCGCCATATTCGTCGATTACAGCGAAGAGGTGCTGCTTGCGTTCCAGAAACATCTCGAGAACGCGGTCCAGCGAGACCTGCTCTGAGACAAAGTGAACCGGCTGCATCAGTTCCGAAATGGGCGTTTGCCCCCGCCCGTCGGTCAGAGCGTTGAATGCATCCCGGCGCATCACAACGCCAATCACATCCTCGAATTCATTCTCGTAAACGGGAACCCGGCTGTACGGCCAGACGCCGGCCTCTCTCTGGGCCTGCTCGACGGTCAGATCGGCGCTCAACGCGAATACGACCGTTCGCGGCGTCATCACGTCCTTCGCGGTCTTGCGTTTCAGCGAAAGGATATTCTGCATCACGCGGGCTTCATGCGGCTCTATGGCGCCGGTCCTCCTGCCCATGCGCGCCATGGAGGCAATTTCTTCCTCCGAAACTTCGTGGGTTGTCCCACCCTTTGAGAATGCCCGTGTCACAAGCCGGCAGGTCACCACGAACGGGTACATGATCCAGACAAGGAATCGCAGGGGAATCGCGATCGGTCCCGCCAAGGAACGACTGTGGACCACGCCGATGGTCTTCGGAACGACCTCGGAAAGGAGCAGGACCGAAAGTGTGATAAATATCGTAAAATAGTGTTCCCACTGTGCCCCGAACACTTTAATGAACGCCGTACCCGCAAGGAACGCCCCGCCAGTATTGGCAATCGTGTTCAGAGAAAGAATCGCCGAGATGGGACGGTCCACCTTGCGCATACGCAGGTCTTTCAGAATACGGCCCGAGACAGTACCCTTCTGCGCAAGGCTCTCGACGTAGCTCACCGGAACGGCGTAAAGAACCGCCTCTGCGAGAGAACAAGTCGCGGAAACGAATATCACGGTGCAAACCGCAATAATGAGTTCGATCAAGTCTGTTTACCTCCCGTACCGAACGAAAAAGTCGTGAGTTTATGGTGAATAACACGTTGCCGCATTTCGGTCGCCAGGTCCCATGGATCGCGGTACCACAGAATACAAAGTCAATTCCCGATGTTGCGCCTTCCAAATTGAGCCGCAAGGATCAGGAAATCCCGAAACCCCACCGCGCCGTCGCCGTTCAGGTCGAATCTGGCGTCCCATCCCACCGTTCCCGCGCGTGACCCGAAAGCCTGCGCAAGCGTCACAAAGTCACTGAAACCCACCGTACCGTTCCCGTCGAAGTCAGCGCTCAACACAACGGGCGCCTCCTTGAACGCCGGCAGCCAGACGCCATTCGACAGGACGAATTCACCCTCGCCGCCCGGGAAGTCGCGCAACCTGCCGGACCCGTCGCGGTACCGAAACATGTCCAGCACCCGGGCACTGCGTCTCCCGGATCCATCAATCGTGATCACCACGGCCCGCCCGTCGGTCTCAAGACCATCCACCGCGACCACCTCCCCGGTCGGGCTCCGACATCCGGAGCCGGCGGTGGCCTATTACCTGCCTATCAGCGGTGGTCGAAACGAGGAAACGCCGCAATGGGGCCGGCCTCACGTGGCCAGCACCGAAAACGACCCGTCCGAACCGCCCAGCATCAGGCGACCCTTTGCGTCCGCCGCCAGCACGTGAATCGCCCCCTCCGCCTTGTGGCTGGCAACCGGCGCGGTATCCGCGTCCAGGACCCACAAGGACCCGTCCTCACACCCCGCCACGATCTTCGCGTCACCGTCCAGGTCATTCACCATCACCTGTTGAACGGGCGCCCCCAGGTTTCGCCGCCATCGTTCCTTACCGTGTTCATCCAATAGATACAGATAGAAACAGTCCGACCCGACCAGGACCTCCGGCCTGCCGTCTCCATCCACGTCCGCGGCGCAGACCGCGTTGACTTCCTCGCCCACCCGCTGCTTCCAGAGCGTATCCAGTCGATTTCCGTTCAGCTTCAACCCGAAGACGTGCGACCGGTTCGTCCCGCACACGATGAGGTGCTCTTTCTCCTGCGTCCAGACGTCGCACGCGGGCATCATAGACGCCCACCCGTCCAGCCCGTTGCTTGCGGTCTCGGCGCCGTCGGCATCCAGCACGTAACAGGTCCCCCCGCATGTGATCCGGCCCGGACCGCCAATCACCTCCTGCCTTCCGTCCCCATCGATGTCCGCGACGCGCAACGGCGCGAATATCCCGTAAATCATGAAACTCCACCGCTCGCAACCATCCGTGTCAAAACAGTGGAGCTTCCGGTCTGAAACCGCGGCCAGGACGTCCATCCGGCCGTCACCGCGCAGGTCCGCCGCCGTCACGAACTCCACGGCGGAATTCCGGGCGTACCGATCCCACGTCCCCCTGTATATCTCAAAAACGCGGGACCACCGTACGTCTCCGCCTTCCTCGAGTAGATAGAGGCGCCGGTCGTCCGCGCCCGCAACCACGCAACGCCGGCCGTCAAGTTCCACCGAACACACCGAAAGTACGCGCCCCTCCGCCTGGAAGGACCAGGACGTCCTTCCGTTTTCATCCAGCGCCACTACCCGTCCGTCATCCGTCCCCAGGACCACCCCGTCCCCGTCCGCGGCGGCGCAACGCACGCCGGATCCGGCGTCATGAGTCCAGACCCTTCGCAACACGGGAACAGACGCCGCCCGCGTGCGTGCGGGGGGACTCGCCTTCCACACAGGCAGGTCCGCAACTCCGTCCAGCGACAATGCGCCCGGCCCGGATGTCCGCGTCTTCACCTTGTGCCGTCCGGCGCCAACGCAGAACTGCTCTCCGCACAGCGTGATCTCGGCGGGTTCCGGCGCTACGACAACGCCCTCACCCGCATCCAGATCAAACTCGATCGAAACAGGGCGCCTGGATTCGAAAATCGCGCTTGCCGTGCACAACTCCGTTCCGTTACACAGCGCAAACCACCCGTTGCCGGCCGCGAAGATTCCGGCGCGACCGGAAAATGGCCCGACCTCAAACGCGCCATCGCCGCCCCCGGTCCCTACCACCATACAGCCGTCCGAGCCTTCGACCACAACGGCCGAATCGCCCACGCGGCGCATCCGGTCGTCTACGGGCTTCTGAGGATTTGTCGCATAGAACAGGTTGATAAACGTATGCCGTTCTCCAACCGCCATTTCCCGGTTGACGGACTCGTGCAGGATATTCACGTAATTATCCGCATAGGGATACGCGTCCCACCAGTGACCGAAATTCTCCCAGTCCCGATCCAGCGACATCCGGCCTCCACCCACGCTCTGAAGAACAAACCGGTCTTCCCGGCCGCTGTCCTGGTCTTTCTGAACCACCTCCAGCGTCCCGTCTTCCAAAGCGGGCGTCCCCAATGTGCGCCAGTGACACTGAATCGCGAACGCGCCCGGCTTTGTCGCTTCCACCTCATCCACCACCACGAAACAGCGCCCTCTGCGCCACATGACGTTCCGAACCCACCGTGCGCCCCATTCGCCATCGACCGACGTCCGGCTCAGGCCCACGCGGCCCAGGTCCGCCACACCCTCCAGCCGGCACAGCGCCGGAACGTCCCACGCTTCCCCGTCCCGCACGGCCGTCACGCCGTTGTGGTGCTTCAGCGTCGGACCCTCCGTATAAGACGCATCCACCAGGAAAATCCGGTTGTTCGCCGAAAACTCCGGGATCGTATTTCCGTCTTCGTGGCTGTGGTTGCCGTAGTAGATACCGTGCAGCATCAGGTACTGGTCGTCCCTGTCGAATCCCTCCCGGAAACAAATCGTATCGAACGCCTCTTCTCTCGGAAGGTTCAGTGGCTTCACTTCCCGCGGCCTCGCCTTCGGGTCTTCGGCGAGATCATAAAAACCGCTGTCGACCTCCAGTACAATTACTCCCGCCATCTCCCCGGGGACCTCAGGCGCCAGTCCGTCGCAGAAGTACTTTTCAAAACTCCTCACCAGCAACGGATCGCTCACCGTCTCGTAACGCTCTCCCGGCGGCTGGGGCCGAAAATAGTCCGACGGCCTGTCGAACCGTTTGTCAAGCAGGAACGCGGCGCGCCCGTCCTGCAATACATGCCCCGCCTTGACCAGGAAATTCGTCGGGTATCCATCCATTGGAGCGCCCGTATCTCCAAACGCGGGCAGCGCGCCGCGGTTGTTGCAGTAGAGTACCGCCTGGTCCAGGGAGCGCCTGCAGTTTCCATTGTCGATATACGTAGTATCCCCGCTCGCCAGCGAATAGGTCAATATGTGATCCAGCGTCATCCACTGATAGGCGTTGGCATCCTCGATGGGCTTGAACGACCCCGCCTGCCCCCTGAACACCTCCGCCGACGCGGCCATCCACTCCTTCGCATCTTCGAAACCGTAGTGGGTTGCAAAATAGCGGCCGCCAAACCATGCCGCCAGCGCCACCAGCGTCTGGTGGTTCTGCCGGACCATCCGGTGCCCCACGCCCTCACGGAAGAACCGGGTGTACGCCCCCTCCGTGGAGTCCATAATCCACAGCAGATATTGCGTGATCTTCAGCCGGTCCTCGTCGGAAAACACCGGGCTTTCCTCGATCAGGTCCCAGACCGCGGCCAGCCACCATACGTGAAAGTGGGCCATCACCCCGTGCTCACCCATCCTCAGATGCGCCTGGGCAATTTCACGCACGGCCGCCGCATACGCATCGTGACCGGTCCGGTGATACATCAGCCCGTAGGCGCCTGCCTCCGAGATCAGCTGAAACCCTGCGCCCGACTCGGAAGCGTGCGGTGTGGTCGCCCGCGCGACGAAGTCCTCACGCCGCTCCTGCAACCACCTCTCCGGCGGACGTCCGAAAGCGTCGAACTCGGGACCGAGACGAATTTTCATCAGCCTCCCGACGTTGAACGTCTTCCTATACGGCACGAGCGTCAGAAAACGCGAAACGACCCGGCCCAGCCCGGCCTCGTCGCTGGCCCCGAGCAGCACCACGTTCTTTCCGTTTCCCAGAGGGTTGTGCAGCGTGCGCAGCGCGTAACCGCCGCTGCCGGGATAACAGCGGTCTTCCACAGCCCACCACTGGTAATAGAGCCAACGGATAAAGGCGTTGTCAGCCATATTCCCCAGCGCCACCACGTGCCGGTCCTGCAGTAATCCGGCCTCGGCCGCTCCCGCCCGGACCACCTCCAGCCGTGCCCCCGTCGCCGCTTCGACCCGATCGACGATTCTTTTTGCCTGACGCTCCTGCACGACGTCCTCGCCGATGACGATCGTCGCCCGCGGCTCGCCGTTGACAACCAGCGCCGTCTCCGGACACAAGTCTTTCAAGATATCCACTTTCAGGCCTACCGGTCCGTTCTCCACGGTCATCGCCTCCTTGTCACGACCTCAAGCGGGTATTGTGCCTGTGCGGGTCAAGCTCAGCTACCAGTCAGCAGGCATTCACTGCCCTGAAACCACGCCCCTGTCCCGGAGCACATACGTGTGACCCTGGACCACCAGCCGCGCCAGTCCTTCCGAGCGATGGCCGCCGTATTCCACGCCGTCCCGACCGCCAACAAGCACAAGGTCGTCCCCGATCCGCGCCACTTCCGTTTCGCCCGATCGCTCGGTCTGTACTCCAGGCCGATCCAGCAATGCATGTCCCGGACACAACACAACCCCCAGGTTGCGCCGGCTAACCAGACCGGAGGTTGTAAACCGCAGGTGGTACTGCTGGTGCCACTGCGATTCGTCCTTGCCGGTCCGCATCGGCGGGGGGTCCCATCCCTCGCTCAGCGAGAAGAACGCGTTGTTGTGGTACATGAAATGCCCTTCAAGGGAACTCCCTTCACGTTCCAGCAGGAAGGTCCTTCTCTCTTCGTTTACCGAAAATCGGTTCCAGGAGTGGATATTCCACTGGAGCGCCGAGTCGATGCCAGGAACCGCAACGAACTCGTCAATCATCACGAAACAGCTCTGAGGCTTCAGGAAGAAAACGTGCCGCCGGCACCGTTGGGCGCGGTCGCTGTAGCTGGCGTCCGCGTTGCCTGCAAAATAGACGATCCGCTCGTCCTCGAACGCGTTTTCTATTTTCCCGAGCGAGTTGTGCGACCGCATGATCTGGGAGGCATCCGAAAGCGTGACGCAGTTGTGGGACTTGGTGTGCCATACCCAGTGGGTGTGATGGTCGGAACCGTACCCGATATAATAGCCGCTGGGCATCGCCATCACCTTGCCACCGGCGTGCAGGATAAAATCGTTGTTGTTTGCGTGGGAATGGCTGATGGCGCCAAGCGGAGAAGAGCGAAAGATCAGCGCAACATCCCGTGCGGCGTCGTTCAGGTTCGTCCGGACCGCGGCCCATCCAGCGGCCGGGAACACGCGAAACATCGACTCCTCCGCGCCGGTCATCGGACGTGCTTTGTCAACTTGCGCCAGGAAGAGCTGCGACATCACGCCCGAGCTTCGCCGCTCCGCAGGCGTCTGCATCTCCTCTGCCTCCGCCCGGAAGGATTCCACGTATCCCGTGAACTCATCGGTATCCGTCTCGCGCCCGATCAGGTCCACCAGGTCCGCATTGGACCGCCACGTACCGGCCCAGCGCTCCGTATGGTCGCCAAATCCCATCCACTCCGCGTAGGGCGGCAGACAGTACTGGCGCCACCGGGCGTGGTTCTTCCAGAAGGGTCTCCGGTAGAGATCCACCCCGATACCCCGCTTCAGCGCCGAGGCGAACATCGTCATAATTGTCACATAAGCCAGTCCGTAGGAGGGACCTTCCGCCCACGCACCGTCGTCGCCCGCCCAGATCGGCCAGATGCCGCAGAGCACCGGCCTTAGCCATTCCAGCCACGCCTGCGCTTCGGGAATATGCTCGTGAAACACCAGCGCGATGTGCGCAAGGAACACGATCTCGCGCCCGGCATGCGAGTCGAAACGCGTCACCCCGTAGGACCCCCTGTTGTGCATATGGTCGAATGTAATTCGCCCGCGCTGCCGGAACTGCGCCACAACGGCCTCGCGTTCCTGTTCCGTAAACCGGTCCCACACCCAGTCGCAGGCGTTCGAGCCGTTCCAGATCACCGACATGTGGGCTTCGTCATTGTGGGGGAGGTGGCTGGACCCCTCCGGATCCCATCCGGATATGGACGCCATCCTCCGGCACGCGGCGCGGGCGTACCGGTCCTCTCCGCCCACCAGATATGCCAGCGCCAGGGTCTCCGCGCCTTTGACGAAGCGCCTGGATTCCCACATCACCGGCGCCCAGGTCTCGTGATATTTCTGATAGTTCTCGCTGCGGTCCGGGAGAAAGGGCGGCTCGTCGATCTCGTGCGGTTCGGCCAACACGGCTTCGGCGCTCCTTCGCAGGCCTTCCCACGCCTGTGCGCCGTCGCCGGCGGCGGCTGCCCGAAGCGCAGGCAACTCCTCCGGCCGCACATAGATCCGCGGGTGTTCAGCCGGGAATCGCTTCAGCCACTCGCCAGCCGGCGGCACCTCCACCACCGCGGCTTCGGGCCTGATCTCAAACGCGAAAACCTCGGAGATCGCGGCAGGTCCCGCGGACCAGCGCCAGAAATACCTTCCAGGTTCAAATGCCGTATCGGGAAGGAAAAGGGGATCCTTAAGTCCGTCCTTATCCAGAACGACCTTTTCAAAGCTCAAATCTCGCGCCACCTGCAGGCGATAGCCCGACGCGGAGTCCACGGGAAGCCAGGTAAAAACAGGGGGATTGGCTGCCGGCCTGGCGCCGTCCCTGGGTTGGCGCGGGTCCTTGTGCGGGTGCGGATGTCTGTGTTCCTTCATGGCGTTACCTCGCGAATATTTAATTGGCGCCTGTTAGAGTAATACCCGTTTCCAGAACGCCCGCCTCACACCCTTGCAAGCGACGCGACGGGCTCCGGCCTGCCGTTTTCGATGCTTCGCCCTGCCTGGATCATCATCAGTGTGGCCATCAGCCCGTCCACGTGGTCCGCGGGCATTGGCGCGCCGGTTCTCAGCGCCTCGACGAACAACCGGTTTTCCTCAACGAATCCACCCTCTTCTCCGCGGAAAACCACCGGCTCCTTTCCGGTCTCCGTATATGTCAGCGTACAGAACCGGTCGGAAAGCAGCACGGAGCGGTTTTCCGAGAAAATCTCCATGAATAGCTTGCTCGTCAACGCCGGTTGATTCGCGTCTCCCTGAATCCAGCAGCCTGCCGCGCCGTTCTCAAACCTGAACGTCGCCGTCAAATTGTCCAGCCTGCCGTTTGCCTGATAGTAGTTCCCGCCCGCCGCGTAGACCTCTTGCGGATTCGATCCTGCCGTGTACCTCAGCAGATCACAGGAATGGCATCCCTGGCTATATACGTTGCCCCCACCCAGAATCGGATCGTTCGCCCAGGTATTCCCCCACCGGTTGTCCATCATCTGCATCACCACCATCAACGGCTCGGGGATCAGTTCCCTGGCCTTCTGTACCATTGGATAGTACCGCATCTTGAAGGCCGTAAAAAGCTGAATCCCCTCCCGCTCCACCGCATCGCCGATCCTCCGGCAGTCCTCAACCGTCAGCGCCAGGGGCTTTTCCACCAGGATGTGCTTTCCCGATTCCGCCGCCCGGATACAATAGTCGGCATGGGTGTCGTGGTGAGTGCAGATATAGACGGTATCCAGCGAGTTGTCCGAGAGGACGCGGCCGGCATCGTCGGTGGCGTAATCCCCGCCATAGCGCGTGCACAACGTGCGCGCCTTCTCTTCGATCACGTCGCAGAACGCCGCCATGCGTATGCCCTCAAGCCCGGCAACCGCCTCGCTGTGAACGCCGCCGATCGCTCCGCAACCGATCAGTCCCGCGCGAAGTTCCGTCATTTCGGGTTTCCTCCCTGTGGTCGATGATGCCTGGGTATCTGAAAGACAACTACAAAAGCCGTCGTGCAGGCGCCGGGAACCCTTCTGAAACCTAGGAAGGGTGCGCAGACGCAAGTAGGGCGCAGCGTTCTGCGCCCTACTTGTTTCCGTCCCGTCACGGGTGGGGCGTGACTGACGTTGCCGCACTATGAATCAGATCCCGTAACGGAACTGAATCTCGCGGGTGTCGCTCTTTCCGCTGACCCTGTCCCTGATCTTCACCTCCAGGACCTGCACGCCCGGCTTGGCTTTGTCAAGGTCGATTTCAAAGTACTGCTGTTCGGTGGTGGCGGTTCCCGCGTGGTCGTACGCAACCGACACCTGCGTCTTCCTGCGCTTGAAAAGCGAAGTGATGGCGCCAACGACGCCTTCCGACTGCCCGACGACGTTTCGGACGACGTATTTCACCTCGTAATCGGTCTGCCCGAAACGGTTTTTCTTGAGGTTGTAAATTTCGTAGTAGGCATATACCTTCTGCGCCTCCCTGTAATTCCTCGTGGGCATCGGTACGACCCGGATATCGCCCTTCTTGAATTTGCCCGCCGAATCCGTTTCGCGGATCTCCGAAGCCAGCAGGATATCGCTGATCTTGAGCTTCTCGACGTTATAGTCTGGAACCTCGACAGCCTGCTTGTAGAGCCCGGTGTATCCCGAGGCCAGGTCCTTGATCTGCACCTGGAGTTCGTATTTCCCCGGCGGCACGCCGGTCTTGAGCATTTCCGGAAGAAACGCGCCTCTGATCCTGTCGAAGTCGGCCCGTCCTTCGTAATTGAATTCCCGTGTGTCCCGATAAATCGTTGTGTGCCCGGCGTCGGCCAGGGCCATCGCGCACTGGACGCGGACTTGCGCGGAATCCGCCTGCTCGGCAATTTCGACCTGTTCGGGCGGAATGCCGTAATAGACTTCAACGTTCGTCTCCCCGTCGGAACCCTGGAAGTTGGCAAGATCGTAATAGAAGTTCAGCGCGGGACCCTGGATACCCGGCCGGTAGTAGTCGGGCGTCTCGTCCCTGGCATTCTGGTAGATGATCTCAGGCGCGTAATTGACCAGACGGGTCACGTTGACGAGCTGCCTCTCCAGGGAGGTAACTGGTGGAATCGGGGCGAAATTGAATACGCCGCTCTTGTTCTCGTCCGTAAACACGATCTCGATACCACCCTGAATCTGCGTATAGATCCAGGTTTCCCAGGGTACGGTGGCCATATCGGTGTGAATCGTCACCGGAATGTAGTCGCCGAACTTGATCCGGGCGATCTGATTTCCGAACTCATCGAACCGCGCCCCGTCCTGGTCATCGTAGTCGCTCCGGGTCAGCGGTGCGGTCAGCGGCGTTCCTTCCAGGTCCCGTTCCTGAAATTCCTCTTCATCCGCGGCATCGGTATTGCTGGTGAATCCGTCGTCCTGAAAACTGGCGTCGCGCTGATCGGCGGAACCGAAACCATGGAGTTCGTCAAGCGTTCGCCGGGTAATGGGATGTCGAAACGCCCGGATGGGAAACACCGGACCGGTAAACGTCATAAAGGAAGCCTCGGCGCCGTAGAGACTGGATGCCATGCGCATACGGACCGCCTCCACGTCCGGCGTCTGCGTCAGATCGCGATGATAGGACCGCGACCGGTAGTTCGGCTTCCCGTATCGGATATAGACCTCCCCCCGCTTGTCCCAGGGAGAAACCTTCTCGGCAAAATAAGCGCGCGCATACCAGACTCTCCGGTAATGTTCGACCACGCGTTCGTTGACGCGGGTCATCATATCGGGGTCGCGCCGGAGCCAGAACCGCTCCACGTAGGCCTCACGTTCCGATTTGTCCGACAGCGCCTCATATTCCCGAAGTTCCTCGGAAGAAGCGGCATTTGCGATATCCGTGTAGAGGGCGCTTTCCTCCTTTCCCGAACGCTCCAGGTAACGCTCGAAGTACTTCTGCGCTTCTCCGTACTCTTCCTCGAAGAAGTATCCCTGCGCGATAATCGGCAGCAGCCGGGTCTCCTCGTCGAGCGCCTCGACGTGGGGAAAAATGTAGTCGGAGATCTTGTCGTAGGCTTCCGCCTCGATACACGCCAGGCCGAAATAATACAGGCCGTCCGGATCGTCCGGCACCTTTTCCAGGTAGGTCTCGAAATACCCGAGCGCCTTTTCGTGGTCCTCTTTGAAACGCGCATGCGCCTCTCCCAGCGCCCGGTAGGCCAGCGCCTGGCCGGAATCCAGTTCGATGGCTTTCTTTGCTTCACCAACCGCCCGGCGGAAGTTATGCAGGGCGCTGATCCCCTTGGCGGGAATCTCGGCGTAGGAGAGCGCGAGTCCCGCGCGGGCCGCGGCATTTTCCTTGTCCAGCTTAAGTGCCGATTCAAACGACCTCTTGGCTGTCACGAAGTCCTGGATTTTGAGTTGCGCGTAGCCCAGACGCGTGAGTATATGCGCATCTTCGGGAAAGGACTCGGCAAGCCGGGACAAGGTGGCCACGGCCTCGCTGTGTTGGCGGTCTTCCGTCTGGCGTTCCGCAACGGCAAACAGCGAATCTCGCGTTGAAAGCGCGCCCGCCGCAGGCGATACACTCAGTGCAACCAGCAGGAACGGAATGAAGCGTCGTGGATGAAGGACAGGCTGGAATCGATATCCGGTTTTCATGATATGCCCTTTGTCTCAATCCGCCGCGGGTACAGCTCTCAGCGGCGTACTGGCAACAATACCGCTTCCCTCCCTAATGGTCACCGTCTGCCCGGATGAAACTTTGTTGATTCGCTCTACGCGTCCGGAAGGCCAGTCCACCTCGATTTCATCGGCAAAACGCCCGCCAGCCAGCCCGAACGTCAATATCTGTTCACTTTGCGAACAATAACTCGACCCGGCCCGCACGTAACGCGTCTGCACCCCCGCGCCTGACCGCACACGAACGGTCGCGCCGATCCCGTCCCGGTTGGACCACGACTGATCTCCGTCCGGCTTCCGGAGCCCGGCGATCGCGGGCGTACCGCCGCCGATCAACCTGACTCTAAGGCACTGATTCCGGCTGCCGCCGTCGTTGCGTAAAAGCGCGGGACGGCCGTTGTTGGAGGACACGAGCACGTCCAGGTCGCCGTCGCCGTCATAGTCGGCATATGCGGCGCCGCGCCCCACCCTGGGATCGGACAGATCGCCGCTTGTCGAACCCACTTCCGCAAAACTGCCGTCCCCCCTGTTCCTGTAAAGTAACGGGCGCTGGGCATGGCTGAGATGGGACTTGACCTCGCTGATCCGGTTGTCCACGTGTCCGTTTGCCGCGAAGAGATCCAGGCGGCCGTCCAGATCGTAGTCGAAAAAGAAGACCCCGAAGGTGACAAACGGCGCGCTCGGGTGACCTATGCCCGAAGGCAGAGTTTTATCTGTGAAATACGCTCCATCCTGATTCTGGAACAGCGAGATCATCTCGAAGGCGAAATTTCCAACGGCCACGTCCTCCCTGCCGGCGTTGCGGAGATCTCCGGCGTCGACCCCCATACCCGACTTCGCCTCTCCGGCGGCGCTGTATGCCACGCCCGAAAGAAGCCCATCCTCCGTAAACGTGCCGTCCCCGTTGTTCCGGAACAGATAGTCCGGCATCGTGTCGTTGGACATCAGGATGTCGGACCATCCGTCGCCGTTGTAATCCATGGCGACGGCGGACATGCCCTTTCCCGGCTTTGCGCCGATTCCGGATGCGTTCGTGACGTCCTTGAAACCGTCTCCGTCGTTGCGGTATAGCCGCGAGTACACGGGATCGTACAGCTGCGGGGCATAAGACCGTCCGCTGGAACGCGCCGACAGCCAGTCGTCCCGCTCCGCGGTCCACTGAAGGTAGTTTCCCACGAACAGGTCCAGGTCGCCGTCCCGATCGAAGTCCACCCAGACCGCGCACACGCTCCACGTCGAATCCCCCACCCCCATCTGCGCCGTGACGTCGTCAAACCTTCCATTCCCCTGATTCCGGTACAGCCGGTTGGCGCCAAGGCCGGCCACGTACAGGTCGCTGTCTCCGTCGTTGTCATAGTCTCCGGCCGCGCAGCCCATCCCGTACATTGGCTGATCCAGCCCTGCCCGGGCCGTCACGTCCGAAAAGCGTCCGTCTCCATTGTTCCGGTAAAGCGCCATCGTGGGCGGCGGCTCAGATCCGCGTTCGTGCAGCGGGGCGCAGTTGATAAGGAGAATATCCGCATCCCCGTCGCCGTCATAGTCCCAGAACGCGCATCCGGACCCCATCGATTCCGGCATATACTCCCTTCCGGACCCGCCGTTGTCGTGCATGAACCGGATCCCGGCGGACCGGGTTACATCCTTGAAGACCACCCCCTGCGCAAGGCTGTTTCCTTCAATGCCCATCGAGAACACGAAAACCGTAAATATAATCCTTGAACGTCTCACTTTTTTCGCGATTTCTCCAGCCGATTCAGTCTTGCCATCGCGTCGGCGACCCACGCCTCCTGCCTTGAATCCTTCCGGGCAAGTCTCAGATACGTCCGCCAGTGGTAAATCGCGCTATCCACGCCGCCCGTCCGTTCGTGAATGATGCCCAGATTGTAATGTCCGTCGGCAAAATCCGGCGAAACACCGATCGCGCGCCCGTAGGCCTTAATTGCCGCACGGTAGTCTCCGAGATTGAAATACGCGTTGGCCAGGCCCGCGTAGCGCATCGCGTGCTGGTGTCCTGCCACCGACCGGGTGTACGCTCCCTGATGCGCGTCGACGACCGACACAACCGAATCCGGCGGTGCGTTATCGGGTTTCAGCCGGATGGCCTCCCTGTACGAGGGCGCCGCCTCCGCGTACCTTCCCTGCCGGGAGTATGCATTGCCCAGGTTGTAGTGTGCTTCGGCAAGGTCCGGATCCAGCCGGATGGCCTCCAGTTGCCGGAATACGGCCCTCTCAAAGTCTCCGGTGAGCATGTGGACGAGCCCCAGATTCGCATGGGCCTCGGCGTAATCCGGCATCAGCGCAACGGCCTCGCCATATGCGGCACGCGCCTCCTCGACTTTTCCCCGATCCAGAAACTGTGTGCCCCGGGCAACCTGCTCCGCGGCGGCCTGGCAGCGGGAAACCGCCCCCAGGAATAGCGATTTCATCGGTTCGCCGGAATAAGGCGACCCCGCGGCGGCGGCCCGCCGGTATGCCGCCAGCGCGTCCCCGTACCTGCGCTCCCGCGCATCCATCAGGCCCAGCAGATAGAAAGCCCCGGCGAAATCGGGTGCAGCCGCCAGGGCCTCACGCAGGCGCGCGGCCGCACGACCCATTGCCCGCTTGGTCAGATTCCAGCCCGGCCCACTTCCGGTTCGGTTCCTGGCCATGAGTCCGGCGGCCTCGGAAAATGGTGGATACGCGCCTTGCGTCGCCCCCACCCCGAATCCCGCCTTTGTCACCGGCGCCAGACCGGTCGCCGCATGCAACCGGGCGGCTACGCTGTCCTCCAGGGCGGTACCGGATGCCACGGCGGCGAAAGGTCGAGTACACGAGACGCAAACCGCGAGCAGTCCCAGCCACAACCCCCGGCGCACGGCGGCGGCGGCCCGGCTATTGATGTACGTCGCGCACACAGCGAAACCCGATGAAATTGCCCTTCTGGACGGGATAAAATCGGAACCGGGCAGACGTTTTAAGGTAATGTGGCAGGTGGTGCCAGGAACTGCCTCTGACCACTCGGAAGGTTCCGGTCTCCGGTCCGGATGGATTTTCTTTTGGACTTCGACTGTAGTAGGTGTCATCGTACCAGTCATTGCACCATTCCCACGCGTTGCCCGCCATGTCAAGCAAACCGTACGGGCTCGCACCCCTGGGCCTGGACCCCACCGGCATGGTATGACAGAACTCCCCGGGCACCGGACCGGCGGAAGAATTGGCCCAGTTGGTGCGCCCGCACCTGCCGCCCAGATCCATAATCGCATGGTCCCCTCCCGGCGCCGCTTCACCCCACGGGTATGTCCGTCCGTCCGTGCCCCGTGCCGCCTTTTCCCACTGTGCCTCCGATGGCAGGCGACCGCCGCGCCACCTGCAGTAGGCATCCGCTTCCGTCCACGTAACGCCCACTACCGGCTGGCGGTCATTGGAAAACAACGGATTTACGGTTTCCGGCGGCAATGAAGCCCCCGTCGCGCGCGCATACGCACGGAACTGAGCGTTGGGCACCTCGTACTTGTCAATATAAAACGCACTGAGATACACGACGTGCGCAGGGCTTTCGGGGTCGAATCCCTGATTCGTGCCCATCAGGAAATCGCCTGCGTTTACGACCAGCATCGTGTCCACGGTACCCGCGGGCGTGTGGTCCAGGAAGACCCCCTCGGGCAGTTCTTCCAGGGGGGACTCTCCGCTGCACCCGGCGCACACCAGGAGACCATACCAGGCGACCAGCCACCGCTTGCAATGGCGCATGCTCAGTCTATATCCCTCGCGCACCGGACGCCCCATCCGTCCGTAGCTCCCGTGGGATCCGACCAGCTCCGGTAGGTGATGCTGAGTCTGTTCGGATCCTGTCCCGCGCCGGTCCGCCACGACCCGCCACGAAGCACCCGGAACTCGCCCTGCTTCGGTCCCGTGGGCCCGACGGTGGCGCTCACTTTGTAGTATTCGGCATCGTAGTAGTCCGCGCACCACTCCCAAACGTTCCCCACCAGGTCCATCGCCCCGTAAAAGCTGACACCCTCCGGGTAATTTCCCACCGGCGCCAGAGTATTGTCGTACCCGTCGCCGCCGTCCCTGTAATTCGCCCTGGACCCGTTCAGTCCCTTATTCCAGGGGTAGGGCTCTCTCGCCTCGTCGCCGCGAGCGGTCTTCTCCCATTCCGCCTCGGTCGGCAACCTGGCCCCGCGCCAGACGCAGTAGGCGGCCGCGTCGAACCAGCTGATCCCCACAACCGGAAAGTTCGGCCGGGTTTCCGCCCGCTCGGGCCAGTCACCGATGCCGTTCGTGGACCCATGGCTGGCCGGCGTATGCCGCTGCCGGTTGCCGCCGTCTTGCGCCGCCCAGAACCTGAAATACTGGGCATTGGTCGCTTCATACCGGTCTATATAGAATGCGCTGAGGTACACCTGCCGTGCGGGCTGCTGATCCGCCGGCCCGCGTTCCATGCCCATGGTGAAGTGACCCGCCGGGACCCGAATCATTTCCACGCCCGCGAAAAGACGTACCAGACCCACCGGAAGGGGTCGATCCTGGTTCGGGTCGACTTCCTCCACGGCGCTGGTTAGTGGCTCATCCGCGCCGCCGCAACCCGTAACGCCCCACGCAATCAGGCAAATACAGAAAAGTCCGATGGCACGCATGACCACCTCGCGCGCCGTGTATCCCGATACGACCGTCCGGTCCCCCACGTTACAAACTCGTTCTTGTCCCTTACCGAATCGTTATTCGATAACAAAACGGCGGCCAATGCCCCTTCCCGCCGACCCGGCCGGAGACACATTGCGCCGCCGTTAGCGCTGTTTACGGAAAGCGGCCCGAATCAGGGTCGCCACTGCATCTGTTACAAACTAAAATGCGCCGCCGATACTGAACCGAATGGGTGCGTCCAGCAACTCGCCGACGTCGGTATAGGCGACGTCAACCAGAACGGTACGGCCACTCCAGTTGCCCTTGAAACCCGCGCCAACGCTGTATGTTTCCAGGTCGTGATTGAACTTGTACCCGGTCCGAAGGGCCACGGCACCTGACAGCCAGAACTCCGCGCCGACCTGCCATCGCTGTTCGTAGTCGACTTGATAGGAACTGCCGAACGCGACGGTCAGGTAATTCGGTTCGTCCATCTGGCCGTATAACTCCATCGCCACACCGATATCGAAATTCATCGGCATCAGGAATTTCTGGTCTTCCGCCAGCACCTTGGTATCAGGCCCGAAATTACGCATGGCCAGGGCAATACGTGAACTGCGAAAACCGGTATAAAAGTGGGTCCCGGCGTCGAGAACGACGGAGGTCATATTGTCGACGTGCAGTGTCTCCGAAATATACACCACCCGGATGCCCAGGCCCAACTTGTCGGTCGCTTGAAACGCATAGGCAAGGCCGACAGACGTTCCGCCGCCCTTGACCATTTCCCCAGTGCCCTCGGGGTTGAAAATTGTCCGCACGGGCATGTCGCCAATGTCGTAATTCACAACGCTCACGCCCAGCACGCCCCAGCCCGTCCTGTAGGCAAACGCTCCGCTGTAAAATCCGGTGTCGACCAGCCACCTGGTGTGGGAAAGCTGGTACCCGAACCGCTTCAGATGGACCAGCCCGGCCGGGTTGGCAAAAATCGCGTTGATGTCGTTCGACACGGCCGTGAACGCATCTCCCATACCGGCCGCACGTGAGGACTGGGTCACTTTCATCCACGGAAACGACGCAAGTCCCAGTTTTCGGAAATCCTCGGACTTGAGGATTTCCGGAACGTCCCGCGCTTCTGTGGACGAATTCCCGAATACACCGGCCACGAGAACGGTCATCAGTGTGATGCACAGTATCCGCTTCATAAACTTATGCTCCTTCCCGGAATTGCCGCTCGCCGGCTATCGGATGACCATGAATTTTCCTATTCGCTTTTTCCCCATACTTTCGGAAACGAGAGATTCCACCACGAAGAAGTAGACGCCCGCGGAGATCGACCCCGTGCCAAGCGACATTGCCAACTGGTCCCACTGCGCTTCTCCCAGCCAGACGTTCGGATCGTTTGGCGCATCCGTGCGGTCGTCGTGCAGGATCTTTCCGACCATGTCGCCGGCGCTGTTGAACACGTGGATCAAGCACTTGCTCGGCACGTTCACGAACCGGATCTCCGGTTTGCCCGGGTATTGCAGGTTGGCGTCGCCGACCCGGAACGGATTGGGCACTACGAAGACCTCTCTGCCCAGCGCCTCGGTCTCGCCAACCGCGGGCTGCTTCGGGCTGAAAAACGGTGGCTTGCGCTGGGACCTGGCCCACTGACCGCCTTCCAGACCGGCCTTCACCTGTGCCTGAACCAGTTCCGGCAAGGTGGCCATGGTACCCACGCGTCCCATCCAGTCTTCGTGGCCGTTTGCGAACGGCCGGACCGAATACCAGTAGTTGAAGCCGGCAACCGACTCTGCGTCCGTAAACGTATGGGTCCCTGTCGGGACCTCACCGATTCTTGTCCATGGCCCGTCCGGGTTCCATTCGGACCGGTAGACGCGGTAGCCCGCCACGTCCTGCGCCTCCGAGCCCATATAGTCCGGGTTCAACGCGCCGTCGGCCGAGTTCCAGGTGAGCAGGTTCTGCGCCTCCGGGCTGTTCGTCACCGCCACGTACACGTCCGGCGGTGGGTCCGGCACGTCGTATTCGTTATCGTAAGCCCATTTGGCGCGTTTGAAGAACTCCACCATCCATTCCTCGCCCTTCTTCAGGCCTTCGAAGTCGTACAGATGCGAACGGGTCCAGCTGTACAGGTCGCCCTCTCCGGCGCCCGATCCCCCCACCCAAGCCACCACCAGCTTGGCCTTATCGCCAGGGCCAAGCGAATACGGGCCGAACGTCTGGGCGCTGTAGTAAACGCCGATCTCTCCCGGATTGGGTTGTATCCCCTGCTCCGCGATCATATTGTACATCGTCTGCCGGTCGTGCGCGCCCGGCCGGGGGTCGGCGGACACCGTGGTGCTTTCGATCCGCCAGAAGCGCACGGCGTGAGGCTGTTCGCCCTGGGGATGCACGTACTTGCCGGCGTCCCGGGTATTGAATCCCCAGTCCCCGCCGTCCTCGTACGCCAGCGGCCCGAAGCCCATATACTGATAGGAGGTGAATTCGCCGTCTTTCCGGCCCGTATCGCACGACGGCGAAATTATCAGCCGGTTCACGGGATCGCCGGTATCGTCCCAGGGGAACTCGGGACTGTCACCGTCCCAGTCTACGATCATCTTCAGCCCCTTGGCCGGGCCAGAGTAGCCGGTGTTCTCCGTATAGACGATCCGGTCGTCGAGACCTCCCACGTTGTACCAATGCCAGCTGTCCGACCGGTTGTAGTGGGACAGCCCCGCGTCCGTGAGCATCCAGGCGCCGATGATGGGAACGAAGACGTCATTGAGCCTTTCCACGGGCAGGTCCCTCTCACCGTCTCCATCGCTGTCGCCTGTGTTTTCGAACTCGATCTCCGTAATGATGAAGTCGTCCCAGGCCGGGTAGCTCCAGGCCATTGTTCTGCGCGTAAACGTAACCCCCGCCGCCGTTGTCCATTTGGTCACAATGATCTCTTCGGGCCATTCGTCGGAGCGGGAAGACGGCGCGGCCGGGGGCCCAGGCGTCGCGTATTCTCCCCACGACCAGTTGCTGATCCTCACGGGGTCCCTGTTCAGCGGCGCTTCCTCCAAGATCTGCGCCAGGTTCTCGCTCCAGGTGGGCGCGTAGTACCACGGCGCGCCTTTACGCCAGTCCATACCCGGATTCTCGCCGGTGGAGGGCTGCACCCTGATTTCACCGCCCAGGTAATGCAGTTCCTCGTCCATGGACGGGTCTGCAACCATGGGCACGATCTCGTCCAGCATATCCGAACGTGGTCCGGTCAATACCACGTAAAACTCTTTCTTGTCGGCAAATTTGTCGTAGACTCTCGTTCCCGCGAAGCTGGGCGGGAGCCGCAGTGCAAGACCGATGCCCTCCCCGTGCGACGTGCTCTCGATTCGCCCCTCGCTGTTGCAGTCTATATTGAAAAAGGGCAACTGGCCTGACCAGCCCTGGCCGGTAATGATATCGCCGCCAACCGTGGAGGGATAGACCATGCTGGAAGCCCGCGAGAGCGCCGCGCCGATGGAGCCGCCCTGGGTGCCCAGATTTGTCACCGAAGTGTAGAGCATTCCACGCTCCAGGGCGGCCCTGCCCGCGGACCCCGGGTGGTTCGCCTGGCCCCAGACCTGTCCGGACCAGCATACGGCCAAGACTCCTGCGAACGCCCATCCGCCAACACCTTTCAGCATGGCGTTCAAACGGTTCGAACGCATCGTATCCTCCTTAGCGTTTATCGGCCCTCAATGAAATGAAGAATCGCATGGTGGCGGGTGCCCGGACGACCCTCCGGGCACCCGCCCGTTCCTGTAGTGGATACCAGAACGGATCAGAACTGCATTCTCAGACCCATTTCCGTGCGCCGGGGATGGCTGTAGAAGCTCCGGTCGGCCGTATCCCCGTACAAGAGGAAGTGAGAGTTGTCCGGGCGGGCCGTAAGCAACCCCCAGTTGGTCCAGTCGGTGGTATTGTACGAACTGTCGTCCTTCTGGTTGAACAGGTTCCGCACCTCCAGGAATAGGCTGACGTCGCCGCGCCCCTGACCGAACGGAAAGCGCTTCTCAATTGCGAAGTCGGTCCAGGTGCGAATGGGACGCAGACGTCGCTCGCGGCCCGAATTCGGCGGCGTGTACCAGAACGATCCGTTATTTTGCATTCGCCAGAGCAGGTTCACCCGCCAATTGGCAAGGAACTTGCTCCCGAACACCTTGAAATTGGGCCCATAGTCTCCTGGCGTGAGGAAGAGGAACTGCACGCTGCCCTGGTTGCGGATGTCGCCGCCGTCGGCGTTCAGGCCCGTCTGATAACCCCTGGCATAGATGTGGGTGTGGTCCAGTTCGAAGTCGTCCAGACCGATGAGCCCATACTCCCGGGCGGTCATCCGGGTCTGGTTGTAACCCCGGCCGCCGCGAGTACCGTCGATCCGTGCGAGGTTTCGGATAACTCTGTTCGCGGTGGCGCCGATCGTCCTGATCTGTTCCTGCGTGAGGGGCACCGGCACCTCCACGCCGTTCTCGACTCTGTATTCGTACCAGTATCGCCCGCTGGCGATGTACATGGAGTCGGGATACAGGAAGTTGAACCAGGCGTCGAAGTTGCCCCATCCGGCCTGCGCCCAGGTCATGTTGTACGCTACGTTGATGGCGAAGTTGTGGCTGAGCGGCTTCCGCACGGAGAGCTCCAGACCCCGCTGCTCTTCGAACCCGTTATTGTGCAGGATCCGGGCGTAGGGATGCACCCAGCCCGGTCTGTGGGGCGCGTAGAAGCGGACGTCGGAATGGTAGTGGTACTGGTCCTTCGCGCTCTTGTAATACAGCGCGATCGCGCCGGTGTAGTCCTGCACGAAGTTCCAGTCGGCGCCCACCTCCATCGACACGGTCTTTTCAGGACGGATTTCGGTGGTGCCCTGTCCGCTGCGAATGGGATAAGATGGGCGCATAGCGTTGTAGCGCTCACCCGGGTCGATCGCGCCGTTCCCGTTCCAGTCCTGGTCAGGACCCGAAGTCCGCCAGTCCCCGTTGAAGTAATAATAGATATCCGGATACGCCAGGAACAGCCCGGCGAAATAGTGCATGGATGACCGCGCCGTTATGGGATGCGACACCCCCACCCGGGGGCTCAGGTTCTTGAATACGACCGGTTCCCGGTGGGGCGCATTCTGGAATCGCAGCGGCGAGTTGTACATGGGCGAGAACGCGTAAGCGCCCGAAGCCGGAAACTTGGATACCGGATCGAACAGATCCAGACGCAGGCCGGCATTGATGACCATGCCTTCGAATTCCATCTTGTCCTGCGCATATATCGCCAGGTGCTGGGGCTTGACAGGTTCTCCGATCACGCCCTGCGCCCCCGCGAACTCCAGCCGCCTGGCCTGCGCGCTCTCTCCGGTGTAGCGGGTAAGAAACATGCTGTACTTGATGAACTCGAAACCTGCCTTCACAAAATGCCCCTTCGTGATCTGGCTGGCCAGATCCAGCTTGACCTGATACCGCTTCCGGTCCGCAACCTGGTAATGCCGGACCTCCCGGTCCACGGCGAACCAACCGTCGGCATCTTTTCGTACGTCCGACGTTCTCTCCGCGATGTCGCTGGTGTCGTCGACGGTTGAATAGCGCGATATCCGGAGATCGTAGAACGTCCTGGGCGAGAGAGAATGGGTGATGGCCAGGTATTGCATATTGTGGTTCGTGCTCATCTTGCCCGCCGCGCTCCAGTCCTCCTGCAGGAAGATGTTCCTCCCTCCGTCGAGCAGGCCGCGGATGACTCCCGCTGAGGTGCCCGCGGAACGTTCGTTCCGGTAGGCGTCCCGGTCGGTTCCGATAAACTTCCTGTTGCGCTCGAACAGGCCGCCGATTTTCATTTTTACGTTTTCGGACGCGCGGACGGTGACGCTGTATGATCCCTGGTAGTTATTCAACGTAGGGACAAACCTCCCTATGTCGTCATAGTAGCCCCTCTCCGTCCCCGAAGGAAAGATGGGCGCCAGACGTGCCGTCTTGCCCGAAACGATGAACGATGCGCTCTTCGAAAGCGGCCCCGAGATATTTCCCTCCACCTCGTGACCGGTGATTTCATCGTAGTCCGCGCGCTGGTGGACGAGTCGGCCCGTGTCAGGGTCCCGCTCGTTCTGCCACTCGCCCTCGCCCCATTTCATTTTGTCGAGGTGCGACGGGCTCTCGTAGACGTTTGCGCCCCAGTGCTTCTGCCCCGGCGGCGTCCGCCGGTACTCTCCCCATCCGTGGAAGTTCTGGCTGCCGTCTTTCGTAATAATGCTGACGACGCCTGCCTGAGCGTTGCCGTACTCGGCGTTCATTCCGCCCGTAACCACGGAAATCTCCTGGACGGTCGACCGGTTGATGCTCTTCCAGTTGTGTGATCCGGCGCCGTCACTGTTCACGATTTTCACGCCGTCCACGTAGTAGGCCACGTCTCCGCCCGTGCGGCTTCGCCATTCTCCCGGCCGGTTGCTTCCCCGCATGCGGTCGGAACCATCGAGGTGAACACCCGGCTGCAGGGTGATCATTTCGCTGGTCGTGCGCACGATTGGGAGCTGCTCGATCTCATCGGCGCCGACGATGTATTTGCTGAAGGTCTTGTCGACCTCGACGGGTGGACGTTCCGCCTTCACGACCATCTCCCCGAGTTCAAGCGTCGCTTCTTCGAGCCTGAAATCGACCTCGGCGGTCACGTCGGCCTGCACCCGCACGTCTGTCATTGACTCGGTCTGGTATCCGATCAGAGACGCCTTCAGGGTGTAAATTCCGGGATCGGCGCGCAGGATCACGTAGAACCCTTCCGCGTCGGCGGTGGACCCGAGATTCTGTCCCTCGATGACCACGTTGGCGCCGGGCAGCGCTTCTCCCTGTCGATCCAGGACCTTCCCTACGATCTTTCCGGTCGTACCGGCCCAAGCGCTCCCGCTCAGCGCAAGTGCCGTGCAGAGGGAAAGAAATCCGAAAAACAAAATGCACTTCTTCATTGCAAAACCTCCGTTTAGTTGGTCTTCCTGCCTGACTTCGGCCCTGCCTGCCCGATCGGATTGTCCTTCCTCCTTTCCTTCACCCGGGCACGCGAGACGCGCTACTTTCTTCCTGTTTCGTAGAATTTGACGGCAACCTCCAGATCCAGCATCTGCAGCAGCGGCATAACGCCCTTGATGCCCCATGCCTCACGCGGCCCGAGCGTTCCGACCAGGAAATTGTGCTGCGCCCGGAAATCCAGTGAAAAGTTGCTCGACATGAACCGCTCAACGCCGAACCCGATATGGCCCCCGAGCGCCCACCGGCTTTCAACAACGGGCTCCAGAACGAGGCTAGGGTCCAGCGCGTTCATTTCGGAGCCCTCGACGGCGATGCCCTTCTGACCGGGATAAATCAGGCCGCTCACGCGGTTGCTGTAACTGTGAAACCCACCACCGGCGACGACGTACGGGGACGTCATCTGCTGCGAGAAAAGGCGTGATTTGTCACCGAGCCGGAAAATCACGTTGCACAGCACACTATTGATCCGCATGCTGGCATCGGAGTCCGGGCTTGCGTAGTCCTGCGAGTCTTCGTTCCAGGTGAACGTCTGACTTTCGATCTTGCCGTCGTTGTACTCCAGCCGGTGATATTCGAACTCCAGAGCGGTGTTGACGTCACGGTTGTAAACCACGCTGCCGCCCCACCGTACAGCCTGGCTGTACCAGTTGGCCCGCAGCCCCATTACGGGCAGGTTGTAGCCCAACAGCATCCGCCCGCCGATCCGGTCATACTCACGCGCGCCGGAATCCGGTGCAAGAAGCAACACAAGAAGCCCGACAACAGCGGTACATCTCCATGTGCCCATAGACTGCCCTCCTTATGATGGATTGGGTCGTGCGGGCGCCACCGACAATTCCCGCGGGACAAGGGTCATTTATTGCGGGTACGGCAAGACGGCGCCCCTCCCACAGAGGAAGCCCTCGCGATGCCGTTTCGATACCCGCCAATGAGGCGGATATGCACAAAATGCAGGTTATGTAAGGAATGATAACACCCTTTAGTAGATTTTGTCAAGGAAAAAACGGGGTGTTTCTTTAGAATTCGGCATGCCGGGGGGCCCCACGGGCGCGGCGGTGTCGTGCACACCCTCTGCCAGAGGAAAATCTGATGGATGTATCGCTGAGGAGGGCGCTCCGATACCTTACAGGTCAGGCCTAGTGTGGCGTCGCCAAGCTGAGCCGTGACCAAGCTGTATGGTTCTACAATGCACGGCCGAAACATACGGGAAATGAGTCGGTGACACGCGCGTGTGCGACGCTATGCCGAATAGGCCGGCATCCGTTAGCGCGGCAGACAGAGCGAATTCGCAGACATTGTCAGACCATGCGAAAAACCCCACCGGTCCGGGGCGGGGTTTTACGCTGTTCTCAATCACAGGTCTATATTCTATCGCTTATCTGCTAATCTTTCACCGCTTTTGGGCAGGTTCGCCTTCATCCCATTTGATATGTCCAACCTGCCTCTTGCCGGTGCCGGTTCGTCCAAGCGGACTCGCAAATCAACGAAAACCTCACCTCTGAGGCGATGTTCCAAGACGTCTGTGGATCGCCAGGACGCGTGCCGAGAGCAGGAGCAGACGTTCCGGCGCACCTGTCAGATGGTGATGCCCGCTGCACGCCTATTTCAACAGCAACATCCGCTGGGTCGCCGAAAAGTTGCCCGCCTGTATCCGATAGAGATAGACCCCGCTGGCAACGCGCCGACCCAACTCATCCGTGCCGTCCCAGGTCGTCGCGAAAAACCCTGCTTCCATCTTTTCGTTTACCAAAACACGCACCTCCTGACCCAGCACACTGTAAATCACCAGCCGTACCCTGCCTGCCTCCGGAAGCCGATATCCGATTATCGTCGACGGATTGAACGGATTCGGCGCGTTCCGATCCAGACCATAAGCATCGGGAAGTGGTCTTAAATCGCCGATTTCGACGTGCGCCAGCGGTTCGACCGCGCCATCCAGGCCGACCAGCACGCTCTCCTCAACCTGAAAGTCCGACGCGGACGGCGTAACTCCCGCCCTGAATACGAGGTCCAACAGATCGCCCTCACCGCCTGCGCCCTTGCCATCGAACTTCACGGCGCCGATTTCCAATCTGCCAGGCGTCCGGTTCGTCCTCATAGAGAGCGGCTTTTGTTCGGTGCTCGAGGATAGCAAGTTGCCCGCCAAATCCATGGCTTCCAGAAATTCATACTTTTCCGCATCGTATTCCAGCAGAAAGCCGTATCCCTTCGTTTCAGTGACCTGAGAGAGGGAGACGCGCACTCTCAGAATCTCCTTTTCTGCGGCCGGATCGTGCACCCGCGCAAGTGTCAGTTTTGCAGAGGGGTTCCGACCTCCTATAATGGTGAGGCCCTCGGTCATCTCTCCCGCCAATGCCGGTCCTGTCCATATGAGCGCCGAGCAGATGGTTGATATGAAAAGTCTCCTCATGGCTGCCTCCCTGTATGTTGTCACCCGTGTGGTGACGTGTACTGCCGACAATTGAATCAGAGCACGCTCCAACGGGAATGGATAAGGATGTGGCGATGAATCGCTTCACCAACGTTGTGTGAAATCAGGTCGTAAACTGATCTCACCAACGTAATGGACGCGTGTAGCCTCATCCTCCATCACCCCCCGAATCACCGCCCCCCTGCGATGACGCGTCATTCTGAATATATCCGCTCAAGATGACCAGATCCGCGAAATTGATGGTCCCGTCGCCGTTCAGGTCCATCCTGCGGTCGAACCCGGCATCCGACGAACTCAGGCCGGATTTTTCGTTGAGCATAGCTGCGTCGGCTGCATTGCGCGTGCCGTCGCCGTTGAAGTCGCCCGGACCGCGAGCGGTTATATCGAACGCTTCCGAGTCTGTCCGATTGTCCGCGTCGCTAACGGTGACTGTCGCGGAATGGGTTCCACGCTCCGTAATTTCACCTTCAATCAGTCCGCTCGCCGAAATCGACAGGCTCGATCCGGACGGGAGGGTCGGCGTTACGGACAAGCTATAGCGATAGGGCGAACGACCGCCAGAGACTGAAACCTGATGCGTAAACGGCACTGACACAATTTCTGTTATATCCGAAATGCTTGCAATTGTTACAGGTTCGGCCACGCTGAAGGTGAATGACGTCGATTTTGAAGTGTTATTGACGTCGGTCACTGTCACGCTGATCGTGAAACTACTGGTGGCCGTGGGTGTGCCTGAAATTCTCCCGCTCGACGAAATAGAAAGACCCGATCCCGACGACGGATTTGACGAAAGAGAATAAGTGTATGGCGAACAACCGCCACTCTTCCCTACCGGAAACGAACTGATGGCCCTGCCCTTCGTTCCCGACTTATTCGATATTGACGAGATCGCCAGCGTCGAAGCTTCCCCCACGGTGATCGTGAAGTCCTCTTCGTCGGTACTCTCGTTCCCGTCGGTCACCTTTACCACAACCTTCGGACTGCTGCAGGCAGCCGAACTCGGTACCGTGCCGGTGATGCTGCCCCCGGAGGAGACGCTGATCCACGACGGGCCGCTCTCCTTCGAAAACGTCTTCGTACCACACCCACCCGACGCACTGGCCGTGATCGAGATTTCATCATCCACTGCCTTCGTCACGTCTGCGATCGCTGCGACCTCCAGCGTCGAAGCTTCCCCCACGATGATCTTGAAGTCCTCGTTGTCGGTAATCCCGTTCCCGTCGGTCACCTTTACCACAACCTTCGGACTGCTGCAGGCAGCCGAACTCGGTACCGTGCCGGTGATGCTGCCCCCGGAGGAGACGCTGATCCACGACGGGCCGCTCTCCTTCGAAAACGTCTTCGTACCACACCCACCCGACGCACTGGCCGTGATCGAGATTTCATCATCCACCGCAGCCGTCACGTCAGAGATCGATGCGATCGTCAGCGTCGAAGCTGCCCCCACTTTAATCTGGAAGTCCTCTTTGTCGGTAATCCCGTTCCCGTCGGTCACCTTTACCACAACCTTCGGACTGCTGCAGACAGCCGAATTCGGTACCGTGCCGGTGATGCTGCCCCCGGAGGAGACGCTGATCCACGACGGGCCGCTCTCCTTCGAAAACGTCTTCGTACCACACCCACCCGACGCACTGGCCGTGATCGAGATTCCATCATCCACCGCAGCCGTCACGTCAGAGATCGATGCGATCGTCAGCGTCGAAGCTGCCCCCACTTTAATCTGGAAGTCCTCTTTGTCGGTAATCCCGTTCCCGTCGGTCACCTTTACCACAACCTTCGGACTGCTGCAAACAGCCGTACTCGGTACCGTGCCGGTGATGCTGCCCCCGGAGGAGACGCTGATCCACGACGGGCCGCTCTCCTTCGAAAACGTCTTCGTACCACACCCACCCGACGCACTGGCCGTGATCGAGATTTCATCATCCACCGCAGCCGTCACGTCAGAGATCGATGCGATCGTCAGCGTCGAAGCTGCCCCCACTTTAATCTGGAAGTCCTCTTCGTCGGTATTCCCGTTCCCGTCGGTCACCTCTACCACAACCTTCGGACTGCTGCAGGCAGCCGAACTCGGTACCGTACCGGTGATGCTGCCGCCGGAGGAGACGCTGATCCACGACGGTCCGCTCTTCTTCGAAAACGTCTTCGTACCACACCCACCCGACGCACTGGCCGTGATCGAGATTTCATCATCCACCGCAGCCGTCACGTCAGAGATCGATGCGATCGTCAGCGTCGAAGCTGCCCTCACTAAAATCTTGAACTCTTCATCGTCCGTATTCCCGTTCCCGTCGGTCACCTTTACCACAATCTTCGGACTGCTGCATCTTGCCGAACTTGGTACCGTGCCGGTGATGCTGCCCCCTGAGGCGACGCTGATCCACGACGGGCCGCTCTTCTTCGAAAACGTCTTCGTGCCGCACCCACCCGACGCACTGGCCGTGATCGAGATTTCATCATCCACCGCAGCCGTCACGTCAGAGATCGATGCGATCGTCAGCGTCGCACCCGGAACGGTGATCCTGAACTCTTCGTCGTCGGTATTCCCGTTCGCGTCGGTCACCTTTACCACCACCTTGGGACTATTGCATCTTGCCGAACTCGACACTGTACCGGTAATGCTGCCCCCTGAGGAAACGCTGATCCACGAAGGGCCGCTCTTCTTCGAAAACGTCTTCGTACCGCACCCACCCGACGCACTGGCCGTGATTGAGATTGACGAGCCCGCCGCCTTCGTCACGTCAGAGATCGATGCGATCGTCAGCGTCGGGCAGGATACCGTAGGCGTGGCCTTCACCACTGATGAATCACCGTGCGCGGATGTCGCTTTGGCGCGCAACTCGAAGGTGTATTTCCTATCGTTCGTCAGGTTCATCACCGCATGGCTCGTCGTCGTGGCGTCGCTGCCCGAGATATCGCCCCAGGTCGGCTGCGACGGGCGGGTGCCGCTGTAATGGACAAGCTGGTATACGGTAATGGCGGCATCGCCGGGGTCATCCCAATTCAGCGTCACCTTCCCGTCGCCTCCCGTCCCCCGCAGGTTGGCAGGGGCAGCGGGGAACGGCGTTGCCGTCACCTCTGACGAATCGCCCAGGGCGTCCGTCGCTTTCGCGCGCAGCTTGAACGTATACGCCGTCCCGTTGGTGAGACCCTCAACCGTGTGTTCCGTGGTGTTTTTGTCCGTATCGGAAACGTCGCTCCAGTCCTGAACCACGGTGGTCCCATGGCCATACTTGAGTTGGTACGCGGTAATGCCGTCGTCGCCGGGGTTATTCCAGGTCAGCGCCACCTGATTGACGCCCGCCGCGGCCTGCAGGTTGGCAGGCGCAGCGGGGTACGGCGTTGCCGTCACCTCCGACGAATCGCCCAGGGCGTCCGTCGCTTTCGCGCGCAGCTTGAACGTATACGCCGTCCCGTTGGTGAGACCCTCAACCGTGTGTTCCGTGGTGTTCTTGTTCGTACCGGAAACGTCGCTCCAGTCCTGAACTACGGTGGTCCCATGGCCATACTTGAGTTGATATACGGTAATGCCCGCGTCGCCGGGGTTGTTCCAGGTCAGCGCCACCTGATTGACGCCCGCCGCGGCCTGCAGGTTGGCAGGGGCCGCAGGGTACGGCGTTGCCGTCACCTCCGACGAATCGCCGGGGGCGTCCGTTGCTTTCGCACGCAGCTTGAACGTATACGCCGTCCCGTTGGCGAGACCTTCAACCGTGTGCTCCGTGGTGTTTTGGTCCGTATCGGAAATATCGCTCCAGTCCTGAACCAGGGTGGTCCCATGGCCATACTTGAGTTGATATACGGTGATGCCGTCGTCGGCCGGGTCGTCCCATTCCAGCGTCACCTGATTGACGCCCGCCGTGGCCAGGAGGTTGGCAGGCGCCGCGGGAAACGGCGTTGCCGACGCACTCGCCGACGGACCGGGGCCCGCCGCGTTCACGGCCCGCACCTGGAAGGTATGGAGGGCGCCGCTTGTCAATCCCTCCGCCGTATAACTCGTCGTACTGAAGTCGCTGCCGCCAATTTCCGTCCAGTCCGGATCCCACTCGGCGCCCGTCCGATATCGGTATTCGTATCCCGTGATCGTGGCGTCGTTCGGATTATCCCACGACAGCGTCACCGTCCCGTCACCTGCTGACCCCGCCAGGTTGCCCGGCGCAGCGGGCGGCGGCGCGGGCGTGGCCGTCACGCCGGCCAACGTGCCGTTGCCATTCGCGTTGATCGCGCGCACCTCGAACGTATACTCCGTCTCGTTGGTCAGTCCCGTCAAACGGTGGCTCGTCGTATTCGCGCCGCTGCCCCCAATGGCGGTCCAGTCCGGGTTCCACGTCATGCCCGTCCGGTATCGGTACTGGTAGCCCGTGATCGAATTGTCGTTCGCGTCATCCCACGACAACGTCACGGAGCCGTCGCCCACCAGCGCGCTCAGGTTTTCCGGCGCCGACGGCACTGCCGGCGCATCGATGGCGGCCCAGTCCGACCACGGACTCATATCCGTGCCGCGCCACGCCTTCACGCGATACACGTATCTTTCTCCCCCTTCCACGGTGCCATCCATATACGTCGTCACGTCCGCGCCCGTCGTGCCTATCTCGTGAAAAACCCCGGGACCGTCATTCCTGGGCCATCGACGCAGGACCTCATAGCCAGTAACGAGTTCGGCATCGGCCTCCGGCGCGTCCCACGACAGCGTCACCGAACCGTCCACCAGCGCGACGCTGAGATTCCTCGGCGGCAACGCGAACGGCGTCGACGCCACAGTGGACGCCGCGCCGTCTCCCGCCGGGTTCTTCGCACGCAGCTGGATGGTATATCGGGTCCCGTTAACCAGCCCCGTCAATCGGTGGCTCGTCGTCGTCGCGTCGCTCGCGTCGACGTCCGTCCAGTCCGGGTCCCACTCGGCCCCCGTCCGGTATCGGTACTGGTAGCCCGTGATCGTGGCGTCATCCGGGTCGTCCCACCGTAACGTCACCCGCCGGTGACCGGCCGTCGTACTCAGGTGGACAGGCGCCAGCGGCGGCGGCGCAGGCGTCGCCGTCACGCTGGACGCCGCGCCGCCGCCCGCCGCGTTGGTCGCGCGCACCTCGAAAATGTGCGCCGTCCCGTTCGTCAGGCCGGTCAGGCGGTGGCTCGCCGTACCGGCGTCGCTGCCATCGACGTCCGTCCAATCCGGGTCCCACTCGGCCCCCGTCCGGTATCGGTACTGGTAGCCCTCGATCGTGGCGTCATTCGGATCATCCCACGACAGCGTCACCGTTCCGTCGCCCACCGACGCACTCAGATTGACCGGGGCCAACGGCGGCGGCACGGGAATCGCCGCCACGGTGGCCGCCACGCCCGCGCCCGCCGTGTTCCTCGCACGTAACTGGAAGGTATACAGGGTCCCGTTCGTCAGACCCGTCGCCGTATGGCTCGTCAACGTGAAATCACTTCCCGCAATTTCGCTCCATTCAACCCCCGTCCAATCCAAAGGGTCCGACGCAACGCCTTCGATGAAACGAAACTCGTAGACCGTGATCGTGACGTCGTTCTGATCCACCCACGACAGCGTCACCGTTCCGTCACCCACCGACACACTCTGGATGATGGGCACTGCCGGCGGTGGTATGGGCGTCGCCGTCACGCTGGCCGTCGCGCCCGCGCCCCTCACGTTTCTTGCGCGCAACTCGAACGTATACTCCGTACCGTTAGTCAAATTGGACACCCAGAGGAATGTCGTACTGGCGTCGCTGTTTTCAATCTCCCGCCACATAACCCCCGTCCAATCCGGAGGGTCCGTCCCGCCGCCTTCGGCGAAACGGAGTTCGTAGACCGTGATCGTGGCGTCACTCGGATCGTCCCACGAAAGCGACACGGACCTGTTACCCGCCACAGCGGTCAGGTTGGCAGCACCCGCCGGCGCCGACGGCACGTCAACGAGGACAAAGTTCGAATAACCGCTCAGCCTGTTGCCGCGACGCGCTTTCACCCGATATACAAAGGTCTCTCCCTCCAGGATGAAGGCATCCACGTACGACGTCTCGCTGGCACCGGTCGTGGCTATTGCGTGAAAACCACCGACCGGATCCACGCTCGAGCGCCGCATGACCTGATACCCTGTAACCTTTGACGCGTTCGCCGTCGGCGCGCTCCAGCTCAGCGACACCCCGGCCTCACCCAGCGTGGCCGTCAGGTCCGAAGGTGCACCCGAGCCACGCGCAGGGTCGGGCGCCCCCATCAGCAGAAGGACCGGCAGTACAAAACGCAGCGAAAAGCGACGGCGCGACCGGCAAACAACAACACCACGCAACGCATACAGCCACCACGATACCTCGACGGGCGAAACAAACGGGCGAAAGCGCATCGTTGACCTCCACGTAATCGTTGTCATACGCCTGACGTCAGCGTAACCGGCGGGATTATCCAGCTTTTTTCATTTCATGAGGCATCACTCTTGTTAATATACAACATTAATTGTGAATTCGTGCTGAATTATTGAGCCATATCGATGATTTTTTGATGAATTACGGCGATTTTCGCGAATTCAAACCAGCGAGGGATCACACACTTCAGCCGTTCGATGTATTTACGCCTCCACTCGGTGCCGACTATGGAACGGGGAGCACAGGGCGGCGCGTATGGCGTTGTTAGACCCGGACGGCCGGCAAGGAATCGTTCACGGGTGGAGGCCCTGTTACGCTGTAAAGACCGGTCCCGATTCAGGCGCCGCCCTCCACTCCGTACACAAAGGGACTTGCAATCCCTCCCGGTATGGTTTAGACTTGGGATGAGGGGGCTTGTGTAGCAGTGGCTCTTTGAGATTTGAACGATATGCGAGCGGAAGTTCGCTGTGCGGCCGGCGAATCGCAGGACCTACTTCTGGCGGGAAATGCCTGCGATTCAGGGTATGCTGCCGGCTGAGCCGTTCGAATTCATCCCTGATCCGGAAATGGGTTTCCCCAATGGTCGATCCCGCGGCGCCACGGTTGATTCTGTCTGACTGCGAACTGGATGAACTGTGCAATCGCAGCGTTTCGTCGCACGCCCGGTTCTTCAGAGCAATGGTCGAAGACCTGAAAGGCCGGTTGCCTGTCGATCCGCCCGATTCGCTCTGGGACCTGGAAGAGCCGGCGTACAGCGATATCCTCGAGATCTGTTTTTCGCTGGTGGTGAACTGCGGCATCGCCTACCATCTCACACGGGACAAACGTTGGAGCGGCCTTGCCGAACGCTGGCTGACGCGGTGGGTCGAGGTCGGCGCAGCCCACGACGAGCAGGTCAAGTCGTCCTACCTGGTGGCCTTTCACGTCATGGCACTGGCCTATGGCCTCGATCTGTTTGGAAGGGTCCTACCGGATTCGCTCGTACGTCGGTCGGTGGAAGTGTTGCGGGTCGAGGCCGGACGAATGGCTCGGCACATGGGTACCGGCGAGGCCGGCTGGAGCCGGCGATACCATTACCACGACTGCTGGGTGCCGGTCTTCGGCGCCGGCGTCGGCTGTCTGGCTCTGTTACCCTACGCTCCCGAAGCCGCGGCCTGGTTATCCACGGTGGAACGAGAGGTCGACTGCATCGTCTCCATCCAGGGTGGGGACGGTGCGTGGAATGAAGGTGTGGCTCCGTTGAATTACGCGTTGGGGCCGATGCTGTTCTACCTGGAGGGCAGAAAACGGGTCTTCGGCGAGCGTGCGTCTAAAATTCCATGGCTGAAGGCATTGTCCCGCTGGCGGGCGTACCACCTTCTTCCCGACGAGAGCTACGTATTTCTGGACGATTCGACGCCCAGCGGCCGGTACCACGGCGAGACCGGCGGGGTTGTCGCTTTTCAACTGTACAAACTCGCGTCCGAGTTCAACGACGGCCTGGCGCAGTGGCAGGCGGAACGGGAATCCGCCCGTTCGTTCCCGAAGGATTACCACGACTGCGGCTGGAGCTTCCTGTGGTACGATCCCGGCGTTAAGGCGGAACCTCCGGACGGATTGCCGGCCGCCGCCGCCTTCCCGTCGCTGGGTCAGTTTTTCTCACGCACGGGGTTTGACAAGAACGCGTCGGTACTCAGCTTCGAGTGTACGGTTCCCGGCGGACCGCTGGCGCAGTCCCGGCTGGATTCGGGGCTTCCGATACAGACCATAACGCAGAATAAACACGCACACTATAGAGACCGCGCTGCTTTCACGTACTTTGTAAACGGGCACTATTTCTTCAGGCCGTCCGGTTACTTTCGATTCGACGCCGCTATGAAGAATACCCTCACGTTCGACGGGGTCGGACAGTCGGTCGAACCCAACTCCGGCGGCGAGATGGAGGGCGTGTATTGCGGCGGGAACAACGTGTATTCGGCCGCACGATGCCAGGCGGCGTGCGCGTATCCGGACGTGCCGGGTCTGACCTCCTTTGAACGGACCGTCTTGCACGCGAGGGACTGTCACGCCGCGTTCGTACTGGACCGCGTCCGGTTCTCCGGCCGAGAACCGCGTTGTGTGGAAGCCCATTTTCACGTCGGCCATGAAGTTGAAACCCGGATCGGACCGGACGGTTCGCTGCTACTGCGGACACCATCCGGACAGGCCTGCCGGTTCTATCAGGCATCTTCGCGGGCGGCGATATTCGAACGGGTGCCGCAACCGGTCGACCCCTATTGGAGAGATTACCTGTCCGGCTACGACATCCCGCCGGAAGACCTGGAGGCGATGGATCAGGTGGACCTCCGCTTCCGGTTCGCGATGGCCGGCGAGACGTCGGTCGACGTCCTGTGGGCGATTCTGCCTCACGGCGGGGACTGCGATGTCGGACAACAGGCCGATGATTCGATGATCTCCTTCTGGTACGGGGTCCCGGGCGGTACGCCGCAACTGGTCCTGGCGCCTCCCGCGGAGGAAGTCGGCAGACCTGCCCGCGGACCGGTGCTGCCGCAGCGGCCGGAGCGGATTTTCGTGCTGGGTGGGTTGCCCGGAGGCCGGATCAGACTCGCGCTGGAGCGCCTCGACGGAGATCGGTGGGGGGCGGTACTTGGGGAAGGCCAGGACTATGAAGTGACGGCGGCCGGGACAGCTTGCCTGTAGAGCGTCCGCGGGCACGCCGCAGAGATCCGCATCGAATCCGAATTGGAGACGGAAGCTGTGAGAATCGAAGCAGCCTGGGAAAAGAAGCAGGAGCACATTCCGGTGGTGATGGTCAGGGAAGACCTCACGGACCTCCGCGCATATCCGCTTCCCGAGGGGTACCGCCTCCGCTACTTCAGGGACGGCGAAGATCACCTCTGGGGAGAAATCGAGATTGCAGTCGCCTCGTTCGATTCCATGGATAAGGCGATGGCCTACTTTGAAAGCGAGTTCGGACCGGGCCGGGACCGGATGGAGGCCCGGTGTCATTATCTGGAGGACCCGAACGGTCAGGCGATCGGCACGAGTACGGCGTGGTACAATGACGCGTTCAACGGAAGGGACTACGGCCGCATCCACTGGATCGCCATCCGACCGGAGTATCAGGGCCGGGGACTTGCCAAACCGCTTCTGGCGGCCTCGCTTGGGCGGATAGCGGACTTCCACGATCGCGCCTACCTGACCACCCAGACCACCAGCGCACGCGCGATCAATCTGTACCTCGACTTCGGCTTTGTGCCGTTTGAGACTTCCAGTCGGTGCGTAGCGGGCTGGACGTGGCTCGCCTCCGTCCTGGAACATCCGTCTCTCGCCAGGTACCGCGGCTGACCGGTTAACGGACGGGGCGCTCACTGACGCTGATATTGGAAATTGCATCGCTCATCTTCATGGAGACTCCCCGGATGACAAGGAAACCGTATTCGCCCGAAGGAAAAACGATCGTCACGAAAAACGACATTATCGAAGGCCTTCGCGACCTGGGGGTGAAAACAGGGGACGCGGTGTTTTTCCACAATTCCCTCAGCAGCATGGGATACGTGGACGGCGGCGCCGAAACCGTGATCGACGCGTTTCTGGAGGCCGTAGGTCCCCGGGGCACCATCGCGGTGAATTCCTGCCATTTCAACGGATGGCACTGCGAATATGCCCGCACCGCCGGTACCCCGGCGTTCGACGTGCGCCGCTCACCGTCCAGGATGGGCAGGATCACCGAGGTGTTTCGTCACCGTCCCGAAGCGGTGCGGTGTCTCGATTCCAGCAATCCGATGTGTGCGATCGGGCATCAGGCGGAGTACCTCGCGGAAGGCGCGGTTCGCTGTTTCACGCCGTGCGGGCGGGATACGGCCTGGGGAAAGCTGGGCGAGATCGACGCTCACTACATGTTCCTGGGAACGGGATGGACCAGTTGCACCATGATGCACGCCTGCGAGGAATACGGGCACGCGCCCTACGCGCTGATGGACGAGCCCTCCCGCCTGGAGGTGGCCGACGAACAGGGCCGCATCCACGTGCACGTCCAGAAGGTGCATACGCCGAACGTGCCCAGGGATTACTTCCTGATGGAACCCGAGATGCAGAAGCAGGGCCTCGTTCAGTACGGAAAGATTGGCGATGCGAAAGTGACCATAATGAACGCCAGGGAACTGATCGAGGCAGGCACCCGGTGTATCGTGGAAGATCCCGGCTTTCTGCTGAAGGACCGCAGTTTCCTCAAGCAGTGCCGGGATCATCAGAGGGGGCTTATTCCACCCGGATACAAGGGCATTTCCGACGTGTAGAGTGACATAGTCGAAGGAGGCAGAGATGCAGATCCTGCCGGACCTCTATCTCGCGGACGGGTTTGCGAACGCGCGACGGCAGTTTATTACCCGGGAGGATCTGCGGAAACGATGTTGACTCAACGCAAAATTGAAGACGGGCTGACAGGGTTGGGGCTGAAGCCGGGTGCGATTGTGGTGGTTCATTCGTCCCTGAGCAGCCTGGGACCTGTGGACGGCGGCCCGAACGCTGTTATCGATGCGCTGGTGGATGCCCTCGGCCCCGACGGAACGTTGTTGATGCCCACGCATCCGGCACGTGACGGACGCACGTTCGATCCGGTCACTATCCCTTCGGACATGGGCGCAATCAGCGAGACCTTCCGGTTGCGGACGGGCGTGCTGCGCAGCCGGCACCCCTATCATCCGGTGGCGGGTTGCGGCGCGATGGCGGAGGAGATCCTGTCCGGTCACGAAGATAGCGCGGCGCCGGACGGGCCGGAGACGCCCTATGGCCGTCTGATCACCCTCGGCGGAAAGGTGCTGCACGTAGGCTGCGACCTGGATACGATGACGCTGCTGCACACGGTGGAGGCGGAACTGGACCTGCCCTATCTCCGCGAATTGGAAATGAAGTACGTGGCAGATGACGGCGAGGTCCGCGCGATGACGATTCGCCGGTGTCCGGGCGGGCATCGAGGGGGCGTGTTGAAGTTCGATCGGTTATTCAGGGCGGAGGGCGCCATGGCGGTGGGCACGATCGGTCCGGCGGTGTGCCGCCTGATCGACGCACCCCGTGCCGCGACCATCATGCGGCGCGAGATGTCGCGCGACCCCGGCTTTGCGCTGGATGAGAATCCGAATTGCGCCGACTGCGCGGGATACAGAGAGAAAATCGCGAGATCGAACGCCGGTCGGCCGGCTGCCCGGCGCGATGCCACCGCGACCCCCGGGGAATCGCTGAAGTCCCTGCTCGAGGATGAGGATTCCACCCTGAGCGCACCGCTGTGGGCGGTGGATGCCGATCCCGGAAAGGCGCTGGATCTGGTCGCATCGGCGGATATTTCATCGGTCGAAGTGCATACGAATCACCAGGTCGATTTCGATGACCTTCCTGGCCGCCTGGGAGATCGGGACCTCGAGGTCGCGGTATTGCGCACCCCGTTCGCATCAGCCGGGAAGCTGGCGGAGGCCTGTACAATTGCAGCCCGTTTCGATGCAAAGTACCTGCATGTCCGCCTGCAGGACAACTTCGGGCCCGCGGATCTGAACGGTTCACTTGAACGGCTCTCACGGGTCGCCGACGAAAGCGGTATCACCGTACTTGTGGGGAATCCCGCGGATGTGAACCCGTCTGATATCGCCGAAAGGTTGAGAGAGATCGGGGCCGCCGGGACAGACATGGCATACGATCCGGCCGCCGTCGCGGCATCGGGCGGAAGCCCGTTCTATAAGGGACTTTACAAAGGGCCGATCCGGCGGTTTGTCAGGCACGTCGACTTCAGGGACGTCGTTGCGGAAAGCGGAGAACCGGCGGTTCCCGGCAAAGGCAACGCGGAACTCGTGGAGATCCTCTCCAACCTCAGATGTCGAAGTTTCAACGGGGTCTTCTGCCTCTGGCCGCTGCCCGGGGTTTTCGGATTCCAGGACGCCGTTAACGGCTTTCGGGAAATAATCGAGCGGATCTGAAAAACGGCTACCGGTAACAGCCACGGAGTCAGAAGGAACGGCATGAGTGAGAGAGACGACGCACTGGGTATCGCCGTGGAGAAGGACGTCCCCGTACCGATGTCCGACGGCGTGGTGTTGCGCGCAAACGTGTTCAGACCGGCGGGCTCGGGGCGGTATCCCGGACTGCTGATGAGGACGCCTTACGGAAAGCCGAATGGCGGTTTTGAACGGGTCGTGCGGTCCGGTTACGCCGTGGTCACTCAGGATTCCCGGGGTCGCTATGCTTCGGAAGGGACGTATGTCCCCTATACGGTTGAGGGTGACACGCCCGACGCGCGGGACGGATACGAGAGCGTGGAGTGGCTGGCGCGGCAGCAATATTGCAACGGGAAGGTCGGCACGTTCGGCGGATCCTACAACGCCTGGATGCAGTGGATGCTGGCGAAGTTGCGGCCGCCGCACCTGGTCGCGATGTGCGCCTGGTCGATTCCACTGGAAAACACCGAGGTCGACTGGTGGGGCGCTTTCCGGCCCGGCCGGCGCATCAAATGGTGGATGGGCACCATTGCGCCGGATCTCCGCAGACGTGAGGGCGCACCCGGACCGCACCGGAAGGAAGACGCACTGGAAATCTGGGAAAACGTGGAGCATATGCGGTGGCTCTATTTTATGCCATGGCTGGACTTTCCACGTTATCTGCCCCAGGGAATGGCAGGGTACGCCGAGGACTGGCTGCGGCATCCGAACCGCAGGTGCTGGAAATTCGACGAGGTACACCGGGAGGTGGAAGTGCCTAACCTGGATTTCAGCGGGTGGTACGACCATTGCGGAGGAACGATGGCCCACCTGGGCCTGATGCAGAAGCATGGCCGGTCTGAAATTGCGAGGACGCAGACCCGGATTGTCATCGGGCCGTGGAACCACAGCGGACTGGGAAACCGGCGCCAGGGCGGGATCGATTTCGGGCCTGAAGCCCGGATGGATCTGCAGGATCGGATGATCCGCTGGTTCGACCGCTGGTTGAAGGATACCGATAACGGAGTGGATCTGGAACCGCCCGTGCGGTACTTTGTGATGGGCTCGGGCCAATGGAAGTCGGCGGATACGTGGCCGCCCGGTGGAACGATTCGGGCGGACTACTATCTGGACAGCGACGGCGACGCGCACCTCCCCGCGGGGTCCGGCCGTCTGCTCGACGCACCGGCCGCCGGTGAGAGCACGGACACGTACGTGTACGATCCGAATGACCCGGTTCCCACGCTTTGGTCAACGGCGCTGTTTACGGAACCGTCGGACAGGAGGGTACTCGATTACCGCCAGGACATTCTGATTTTTCGGACCCCTGCTCTGGAATCCGACGTGGAAACCGTGGGGTATCCCGAAGTGGTGCTGAACGCTGCGACGTCGGCGGCGGACACCGATTTTTTCGTCCGGCTCGTGGACGAAGTCCCGGACGGTCCGGCAACGGACGTCGCATACGGAATGGTCCGCGCCCGGCATCGCCATTCGCTGGACGAGGAAGACTTCATCATCCCGAAAGCGGTGACCGAATACCGCATCCGCCTGACGCCCACGGCATGCAGGTTTCTCGCGGGACACCGGATCCGCCTCGAAATCACGAGCAGCGACTTTCCAAATCACGACAGGAATCACAACACGGGCGGAAACGACCTCGCCGAGACCAGACTCGTGACGGCAACTCAGGAAGTCCATCATTCGGCGGAATATCCCTCCCGTCTGATTCTGCCGGTCTCTCAATGAATCGGCGGAAAGAGAATCAGCGAACTGGAGAAACGGAGATGGGCGGCGTGA
The DNA here is from genome assembly GCA_963662665.2 of Candidatus Latescibacterota bacterium. Taxonomy (GTDB): domain Bacteria; phylum Latescibacterota; class UBA2968; order UBA2968; genus JAAXHE01. The sequence continues at coordinate 89,292 of CAXXJS010000025.1, forward strand.
AATCGAGATGAATTCCAGATTCGAATGGCGCCTGTGTCACCCACACGTCGAGTCGACCGGTGGCGACGTACCCTGCGCCAGAGAGGCGCCGGGCGTGCTGCTGCCCTACGAGAGACGCATCTATATGTTCGGCGGCGGCGCCCTCAGATACGGCGCTTCCTCCGGCCAGGGAAACAAGTCCACGCTGGGCGCACTGAACGACCTGTGGGTGTACGATCCGTCGGTCGAGGAATGGAACCTGTTGGAGGCAAACGACGGCGCTGCCGGATTCGACATCTCTGCAGACAGGCCATGCGCTCGCATACTGCCCGCGTGGGTTGAGGTAGACGACCGGTTCTATCTGTTCGGCGGGTTGTCGATCCTGAGCGAGGGTTGGAAGTTCGCCCTCCTGAACGACCTGTGGGTGTACGATCCCTCGGATGCGCGCTGGACGCTGTTGGAGCCGGATGACGGCGTATTGCTGGAGTACCCCGACTGCGTGGGCCGGGGACGGCCGACGACCATGGGCGGATTCGGAACGGCCGTTATCGGGAGCAGGATCTATTTCTTTGGCGGATGGGGCCATCGGGCGCCGCTTCCCCCGACGGTTGAAACCGCGGTACTGAGCAGGCAACTCTGGACCTATGATACCGGGACCGGAACCTGGGACCGGATTGAAGCGGCGGACGGCGCGGCCGTCCCGCCGAAGCGGTACGTCATGTCGATGACGGCCTGGGAGAATCGGATCTACGTCTGGGCGGGGCGGGACACACAGGACCGGGATCCGCAGTTCTATAACGATCTCTGGTGCTTCGATCCTGCCACGTGCGCATGGACCTGCATGGCGGAAAACGACTTCGGGGCGGCGAACCGGCCTTCCGCCCGGTACGGTCAGGGATCGGCCCGGATCGGGGACGGGTGGTATGTATTCGGCGGGTTCGGATCGCAGGGGACCTTCATGCCCGAAGAAGTGAACGGGCCGCAATTGAACGATCTGTGGCGCCTGAGTCTGGGCACCGGAGACTGGACCTGCCTGCAGGCGCACGACGGATCGAAGAATTATTCGGGGTCCGCGCCGTATCCCGGAGTCCGTCGCGTGCCGGGCATGGCAGCCCTGGATGACGCGGTGTATCTGTTCGGCGGCCTTGACCTGGCCAGCGGGCCGAACGACGATGGGCCGGTGACTGGTTTCAACGACCTCTGGGTGGGGCGTGAATCGCAGGCACGCACCGGGACAGTCGCGTAGATACGGGAGATCGGCGATGAAACTGATGATTATGACGGACCTGGAAGGCGTGGCGGGCATTCTGAATTTCGAGGACTGGTGTACGCCGGGCGCGATGTATTACGATAAGGCGAAGAGGCTGTTGACGCTGGAGGTCAACGCCGCGGTGGACGGGTTCAGCGAAGGCGGCGCGGAAGAGATCCTGGTGGTGGACGGGCACGGGCACGGCGCGATGGATCCTGAACTTCTGGACGAACGTGCGCAACTGATGCGCGGCCACGCCGCTCCGATCTGGCCCTGGAGCCTGGATGGTTCGTACCAGGGACTGGCATACGTGGGGCAGCACGCGAAGGCCGGAACGCCGTATTCCCACCTGACACACACGGGAAGCTTCGCGTGCGTGGACTACGCGATCAACGGAATTTCCATCGGAGAATACGGGCAACTGGTGCTGTGCGCGATGGAATTGGGCGTTCCCACGATTTTCGCGGCGGGCGAGGAAGCGTTCGCGGCGGAGGCCGAGGCGCTGACACCCGGCGTCGTGACCGCGGGCGTGAAACGGGGACTGCTTCCCGACGGGCTGGAAGACCTGGATGCGGACGCATACAGCCGCGCCAAGCTGAGCGCGGTCAATCTGGCGCCCGCACGGTCCCGCGCGCTCATCCGTGAAGGAGCCCGGAACGCAATCGGGAAGCTGAAGGCAGATCCTTCATCTTTCCGATATCCGGACATGAAACCGCCGTACGTGCGCACCGCGAGCTACCGTAAGCGCGGCAATACGCCGGGATTCAGCACCCGCGACGAGCACCCGGACAGCATCATCGGATTGATGAATATGGCGCAGACAAGGGTGGCGTAGCCCAACCGGCGTCTGGTTTAATTCGCGGGAGCCGGGTAACCTGGAGCATACGAATGGTTGACGTCACACACGAATTCGACGCGCCCGGGCCGCAGCCGAACGGCATGCAGGCCACGGCGGACGGCATCTGGGTTCTGGATCAGAAAACGAACCAGGCAGTCCTGGTTTCCTTCGCGGGCGAAACGTTAAAGACGCTGAATACGGCGTCGGACCGGGGGAGCGGGATTACCGACACGGGTTTGGCGCTGTGGCTGGCCTCCACGTATGACCGGAAGATTCTGCGCGTGGATCGCGAGACGGGCGAAACACTGGACCGGTTCGATACTCCCGGCGCGGTGGCAACGGGCGCCCACGGACTGGAGATGCGCGACGGCCGCCTCTGGATGGCCGTGCCGCCGTCGGCCACGATTTACCAGGTGGACGTGGCTTGCGGCTTTGAAGTGATATATTCGATTCCCGCTCCCGGAGACCGTCCGCATGGCATTGCATGGGAGGGCCGGGGCCTCTGGTGCGTGGAAACCGATCACCGTGCGATTTACCGATTGAACGCGGCAGACGGTGGAATCCGTGAACGTATCGAGATTCCCGAAGAGCACCCCGAACCGCACGGGATGACGATGTGGGACGGGGCATTCTGGTACTGCGACGCCGGTTCCCGGGCGGTATGCCGCGTGAGAAGGAGATAAGGCCGCTGATTATGCAGCAAGACGGGATGGCGACGCCCCGCCGGCGGCCGGGACCGCTTTCATTCTATGGACCGATCGACCGACATGGGCGAGAACGAAAGAGAGGCGCCGCGTATCTTCGCGCTGTCCGACGTCCACGTGGACTCCGCGCTCAATCTGGCCTGGGTGGATTCGCTCTCCGAGTCCGACTTCCAGCGGGACGTGTTGATTCTCGCCGGCGACGTCAGCGACCGCGTGGAGCGGTTGGAAAGGACGTTGTCCGACTTGCGGCGCAGGTTCGCAAGCGTGTTTTTTGTCCCGGGAAACCATGAACTGTGGATACGGCGAGCCGGGCCGCCTCGCGGTTCTCTGGACAAATTCGAACAGGTGCTTGCCATTTGCGACCGTCTCGACGTCAGGACGCGACCCGGCAGAATCGGAAACCGGATAGGCGTCTGGATCGTCCCTCTCTTTTCGTGGTATCTGAAACCCGAGGAAGGACCGGACAGCCTGTATACGCCAAAGTCAGGTGAAGACGAGACACTATCCATGTGGAGCGACGACCATTTCTTCAGGTGGCCGGAGACCGCGAGGCCGGCCGCTGAATTTTTCCTTGGCGTGAACGAGAGGAACATCTCGCGGACATACGAAGCGCCGTTGATCTCGTTCAGCCACTTTCTGCCGAGACGTGAACTGATATTCGGCATGCCCGCGCCACGGCGGTGGGGCGGATCGCCCGGAGACCCGCATCCCGCGTTCAACTTCAGCCGCGTGGCGGGTTGCCGGGGCCTGGATGTGCAGATTCGTCGCCTTGGGTCGACCCTTCACGTTTACGGCCACCAGCATCGGAACCGGTTTCGCGAGATTGACGGCGTAACCTATGTTTCTCATTGTCTGGGATACCCGCGGGAAAGAGAGAACGGGCATATTCGAGGGCTCGACGGCGGCCCGCGTCTGGTCTGGGATGCCGGCAGACCCGTACGCGATGCGTAATGGCCGCTCCGTCGGTCGGATCAGGTCGGTCAGGTCCATCAAATACACAACGTGGGGGCTTCGCTGTATGAAACGGCTTTATGTGATTCGACATGCAAAGTCGAGCTGGAGCGATCCGGCGCTTGGCGATTTCGATCGCCCGTTGAACAAGCGCGGTAAACGGGACGCGCCGTTTATGGGCACGCGCCTGAAAGAAGGCGGGGCGAAGCCCGACATGATTGTCTGCAGTCCCGCGAAACGTGCGGTCAAGACTGCCCGCGCGATCGCGAAGGCATTGGGATTCCCCACGGGTAAGATCGTGGAGGAAACGTCGGTTTACGAGGCGAGCCTGTACGACCTGCTTGCCGTGGTGCGGAATATCCCGGACGCTTGCGACGAAGCGATCATGGTGGGCCACAATCCGGGCTTCTCGGACCTGGCCGGTTACCTTGCTTCGGATTCTCACGTTAATATGCCAACCTGCGCCGTCTGTTGCGTGGATCTGGAGGTCGACTCCTGGGCGAGCGTAACGGCCGGTCCCGGAAGGATGGTATCCTACGACTATCCGAAAAAACACGCATAGACAGCGATGATCGACCTGACAATCGAAAACGAAATCGCGTGGCTGACGTTGAACCGGCCCGAGGTGCTGAATGCGATGGATCTTGATAGCGTGCGCGCGTTCCGCGCGCGCCTTGAAGCGGTCCGCGATCGTGAAGACGTGCGGGTTGTGGTAACCGGCGGCGCGGGTCGCGCGTTTTGCGCGGGCAGCGATCTGAAGGACCTGGCGCCCCTATCTCCGGCGCAGGCCGCGAAGGCGGAACGGGCGCATGCCGATGCCTTCGCCCTGCTGGATGCCATGCCGCAACCCACGGTCGCCATGCTCCACGGGCACGTCCTCGGCGGCGGGATGGGGCTCGCGCTGTACCATGACTTCCGGATCGCATCGGTATCGGCAAGTCTGGGGATGCCGGAAGTGGAACTGGGATGGACGCCGCCGTGGGGGCTGGGCCGGCTGGTCGACGTTGTCGGCGGAGCAGCCGCAAGGTGGCTCGCGATGGGGTGCGAAACGGTGACCGGCGACGAGGCGAAGGCTATCGGCCTGGTACACGACTGCGTTGCGGACGATGCGTTGAGGGACAGGGTCCGGGCATTTGCGCTGCGTCTCGCGTCGCTTCCGCCGTTGGCGCTGAGAGAGACGAAGGTCCTCCTGAACCGGATATCGCCGGCTCGCAACGCCCGGTGGGATGCCGCCGCGTCAGAGGCCTTCGAGCTTTGTTTCGGTACGGACGAGGCTAGCGCGAACGTGGCCGAATTCATTGCGCGGAAGAAGAAACGATGATCGACGTGGCGGCGGACCGGACGCTGTATCTGGATTTCGCGGGATTCGCCGGAGAACAGCCGGACCGGGAGTGGATGGTGTACGAACGGGGCGACGGGCGTGTTTTCCGGTGGACGTACGCCGCGTTCCTGAAGCGCGTGCACCAGGCCGCCAATCTCCTGCGTGAGTTGGGAATCCGCCCCGGAGACGTCTTCAATCTGCATCTGTCCAACCATCCGGCCTACGCGCAGCTGATACTTGCCGCGTCGCACCTCGGGGCGACGGCGATGCCCACGAATCCGGCTTCCACCGCGGATGAACTGGGGTATCTCGTTGCCCATTCCGAGAGCAGGGCGATATTCACGGAGGCAGGATGCCTTAACGTGGCGGACCGGATTGCCGCGGACGCGAATATCGTTCCGATGGTGTGCAATACGGGTGAACCGATACCTGTCGGATATCCGGTTTATGAAGACGCGCTTTCCGGACAGAGCATCGAACCACCGGATGGGTCCGGCTCGTCGGAGCGCGTCGTGCAACTCATGTACACGTCGGGTACCACATCGCGGCCCAAAGGGGTGATGCTGACCAATGCCTGTTTCGTCTATGGCGCGGAAGTTTTCGCCGCGGGCTCGGGGTTGCGGCGGGAGGACAGGCACCTGGTGGCGCTCCCGCTCTTTCACGCCGGCGCGCAGTGCCACGCGTTGTGGCCGTCCCTGGTGACCGGCGCGAGCGTTGCGGTGATGGCCCGTTTCAGCGCGAGCCGGTTCTTCGAGCAGGCCATTGAATACGGGTGTACCATGGCCGCCATGTTCGGAGCATTGTTGCGGATGCTGTTGAACCGGCCGGAGCGCGAAACCGACGCGGCCCACGGGATCCGCAACGTCACCTTCGCCCAGAATCTGACTCCGGCGCAGTACGGGGCCTGGCACCGGAGGTTCAGGGCGCCGTTACAGCAGTTGTGGGGAATGACGGAAACGTGCGGGCTCCCCCTGATGAGCCCATTGACGGGCGGGCGCAACCTCGCGGCGATGGGAAAGCCGGTGCCCGGGTATGAAGTGAAGGTCGTTGACGAAAAGGGTGAGGAGGCGGGTGCCGGTACGCCGGGCGAAGTGATCGTAAAGGGTGTTCCGGGACGGACGATCATGCTGGGTTATCTGAAGAATCCCAGGGCAACGGCGGAAACCCTTCGAAGCCGTCCGGACGGCACCTGGCTGCATTCAGGCGATACGGTACGTGCGGATGAAGACGGGTTCCTGTATTTTCTGGACCGGGGAAAGGATCTGATCAGGCGGTCCGGCGAAAATATCTCAAGCATCGAGGTGGAGGGCGTGATTCAGGAATGCGACGGCGTCGAGGACGTCTGCGTGGTGGGCGTGCCCGATGAGATTCGGGATGAACGCGTCGTCGCGGCCGTCGTATCGGAACCGGAAGCGGACTTGAGCGGGGAAGCGATACGGACGTATTGCGCCGAACGGCTCGCGGCGTTCAAGGTGCCCGACCGGATCGAGTTCGTGGATGCATTGCCGAGAACGTCGGTCGGTAAAATCCGGAAGCAGGTCGTACGCGACCTGTTGGCATCGGCGGCGTGACAGCGGGTTGCCCGGACGGAACCAAACGCACGAGTACACGCTGTCTTTTCAATTTAAATCGGGGGGCAACCATATGCAGTGGGTGATTTCGCAGGACCAGTGGAGCGATTATCACAGGGACGGGTTCCTGAAGATCGGCAGGCAATGCAGCATCGAGGAACTGGCCGGTCTGCAGCGGCGGATCGACGAAATCATGCTGGGCCGGGCGCCGCTGGATTACAACCGGCTGACGATGCAACTGGATCCGAACACGGACCGTTACGAAGAGGTGCGGGGCGGCGGAAAGGGACATCAGGGCGCGAGTCTGGGTTATCGGAAGATTCAGGGACTGGAGTACGACGCATCATTTCTGGCTTATCTGAGGAAGCCGGTTTTCAGGGAAATCTGCGCGTATGTCTACGGAGCCCACGCGTCCATCGCGTGTTTCCGGGCGATGTTCATGAACAAACCGGCGAAACAGGGATCCGACCTGCCCTGGCATCAGGACGGCGGGGGTTCGTGGAATCTGGATCGGGATCCGCTGGTCACGGTCTGGACGGCGCTGGATCCGGCCAGACCGGAGAATGGATGCGTACAGGTCGTGCCGGGTTCGCACCAGTTGGGAATTCTGAGCGAGCAGGGACATACGATAACGGGTGAGCATGAACGGGAATTCTGTCCCGAAGACAGAATCGTGGACCTGACGATGGAGCCGGGAGAGGTGGTGATCCTGCACAACTGGCTGCTGCACCGGTCCGGCGTGAACCAGGTGGATATCGCCAGGCGGGCATTCAGCGTGTGTTATATCGACGCGCGAACCCGTTCGAGCCGCAAGGCCTCATTCTCGACGATCTTCGGAAAGGACGCATTGATTCCCGAACAGGTCGCGGCATAGGCAGAAGACGTGAAATGCATATATAGAAACCAAACGTGTCCATACGTGGTCATTGAGCCTGTCGAAAGGACCGGGGACGGAAGACGCAAGTCGGGAGAGATTGCCTGCCCTGTGAGGTATCAGTTCAGACCGGAGGCATAGAGGAAGAGCAGATCAAGCGAGGACTTCCTCTACCGGCTACCGTTTCACGTCTTCATGCCTTTTCACGAGGGAGCGTTTCAATGATAATTGATTCACACGCCTATTGTTTCGAACCGGGAGATGATCCGGCCGGATTCGAAAGCAGCGGGGCACACCTTAAATGGGTCCAGGAAGCCCAGGGCCTTCACCATCAGCCGGCCTGGCGCGTGCGGGACCGGGCGCCGGCGACGTCGGACGGATTGATTCCTGCGGATTACGAGTCGTGGAAGGAACTGCCCGACGTGGACTTCCGCGTGGACGGACAGAAAGGCCGGGTGGTCTGGACGATCGCAGGAGAAGACTATACCAAGCAGTTCTATCCTCCCAATTTGAGAAACCTGGAGTTTACACCGCACAGCCTCATTGCGGAGATGGACTACGCGGACGTCGACGTGGCGCTTATCCACACGAATCCGATGCTGACACGCAACAGTGAATTTCTGGCCGATTGCGTGCGACATTACCCGGACCGGCTCCGTTCTATGGCGCCGGTGGACGAATGGCGCATCCGTACCGATACGGACGCGGTGATTCAGGAACTGCTGACATCCATACAGGCACATGGTCTTCACGCCATCAAGTTCAACGCGCGGCCGGCCTACTTCGCCGGTCCTGAACCGTGGGATGCGGCATCCTGCCGTCCGTTCTGGGATGCCGCCACGTCTCTTGACGTGCCGATTTTCTTCACTCTGGGATCCGGACCGGGCGACGTGACCCGGCGAATGACGCCCGAAAGCGCCCGCGAGGGATATCTGGATGAGCAGAAGGTCCTGATCCGCTGGATGGAACGCTATCCGGATTCGGTGGTGAACCTCACGCACGGATTCCCCTGGCGCGCGTTTGTTTCAGACGGTGTATTTCTGCCGATGCCGCCGGAGATCTGGTTGCCGTTCAAAAACCCGAATTGCAATCTGGAGGTCTGCTTTCCCGTGCGCATTGGAGACTGGTTCGACTTCCCCTACCGGGAGGTGTGGCCGGTGCTGGAGGCAATGGTCGCCAACGTGGGCGCGGATCATCTGAACTGGGGTACGGATATGCCGTTTCAGAACCGGTTCTGCACTTATCGGCAGTCCAGGCGATGGATCGAGAAGCATTGCGAGTGTTTAAGCTACGACGATCTGAACATGATTTTGGGCGGGACCACCGCGAGGATTCTGGGAATCGACTCGAACAAGTGAGGAATGCGCGCATGGTGAAGAAGGGTGCGGATCAGGAGATGAACTGGGATCTGACGAGTTATTTTCCGGCGTTCAACGGGCCGGAGATGGCACAGTTCAAGGAAGCGCTGGACAGCGATACGCAGGATCTGTTGAGCCGGGCGAAAACGCTGGCGCCGCTGGTCGACGACAACGTCGATGCCTGGGAGGAAGTCTTCCTCCAAAGCGAAAATCTCTTCACGCGGCTTCGTCATATCGGATCCTACGTGGGATGTCTGACGGCGGCCGATGCCCGGAACGAAGCCTACCTGAAAGAAGAAGCCGCGTTGACGCTGCTATACGCGGAGGGCTCCAAGCTCCAGAACGAACTGCTTCGGGGTTTGAAGACGGCTTCGGACGGCAGCTTCGCTGCGCTTGCCGGCCGGGAGGCGCTTTCGGACGCCGGCTTTTTCCTTGGTCGGATGCGCCGGGAGGCGCGTTACACGATGGATTCGGAGCGGGAAGCGCTCGCGGCCGACCTGCGGGTGGACGGGTTATCGGCGTGGGGCCGGCTTTACGATACCCTCTCCGGAAAGCTGGAGTTCGAAATGCGGTTTCCGGATGAACGCACCGAAAAACTGCCGATTTCGCAGCGGCGGTCGTTGATGGAAAATCCGGACCGGCGGGTCCGGCAGGCCGCGTTCGAGGGGGGCAACGCCGCGTGGGAAAGCGTTGAAGACGTAGCGGCGGCCGCCTTGAACGCGATATCCGGCACGCGACTCACGCTGAACAGGTATCGGGAGGTCCCGCATTTTCTGGAGGTGGCCCTGTTCCAGTCCGCTATAACGAGGAAGACGCTGGATGCGATGTTCGAGGCGATATTTTCCGAAGTCGAGGTCGGGCGGCGGATCCTGCGTTTCAGGGCGAAGGCGATGGACGTAGAAAAGGTGGCCTGGTATGACCTCGGAGCGCCGCTTCCGTTTCCCGATGTCTCGCCGATGGATTGGGAGGAAGGCACTCGCCTGGTTCAGGGTGCGTTCGCCAGAGCGTATCCGGCCCTGGGGGAGTTTACTCAGGCCATGTACGACAAGCGGTGGATCGACTACGAACCGCGCGCGGGCAAACGCCCGGGCGGTTTCTGCACCGGATCGTCGATGATCGCAGAGTCAAGAATCTTTATGACGTACAACCGTACCATGGGGGATGCTCTGACGCTGGCTCACGAAGCCGGGCACGCGTTTCACAGCCACGTGATGCGCGATTTGCGTCCTTTCGCCCAAGGGTACCCGATGACGCTGGCGGAGTCGGCATCCACGTTCGCGGAGATGATTCTGGCCGACGGGGTCCTTTCCGACCCGGACGTGGATGACCTTCAGAAGGCCGTGGTCCTGGATTCGGAGGTGGGGCACGCGGGCGCCTATCTCCTGGACATTCCGGTGCGATTCGAATTTGAAAAAGCGCTTTACGAAGAACGCGGCGACGGTGAACTGACAGTGTCTCAGTTGAAAGCGCTGATGACCGAAAAGCAACGGGGCGTATTCGGCGACGTGCTTCAGGAGGGTGGCGAGGATTCCTGGTTCTGGGCATCCAAGCTGCATTTCTACATTACGGGGGTCACGTTTTACAATTTCCCTTATACGTTCGGCTATTTGTTGAGCCGGGGTCTGTTTGCGATGTTCAAGAATGAAGGTCCCGATTTCCTGCCCCGGTACGAGAGGTTTCTGCGTTTAACGGGCAGCGACACAGCTGAACACGTGGCGAAACGCAGCACCGGCGGCAACCTCGAACAGCCGGACTTCTGGGTGCGGGCGATCCGCAGCCTGGAGGAGCCGCTGGCGCAACTGGAGTTGCTCTTGCCCCGTGTGTTTCCAGCGGGCGATGACGGAACATCCCGCGGCGCCGACGGCTAATCATCGCCGTCGTTCCGTCGCGGCAGGTGGTGAGGGCAGTTTAACACGGAAATCACAGAGAGGAAAAGGAGATGGGCGACAGCGTCCAATGGGGTATCCTGAGCACGGGTTCCATTGCCAGGTCGTTCGTGAAGGGCCTTGAGGCGGTTCCGGACGCGGAACCGGTTGCCGTGGGTTCGCGGACTCAACACGCGGCGGATGCGTTCGGAGACGAATTCGGCATTCCGAGGCGGCATCCGAACTATGCGGCCCTGGCGAACGATCCGGACGTGGACGTCATCTACGTTGCCACCCCGCATTCCCTCCACAAAGAAAACAGTATCCTTTGTCTCAAGGCGGGGAAGCCGGTCTTGTGCGAAAAGCCCTTCACGATCAATCGTTCCGAGGCCGAAGAAATCGTCGCGGTTGCGCGTGAAGCAGGCCTTTTTCTGATGGAAGCCATGTGGACGCGTTTTCTGCCGATCATGTACCAGGTGAGGCAGTGGATTCAGGACGGCGCGATCGGCGAGGTCCGCATGGTTTCGGCGGACTTCGGGTTCGGTTCCACTCCTGGCAGAACAAAGTCCCGTCTTTATGATCCCGCCCTGGGCGGCGGAGCGCTGATGGACGTGGGCATCTATTCGCTTTCATTCGCTTCCATGGTGTTCCGGCGTCCGCCATCGCGGGTGATGAGTATGGCGCATATCGGCGAGCTTGAGGTGGACGAACAGGCGGGGATGATGCTCGGATACGACGCGGGAGAAATGGCGATGCTGTTTACGTCGATCCAGTGCGGCACGACTCACTGGGCGCATATTATGGGTACCGGTGGAGTGATCCGCATTCATCCGCCGTACTGGCGTGGAACCACCGCGACGCTGGTGAGAGACGGAAAGGAAACGGTAGTCGAGCGTCCCTACGACGGGAACGGGTACAACTGCCAGGCGGAAGCGGTGGGTCGTTACCTGAGGGAAGGAAAACTGGAAAGCGACGAGATTCCGCTGGACGAGACCGTGGCGATATTGGGCACGATGGACATGATCCGCGACCAGATAGGGCTGAAATTCCCGATGGAATGAAGCGATGAGACGGGAGACGGTAGAAGACGTCGTTGCCCGATTGGTTTGTCCTTAATGCCATCGGCAGGAAATGATACCGCACGGGGCAGGCAATCTCTCACGTCTTACGTCTAGCGCGGCTTCGCTATGCTCAGCCGCAACCAGACAGGTGGCAATGATCGGGCGAGCCCGTTTGAAAGTTCAATCACTCCCCCCTTGAGGGGGAGTCGCAGAAGCCGAGCCGATCCCTGAGCATGCGTTGCCCTGAGCCTGTCGAAGGGTCGAAGGGCCGGCGAAGGCTGATGCGGTGGGGGGATTTCAACGCCTTACCGTATGCAAGCAGCATGATCAAACATCTACGCATCTTGCGTTGAAGGCTTACTGTAAGACTCTAACCTCTCACCGCCTTTAACTGATCGCTGCTTTTCGATATTCCGAAACATACTATTTATGGTATATAACGAATATCATATTTGATATGGAGGTCTCATGAAATACGGACGTGTCGAGGGAATTGACAAACCGGTATCACGGCTCGTTCAGGGCACGCTGATGTTGTCAACGGACAATCTCGAGGGGGGTATCGCATTCCTTGACAGTGTCCGGGCACTGGGTTGCAACGGTTTCGATACCGCGCCGGTATACGGTAACGGACAGGCGGAGCGGGCGCTCGGCGCCTGGATGGACCGCCGCGGAAATCGAAGCGACGTATTCATTTTGAGCAAGGGTTGCCATCCCAATGCGGACCGCGGCCGCCGGGTGACCGTCTTCGATCTCGCTTCCGACCTGTTCGATTCGCTGGCGCGGCTGAAGACGGATTTCATCGATCTCTACCTGCTTCACCGGGACGATCCGGGAGTCCCGGTCGGGCCGCTCGTTGAAGCCCTGAACGAACACGTGTCCGAAGGGCGCATTCGTGCGTTCGGCGGCTCCAACTGGTCGGCGAATCGGATCCGCGAGGCGAATTGCTACGCGCGGAATCACGGCCTGAGGCCCTTCGTGGCCAGCAGCCCGAATTTCAGCCTCGCCGTGCGCGTCAAGGAAGTCTGGGAGGGCTGCCTGAGCATCTCCGGCCCTCAGGGCGCTGAGGAACGGGCCTGGTATCGGGAATCGCAGATGCCCGTGTTTTCCTGGTCCAGCCTGGCGCAGGGCTTTTTCTCCGGTCTCCTGACGCGGGAGAACATCACAGGGATGGCGAGCGAAATTACGGAAGGCTGCGCTCAGGTCTACGGGTACGAAGAAAACTTCGTGCGGCTGGAACGCGCGATCGAACTTGCCGGAGAACGCGGAAAGACCGTCGCGCAGATCGCACTTGCGTTTCTATACAACCAGCCACTGAACGTCTTCACGGTATCGGGCTGCAGGTCGGCTGAGGAAAGCCGTCTGAACCGGGAAGCCATGGCAGTCCGGTTGACGCCGGAGGAACTGGACTGGCTGGACCTTCGACGGGAGAAGCGGTGAGCGATAACGTGCAACCGGAGATTGATCCGTTCGTCTAAATCCTGCAGGAGTGCTTCGTGACGCATAACAATCCGTTGAAAAAGTCGCTCCGCAGGCGAGGTATGGTGTCCCGTCCCGGAAATATGTCATTGTGGCCGAAGACAAGACGCGCGACCGCGTCGAATCGGGGATTCGGGGAGGGAGCGCAACGCAGTCATTCGGCCACAAGGGCCGGACGTAGCCCGGATGGACTTTTTCAACGGGCTAATAACGGTCGGGGCATTGAAGGTTCCCTACCCGATTCCCCCGAAAATTCAAGGTATACCCGCTTAAATGCGTCTCATGCGGCGCTTTAGGCTTGACTGGAATCGGCAATGGGTCTAAATATTCGATATACAACGGTCGTGTCTGAATCACACGTCGATTTGCGCGGACAACGGAACCATGCCAGGGACACACCTGAAGACATTGTTGATCGAGGATAACCCGCTTCACACCCGCCTGATTCGCGAATTGCTCGCCAAATCCGAGGGTCCGGAGTTCGAGTTGGATTCGGCGGGTACGCTCACGGAAGGGCTGAACCGGCTTGCGTCGGCCCGGTACGAGTTGCTGCTGCTGGACCTGGTGCTGCCTGACAGCGAGGACCTGGACACGTATTTCCGGGTGCGCGCAGCATACCCGGACCTGCCGGTTGTCATCCTGTCCGGCCTGAAGGATATAAAGCTGGCGGCGCGGGCCGTTGAAGCGGGCGCGCAGGATTATCTTGTTAAGTCGAATATGAATGGTCCGGTGCTGGTGAGGTCGATCCGATACTCCGTGGAACGCAGCCGGGCGCTGCACGCCGAGTGGGAGTCGCCGATGTTCCGGCTGGCGCAGCAGCAGTTTCTGAAGGCAGCCCACCTGATGGAACTGGACGACAACATCCGGCAGCGGCTGCTGTTTCCCCAGCGCACCCACGTCGTCACCTTTCCGTTCCGCCGGGACGAACACGAATACGTGGAAACGGTTTCCGGATACCGGATTCAGCACCTGTTGACGATGGGACCCACCAAGGGCGGCGTTCGCTACCATCACGACGTGAACCTGGGTGAGGTCTCCGCCCTGGCTATGTGGATGACCTGGAAGTGCGCCCTGATGAACCTGCCGTTTGGCGGCGCCAAGGGCGGTGTACGGATAGATCCAACCGTACTGTCACGTCCCGAACTACAGCGCCTGACACGCCGGTATACATCGGAGATCATCGACGTTATCGGTCCGCAGAAGGACATCCCCGCACCGGACATGGGCACGGACGAACACGTAATGGCCTGGATGATGGACACGTACAGCCATCAGACCGGACATACCGTACCCGCGGTCGTTACGGGCAAGCCGGTAGTGCTGGGCGGCTCCGAAGGACGCCGGGAGGCGACCGGACGGGGCCTGGTGTATCTGGTGGAGGAGGCGGCCAGGCACATCGGGATGGACCTGGGCAACGCAACCGCCGTCGTTCAGGGGTTCGGAAACGTGGGGAGCAATGCCGCGCGGTTTCTGAAAGCCTGCGGGGTCAAACTCGTGGGCGTAAGCGACGTGACCACCGGCATTTACAACCCCGACGGTCTTTCCATGGATTCGCTGATGCAGCACGTGGATGAAAACCGGTTCCTGGAAGGCTACGCAGGCGGAGATGCCGTGAGCAATCAGGAATTGCTCGAGATACCGTGCGACATTCTTGTACCCGCGGCCCTGCAGAATCAGATCACCGCGGAAAATGCCGAACGTATTACGTGCCGGATGCTGGCTGAAGGCGCCAACGGACCCACCACGCTGGAGGCGGACGAGATCCTGAAGGAAAAAGGGGTGTTCATTCTGCCGGACGTACTCGGCAACGCCGGAGGGGTTACGGTGTCCTATTTCGAGTGGGTGCAGGACACGCAGAACTACATGTGGACGCTCGACGAGATCAACGATCGGCTCAGGCAGATCCTGATGAACGCCTTCCTGCGGACGATACAACGGTCGGAACGCGATGGGCTGGATATGCGTACGGCGGCGTTGATAGAAGGCATTCACCGAGTGACACAGGCGAAGCTCCGGAGGGGCATCTTCCCATAGTGTCCCGTCCTGGAGATAGATCGCCGGAACAGAACAATCAGGAAGGTCTGAAATGGACGACTATGCCGACCCGCGCCTTCTGCGGCTGGCCGCGATAGCCTCGCAGACGGCGAATCTGATCGTTGTTATGCTGTCCATCCTGGTTCTGTCCGGATGGCTGGTCAGCGCACCCGTTGCCGAATGGATGTCGTTATTAACCGCGGGGATGTTCGTGCTCAGCGGCGCGGCGCTGTGGCTGTTGCGGAGCGGGAAGTCGTCCGCGCGGAGGCAGTTCCTCGGGAAGGCAATCGGCGCGGTTGTGGTGGTCTTCGCGATTCTGGAACTGGTTGGGGCGGGCCCTGAACTCATCGGCTTTGGCGCAGGCGCGGGACATATGCTGCGCGATGAGGCCTGCAACTTCGCCCTGATCGGCCTTGCATTGTTCCTGTGGCATTTCCGGATTCGGGAAATCGCCTGGCCGGCGCAGGCGTGTCTGTCGGTCGCCGCCATCCTTTCCGCGGGTTATGCGGTTGGCCACTTCTATCACGCGGTCTCCCCCAGAGAAGTGTCATGGGACGTGCATCTGAGCGTCTTTACCACTCTGGCGTTCGGACTATTGTGCATCGGCATGTTTCTGTCACGGCCGGACCTGGAACCCACGACAACCATTGTCAGCAACACTGCCGGCGGATCGATGGCGCGCAGGCTGCTGCCGGCCGCTTTTCTGATTCCACTGGCGCTGGGCTGGCTCTGGCCCCACGGCGAAGGAATTCTGGGGTTCGAGTCCGGAATGTCCCTGTTTTCGCTGGGGGTCATCGTAGCGCTCAATATACTGATCTGGTGGTACGCCCGGTCTCTCGCCGACGTGGATTCCGAACGGAAACGGTCGGAGCTGGCATTGCGGGAGAGCGAGGCCCGGCTAAAGCTGGCCATGGAAGCCGCCCACATGGGGAGTTGGGATTCCAATCTGCTGACCGGGGAACTGGTCTGGTCCGACCTGGTGGCGCCGTTGTTCGGGCTTACTCCGGAAATGTTCGAGGGTACGCGGGAGGCGTTTTATGTACTGGTGCACCCGGAAGACCGGACGATGGTCCGCAGCGCAGTGCGACGAACGATCAAGGAAGGCGTGGATTTCGAGGTGGAGCACCGGGTTGTATGGCCGGACGGGACGATCCGATGGCTGGGGAACAAGGGACGCGTCTTCGGCGACACCGCGGGACAGAACGTGCATATGATCGGCACTGTCCGGGACATCACGCTGCGCAAGCGCGCCGAGATGCAACTTCAGGAAAAGAACCGCGAACTTGAAAAGACAGCGGCGGCCGAGCGTGAAGCCAACGAGGCGCTGAAAAAGAGTACGGCCGCCCTGGAGCGTTCGGGGGGTGAGTTGCAAAAGGCAAAGGACGCCGCAGAGCAGGCAAATCGGGCGAAGAGCGAGTTTCTTGCCAACATGAGCCACGAAATCCGGACGCCCATGAACGGCATTATGGGCATGACGGAGTTGCTGGGCAACACCGAGTTGACGCCCCAACAGCTGGAATACCTCAAGTTGAGTCGGCAGTCTTCCGAGGCATTGCTGGCGCTCCTGAACGATATTCTCGACTTTTCCAAGCTCGAGGTGGACAGGCTGGAGCTGGAATTGATCGGCTTCGACCTCCGGGATACGCTGGGGGACACCGTGCAGACCCTCGCGGTCAAAGCCACGCAAAAGGGGCTGGAACTGGCCTGCCATATCGCGCCGGACGTTCCGGACAGGCTGGTCGGCGACCCGGGCCGTTTGCGGCAGATCGTGATCAACCTGGTGGACAACGCCATCAAGTTCACGACGACGGGAGATGTGCTGGTTGACGTCAAGGTGGACTCCCGGGATGAAGAAAAGGTCGGCCTGAGGTTTTTTGTCCGCGATACGGGCATCGGCATCGCGCCGGAAGACCAGCAACCCATTTTCGATTCTTTCAGCCAGGTGGACTCTTCGACCTCCAGGCGATTTGGCGGTACCGGCCTGGGCCTGGCGATTTCGTCTCAATTGTCGTCAATGATGGGCGGACGGATGTGGGTGGAAAGCGAACTGGACAAAGGGAGTACGTTTTATTTCACGGCGCAATTCGACGCCCAGCCTCAGCTGGCGAAGCGGTCTGCGGCCGACCTCCAGAGCCTGGTGGGACTCCGCGCGCTGGTGGTGGACAACAACCGTACGAACCGGTTTATTTTCGAGGAGATGCTTGGAACCTGGGGTATGAAAATCGATGTGGCGGATTCGGGGCCGGCTGCGCTGGACACGGTTCGCACGGCCGGGACGACGGGTCTGCCGTACAACCTGTTTCTGCTGGATGCAGTGATGCCGGATATGGACGGGTTCGCGCTGGCTGAGCGTCTCAGGCAGGATCCCGTGACGAAGGATGTGCCGATCCTGATTCTTTCGTCCGCGGGGAGAACGCACGACGCGGTGCGATGTGACGCGCTGGGGCTTGCCAGGTGTCTGACAAAGCCGGTCAAGCAGTCCGACCTGCTCGATGCCACGTTGGCGGCACTCGATGTGAGTGTTGTCGAGACCGCGGACGTACCGACAATGGCGGAACCGTTACCGCCCGCCGCCAGGCGCCGCGTCCTGTTGGCAGAGGACGGCGCGGTAAACCGGAAAGTGATTGTGGACCTGCTCGAGCCGCGAGGCCACCAGGTAACCGCCGTCAACAACGGCAAGGAGGTTCTCGCGGCGCTGGAGAACGAGACATTCGATCTGATCCTCATGGATATCCAGATGCCTGAGATGGACGGTCTGGAGGCAACCCGCATAATCAGGGAGCGTGAAGGGTCGACAGGGGAGCGTATTCAAATTGCGGCGATGACGGCGCACGTGATGCAGGGAGACAGGGAGCGGTGTCTGGCGGAGGGGATGGACGATTATCTCCCCAAACCCGTCCGGGCGGGAGATCTCTTCGATGTTGTGGAGAACAACGTCTCATCAGAACCCGCGTCGTTGGCGGAACCGGGCGATGATGGAGGCGCGCTCGATTGGCAGGGGGCCCTCGAACAGGTTGGCGGGAACGAGGCGATACTGGGCGAACTGGCGGAGCTGTTTGTCACCGAATACGTCAGGCACCTGAAAGAAATGAAACGGGCGATCGGCCACGGCGACAGCACCCTGTTGCGGCGCGCGGCGCACACGCTGAAGGGTTCGGCGGCCGTATTTCTTGCCAACTCGACCGTCGAGGCCGCGTTGCGGCTGGAAAACATGGCGCGGGAAGGGGATCTTGAATACGTGAATGAAGCGTTCGCCGCACTCGAACGGGCAGCGGATGAGCTGTTGCCCGCACTGAAGGAAAAAGCGGCTGAGGTTGTTGCGTAGTGGATCGAATGTGGAGCATTGCACTACCCTTGGCGCACTATCGGACTTTTTGCATTGTCGTCATCTCCGCTCCACCTGAAGACACGGACAGCCGCCGTGCCGGAAATTCCACCACCCTATAATATGGCAGTACGTAGAATCTATCTTATCGGGTACGTCTCTTACAACAGGAGTACGAAATGTCAGTGGAATACCAGCTTCGTCTTCAGATCAGGCGAGTAGAAAACGGCCAATACCTCGCTACCTCCGAAGATTTCGACGGACTGGTGGCGCAGGGACGAACAGTGGCTGAAACGGTTGAGATTGCTCAAGATGTTGCCAGGAAGCTTGTCGAATCCTGCAGGGAACATGGCGACCCGCTACCGAATGGATTGCATCCGATAGACATGGATATCCTGGAGTTGGATATTCCCGTAGGTGTTTGATGGGCCGGCTCGCGGGTTTCACTTACAGACAGATAATCCAGAGACTAAGGCGGTTGGGATTCACGTTTGACCGAAACGCACGAGGCAGTCACGAGATTTGGTGGAACCCCGTTACTCGACATCGAACGACGATTCCCAACCACTCTGGAGATCTGCCGGAGGGTACCGTATCTGCCATTCTGAAACGAGCCGGAGTAACGGCGGAAGACTTCCTTCGAGCGTAAGATTCTGTTAGTCGAATTCGAACTAAGATGATGCCCCCTCAGGGGGCATTCTTGGTATATTGGGAATGCGAACATCTCAGGCTGATACGATCCTGAACATCGGTATATACAGAGACCTGGAACACATTGCCACAACGGCTCGGCAACACCAGAATTTGGGTCTAAGAAAACGTATATGAACAGAAAAAGAACGCCTTCGCGGCAGTTGTCTCCATCTGACGAGAGCAGTCTTAAGGAGGCACTGGATGAGGAGCTTTAGACGTCATCTGAATGAGAAGCTCAAAGATGAGCGATTCAGGCGACTGTATGAGGAAGAGCGACAGCTTACCGAGCTGTCGTTGAAGATCCACCAACTGCGTGTACGCGTGACGGGGAAATTTCGCAGATGTTCAGGCGGGGCATAATCTTTCCGATGGCAGGTTCAAGAATGATAGACACGATTCAAGGGAATCTCAAGAAACGTGTAAACGCATATGGAGATTTCAGATGAACCTTTGCTTCAGACGTATCTTCGTTGTCATCCTTGTGGCCCTGGCCTGGGCCGTGGTATGGTCGCCGGTTGGCGTGCTGACAGGGATCATCGTGGATCCGGGCGGCTCAATGGATGAAATGTGGGTGGCGATCGGGGCGTATCCCGGATTCCTCTGCGGTGCGGTCTTTTCCGCGGTGGTGGGGATTGCGGAGGGCCGTCGCAGGCTCAACGAGATCGCGCTTTCGCGAGTCGCCGGCTGGGGAGCCGTGAGCGGTCTGGTTGTAGGCGTGATTCCGTTTGTTCTTGGAACGGTGAATACCGCCCTTCCGCTCTGGCTGTGGAGCATCGTAACCGTCGGCGCCGTGACGATACTGAGTTCAGCCTCGGCTTTCGGCACCGCGTCGATTGCCAGGATGGCGAAGAAGCGAGCATTGCACGGCGCGAGTGGGGACGCGGTGTAGACTAAAGCGCCGGAGGAGAAGACCTTGCGCATCTCAGCGATTTCATTTGATGGCGACATGACCCTGTGGGATTTCAATAAGGTCATGAGGCATTCAATGAAACATGCATTGGTGGAACTGCGCAGGAAGGTCCCTACAGAACTTGCATCGCGCCTCACAATAGACGAGATGATTGGCATTCGCGATCAGGTTGCCGAGGAATTTAAGGGCAGGGTATGGAAACTCTCGGAGATCAGACGAATTGCATTTGAGAGGACGCTTGAGCGCGTTGGTTGTCGCGACAGCAGTCTGGCTCTTCGTTTGAATCAGGTATATCGGAAGCGTCGTTTTGAAGACATCGAGCTGTATCCGGATGTGCTGCCGGCCTTCGATATTCTATCTCCGCATTTCAATATCGGGCTTCTGTCAAACGGGAACAGCTACCCGGAACACTGTGGACTCGAAGGACATTTTGCCTTTGTCGTGTTTTCACAGGATGTGCGTATCGAGAAGCCCGATCCACGGATCTTTCAGATCACCGCGCGCCGGGCGGGCTGTCCGGTTGAGCGGCTTCTGCACGTGGGAGACTCCTTGGAAAACGACGTTGCGGGAGCGCACAATGCGGGAGCGCTTTCTATGTGGCTGAATCGCGATGGCGTGAGGAACGGCACCGGGATCCAGGCCGATTACGAGATTACTTCGTTGGCCGACATGCCTTTACTATTGGGTATCGGTCGCAGCTGATCTCACACTGAGGATGCGTTTTCCAAAGCATGAGGACACGACAATGAAAAGACTTATTCCAATTATTGCGCTACTGTTGTCCTGCGGTGAAATGGAAAGCGAAGTAAATCCATTGGTCGGTGAATGGGTCTTTGTTCAACAGGACAATGAAAGACTGATCAGCGCCCTTGTTCACCACTATCGCTCACGTGACCTTGCTGCCCAAACTGTTAGCGAAATGCCGACGACACTCGACAATTATGTGCTTAAATTCAACGCGGATCTCACATATTCTGATAGTTTTGGCGCAGACGGAACCTGGAGTGCAACACAAACTGACGTAACAATGACTGAAAACTATGACATACTTGCAATGCCCTATGTTATCATGGATTCAGAATTAGTGCTTTCTCTCCGCCGACCAGAAATGTTGATCCTTTTATACAAGAATTTAGGCGATGACAAATATTCAGAAATAGCCACGGTCTACAGAACAGCTATGCCCTACTTTATTGATACGCCCCTCGTTCGATTAACTTTTCGCCGTCAGTAAGATCACAACGCGAAGTAAATCCTCAGCTTACCCAATACGGGAAGGTCAGAGACATTCAGATGGAGGATCCGAATGGCGGGCTGGATCGAATTCACATTCCCGGTTGAAACAGGAAAGAGTTCTCTGCTTGTTATCGATGACGAACGAGCCGGTCTGCTCGCGGACCCCCTTCGGCGGCGCATCCTGGAAACTCTTGGCGAGGGGAAATCCGTAGCGGAGATTTCGTCGAGGTTGGGTGTTACCGATACCCGGATTCTCCGCCATCTGGAAAGACTCGCGGAATCAGATGTCGTACATCTTCAAGAGACTGGTAGCGATCCCAGGGCCTGGCGTTGCCTCCCCGCGGCAGCCAGGATTCGAATCCGGGACACACTTGATGAGACGGCCAAAACCTCCGAGCCTGTACCCTCGGAGGTTGCCTGCCAGTTTAATCAGGCATTTCGCGAAAGTGCGGACGGCATATTCGGTCCGAATTTCCAAAGCTCTGTCAACCATAACCGGGCTCGACTCTCTGACGGTCAGGCGTCTGAATTCAACCGTCGGCTCCTGGATCTGATCGAGGAGTACTTTCCACCCGGCAAGGGAGATCCCACCGGCATCAAGTATGGCTTTTTCGGCGTGCTGACCCCGATTGATCTGCCTCCCATTGAGTCGTGACAGAGCGTATTGGTCGCGATCTTGTATCGGGATGTAACATATCCCAGTACAGATCCGATACCGAAATAGGCGAGGGACCCGAGAAACACCATGGATGGAAAACGCAACCCAGTTCGGATAAAGGCCTTCTGCGTCGGGCAGGCGAAGTCCGGAACGGCATCTCTCGTCGGCCTGCTTTCAACCAATTACCGCGCGGCGCATGAGCCGGAGCGACCGGAGTTGCTCGATATGATACTCCGCGAGTCCCGCGGCGAACTCTCCGCCGA
Source organism: Candidatus Latescibacterota bacterium (assembly GCA_963662665.2). GTDB lineage: Bacteria > Latescibacterota > UBA2968 > UBA2968 > JAAXHE01. Next base: position 111,661 of record CAXXJS010000025.1, read on the forward strand.
GGCCTTCCGGAAGTTTCTCCTCGAGCGTGACGTCCGGCTCAACCTGGAGTATGATGTCTCGTGGGTAAACCAGTTCGTTATAGGCCATCTGCTGGACGTCTTCCCTGCCTCGAAGTTCATCGTTCTCATCCGCGACAGTTATTCGTGGCTTCAATCCGCCATCGGGCACGTCATCAGCCGCGAGTTGCCCTCTGAAATCGTAAACTTTCTCCCCTGGTGGATCAATCCGGAATGCTATCCCCACTCGCGTCAGGATCGTGCGCTTGCGGAACGCGGGCTTTATTCAATTGCGGCCTATCTGCACGCCTGGAACGACCATGTCAACAGGTGTACCCCGCAGATCCCTGAGGACCGGCGGCTTGTACTTCGGACCCATGAACTGGCTCATTCGCACGCGCGATTGGCGGACTTCCTGGAAATACCGTTGGATACGCTCGACGCGGGAAGCGGGCATCAGAACCGCAGCACGTGGGCGGACCGGATCGAGTCCCTCGTCGATCCGGCCTACGTCGACGACATGGTCCAATCGATATGCGCTGACAACATGGCCCGTTACTTTCCCGAAGTCAAAAGCGCTCAGGATGTGCCGGGGTTATGGGAAGCCGTACCGCGTGAGCCGGCGACCTGATTGCGTTTTTCGAACGGCCGGACTTCATTCAAGATGAAGGAAGACGAAAAAAACGATGGTCCGTACCGCGGTTAAGGCGATTCTATTCGATCTTGACGAAACCCTCATTCTCGAAAAACCGATTGCGCTCAGAGCGCTCGAGCTGACCGGACAGCGCGCGAACGACGTGGCCGGCGTGGATCCATCCGAACTCAGAGATCGAGTCCTGGACCGGGCCGGCGAACTCTGGCGCTCGACGCCGGTAATCGACTACTGCCGCCGCGTCGGGATCAGCTCCTGGGAAGGCTTGTGGTGCGAGTTCGCCGGAGAAAATGAGGACCTCGTCTGGCTGCGTGAGTGGTCTCCAAAGTACCGGTTTGAGACGTGGTCTCGGGCGCTGAACGACATGGGTGTCGATGACGAACGGCTGGCTCGAACCCTCGCAGACGACTTCGTCGAGATCCGGAGAGGACTGTTCGAGTACTTTCCGGAGACAATCGCGATTCTGGATGAACTCAAAGGCGCCGTTCGATTGGTTCTCGCGACAAATGGCGCGTCCGATCTTCAGAGACTCAAGCTCGAGACCAGCGGTCTGGCGGGCTACTTTGACGACGTTCTTGTCTCGGGAGACGTCGGATTCGCCAAACCCCATCCTCATTTCTTCGAGAACGCGCTTCGACTTGCGAATACTGCACCGGAGCAGACACTGATGGTTGGAGACAATCTCCGGAAAGACGTCGACGGAGCGCAGGAGGCAGGAATCAGGGGAATCTGGTTGAACCGGAGAGACAGGGAACCCGGCGAGATCCAGCCATTCGCGGAGATCGGGAACCTGCTGGAACTGCGGAACTTCCTTTGAGCGCGCAAACTGCTCAGCCGACTCACGATGGACCATCTGACATGAAAAAGCGTGACTTTGACCGACTTGCGGCCTGCGTCAAGCAGGGAAAGTTGAAGCCAGGGCGCACGACGCAGATCGATCCAGCCGATTTCAGGTTGATCCGAATGAGACTGGATAGGTCTCAACAGGAACCGTTTTATTGAATTGAAACCTTAATGAGCAAGTACGTCAGAAACTTCTACGACTCAGCAACGGAACGCGAGTGGGAACGGTTGGACGCGGGGCTTGCGCGAATCGAGTTCGCGTCCACCCTGCAGCTCATTGAAAAGTACTTTCCGGCCAACGGCGCCGTATGTGACATCGGGAGCGGGCCGGGTCGTTATTCTATTGAACTCGCCAAACGTGGGTACCGGGTAACGTTATTCGATTTATCCAGGAAACTGTTGGAGAGAGCAGAACGAGCGTTTGCAGCGGACGGAGTCACCGCTGAACGGTATGTTCAGGGAGATGCACGCGACCTGGGCGTCTTTGATGACGAATCATTCGATGCCGTACTGCTTCTCGGCCCACTGTACCACCTGATCGAGAGGGGTGATCGATCACTGGCCTTGAGCGAGATGATTCGCATTCTGAAGCCCGGCGGCAGGGCAATTGTCGCCTTCCTCAATTCGTGGGGCTTGCTCAGGACGGGGGTGGCCGGTTTCCCCCACCGCTTCCGCAATCCCGACTTTCTGCAGAGCTTGCTCGGCGAAAGGACCTTTGACGACCATGAACGCCCTCTCTTCACGGAATGTCACTGGTCCAACCCGGAGGTCGCCGCCAAAGAAATCAAGGATGCAGGGCTGCGAATTGTGAGTTATGCCGGAGTCGAAGGCTTCGTCGGAGGCATGGCTCCACTACTCGAGTCGCTCCGGGAGAGCGAACCGGCGGCATTCGAAAACGTCCTGAAATTTGCCGCAGAAACATCGGAGTTACCTCAGTTCAGGGACGCAACAAACCACGTTCACTTTGTCGTCGAGAAGTAACGCACACGGATTCGTGGTTTGTTGCCGACCAGGACAGCCGCTCAGTACCGGGTCATTAAATCGCTTTACAAGGTGCCATCAGAACGGTAGAGCGGCACGTACGTGCTGGCTACAGTCTATGGTCTGATTGGACCTTTGGACGTTGTTTTATTCTTGACGACTGTACTAAAATTGGTACAGTTACAATAGTGAACAGACACAGGCCACTACCCGTTCGCTTTTTTCGTACGACGACAGGACGTGAACCGGTCAGAGCCTGGCTGCGCGGTCTGGACCGCGAATCCAGAAAGATCATTGGTGCCGACGTCAAGACCGTTCAATTCGGGCGGCCTCTTGGAATGCCGCTGGTCCGAAAACTCGAAGGCGATCTTTGGGAGGTCCGCTGCAGACTGCCCGATTCAATTGCCCGAGTCGTCTTTACGCTTTACGGTGGCACGATGAGAAAACATATCGGCAGCTATTTCGATGAGTTCCTCAAGGAAGAGGGTCTCCTCGGTGAATCAGAAGCGACGGCAGCGAAACGCGTGATTGCGTTTCAGTTGAGCCAGTTCATGAAGGAACACAAGCTGTCCAAATCCGAGATGGCGAGGCGCATTCAAACCAGCCGGTCGGCGCTGGACCGTCTGTTAGATGCTTCGAATTCCTCGGTAACCCTGCGGACATTGGACCGCGCTGCACAAGTTCTCGGCCGACAACTCCGCATCGCGTTGATATAAAACCACCAGGCGTTCATTCGTGTACGCCGTCGTTATTCTTGGCGGCTAATGACACCCGGTGTTAGAATGCCCGCGAGGCCTTGATTATCTCGAAGCCGCGACAACAGCGGACGTTCAACCTCCCTGAGGGAGATACTCAAAGTGTCAGCTTGCCAGAGGGCCCGGTAATGATTATTATAACTGGCGTGCTCGACAGGGAGCCTCCGGTCCGCGGAAAGGGCTAAGCCCACCCACCTCATCAGATCCTGAAGTTCCGATAGCACCTTCTTTCTGCCCGAAGATGCGGACGCCGGGCGACACTGCGAGAGGAGGCTGCTATGCCCCGCCGTCAAAGTCTTCCCGTTAATCCCAACATCGAGAACCTCAGGAAGCGGGCAAAATCGCTTCTGGCCGCCTATCGGTCGGGCGATCCCGAGGCGATTTCCGCCTTTGAGGATCTGCATCCACGGGACGTTTCCGTCGAAAGCGTCAGGCTGGCCGACGCACAACTCGTACTCGCGCGCCTGTATCGATACCCAGGCTGGCCCAGAATGCTGATTGCGGCCAGACTGTGCGCGGCTGTGTCCAGCGACGACCTTGAAGCCGTACGTGATCTGGTCATGGAGCACCCCGAACTCCTGACAGAAGAGGCTCGAGGCCGAGGTTCGCACTGGGGCGCAGCGATGGGATTTGCTGCTGAACTGGGAAAGACCGGGATTGTAGAGATGCTGGCGGACCTGGGCAGTCCGGAGATCCAACACGCCTTCGGGCGAGCCATCCTGCAGGGAAATGCCGATACCGTTCGTGCGCTGGTAAAGAAAGGCGCAAAAATAGAGCGCGGGGTTGCGATGGGTGCCTGTGAAACCCTGAATAGCAAGGGACTGCAGATGGTTCTGGATCTCGGCGGGGAACTCTGCGACGCAGATGGGGATTTTTCCGCGCCGGCCGCGATGGTCCTCGAGACATACAGCCGCAACCCGGTTGGAAAGCACGAGTGTCTGAAAATTCTCGCCGAAAGTGGCGTGGAATTTCCGGACACCCCCGCTATGGCTTTCCATTTTGGGCGGATCGATTTGCTGGAGCGTCATCTGGACCGGGACCCCGAACTCATCTCCCGCAGATTCCGGTACGACGACATCTATCCTCCCCACCTCCGTGTTGGCGACGACACCGGTCTCCACGGTACACCTCTTGATGGGACAACGCTCCTGCACATGGCGATCGAATTTGACGAGGACGAGATTTTCGCTTGGGCTATCGAACACGGCGCGGATGCGAACGCGGCAGCAGATATCGATGCCGACGGTTTTGGGGGGCACACCCCACTGTTCAACTGTGTCATCAAGAAAGGCCGGAAGGAGGACAGAATGGCTGTCGAGCTCCTCGACACGGGAGCGGACCCGTCCCATCGGGCGTCCATCCGAAAGGGCCTGAAGTCAACCGCTGATGAAGCTGTGCGTGAATACAGAGATGTGACACCGATTGAATACGCCGTTCGATTTCACGACCGGAGCTATGTGAATCAGGCAGCGGTAGAGGCGATTGAATCCCGGATATTCTCAGGTTGATCGAGACTGCCGTTTTACGACCCTGCTTGCTCGAAATCCGTAGGGTCTCAAACACCAATGGTGATAGACTGATGAGGCACTATATCCACCACATCGTTTTAACTGTGAGTGATGTCAAGAAATCAACGGATTTTTACAGTAGAATATCCGATTGGCAGATTAGAGAACAGGCGGAAGACTATACGGAATTCGTCCCCTCGGACGACCCCGGCGGACGAAAATTCCTGTTTGTCATCGGTACGCCAAGAGACTATCCCGTCTCAGGCAACGTGTTTGATCGAAATCGAATTGGCCTTGACCATTTTGCCTTTCTGGTCGAGACACAAGAGGAATTGCAAGCCATCGAACAACGGCTTCGAGCGGAGGATATAGAAATGGAAGATGGAGGCATTACAAATGATGACTTCGGTGGGACAGCGATTTTCTGCTACGATCCGGACGGAATGAAAGTCGAGTTCCATCTTGCGTGACTGAATCAGACGACTTCGTCGACAAGCGATTTGCGCTGTCTGAACGTGGATGGGGAATTGTCTCAAGCTGCCGACCCGATTACATGATGCTGACGCAGGACCCCGTATCAGGAAACGCGAATGAGTCACTCCGTCCGCAGCCATCTTCGTCTCGAAGTCGATGCCTACGACGAAGCCATCCGCCGGTTCATCCCCGGCTACGAGGAAGGCCTGAACAGGATCGCTGGTGAAATCGCCGGAATCCGCCCGGCCCTCGTGCTGGACCTCGGAACGGGAACGGGAGCCCTGGCCGAAGCGATGCTCGAGTACGAATGCGTGGGCGCCGTGGAAGCCATCGACGTGGATCCGGAGATGCTGGACCGGGCCCGCACCCGGCTCAGGCGATTCGGGTCCCGTGCGCGCTTTCGCGAATGTTCATTCGAAGCACCGCTCCCCGCGTGCGATGCCGTGGCCGCCTGCCTGGCCCTGCACCATATTCCGGCGATACGACGCAAGCGCGCCCTGTACAGGCATATTTTCCGGGCGCTTCGCCCCGGCGGGGTGTTCGTGACCGCCGATGTGACGATGACGGCAGATCCGGTGGAACGTGAGCGGTGCTACCGCATCTGGACCGCCCACCTGGTTTCGCACGGCATTGAAGAACGCCGCGCCCGTGAGCACTTCGACGAGTGGTCCTCCGAAGACACCTACTTCCCGGTCGATGACGAACTCGACGCTATGCGCATGGCGGGTTTTGACGCCGAATGTGTCTGGCGCGACCCGCCGAACACGCTCCTGGTGGGACGCAGGCAATAGGTTTGGGGTCGCACTGGCTTTGAAATTCGCGTTGTGCGAAAAAGGACACTCCAGGAGTATCCGCGAGACGGAATCCGTCAGAACCCTTTTCCTGGAGTTGATTCAACAAGACCGCAAGTGAGTTCCTGTGGAAAAGCATCGTCAGCATTATCTGCACGCTGCCGGAGAGGCCCTGGCGAATTACGATATTGGGGAAGTCCGCACCGACGAGCGCAAGCAGGTGGGCCATATTGGCTTTTCAGGCTACAGCATGGTCAAGTTCCGTGCGGAGGGGGCATCCGGGAGTTACCTTGTCACCGTGTATTATGCCGAGGGAGACCGGAACATCCATGATTATCGGACCGCCATCCGGTCGCACCTTCTCTGGCTCGAAGCCCTGGACCGCGACACCGATCTGGTCGTACAGAGACCGGTCCACAATCTGTCAGGCGACTTTATCACTGACGTCGAGTCCATTGGCTATCGGGCCTTTCTCGTCACCCTTCTCCGCTGGGTCGACGGCGACCTCGTCTGGGACAACTACGGGGAAGAGGCGTTCGTTGACCTGCCATCGGGAATACTTCACAACGTGGGGTCGGTCCTCGGCGAACTTCACCGGCACAGCAGTCGGTGGACCCCTCCCGAAGGCTTTACTCGTCCCGGTAGCGAACCTGAAAAACTGCAACTCGACCTGAATCGCCTGCGTCCCGCTGCAGACGACGGTCGCATTGGCGCGTGTGATTTCGCTGTTTTGGAACGGACTGTATGCCAAATCATCGAACATGTCGCGGAAATGGACAGATCTCCACGGTTTCGGGGATTGCTTCACGGAGATTTCTCATGCGGCAACTGCATCGTACATGGGGACGAGATCCGTCCCATTGACTTTGACTGGTGTCGATTCGGGCATTTTCTGGCCGACGTGGGATGGTGCTTTGCCGTAAATCCGATGAGTTCCACACGTTGTGAAGCTTTTCTCCGCGGGTACGAACAACAGTGCAATTTTCCCGATAACCATCTGCGAACAATCGAATGTTTCTTCATCGAATCCTGCATTCGCCTGCTTTCCTGGCGTGCGGGAAATCCTGTAGAGGTCTTCCCGACGTTGCCGCGTTTTGTAGACGGCGTCTGCCGGAAATACCTCGAACGCGAACCGTTTGTTCTTGAATGGATGGAGGAACTGTGAATCTGGAGAACAGGACCAGACCAACATCGCACGACGCCCGAGGGCATCGTGAATTGCGGGCAGGACATGTACCTGCCCGTGGGGCTGTGAGGTATGTTCGTGTCACCAACCTGCATTGAGTCAGGATTGCCCAGGTGGTAGATTGATGACAACGTCCGCAGGTTTCGTTCTGGTTTTTTTCCTTCTATCCGTTATGTCACCCGCAACCGCGGATGATCAACCCGGATCGGCGGACGATTACGGCCGCGCCCGGATTGGCGGCATGACGGGCAGAATCAAGTGGGAGTCGATGATTCAGGGCGAGGGTCTGAAGGGTTGGAAGCCAGGCGACGAAAGGGTGTGGTTCCGGGAGGGAGACACGGTAATCGCAAGAGCGGGTGCACAGCATAAAGGCACCAGACTCGTCAAGGGAGACAGTACGTGGTCACACTATGAGTTCAAGGTTCAGGTGACGCTGGTTAAAGGCGCCAACGTGCAGATCCGCTTCGGCATCAACGAAGAGAGCAGGGAGTATATGGTCGATTACCTCGGTGGCTGGAAGGCGCTGGCGATCAGCACCTACGAGCGCGGCAAGCGCGGCGTCACCAAACTCGACGTGGTCAACCTGGTCCTCGAACGAGGGCGGGAATACGATCTCGTTCTGGCAGTTCGGGGACATTCCGTTACCACCTACGTAAACGGTAAGCTCGTCAACCGGTTGACCCTCGAAACGAACCCGAAAGGAGCGGTTGCGCTGGGCACCTGGGGACATCGCGCGGTTGCCCGATTCAGGGATCCGAAGATTCGGCACTACAACTGACGCTTTCGGAATGGTTCCGGAGCCGGAATCTCGTGTACAGCCGACGCGATTCACGCGGTTTACTGCCGTTGACCTTTATCCTGCCCATCCTGTCCATCGATGTAAGTTTGTGTTTTTTCATTCTTCGGTCGAATTCACACTATGAGGCTCCAGATGCCGAATTTGAACGCCGCCCCGCGCCATGCTTCATTTGTAGAGATAACCGGCGACCCGAACCTGCCGGACGTGCTTCTGATCGGGGACTCGATTTCGATGGGGTATACGATCCCGACTCGAGAACGTCTCAAAGGCAGGGCGAACGTCCACCGTCCGGCTGACAACTGCGGACCGACGAGCCGCGGGCTGGCGCAATTGGACGAATGGCTGGGCAATCGGAAGTGGGATGTCATCCACTTCAATTTTGGGCTGCATGACCTGAAATACGTCGATGCCGGGGGCGGACTCACCGAACCGGGAAGAGGCAAGCTGTCCACGTCCATCGACCAGTATAAGGAAAACCTGGGGAAGCTGGTTGAAAGGCTGAAAGCGACGGGAGCGAAGCTGATCTGGGCGACAACCACACCCGTACCAGAGGGCGCGAATGGTCGAAGGATGGGAGACGCAACGGAATATAACGCCGCCGCGATGGAGGTCGTGAACGAACCTGGCATTACAGTCAACGATCTCCATGCCTTCGCCCTGCCGCGACTGAAGGAACTTCAACTGCCAGAAAACGTGCACTTCACACAAGAGGGTTCGGAGATTCTGGCAGATCAGGTCGCCAGCGCGATTTTGGAACGTCTTGGAGAGTGACGCCGGAGTACTGGAGAAACCGCCGGAGACAACAGGGTACCCTGATTCTTGACTCCTTTTGAGGAACTTACATTTCGCGGTCAGCTTCGGCGCCTTAGACAACTCGCACTCGAGGCGCTTGCGTCCTACGACCTGGGCGATTTTACGCTTCGGCCTATACAGCACCGGGAGAACGCCACCTTCCTGGTAAGGGCTGGAGGGCGTCGATACGTCTTGCGCGTCAACCGGCCGAAGAACAGGGACCAGGCCTTCGTCGGGTCGGAGCTGGAGTGGCTGGATGCAATCACCCGGGATACGGACCTCGTCGTGCCCGCGCCGGTCGCCGATAGGGAAGGAAAGCTGCTGACGGTCGCCTCCACGCCGGGGATACCGGAACCAAGGGTCTGCGCTCTTTTTCGATGGGTGAAGGGCCGCTTTGTCAGCCAGCACGACCTGACCGGGCGACATCTGGAAAGGGTCGGCCGACTTATGGGAAGGTTGCACAACCACGCCGCGGGTTTCGTCCCCTCATCCGGCTTCACGCGCATCCGCGGGGACACCGGGGGGCTGCTCGGCGGCGTCACCGGCGGGACGATTGACCTTGCAAAAGCATTGCTCGGTCCGGACGGACGCGCCACCGTCGACCGGGCGGAATCGATCACGCGCACCGCGATGGCGCAATTGGGAGAGGCCTCGTCCACTTTCGGCTTGATACATGGCGATCTGCATCAGATGAACTACGTCTTCCTGAAGGGCGAAGCGCGCGCCCTCGACTTCGACGACTGCGGACGGGGCTACTTTCTCGGCGATATGGGCGCCACCCTCGGTCCACTGGTCAGCCGGAAGGATTTCGGCTCGCTGCGCGCCGCCTTTCTTCGCGGATACAGGAGCATCCGACCCCTCGATGCCACACACGAGCGAATGCTGACCGAGTTTCTGATTGCCGACCGTCTGAAGATCGCCGTCTGGATGGCCGGCCGTGCGGACAATCCGGGTCTCCGCGACAACGCGGAGGGATTCGTTCGGGACCGCGTCGACCAGATGAGAAATATGATGCAATGGGGATCCGATGTTTTCGAGTAAATCACACACGCTTGTCTTCAATGTGAACCAGACGGGTAAGACATTGCGCTTGACGGCAACTCTTGATGGGAAAACCCACACGTATACCGTCCCTGAACGTCAGAAAGTCTGCGCCAGATTGAAAATCATATACAGATTGTTGAATCCCTGGTCGTCCCTCTTGGGTACAATTCACGAGTTCTACGCCCGCGTCAGGAGAACAACCGGAAGGCCGGGGATCCACGCCTTGCTCACTGAAGTCGGCCGGATTCTGTACGCCCCTGTCGATGCGTGGATTGAACGGGCGTCCGGTATTGAGTTTGTAGTGGCTGAAGAGCGTCTGGCCTTTCTCTTCGACGCACTCTATTATAGAGGAAAACCTCTGTTTCTTCACAAGCAGGTGTCCTACAGCCTGCACGCACACTCTGACGATCCTCTTGACGTCTCCCGCAAGTGGAAAGGCCTGCTTATCTCGCATGAATCGTCGGATCCTGAACGGGCTGTATTGGCAGTCAAAGACCTCTTTCCCGGTTCTTTCTACTACGACGACCACGATGTGCATCTGGAGGAACTGAGAGATATTGTGGAAGTTGATTTTGTGTTGATCAGCGGTCATGGAGGACCTGTTAAAGGCATTGAACTGGAAAATATGCCGATTCGCCCAGAGACGCTTGTTCACATGGCACCAAAACTTGTGTATCTGGATTCCTGCCGTTTGGGTCTTCATCGCGGGTTTCTGGAAAGACTGCATCAAACGGGTACCCGGTATTATCTCGCGCCAATTCTGAACAACGAATCGGGCGAGTCCTCCACCAAAACCATCCAGCGCTTTTTCACGGCCTTGTCCGATGGCGAAACACCTTCTAATGCATTATTTATCGCGCGAAAGACGCTTTATGAGCACTATTCCGCTCAAGGAGACGATTTCCGTTTGGCGATGGTGCGTGCATTCCCTTTCAGGATATATCGCCTAAACTGAACGCCATTCAACTCGGATGCAAACGCGAAAGGTGAGATAATCTTGCCTGGCTCCTCAATCGTCTACAGCGACAACCGGAATATCCCGCTCGATGCCATATTGAAGCTCTACTCGGCGAATGAATGGTCGTCCGCGAACAAACCGAACGAGCTTCGCGATGCATTGATGAACTCCCACTCCCTGCTCACTGCCTGGGATAACGAGAGTCTTGTCGGGCTGGGCAATGCCATCTCGGACGGGCATCTGGTTGTGTATTATCCGCATCTGCTGGTGGATCCCGAATACCATCGCCAGGGTATCGGATCGGAATTAATGAGAAGATTGATGGCAATCTACGAAGGCTTCCATCAGCACGTGCTGATTGCGGATGGAAGGGCGATCGATTTCTACGAAGCGTGCGGATTCACAAGGGCAGGCAAGACAGAGCCCATGTGGATCTACTCCGGCGATGATCATTAACAGAGTGATAATACAGTTGCGTTTTTTATAACTTTTTGTGAAATATAACCATGCCGGAGATCAGTCGGTTTCCTGGACTGGAGTGACAAGATGATACCCCGTGTAGTTGACGCCCGGTATGCAGGCGACTATGTGATCTGGCTCAGGTTCAATGACGGAGTGGAAGGAGAAGTAGATCTGAAAGATGAACTATGGGGCCAGGTTTTCGCGCCGCTGAAGAACAAAGAGTATTTCAAGAATTTCCGAGTTCACCCTGACTTCCATACGTTAACGTGGGAAAATGAAGCGGATTTTGCGCCTGAATTCCTGTATGAGATTGTGAAAGTCACGGCCTAAGCGGGGTGTTTCTGTATTCTGGAACCCGTGAAAGAAATCGCGTTGCACACGATCCCGGCGGTTTGACCCAACACCGCCGCTTTGTTTTTTCGTCAGGTCGTATCAATTCGGGATCACCTGAGCCAGGATGCGATAGAATTCCCGATATCCGGATTCCGGACGAGAAGCGGAAAGGACTGCGATGAACGAAAGCGATACGGGCGTCCGCCGGGTGTCCCCTGCCTTCCGGACTACCCTTCGACGGGAACTTGACGTCTGGTTGAAAGAAGGCGTTGTCGACTCCGATCAGTCCGCCGCTATACAGAAACGATATGCGCTGAACGAGGAGAACCAGAAATCCGGCGGCATGGTTGTGCAGGCCCTCTATCTGATCGGCGCCTGCCTGATTGGCGGAGGCGCGATCAGCTTCGTGGCGTCACGATGGGAAGAGATCCCCATACCCTTGAAAATGGCGCTCCTTTTCAGTACGCTGCTCGCATTCGAGGTCGCGGGGTTCTACCTCTGGAAGGTATCGGGAAGCCGAAGGAAGCTCGGGGAGGCGCTTGTCGTGCTGGGCGGACTGGTCTTTGGCGCGAACGTGGTACTGATCGCTCAGATGTTCAATCTGCACGGCGAACCGTACGGGGCCTTCGGGATCTGGGCGATCGGAACCGGAGTCATTGCCTATGCGACAATGAGCGGACCCTGCATGGTCCTGACGTGCATCACGAGCTTTGTGTGGTTCGTCGGCCATACCGAGGGGAATCCGCATGCATTCTGCTGGTATCCTCTTGTGATCGGGGCTGCGGGTCTTCCGTTTCTGAAGCGTCACAGCACGTCTGCGTTCGCCGGCGTTATCCTGGCGGCAGGGGCGGCAATTCCCTTGTGCGCGGCCTTCGACAGCGGCGAAGCCTGGCCGGCCGTTCTTGCAGTTTCGGTAATCGCCACGCTGCTCTTCGGCCTGGGCGTGTGCCTGCACAGGATTGATTCAGCGCGTCTCATGGGGGTCATTGCGAGGATTATCGGGATGGCCGGGATTCTGCTTCTGGCTTACATTATATCGTTTCGGGAAGTGGCCGCCGAACTTACAGAAGCCTCGTGGCAATCGACCGGGTTGTTGTGGACGGTACCGCTCGGTCTGGTTTTCCTGGCGGCCATTGCCGTCTGGACCTCCGTGATTCGAACGCCACCGGATAGGGACGATCTGAGACACCGTTCGAAAGCGGTTCTCCTGGCCGGCGTTCTCCTGGCCTCCGGCACGTTGACCATGCAGCCCGTCGGGATTTCCCTTGGCGCTCACCTGGCGGTCGCCGCAATCGGTGTCAGCCTGCTCTATACGGCTGTAAAGGTCCAACGAAGGACGTCCTTCTGGACGGGCTTGTTGCTTCTGGCATGGGTCATCTTCCAGAATTTCATTCAGTGGGATACCAATCTGCTTCTCAAGTCAATGGTCTTCATCTTGTGCGGAATCGGCGTGATTCTAGGTGGGATCCGGTTCGAGCGTCACCTCAAGAAGGGGGGCACTGACAATGGTTAGGAGATACTTCTGGTTCGCGGCCGCGCTGCTGGCGCAAATCGGGATCCTGGCCGCGCTGCCCCTGAACCGAGGGGATTCGGGAAGGAAGGTCTGGCTCCCGGCGAAGGCCACGAATCTGCAACATGTCATGCGCGGCGCGGGCATCCGCATAGAGTATGAATTCGCACGGACCGAAGCGCATCGCAAACGGGGGGAGACGCTTTACGTCACGTTGCGTGTGCAGGCGGATTCCACGTGGGCCGTTGAGAGTACGGGAACGCAAAAACCGTCGGACGCCTCGGCGGGAGAGGTCGTGATTCGCGGCAAGACCGCGTATCGCTGGGTGCCCATTCGCGTTCCGCTGCACCGGGACACCTCCGGAAAATGGATCGCGGGTTCGGTAGTGACCGGGCAGGAGGAGGGACCCCCTCGAATCGGGGATACGGACCAGACCGTCGCAAGGGGATCGTTCAGGGAGAAATACGTGAACTTCGGGATCGGATACTATCATGTGCCGGAGAGATTGCGCATGCAGATCGTCGAAGACATCCGGAAGCATCCCGAGGATTTCGCCGCGCTCGTCCAGGTCGACCCGAACGGACGCGCGTCGCTTCTGGGATTCAGAGTACAGGAACGGGAGTTCAGATTCTAGGCCACCTGATTCATAAACCGGAACTTACATGGTTGGACGGGATCGACAGGATAAAAAACGACCAGGTTTGACAGGATTAGAAGCAAAAAGCAAGACCAACGGCGACGTCCTTCTGACTGGGCGTCGCCGTTGTCTTTCGCCACTGCTCTTCCCGTAGTATACCTCCCCTATTCGCATTCTCCGTAGCTGTAGACGTGCGACCCGCTCCCGAAGTAGATGCGTCCGTTCAGCCAGTCCCCGCCGAAGCCGATGGGCACGGGAGACTCGGCCAGCAGGGTCAGGCTGTGGTCGGACGGGTTGACACGGACGATGCCCTTGACGAAAAGCATATAGACGCTGCCCGCCGGCGTGGCCACGAAGACGCGCGGTCCCTGCTGTCTGGCCGTCAGTCCGTAATTCTCTGAGGTTCCTTCGCTGCGCAGGATCCCTCTGGTTTCGGGATCAAACACGAAGAAGCGTTCCCGGTCTGCAACGCCATAGACGAGGCCGTTCGGACCCGGGCAGAGATCCGTATAGGATTGTGCGCCGGGGACGACGACCTCGCGCCACAGGATCCGCCTCGTATTGGCATCCATCACGTAGAGTTCGGCTTCTTCCGCCTTTCGCTCGCCCCCGGTTCCGGGATCGGTCGTGGAACCGCCCAGGAGATTGCCGTCCGGAAGGGCGACCAGGCTCATTGTGCTGTGATCGCTAAGGATTTCGGTGTGGTCCAGCAGAACGCCCGATCCGGTCTCCCGGTCCCAGAACAGCATTCCGCCCCCCGTGCGGCCGTAACCCGGCGTGCCCGCCAGAATGACGGTCTTCCCGTCGGGATGGGCGAGCAGCGTGTGGGGACGGTTGATGGCGGGTTTGCATTCGGTAAGGAACCGCGGATTGGATCCGGGGTTGTCCTTTTCGGTTGGCACCCAGGGTCCGGCGGGGTCCCATTCCAGCAGGAGTCCGCCGGTGTAGGCGCCCGCGAAAAACCGGTCCGTCTGACGGGCCACGGTGTTCCACTGGCCGAGGTTGGGGCGGTTGATCCACGTGTCGGTCGCGGGATCGTACCTGAAAAAACGCGCGGGAAACGTGGTGCCCCCGCTGACGGTCCCATCGGGCGCCGCGGCCAGCCCCATCACATGGGCGCCTTCGGTGGTGTAATCGAAGTCGACTTCAAGGACTTCTCCGGAATCCGGAACTTCAACCGACAGCTTGCGCGTTTCCAGGTCGCAGGCAACGATGCGTTTACCGTCCGGGAAGTCCCGGTGGAAGAGGCCCTGGCTGCCCGTCACGATCGGTTTTTCGTTCCGGTCCTCCAGCGCCCCGACGGGCCTTCGCGCGCCCCGGTAGAGTTCAAACCAGTTGTTGGAGCCGTCCCCGGCATGTCCGTAGACCTTGCCGTTGAGGTCGCGGTAGACGTGGCCGCTCCCGTGAACGCGTTCGTCTTCGGAGAGGATAGGATCAGCGGCGCCGGAATCCGGATTCAGGCTGATGATCTGACTGGCGGTACTGCCGATGCCGAAGTAGATCCAGCCGGCGCGGTCGGCCGCAACCGAACGCGGGTATTGCCGCCAATTCTGTTCGTAGACGTGTCCGTAATCCCTGAACGCACGGGTTCCCGGATCGTAACAAAGAACGCCGCTGTCCGGATGGGTGGCCGCCCAGATGCGACCGTCGTCGTCTTCGGTCATCCCCATGGCCATCTGCGGTACGGTCTCATGCCAGAACGTGAACGCCCGTGCGACGGGATCGAAAGCCAGGAATTGGCTGTGAAAATGGCTGCAGAAGAGATTGCCGCTGGTGAGAATTGATGAAAACGGGCATGCATTGAAGTCGTCGCCCGGTGGAAAAGGGAGGGGGAACTGGTCGCTGTCGCCGGTCTCAGCGTCGATCAACAGCAGGGCGTAGCAGCCGCGATGGTCGTACAGCCAGAGCAGGACCACGTTGCGGCCCCGCCCGTCCACCGTGGCGACCAGCCCCCGGTGGTTTGCGATGTCGGTAGCGACGCCGTGGTGCCGGAACCCGTTGCCCAGATTCTCTGACGTGCGCATTGTTGATCTCCTCGTTGGTAGATTTCCAGATTCGGGGAGAGGGGAGCCGGGAGACGGTAGAAGACAACCCGCCCTGTACCGGTTTTGCGATGTGCCTTATGTAAGTGTTCTTCTGTTTTGCTTTTGGTTCTTGCTTCAAGCTGATTGCTGACCGCTGATGGCTGTCTTTGTAGAAATCTCCCCACCGCATCAGCCGTCGCCAGCCCGTCGACGGGCTCAGGACAAGGTTTGGGGGCCGGCTCGGCTTCTGCGACTCCCCCTCAAGGGGGGAGTGATTGAACCGCGAAACAGTCTCGTGCTTCCAAATCCTAGAATTGTACTTCCATTTCCTTGCGAAGGCGGAGAACGTCGCTGTCTTCGTCGAGTTCCACGTCGGATCGAAGAATCGGATCTCCCGCCGCGATTCCGCGATTCAGTTTGACTCCGTGCGCCAGGCCGATGGGCAGGACGCCGTTCCCAACGGCGGCGGCCGCTGGCATGAGTCTGCCGTAAACGCGGTACCCGCCCTCCCCGTCCAGGGTTTCCCCGGCGGCAAGATCGCGCTTGGCGGTGGCGGCGACGTCGGCTACGAACGCGCGGGGAGAGCCGGTGGCTTCACCGTGCAACCCGGCCCGCATCACGCTGGTGGCAAGTTCCATGCCCACCAGGTGATAGGGACGGTAGATGGCGGTGTACCGTCCGGAGTCGTCCGTCGGCAGGCCGTATTCGGTGAAGCAGCGCCGGATATAATCTCCCGACCCTTCAATGATTACATAGACACCCCACCGCAAGTGCCGGTCGACGTCAGTGCTGTCCGGATGCACGCAGGAAACGACCTCAACCGTTCCCTTATGGCTGAGCTGACCACCCGCGCTCCGGGGCCGGCAGACGTCCGGCAACCGGTCGATACCGCATGGCGGGAAGTTCAGGCCCTCCCGCTGCGGCTCGAGCCCCGTGGCATTCGCGACGGCGGCCATCTCGATGGCGGATTTCGTTCCGTCCAAGAAGGAATTGAACATCCTCGGGTTCATCCCGCCCCGGGCGGCGGTTTCCTCGTCAATCCCGTAGTGGTCCCAGACCGTATCGGGGGTCGATACGTGATACACGGGCCGGTGTTTCGTACCCTTGCCGGCGCAGACGACGTCAAAACCGTTGGTCCTCGCCCAGTCGACAAGTTCGCAGATCAGGGCGGGCTGGTCGCCGTAGGCAAGCGAATAGACCAGGCCGGCGGATACCGCCCGCTGCGCAAGTACGGGACCCGCGAGCACGTCGGCTTCGACGTTCACCATAACCAGGTGGCGGCCTTCGCGGATGGCTTTCAGGGCGTAACGGATACCGGCGAGTGGATTGCCCGTGGCTTCGACCACCACGTCGAGACCATCCGCGCCGACGAGGGCGTCGCCGTCCTCGGTGAGGTGGGTGGCGCCGGTCTTGCGGGCATTGTCGAAGTCCGTTGCGGCAAATTGGGAAGGGGGCCACTCAGCACGGGCGAGCGCCTTACGAACCCGGTCAATAGAAAGATCGGCCACGCCCAGTACATGCAGACCCGGAATCCGGCGGGCCTGCGCCAGGAACATCGTGCCGAATTTTCCGGCGCCGATGAGCCCCACGCGGACGGGAACGTCGGGACCGGCGACCCGCGGTTGCCAATGTGAATCTGGCGCGTTCTGCATCGTGTACCCTGATAGTCGAGTCGTCGTTTGAGACAAGACACCCTTCACCCGCCATTTTCGAAGCAATCGCCCATGTCATCCAGAAACTGTTCCGGGTCGACTCTGCGATAGCGTTCGATATGACGATGGCCTGTCCGGGAATCCGCCACAAGGTCCGTCACGGTCAAATCCTCCGCCGCCAGACCTTCGAGTTGGGATAGCCTCCATACGCTCTGGTCAAAGACCTCTTTCGCGTTCGATTTAACCCGAATCTCGATATCGGCCTCGGCGGTTCCGTAATAGAAAACCGACTTGAGGCGCGTTCGCAAGATCTTGAACGCGTAATCCGGAAGACGGTCTTCGCGCTCGCCCGGAACGAACGATTCGGGCCAGAAGATTCGATTGACGTGGAGATCGAACGCTTTCTTTATCGCACCGGAAACGGTGCCGTCAGACGGAACCCATTGCGAATCGGGCCAGACGTCCAGGTTGCCCCACGGCCATCCCAGGCGGTCCGTATGCAGCCGAAGGCGCCCGCTGCCGGTATTGACGCCTTCCGCGGAAATATCGAGAACCGCGAAGTGCTGCGGATAAATGAAAAAGTCATCCGTGCGGGCGCGCCAGGCGTCGTAAAACGCGGTGGTTAGCGCCAGAATCGCATACGACGTATGCAGTATGCCGTCTTCGAGGCGGGGTGAGACGACGCCCGTTCGATCCGACTCATCGTAATCGGGACAGAACGCTTCGAAAGGGACGGGCGTAAGGCCGTTCCCGCCGCGTTGCCAGTATTGGAAATCCGGACCGGAAAGAACTCTGCTGGTGTGCATTTCGTGAAACCTCGAGATTGGCGATCAACCGGCGCGGCGCAACGGCGGGTGGTCTTCGCGCGGCGCGGATTCGTTAGACTTCAGTCCACGTAACCATCGGATCCCGCGTCATTTTGAGCGACGGCGCTCGCGTCCTGGATCCTGGCCTTCCTCACCACGGACCGCATGGAACGGTACATCGCGTAGACCGATATCAGGGCCCAGACGAGGGCAATCGGATAGGCAAGAAGCGGCGCACCCCAATGACGGGCGAGGATGCCGGCATCAGTGCGTTCGGTGTACATCCAGAGATCTGTGCGGAAGTCGTAGAGGCTGTAAAGACAAAGCATCACGCCGAGCCAGGTGGCCACCCAACGGGCAACGCCTGGCAGCAGGATGGCCGGCACGAGAAGAAGGAGGCCGCTCGCGATTCCGAACAGGAAATCGAGACTGCCTAACGGGGTGTAGAGTACCGTCATCCCGATGGCGAGACCGCCGATTCCGGCAAGCAGTATGCGCTGCAGAAGCGGCCAGGAACTGACATAGATGAAAAAGGCGCCCAGGAAAGCGGAACCGACGTAGCCGGCGGAGGCGATGATCGGGAATATCCCGCCCCGGCTCTTCGCGTGGCCGGATTCGTCCCAGTTGACCCGGATTTCTATGACGTCGCCCCCGGTAGCAAGAGTGGCGCCCGCGTGGCACATTTCGTGTACCAGGACAACGAAGACCCTGAAGGGCTTGATGAAGTGCGTGTCCCAGAACACCAGAACGACGATGGCGCAGACGATCGCGGGCCAGAAACGTTTGAGGGCTGCCAGCATATCTATTCCCGGTACCTGTTTGCAATTCTGAGGTCGGTTCTTCCCGACGCCACGTGGATGAACTTGACAAGCAGGGAGACTCTGTTTGCTTCATTAAGTACGTTCCAGTAGAAGTCACCCGTCATGTCAATCCTGTCATGCAATTCAACGGCGTACGGTTCGCCTGAAAACGCGGGCGGCGGGTCTCCGTCGTCCCGGTACGTGGTAATGCAGTGGCCGATTCCCGGTATCGCCTTTTCATAGCTGAAGTAATTTCTGGCAGCGATTTCGCCGCTTCGGCCGACAGATTTGAGTATCGCGAGCTTGTAGGCAACACACGGATCCTCCAGGTCGACCATACCGGCGATCCTGGGGGTGAAGATGGGCGGATCGGGCTCGAAGGTCCGGGTATTCAGGGCGGACTCGAACGTGCCGCCGCCCAGTATCGCGTCAAAGATGGTGTCTGTCTGATCGCCGTTGGTAACAAAGTGACAGCCATTCAGGACTCTGATCGGACGGTAGACGACCAGGGAAGGATTCTCCAGCGCGGATTCGTCGAAAGCCCGGGTCCTGACGGTGTCGCCGTCGGCAACGAAGACACGGTTGCGGCTCCCCGCGCTGCGTCCCATGATCCAATAGACCTGGACAAAGTGTCGGGCGTCGGGCGTCTGCCCGATAACGATCCCGCGTCCCGGATATCTGGAGTTCCCGAGCGCGTCCAGGTTGGTCTCAACGGCCGTCCCCACTTAGCGTGTCTCCTTAATACGTCCCCGGATCCGATTGTTCGACCATGTCGTCGTACACCGCCCTCGAAAGCGCGGCAAGGCTGAGGTCGAAGACCAGTCGGTCGGGGCACGTGACATCTTTGGCCATGATGGCAACGGCGTATGGACCGGTCGGCGAAAAGACGATGCCCACGTCGGCGCGCACGCCGTGGTAGAAACCCGTCTTGTGCGCAACGTCTGTCCCAACGGGCAGCGCATGGGGAATCACGGTCCTGAGTTGCTGGCGCTTCAGGATGTCCAGGGCGCCGTTCCGGGATGCGTTCGATAGAAGATCGCCGGAATACAGCAATTCAAGCAGTTTGCACATATCGCCGGGTGAGGAAACGTCGGACCGGTCGATGTCGTAGCCCGCGCCGTCGAGTACGTATTCCTGGTTGAAGAGCCGGCTGGCGCATGTCTCGCAGGTATGATCCGGATTCCCGGGGTCCAGACCGACGACGCTGAAGAGCAGTTCCCTGACCGTCATCGGAATACGAGTGCGCGACAGACCGAGTTCCCGCATCGTGTTGTTGAGGTTGTCGCCGCCGACCAGATCATAGAGAATATCCGTTGCGGTATTGTCGCTGATGATCATCATTGACATCGCCAGATCGTGCAGGGTGGGCTTGAGGCCCTGAACCATTTCCTTGAAGATGCCCGAGCCGGGCACGCGAAGGTCGTCGGTGAGTTCGACGCGCCGGTCCAGATCGATTTCGCCCCGGTCCACCTGGCGGTACAGTTCGACGAGTACCGGAACCTTCAGCGTGCTGGCGGTGAAGAACACGTCCTCGGCATTGTGTTGTATCTCCCGGCCGGTTTCCAGGTGTCTTGCCGACAGGCCTACGGTTCCTTCGATTCCGGATATCGCTGTCTGTATGGTTGTCATTTCGTAATATCCGATATGCATTCACAACACGCGAGCAAACAGTCCGCGCTACGGTCGGACACTCTTCTATTGCTCGTACGGTAGACACGTATGCATTCACAGCACGCGAACTAACAGTTCGCGCTACGGACACCGGTTTCAGGCTATCTCCATCGAGAGCGCCAGCTCTTTCAACTCCCCGTATCGGCGGGTCTCATACGCCGGCAACTGGCTTTCGCGCAGGTCGAACCCGAACGCGCGTTTGCTGAGCACAATGATCGGCGGCGCCTGGACGCGCTTGAAATAGTTGACCCGCACCTGTTGCGCGACCCACTCCAGATCCTCAATCCAACTGTTCACGTCCGGGAAATAAGCCCGGAACTGCTCACGGTCATTCCACCCGATCTCTTCGAGTAGAATTCCGTTCACGAACCAATGCAGAAAATCGACCGGGTCTTTCCGATATTCGATGATCTGGCGAAGTAAGGCATCGTGGTAACCATATTTGATGGGGTCGCCAAGGCCCCGGGTGACGTCCTGGGCTTCAGACAATTCCGCGCTGGGCACCGTCTCCCCGCTGATCAGGTTATCCGGAATGACCTCCATGCCGAACACGTGCGTGTTCAGGAACCGCGCCAGTTGCAGGACCTGGACCTTGCACAGGTCTGCAATAGGGGCCACGGCGCCGTTCACGTCCCCGTAAAGCGTCGCATAGCCCAGCGCCGTCTCGGTCTTGTTGCCATTGTTTGAAAAAACCAGCCCGAATTTGGCGGCCAGTCCGGCCAGGATATCCGCGCCCCGGATGCGCGCCTGGAGGTTTTCGTCGACGAGCCGGGTATAGTCGCCCGGCGTACTGGAAAAGCTCACGCCTTTGATCTTTTCGGACAGGTACTCGTAAAGGTCCTGGATCGGACAACTCAGGTAGTCCACCTCAAGGGTCCGGCAGACCTGCCTCGCGTTTTCCTGCGTGATGGACGCATTGAACCGCGTGGGCATATTTACCGCGAACACCCGCTCCGGCCCGAAGGCCTGCACGAGCAGGGATACCACCACGCTCGAGTCGACTCCTCCGCTGACGCCTACCAGAAACCGGTTCTCTCTTTCGCGGATATCGTCCAGGTGCCGCAGGCCGGTCAGGATGGCGTCGTAGACCGCAGCGACCTCGTCCTGGGACGACGCGGGCGGGCCTCCGCCCCGGCTCAGAACCATCGCCTCCCGCCACGGCTGCGCACGGCGCAGAATTTCTCCCTTGGGCGAATAGACCGTCGTATCGCCGTCGAAGACGATGATATTCTTGCCGTTGTTCTGCGCACCTACCTGGTTGACGTAATAGACGGGTATAGGAGAGCGCCGCAGAATCTCTCTGACGACCCGGTTTCGCTTCACGTCCTTTTGCCACGTCCACGGGGACGAGGACAGATTAAACAGCGCCTGCGCCCCGCGGTCGTGGAAAACGCTCAGTGTATCCAGGATTTCTTTACCGTATCCGTAGTCCTCGCACCAGATATCCTCGCAGAGTTGCACGCCGAACCGGAATGACCGGCCATCGCGGAGGCGAACCTCGAAGGGCTCGATCCAGTCGTAAACCGTCCTCCCGCGGGCATCGGCGAGTTTCCGGAGGGAGTAGAAATGGCGGTCGTCGTCGAAGAAACGGTAGTTCGGATGCAGCGTCTTGGGCTGCACGCCCGCGGGAAGTCCTGAAGGGACCTGGTTGCGCGTTACATACTTGCCGTTGGCGCAGACGTAGACGGCATTGTACTTGCGTTTCCGGCCGTCCTCCCCGATGGTCGCGCGATCCACCGCCACGTTTCCGAAGAGTACGGTAACGTCCTGACTGGCCTCGCGGATCGTTTCGCTGTATGCCGCGAAATCCTCGACGAGCGCGTCCACCTCCCACAGGTCACCCAGGATGTAGCCGGTTACGCAGAGTTCCGAAAAAACGACCAGTTCCGCGCCGGCCGCCCTGCCGTTGTCGATGTAACGCAGCATCGTCTCTACGTTCAGGTCCGGCCGCGCCGGCTTCACGTCCATCTGGATCAGGGCGATTTCGGGCAACGCGTCAACGCCAGTCATATATGCCGATCCAAAGATGAAGGATTGGTTGGTGACGCAGGCCTACGAGACGCCGAGGGACCGGCTCACGGCGTCGTGTATCCGGTCTTCCGTGGCAGCCGCGTAGGGTCCCGTTCGCTTCCAGTATTGCTGGCTGGACCAGACTTCGTAGCCGCCTTCCGGAATCTGGCGCCTGACGGGGACGTAGCCCACGATGTCGTTGGTGTACCCTAGGACCATTACGTTGTCAACGCGCGGACCCAGTTCCCGTTTCAGCCGCAGGCCGTGCTCCACGGTCATTTCCCCCGCGAGCGTCACCAGCGCCAGGGTGTTACCGAAACCCACGGTCTGAATTTCAAACGGGATGCTGGTTGCTACAGGTGTGTTGTTTTCGACGCTTTCCAACAGATGCCGGGCCCAGGCCTGAATAAATGCCCGGTTGTCCTTCAGACCCACTCTTACGAG
Source organism: Candidatus Latescibacterota bacterium (assembly GCA_963662665.2). Taxonomy (GTDB): domain Bacteria; phylum Latescibacterota; class UBA2968; order UBA2968; genus JAAXHE01. The sequence goes on from CAXXJS010000025.1 coordinate 134,790, forward strand.
GTCCATGTCAATCGGTTCGGTATCCAGGTTGAGGATGGTCCGGCTTACCGAAATCGGACCGGTAACCGGCTCGAGGGCGCCCGATGCGAGGGTTCGGACCACGGATTCTCCCAGTTCGACGCCGATGTCGCGGATTTCATCGACACTCCTGGGTACGAATGTATCCGACGCGGGGTCGACGGGTCTTGTTTTCTGGTCTCCTGCGCAGCCCTGGAGGAAAAACGCCGTGGCGCCCGGAACCATGGCTTCCACGTGGTCACAGGCGAAGCAGACGTAGTCGCCGCCGATAAGCGTGCCGCTCCGGCTCGTGGGGTGACACGCGTAGCTGAAAACAACGCTTCGCAGTTCGCCATCCGGAGATTCCACGACCAGGACTGGCACCTCGTGATCGTGGGGTGCTTCAGGATCGGGTTTCCACTCAACGCCGCCCTTCCCGTCGGGCTTTCGCCGGGAAACGGCAATGTCACATCGTCCTGTACCGAAACGAAGCCGGGCGGGCGCCCGGGTTTCCCACGCGTTCTTCGCGCTTCGGACGACCCTGTCGAAGAGATCTTCGATGTAGTCCTCGTCCAGGCGGCCGTGACGCTGGCGGTCCATTTCACGGATACAGGGACCGCAGTGGGTGTGGGATCCACTGAGGATGATACTTGCCGGCGCGAGTCCCGTCGCCTCCGAGATGCGGGACCGGACCTGTTCGGTGTGTTCGTAGAAACCCAGGATCTCAGCGCTGGCGATGATTAGAGGATCGCTGCCGTCGTCTATTGCGATGGCGTTGGCTTTCAAGGGATGATAGACGGCAGTGGAGGGTTCGGTGCGTGCGGCGAACCCGGCCAGATAGATGCCCACCGGAGGCGTGATGTCTTCGCCGGCCACGCCGATCCGGTAGGTATCGTCGGATATGGTCATGTGGCATGCTCCGTGATTACAGATGTATCGCGCGTTCTGTCCGCGCGGACTCTACGATGGCCAGACCCACGTGCAGGGCATTGCGAGCATCCTGCAATGTGCCGTGCGCGGGATCCCGATGGCCGATGACGCAGTCCGCGAAGTGGGCGAGTTCCTGCTCCAGCGCCCCCACGATTCTTCCGTGGAGTTCCGGCGAAAGATAGAGGTCCGGGCTGGACGTCGCGTCACCGGTCCAGATCCAGGCGCCGTCGTTGGGTTCGGCAATGTGGGCCGTCCCGTCCGTGCCCACCACTTCCAGACCGGCGTTGGACCAGTAGAGCCGTTGGTCGGGCACGAAAAAACTTTGTTCGATAACCCCCACCAGACCGCTTTCGAACGTGAGCATGGCCCACCACGTGTCCGGACGGTCCGGTTCCGCCATGCTTCGGTTCCTGGCATAGACTTCCCGGACTTCCTCGCCGGCCATCCACAGCAACTGGTCGATCGTGTGAATACCGGGTTGCAGAACGAGGGGCCAGGGCTTGAAACGTGGTGCGTCCAGGATGCCGCGCCAGATGTTCCGGCGGCCGTAGATGGAAACGAGTTCTCCCAACTCGCCCGCATCGATCTTCTGTTTGATGTTCGCCCGCCGCACGTCGAAGCGCTCGAGGAAACCCACCATGAACACGGCGCCGTTTCTTTCCGTCTCCTCGATAAGCCGGTCGTTCTCATCCGGACTGTCGGTCAGCAGGATTTCACTGAAGACGTGTTTGCCCAATTGAAGCGCGGCAAGCGCGACCTCGGTGTGCCGGTCCACTTCGGTGACGATGTCAATAGCCTCAACGTCGGGATCCCGTATCAGGTCGCGATAGTCCGTATAGTGCCTGGGCACGTTGTACGTGGAGGCGATGCTGCCGGAGCGTTCGGCGGAACGTGAGCAGACCGCCGTGAGTTCAACCTGCGGCAACTGAGCGAGGACGCGGGCGTGCTGCACGCCGAAACGTCCCAGACCGATGACACCGATTCCGGCGCGGTTCATTTCTCAACCAGGTTGACCACAACCCTGCCCGTCTGTTTGCCCTGCAGGATGCGTTGTATTTCGGGTTCGAGGGTTTCAAGCGTGCGTTCCGTTACCAGGGCGTCCGTCGCATCGATCTTCCAGGGGCCCGCGATTTTCTCCCAGATGTACGTCCGTTCCGGCATGGGGCATTCCGCGGAGTCGATCCCCTGCAGGCTGACGCCTCTCAGGATAAACGGGTACACGCTTATATTCAGGTCCGCCGAAGCAACAAGGCCACAGCACGTGACGATGCCCCGGCTCCGCGTGGACTTGAGGGCGGTTGCCAGGATATTGCCTCCTGCGGTATCTACAACGCCGGCCCAGCGTTCCGCCAACAGCGGGCGTCCGCCGCCGGCGTCGACCTCGTTGCGATGCACGACCGCGTTCGCGCCGAGGTCGAGCAGGAACCGCTCCCGATCCGGCTTGCCGGTGGCCGCGACCACCGTATACCCCAGCCGGGCGAGGATGGCAACGGCCAGGCTGCCGACACCCCCTGTGGCGCCTGTGACGAGAATCTCGCCGCTTCCTGGTGCAACGCCGTGGCGTTCCAGCCTGTGCAGCGACATGGCGGCGGTGAATCCGGCGGTGCCGTAGACCATGGACTCGCGCAGCGTCAGGCAGTCGGGCAGGGGAACGACCCACCCGGCGGGCACGCGGATGTATTGGCCGTATCCACCAGGCGTGTTCGCACCGAGATCGTAGCTTGTGCAGATGACTTCATCGCCCGGTATGAAGCGTTCTTCATTGCTTTCCTCAACGACGCCCGCCGCGTCTATGCCCGGCGTATGCGGATAGCGCCGGGTGACGCCGGGGTGTCCCGTGGCCGACAGCGCGTCCTTGTAGTTCAACGAGGAGTAGTGTACCCGGATCAGAACGTCGCCTTTGGGAAGTTCATCGACGGATCGATGCTCGACCCTGCGTGCGTAGCCGTCATTCTCCTTGCTTGCGAGCAGGCATTTGAAGTCAGCGGCGGACATCGAAATATCCGTATCCTTTCACGCAGGAAGCGGGTTCAGGACGACGCGGGGCGCCGGTTCTTCAGGATGGAAACCGCGTGATACGATAAGCGTCCAGTTCAATCGGAAGGTCCCTGCCCAGGATGAGATCGGCGACGAGTTTGCCGCTGTACGGTCCAAGTTGGAGGCCGGTCGGTCCGTGTCCCGTTGCCAGATAGACGTTTCCAATGCCGGGAACGGAGCCGAGCACGGGCAACAGGTCCAGCGTATACGGGCGGAGGCCCACTCGAATGTCGCGGATTTCCGCCGCGGCCAGGCCGGGCGCTACCCTCAGCGCCTCGTCAAGTACTTCCCGGACACCCGCGACCGTAGTACGGGCGTCGAAACCGGATCCGGTTTCCCGCGTGGCGCCAACCACCACCCGGTTGTCCGGCCAGGGCACCATATAGTGGCCGCGAATGGCGCTGATGATGGGCCATGACGACGTATCGGTCGTGTCCGGAAGACCCAGGTGGATGATTTGGCCGCGCTGCGGTTCGACCGGGATTTGAACCCCCAGTTGTAGTCCGAACGCGTGCGACCACGCGCCGCCCGCGATGACCACGCCTGCCGCCGATAAATTCCCCGTAGCCGTGACAACTCCGGTAACCGTATCGTTATCCATCAGCAAGCCATCAACGCCCGTATCCTGGACGATAAGGCCCCTCGCCACCGAGGCCTGGCGCAGGGCGGCGGCAAGGTGGCGACCGTCGACACGGGCGGCTTCGCGGTAGTAGATGGCCCCCCGTACGTCGGCCAGGGCAGGAAACCGGTTGCGGGCTTCTTCGGACGATATTTCGTAAAGGTCCTCCGCGGAGGGCCTGCCCTGCCGGCTCCGGCGGTTGAAAATGTGGCGGCGGGCAATGTCGAACGGTTCCATTTCGTCTTCGGAAACGGCGACGATCATCATGCCGCAGACGGCGAATCCGGTTTCTCCTTCCTGTTCCGACTCCAGGCTCTCGATGAGGCCGGGATAGTAACCAACCGCATGAGCGGCCAGACGCTGCCAGGGGTCCGGGTCTCGCGTATTGGTGGCCGGTGACAGAATGCCCGCCCCGGCGTCCGTGGCGCGACCCGAGTCCCTGCGGTCCACAAGCAGGGTTCGCACGCCTGCACAGACGAGATGGTAGGCGGTGGACGTCCCCACGATTCCCCCGCCGATGACAATGGCGTCATAGCTCATCTAGTACCCTGTGCCTGGTCGACGCCCCTGACTTCCGCCCCAAGGGCGCCGGATATGGGTTTGACCTGGGTCTGGCGCAAACTCATGTGCTCATTCCTGCCGTTGGGTTCGGCTAGTGTCCTGTCCCAAAAAATACCTCACCATTCTTCCGCCGATTCATCCCGTCTCGCTACGTTCCCTTCGCTCGCCGACCTGCCCAGGTCGCCTGCGCTCAGGTGCCTTGCGAGCCGGGCGACTCGACGGCCGAATTTAGGCAACTTATTTCTGGGACAGAACACTAGTGTCTTGTCCCATGAATTAGTTCAAAAAGTCTAGTAATCTTGTCAAGGATCGATTCTGCGGTGGCGGTCCAGACGAACGGTTGTGAGTTGGTGTTGTAATGGTTAGTGAAATCCTGAATGTTGGCGATGAGGTCTTTCACCTTCTTGAAGGTCCCGCGTCGGATGGCTTTCTGGGTAATGATACCGAACCAGATCTCGATTTGGTTGAGCCAAGACGCGTAGGTCGGTGTGTAGTGAACGTGATATCGGGGCCTGGCTGCGATCCAGCGTTTGATTTTTTCGTGTTTGTGCGTGGCGTAGTTGTCGACGACGAGATGAATGTCAAGGTCCTTCGGGACGTTTTGGTCGATATATTTGAGGAATTGCAGGAATTCCTGGTGTCGATGTCGGGGTTTGCATTGGGCCAGCACCTTGCCGGAAGCGACCTCTAGTGCGGCGAACAAGGTCGTGGTGCCGTGCCGGATATAATTGTGGGTCACCCCTTCCACATAGCCCAACCCCAAAGGCAATATCGGCTGCGTTCGTTCCAATGCCTGGATCTGGCTCTTTTCGTCAACGCATAATACCATCGCGTTGTCGGGAGGGTTCAGATACAGGCCGACAATGTCACGTACCTTCTCGACAAAGAACGGATCATTGGACAGCTTGAAGTGTTTTTGCCGGTGCGGCTGTAGACCAAACGCTTTCCACACGCGCTGAACCGTAGACTTGGACAGTTGCGTCTGGGCCGCCAGAGAGCGGCAGGTCCAATGGGTGGCTCCCGACGGCTTGTCTTTGAGCGTTGTATAAATCAGCGCGGCGATGCGCTCATCGCTGATCGACCGGGGCCCCCCGGGGCGCAATTCATCATAAAGCCCCATCAGACCTTGTTCTAAAAACCGACGGCGCCACTTCCCGACTGTGGCTCCCGACAGACCAAGCTGTCGTCCAATCTGCTGATTCGACAGCCCTTGATCACTCATCAGAACGATCTTCGCCCGACGTACATGACTGTGCGACATGCTTCTTGAACGGGAAATCGTTTCCAATTGTGCCCGAACCTCATCCCCAATACTCAGTGGCGCTAACGGACGTCCCCTGGCCATAGATTCCTCCTTTCGCTATAAGAAATCTATGGCAAATAAACTATTTTTGCAACTTATTTCTGGGACAGAACACTAGAGTGAAGAAAGCTAACCCGACATCCCGTCGATTGCGCCCATCTCGGTTTCGGATAACGCCCAGTCGAAGACGTCCAGATTGGCGCTGAGGTGCCGGTCCGTGCTGGCTTTCGGAATGACGTTCATGCCCTTCTGGATCAGCCATCTGAGCGCCACGTGCGCGGACGTCCTGTTGTGGCTGCGGGCGATGGTTGTCAGTACGGGATCCTCGAGGATGTTCTTCTTCCCAAGCGGCGAGTAGGCTGTAACGACGACGTCGTGTTCCAGGCACCACCTGAGCACGTCGCGTTGCTCATAGCCCGGATGGTATTTGATCTGGTTGACGCTGATCGGCGCTTTCGAAACGGAAAATGCCTCTTCCATCTGCACGACGGAGAAGTTGCTGACGCCGATGCTTCTGGCCTTACCGGCGTCGAAGATCTCGTTAAAAGCATCGATTGTTTCCTCCATGGGCACGTCAACCGGCGGCCAGTGAACCAGCAACAGGTCCACGTAGTCCATCTGCAGGTACTGCAGATTCTCTTCCGCCTGTTTGACTGCAACGTCATACTTCAGGTAGTCCTGGCCGACCTTGGTCGTGATGAACAGCTCTGAACGGTCCACGCCGGACTCGCGGAGCGCTTCGCCGATCTCACGCTGGTTCCCGTAGATCCAGGCCGTATCGAAGTGGGTATAACCGAGTTCAAGCGCCTTCTTGATCACCTGCTTGCATTGCTCGCCCTTCAGCGGATAGGTGCCGTGGCCAACCACCGGCATCGTGTCGCCGGAAAGCAGGGGCAAGGATTCCATGTTTGACTCCCTGATGTCGAGGCGGTAGAGCGAATATTCTCGCACGCAAAAACGTGGCTGTCAGGGCCGAATGCCCCGTGCATACGACCAGTAAATTACGAAGAATGACGTGTCTACGGCAAGTTGTAAAGGAGCCGGCGGCAAGGGACGGGTCTTCAGCCGGTCACGGGGGCGTGATGATATTGGGGCGGTCGTAGGAATCCGGTTCTTCGCGGAGTGTGTAACCCAGGTCTTCCAGCCGGTACCGGGGGCGGTATCCGAGGAGCTTCTCCGCCCTGGAAAGGTCCCAGCGGCGCCTGCTGCTTTCACCCACCAGGGTGATGATCTCGCAGCCGACGCAGGGAGCGGTCAGGCCGAGCTCGTAGGCCTGTATGAGATCGGGAAAAGCGAGCCACTGGGGAAGAATCGATGTATTCGCAAGTTCCGGATCGTCGATATCGAATGGTTTGGGGATGCGCAGACAGAGTGCGGAGATACCGTGAAGTTCCGCATAGTATTCAGCGATTTTTTCGCCCAAATACTTGGTCAGGGCGTAGGTTCCCACGGGTTTCGCTGGCGCGTCGCCCTCGACCCACTGTGGCGGGGGATAACCCCAGACAACCGTAAGGCTGCTGGTGCAGATCACCCGTTTGAGCCGTTGGCGCCGGGCGGCTTCGAAGAGGTTGTAGGTGCCTTTAACGTTGATATCCATCCGCTGGCTGTTGAAGGCGTCCTCTTCGTAGTCGCCCTCCCTCCCGGTGGCGATGGCCAGGTGGATGGCCATGTCCATCCCTTCCGCGGCGTCGCAGACCTGCTCGATATCCGTCACGTCCACCTGACGCCAGCGAGCATCGTCCGGGAAAGCGCGCCGGCTCAACAGGCGAAGTTCGTGTTCGCCCTCCAGCGCCGGAACCAGCCTGCTGCCAATGACGCCCGTAGCGCCGGTGATGAGGATTTTCATGGGGGACCAGGAAATATTGACAGCGATGGACGGACGTCCGAGGTGGGAGGATTACATCAAGACAGGAAAGTCCGGCAACTTTAAGGACTGGATCGATAAACGATAGCGAGGGGAATACGTCATCACAGGATCAGACATTGTCGACGTCAAAGGCGATCAGCGCGTAACGTGTCGAACTATTCAAGCCTTTCGAGTTTGCTTAATAGCTCTCGCTCGAACACTTCGCGGCGAATTGTCTTCGCCGCAAGCAGTTTCTTGATGGTGTCTTCCAGGGTCAGGACTTCCCAGTGGCCGCGTGAGAGTTCAAAGTACCCGTCCTCATTTCGTCTGAGTTCAGGGACGAGCCAGATAATATCGCCGTCGTTAAGGTCTCGACTCGGGGCAGCGCTCGGGCCTCCGATCGATTCGAAAAACGGACGATCGACGGCAACCGCGATTTTCGATCCCCAGCGCCGAAGTGTCGGAACCTTGATCTGTAACTGAGGCATCAGACGCTTTGCGCTCGAAGAGCGCCAATCTGGCCGACGTACGGAACCGGGATAGGGCGGCTGTTGATGATCATCATCTCGCAAGATTGAGAACTCCGATTGCATGCCTGGGCCTGAAAAATAGACTGCTTGTATTTCCAAGCCATACCAATTGAGGTTACCATTGGTTGTTTTGGCGACAACAAGGTCTATTTTTCCAGCCGGTCTGTCGGTACCAGTGCCACGCATAAATGGAACTTCGCGCGCTACCATCGCTTCGTTCGGCGAAAAGCCAACGATTTCGGCGAGCCACCTTAGAAGAAGCTGATTGTCTTCGAATCGTGCCGGACACACGATTGCCGGATCACCATTCGGTATACCGAGTCGTCCACCTTCATTCCCTTCATAGCGCTGAATTGAACACACACCGCCGCGCTTTCGGCAGGGAGGTCGTCCTGACTGGAATGGACAGGGCGGCGTCTCGTTGTCTTCCTGTAAGGCTGATTTCGCCAACCGTCGACGGGCAGCGAGTGACAGCTCAAGGAACGGTTGCCCGTACCACTCCGCGATGCTATATCGTGGACTCAATGGACAAACACCGGCTTGGGTGTAATGATCAATTCCGGTATTCTGGCGTGATGTGTATTCTTCATAATTACGCGAACCGCGTGGAAACCGTATTTCTCGCTCAAGGATACGATTTCCGGCGCCCTGTCGTAGGTCATCAGGAATTCCGCACGACAATCAGCAAGCAATTCGAACAGTTTCGGATGATCAACCTCGTTGTGGGCATAGAGCCGTCTACCCGCTCGCTTGCCTCCTGCAGTGTACGGCGGGTCTACAAAAACCACAGTGGCGGCATTCGCTACCTTACCACAACCGCGATCGGCAACGAACGCTTCCAGCAAGCGCACACCGTCAGTTTCCTGAAATTCGATACGGTGAGTGTGATCCGCAATTGCCCACAAGCGGTTAACGATTGTTTCGGGATACCATCGGGACGCAACGCCCTTCCCGTTTTCACCCGCGCGGCTCAGTGCCGCACCGGGAGCAAGTATGCCGCCGCGTCGGGTTCGATTCAACACGAGAGTACGAAAACCATGTTCCAGCAGGTTTTGAGGACGTTTACTCGCAAGCGCGTTTACAGCGTCCCGTGACGGCTTGAAACGCATTACGTTTGCGCATAGCTCGGGACCGAAATTCAACGCCGCATGCCAGAAAGCAGCCACATCAGGGTCGAGTTCCGCCATGAGGCAGCGGTCTACCAACCCTTCCATTACAGCGGTCAGCGAAACGGTCCCGCCACCGGCGAATGGTTCGATGAGCAGCCGCGGCGTCGGCTTGATCCCCCGAAGCCATGCCCGAATATGCGGGATCAGCCAGGTTTTTCCGCCAGGGTATCGTAATGGGCTGCGTTGCGGTACTGAGGCGACGTTCACCGCCGGAATCGGCGAAACTCCAATCGCATCCAATTCCTTTGCATTGAACAGGTCCACCTGGAGTTCGTTCATTGTGATTCCTGTAACCTGGTCAGTAAACTTTCTCGTGGCGAATTTCGGTCTCGGAAAAGAGAATGATTGACGAACGGGTAGAAAGCCCGAATATGGCTAAACTTTCGGATTTCGAATTTCGAAACGGTCACTGTCGCCTGTGCGGCACTGTCAGGCTAAGGGAAGTCACGTTACCGCCGCAGAAACCCTCGATCCAGGTAGACGATTCCGGTGGCCTGAGGGTATAATTATATACTCATCAAACACGTCAATGACAAGGGTGTTTTGGCCGGGTTTCCGGGTATCTGTGTGACGTTCAACGGATTGAGGGACTTTGGTGTTCTACCATCGCCGGGTCGAGTCGCAGCAGCTAACCTTTTCCCCTTGTGAAACGCAGGCGAATGTCGATCACGTACCTTGCGCTGACAATTTATACTGTTCCTGCAGCTTCCATTTACCGATATTCTTTCACATGTCATTAGCAGAGGCAGTGGAGGAATATTCGATGGTGACGTCGCCTCTATCGACAGCGGTCCATTAGGCCGATGCGGATAATTATTCCTGCGATTTGGATGAAAGAGGAGCGCAGCAATGCCTCGTGCGAATTGCAGACCAAGCTGTTTGGCTGGCGATGGAGCATATCTCGGGCTCGGCGGCAACGAATGTGCGGGACCATGGTGTTTCTCGGTCAACGATGTCGACCGATTACCGCATTGAACAGGACATTGATTTTCTCTCACAGATTGTCACAATGGCGAATCGACGATTGAGCAGGACGTCACGCGTAACCTTTTATGCGTTGCAGGAGTGGGAAGGTTACGTTACTGAGATTAGCGACTTGGAATTCACCGCACGTCTGACCGATCTTACGTCCGGTGCGAAATATGCGGGCGAAGAAGCCAGTATTCCCCTGGACGAGATATCTGATGACGACGCGGAAAAGATGCAAGTGGGGAGCATCTTCCGTTGGGTGATCGGTTACGAGCGAAAGGGACGTGCGAAGAAACGGGTTTCCCAAATCGTGTTTCGCGACCTTCCTATGATCACGAAGTCCGACCTGCGAGATGGGCGGAAGTGGGCACAAGAGATCATGTCGGCTCTCGAGGAACGACGCGTACCAGTACATCGGAAGGTTCGCCAAGCGCGGATGAAATTGCGGTCGTTTTATTTGGACCCGGCTTTGGAGAAAGTATCGTCGTGCATTTAGGCGATGATAGTTGGGTGATCGTTGATTCCTGTATCAACTCCGAGGGAAGACCACGCGCATTAGAGTACCTTGAAAGCATCGGCGTCAATCCGGCGAAGGCTGTCGATGTGGTCGTGGCGACCCATTGGTACGACGATCATATACGTGGGATCGCAACCGTCGTCGAGATCTGCAACCGGGCTGAATTCTGTTGTGCTAACACACTCCTCAACTCGGAGTTTCTCGCAGCAATCAATGCTTTGGAGGCGCGTCACCGAACATCCGAAGGTTGGGGCGTTCGAGAAATCTATCACACACTCAAATGTCTCCAGTCAAGATCGTGCAGACCAAAGTTTGCGGCTGCCAACCGAAAGATTCATTCACAGGGCAATTGTGACATCTGGTCTTTGTCACCAAGTGACGTTGCGTTTCAGAACTTTCTTAGGTCGGTCGGAACTCTGTTCCCCCGCGAGGGTCAGGCGAAGAGTCGGATTCCATCAATCTCCCCCAATGACTTTTCCGTCGTGCTGTGGATCAATATTGAGGATGTTGTCATCCTGTTAGGATCCGATCTTGAACAAGATGCATGGACCGAGATCCTGCATAGTGAAGAACGTCCGCCAAGAGAGGCGTCGACCTTTAAGGTACCACACCACGGATCTGAAGGCGCCGATGATCCGAGGGTGTGGCAAAGACTGCTTGCGTCAGATCCGAATGCTCTCGTCACGCCGTGGCAAAGAGCCGGCCGCGCCTTACCTACCCAGAGGGATGTATATAGGATCCTCTCCTATACCCCAAACGCCTATGCAAGCGCAAGAATGGATCGGACTGCTCGATCTCCCAGATACCCGAATCGTACTGTTGCCAGAACGATCCGAAGTACCGGTATCAAACTTCGAGAGTTGAATGTGTCGTCAGACGCGATTCGGCTCCGGCAATCTGTCAATGCGAGCGAGAACTGGCAAATCGAGACGTTTGGAACCGCCTGTCACCTCAGGGATTTTGTCGTTAAATGAAGGGCTATAGGCAGATGCCAAACGTCGAATGTTGATACCGGCCCAAATTAACACGGGCGATGGATAACGCACCGAAAGCGCAATCCACGACCGTACGAAATTCGTTCGCAAAAGCAAATGCTCTTGAATTGGTTTTTAATACTTGGCCGGTCAGTTATGCGCTGACACGCAAGGAAATTAAGCTATGAAGCACTGATCACTCAAGCAACGAGTCGCCAGGATCCGTAGTAGCGAATGTTGATTGATTGAAATCAGAAGAGCAGCCGATGCAATTGAGACCGGCTGCCTTTTTTTGTTGTCCCGTCGTACGTTTTTTTAGAGTTGTATTACACCGAATTACGTCGTATGACATTCCTACGTATGTTGGGATGATTTGCCACGCCTTCCCCTACAGACTGGCATATGCCAGCTCCGGCACTGCGACGATAGCGATGGAGATGAGGCCCGGTGAATCCCGCAGCCGCCGGGAGGCGAAAGATTTTTCAGCCGGACCATCGGGGTTCTGCCGATGAGGTCAGCGATCTGATTGTGTATAGCCAGGGGCTGCTCCGGGTAGACATCGAGACGCGACCGGGTCGCGCCGGCCGGGATTTTCAGTTAGAGTACCAGGATTGGCCGGGGGTGTCAACGGGAAACGGGACCGGATGAAACACCGCACCCTCGCGTAAATGCTCACGGACGAGCGGGCAGCCGTCACGAATCCTCACGGTCCGAATCGGGCGCACGAAACAGGCCGTTTTTCTTTTTTCTTTTTCCCGTTTTCCTGATTACTTTGCATCTGCCGGACGCGATTCTCAAATCGCCGGGAACGAAAGGAACTCAGGTATGAAATCCCGACGCACGCTGCATACAGACGATGAAGTCCGCAGGATGAAGGACCAGGTGGAGGGGTTTCCCGCGGCGAGGAAAATCGCCGATGAGATCGTGGACCGGGCGGAGGTCTGGGCGAAACTGGACGACGCGTACGTACGCGACCTGCCGCCACCGGCGGACATATACCGGGGCTTTCTGCCGTCTTTCGACGGGTGCCCGATTCACGGCGAGGCCGTTTTCCAGGCGCCCGGGGGGCCCTGGAAGGCGGATATCTTCAACCGACCGTGGAAAATCAAATGTTCCGTGGGCGGCGAAGAGTACCCTTCGAACGACTTTATGGCGTATTACAGGACCGGCGACCGCGCCCTGCTTACTGGCGACTATGCCGACGACGGGATGGGCTGGGACCCCGGGGACGGGCGGTCGCGGTTCTGGTTCGTCGCGCACTATTGTTATCGCCTCTGGCACCAATTGATCCCGGCGCTCCAGGACCTCGGACGCGCGTATCTGATCACCGGGGATGCGCGGTACGGCCGGAAGGGCGCGATCCTGCTGGACCGTATGGCCGCGCTGTTTCCCACCATGGACCACGCCGCGCAGTCCTGGTACGGTCTGAACTATCAGAAAGGATATACGGGGCGGTTTCTGTATGCCGTTCAGGAGTCGTTCAACATCGGACTTTATGCCGAAGCGTACGACAATCTGTTTCCTGCGTTGCAGACCGAAAGCGATGTGCACGCGTTTCTGGACAAGGAACCTGAAACGTTGGTGCGGCACGTGGAAGACAACCTGGTGCGGCAGTCGGTTCGGGACATCTGGGAGGGAAAGATCCGGGGCAACTACGGGCTGCACCAGGCCTCGGCGGTGAAGGCGCTGGTGGTGATCGACGACGAGGCATTCACGGATTGGGCGATAGAAAAACTGGAGAGATATACGGGATGCGGGCCCACAACCGAGGTTTGGGCGTACGGCGTTGAGGGATGGGATCACGCGCTGGACAATTTCCTGTTTCGGGACGGTGTCTCGTTCGAGGTGGCAATCGGTTACTCGGCGGGCTGCTGGACACGGAATATGATGGATACGGACCTGGTTCTGGAGCGCCTGGGCAAACGCCGACTTCCGGGAGAACACGTGCGATCGCTGGGCAGTTGGTCGCGGCGGCTGGCGTGCTGGGGCGGAAAGATGCCGGCCATCGCGGATACGGGCGCGGAAGCCACCTATCCCATGCTGGACATCTCATCGCTTCAGAGATTCTTCCGGGGTTACGGATGGCCGGAGTACGCCCGCGCGCTCTTGAACGTGGGCGCGACGGACGAAAGCGGGTTCCGGAGTTACGACGACCTGTTCGAATTACCCCTGACGCGAGCCGAACTCGAGCACGCCGCGAGCGACCTGCCGCAATGGCCGGAAACGAGTGATAACCTCGGCGGGACAGGATTCGTGATCCTGCGCAGCGGGCAGCCGGAAAATCAGCTGGCAACTGTTCTCCAGTACGGACACGCCAACGCCGGCCACGCCCATCGGGACCGGTTGAATCTGGAGGTCATCGCCGGCGGCAAACGCGTCGTGCCCGATACGGGTTATCCCAGCCACGCCGCAGAACACCCGGACCCGCCGGCCTGGGAGAAGAATACCGTCAGCCACGTCACCGTGGTTGTGAACGAGAGCCGGCAGGACACGGCGGACGAGGGCCGCCTTGAGCGGTTCGGCACCGCCCCGCACGTGCAGCACGTGGAGCTTTCGGCGCCTCGGGCCTACCTGGGCGTCGACGTGTATCGACGCGGCGTGACGCTGCTGGAACTGGCGCCTGACCTGCAGGTCCTGGTGGACCTCTTCCACGTAAAGGGCGGCTGGGCGCACGACTATTCTTTCCACGGATTCGACGGAGACTTTTCAACCGCTGGTGTCTCGTTTCAGGCGCAGGAGGGCGGCACCCTGGCGGGCCCGAACGTCCCGTTCCGCAAGCTCTACGACGATCCCGAACTGGTGCGGCACGCAGCGTTGCCGGGTTTGCCGGGGACAAACGGCAAGCGCAGTTATCACTCGTACCGGGGCAGCGGCTTTTCCTACCTGTATGACGTAAAGCGAGGGCAGCCGCCGGGTGAATTCCGGGCCGATTGGCGAGACGAGGAGGCGGGACTGCGTATGATCGTCCCGGAGGGCGTCGCGCAGGAAGTCATCACGGCCCACGGCAAGCCGCCGAAAAAGCCGGGCGCCGCCGAACACCTGGACTACGTCCTCCTCCGAAACCGGGCGGGCCGCCGGCAAGATGCCCTGAACAGCCTGTTCGCCGTTGTGTGCGAAACCTATCGGAAACAACCGAAATTGACGGGTGTCCGGCGCCTGGACGTGGTCGAAGGCGAGGATGCCATCGGCCTGGAGATTTCCTGGCCGGATGGGAAATGTTATCTGCTGAGTACGCTGTCGGACGAAGGGAGATCCGTCTTCGAAGGCGGACTTGAACTCGAAGGCGGACTAGGGGTATTGACCCTTGACTCGAACGGGCGCCCGTTATGGTCTTGCCTGGCGGGAAGGCGGCTGGCATCGGTTGGCGTGGAGGTGGAAGGGACAGGCTCGTGGCGGGGCCGGATTACGAAAATCGACGCCGGCAACTGCCGGGTGACGGTCCGTTCGGACAACTGGCGGAGCACCCCCGGCGGGGGAGACCCTGATGGTGTCCAACCCTCCCCACGCATGTAACTTCCCGATCCGGTCGGTCGAGGCGGCGGACGACGAGTGGCTGTGCTCGCTGGACGCGGAGCGGTTG
>CAXXJS010000026.1:0-50311 GCA_963662665.2 Candidatus Latescibacterota bacterium
TAGTTCTTCCAGGTTCGTTTTGGTGGCGCAACCGCGTCGATGTGACGTTCTTCGCCAGGATAGATTTTGGCCAGGTATTTGTTGAATTTCTTCGCGTATGGCGCCAGCAGGTTGTTTTCATAGTTATTGGTCGACCAGTTCGGGTTGATAAAAGTACCGTGCGAGAAACTGGCGATCTGGTCCGTTTCACTCGAAAGGTCAAATCCTACAAACAGGCGGAAGTCGATCTTCTGTTCGTCAGGAATCAACTCACGGAAGTGGTCGCTTTCCCTGGAATGCCTGAAAAGGAAGTCGTTGACGCCGGCCAGGCCCTGGAAGTGGGAACCTGTCACCAGAAACTTGATCGTGTAACGTGGCAGCCGCGGCAATTGAGAGGAAGACTCCAGCCACGAATTGTCTTTCAACGCCGCCGCAACTTCAAGAAGGGCGGCAAGCCCGGTGGCATTCTCCGCACCCGGGGCCAACGCCGGCACAACGGAAATGGCGTCGTAGAACGAACTCAGGACAACCATTTCGTCCTTCCACTTCCGTTCTTCACGCTCCGTGACAAATTCGTCGGAGCCGGGAAGGGTGGCGTATATGTTCCACGTGGGGACCTTTTCCCAGTCCATTCTGGACGTCATTCTCACAAGGGCGGCGTTGGACGCCGCGAGTGCGGCGAGACGGTCCGCGTCGACTTTCTCCACCCAGTACCTGGGCACGTCCACCGGTACCTGCAGGAGTTTCTCCTGGGCCTGTCCTCTGCTCACGCCTCCCTTGTCATAGAAGATGATGGCCTGTGCGCCAAGCATGCGCGGGTTGAGATAGTTCTGACCGCAATCGAATTCCATCAACGCGATGCTTTTCGCCACCGGTTTCGAATTCAGCGCCTTGAAGGACCCATCCCCCGCGTCGATCAACGCGCCGGTAACGCCGCCGTCCGGCAGTGACGGCGTTTGGACGTGATTGGGCCAAAGACCATACAGCCGGATCGTGTCTCCGGTTTCCAGGACCTCCAGGGAAGCTCCCTTGTCGATCGGCACGGTAACGTGGTGTTCCTCAACCGTGATATCATTGAGACCCAGCGCCTCGAAACGGTGTTTGACGTATTCGAAGGCCTTCCTGTGCCCGGGGTACCCCGGTACTCGGGATCCCATCGCGGCCAGAGCGGATATGGTTTCCTGGAGACTCGCCTCCGAGACCTGATTGGCGAATTCCTTCATGCGTTCATCTCTCAGGGAGGGTTTCTCCACACGCAACTGCGGAACGCTGGGCTTGATATTGAAAACACGAATAAAAAAGTCGGTTACCTGCCCCGGGTTGAACACGGTAACCGACGAAAGCATAAAAATCGCGATCAGCCACAGAATCGCGCCGCCGAGTTTACGCAGCATCGTTAACTCCTGAATCTAGTGTAACTCAATTTTCGTTTCGGCCGCCTTGACCCATTCGGCGCTTGTAGTCAGCAAAGTACACGACAACTGCCGCGGTGACGCCAGGTCGGCATTCCGACGCGTCGGCTCGATCACAGCCAGAACGAGCATAAAACGCAATGCGAACGGGCGCCGACGGTCAGGTTCGAAATCCTGGCCGTCCCGGGGTACAACAAAATTTGGATATAATAAATAAGGAAACTGTTGTCAAGGCATTTTCCATTGCTCTAATCATCTGATTTTTCTGGCCTTCGCGGCTCCTGCCATCGGTATCCGCAGACCCGAAACAAGAAAAACGCTTGCGCCCGAACCCGCTTTTTTTATATTGGTGATCCGTTTTAACGGCCGGTTAAACAGGCTTACTGATCCTACTCTCTCCCGAAAGGAGATGTACCTTATGACACGGTACCCTCCCCGCATCTTGCACCTGATCACAATTACAGTTGCCGCACTCGGGCTTTCTTCCTGCGGTGGGCCCGAAAAAAAAATTGAGCAAAAGCTCGCGGCGAACGTCCTCTTTTTTGCCAATTTCGACGACAGATCCCGTTTCGAGGCGCTTACGAAGAAGAAGGGCACGGTCGCTGCGATGGAGACGAGCAGCCCGCCCCGGCATGAGTTTACCGGCGGAAAAGAGGACGGTTTCGTTTCGTTCGCAAACGGCGCGACCTATCTCAGCTATCAGGCCAAAGACAATTTCCCGTACGGTGCCGGTAACCCATGGTCCGGCGGGGTCTCTTTCTGGTTGAGTGTAGATCCCAACGGCGACTTCAAGGAGAAATTTCCCGAGCCCTTCTCTATAGGGAAGAAGTGGGACGACGCGGTCATCTTCGTAGACTTCGCAAAGAGCCGGAAGGATCGTCCTCCAAGCGCGCTGCGCTTCGGGGTTTATCCCGACAAATCGCAGAAAGTCGAGGAAGGACTGGTCAAACAGTGGACGATCCGTTATGAGAAACTCAACTGGAAATCCGATCAATGGCACCACATTGTCGTTACATGGTCAAATATCAACAGCGGCAACGCCGATGCCGAATACGCACTATTCATTGACGGCGAGGAAATTGGCCGGAAGAAGAATATTAAACGTGACATTTCCTGGAACATGGAAGACATGTCCATCCGATTCAATAATTATAAGACCGCCTATTCCGGAAAGATCGATGAAATCGCCATCTTCAATACCATGCTCGATCCGGCCGACGTCATCTATCTCTACAAGCCCAAGCGACCGTTGAATATTCTCCTGAAGAAGGACAGATAGGCGCTAGCCGGCGATCCGATTCCCCGGTTCGATACCGCAGTATGGCCGATCCGTCAGCGGCGACAGGGCCTAGTCTGCCGCACGCCAATACCGGATTCCTCCACCAGGTCCCGTTGAATTATGCCACGTCGGCATCGTAAATGCGGGCGCTCACCCCGGCTATGAAATCTTCGTTCGGCCTCGGCGGGGTTGATTCGACGTCGGGTGTCAATTAACGTCCCCGAAAAATGACGAATCAAGGTTAGCAGCCCGTTGAAAAAGTCCATCCGGACTGCGGCCGGCTCTCGTGGCCGAAATACTTCGTTGCGCTCACTCCTCGAATCCCCCGATTTGACTCGGTCGCGCGCCTTGTTTTCGGTCACGATGGCTCGGCCTCGCCTGCAGAGCGACTTTATCAACGGACTGTTAGACGTTCGACCCCCGGAGTGCCAGTGTTATCCAGTCTGATCTTTCTTGTTACTCTTGGCATGGGTTGGTTGGGAAGCCCCGTCCGCGGTGCTGAAAGCGTGGGAAATGAAGCTGAACTGGCTCATTTTCGGCGCCTGGTCAACGTCCGCCCGGAAGACATCCAGGCGAATGTTCACTACCAGGACCTGATGCTCGAGTCTGACAGGCGCCTGGAGTTGCTTGCGGAATATCAAAGGCGCCTGCAGGCCAGACCCGGGTCGGCCGTCGGTCTCTACCTGTATGGGCGTCTGCTGACCCGTCCGGATGAGCGCCTTGTCTATCTGAAACGGTCGATACGAGCCGACCCCGAAATCTTTCAGGCGAGGGTCGACCTGGGCAGAACCTACTACCACAAAGGAAATTATGACTCAGCCCTGGCGCAATATAAAGCCGCTCTGGAACGCAGACCCGGGTCGGCATTTGTGCGAAATCTGATGGGTCTGGCCTATTACCATAAAGGATACGCCGATCAGGCTATTGCTGAATACAGGCGGGCGGTCAAGCTCAACGACAAGTACACGGACGCCTACCTTAATCTGGGCCTTACTTATATATATACTGGGAAGACGGACAAGGCCGTTGAAATCTATGAACGGGCGCTCCGGTTCCAGTCCGAGGCCGCGGATCGGCGATATATTTACAGAAATCTGGGCATGGCGTATGCGCAGGAAGGGAATCTCGGCAAAGCGCGGACCGCATACCTGAAGGCCCTGGAGATCGATCCCGGTTACGGCGAAGCGTATGTCAGCCTGGGTAACCTTGCATTCAACCGTGGGGATTTCAAAGGCGCCGTCAATACTTATGGTCAAGCGATTGCCGCGGGGGCCGACGACGCTTCGGTCTATCTTAAATTGGGTGTGTCGTACTTCAACATTCGCAATTACGACAACGCCATCAGGAATCTGCAAAACGCGGTAAAGGTCGACTCCCTTCAGACAGACGCCTACTATTACCTGGGTCTGGCCTGCTTTCGAGACGGTCGCCACGAAAGCGCCCGGGAGGCGCTTGAAACTTACGTGCGCAAGGAGAAACGCATTTCGAAAAACTCCGTCGTGTTCGATGCAAAACAGCTTCTCGACGACCTGAATCGCCTCAGGATAAGATCATCCATTCCGGGTGCCCAGAAAAAGAAACAGGATCCCATTGGCGAATAGCCCGCTTACCATTCCGCTCTTAAAGATCTCACCTACCGTCTCAAACTCTCCGAAAAACGCGACGATCAGGGTCGACAGAACCAATGGCGTCACCGGCGTCCAGCGTCCGGGAACGCCAAACCATCGAAACAGCAACGCCCCCAGAACCGAAAGCGCAGCCACACCCAGCTGGTTTTCAAAACCCATGGATTCCTCCTGTAGACTCTGGCAATCCCGACAACCTGCAATGGGTACGGTTATCTTTAGTACATATGGAATATTTACCAGTGAATTAGCGACTTGGACAACTGACGGACTTCCACGTCGGAGCCTCGATTTGACACACGAATCTTTGCCGGTCCCGATCCATCGCGCCGGCGCCGTTTATGGTCAAATGGCGGAGTGCCCGCAATATACCGCCTGCGCACGGGGTACGCAACCGCAAAGGGTGGATTGCCGAATTGGAGGAACCCGCATCAACCGGTCTGATGACACGGATTAAACTTGACGTGATTCGTCTTTGGCCCTCGACTTCGTTCGCCCGGTACCACACCCTGCCGTTCTCGGCAATTCAGGTCGATGTTATTCTCGCCGGACGAGGGGTGACTTCCATCCCTGAAATGACCTTCAAACGGTGAATCCACTTACCGTCTGCAGCGGCGAAATTTCTAGAGAAATCGCTTGACTTTGATGAACTTAAGATGTATCTTGTTGCTGTATCAGTGCATTAACTGTTTGCTGTTCCGGAAATGGTTATTTCTGTTTGACTTGCCGCCAACATTAGAGGTCTTATCAACCAAGGAGGGGAGATGCGATCTGTCCTGAAAATCGGCCTTGTTCTCTGTTTTGCCGCGGCTTTTGTTGCATGCGAACAACCTCCCGAAGAGGAAATCAAAGCCGCTGAAGGCGCCCTCAGCAAGGCCAAGGCCGCAGAGGCCGACGTCTACGCCGAGGAGATTTTCCGTTCGGCCACGAATACCCTTAAGGATGCCAAAGACAAAGTAGAACAAGGCGAATACACGGAGGCCAGAGCCGCTGCGATCGAGGCTGAGGAACGCGCGAACCAGTCCGTGTCCCAGGCGGAAACAAACAAGGCCAAAACACGCGACGACGCTCAGGCAATCATCGATTCGGCGTCTCCCAGCCTGGCGGAAGCCAGGGAAGCTCTCAGCGCTGCGCCCCGTGGCAAGGGTGCCGATGAAGATCTTGATCAACTCGATGCCGACCTTGGCGAGGCCGAAGCGTCGCTGAATAGTGCCAAGGGCAGCATCGAAAACGGCATGTTCAAAGATGCTCTGGCTCAGGCCCAGGCCGCGGAAGGAAAACTGGGCGGGGTGCAGGACGCCGTCAATACCGCAATGCAGAAAATCGAAGATTGGAAAGAGGAAAACAAAGCCTGGTATCTGCGTTAGCTCTTCGCAGTTTTGTTATATTCCATATCTTAATTAAAACTGGAAAACCGAGAAGCCTGCGCTCTTCTCGGTTTTCCAGTTTTAGGTACGGATTGCATGCGCCGGTTTACCTTTATTCTGTTCCTGCCTCTGGTGGCCGCAGCGGCGTGCCAGACGCGTCCACCGGAGGTCAAGAACCGGAGTTTCGAGCCGAAGGCCGCCTCTGCTCCTTCTTCCGCCGCAAGACATCTTGCCCTGGATATAGAAAGGTTGGAGGCAGACCTTGATGATTTACTGGATCAAGAGCCGCATATTGTAATCGACACGGTCCATAACCGCCTGCAGGTCTGGCACCGAAACCGTCTGTTGGAGGAGGCGGTCTGCGCGACCGGAAGCGGAAAGATTCTCTTGAGCGGCAAGCGGAAAATGTGGCGGTTCAACACACCCAAAGGGCGATTCGAAATCCGGCGAAAGGTGGTGAATCCAATATGGAAGAAGCCGGAATGGGCCTTTGTGGAGGCAGGCATGGAGGCGCCGGTTCTTCCGTGGGATTTCTCACGCCTGGATCCGGTCACGCTGGGTGCATACGCTCTGGAGTTGGGCGACGGTTACGAAATCCACGGCAACCTCTACCCGAATCTCATCGGACGAAACATAACGCATGGGTGCATTCGCCTGAACGACGCGGACCTGGAGGCCACATTCGCCCGGGCGCAGACAGGAAGCCGCGTCTACATCTATTGATTCTTCCCCTTGCCATCACCGTCGCGTTGTCAATGCCGTCTCCCGCGGCGAGTGCGCCGGACGAACCTGACTCGCTCGAGCAAGTTCTCCTTAACAGAAAACATGCCCTGGAACTCGAACTCTGCTTTGCGAGAAAGAATCCCAACGCCTACTATCTCATAATCGACCTGCCTATACGCAAGGTTTATCTCAAAGCCGGCGCCCACATTTTAAGATCCTGCGCAGTCCAGAAAACCCGGCTTACAGGAGCATTGGGACGCTCGCCTTCGAAACTCCAGCTGATCGCCCGGCTCGCCCCGGTCAGCACCGAACCCGGCAATGCAGGACTCAGACTTCGAGGCCGCCGTTTACCGCTCGATTTCAGCGGTCGGCTGATTGAGGGTCCCCGCGGTCGTTCCAGGCTGTATTTTTCTCCTGCCCTGCTCATCCAGCCGCACGGATTTCCCGTACCCGCCAGGACCGGCGCCATCGTCCTGGATTCGTCCGACATAAAAGCACTGGATTCCGCGCTCCACCCGGGAAGCACCGCAATACTCATCCCAACAACCGAATTCATACCCGACGAGTCTTTCCCGTGAAGCAGTTTCTCCTCGCGATTCTCACGCTGGTACTATCGCGGCCCTTACCGGTTCCGGCGCAAACCGATTCCCGTTATTCTGAAGACCCTCTGCTGCTCGGCGCGGGCGCAAGATCTCTAGGGATGGGAAGCGCTTTTGTGGCCATCAGCGACGATGCCACCGCGATCTACTGGAATCCGGCGGGCCTTCAGCGGCTGCGCCAAAATGAATTGCAGATTCAGCATGCAGAGCAGTTCGGCGGAACGGTCAATCATGACGTCTTCACCTTGTGCGGTCCGTCTCCGCTGGGTGGCTTCGGGGTCGGTCTCACGCGCCTGGGTGTTGACGGTGTCAAGATAACTACCCTCGAAAACCCGGCGCTTTCGCCGGGTCCGGATAACCGTCCCGTCGTATCCCGTGTCGCCGGTACAACGGAATACCACCTTCACCTTGCCTTTGGCCGCGGCCTGACGTCGAACCTGTTCGCGGGAACGGGGGTGAAGCTCGTATCCCGCAGGCTCGGTGTTGGTACGGGTTCGGGATTTGGAATTGATTTTGGCATGCTCTATTTGCCCCGGCCGGACCTGACGGGGGGACTGATGGTTCGCAACCTCATTCCCATAAAGATCACCTTCGACACAGGTACTTCGGACCGCGTTCCACCCGTCATTGTCCTTGGTGTTGCTCTGGCACGACCGGTTGCGGCGGTTCACGGACTGATCACGTGTAGCGGAAGTGTCAGCGTCGGTGAGGAAGAATCCGCGGAGGAAGATTTACAGGGTGTTCGTGTTGGCGTAGAATACCTTTACCGGAACATGCTGGCATTTCGTCTGGGTGCAAGGGGAAGTCACTTTACCGCAGGCGCGGGCATCCGACTCCGCGGACGCGTTGCATTCGACCTCGCCTTTCTGGAACACGGCGATCTGGATAACACCTACCGCATCTCGGGTTCGCTGTATTTCTGAATCCAGGATAAATTCAATGCGAAGCGCCACCAATTTCAGATCCGGATTCATCGCCATCGCCGGAAGAGCCAACGTGGGAAAATCCACGCTCTTTAATCTTCTCGTCGGCGAACGCCTGTCCATTGTCACCGCCAAACCCCAGACCACCCGGCATCGGGTATTGGGCATCCTGACGTCGCGTGCGTCTCAGATGATCTTTCTTGATACGCCCGGATTGCTTCAACCCGGCTGCGGCCTGCACGAGCGTATGTGCGATCAGATAAGGCGGTCCATCAGCGACGCCGATGTATTTCTCGGTGTGATCGACGCCGCGGACTTCAAAGGCACCTTCGACCAGGAAATACGTGAAGTGCTGCGCCGGGTCAGGAGCCCGCGCATCGTCGCGGTTAACAAATCCGACCTGGTCTCCACTGCCCAGGCACAGCGATGCGTCGATACCGTCAGGAAGGAAGCCGTGGTTCAGGAGGTCCTCCCGATTTCCGCCCATACCGGTGACAATGTCGAACAGCTACATGCCGCGCTTGAACAGGCACTGCCCTTGGGTCCCGAATACTATCCCGAGGACATGCTCACCGAGCACCCGGAGCGGTTTTTTGTGGGAGAACTCATCCGGGAGGAAGTTTTCCTGCAACTCCGGCAGGAACTACCCTACGCCACGGCGGTCAAATTGGAGGCGTTTCGCGAAGGCAGCCCCAGGACCTATATCCGGGCGAGTCTTGTCGTCGAGCGAAATTCGCAGAAAGGTATCGTCATCGGCGGAAATGGCAAAACGCTCAAATCCATCGGCAGAATTGCACGGGGTAAGATAGAGGCCTTCCTGAACACCCCGGTTTATTTGGACCTGCGAGTGAAAGTTCACCAGAATTGGCGGAAGAAAGAACGGGCCCTGCGCGGATTCGGATACTGAACGTCGATTCCAACGAGAGCCATTTTGCCTCAATCAATAAAGACACTGCTCAAATCCGGCATCGGCGTCGCGCTTGCCGCAGGATTTCTTTGGTTGGCATTTCAGGGCGTCGAGGCAGCCCAACTGTGGTCTGCCTTAAGACAAGCCAGGGTTTCCTGGCTTGTCTTAAGTGTTTTCCTGCTCTTTCTGTCGATTCTTCCTCGCGCGTGGCGTTGGCAGATCCTTTTGAAACCCATCAGTGATCGGATTTCTTTCCGGAGAGCAAGCCATGCCATCCTTGTGGGTTATGCGGCCACCAACGTCATTTCCCGCGCCGGAGAGATCGCGCGCGGTGTCGCGCTACAAAAGGACGAGCGCCTTCCGCTGAGCGGTATTCTCGCCACCGTTCTGGTTGAACGTGCGATCGACATGCTGGCTCTCCTCACCTTCCTCGGGGGTGTTCTTCATTTTTCCAGAGATAAAATCGTCAACGCGTTCCCTTGGATGGAGGGGGTAGCGCTGCTCGCACTGTTCGCCACCGTGGGCTTTCTCCTTCTTTTCGCGCTTCTTTCCGTCTATGGTGACCGCGCATTGAATCTCATGCGTCTGCCTGTCCGGTGGATCTCCCAATCGATGGCGGACCGGCTGATTGGAATTCTCCGGTCTCTATTTCAGGGACTGGGCGGCGTTCACGCGACGTCGGGTTATATCGGCATCCTTGTGTCCAGTATCCTTCTCAACCTGACTTACATTCTGACGTCATATGCCACATTCTTCGCGTTCGGCTTTCCTTCGCGGTACGACCTCGGTTTTTTCGACGCAGTCGTAGTCCTGGTTATATCGACCATCGGCGTGATTATCCCCACTCCGGGGGGAACCGGCGCCTACCATTATTTTTGCAGCCAGACCCTCAATGCAGTATACAATGTACCGCTTACGGATGCCCTTGCCTACGCGACGGTGATGCATGGTCTCGCATTCGCTACCTACCTGATCGCGGGCGGTCCGGGGTTGATCCGGCTTCTGCTTGCGCGTCGTCTGAGGACAGTAGATGCCAGCGGCGTCCCGACAGAAAAGTAAAAAGGCGCGAAGTTTCGTTCGCGCCCCGTCGGAGCCAGCCATTTCGCTTCGCAATCAGGATTGCAGCCGATTGGACGTTTCCATTGCCGCCTCCGCTTCGTCGATAAGGCCCTTCTGCTGGTACAGCCTCGAAAGACTTGTATGTGCAAGCGGCTCTTCCGGGGCGATTCGAATCGCTTCCCGCGCGTGTAGAATCGCTTCATCGACTTTGCCCTGCCTGTCCAGCACCTGCGCCAGACCCAGATGCCCCATGTAAAACCCGGAATCGGCTTCCAGCGCCTTCTGAAACATCTCGAAAGCACCTTCCAGGCTACCCGCGGAAATCTGCTTCAATCCCTCCCGATAGTGGTCTATGGCCGTCATCTGCGTTCACTCCCGATATCCTGAGTTCAGCTGCCGTGTACTAGTGTTCTGGGACAGAACACTAGTGTCTTGTCCCATGAATTAGTTCAAAAAGTCTAGTAATCTTGTCAAGGATCGATTCTGCGGTGGCGGTCCAGACGAACGGTTGTGAGTTGGTGTTGTAATGGTTAGTGAAATCCTGAATGTTGGCGATGAGGTCTTTCACCTTCTTGAAGGTCCCGCGTCGGATGGCTTTCTGGGTAATGATACCGAACCAGATCTCGACTTGGTTGAGCCAAGACGCGTAGGTCGGTGTGTAGTGAACGTGATATCGGGGCCTGGCTGCGATCCAGCGTTTGATTTTTTCGTGTTTGTGCGTGGCGTAGTTGTCGACGACGAGATGAATGTCAAGGTCCTTCGGGACGTTTTGGTCGATATATTTGAGGAATTGCAGGAATTCCTGGTGTCGATGTCGGGGTTTGCATTGGGCCAGCACCTTGCCGGAAGCGACCTCTAGTGCGGCGAACAAGGTCGTGGTGCCGTGCCGGATATAATTGTGGGTCACCCCTTCCACATAGCCCAACCCCAAAGGCAATATCGGCTGCGTTCGTTCCAATGCCTGGATCTGGCTCTTTTCGTCAACGCATAATACCATCGCGTTGTCGGGAGGGTTCAGATACAGGCCGACAATGTCACGTACCTTCTCGACAAAGAACGGATCATTGGACAGCTTGAAGTGTTTTTGCCGGTGCGGCTGTAGACCAAACGCTTTCCACACGCGCTGAACCGTAGACTTGGACAGTTGCGTCTGGGCCGCCAGAGAGCGGCAGGTCCAATGGGTGGCTCCCGACGGCTTGTCTTTGAGCGTTGTATAAATCAGCGCGGCGATGCGCTCATCGCTGATCGACCGGGGCCCCCCGGGGCGCAATTCATCATAAAGCCCCATCAGACCTTGTTCTAAAAACCGACGGCGCCACTTCCCGACTGTGGCTCCCGACAGACCAAGCTGTCGTCCAATCTGCTGATTCGACAGCCCTTGATCACTCATCAGAACGATCTTCGCCCGACGTACATGACTGTGCGACATGCTTCTTGAACGGGAAATCGTTTCCAATTGTGCCCGAACCTCATCCCCAATACTCAGTGGCGCTAACGGACGTCCCCTGGCCATAGATTCCTCCTTTCGCTATAAGAAATCTATGGCAAATAAACTATTTTTGCAAGTTATTCCTGGGACAGAACACTAGAAATGCCCAGTCATATCAATTGAGAAATACTGGTGGGGATGGTAGGTTTGCGCAAAATCCGTGGGCCATGCCAGATCGTACCGGAACAGGAAGTAGCCCATATTCACGCGCACCCCCAATCCGTACCCCGCGGCCATTTGCGGTTCATCCAATCCGTGCCTGGATTGCCCGTCACGGAAGTGCTGCGGCACGTTGAGCTCGAAGCCGCCGTCGCGCGCGACCCAGCCGTGTCGCCACCTGGCCCTGTCAAAAGCGCCGCCGACGTCCAGGAACAATTCTCCCTGAACGTTCTGGAAGAAGAGCGGAAGCGGCCAGCCCATCGCCAGTTCCCGGATGAGGGGGAAACGGAACGCCGCATTGGCCAAAACGTACGAATCGCCAGCCAGTTCGAACAATTCCACGCCCCGCAACGGCCAGACAAAACTGGAGAAGAATATCCGATCCTGGTTCACGTTCGCAAACGTTGAAAAATTAGGATTCACGGGATTGTTGACGCCGCCTACGAAATAGACTCTCTTGTTAGGACCGAAGCTCGTGCCGCCTGAGAGTCGAAAGGCAAACGTATATTCGCCAAGCGCGAGCATATACTGACGCAGATCCACATTGACGGCGCCAAAACGCATTCCTGCCCAGCTTCCTTCAAGGCCAAGGCGCATCCGGCGTCCGTCCACCGCCCCGAAACCGCTCATCAGCGAATTGTCGCCCACCAGCGACAGGTGGGAAACGGCAGCGCCTCGGGAATCGACTTCAGTGCCTGAAAGCCCGCGCAGGCTGCTGCCGGTGAAGCCACGCCGCACCCACCGGTTATCGTATCGCTCCCGTTCCAGTCGTTCGCGGGAAATTCTTATTACCCGTGTGCCCAGTTCCATCCTGCTGAATCGGCTGAAGGGCCGGATCAGGCTTGCTTCGGCGCCGAAGTAGCGATCGGCATTCAACTGACCGCTGTCGAAGAAGAACAGACGCGTATGGATGGCGCTCAGATAGAAGTTGGTCTGATGTTTAAGGTTCTGGTATCCGAGGAAGAGGTCGCTGTCTTTCAGGGAGAAGCTCAGTCCTGTCTGTATGATGACGCGATGGTCGCCCATCACGTCGGTCAGCGACAACTGCACCAGGCTGCTCACACCGTAGAAGGTGTCGAAGCCCGCGTTGGCCCCGAAGAATTCCGGTTTGAGTTTCACGTTGTATTTGCTCACGGTGAACTCTTTGTTCCAGTCGCGCAGCGTCAGGTCCCTGTCGCCGTCCGTCGCCAGCGTGTCGGCGCCGTCGCCGTCGTCGTCATCGCCCCGCGCCTCGGCTGCTGCCAGCGCCATCTGATCCGACATCCACGTCTCCACCTTCCTGTCCGCCGCCGCCACCACCGCCGTGTCCTGTTCCGCACCGCCGCCGCCGCTGTCGGTTGCAGCGATGGCCTTCACCTCTTCCTGCCTGCGCTCACGCTGCAGTTCCACGAACGGACGGTCTTCGATGCCCGCCAGACGCTTCGCGTAACGCGTCAGCGGCAGATCCTCCATCCCGCGCTTCTGCTTCAGCGGGTCCTTCATCACGAAAATGTCGTATCCACCGCGGTGAAACGTGGTGAACGCCACCTTCTTGCCGTCGGCAGACCAGTCGATATACCGCGCCCCCGACAACAGATTCGTGATCGGATACGCCGGTGAGCCGTCCACGTGCGCGATGTAGATGTTGCCCACGCCCGTCCTGTCCGAGACGAACGCCAGCTTTTGCGAGTCCGGCCCCCACGTGGGGTGGCTGTCGTTCGCATCGCTTTCCGCCACGCGGCGGATCCCGCTGCCGTCGGCACGGATCACGAACACGTCATACGTCCCGAATACGAAATCCTTCGACCCGTCATACGTCAGGTCCGCCGAAGGACGGTCCGAACTGATCGCGAGCCATTCGCCGTCGGGCGACCAGTCCAGGTGCTTCTCGTCATACGGATCACGCGTCATGCGGCGCAGTGACTCGTCAAGCACGTTCACCACGTACACGTCCGACCACCCGTCCTTCAATCCCACGATCGCGATCTCCTTGCCGTCCGGCGACCACGTGGGCTCGAACAATCCGTCCAGATCGAACTTGAAACGCTTCGTCACGCGCTTCTTCCTCACGTCCAGCGTATACAACGTGTTCTTGTTGCGCGACTTCGCCGCAAACGCGATCTGCTTGCCGTCGGGAGACCACGTGATGCCGGGGCGCAGCACGAACAATCCCTCGAAGTCCGACGAACGCTCACCCTCCACCAGCCGCCCCAGATCCTGGCCGTCGATCGCCGACATCAAATAGATGTCGAACGTCCCCTGACGCTCCGTCACGTACGCGATCTTGTCGCCCTGAGGGGAAAACGATGGCGCAATATTGTAAAAACCACGGCCCGCACCCGCTTCCGTCAACTGCTTCGCCACCTCCTCCGACGGGTGGTGCAGGTTGATCTCGTTCCAATACTGACGCTTCAACCACAACTGCCACTTCTCGTCCAGCTCCTCCACACCCTCGCCCACCGACGCCTTCAGCGCCTTGTCCACGGAACGCGCAGACCGGAACGACGAGATAAACTCCGCCACCTTGTCCTTGCCATACTCCTCCTCGATCATCACGAATACCGACTGCCCGCCCTTATACGCAAACGCACCGCTCAACGCCATGATTCCGGGCACATATCCAGTGATCGTCGCGTGACGCATGAAATTGTCACCCTCACGGTCCCACCCCTCCTGCGATAAATACTCCGCCACGCCCTCCGCAATCCACAACGGCGGCAACGTCGCCGCCTGCGTCATCATCGCGCCCAGCCAACCCCCGCCCGTCCACATCTCCAGCGTCACCACGTGCGCCAGCTCGTGATGAATCACGTGACGGAAATCGCCATACGATCCCGTATACGGAATCACCACGCGACCCTGAGCAAACTCCGTAAACCCGCCCGTGAACTCCGATTGCTCCGTCGGCGTGATGTTCGTCACCGAAAAACCGTTGTGCGAGTTGTATATCACGATCGGATATCGGTCCTTCAACGTATACTTCAAATCACGCTCCAAATGCACCAGCGCCCGCTCAGCCTCCTTCGCCGCAAACTCCGCAGCAGGC
The DNA here is from genome assembly GCA_963662665.2 of Candidatus Latescibacterota bacterium. GTDB lineage: Bacteria > Latescibacterota > UBA2968 > UBA2968 > JAAXHE01. The sequence continues at coordinate 14,547 of CAXXJS010000026.1, forward strand.
TGAGACGCCTTGTCGAAATATACCTTGAAATGCTCCGTCTCCAGATAGTGCCAGTCGTAATCGTCATACGTTACCTTGTTCTTGCCGAAATACTCCTGACCGACAGCTATACCATAGGTGAACAAGGCTATGCCAAAGAGAAGGGGCCACCTGAGCATTTGCAAGCTCCTTAATTTGTCAACATGCCCTTGTGATACCGTATCGCGCGGGAATTTGGATGGAAACATCCGCTTTTTCGTTGGAACCCGTGCCAACGCCCGCCGAGTTCGGTACATGCGGCAGTACTATCTGTCTCAAGCGAGGTATTATTGACATCGGCGTCCGGCCCCGGAATACCGGCCTCGGACCGGATGCGATTTTTCAAAGGGCCGTTAAGTTTCAGCCCACAAAGAACGGGTTGTGCTCCAGTTCCTGCGCAACCGACGTGATGGGTCCGTGGCCGGGGAAGACGACGGTTTTCGAATCTCGGGACAGGACCTTTTCCATGACTGCCGTGATCTGTCCGGCATAGGCCGGGCCCAGCGCACCGCCCATGGATCCCGCAAAAAGCGCGTCGCCGGAAAAAAACACACCATCGCCTCCGTAACCGATTCCACCCGACGTATGTCCGGGAAGGCTCACCGCGTCGATGGCGATGCGCCCCACGTTTGTACGCCAGCCGTCGTCCACCAGGTCTGTCACGAGGCCGCTCAAACTTCCAAGAAGCCCGAAGTCGCGTTCGCAACAACACACCCGGGCGCCGGTTGCCTCTGCAATTTCAGCCAGCGCGCCCACGTGGTCGACGTGCCCGTGAGTGAGCAGCACGTGGGTCACCTTCAGACGCATTCGCTCCGCCAGCGCGAGAACACGCTTCGCATGGCCGCCAGCGTCCACAATCGCGCCTTCGCCGGAAGCCTTGCACTTTAACGCATAGGCGTTCACTTCCATACCCACGTCCAGTATCTTTCGTTCAACGGACAGTCGTTCGTCGTCGTGGGGCGCGTTTCCCCTTTTCGGCACCCATCCCTTCGCAATCCCGACCAGCTTTTCTCCATCCAGGCCCAACGCGTCGGCCAGGGCACGAATCCCGCCGTCATCAGGCGTGAGTTCGTAGGCTTCAATCCGTCCGACAGCCTCGGCGGTCAGCCCGGCCGCATCCGCAAGCGCGCTTTCCGAATGCCCCCGTCCGCGCCTGGCCTTACCGATAATATCTCCGAAAAAATCCTCAAGCGTCGTGTACGCCACGTGCCCTCCCCGTTCGCATGTCATCCGTAATGGGCATGATCGCTTTCAAGACCATGCCAATATAATTATAATGATAGATATGAACGAGAATGTCAACTGATTTCGGCCCTCCGGCCAGGGACGTATGCCGCAGCGGCGGCGATGTCACTGTCATTTGTCGTTGCATACCGGGATTCCCTTCCATAAATTTCCGGTGAATCGGATCAGAACTGTAAAAAATCGCGTACGAGAGCGGACGATTCTGTGCACACGGGAAATCTGCAAGTGATTGCCAACCCGAAACAACTCGCCGGCGAACGCGCTGCCGAATTGGTGGACGACGGAATGATCGTTGGTCTGGGCACCGGTTCGACTGCGTTCTTTGCCATTCAAAGCCTGGGCGAACGCGTTCGGGCGGGCCTTCGAATTCGCGGTATTCCCACGTCCGAACAGTCCCGAATTCAGGCGGAACGCGAAAGTATTCCCCTAATCGGCTTCTCCGATACCAACCAGGTCGACCTGACGATCGACGGCGCGGACGAGATCGATCCCGCCTTCAACCTCATCAAAGGCGGCGGCGGCGCGCTGTTTCGCGAAAAGATCGTGGCCACGGCCAGCCTTCGGGAAATCATCGTTGCAGACGAATCCAAGCTCATAAATCGCCTGGGCGATTTCCCGCTACCCGTGGAAGTCGTGCCCTTCGGCTGGGAGTTCGTACGGTTTCAGATTGAGGCCCTGGGGTGCCGCGCCAGTCTCCGTGTAATCAAGAACCGTGCATTCGTTACTGACAACGGCAACCACATCCTGGACTGCGCCTTCGGCGCCATCCACGATCCTCCGGACCTTGAACGCCGCATCGCGGCGGTTTGCGGCGTCGTCGAATCCGGACTCTTTACCGGCCTTGCCCACCGCGTCGTCATCGGAAAAGCCGACGGCACCCTCGAAGAACGCGTCAACCCCCGGCTACGGTAACTGCCGGATTAAGGTAAGAGGTGAGCCGTGAGACGGTAGAGGAAAGACCTGAAAGCGGGGAGAGGGTAGAGGTGAGACGGTAGAAGAGGTCTTTGCCCGATTGGTTCTTCCTTTTATGCCTCCGGCAAGATAATGAAACCGAACGGGCACTCACGTCATCTCCCGTTTCCCGTCTTACGTCTCACCGCTTGAGGCCGCACGACGGGAAAGGTATGTAAAAGGGTCACACTATGAGCATTTTCATTGATAACAATACTCGGGTTGTGGTGCAGGCGATTACCGGCACGGAGGGCTCGTTTCACACGCGTCAGATGCTGGACTTCGGCACGCGAATAGTCGCTGGGGTTACGCCCGGCAAAGCCGGCGATCGCGTCGAGGGCGTACCGGTTTTCAACACCGTGTCCGAGGCCGTGGATGCAACCGGGGCCGACGCTTCGATCGTATTTGTGCCGGCGGCGTTTTCGGCGGACGCCATTATGGAAGCCTCTGATGCCGGTCTCGGCCTTGTCGTGTGCATCAGCGAAGGCATCCCGGTCCTGGACATGGTACGGGTTAAACACTACCTCGGTTCGCGTTCCACCCGGCTCATCGGTCCCAACTGTCCGGGAATTATCGCTCCCGGAAAATGTAAAATCGGAATCATGCCCGCCGAAATTCACCGGAGCGGAAACGTCGGTGTCATTTCCCGCAGCGGAACCCTCACCTACGAAGCCGTCGCACAACTGACCGCCCTGGGTTTCGGTCAATCCACGTGCGTGGGTATCGGGGGAGACCCCATAATCGGAACCAGCTTTATAGATTGTCTGGAAGCTTTCGGTGAGGATCCGGAAACCGACTGCGTCGTCATGATCGGCGAGATCGGAGGCGCCGCCGAAGAACAGGCCGCCGACTACGTGAAGGGTTCTTTCCGGAAGCCCGTCGTGGGGTTCATCGCCGGCCAGACCGCGCCTCCCGGCAGGCGCATGGGTCACGCCGGCGCCATTATTTCAGGCGGCAAGGGCACGGCCGAAGAAAAGGTGGCGGCCCTGGCCGCCGCGGGTATTCGGGTCTGCAGCAGCCCGGCCGAAATCGGAGAAACAGTACTTGAGGTCCTGGGCGACGGAACTGAACCGGCAACGGCCCGGACAGCCTGATTCGGCTTCGGTACCGACTTGAGAATGTGTTACAAATGTGTTGACAATTGAAGAATTGTTAATTATCTTCTGTCGAATACCCTGCCCTTGTGTTCTTAATTACGAGCCTTTACGTTTCAACGGGCGGCTTATGTTAAATTGCTACCGCGTAGTTAATTGTTTCAAGTACGACAGGTTTGAAGCAGGAGAGGGTTAACGGGCGCTGACCGATTCAGGACAGGTGTGCCCTTTTTTGTGTCTGAGAGGGGGTGAAGGTTCCGGCAGACTGCGGGTGTTTTTTTAGACGTAGATTCAAAGGTTGCAGTTGTTTCAGCGGCGGATCGCAGAGTTGCATCAGGGTGGTGGGGAAAAGTCATCTTCCAATGCAAGGAGGTGTATATGAAGGTGTTCAGGGTTGTTGGCCTGTTGATTCTGGTTTTTGCGGTTTCAACCTGGCCTGCAGTCGCCCAGGAGGGAAATTGGGGAGTCGGCGTGTTTGCGAATTACAACGTGCCGGTCTTTGGCCTTGGCGACTGGTACGACAACGATTCCAAGTTCGGATTGAACGCGGCCTACGTGCCGGCGTCCAACGTTACCGTGGAGATGGAGTTTCACCACGGCAATTTCACCGACGGGAGCCTGCTGACGCGCACGTTCACCTGGACCGACGGCAATGCCTACACCAGCCCGAACGCGGCAAGCAATATGAGCCTGAACAGTCTGCTGGTAAACGCGCTCGTCCGGCTGCGGCAGATCGGGAAGCCGTTCGCCGCCAGCAGTTTCGCTCCTTACGTCGCGGTGGGCGGCGGCTTTTATCGGTATAAGAACGACGTCAGCGGGTTGCTGTGGCCCGGGCAGACGGGTGATCTGGTTCTGGAACTGGAACCGTTCACAGACGAGCGGTACGCGCTCGGGATCAACGCCGGACTGGGCGTGGAAGCGTTCGTGATCGAAAACGTGGCCGTGGACCTTCGCGCCAGGTATAATATGATGATTGGGGACCTTCGGAGCATGGAAGACTGGGAGATTTCCGAAACTTTCCCCCTTCAGATGCTGGACTTCGGAGCCGGGGTTAAATTCTATTTCAGCGGGAAATAGCCGCGGAATCTTTTCGGAGGAGGATTTTCAGATGAGTAGAAGGATGTTGTTTATCGCTATGCCGGTCGCGCTTTCTGTGCTTGTGGCTTTCACCGCAGGTGCGTTTGCGGGCACAACCGGCAAACTGACCGGTCGCGTCATGGATGCCGCGTCCGGCGAACCGCTGCCGGGCGTGAATATCGTCATAGACGGCACGCGCAGAGGCGCACAGACGGATGCGGACGGATATTACCTTATCCTTTCGGTCGATCCCGGCAATATTACGCTCGTAGCGTCAATGGTCGGCTACAACGCGGTTTCGCAGACGGACGTGGTGATACACGCCGACTTCACCGCGACCGTCGATTTCCAATTGAGAGAAACCGCGCTGGAAGCCGAGGAGCTTGTGGTCACGGCGGAGCGCCCGCCGGTGGAGCCCGACAAGACCACCAGTCATTACGTAATGAGCGCCGAGCAGTTGGAATCGCTTCCCATGGCGCGTTCGGTCACCGACCTGGTCGCATTGAATCCGGGCGTGCAACTGACCAACGCCAACGTCATCCGGGGCGGCGATTCGAGAGACGGTATCCTGATGGTTGACGGCGTGGTCCTGCCGAACAACGACGGCTACGGCCGGCAGTTCACGGGCCCGTCCAAGACCGCGGTACAGGAAATCACCGTGATTTCCGGCGGGGCAAGCGCGGAATACGGAAACCTGGAATCGGGCGCTGTGTCGATTATCACGAAAGACGGCGGACGTGACTACCGAGGGTGGGGCGATTTCCGCTATACGCCTCCAAGCCAGAAGCACTGGGGCTCCAACCTCTACGAAAGCGCGTATCACCGCGACAGGCTAAAATGGGACGACCGCGAGTGGCGTGCCGAAACGGTGATCCTGAGCGACGGCGAGGATGGCGTTCCGGGAACACCGGACGACGAGGTGGGTCTGGCGCATAATGCGGTAGACTATACCGAAGTGAAGGGTTCCTATATCGAGGGTGGAATTTCGGGGCCGATGGGCGACCAGGCCAGTTTCTTCGCCAGCGCCAGGTGGACCAGGCAGCCCACCGACGTGTTGAACACGTCCGTTCGCAACGCCACGTTCGACCCGAGCCTTGGCGCCACCAGCCTCATCAGTGTGATGTCAGGCGGGTTTCCCACGCTGGATACGCCGCTGGATTTCCGTGGGAACGCCAAGCTGACGTTCCGCCCGGGGGCTGACGCCAAAGTCAGCATCGGGCAGATCTACTCCGTGGCGGAATATTACAATAGAGGAACGAACACCCAGCGCGACAGGGCGTCCAACGGTCAGAATATCTTTCTGCCCGAGGGGTCCGGCGCGGGCGGACGCAAAGTTTCCGACCGGGTCACCTATGCGTCACTGACCCATACGGTATCTCCAAAGACCTTTTACGAAGCCAGAGTGTCGTTCTACACAACCCTTGAAGATACGCAGGATACCAACTGGCCGAAGGACCAGTTCGGATTCCCCGTAACGTTATTTGGCGAGAAGGACCTGGACGGCTGGTTCAACGTGAAGCCCAACTACGTCGCGAATTATACCATCGCGGACCGGAGCCGGCTGAACCTCAAGCTCGATGTGTCCTCGCAGGTCACCAAGGGACACTTTGTAAAAACGGGCGTGGATCTCACCCGGTTCAGCATCTATTACCTGAATTATAACGCGCCCAATCCCAGCCAGCGGATCGTGGACTTCATCACCCATTCCGGCAATCTGCCGGACGTGAAAGCCCCGATCAACCCCCTTCAGATCGGATTCTATCTGCAGGACAAGATGGAGTTCGAAGGGATGGTGTTGAACGCGGGCATCCGTTTCGACGCGCTCTACACCAATCACCGGTTCTACAACGTTTCGCAGCTTCAGACGCCGCAGAACCGGTGGCTCATCAAGCACGTGGATATGGTCACGGTCGATCCGCAGTGGGCAACCCAGTTCAGCCCACGTTTCGGGATCTCTCATCCCATCACGCAGCGGTCGGCTTTCCACTTCACGGCCGGAATGTACGCCAAGGTTCCCGATCTGTTTGAGTTCTTCCGCGAACAGTGGCGGGCCAACGGCCCGGACGCCCACGTGGCCTGGGATGCGTTCCGGGGTCTGCACGGGCAGGTCCGGATGGCGAACCCCTACGTTTCTCTTACACGTACCCGGGCTTACGAAGCTGGCGCCGATTGGAACTTCGTGGCCGACTATACGGCGGGTATGGCGGCATATTACAAGAGCGCAATCGGAAAGGTCAACTCCGGAAGCCGGTACTGGTACGAGCCGCAGCGGAGTACCTGGGTCTGGGGCCGAAAACCCAGCGGTTTCCAGGACATGAGAGGGTTCGAGTTGCACGTGCGCAAGGGTTTCAGCCATTACTTCTCGTTCAACGCGGCCATCAACTTCGGCTGGGCGTCTTCGGCGCGCGTGGGCTCCAACGCCACCATGTTCTACCCGGATTCCTCGTACGTGATGAATCCCGATCAGTACCACGACTGGGAATGGAACGGATCCCAGTACGTGCGCAAGGACTTCACGCTCGAAGAGCGGATGGTTCTCGCAACGCGGGTGGCCAGCTGGTGGCGGGGCAGGGCCAGAGCCATCACCAACAGCTATCAATACGTGGTCTTCGAGTTCATGGATATCCAGAAGGCCTACGACGCGCCCGCCAATATGAACGGCGTCTGGCAGCCCACCTACGGTGGCGGGCGGTTGTTCAACCCCAAGGGTTCCGACCTGCGCGTCCAGTCGAGTCTTTCGCTTTATCTGGACACGCCCATGGACTTTGGCCCCGGGTTGCGGCAGTTCCACGCAGTGGGCGGCCTGCGCGCCAATATGGTCTGGCGTATCCAGAGTGGCAGTCCCCTGTGGTACACGCCGCCCGGCAAGCAGCCGGAGTTGCGCCACAGGCCCATCCGCACGTGGACAGACCTGCAGGTTGAGAAAACGCTCGTGGAGGGCGGGCATCGGAACGCCGTCTTCTACGTGGAAGTCTTCAACCTGTTTAATCAGCAGGACAGCCCGGTCGGCGGCTCCTATCCCGATTACGTCCGCTGGGGTCTGAACGTGCCCAGGCCGAATGACCAGGACTATCTGGACTACGGGGACTACAACGAGTTGACCCGGTACTACGGAAAGCCGCGTGAGTTGGGGGTTGGTCTGAAAGTCAACTTCTAAACGAATTAATGTAACCGGGGGGCTTTTTTTCCGGCCCCCCGTTAATCGAAAGGGAGAAGCAAGTATGAGACCAGGCATCAAGCTTGTGGCGCTTGTTTGCGGCTTGCTCCTGCCGGTGGGCGCCTGGGCCGTAGACCAGAGCGACACACCGAGGCTTTCCACCAGCCGGAGCCACGTCCAGGTCAGTTGGAACGTGGATGGAACCATGGCCGGGTGGAACCTTGGAAGCGGGCAGACCGGAGAACCGGATATGTTCTGGTATCCCGGCTGGGCCAATATCCCGAGCAGCAACGCCAGTTCAAACTACACCCGTCGGGGCGGCAACGCCGTTGGATTCGGCACCTGGATCATGGTGGTGGGGCCAGGCGGCGTGGATGCGGCATGGACAGGCCCCAGGGGCAAGAGCGTCGGTATCGTACCGATGGTCTACGACCCGTCCAGCGGGCCCGAGGCGGAACTCGGTGCGGCGACGGAGTGGGAGCAGGGACGTTCCGGGTCGTTTTCTCCGGCCAGCAACTATTGGCCCGACGCGGTCGTGCCCGACGAGATGGACACCAGCGCACCCCCCAGACTCATCCATAACTTCTCGCCCGGGGAATACACGCCGGACGATGCGTTTGCGGAAGAGATTCTGGTCACCAGGTGGAACAACAAGTTCGACATCACGATAACCCGGAAGGTGCATAACTGGGCCCATCAGATGTTCGACGATTTCGTGATTGTTGAATATACGCTGGAAAACATCGGCAGCGATCGGCATAACGAGGTGTACCTGCCTCTGGTGGCCACGTGGAAAATCAACGAGACGGCCGACAATAACACCGGCGGCGGCCGCTGGTGGCGATGGTTGGATGAAGGTCTCGACGACAACTTCCGCTACACGGAAGCCGGAAACTACGTAGACGGCGGTCCCGGCGGCCCCGCGTTCATCAGCGCGGCAGATGCGCAGGGACTCAAGTTGAGCTATCAGTTCGATGGCGACAGCCCGTTCAAGGCCTGGGAAGATACCGGCGATCCGTGGATCAAGGACATCGAGACCTCCGATCTGAAGGAGATGGCCTTCCCCGACGGTAAGCTCGCCTCCCATTCATTCGTGGGCCTGGCGCCGATCGCGTTCGCCGACAACGCGGCCGACCCGAGACATTCGTTCAATATACACGACGCGGGCCAGTACGTACAGCCCGAGGAAGACCAGCCGGTCTACCAGGGCTGGTGGAACGTACGGACCACGGCCGACTACGACGAGCCCGTCCTCGAGGGGGAGACCCCGGCGGAGGCCTTCGCCAAGTTGACCGCAAACACAGCCCAGGACAACCCCACCGACGTGGGCGGCTTCACGAACGCGCAGGTGTACGGTCCCTGGGCGCTCGGCCCCGGCGACAAGGCCAAGGTCGTGGTGGCCTACGTGGCCGGCTCCGGCGCCGAGTATGCCGGTCCCGGCAAGAGCCCCATAGACATCTGGCAGTGGTCGCTCACTGCCGACAAGGCCAGTTTCCTGTCGGGCGAACAGGCGATTGTCGAGCACCTGGAACACGCGATTTTCGCCTATCAGAGCGGCTTTGATATTCCGGATTCGCCTCCGGACGTCGACGTCTACGTAAAGAGCGACGAGAACGCAAAAGTGAAGCTGTTCTGGGCCGCCGAGGCCCAGGGCGCCGTTCATCCGGACTTCGGTGTTGCCGACGTGGCCGGGTTTCGCATTTACCGCGGACTGAGGGGTACTCTCACCGCTACCGGTCCGTTTTCGCTGGTTGGCGACATTCCCGTGGGCGGACCCCTTCCCGCCGGTGTTACGTACGACGCCGCCGCAGACTGGCCCGTGGCCGCCGCAGAGTCCGACGAAAACAGGGCGGGGTCGCTGGCGATCGAGGCCAGCGAGGGCCGGCGCGCGGATCGTCCAGGAATGTACGGCTGGTCAGACGCGAGTTCCAACGCCGGATTTTTCTATTACTACAGCGTACGTGCTTATCAGGAACCGCACGACGACTGGGTGAACAACGACGGCACGATGACTTTCGAGGATCTCCCGCCCAGGGCGAAGAAGTTTCTGCAGAATGGGCAGGAGGGTCCGTTCTCCAACTTCCTGCAGGTAAACAGCGGGTCGCCGGTGCTGCCGTTCGTAGCGGCCGCCGACGCGTTGGAACGCGATATCGTTGTGGTGCCGAACCCATACATGGCCAATGGCACGAACGAGTACGGCGGCGGCCTGAAGATCAGGTTTGTGAACGTGCCGTCCAACTCGTTCATTTACATTTTCAACACTGCCGGGCAGCTGATTCAGGTACTGCGTCAGAAGGCCAATGCCTCCAGTGAGACCAGTTGGACCGGCCGTCCCTATTCCACAATCCGGGCGCTTGTGGGTCCGGGAATCTATTTCTATGCCGTGCATGGCGTTGAAGGTTCGGCAGGCGCCGGAAAGATCAAGACCGGCACGTTTGTGGTGATCCGTTAACGAACCTCGCGACGTTTAAGGAGAATTGCTATGAAAAAAGGATGGATCATCTTGGGATTGGCCCTCGTGACCGTCGCTCTCCTGTCCGTGGAGCCAACGTGGGCGGTAGAGCAGCCCGCGCCCGGCGCCGGATCGCGCGACGGGGCGTTGATCGATCCGAAGATGGAGAACGTAGACAAGGCGTGGGGCCTTTGGGTCGAGCGCGTGGGACTCTCCGAGTTCCCGTTCCTCAAGATCGGCCAGGGCGCACGCGCCGAAGCGATGGGCGGTGCTTATACGGCCATTGCGGACGATATCTCTTCGGCGTTTTGGAACGCCGCGGGCCTGGGGCACGTCGAAAACGTGGGCTATACCCTGAACTATACCCGCTGGTTGGCCAATTCTTCACTTGTGTCGGGGGCGCTGGCCTTCAACGCGGGATTCGGGGTTATCGGGTTTACGGTCACCAGCTTCGCGGCTGAAGAATTCGAAGTCACAACGCCCACGGCCCCCTGGGGCACTGGCACCATGGCGCAGGTGGGCGATATTGCCCTCGGCGCGGTCTTTGCGAAGAAAATGACCGACAAATTCATGCTGGGCGGTCAGATTCGCTGGATCCAGGAAGATCTTCACCTGGAAAAGGTGTCCACACTGGACTATAGCATCGGCACCCACTTCTACACAGGGTACCGGAGCAGCAGGATCGCCATGAGTTTTCGGAACCTGGGGCCGAACGTCAAAGCAACGGAGGGCGGTTTCACGGCGGCGATGCCCACCACCTACTCCCTCGGCGGAGCGATGGAGATTTTCGGTCAGAAGGGCGATCCCGGATACTTCACGCTCTCGCTCGAGCACGAGTTTGTGACGGACTTCCGTCCGATCACCCGCGTGGGCGGGGAACTCTGGCTGGAGAACACGCTGGCGCTTCGTGCGGGTTACCGGACGCATACGGCGCTGGAAAGCTGGAGCGTCGGCGCTGGCCTGAAGCACGAATTGGCGGGCGGTCAACTGATTACCGTCGATCTCTCGTATCATAACGCGGATCTGGGTATTTTCGATGCTCCGCTGCGACTGTCCCTAGGCGGGACGTTCTAGGAGCGGAATACTCGGTAAACATCAAGGGGGGGCGGTCCGTCGGATCGTCCTCCTTTCTTGTTGTAGGTGAAACAATGAAGCACTCAGCAGTCAGTTTTCAGCAGTCAGCTTGAAGCAAAAATCAGCTCACACGGAGACACAAAGACACAAAAGGAACCCGGAAACACCCGAAAGGCGGGCAACCACAAGGGTTGCCCCTACGAATACAACCATGGCGCGGTCGTAGGTTCCGCGCTTTATCGTCAAGTATTGTAAATATATCGAACCTCGCGCTGTCCAGTCGCGCGCTCGATTGTGAGGATGGGGGTTTTTCCACGCAGATCCGTCCAGCACCGAAGCAACGGGGGGTCGTATTCGTACGAAGGTCACAAATCGCCGGTCTACGCCACTGACGAAATTCGTGGAAAAACCGGCTCCGCGCCGAGCGGCGCCCTTCTTTTTCGCCCGTTTTCTTGGGCGAAGCAAGAAAAAGGGCAGGGGAAAGGGGGACGTTATGGGGGTGGGGGAGAATTTTTGATAGAAAAGGAAAGTTGACGGGAGAGTTAAAGCCTGAGTCGGCCCGGAACGCAGTTGGGAAGTACCTCAAGAGGGAAGAGAGGAGACGTGAGAGGACCACATCCGAACCCGCCGATCTCGCATCCTCATCGAAATCCGTTTCTCTTTGATTATTGCGAGAGTCCGTCCCGCAGGTCTGGATTTTCTGCAACCAATTCCGCCTGCGGGCATCCTAATGGTATCGGTTACTGAACCATAGTTCCACCTGCTGCGCCTCTGTGACGAGCGGCGCGGTTTGCCATATTGGCGCCATCCTGAAGAGAGGAAGATAACGATGTACCGGATTCGAACACGGACGATGGTGGCCTGGCTTGCGGGACTGACCCTTTTGCTGACGGTAGGACTGCCTGCTCGTGCCGAAGAAAAGGCGCCGCAGGGGGCCGCGGATTCGACCGCTGTTCCTGCAACCGACCTGGAAGTCCAGCGCGCCGTACGGGTGTACTGGCCGCAATTGACCGGGGATCCGGCCGGTCACAACACCCGGGTCGGGTACGCGCGGTTGCTGAAGGCGGATTTGTCCGGGGCCAGCGAGGCGTTCCAGTCGGCCCTTTCGCAGAACGACGGGTTTGCGCCGGCGCACTTCGGTATGGCGCTGGCGTCCTACCGGTCCGGGACGGCGGAGGGAGAAAAGGGAAGATTCTCCGAGCAGACGATCTACCATGCGTCACGGGCGGCCGTGCTCTCACCGGGGTTTGATTTGACTCACCGGCTTCTGGGGCGGCTTTATTCCGACATCGAGGACTACGACACGTCTCTGGACGCCTATGTGCGCTCCCTTTCCGTGGAGCCGACGCGCGACCCTGCCGTGCTTAAAGCCGTGGTAACAACCTACATTCGAACGGGTGTGTTTGAGGACTTGCCCTCGGAGACGCTGGATTCTCTGGACGTGACGACGGACGAGGGGTTGTTGTTGCCCGTGCTGGCGCAGGCCTGTGCGAGCCGGAAAGCACTGGATCTGGCCATGCAGTACTATGGCCGGGGGTTTTCCAGGATGCCGCCTGAGGAACGACAGTTTTATCAGGACGTACACCTGATTGCATCCAGCGAGGAGCTTCTTGCCTACCGGGCGACCGCGGACGATCCGGCGGCGCGGAGGGAATTTCTGGTAAGATTCTGGTCCGTTAGGGACCCGGACCTGATGACTGCCGTGAATGAACGCAAGTTGGAACATTATCGCCGGGTGTGGTATTCAAGGACCGGATTTTCGGAAATGGCACACCCTTGGGACCGTAGGGGTGAGGTCTATATTCGATACGGCACTCCTGATTATCGATCGACTTCGGGCTCGGTGGCGCCGTCGATGCCGGTTGCCGTGGAACGAATCAAGGAGCGTGTCGCCCACGACATCTACGGTCCCCTGGGCATGGCCGGCGTGGGCCGGGGTCCCGTATACCCGATCCGGCGCATGCACGAGGTGGGTCTGGATTTTCCCTTTGAGCTACCGCCGGGTACCGACCAGGGTGAGGCTCCGGATCCGCTGGAGGTAGAGTTGGGGGCGCCCGCTCTGGAGGACGAGCCCCTGGCGCCCGCGGACATGTCGGCGCTGGATGGAGACAACTACGAAGTGACCCTGTCGCCGAACCGCACGCAGGCGGCGGGAGGGGACTTCATGTCGTTCATTAAATGGGAATCATGGGTGTATACCGGTGTTGGCGGGGGGATTGAGGTCGTGTTTACTAACGAGTGGGGGGGTGGGAAATTCGACTTTGCACCCGTGCCAGCGGCGGCATTCGACGACGGCGCTCTGCGGCGGACAAGCAGGATGGTGAAATTCTCGCCGGCGATGGTGGTGAACCGGAGCATCCGGCAGATGCCCGAGCACTATCTGCCGGGCGGCCGCGAGGCATTTCTGGATTTCTACTACGATCGGGCGACTTTTCGAGGATCCAATGGAAAAACGAGGGTAGAGGTCTACTACGGTATTCCGCCGCGCAGTCTAAAAGAATCGGAATCGGAGGAACAGCCGGTGGTCCAGATGGGTTGCGCGGTTGCCCTGTACGATACCGAAACCGGACAGACGCTGCACGACAGCGAAGAACTGGTATTGCGCACGTCGAAGGACCTATATACAGGAAAGGGCACCTTCATTCCGAATCAGCTCGCGCTGGACGTGAGTCCGGGCGCCTACGATATGCGGGTACAGGTCAAAGACCTGATTTCCGGCCATTCGGGCATCTACAAAGAAAGACTCGAAGTTGAGGATTATTCCCTGGATACGTTGAAGCTGAGTGGGCTGGAATTGGGTTTCAAGGTATCCACGGAGGGTGGCCTGGAGAAATACGACAAAGGTGGTGGCATCTGGGTGATTCCGATGACAACCAAGACCTATCGGATGAACCAGCACCCGTTTGTATATTACGAAGCATACGGCCTGACGGCGGACACGTTCGGTCAGTGCCGGTTTACGTTGCATTATACGATCCATTCGATGCCGGAGAAGGGCGGCACGTTCGGACGGCTTTGGTCGGGCGTGGGCGCACTCTTCCGCAGGGGCGAACGCAACCCTGAGGTATCTGTATCCACGGAGCAGGTCCGGGAGGATACCGATCTGCAGGAGTATTTCGAAATGGATCTCAGTAACGCCAAATCCGGGGTGAACCGGCTGACGGTTCGCATCGTGGACCAGAATGGCAACGTGGAGGCGGAGAAGGAGGTCCTGTTTAAGTTGGAGCGGTGAGCGGCGATAAACTGCCATGCGAACGGGGGATGGTGGGGTGGCGCGTCATGAAGGAATCCAGGAGTCGAGAGTCAGATTCTGTAAGTAAACCCGGTTTTTCTTCCGGATTCTGATTTTTAGCTTCTGGATTCTTCTTTTGTTGGAGGGAAAATGGAGAAACTCGCAATCCATGGAGGCCCGAAGGTACGAACCGGCCCGTTTCCCGAAAGGGCGCCGTTCGGGCAGCGGGAAGAAGAACTGTTGTTAGCAGCCGTGCGCAGCCAGAATCTATTCGGCAAGAGCGGCCGGTTCGTGAGGGAATTCGAAGAGGCATTCGCCGATTTCTACGGGGTCAGGTACGCGCAGAGTTCCACGGGCGGCTCGGCTGCCCTCCATCTCGCCGTGGGGGCCGTGAACCCGGAACCCGGCGACGAGATTATCACCGCGCCCGTTACCGATCCGGGCAGCGTGATGCCGATCCTGCAGCAGAACGCGGTGCCGGTCTTTGCCGACGTGGATCCCAGGACATTGAACATGACGCCGGCCTCTATCGAAGCGGTTATTTCGAACAGGACGCGGGCTATTATTCTCGTCCATCTCTTCGGGAGGCCGTGCGACGTGGACGCGGTGGCGGAGATTGCTGATCGCCACGACCTGATTCTGATTGAGGACTGCAGCCAGGCCCATGCCACCCGATTCAAGGGTCGGTACGTCGGCACATTCGGGCATATGGGGTGTTTCAGCCTCCAGCAGTCCAAGCAAATGACGACAGGCGACGGGGGGATGACCGTAACCAATTGTGAGGAGACGTATGTCCGGCTGAAGCTGTTTTCCGATAAGGGCTGGGACTACAAGTACATGGGGGAGAGGGACCACGGGTTCCTTGCGCCAACGTATCGCATGACGGAGATGCAGGGAGCGGTTGGTTTGGCGCAGTTGGAGAAGGTGCGGGCCGTTGTCGAACGCCGGATTCACCTGGGGCGCCTTTTGTGCGAGTTGATCGCGGATGCGCCGGGAATCGAACCCGTGCCCGAGGAGGCGGACCGCGAGGTGTCCTGGTGGAATTTCATCTTCCACGTGACGGGTCACGATCCCGATCGGTTCTGCAAGGCAGTGTCCGCAGAGGGTGTCGCGGTAGGCGCCCACTATATCGGCGACCCGATATTTATGCGTGGGAACTACCTGACCGAAAAGATCACGTACGGAAACAGTGGGTGTCCATTTACATGCGGCGTAACAGACCGCGAGTACCACTATGGACCCGACACCACCCCCCAGGCCGTCGCTGGATTGCGGACAGTCGCGGTGCGGGGGATCCATGAACACATGGAGGAGTCGGACGTCCGCGATATCGGGGCTGCAATCAACAAAGTGGCTGAGAATCTGTCGTAAAGCACCCCGTAGGGGCATTCCTTGTACATTCCCGCCAACAAGAATTGAAGGAATGGCAGCTATCCGGCCAAACGCTTGCCATTGGAGGAGTCGGATGTTTGAAGGAAAAGAGGTCCTCGTTCCCCGCGGGGCCGTTGCCGCAGGCCCCCAGGAAGCAGCCCGGGTGGGCGCGCGTATATTGGACCAGGGTGGAAACGCGATGGACGCGGCGGCCGCGACCAGTATGGCCTGCTGTATGTTGCAGCCACAGTCCACGGGCGTGATGGGGTACGTAATGTGCGCCCTGGTGCTGGACGGACGGTCCGGGAAGGTGTGGTCTCTCGATGCGAACTCGATAGCACCCGCGTCGTCGAGCGAGACGATGTACGACGTGATGCCGATGGGGGAAGGGCCGAAGGGGATCAACGAGAACGAGTATCTCTGTTCCGTTCGCGCCAACGCCAACGTACACGGGCCACTGGCGGTTGGCCCTCCCGGAATGATGGCGGGGATGGGTGTATTGTGGGAGCGTTGGGGTCGGTTGAAGTGGTCGGATATCGTGGCGCCGTCGCTCACGTTGCTTGAGAATGGGTTCCCGTTCGGTTCCACGGCCGCCGCGGTTCGGAATCTTGAGCCGGTAGTCCGGCGGTTCGAGGCAACACAGAAGCATCTGATGCCGGAGGGGCGTGTACCCACGCCGGACGACGTCTGGCACAGGCGGGACATGGAGAAATCGTTGACGCGAGCGTGTGAGGCGGGTTGGCGCGACTTCTACGATGGCGAGATCGGACGGAAGATCGCGGACCACGTCAGCCTTACGGGGGGTGCACTTACCAGGGAGGATATGGCAAACTACGAGCCGCGGGTGACAGCGCCTTACGAGACCACGTACCGCGACGCGGGCGTCTACGCGGCGATATTGCCGAACGGCGGGCTCACGGCCCTCCAGGTCCTGAATATGCTGGAATGCTTCCAGCCCGTTCCGGAGACGACGGTGCCGTACTGGCACCGGCTGGCGGAAGTGTTGAAATTGGCCTGGCGGGACCGGCTAATGTATCTGGGGGATCCGGATCACGTGGACGTTCAGGTCGAACGGTTGTTGAGCAAAGACTACGCGGCAGGTCGCGTGGAGTCCGTGCGGCAGTTTCCGGAGGTCGTGGATCGGCGGTCCCCGAGGCCCGAAGGAGATTCAACGGCCGGGACGCTGCATGTTTCTGCGGCGGACGTGGAAGGCAACGTGGCGTCGGTTACGATATCGCAGGGCGGCGCATTCGGGTCGCTGGTCACGGTGCCGGGTACGGGATTAATTCTGGGGCACGGGATGTGCCGGCTGGATCCGCGTCCCGGACGCAAGAATTCAGTGGCGCCGGGAAAACGGCCCTTGAACAACACGGCGCCGC
The DNA here is from genome assembly GCA_963662665.2 of Candidatus Latescibacterota bacterium. GTDB lineage: Bacteria > Latescibacterota > UBA2968 > UBA2968 > JAAXHE01. The sequence goes on from CAXXJS010000026.1 coordinate 31,597, forward strand.
TGATGATTCGTCTGCCGGACCGCGACGTCGCGATCGGATTGCCGGGGGGCCGCCGGCTCGTGAGTGTGAATGCGCGGATCGCACAGAGAATCGTGGACTTTGGCGCGACTTCCCGCGAGGCGGTGTCCGGTCCCCGGATGCACGTCCAGATGGAAGAGCCCCTGATGGTGACGAGGTCTCTGGATGAATCCATTCGGGACGGACTGCTTGAGATGGGCCACGAGCTGAACGTGGTCGGGGGCGTCGCGGGGGGCGCGCATTGTGCGGAATACTTAAAGCAGGAGGCGAAAGTACGTGCGGGAGGGAACACGTGGTCGGCTGGTGTTTAACCGTGCTGCAATCGGATATGTGGAGAGGATACACTTGCGGACGGCCATTGCAGAGTTAGATACCGATGCAATTTCGACATTCCAGACCCCGGGCTCGGCAATTGGCGACCGTCTTTTTGTGTTTATCCTGTTCGTTTTGTATATTGAGGTGTCCGGGTGTTAATCCTCCCGGCCGGCTGCGGGATTCGCAAATTCCGGTCTCAACGGCGCAGGAGCGATAAGCGATGCATTGGATTGCCCCAAAACGGAAGGAAGTGCATTGTGTCTGAAGCTTCACCGGTCGTCCTTTCCACGGATTCGACGGCGCAGACTCAAGGGCAGGCGGTGACGCTCCGCAGCGTTCTCCTGGCCGGGGCACTGGCCGTTGGGGTGAACGTCGTGGTGAATTACGTGGAGTACGTTGTACACGCGTCGCGAATGACGCTGAGTCATTTTCCGATGGGTACACTGCTGCTCTACCTCCTGCTTGCCCTGGGTCTGAATCCACTATGCCGATTACTTGCGCGTCAATATGCACTTTCGTCAACGGAACTGCTGGTGGTGCTGGCGGGTGGTTTAGTCGGTGGGGCGATTCCGTCTGTAGGTCTGACGGGGTATTTCCTGGGAGCAATCGCTGCGCCGTTCTACTTTGCGACACCGGAAAATCAGTGGGGAGAGTTCTTCCATCCCTATATTCCGCACTGGCTGGCGCCCAGAAACACCAACGGTACGTTGAATCATCTGTTCGAGGGTCTGCCGCCGGGCGATTCCATTCCCTGGAACGTCTGGTTCGTGCCGGTGGTGTGCTGGATGGGCCTGATTACCGCCCTGTTTTTCGGTTCCGTCTGCCTGGCGGTGATTCTGCGAAAGCAGTGGGTGGAGAGCGAACGCCTGTCGTTTCCGATCCTGCGTCCTGTCACGGACCTAACGGAACGTGCCGGGTCATTGGAATTCCCCCGGCTCTTCTGGATTGGCTTCGCCGTCGCGTTCGGCATCCTGGCCTGGAATATGATTAACTATTTCATACCGGGATTTCCCCAGGTTCCCAATATACGCTGGGGACCGTGGATCAAGTTCGAACGGTATTTCCCGGGATTGTGGACCAGGATTAATATGTTTACAATCTCATTTTGCTATTTCGCCAATATCGACGTGTTATTCAGCCTCTGGTTCTTCGACCTGCTGTTTATCATCCGAAGCGGCATCTTGAACCGGTTGGGATACAATGCCAGTTCGTGGGCCCACGCCTCGGGTGATTTTCAGTGGCTGCCGCTGGGCGCCTTTTTTGCGATGGTCGGCTGGGGGGTGTGGACGTCCCGAGACCACTTAAGGCAAGTTGTCCGGAAAGCGCTGGGGAGAGCATCGCCGCTGGACGATTCCGAGGAAATGATGTCCTTCCGGACGGCCGTGGTCGGGCTGGTTGTATGTGTCCTTTTTGCGGTGTTCTGGTGGTGGCAGGCCGGAATGAGCCTTGTTCTCGCGTGTGCGTTCATTCTTGCAACATTCGTGCTCTATCTGGGTGTGTCCCGTATCGTATCCGACGTGGGATTGGTATTCATCAGCATGCCCGTAGGTCCGCAACGCTTTGTCACGTCGTTGTTCGGATCGCGGAATCTGTCGGGATCCAGTCTGACAACGCTGGGATTCACGAACGGCATTGCGTCCTACGGCAAGGGCCTGTTCATGCCGTCGGTCATCCACGGGGCGAAACTGGCGGACACCTGCCCCGGAGACGGGCGGCGGCGGGTACTTGCGGCTTTGCTGGCGGCGTTCGGAGCAGGGTGCGTGTTTTCGATTGTGTACACACTGTACCTCGGTTACACCTACGGCGCCTTCAACTTCAACGACTATCCATTCGCCCGCTACAGCAAATCCGGCTTTGCCGGTGTATTGACCCGGATGAACAACCCGGAGCCGCCCGACCAATTGCAATTGAGCCTGTTCGGCATTGGCGCGGCGGTGATGTCGTTGTTGACGTTCCTGAAGTACCGGTTTCCGTGGTGGCCCTTCCATCCCGTTGGATTCGCGCTGGCCGGAACGGGGACGTCTGTGCGGTATACCGTGTTTTCAGTCTTTCTGGCCTGGGCCATCAAGTTTCTCATACTGCGAATTGGCGGCGCGGCGCTTTATCGACGTTACGTGCCGTTTTTCCTGGGCGTGCTCGTGGGCTATTCCGCCGGCGTGGGAGTTTCGTTGATCGTGGACATGGTCTGGTTTCCGGGTGGCGGGCATTCAATCCACGGGTATTGACCCGCGGCGTACGGGCACAACGGGTAGCCCGCATAGTCTGTCGTTCGACGCAGGTGCGCAGGTTCGTTAGGGAGGTGAATCATGGCAACGATGGGTGAGCGATCGGTTGCACGATCGTGGGAGCTGTTCGACGCGGCGCAGGAGGTTATCCCACTGGGCACGCAGACCCATTCCAAGGCGCCGCGAGAGGCGCTGCGGGGGGTGGAGCCTTGCTACCTGGTGCGCGGTGACGGTTGCCGGGTATGGGACGCCGACGGGAACGAATATATAGATTTCAGGAACGGGCTTGGGCCTATAACCCTGGGGTACCGCTTTCCGGCGGTGGATGAGGCCGTCCGGGCGCAACTGGAAAGCGGTATCGTGTTCAGTTATCCGCACCCACTGGAAGTCAAGGTCGCTCAAGCGCTGGTGGAGGTGTTACCCTGCGCGGAGCGGGTCCGATTCCTGAAGACGGGCGGTGAGGCCATGGCGGCTGCGCACCGCCTTTCGAGGGCGTTTACGAAACGGGAGCTCATCCTGACCTGCGGGTATCACGGCTGGGTCAACACGATGGCTCGCGGAGGGGTGCCGGAGGCGACACGCAAGACTTATATCACGATGCCGTGGGGCAACATTGGGCCGTACGCCGAGGCGTTCGAAGCTACACCGGGTGAGATTGCGGCCGTAAGCGTGGCGTGCGCTTATGCGGAAGTTGAACAGGGGCGTTCTTTCCTGAGGGAACTGCGGACCTTAACGCGTCGGCACGGCGCCGTCCTAATTTTCGACGAGATCGTCACGGGGTTCCGGCTGCGGCGCGCGGGCGCACAGGAATATTTCGGGGTGGTTCCAGACCTGGCGGTGTTTGCCAAGGGACTGTCGAACGGGGTGCCTCTCTCTTGCTTCGCAGGGAATGCGGCGGTGATGGAGACGGTGAAAGATTGCGTAATATCGTCCACCTTCGGAGGGGATACGCTCGGGCTGGCCGCGGCACGGGCGGTCCTGGGCGTGTATGAACGGGAGGACGTGATCGGCAGGCTGTGGAAACGCGGCGAACAGCTTCACGAAGGCTTCAATGCGTACAGTGAAAGGTTGGGCCTGCCGGCACGTTTCGTAGGAGCCTCTCCAGTTGGACAACTGGTGTTCGATCATCCGGACGCCGCCCGGCTGTTTCTCAGGTTCAACGCGGAAGTGCTGAAGCGGGGGGTCATTGTCTATTCCGTCTGCTATACCAATTTTTCCCACTCGGAAGCCGATATTGACGAGGCCGTCCGCGCGATGGCGGAGGCCCTGGAAGTGATGTCAAATGAGGGGTTGTTTGAAGGCGGATAACTTTCTTATCTTATAAAGATGCGTTTGCGCCACACGCGGTGATCGACGTACCGGAATTTTCGGTTCTGGAGGAGCGTCTGTTAAGAAATTTCATTGCCATTGCAGCCCTGTTGGGTCTTGGTAACACGGCCTATAGCCTCCCACATGCGGTCTACTCGCCGGACGGGCAGCGCGCCGTCTGGCTGGTACCCTCCGGTGAGCCGATGGTCCTGCTTACCCAGGTCTGGAAGGGGGGAACCGATGGGACGATGCCGACCCGGGTGGGAATTTACCTGGGCCAGCCAGGAGACGCGGGATTTCTGCCCGGAGGTGGACTGATCTATCTGGAGCGGGGGCTCGATCACGTCGCATTTGGCACGACGCCTTTGGGCAGGCTGACGTCCGACTCACACAGACAGCGTCGCCTGCCCCTGGTCCGCAACCGAATCTGGCGAATTGAAGCATCCCGGGAGTCTCTCTGGCCATTGCCCGATGGAATGGATCCTGTCAATATGGCGGTTGCGCCGGACGGCCGCCGGCTGGCAGTAACGGACCGCGACGGGTTGTGGACCGTCAATGCGTTTGGGCACGCCAGGTTGCTTGTGGCGGGACACGTGCGCGGGCCACTGCAGTGGTCTGCAGCCGGGGATGCCGTGGCCGCTGTGGTGGCCGGAAAGCCGTCTTTCGTGGGAATGGACGGCGGCGAGGCGCCGGGATGGCGCTCTCTGCGTAAGGCGGAAGGCGCAAGACGGCCGGACCGGATTACCGAACCCGAAATTGACGCGGCAATGCTCATGGTCCACCAGGCGCTGAACTGGTGGGTGCGGGGACATCACAGTATGCACAGGGGGGAGTACCGTGGCGCAAGGGATGCCTACAGGGAGTCTGTCAGCGGTTTCAAGGACATACAAAAGGCGTATGCTCCGTTTGGCCTGTCCCGGGGAAGTTGCCAGGGCTATATCGATGCGATTCGAAGTCGCATCAAAAACGACGAGGCCTTGAAGGAAGCGGTCTGCTCGGAACGCCTGCTGGTTGTAGGTGACCTGATTTCAGAGTTTAATTCCACGCCAGTCAACGGTTTGACGGCAAGCATGAAAGGGCTGCTGTCATGGGCCTCCGGTGAATTGAAAAGGCGGCAGTTGGATGCGCCAGCGATAACGCGCGATATGGGGTTGATACGGCGTCTCTTCCAATGTCCGGCAACCGACGAGCCGCATATGCCTGAAGTCGGATATCATTTCCATCCAAATGTGGAATTCGGCGGTCCCGTGTTAACCTGCTTCTGGCACCGGGGACGGGTGCAGCATCTAGTCGTAGGTCCGGGCGGATACGCCGCAGAGGCGCGGAATATGGCGCGGGACGGAGTGGATTCGCTCTTCAGCCTGGGTGTTGCCCGGCTGGATGGCAATGACGTGAAAGGGTCGATATTTCCGCTCCGTGTTGTTGTACACCAGCGACCCCGCGACAAAGATGCGCATCTGAAGCTGGGATATGCATTTTTAGAGGACAAATATTACCGTGGCGCAAGATGGGCGTTCAAGAAGGCGGCCACAATGACGCGTAACGACCCCGAGCCCTATTATGGTCTGGGTCTTGTGCTAATGGAACTCCACAACGAGCGCTACCAGGCCATTTCCTATTTCAGAAAGGCTCTGATCCGGGATCGGGATTTCGTGGATGCCCGGTACAAGATAGCTCTCGTACGATATATGCTGAACGAGCACGACGTGAAGCCTGAACTGGATCGCGTGTTGAAGATAGATCCCGAATACGCCGACGCCTATCTGCTGATGGGCGATTGGTACGCCAATTTTATGGAGGATTACGAGGAAGCCATTGTCTGGTATACCAGGTACCTCGCGATGCGGCCGGCCGATCAGAGAGTGGGCAGGAGGCTGGGGCACGCGTACCTGAAGGTAAAGGACTACGATCGGATTCTGGATAAGATTCAGGCATTTTCCCGTGAATATCCCGACGCAATCGAACTCATGCCGATTGTGGCCCAGGCTTGCGCCAAGCGCAGCAAGTACGATATGGCGATGGGCTTTTTCTCAACGTACATCTCCCGGTTGGATACGGAGCAGCAGTCTCTCTATTATGACATCGGGCCCATAGCCTCGCCCGAGGAAATGGCCGCATACGAACAGACGACGGGCGAGGCACGAAAGGCGTTTCTGGAGCTGTTCTGGAGCGTACGCGATCCTGATATAGGCACGCCGGTAAACGAACGGCTCCTGGAACACTACCGTCGAGTCTGGTATGCCCATATGCAGTTCTCCAAAGGCAAGGATCCGTGGGACCGGCGCGGTGAGGTGTATATACGGTTTGGAGAGCCGGACCACGTGACCAGTTCGCATAACCTGAATGCCAAGCAGAGTCTTCCCGTGCTGCGGGTGAAGGAGCGGCTTGCTACCCAGCTCTACGGAACGCAGGCGATCGGCGCGTCATTTATGGGGCCTGTGTTTCCCGTTCGCGACTTTTCGCTGCAGCGCGATATTCTGGGCTTTGAGAGCGACGCATCGGATTTCGGTATTGAGGGTGAGCGCGACGCGTTTGCCGGCGACGATCCGGACGGGGCCGATACGAATCTGCGGCAGATGACGACGTCGGAGGGAAGCCGGGATGGTGGCTCCTCTTCCGATCGGAGCGACCCGGAACGACCAAGTGCCGGGGCGACGATTGGCGCGGCCGGAGATATCGGACAGGGTGAACTCGAAAGCATGGCCTTCGGCCCTGTGCCGTCCCGTATCAACACTGAGATTTTCGCTGGATCGGGTTTCAACCCGGTACTTGCCGGCGGGGCGGACCTGGGGTCCACGCCGTGGGAATCCTGGATTTATCTGAACATCGACGGGGGCATCGAAATTTCGTTTACCGACGAGTTCAACTCCAGGGTTTTTGATTTTGCGCCGGTCCCAAGCGCTCCCGATTTGAATATCGAGCAGATTACGCGGTTTCGTCGTTATTCGCCAGAGAAGGTCTTCGATATTGCTGTCGCTTTGACCCCGGACTTCTACGCGCCCGAATACGAGCAGGCGCCTTTCGATTTTCACTATACGCTGGCGGACTTCAAGGGATCCGATGGAATGAGCGCGCTCGAGATCTACTACGGCATTCCTTGCGCGGCAACAAACTACCTGTCCGAACACAATGTCACACAGGTAGCGGTCCGTCGCCAACTGGCGCTGCTCTCGTCCCTCTCGGGCAAGGTCTACCGGAAGACGGCCGAGATATTTCACAAACAGCCGGGCAATCGTACTGGCCCTGACGTGGTCGTTCCGGATATCGTCAGGCTGGAAGTGCCGCCAGGTATCTACAGGTTGGAAGTCAAAGCCCGGGATCGGATGACGGGTCGGCTGGGAATATACCGGCAGCAGGTGGTCGTGGAGTCTTACCACAAAGAGGGTCTTCGTGTGAGCGACCTGGAGCTGGCGTATAGGGTCAGTGAGGCCCCTGACAATTCCGGCAAGTTCGGGAAACATGGGTTGAATGTGGTGCCGATGCCCTCCCGAACGTATGGGACGGACCAGAATGTATTTGTCTATTACGAGATCTACAACTTGAAAAAGGACGATTTCGGACAGACCCACTACCGGGTGGAATACACGATGGGGCCAAAGGCCGGGGGCGTTCTCTCAAGGATCGCGCAAACGCTCAAGGGGCGGTACAACAAAAGGGAAGTTGCGGTCGGATATGAACAACTGGGCGTCCAGGAGTCGGAGGTGGCATATACGGAACTGGAACTGGGGGAGGCGCGATCGGGGCGCCATTACCTGACCGTGAAAGTCACGGACCTGAACAGTGGCAGGTCCTTTGAGAAAGAAACCACGTTCGTGGTGCAGAGATGAGACGTTTCGCGGGCGGGAAATCCTGTCTTCAGCGGAACTGATTTGCCGGTACACGGATTGAACCGACGCGACAATGTACCCTCGGCTTGCCTGGATCTGTTTCTACCGGGAGGTCGTCTATTGTTCGGAAGAAGACGCCGGTGAAGGAGAATGCGCACATGGCGCGCCTGTTTCTTGGTGTTGCACTCGCTGCTATCATCGCAATTGCCCCGGCGCGGGTCCGGGCAGAAAGCGTAACGATCGAAGATGTGGACTTTGACGGTAACGGGACCATCGATCTGACCGATTTTGTTCTGTTTGCACGGGCTTTTCAGTCGGACGATCCGATTTACGATCTGGATGGCAGCCGCACCGTGGACCTGCCCGACTTCGAAATCTTCGCAACCTTCTTCGGACAGAAAGTCGTCGATGGGCCCGTGGTGCCGATACTCAAGCATGAACTCCAAGAGGTACCTGCAGGAGAATATTTCATGGGTACCGATCAGGGCGGGCTGCCTCCGGACGGGCCGGAACACGTCGTATACCTGGACGCGTTCAGGATTGACAAATACGAAGTGAACAACGTCCAGTATATAGCGTTTCTGAACGACAGGAACCGGAACACCAAAACGGTCGGCCGCACGGCGCCCTGGCAGACGGACGAAGATATCGCCTACGAGAATGCGGTCAACCGTAACCGGGACTCGGAAGACAATGTGCTATACAATCTGGATGCGAGAACGGCGGATATCCGAATATCGATCGATGTGTTGGCCGGACGGGAAGGGGACGATGATGAAGAAAGCGAGGAACTGGGGCGTACGATCAAGGATGAGTACGTGTTGAAGGCGTTTTATCTCGCCAACCGGGCCGTGACGAACGTGACCTGGTTTGGCGCCAAAGCCTACTGTGAATGGGCCGGAATGCGCCTCCCGACGGAAGCAGAATGGGAAAAGGCGGCACGGGGAACGGACAAGCGGCCCTACCCCTGGGGTACCGCGACACCCACCCCTGAACACGCAAATATCGCCGATCTCGTAGGTCGAACGGTGGACGTAGGCAGCTACCCTAAGGGGGTCAGCCCCTACGGGGCGCACGATATGTCCGGCAATGCCTTCGAATGGTGTGAGGACTGGTTCAACCCCGATTATTATCACGATACGCCAAAAGATAATCCAAAAGGGCCGGAGATCGGACTCAACCGCGTGATGCGGGGCGGATCCTGGAAGTTCCCCGACCTTGCCGACACGACCACCCGGTGGTTCGATGCACCCTTCGCTACGGATTCGGATCTTGGATTCCGGTGCGCGAGTGATTTCTGACGGTGCCGGCGTCCGGCCGAAAGCAACGCCTGCGACGAGAGGAGGCATCCGGCTTCAACCGTCCGGTCAGACGGGAAAAGGTGTGAGGGGAAGCGCAGATGCGGTTTGGTAATTGTAGTTTGTGGCGGTTCGGTTTGCGGTTTGCCGTCGCGCTGCTTGCCTGTTTTCCGGCGGCGTGCGCTGACGACAATCCCGTCGATTCCGACGATGACGAGGAACCGATTGCACCGCCTTCGCTATGTTCGGATGCGCCGGGGACGATCTGCACCTGGGCGGGAACCGGAGATGCGGGTTGGGACGGCGACGGCAACGTGTTGCTGTTGTCGACGTTCTACTGGCCTGTGGATGTGATGGTTACGCACGAGGGCCGGGTTTATGTTCTGGACTGGAACAACCATCGCGTGCGCCGTGCGGCCATAGGCGATAGCACGCTTGAGACGGCGATCGGCAGCGGATTAATGGGCGATGGATCTTATGCGCAGTCCGAGCGTATCCCGCCGGGGGCGCCAGGCAGGTCCGTCAACCTAAGTCATCCCACGCATCTCGTCCAGCTTTCAGGCGGGGCTTATCTGCTTACCGCGTGGCGAAACCACAAGCTGCGGATTTTCGATCCTGTCAGTGGGAGGGTACGGGTATTCGTGGGAGACACTCCGGGGTTTGCCGGCGACGGAGGCGCCGCGGAGGACGCGATCCTGAACCATCCTTCACAGACTGTGCTTGCTCCAGGCAACACGCTCTTTGTCCTGGATCAGCGTAACCTGCGGGTAAGGAAGATCGATGCCAACAGTGTCATTACCACGGTGGCGGGAACGGGCACGGCCGGATTCAACGGTGACGGCGGTCCTCCCCGTCTGGCGCAGCTTAACCTCCCGGCGGGCAACAGTCCCCGGCCGGCAGGCGGATTGGCTCTGGGACCCGACGGCAATCTATATATTTCCGACACGCTCAACCAGCGGATTCGGCGCGTGGATTTCGAAAGGGATGTGATCGAAACCGTTGCGGGAACGGGCGCCGCGGGATTCAGTGGTGACGGTGGACCTGCCGAACAGGCAATGTTGAACAACCCCCGCGATATTCAATTCGGTCCGGACGGGCGGCTGTACGTTGCCGATGAGATGAACCATCGCATCCGGGCGATCGATCTGGCTTCCGGAACGATAGCGACGGTGGCCGGAAACGGACAGCCGGGAATCAGCGGAGACGGAGGTCAGGCGACGGCGGCCGCATTGAACCGGCCCGCGGGAGTCGCGTTTGATAACGCAAACGGGTACCTCTATATTGCCGATACGTTCAACCATCGTATCCGGCTCGTTAAGCTTGCGGGCGCTCCCTGACACGTTGTTCCATCGTCTATTGAAATTACCGGATCAACGGACCTGAAGGCGCGGAGGTTTGTCTTGCCGGACCAGCCCAATTTTCTGGTGATTTTATCGGACCAGCACAACCGGCGGGTTATGGGTTGTGCCGGGGATCCAATTGTCCGTACGCCCCATCTCGACGCCCTGGCGGAACGCGGCGTGCTGTTCGAAAATACCTACTGCGGATCCCCGCTATGCGTGCCGTCGCGAATGACCTTTCTCACGGGTCGGCATTCCTCCGACATCGAGGTGTGGTCCAATTCCTGTTTTCTCAGGTCGGATATTCCCACCTTCGCGCACGGTCTCGGGTTGACGGGTTATGAGACGGTCCTGGGAGGCAGGATGCACTTTGTGGGGCCGGATCAGCGGCACGGTTTCGAACGGCGCATCATGGGAGATGTGTCGGGTCCATTGCCGGGTGGCCCGGGCCCCAATCTGGGGCATATTCCAACGGGGACGACGGGGCAGGCCCGTCGCTCGGTCGAAGTGTCAGGACCCGGGCGTACGGCCTACCAGGCGTACGACGTGGCGGTGACGGAGGCCTGTCGTGAGTTTCTTTCGAGCCGTGACAGGATTGGAGCAACTGATCGACCCTTTTGTCTGGTAACGGGGTATGTGCTGCCGCATTGTCCTTTCATTTGTCCCAGAGACTTATATGAAGAATACTATGATCGGGTGGAGATTCCGGGGGTGCCGGAGGGCTACCTGGATCGGCTGCATCCTGCGGTCCAACTCTGGCGCGAGAAGCGTGGGGTGAACGGATTGAGCGAAGACGCGGTACGCCGTGCCCGCGCGGCCTACTACGGGCTCATCACCTTTATGGACGGCCTTATCGGACAATTGCTCGAGACGCTGGCGTCAACGTCATTCGCGGATAACACCGTGGTGATCTATCTCTCGGACCATGGAGAGATGGCCGGCGAACACGGGATGTGGTGGAAGAGCAGTTTTTACGAGGGATCCGCGGGAGTGCCCATGATTGCGTCCTTTCCTGGGCGATTCGCAGAAGAACGGCGTGTGGATGCGGTGACAAGCCTGCTTGATGTCGGGCCGACGTTAATCGATCTTGCCGGCGGGGATCCGCTGCCGGAGGTCGCAGGCCGTAGCCTGAGGCGTTTTCTGGAAGGGGACGGACAGCGTGCGGCCTGGTCGAATGAAATTTTCTCGGAGAATTACAGCGGCGCCGACGAGCCGCCGGGCAGGATGGTCCGCCAGGGCCCCTGGAAATTGAATTACTATCATGGTTACGATGAACCGCAGTTGTTCAATCTGGATGAGGATCCGCTCGAATTTGATGACCGGGCGCAGGACCCGGACTGCGCGGAGGTGAGTAAAGCGCTGCTGGCGCGGGTCCGGGATGGCTGGGACGGGGGGACGATACGGCCCAGACTGCGACGCCGGACGGAGGGGAGGCGCCTTTTGCGGGAGTGGGCCGGTGCCGTGGAACACGATCTGGCGGATTTCTGGAGGGCGCCATCGGGTTGTAACGTTTTTCCGGAAGCATGATGAGCCGCGGTAAATTCGCGCGGAACAGGGAGTCGCACGCGCCGGCCCTGCTCGGAGGCTGTTTCAATTGTATACAGCGTTCCCGGCCAGGGCGTTTTTTTTCACACAGATGCGTCGTCGCTCTCCCTTGTCCTCCGGCACGGATTCTGCGAACGGCGCCTCAACGTTCCATTACGGGCAGGATGACGTATGAACGCCGTTCAGCGTCGTGGAATACGGTATTGACGGCGGTCTGGCCGGTGGCTTCCTCGCCGAAGGGACCCCCCGTGTTCAGGTTGCGATCGTACCGGGGGAAATCGCTGCTTGTAATTTCTATCCGCAGCCGGTGCCCAGATTGGAACACCTGTGCCGTGGCGGACATGTCAATTTCAAACCTGTAGATCTTGCCTGGCGTCAGCAACTCCGCGTGTTGCAAGGAGTTACGGAATCGCGCCCTCAGGATGCCGTCGCAGACGGGCATGGAACGGCCGTCCGGCCAGACGTCGCAGAGCCTGACCACCCAATCCGTATCGGGCGCCGACGACAGGCCGTGCAGGATGGCTCTGACGGGTCCGATGACGGTCAGGTCTCGCTTCAGTTCGCTGGAAGTATAGGTGAGCATTCCGCCTTCAAGGTGCCGATGGTCCACCGGCCCCAGCGTGGGATAGAAGCGTAGCCCGGGCATGGGGTCGTCTGGATTGTAAGGAAAGCTGTCCGGACGTTCGGCCGCATTTGGCGGATCGAAGGTCAGGCCGCCGTTGTTGAGCGAGGTTTCGTCTCTTCCGGAACCCTCCCGAAAATACGCAGACCGGAACGTAATGCCCGGCGGCGGCCAATCGTCCAGATCCAGCCACTCGTTCTTGCCCATCAGGAAAATGCGTACCGGCGGACCATCCATCATTCCGTTGTCCATTCCCTTCAGCCAGTAATCGTACCATTGCAGACGGTGCGCATTCATGTCGAACACCGCCTGAGGGCCGAAGTCGAGGTCCCCGACGACCCGTTTGGCGGCGTTACCGGGCCCGTGGATCCAGGGTCCGATGAGAAGGCGTTGACCTTCTCTGCATGCCCGGGTTCGACCGTTTTTTCGGATTCCCTCGAACGACTGCAGCGTACCGTCCAGGAAGACGTCGAACCACGCGCCGAAATGCAGCATGGGTGTGTCGATATCGCCGAATTTCGACATGATGTTCGTGGGCCACCAGTAGGGACCGTCTTCGGGGTGGTCCAGGTCCTCGAAGTACCAATCGAGCAGGCCCTCCAGGGGCGGGAATGACTTCAACGGAAGGTGCTGCGCCCAGTCTTCGTGTTCATCCAATGCAGCTGCAAGCCGGGCCGTTGCGGCCTCCATACCCGGTGGCGCGCTATCGTGTTTCAACTGGGCCAGCAGGGTCTGCATCGCCCATTTCTGGAAGGGCAGGGAATAGGCGCCGTAACGGTACCAGAAGCCGCCGTAATAGTCCGCGCCGCCCTGCCGCACGTAGAGCGCCTTCAGGTGCGGTGGCCGGGTGGGGGCAACCATGTACTGCGAAAAACCCGAATAGGACCCGTCGGCCATGCCCACGCGGCCATTGGACCATGACTGAGTCCCGGCCCATTCAATGGTATCATTTCCATCGCGGTTGGCGCCCCAGCCGTCGTCCCGGAATGGCCGCCAATCGCCTCCGGAAGCAAAGGTGCCGCGTACGTTCTGTCCTACGAAAACGTACCCCCGGCTTGCGAAGAATTCGCCATTGGATGTACACCGTCCAATCAGTTCGTAGGCTACACGTTCCACGATCACTGGATATCTGCCTTCGGCTTCGGGTCGGTAGACGTCTGCCCTGAGGATGACGCCGTCCCGCATCTTTATGGGTACATTGCGTTCTACGCGTACGGTGTGCCGAGGTTCGGACAGGCCTGTATCCTGCATGGGTTTCTCCCGTTCCTATGGTTGGCCGTATCCGGTCGGATTTCACCGGATATAATGCCAACTGTTAGAGATGTACGTCAATGGCGTAGCTTCCGGTAACGCCATTGACGCGTCGGCTTCCGAAATTGCTGGTCTCCACACCGGACCGCATTGCATGGAAAGCCTTCTGTATCACACTTCTACCCTGTTTCCCGCCGGCATTCCTGAGTTTGTACCTCCAACCGGCCATCTTCTGACGTAGCGAAGACCTCGATACATCTGGACTCGCGGATCCCGATTGTGGAGTTCACCTTCACCTCTGTTCCACGAATCGACAGAAACGGTCCATAGCGGGTTCCAATACGGACGGGTCTGACGCGCAGCAAAGGCGTACCGATCCTTCCCCGCCTGCGCCGAATGCAACACCCGGAGCAACCGAGACTCTCCTCTGCCCGAGCAGCTCAAGCGCAAACGCGAAAGAATCGCTCAAGCCCTCTATTCGGGGGAAGAGGTAGAACGCGCCCTCGGGAGGACTGACGGTGATTCCCTCTGTCGAACCCAGCGCATCGTAGCAGAACCAGATCCGCTGCCGGTAGGTTTCCACCATCTCACGAATTCCAGATTTTCCCTGCACGAGTGCAATCTCCCCGGCGCGTTGAACCATGGCGGGGGCGTGCGACACGATAAATTCGTTGAGCTGTGCGGCCCTGTCGACCAGATCCTGGCGAGAAACCACCCATCCCAGGCGCCATCCCGTCATGCAGTAGGTTTTCGAAAACGACTGTATCACGATAACCGCGTCGTTCCGGTCGCAGATCCGCAGAATGGACGGTGCGACGGGTCCGTTGTAGTAGATGTGCTCGTAAACCTCGTCGGCAAGAAGCCAGAGGTCGTTGCGACGGCAGAAATCCAGAAGTTTCCGCTGTTCGTCCGTCGAAGCGACCCAGCCGAGCGGGTTGGACGGCGACGAGAAGGCAAGCAGTTTTGTTCTGTGGCTGAGTGCCGATGCCAGAACGTCGAAGTCGATCGTATCGCGGTCGCCTGCATGGACAAACGGGATCTCGACCGCGCCGCCGCCGAAAAGGCTTACAATTGCCGCCGCATTGGGCCAATTCGGCGTGAGAATGATGGCTTCGTCACCGGGATCGATCACGCAGCGGATCGAGACGTTGAGGGCCTGGACGCCCGAAGCGGTAATGAGGATTTCGCCCGGGGCGAGGGTTACGCCGTGGATGTCGGCATATCTTGCAGCAAGGGCTTCCCGGAGGCCGGGCAGACCGGCGTTCTCGGTGTAGAAGGTATATCCTTCGGCCAATGCCTGGACGGCCGCGTCTTTGATATAGCGGGGCGTGGGCAGGTCGGATTCGCCAAAGTGTAATTTGTAGACGCCATCCATGCCGAAGGCGACATCGGCCAGTTCCCGGATACGCGATGGCGCGACGTTGGAGAGGGTAGCGGCTAGAGGGATTGGTTGCGTCATGTGTCCCGATGGGGTTGGAAAAGATCGGGCTTCCTCTGTGGGGCCAGGTCGCCGTGCGCGTGTTCCCTTGCAATGTCCTCTTGCGAAGGATCGGGGTTCGCAGTATCATATCTACGCCGCCGTGGCGGGGAGTCCCGCTTCGATCCCCGGTCCCGTTTCTGCGAGGAAGGGGGTGCGACGTACGGCGTCCGAAATCAGAAACGGCGGTTCGGACATGAAGCCCGGTCGACGGGGTACAAAGATAGGCAATCAGACCGGCGAATTCAATTGCAGGGAGATGAGGGTATGAGGGGCGTCGTCTATCTCGGCGACAGCGAGGTCGAAGTCATGGATTTCGACCGGCCGGAACCGGGGCGCGGTCAGGTGGTTATCGAAATGAGGGTCGCGGGGTTGTGCGGGAGCGATCTGCACAAATACCATAGCAGCCGTGAGTGGGCGCGGGAACGGAAGGGCATGATTTCCGGACACGAACCGGCGGGGATCGTAGCCGAGGTGGGTGCGGACGTGGAAAATGTGGCTGCTGGCGACAGGGTTTCTGTCTATCACACCGTCGGGTGCGGTCATTGTGCGGTCTGTCACTCAGGCACGCCCGTGTTTTGCTCGGACCAGGGGGCGTTTGGCCGGACCCGCGACGGCGCTCACGCGGATTACATGGTCACGGACGCACGGTACTGCATGCCGTTACCGGACGATTTTTCGTTTGCCGTTGGAACGCAATTGGCGTGTACGGCAGGGACGGCGTTCTCGGCAGTGAACAAGGTGGCGAAGCGTCATGGCGATCCGCTTGTGGTGTTCGGATTGGGGCCGGTGGGTCTGACTACGCTATTGATGGGCGAGGCGATGGGATATCGGACGTTCGGCGTGGACATCAGTCCCTACAGGATAGATTTGGCAGAGCGTATCGGCGGTGGGGTCGTAATAAACGCGAGACAGACAGAGCCGGTCCGGGCGATCAACGATCTGACAGGTGGACTCGGCGCGGCCGGTGTCGTCGAGTGCTCGGGGAGCGGCGCGGCGCGCACCCAGGCGGCGGCGGTCGCGGGTTTGCACGGGACGGTGGTTTACGTGGGCGCCGGCGCTGAGTCGCTTGAGGTCGACTTTTCGGATATCCTTCGAAAGGAGCTTACGCTCAGAGGCAATTCCGTGTATTCGATGGGCGCTTATTTCGATGCCGTCGCGTTCTTGCAGACCCACCGTGTCCCCCTGAACGATATCGTGACTCATCGCTTTCGCATTGAACAGGCGAGGGAAGCATTTGCAGTCTTCGATAGCGGGCAGACGGGTAAAGTAATTTTCGAGTGGGAAGACGGAGAAGGGTCGGAAATCCGATAGAGGAGAAATGGAGGAAAGGAAAATGCCAGAGAGAACACGGGTGGGTATTATCGGATGCGGCGGCATGGCCCGGTCCCACGCCAGCCGGATGAGCGAGGTGCTTCACAGGGTGGAGATTGCGGCGGTGGTGGATATCGATCTCGAGCGGGCGCGGGCGGTCGCCGAACACTTTCCCAATGACCCCGTGGTTGCGGCCGATTATGAGGCGGTCCTGGATCACGTCGACGCCGTTCTGGTCGTGCTTCCGCATCATCTTCACCATCCGGTAACGGTGGGTTGCCTGGATGCGGGCAAGCACGTACTCGTGGAAAAGCCCATGGCCAACAGCGAGCGGGAATGCCTCGAAATGATCGAAGCCGCTCGACGGAACGACAGGGTTCTAATGGTGGCCTACTGTATGCGGTTTCATCCTTTGGTCCTGAAGTTCAAGGAGGTGCTGGATGAAAAGACGTTTGGCGAGGTCTTCCAGTTATCAATCTGGACCGAGCAGCACACCCGGCGCGAACCGGAGAGTTGGCACTGCAGAGCGGGTACTCTTGGCGGCGGCCAGTTTTTCAGCCACGGCTGTCACTACGTCGATTTGATGTTGTGGATGCTGGGCAGGCCGGTGAAGGGCGTGCATCTGGGTACCAATCGAGGTACGCCGTGGATGGAGAAAGAGGGAACGAGCAACGTGAGCATAGAGTTTGAGGACGGTATCCTTGGATATCACTTCGGTACCTGGGGAGCCCGGGGCACCCGGCTCGGATACTCCTTTCACGCGCACTGCGAGAAGGGGATGGTGGAACTGCATCTGCGCACGGGTCGCGTCGTGTACCTGGGTGACGTCGAAAAACACGTTCCGGGCGAGCACGATCCCGGTCAGCGGGAGATCGTGTTGATGGAGGAAATGCATGCCAAACCCACCGAGGTGGAGATGGCACATTTTGTCGACTGTATCGAGACCGGTCGCAAGCCCTTGACCGATCCCGTATCCAGCCTTGAAGGACTCAAGGTAATCTGGAAACTGTACGAGGCTGAGGATAGGGACACGGTAGCGGATCTGAGGGGTCTGGGCCTCGGCACGATGGATGAAGCCGCCGTTCGCGCAGCCGATTAGCGCGTATGTCCTGAAACGTACGGATATCCCGGCGTAAAACCAGAACATACTTCGACGTTTGGAGGAATTACAATGGACCGTGTCGTGCTTGGCGAAAGCGGCCTGTCGGTATCCCCGATCGCCGTCGGCACGTGGCAGCTCAGTCCCCGGTTCTGGGGTCCGCAGTCGAAGGACGATGCGATGGCCGCGATGAAGTTCGCGTTCGATCGCGGAGTCAACTTTTTCGATACGGCGGAGGCCTACGGCGATGGCTATGCCGAGACCGTGCTTGGCGAGGTTGTGAAAGAACTGCCGAGGGACGAACTCGTGCTGGCGACCAAGGTGTTCAACCATTTCAATTCGGACGGGTCCCGGTATCCGGATCTTTCACCCGAACACATCCTGGCGCGCTGCGACATATCGCTCGCACGGATGGGCATCGAAACAATCGATCTCTACCTGTTGCATATGTTCGATCCGCTGACGCCGCTCGCCGATATCGCGGGAACCCTGGAAAGACTTCGAGAACAGGGAAAGATTCGCTGTTACGGACTGAGCAACCATCCCGTCGAACAGTGCCGGTCGCAGCGCCGCTTCGGCGCGTATAACGTAGTCCAACCGCCGTACAGCCTGATCGAACCGGCGGGAGAGAACGATCTGCTGCCCTGGTGCCAATCTGAGAATGTCGGGGTGATGATCTATTCCCCGATGCACAAGGGACTGCTGAGCGGGAAGTACACCGGAGAAGAGACGTTTGACGATTTCCGGATGAATCATCCGGATTTTCAGGGAGACCGGTTCA
This sequence comes from Candidatus Latescibacterota bacterium, assembly GCA_963662665.2. Lineage (GTDB taxonomy): Bacteria > Latescibacterota > UBA2968 > UBA2968 > JAAXHE01. The sequence continues at coordinate 50,017 of CAXXJS010000026.1, forward strand.
GAGAATTGTGCGCGAAGGTGCAAAGCCTTAAACCGATTGCGGAACGCAACGACCTCACAATTTATCAGTTGGCGCTGTCCGCCACGCTGATGCATCCGGCGATTCACGTGGCCGTCTGCGGAATCAAGACGCCCGATCAGATCGCGGAGGCCGTGGGGGCGGCGGGGAAGTGCTTGTCACGCGAAGACTATTTCACAGTCCGAAATACGGTGGGGCCGGGCAGCCCGAAAATTCAGGACGCCGGCGGCAGCAGAAAGTGAACGCCCATTGTCTGGCTGGATGTTGTCTCAAGGGG
>CAXXJS010000027.1:0-25714 GCA_963662665.2 Candidatus Latescibacterota bacterium
ATCCGGTCTGCGTCCGGCCATTGTGGCCGAATGACTGCGTTGCGCTCCCTCCCCGAATCCCCGATTCGACGCGGTCGCGCGCCTTGTCTTCGGCCACAATGACTCGGCCTCGCCTGCAGAGCGACTTTTTCAACGGACTGTTAGCCGTCCGACGTTGGTGGGCAAGCATCATCGAGGCTGAATCCCGCAGGGGCGGCCTCTGTTTTTTGTGTGATCCCCGCCGGTAACGGGCCAACGATGGCACCACACTACCGGGTGGAATTCGATCCACGCCTGGTAGTACTTGAGTCTGCGATCACGCCGGATCGCCTGTGCGTGGAAGACGGGTCTCTTCCCGTCCGGTTGCATGCCACAATGAGGTACCGCATTTAATGAGCCGGTACGACTTACAGAATACAGACCCGCGACCGGGAGCGTCGCAGGCGTCGGCCGCCGAAGGTCTGCGTGGAATTGTCATCGCGCTTTCGGTTGCCATGCTTGTATTTGCGTGCGTCGCGGCTACGTTTCTGGAATTCAGATCCCGCTCCGCACACATGGCCATGGCGAACCTGCCCCTGGCGGTGTTGCTGCCCTTCGTCGCCTGGCTTCTGGTAAACGCCCTGCTGAAGCGGTTTGTTCCACGGCTGTCCCTTACTTCGGCAGAGCTGCGCCTGGCGCTGAGTATGCTCTGGGTGGGAGGATCATTTGCCGGTTACAACTGGATTACGCAGTGGGTGGGCGCAATGGCGGCGCCCAGGTACTATGCGTCGCCCGAGAACCGGTGGCAGGAGTTGATTTTCGATTATCTGCCCTGGTGGATGTTCCCTTCGGATTTTCCGGGCGTGACCGAGGGATTCTTCCTCGGGATCGAGAAAGGCGCCGGGGTGCCCTGGGGAGCATGGCTTGGACCCGTTTTCTGGGCGATGTCCGCCGGCGCGGCGATGACGGCGATCGGGGTCGGCCTGACGGCGGTGTTCCAGAAGCAGTGGGTCCGGCACGAACGGCTCACCTATCCACTTGCGCAGGTGCCGATCGAACTGACCGAGGGCTTCGACCGGAAGCAGGGGTGGCCGCCGTTTGCCCGCCAGTGGCTGTTCTGGACGGGGTTTGCGATAGCAGCGGTTCCGTTGCTGTGGAATCTTATCGAGTATTGGTCTCCCGGGTTTCCCCGGCTGGCCATTTTCGACGCGTATTACGGTCCGACCGGGCCCAGAGGCGCAGAACTTTCGCGCTATCTGCAGCCGTTTTCCTACCGCATGTTACCCACCGTCCTGGGCTTTACGTTTCTGTGCGACCTGAATATCCTGTTCAGCATTTGGTCGCTGTGGCTCTCAGGGCAACTGGGCCTCTACGCAATGTCCCGGGTCGGTTTTTCCGTCGGCCTGGCAGGGCAGGAGGCCAAACCATCGGCAATTCTGGGCCTGTTCACCCACGGCGTCAGTATGGGTCTGGTGGTATGGACCCTGTGGGCCGCCCGTGGTCACCTGAAACGGGTCTTCAGGCAGGTAGTCCGGCCTCGCGACGACGAAGAGGCGGAAACTGCCATTCTCCGTCCCCGGCTGGCTCTGATTTCGATTCTGGCCGGAGCCATCTATATGGTATTCTGGTTGAACAGGGCGGGCTATAGCGTTACAATCGGCCTGGCCTGGCTACTCCTGTTCTGGGCGAGTATCCTGGTGGTGATGAAGTTTCTGGCGGCGAGCGGGTTTGCGTATCTGTTTCCCGGTTTCGGCACTTCCATCCTGAATATGACCGTAGGCGCAAACCGCATGAATGAATCCACCCTGGTGGGACTTCGCCTCGTGAACTGGAGGCTCCTGGCGGGTTGGCGTCTGCCGGCGGCGCTACCTCACGTTGAACGCTTGCTCGGGCGGTCGGGTCGTACGGGTTGGGTGGTGGCCGGCAGCCTCACGGCCGGCATGCTTGCGGCGATTATTTACACGGTTTCAATCTGTTACGAGGAGGGAGGCAGTTACGTTCCGTACGTGGTCTCTGGTGGGCGCGCCGCGTGGGATGTACGAGGGTATCGCAAAGGCGGTTGCCGACACGGACCCCGAAGTAACCGATCCGGGAAAGATCGGGGTATGGATTCTGGGTGGCCTGACCGCGGGCGCAATACAGTTGATGCAGAGCCGATTCTCCTGGTGGCCGTTCCATCCTCTGGGCGTCATGCTGATGTCGAGCGGGTACGTCCGGCTGTATGTGCTGGATATATTCCTGGTTTGGCTGGCCAAGTTGATGGTCCTCCGTTTTGGCGGCATCTCACTGTACCGGCGTGTAAAACCGGTCTGTTACGGATTGATTGTGGGGTACGTATTCGCTGTTGGATGTTCGTTTCTGGTGGATTTGATCTGGTTTCCCGAAGGCGGTCACTATATCCATGGATACTAACCAGCGCAACGTGGTCATTCACGTCCGTGGCGTGAGCAAGGTTTTTGAGAGCGATGCCGGACGGGTGGAGGCGCTGAGAAGCGTCAATCTGCAGGTTCCGCAAAGCGCTTTTGTGAGTGTGGTCGGGCCCTCCGGCTGCGGAAAGACCACCCTGATGCGCATCGTCGGTGACCTGGAGGCGCCCACGTCCGGTAGGGTTCGAGTGAACGGCAAGGCGCCGGCTGAGGCGAGACGCGCGAGGGAAATTGGCGTGGTCTTTCAGAGCCCCGCCCTGATGGGATGGCGCACGGTGGCGGAAAACGTGAGTCTGCCCGGTGAGATCTTCAACGACAGTCAGGTAGTGGCGAAAACCGGGGAGATGATTCGTGCGGTGGGGCTCCAGGGATTCGAGCAGTCCTATCCGAGACAGCTATCGGGTGGTATGCAGTCACGGGTGGCCATCGCCCGGGCGCTGACGTACCGCCCCGCCATATTGCTGATGGATGAACCCTTCGGCGCCCTGGACGAAATTACGAGGGAGCGAATGCAGCTTGAGTTGTTGCGGATATGGAGGGGCGCAAAGCCCGCTGTTCTGTTCATTACCCACAGCATCCCGGAGGCCATTCTGCTTTCGGATCGGGTCGTGGTGATGTCGCCTCGCCCGGGCCGCCTGGTGGCCGACGTGGAAGTGGATTTTCCAAGACCCAGAACCGTTGAGTTGCTTGTCCGGTCCCGTTTCGTAGAGATGGTGGCGCACCTGCGGGCCTTGCTGGCAGGCTAGCTGCGCCGCGTTGCCACGTGTGGAACGGGTTGGCAATTATGCGATGCAGCGGGGAAAATCGAGCTGTCACGATCAGGGCATCGGCGGCAGCATGTCGACGACGAACAGCCGGTCCACTTCGACCTTGCGGTTGATCAGACCCAGTTCGAACAGAATGTCCTGCGTGTGTGACCACCGCGCGGTGGTTTGCGCACCCAGCCCGAGGCGTTCGACGTCCGGGCTCATTAATATGGGGATGAGCTTTTCGAAATTGGCCCGATTGAAACCGATATCGCTCTCAGGGCGGTCCGCCATATATGCGGCAACGGCATCTTCCGGGTGATCGACGGCGTGACGCCAGCCTTTCATACTGGCCTGTACGAATCTGCGCACGACCTCCGGGTTCTTGTTCAGATAGTCGGCATTGGCAATGATATTGGTGCTGTACAGGTCGATGCCGTATCGGGCGAATGATATGCGGGTTACCGCGCGACCCCGGAGCTCGACGGTTACCGGCTGGTCTTCGGTATATCCCAGCATGGCATCGACCTTTCCGGCAAGCAGGGGAGCAGGGCTGGATTCGGTCATTCCCATTACGCGCACACTGTCCTCATCGATGCCGACCTTCTTGAGAAAAGCCTGGAATTCCCGGTGTTTCGTGCCTCCGATATTTACGCCGACCCGTTTGCCGATCAGATCTTGCGGTGTTCGGATGTTGTTCTCTTCCAACGCGTACACCACAACCGGCGAATGTTGGTTAATAACGGCGAGGGAGACCACGGGAATGTCGCGTGCACGCGCAATCAGGGTGGCCGAGCCGCTGGAAATCCCGATCTGATACTTGCCGCTTCCCACCAGACGCGCCGTGGTAGGTGCTCCCGTGCCTTCCAGAATTTCAACCGAAATCCCCTCGGCACGGTAATATCCTTTTGCTTTCGCCACAAAAAAGCCGGCGTGCTCCATCTGTGCTTTCCAGTCCAGAAGCAGCTGGATCTGCTTTAATGTTTCCGGCGGTTTGCCGCATGCGGCCAGGAAAGCCACAAGCAGCCACATCATACGGTACATAAGGAACCTCCACGGAGTTGGTCTTTGGCGTTCAGTCCCCGCCTATCGCCTGACTGGTTCATGGAAATCACCCCAGCGTTTGAGCAGGAGCCTTTCCAGCCTTTCCACAATCAGGAAAAGGAGCGTGCCCATCGCGCCCAGCACAATCAGCGCGGCGAACATCAGATCCGTAGCCAGTTCGGAGTTTGCCAGCCGCGTGAGGTGCCCGAGGCCGGCGCTTGCGCCAACGAATTCTCCAACAACCGCCCCGATAACACTCAGAGTGACACAGATTTTGAGTGCCGCGAAAAGATAGGGAATGGCGTGGGGAAGGCGTACCTTGAACAGAATCTGGCGCCTTCCAGCGGAGAGCGCGCGCATCAGATCCAGAATAAGCGGGTCCACGGCGAGCAGGCCGCGCGTCGTGTTGATAATGACGGGAAAAAAGGAAATGAGCGCGGCGATGATCACCTTGGGGAGCAGCCCGAGGCCGAACCACACGATGAAGAGGGGGGCGAGCGCTTCTTTCGGGAAGGTTTGAGACGAAATGACGATGGGGTAGAGCATTCGCTCGATTACGGGAGAGCGAGCCATGATTACAGCGCCGGCGACACCCGTGCCGGCGCCGAGAAGAAAGCCCCAGAGCGCTTCCTGCAGGGTCACCCAGGCATGGGACAAGAGCGTATAGCGCGCCGAGATCAGTTTACCGAGGATTCGCGACGGCGCCGGCAGGATATAGTCCGCGATGTCCCACGCATGCACCAGCAGTTCCCAAACGGCCAGCGCAAGGAATACGAAAACAAGGGAGAGGCCGTACTCCCGGGCGAGGACGCGTACCAGGTTAACCAGGATCACCGTTCAAACAGAATGATCTGGGCCTGAATTGAGCCGGCCTGGTTCTGGTATTCGGGATTTTCGTTCATTGCCATAAATAGGGGTCCTTCGTAGGGGGAAAAAAAGTCGAAATAGACCCCTGCAGCCAGGGGTGGGTTTTCCGAACCGACCCTGCAGACAAGGGCGCCGACGTTGGTGCCGGGCAGAAGATAGTCGTCTCCGGCCAACTGGCCTTCGACCCCGTTCGCGCTGCACCACACGATCGTGGCGGGACGCATTTCCGGCGACCAGATACCCTCTGCCGAGATGACGAGTCGCTGTTCTCTCTTTACCCTCAGATACATCTCTTGCCAGATCGCATTTGGCCTGATGGTCTTGTTGACAGTAAGCGGCATTGGTCGATTTACCCGAACATGGGAACGGAAACGAGGGTTCGACTGGCAGCTACAAGATATGGCCTCACATCGCCAATGTCAAGGGGACTGCCAAAGGAAATGCCGCCCTCCGGTTGCAGGCTGCCAGGACCCCGTGGTTCCAACTTCGTATGCCGTAGACCGCGCAGGCATAACGTACACGTCCGGACCCTTGCCTGGACCGGTCGATCGTAACCCGGTTCGGTCCGGAATGGCGAAAGGTAGCGTAATGGATTTTCATATGACCGTGGACTTCAGAGACGACTTTACGGCCAGCGCGACACCCTGGACCGCCGAACGATTCCGGGAGTACATCCGTCTCCTGGCCGATATGGGTATGAAGGGCATTCACTGGATTGAGATGGGGGACAAAGAAATGGGAAAATGGGATAAGGGTTCCTCTACAGATCTCAGAGGTGGGGCCCGCCGGTTCGTGGAGGAAGTTCCCAGCCCACTGGCCTTTCTGTGCGAGGAGGCGCATCGTATCGGAATGAAGGTCTATGCGGTTCACAAGATCAACGATATGGCCAGTTTCGGCCCGGGCCGGTTTTATCCTCTGGGAACAGCGCCCGACGTTCTGCCGGGCATTCCCCAGATCGGGGGCTCTGGCCAGATGGCATTCCGATGGCTTCGGCAACATCCGGAAAAGCGCGCGGAAATTCACCCCTCATTATTGGAAACCACCGGTATCAGGAAACCCGTGGGGACCATTCGTCTCTGGCACGAAACCGAACGCTTTGGAGCGGTTCCGGGAATCGAGTTATTTGTGAGTGAGACCAATGCGCGGTACGTGCCCTACGAAGGGAACCGAGATATCCGCGTTTCTGTGAAGAGGAGAAGGCCGCCCGTATTTGCCCCGGCCCCGGAAAGGCGTTTCGCAAAGGAGGGAGATTTCGCCTGCGTCGAGATTTCCGGTCTTGAGATATCACAACCGTTTTTTTGTATCCGCTTTACAGGTGAATTCGGTCTGACGAACACACTCGCGGCGCTCCTGGAAGTTCAGGACGTCAACGGTGAAACCGTGGTTTTCACATGGGGACTCTCCCCCAGGTCTGATTATTCGAGATCTCTCGGACCGTTTGAGGAGGCCGGCATCGGTTTTGACGCCAACTGGTTCATTCCCTTTGAAGACCGTCCCGAAGATCACGACTGGCGATATTCCACGGGAAGGTACCGGCTGAACGTGGATAAGGTGCCGTTCATAGGAATCGCCCGCGGAAGAAACCGGTTTCTGACGTCCGTGGTCGAACTCGGGTACCCGGATGTCAGACGCTGGCTGCTCGACGTTGTTCAGTATGAACTCGACGCGGGTTGCGACGGGGTGGACATCCGGGTCGAGAGTCATACGCAGAATATGGATTTTGAGAATTACGGATTCGGAAAACCGGTTGTCGAAGCATTTCGCGATCGATATGGCGTGGACATCACGCGTGAATCGTTCGATCGGGGCGCCTGGCGGGAGCTGCGCGGAGAATTTTTCGATCTGTTTCTGAAAGACGCATCTGAACTGATCCGGTCTCACGGAAAGGAAACGTGGATACACCTGACGGCCTATCCAAGCATGGAGCGGGAGCCCCGGCAGCAGAGCCTGCATCAGATGTACTGGAACTGGCGTAAATGGCTGGCGGAAGGCTGGGTGGACGTCGTGAATTTCAAACGGTTTCAGGCGAGGGGTCTGTCACCTGGTCAGCAGGAGGAAATCGACAGATTCTATGGAAGGGCGCTGGACGTCTGCAGGGAAATGGACCTTCGGATGGCCTACACCCCCAATCCGAGATACGAGGGTATGACCGAAGAGGATTTCGCAGACATGGAAGTTCGGAACATCCATCGTATCGCCAGAGACGGTTTCGAAGTCTTCAATTTCTACGAGGGTTGCACCTACATTCGTCTGAACGAAAACGGCTTTAAAGTAGACGCCGGGAGATTGTGGAAAGAGGTACGTGAATGGAACCGCAAAGCCGGTCTTCCACCGGGTCCATAGCCACTCTTGACCGACACTTTCGTCGTCGGCTTGAAACAGGGGAATCTGAGTGATGCCGAATCAAACTATCGACGTGGGATCCGGTAAGCAATTGTTCGTGGACTCGAAGTTCGTTGACACCAGCAGAGGCGTGACCTTCGTGATGAATCCGCCCTATCAGGCCCACGAACCGGTACTGATGCCCGACCAGGCGTGGGAACAGCGGACCGGAGCGAGTTACGGGATCTACAGCAGCATTCTCAAGGACGTTGACGGCAGGATTCGCGCCTGGTACCACGTTCGCATCGGCGACTACCGGTCCGGCCGGGACGAAGCCCACGTCGCCTACGCCGAGTCTGCCGACGGCATCCATTTCACCAAGCCGGTCCTGAATCTGTTCGAGTCCGGCGGGACAACGGCGAATAACATCGTCATCCCGGGCGATATCGGAGGAAGTTCCGTCTGGATCGATCCTCACGCGGACCCTGATTCCCGCTACAGGAACCAGGCAAAAGTGTATTCGCCGCCCGAGGTATGGGGGCATCTGCATATGCACGGATCGCCTGACGGGATTCATTGGAAATTCTCGCGCGACATACGGCTCAGCCGCGGCGGGTGGGATACGCAAACCGTCGTGTTCTGGGATCCGGCAGTTGGGCGTTACGTCATGTATACCCGGCACTGGTTTGCCAGGCGGCACGGCACAGCCGGGGGCAACACAAACTACCGTACTGTGCGCCGGCTGGAGTCCGACGACTTGCATGAGTGGGGAAGCCAGCGAATCGTAATGTGGCCCGACGACGTGGATATGGGTACCTATGACACGCCTGCTTCCGTTCGCCCCGAGGGACCCGAACGTCCCTACGGCCGGGTGCCGGTGGACTACTACGGCGCCCTGGTCTTCAAATACCCTGACCCTGATGGTGTGTACGTCATGCTGGCCAACGCCAACTGGTATTGGTACGACCGCGAGCCGGTTGTCACCGTTGTACGCGACGATCTGGGCGTCCCGCGTGAAGAAACACGGAATATCTATGGACCCAGCCGTTTCGACGCCCGGCTTTCCGTCAGCCGGGACGGTATCAACTTTAAGCGATGCGGAGGCCGCAGGGCCTTTCTGAAGCCGGGTACGGAGGGAAGTTTCTCTTCCCGCATGGTATGGGCGATGCCAAGTCCCATACCGATGGGGGATGAGTTGTGGTTCTATTACAGCGGGATAAACAGGGATCACGACGGCATTGTCGATCCAACGGCAGGAAGGCTTCTCAGCGGCATCGGCCGGTCCGTGATGCGGTTGGATGGATTCGTGTCCGCGGACGCCGGATACGGTGGCGGCGAACTGGTAACGCCGGTGATTCGATTCGAGGGGGCGAAACTGGAATTGAACCTGGATACCGCCGGCGGAGGCTCGGTGAAGGTGGAACTTCAGGACCATCAGGGCCGGCCGATAGCGAATTATGCCGAATCGGACGCCTCATTCTTGTGCGGTAACTCCGTAGGGATGCCCGTACGGTGGGGCGAGAAGACGGAGGTAGGCGAGTTGTCGGGCAGGCCGATCAAAATACGCTTTGTCATGCGCGACTGCAAGCTGTATGCGTTTCAGTTTAGGGCGTCGATGCGCTCAGAGTGACATCGCGGCCGATCTCCTGGCCATTTCGGCCTTGCGGTCGGCCAGGTACACCATCGATTAAGCGTGTTTTTCTAGAAGTGCCTTGCTCTTCAGAACACCCTCGTGATCGTTGGATCTACCCTCGAATTCGATCCCGTAAGGGTTGTCGTAACCCGCCTCCCTCAGAATGGCGAGCGCGGCGGCGCAGTCGATTTCCCGCGACTCGCCGTCCGCCGTGAAGCTGAGGAATTTTGCATGGGTCGCCCAGGCGTACGGTGCGACCATTCTGAGGTTTTCCAGCTTGTCGTCTTCTGCCGGCCAGTTCAGAAAATCGGCAAGGACCCGGCAGTGATCGCTTCCAACCGCGTCCATGATCCTGAGTATGTTTGCCGCCGATACCGACACGCCCCCGTGATTCTCCATCAGCAGCCGGATACCCGCTTGGGCACAAAGTTCGGTGAGTTCGCCAAAGCTTTCGATGCATTTTCCAATATGGGTCTCGGTCACGGATTCGCCCCTGCCGGGGCCGGTGTTGGCGCGAAACGCGTTGCAGCCCAGCCCCAGGCAGGCGTCGATCCATTTTCTGTGGTTCTCAACGGCTTGTTTTCGTTCCTTTTCGTCGGCCGAGGCGAGATCGCCGTGGCCGTCCACTGCGATATTCAGCAGCCGTACGCCCGCATCCTCCGCGCGTTGACGCAGTTCCATGAGATATCCATCGGCCAGGCAGCTGGTCGCGGGGCTCTCCGGATCGGCGTAGGCAAAGAATGGGCTGTTGAGTTCCAACAGACGAATGCCGAATTCGTCAACGGCCAGAGCGGGAAAGTCAAGGAGACGCAGGGGGTTTTCGGTTGTCCTGAACCGCCGTTGAATGCTCCAGCCCGCGAGTGAGATTTCCATGGGGGTCGCCTCCGTCGTTGTATTGGGTTTGCGCTTGCATTTGCGGCTGAGTGGGAATATAATATTCCGCCGCATGCATTGCCAGCGCTTCCTGTGCTTCCGGCCGCCAACCCTGAACCGGAATTGGAAGCGCTCGTTCAGCGGATTCCGTAGTACGAAAGATACACACACAGGAACAGACGTACTCACGGACAGCGGTCTTTGCCGTTTATTTAGAAGGGATCTCACGTGAAGGGCATGGTAACCGCACCCCAACCTCTGGCGGTAGACGTTGGCGTGAAGGTGCTGGCCGACGGCGGCAATGCCGTCGACGCGGCCGTAGCGGCGGCGTTTGTTCAGATGGTGGCAACGCCGCGCAGTTGCGGTGTAGGCGGTTTCGGTATGATGAACATCCATACGTCGGAAGGGGACCGGATTCTGGATTTCCATGGGAAGGCCGGCGCCCGGGTCCGGCCCGATATGTGGGAGCATGAAATCGTCCGTGAAAATGCCACGGGGTACGGATACACGCTCAGGGGACAGGTCAACGAACGGGGCTATGGCGCGGTAACAACCCCCGGAACGGTGGCCGGCCTTTACAAGGCACAGGCGGATTTCGGGACGATGTCGTGGCGGGAGGCTCTCCAGCCGGGTATCGCGATTGCAACGGACGGATACGAAGTTACCCGCACGGAGGCGGCGTCTTGGAAACGGGTACCCACTCCCGAGACGACACCTTGGATAACCGTGGCGACCTCGCCCCACGAGGGCGGAGGCGAGTTGATTGCCAACCCGGATATGGCCAGAACATTCTCGGTTCTGGCCGAAGGCGGCGCCGACGTTTTCTATCGCGGGGATCTGGCCAGGGCAATTGCCGACGATATGGAAAAGGGCGGCGGATTTGTTACGCTGGAAGACCTCAACCGTTACGAAGTGACGGTTACGCGGCCGCTGTATTCCCGGTACCGGAAATATACCGTTGCTTCCAATCAGCCGCCCGGAGGCGGGTTGACCATTCTTCAAATGCTCAAGATCCTGGAGGGCTATGGTCTTGCGGATATGGAACACCTGTCGCCGGAGTACGTGTATACCGTATCGATGGCGATGAAGGCCGCCTGGGCCGACAGGGCGGACCGGATCGGGGATCCGGCATTTGTCGACGTGCCCGTTGAAGACCTTCTGTGTGAGAAACGCGCGGCGGCGTGGCGCCGCCGCATCGATGCCCGGAAAGCGATCACGATCCCTCGATGGCAACCGGCTGAACCGCCGAGTACCACCCATATTTCCGTTGTTGACAGGTGGCGCAATGTGGTGGGTCTGACGCACTCGCTGGGATCCGGATCGGACGTGATCACACCGGGATTGGGGTTTATGTACAATAACTGCATGAATTGTTTCAACCCCGTTCCCGGTCAGGTGAATTCCATTGAACCGGGCAAGTCCAGAACAACGGGTATGGCGCCCACGCTGGTGAAACTGGGTGACAAACCGTTTTTCAGCGTTGGTGCGCCCGGAGGTACCCGGATCGTGACGGGGATTCTCCATGCCATTCTGAACGTGATCGATCACGGCATGACGGCGACGGAAGCCATCGCGGCTCCCCGATTCGACTGCCAGAGCGACGTGATCGTCGCCCACTCCCGAATCGCGCCTTCCGTCTGCAATGGCGTTCGCGACATCGGCCATGACGTCCATTCCCTTCTCAACGGCTACGGTGGAATTGCGTCTGTGCATGGGATCGTTATCGATCCGTCCACCGGAGTCCTCGACGGCGGGGCGGATCCCGGTTCGCCCGGGATGGCGATGGCGGCAATCTGAGCGTTCGATGCGGATCGAGCCGCCCTGTGTCGAAAATTTCACCGCCGCAGGTGTCCGGATCGGGGTTACGCATTCTACATAACAAAGATCAGGGTGGCGGTTCAGGGCCAACATGGACGGCCAGGATCTGGAAAGGAAACGAAATGTTTGAAACGCTGGAGATAGCGCCCGCGGATCCGATTCTGGGATTGACGGCGGCGTTTAACGAGAATACGAATCCAAATCGTATCAATCTCGGCGTGGGTGTCTATAAGGACGGCGACGGCAACACGCCGGTTTTAAACTCGGTCCAACGTGCGGAGGCCCGGATCCTCGACCGGCAGACCACGAAAGACTATCTGCTGATTTCCGGCGGGCCTGAATACGCGGCGGCCGTACAGGCCCTGTTGTTCGGCCCCGATCACGAAATCGTTACCGGACAACGGGCGGCCACTGTACAGGCGCCTGGGGGGACCGGAGGACTACGCGTCGCAGGCGATTTCGTCCACAAGCTGTTTCCTCGGGCGAGAATCTGGCTGAGCGATCCGACCTGGGCGAATCATCCCAATATCTACAAACACGCCGGGGTGGCCATTGAGACGTATGCTTATTTCGAGAAGGAGACGAACGATCTCGATTTCGCCGCAATGCGTGATGCTTTGGCGTCCGTTCCCGAGGGAGACGTCGTACTGTTGCACGGCTGTTGTCACAACCCCACAGGGATCGATCCCACGCCCGAACAATGGGAGGAGATCGCTGACGTGGCCGCTGCGCGCGGCTGGATACCTCTGGTGGACTTTGCCTATCATGGGCTGGGGGACGGGCTCGAGCAGGACCGACGGGGATTGATGGCATTTTGCCGATCGGGCGCCGAGTTGATGGTGTCCAGTTCGTTTTCGAAGAATTTCGGCCTTTACAACGAGCGCGTCGGCGCGCTTACCGTCGTGGCATCCTCTCCGGAGGCGGCCAGTGCGTTGATGAGCCAGGTGATGATCTGTATCCGGGCCAACTATTCGAATCCTCCGGCCCACGGCGCGGCCATCGTGACGGAGGTGCTGAACGACTCCGGACTTTGCCTGCAGTGGGAGGGCGAGGTAAAGGAGATGCGGAACCGGATCAACCGCATGCGGGCATTATTCGTGGATACCCTTGAGCGGAAAGGCGTGCGGCGCGATTTTTCGTTCATCGCCCGGCAGCGGGGAATGTTCTCGTTTTCGGGCCTGAATAGCGAACAGGTGGAAACCCTCAGGGACGAATATTCCATCTATATGGTGGGCTCGGGTCGGATAAACGTGGCGGGCATTACAGAGGCGAACGTCGACTATCTCTGCGACTCGATTGCCGCTGTGCTTCGGGCATCGTAATGCCGTCTCGACCGCGGGGGAACGTTCTCTCTTGCCGCGAAATCGACAGCGGTGAAGGCAGCCGGGAAAGTGCGGGTGAGTAGACGATGGAAGATTCGCTGTTCTGGGGCGACCTGCACGCGCACTGTGCGATAAGCTATGGTTACGGCAGTCTCGATAGAGCCTTCAGACTGGCGAACGAGCACCTGGATTTCTGTTCGGTCGTGGGGCATGCAACGTGGCACGACATGCCGGTCGATCGTGACCGGCACGGCTACGTCATCGACTACCACAGGGAGGGATTCGACAGGCTGAGACAAAACTGGCCGCACGTGCAGGAAACGGTACGGAAACATAACCGGCCGGGGCGGTTTGTTACGTTTCCGGGATACGAATGGCACTCGTGCGCCTACGGCGACCACAACGTCTACTACCTGGAGGATGGCGGCGAAATCGTGGAGCGCGATAGCCTGGAAGAACTGGACGACGCGTTCGAAGGCCTGGACGTGATGATCCACCCCCACCATATAGGTTATGGTGAAGGCTTCAGAGGGATCAATTGGTCGCATTTCAACGCGCGTCGCTCGCCGGCCGTCGAGATACTGTCGGGGCACGGCGGCTCGGAGCGGGACGGCGGTCCGTATCCCATGTACCATACGATGGGGCCCAGGCAACACAGCGGTACGGTCGCGCACGGACTTGAGCTGGGTCACCGGTTCGGTTTTCTGGGAGGCACGGACCATCATGCGGGATATCCCGGGCACTACGGCGAGGGAAGGACGGGCGTGTACGCCCCTGAACTCACGCGCCACGCGATCTGGAACGCGATTCGCGCCCGACGCTGTTACGCGGTAACGGGAGACCGCATCGTGCTGAGCTTTTCCATTAACGACGCGGAGATGGGTGACGAGACGGTCGTACAGGGCGCCCGTGAAATCAGGGTGGCCGCCCGGGGCGCCGACGTCCTGGATCGAATAGAGGTGGTGAAGAACAACCGGCCGTTGAAACGGGTTTTCGGCCCTCCGCCCGTACCGGCGGTGCCCGATCCGGTCCGGGCGAAGGTCCGGGTGGAATGGGGCTGGGGGGACAAAGAGGAGTGGGTGCGGTGGGATGCCAGGGTCCGGCTCTCCGACGGTCGGCTGGTTACCGTGGAACCCTGTTTCACCGGCGATCCCGTCCTGGCGCCCTCGGCGGACGGTGCGCTCGAGGCAACCGGCGAGGAGCCGGTTCACGGCATTGTGACGCAGGATGAACGGCACGTGGTCTGGTTCTCTCACACCCGGGGGAATCCGCATCCGTACTTGCGGGGGACAAACGCGCTGATCCTGGAACTGGATGCGCCTCGCTCCGCCTCACTGGAATTCCGTGTGAACAGTGCAACCTATCGCTGTCTGCTGGCGGACCTTCTCAGGGGATCGAGGAGCGAGTTCATCCGGGGATGGCGGTCCGAGGCGATGCTCGTGCACCGGGCGGTACCCGAGGCCCAACTGCAAAAGTCACTCGTGTTTGAAGACGACGAGCCGGAGCGCGATACCGATTTCTACTACGTCCGCGTTTCGCAGGAGAACAACCAGTGGGCCTGGGCAAGCCCCATCTGGGTGTCGCGTTGAATGATCGTCCCGGTTGCGGATGTCCATGATCGGCGCGCATGGGCGCTGCGGAGTGCGACCGTGAAGGATTCCCGGGCGTCGATTCGCGCGAGTCGTGAGGAATGGAGGTCATCGATGGTGCTGAAAGATCGGGTGGCTATCGTCACGGGCGGGAGTTCGGGTATCGGCCGCGGCGTCGCCCTGGAATTCGCAAAAGAGGGCGCGGCGGTGGTGGTGGCCGATATCCAGGAGGCGCCGAAACGGGGAAAATATCACGAACAGGAAGTCCGGACAACAACTCTGGAGGAGGTGCGAGGGCTGGGTGGTGACGGGATGTTCATAGAAACCGACGTAGGCGACGCCGCCGCGGTCGAGGCCCTCGTGAACCGGACGGTCGACGGGTTCGGCGGACTGGATATTCTGGTGAATAACGCGGGAGTACATATTCCGGGGGATAGTCAGACGCTGACACTGGAGGCGTGGGACACGGTGATGGGCGTCAATATACGAGGCGTATTCGTCGCTTCCAGAACCGCGATCCCCCATTTGAAACGATCACGAGCCGGGAGAATTGTAAATATCGCGTCGGTGCATTCATTCGGCGGCGGCGGCGGCCCGGCCTATGCGCCCGCCAAGGCCGGCGTGGTCAACCTCACGCGCGACCTGGCGATGGAAGTGGCTACGGAAGGGGTAACGGTGAATGCGGTCTGCCCGGGCTATATTGAAACCGCCATACAGGATTATCTGACCGAGGAACAGATACAGGATGCGCTGGACAACACCCCCCTTCCCCGGTTCGGATTACCCCGGGATATCGGGCGCGCGTGTGTCTTCCTGGCGTCGTCGGACGCGGAGTGGATCACGGGGGTGGCGCTGCCGGTTGACGGCGGCTGGCTCGCGCCCGTCTAAGGGATGGAACCCGCCGCGGGCCACGAACCGCGTTCGCTTTCGATCGATTAATCGGTGAAGAATGGAGATCCGAGCCGTACGAGAGGACGAGATTGAGGAGACGTTGGCGCTCCAGCGGATGGTTTTCCGGCCGGACGAGGGGGCGGTGGCGCTCGAGCGGTACCGGGCGTACGTGCGGGACGATCCGAGTTTTCGGCTGGACCAGTCGCGGGTTCTCCTGGAAGACGGGCGCATCGTGGCGCATCTGCGGGTATGGGACCGGGAGATTCGCGTGCGTGAGGCTGTTTTGCGCGCCGGCGGGATCGGCAGCGTTCTGACCCACCCCGATTACCGGGGCCGGGGGTTTGCGCGTGCGCTGATGCGGAATGCTGAATCGTACATGTTGAACGCCGGGTACGACGTTGGGCTCCTTTTTACGATTATCGGAACGCCGTTCTACGAGGCGCTGGGTTGGACACCCATCCCGCTGCCGACGTTTGCAGTCAACCTGGGGTCCGGGCCCGTTGAACGCCCGTCTCGCCGCGTCAGGGCCCTGGACGTGACCAGGGACCTGGATTGCGTGATGGAGATCTACAAGCAAGGTTCCCGTTGCCTCACCGGTCCTGAAGTGAGACAGGGAGAGTACTGGTGTGCCGGCCCATCGCTTATACGGGGCGTTTTCCCTCAATGGGGCGTCGAGCTGGATGCGAATTTGTGCGGTTATGCGACCTTCGAGGCGAGCGAGGATCGGGTCTGGGTGAAAGAAGGTTGCGTTACGCCATCGCTTGACGACGTGTTCGAAGACCTGGCACGGCTGATCTGCCTGCACGCCCTCCGGAACGGATTAAACCGGGTAGAGGGCAGTCTTCCCGTGGGCCACGGATTGGCGCGCGCGCTTGAAAAGGTCTGTGGTTCCACCGCATCGTGGGACAGTCACGATGAAATGATGTTGAAGGGCATCAACTGGCGCACGATCGTTGAGAAGCTGAACGGTAACCCGCGGACGGTGGGAGCGCCGGCGGACGAGGGAGCGTTCTGGCGGGCGTTGTACGGTCAGGACGTGGAAGGCCGGAGCGAAACGATGGCGGAGTGGATGGAATCTCTGCCGAAGTGTGAAGGACCCTTCTACTGGTGGAGCGACATCTTTTAGGATTCAGTCGAGGAGCCGGGCTTCGGCTTCGTCCACCATTCCAGCCAGAATCCGCGTTGCAAGCTGGTCGATTGCGGTTTTTGTCTCCCCCAGGTCCGGTCCGCACAGGTGGGGGCGGTCCACGGACGCGGCGGAGACGTAATATTTGATTTTGGGTTCGGTTCCTGAGGGTCGGGCGGTTACGCGGGTATGACCGGCAGCGGTGAAGGTGAATGCAATTACGTCGCCCATTGCGCCGTCAATCTTTCGGCTGGCCCCTGTTCGCAGGTCCCGAGCGATGCCCACCGCCCTGTCGATGTTCTCCACGACGTCAAATCCGCCGATCTGCCGGGGCGGACGGGTCCGCAGGGACTCCATAATGCGGACGATATCCCGGCTGCCCCGCGCCCCGGTTCTGAATACAGACTCCTGGATTTCCCGGAAGTAGCCATATTCCGAATAGATTTCGTCCAGGTAGTCTCGCAACGTTCGGCCGCGGGGTTTGAGGCCCGCGGCGCATTCGCACAGGAGGACGGCCGCAGCGGCAGCGTCCTTGTCCCGGGTGAACGACCCGGCCAGATAGCCATGGCTTTCTTCGGCGCCGAACAGGAATTCGGCGCCCGGCGGTAGATCGGCGATGACTCTGCCTATGTATTTGAAGCCGACCAGCAGGTCGTCTATGACCCTGGCGCCGAACGCGCGCGCGATGATGGACGTGAGGTCTGTAGTGACGATTGTTTTTGCGACAATCCCGTCTCCCGGAAGTTCCCGGCGGTTTTTTTTTGTTTGCAAAAGGTAGTGGCAGAGAACAACGCCAATCTGATTGCCGTTGAGCGCAAGATCCTCAAGTGGGGCGTCCCATCCGCGTCGGGCATCCGGTACGGCGCAACCCAGACGGTCGGCGTCCGGGTCGCTGGCGATGACGATATCGGCTTCAATCTCGGCGGCTTTTTGGACGGCCAGAGCCAGTGCGCGGGGATCCTCGGGGTTGGCAATGCCTTTGTGAACCGTGGGGAAGTTGCCATCCGGTTGCGCCTGCGACGGGACTGCGTGCAGATCTTTATAGCCGAGGACCTCCAGCGCTGGCAATACTGACGTTAAACCCACGCCGTGCAGCGGGGTGTAGACCACCCGAACCTGGCGTTCGGGCCTCATGGTGAGTCCGGCCAACTCTCGATGGTAGCGAGTATCGACCGTGCGATCCAGTATTCCGATGAGGCCCTGTTCAACCGCCTGCTTGAAGTCGAGTTTTTCGATCGCGGATACCGAGTTGACCTCGGCGATGATGTTTCTGTCGTGGGGAGGTACGACCTGGCCTCCATCGGCCCAGTACACCTTGATTCCATTGTCACCTGGCGGGTTGTGGCTGGCGCTGATCACCACGCCGGCCACAGCATTGGTCAACCGGACCGCAAAGGAAAGTTCAGGAGAGGACCGAAAGGTTTCAAAGATACTGGCGCGGATACCGTTGCCGGAAAGAACAGCCGCGACCTCTTTGGCGAAGACTCGCGAATTGTTCCGTGTGTCGTGCGCGACAACCACGCCGCGGCGCGGTGCATCGGCGCCCGATCTCAGAACGTACTGGGCTATGCCCTGTGCGGCTTCACCGACGGTACGCAGGTTGATGCGGTTCGGGCCCGGTCCCATAGCGCCGCGAATGCCTCCGGTGCCAAATTCGATCCTTACGCGAAAAGCGTCTTCCAGTTCGTTCAGATCCTCGGCACGGACCAGGCTTTTGATTTCCTCCTTCGAATCGGCGAAACGGGGGTCGGTGAGCCAGAGCGCGGCATGTTCTCCCGCGGCTTCGGACAGTTCGCCCGCAGCGACCCAGAACCGGATTTTTTCCAATAGATCCGTGGGTGTTTTTTTCACTGAACCGTTCCTGGTTTATCCGGGCTAATCACGTCGACGAAAGAAAGCCGAAACCGTCGGGGGTGCCTGTTGCGGCCTCGACTACCAATATATCTCATGAAACGCTTCGATCAACATATAAATCGCTTGACATTCGGAAGACATTGTGCATATTGATCGTAAGTGAAACAGTTATAAGGAGTTGGTCATATGACTTTGCTCTTTCTATTGCCGGTTTTGTGCTTCCTGATCGTCCTTGCGCCCGTGCGTCTGTGGGCGCGAGGCCACAATGGCTCGGGGCGGGGGCCAATCCTGGAAATCCGCTTGAGACCGTGGATCGGTCTGGTGGGTATCCGGCTTTTCTGCGCTGACGGAGGTTGGCGTGTTGGCGCGCTTCTGGGATGGTGGACAGTGTGGGCTGCGCCATTGAGAGAGGGAAAAAGCAGGAAAAAGAAAAAACGGGGACACGGCGCGAGGGACAAGGCGGAAGGGGACGTTTCTACCGTGTTTTCGGCAAGAGTTGAACGGTTCGTACGGACCGTACAGCGGCTGAGGATGCTGTCATTGCCCCTGCGGCGTTCTGCGTTACGATTTCTGAAAGGTTTCCGTCTTCGCCGCATCAAATGCAAGGTAACGTTCGGCGCATCTGATCCGGCCACGACCGGGCAGATTTACGGATACTTTATGGCCGCTTCGTCTCTCGTCGGTGCAACAGGAAGCGTCGACGTGACACCCGATTTCAAAACACGGCGTCTGGACGGGGAAGCCCGGGTGGAAATACGGATTTATCCCCACAGGCTCTTATCGGCATCCGTTTACCTGGGATGGCGCGTTGCACTTGCGTGGTTTTCGGAACGGCGCAACCGGAACCGGCCTGAGGAAAACATTGTTGGCGCCGGCGCGACGGGTTGAGCGGGCAGTTATGGAGGTACTATGTCGGTTGAGGATCTAATCAGGACAATGATGACGGAATTCCGTCAAATCGTCAAGACGGAGACGGTAGTGGGGGAGCCTATTGACATAGGGGGGACAGTTGTGGTGCCCGTTTCCAGGATTTCGTTCGGGTTCGGCGCGGGCGGAGGCGCGGACAAGTCGGACGGGGGCGGAAGCGGCACGGGAGGCGGGGCATCCGTGGAGCCCCTTGCATTCGTTGTGATTCGAGACGGCAAGGCCCAGATTCTGCCCGTGCAGGAAAAAGAAGGGTCCATTAAAGGGTTGTTGGATTTGGCGCCGGACCTTCTGGCGAAGGCGAAGGCATTCAAAGAGAAGAGAGATCGAAAGAAAGCAGAGGTGGATGCCGATGCCGGTTCCGGCGATGACGACGTAAGCGCTTAGGCCGGGGCAGCCATGAACCGGCTTCTGCTTTTAATTCCAACAACAACCTATCGTACCCGCGACTTTATGGCAGCGGCGTCGAAGCTCGGCGTATCCGTCGTCGTAGGGTCCGAACGCAGCCAGGCGCTGTGGAGTCAGACCCCGGGAAGTACGCTGACGCTTGACTTCACGGAGCCTGCAGCATCGGTCGCGACGATTGTCGCCTTTTCAAAGGCGTACCCCATCCGGTCTGTAGTGGGCGTGGACGACGAGACCGTCGTGCTCGCCGCGATGGCGTGCAGCGCGCTCGGACTTCCACACAATGAGGTGACGTCGGTCCGGGCGTCCCGGTACAAACACGTGATGCGTCAGTTGCTTGCAGAAAAAGGCCTGCCCTCGCCCGGGTTCAGGCTTTTTTCATTTTCGGACAAACCGGAAACCGTCGCCCCGACGGTCGACTATCCGTGCGTGCTGAAGCCCGTGTTCCTGTCCGGCAGCCGGGGTGTGATCCGCGCAAACGAAGAAGCGGATTTCGTGACCGCTTTCGACCGGATTCGGCGGCTGATTTCGGAATCTGTACATGAGGCGCCCGAAGGCGGAGATTGTATTCTCGTGGAGGACTACATTCCCGGCCGGGAAGTCGCGCTGGAGGGATTGCTGGTTGATGGAGAACTCCGGACGCTCGCCATTTTCGACAAACCCGATCCGCTCCACGGCCCTTATTTTGCCGAGACGTTTTACGTTACGCCCTCCCGGCTTTCCGAATGCCGGCAGGCGCAGATCCGCGAGACCGCGCAGGCGGCCGCGCGCGCGCTGGGGTTGTGCGTGGGGCCCGTACACGCCGAGCTTCGGCTGAACCCGCGTGGCATCTACGTGGTGGAAATCGCCGCGCGGTCAATCGGCGGTCTGTGTTCGCGGATATTGCGTTTTGGCGCCCGTATGTCTCTGGAGGAATTGATTCTGCGCCAGGCAACCGGTTACGCTCCCGGCGATTTGAGGAGGGAAGAAACCGCGGCTGGCGTAATGATGCTGCCGGTGCCAGAGGCGGGGATACTGCAATGCGTGAGGGGGGTGGCACGCGCACGGCGCGTGCCCGGAATCATCGACGTGGTGATTACCGTTCCTCAGGGCCAGCACGTACAACCGCTGCCTGAAGGTGACAGGTATCTGGGGTTCATCTTCGCCCGCAAGAAGACATCCGGGGAGGTGGAAGCGGTGCTTCGCGAGGCATACCGACGGCTCCGAGTTGTGATTGAGGGATGAGAAAGGGGCAATTCATCGGGTGGAGCCGTGAACGGCGCGACCGGAACCAACTTTCTTCTGTTCTGTCCCGGAAATAAGTTGCCTGAATTCGACCGCCTGGTCGCCCGGTCCGCAAGGCGCCACCGACCTGCGTAAGGTCGGCGAGCGAGGGGAACGTAGCGAGACGGGATGAATCGGCGGTTGAGTGGTGAGGAATCCTTGGGACAAAACACCAGGTCCTTCCGATCACACAAGAGCGAACTGCTCTTCGGTTGGTTCCGCTCAGCAATACCACGGCTCGGTGAGGCGCGGAAGGGGGATGCGGGTCGAATCTGCATCGGAATTCCGGACTGGCGCCGGTCGGCCCATCATGTCGTAAACATGCGATCTGATCCCGTGGAAGATCTCCCGTCGCGCCGCGTTTCGGTTCTGAAGGCGTGCGACCAACCCGGTAAGTTCGCACTGGAGCCGGTCCAAACGGACGTCCGGATGCGCCCACGGGTAAGACAGGGCTTCCGGTTCGAAGGGCCCCACCAGGTCGCGAACCTGGGCGAGGTCGAGGAGCCTCGATCCCCCGGGGATGAGCAGGCGGATGGTGAGTTGCACGGGAGAGATATGTTCGATCAGGTCCAGGTCGGCAAGGCTGTCCAGGAAGCCGGCATACCCCTTCATCGTTATCCAGGGCGTGAACGGTATGAACGTCGGATTCATGACGAGTCGGTGTTTCCTGAATAGGTGTACGACCTCGAAGAAATCGTCTACCGTATGGCCCTTGTCCAACAGCGAGAGGACACGGTCGTCGAGGGACTCAACGGCGGTCGTCACGAGTGCGCAGCCGGTGTCACGGAGGCGGGGCAGATAACGGCGGTACTTCAGCAGATGTTCGACTTTGACGGTGATATCGTACGTCACATCGGGAAACTCCGCGTGGAGCTTTTCAACCAGAGGCAAGGCGTGGCCGATGCCGTTGAAGAAGTCGGGATCGCCGAACGTGATGTGGCCGGCCCCTGCAGCAACTTGCTTCCCAATGTCTACCAGCACGATTTCCGGTTGCACGATGCGAAATCTGCCCCGGTACACGGGCACCACCGGGCAATGGCGACAGAGATGTTTGCAGCCCCGGCTGGCCTCTGTATAGCCGACGGTTTTCAGGCGGCCGTCACCGGTGGACAGACGCGCGTAACGGGACAGGTCCGGTAGGCCTCTCCTGTCGGGCGGCCGAAACCGCTGTCTGTCGAGTGAAACAACGGTTTCGTCCAGGTTTCCAGCAGTGATCGAGGCCCCTCGGAGGCGGTTGCATAGTTGAAGCAGGCCGTCTTCGAATTCACCCCCGAGTATGGTCTGCGCGCCCAGGCTTCTAAGGAAAGTTTCGTTGACTGAGGCGTAAAGACCATAGAAACAGAGGTGCGTGTCGGCATTCTGTTTTCGCGTCCTCAGTGCAAGCGGTACGGCAAGACGGGTCGCGGTATGCATCGGCACGTAAAATGCAACCATGTCGGCGTTGCGAACGGCCTCGTCAGGGAAGTTCTCTATTGAAACGTCCGCCAGGACAACGTCGATGCCCGCCCGCCGCAACCAGCCAGCCGGCGAGGCCAAACCGAATGGCTGACGACCCAATTCATAGGTGGACACCAGAACGACATTGAACGGACGCGAACCGGAAGTGGCAGGCAACGGTATTTGGTCCCTGAAAAATACGGCAGACACCGGGCGTAACCCGGTAAGTCTGCCGTTTGTTGTATGAGGTCGTTATTTTGAGGACTGGTAATACGGGTTCGCGCCATCCGCGTGTTCGGTCACGTCGAGAATTTCTTCAATTTCGGGCACGGCCTCCTTAATGAGGACTTCGACACCCTGCTTGAGCGTCACGTCCACCATACCGCAACCCTGGCATCCGCCGCCGAACTGGACGAACGCCTTGTTGTCTCTTACATCGATCAGCGAAATATGACCGCCGTGCATGGCCACGCTCGGGTTGATCTTCTCGTCGATAATGTTCTGGATTTTCTCGGCCGTGGTGCCTTTCAGGTGATGGGGTACCTTATTGGGATTTTCAATCTTGAACCCTCTCCCCATCAGGCCGTCCACAAAGTCCAGGGTGATGTCCTCGGCATACGGAGCGCTATCCGGGTCCACGTAAACGTTAAACCCCTCGAACGGCGTGACGTCGTCGTCGGCTTCTTCCTGTCCGCTGGCGACGAAGGCGAGTCGGTAGTTGGCCTGTAGAGGTGATACCGCCTCGGCCTTGACACGAACGCCAACGATCGCCGATTCCTGGTTCCGTATCAGGTTGACAACCTCCTTCTGCGCGGCTTCGGTTACGGTGATTTTCATTTCGACCTTCCCTTAAATAAGATGTGCATTGCCAGGGCGGTCAGGACTCAAGCGCCACGATAGGCTTTGCAGGATGTTCCCGGTCTATTTTTTCCTGGATCTTCATCAGCGCAGACAGCAGGTCCTCGGGTCGCGGCGGACAGCCGGGCACGTAGATATCAACGGGCAGGAATTGATCGACGCCCTGTACCAGCGTATACGTATTGAAAACGCCTCCGGACGATGCGCATGCGCCCATCGAAATCACCCATTTGGGATCCGGCATCTGATCGTAGATTTTCTTGAGTACAGGCATCATCTTAATCGATATACGGCCTGACACGATGAGCAGGTCGGACTGGCGGGGCGAGAACCGCACGGCTTCCGCGCCGAAGCGGGCCATATCGAAACGCCCTGAAAGCGTAGCCATCATTTCGATGGCGCAGCAGGCCGTGCCGAACGGCATTGGCCAGAGGGATGACTTGCGCGCCCAGTTAATCATTTTGGATAGCGTTGTGGTAACAACGTTGTCGCCAAGTCCCGTCTCAAGTCCCATTGTTCGCCCTCACAGAATGGTTGAATTCGTCCCCTGATGAGTTGAACGTCCGCGGCGGTGAATCTCCGGCAGTCTTTCCGGCCGGTCGCGCGTCGCGGGCAGCATGCTAACCCGATACCTGAATCAGTTCCTCCGTCACGTTCCGTAAACAGGCATCCATGGCCTGTTCTTCGCCCAGCAGGTCATCAAGTGTAACGCGGCTCAGCATCCGATCGATAATGGATTGCACCGAAGTCCAGAGCGACCGGATGGAGCAATCGACGGAGTGCGTACACAGTTCTCCCCGGCCGGCGTGTTCATCGCAGAATTCGGGACTGAACAGGCGACCGCCAAGCGCTCCCAGTACATCGCCAACCACAATCAGGTCGGCCGATTTCGCGAGTCGGTACCCACCGGACTGACCACGGACGCTTTCAACGAATCCCCCCATGCGCAGCAGGCGCATCAGCTTTGCGACATTTGGGATGGAAAGGCCTTCTATCTGGCTGATTTCCGGAATGGAAAGGCCGTCGCCGGTTTCTTTCTGCCGCCGGCCGATCTGAAGCAGGCACCGAAGCCCGTATTCTTCCCCTGCGCTCAGTTTCATGGAACTATCGAATTCCCGGACGGGTTGTCGTCTGGTTGATTGAACCTGTTCGGCCAACGGCGCTACAGATGCTTGGAGACAGCGTTTTCGAACGCCACTCACGATAAAAGAACGTGGCGGCTCGTTTACGGATGCCGGCTATAGCAGCCCAAGCTCAAGTCTTGCCGCTTCGGACATCATCTCAGGGTTCCACGGCGGGTCGAAGGTCAGATCCAGGTTCACGTCTCGGACACCGGAAACCGAACGTGTGGCGCTTTCCACCTGTCCTGGCAGGATGCCCGCGGCCGGACAGGCGGGGGAGGTGAGGGTCATCTGGACGTAGGTCATCCCCGTGGGTTCAACGTTGATTTCGTAAATCAGGCCGATATCGTAAATATTGACCGGAATTTCCGGGTCGAAGACCGTGCGATGGGCGGCGATAATATTCTCTCTGATGGCCTTTGTGTCAATCGGATCGCCGGATTCGTCTGCAGTCTCGCGCGCTTCGGCCATATCCTGTTTTTCTTCATCGCGTCTGGCGGCGTGCGTTTCCAGCGCGCTCGCGTCCACGGGCTTCGCATCCTCTGTCGTGTTGGAATTCGACGGGTCTTTTCGATGCGGATCGTTTTCATTGTCGTTCTTGTAAAGGCGGTTTAAAAGTCGTTCAAGCAAGATGGATTCCTCCCGATGGACGCCTACTCGGTGGTCACCGGCAACTCGCGGTCTTCAAGTGCGGCCAGGAGCGTATGCCATGACAGGGTTGCGCATTTGATGCGCATAGGGAACTCTCTCACGCCTGCGAAGACGGCCAGTTTTCCGATGCCGTCGGTGACGGGTCGGGTAGAAACGTCACTGGTGACCAGGTCGTGAAACTTTCCGAAGAGCGCCTGGGTTTCTTGAAGGCTCCGTCCCTTGACCGCATCGGTCATCAGGGAAGCCGAAGCCTTGGAAATGGCGCACCCCGCTCCTTGAAAAGCGATATCCGCGATGCGGTCGCCGTCGAGATTGACGTAGAGGCTCAAATGATCGCCGCACAACGGGTTGTGTCCGTGGGACGTTCGATCCGCGGGGGACATGGACCGGTAGTTGCGCGGACTCCGATTGTGGTCGAGAATGACCTGCTGGTAGAGTTCCCGGAGGTCGGACATCAGCAGAATACCTCATTGGCCGTGCGCAGCGCCTGCGCGAGTATGTCGATGTCTTCCCGTGTATTGTAAAACGCCGTGGCCGCCCGCGTCGTCGCGGGAATGTTGAAATGGCGCATGACGGGTTGGGCGCA
>CAXXJS010000028.1:0-223431 GCA_963662665.2 Candidatus Latescibacterota bacterium
TCAGCATTCCGATCAGCGCCAGGACGCCGAAGATACGGGACCACAGGAACAGTCGTCCTCCCCATATCACTCCTCGATCACATAGTCGAACAGAAGCATGCAGGCCGCTGTGAACAGCAACGCGAATGCACCACCGATGTTGATCCAGGCGGATACATCGGAGAGAGAGTCACCCGCCAGCACCGCACGGAAAGATTCGACGGCCGCCAGGAGGGCCGGCACCAGGACCGGAAGGGTAAGCAATGGCAACAGGGCCTCCTGAAGCCGGGTCTTGAGCGACATTGCCGCGAAGAGGGTGCCGACGGCCGCGAATCCGATGGTGCCCAGCAAGAGCCCCGGTAACAGACGGGGAAGGTGTTGCCAGATGGCAATATTCAGAAAGACAACCATAAGCGGAAGCAGCAGCGCTTCCAGCAACAGCATGGCAAAGAGGTTCGCCAGCATTTTGCCCAGGTAGATGGCGCCTCTGTCGGCGGGAGAAAGCAGGAGGCCCGTGAGGCAATCGTTGTCGCGTTCCGTAATGAAAGAGCGCGTCAGACTCATGAAACCGGAGAACGTAACGGCGATCCAGAAGATGCCGGGCGCCGCGCTTCTGATGTTTTCCGAATTGGGCGTGAATGCAAAATTAAACACGATGAGCACCAGGAACGCAAAAAAGCACATGGCGCTGAGGCGTTCCCTGGTGCGTACTTCGGTCTTGATATCTTTCCAGAAAACAGCGGAAACCTGATTGGCGAAGAGGACCAAGGGCGCTCCCGTTCCCACGTTACGCCGGACGTTGAATTCCGGCGTACACTTGTCCCGCCGTCATCCTGACTTCCGCATTGCGGGACCTATGGCACTTTCATAGTTACGTTCCAGCGCCTTGAGTGACAATCCCCCGGTGTCTCCCTTCGCCACAAACCGCCCCATGTTCAGGATCGCGAACCGATCCGTCAGGGTCAGACCCCGTTGCAGATCGTGAGTCACCAGGACAATGGTACGACCTTCCAGGCGAAGCTGGTTCAACCGAGTGTTCAACATGCCGCATGCGGCGGCGTCCAGGCCCGTGAACGGCTCGTCCAGAAGAAGAATCGCCGGATGGTGGAGCGTGGCCCGCGCAATGGCCAGGCGTTGTTTCATCCCCCTGGAAAACCCACGGACACGATCGTGTTCTCTGGAGGATAGGCCAACGCCCTCCAACGCCGTTCGCACGCGTTCTTTCAGGTTGCGCAGTCCGTACAGGCGGCCATAGAAACGCAGGTTTTCACACGCGGTCAGATCTTCGTAGAGAAGCGTCTGGTGGGAGATCAGACCGATGTCCGCCCGCACGCGTTCCGGTTCGGCCCGGGCGTCTACGCCCCGGATGAAAATCCGCCCGCGCGTTGGTTTGGACAGCGTTGCAATAAGCCGCAGAAGGGTGGACTTGCCAGCCCCGTTCGGGCCGAGAAGCGCAAGAGCGCCACCCGGAACGACCAGGTCGATACCCTCCAGGGCGGCCAGGCGGCCGAACCGCTTTTCCACGTTCTCGAGAACAATGGCCGGAGCGGGCGAATCCACAACGGTTAACCCCAATTCGAAAAAAAGCAACTCGGCGACGCGACGAAAACCCCTGAAACGGAGCGTAACGGTCGTCAAAAAGGACGTTTTTTCAGTTCACGTCCAGTGTCCTGGTGTATCCTGGTAATCCGAAGTCAATTCGCCTTTATCTACGTGCATATATTCGGTTTTACTTCCCCGAGGAATTTTGCATCAAGGTTAAGCCTCCCCATCCAGAACGCGGGTTATTTCAACGAGTTCCGCTTTAAAGGCATTTCGCCGGGCCTGGTAATCTGCTTCTGAAAGGCCGCCCTTCTCATATCGGTCGTCCATGTCCGCAATCTGGTGGACCAGGGCGTTTCTTCGCGTCCGGAGGTCGAGCCGGCCTTTGGCTGCTGTTGGCGTGGGGGATCCGGTTTTTCCGGCCGGACGAACGAAGACGGCCAGCAGAGCGAAGCCGATTGCCAGGCCAATCAGCACCCATATGGGGTCGACGTCGCCGAACAACGCCGAGAGGGACCAGGGCGGCGCGTTGAATTCCAGTTCGATCCGGTCTCCCCGGTTCAGGGCGCCTCCGGAAAACCTGCGGAAGCTGTGCTGCTCGAACGTGACTTCGCCCAGGTCCTGAAGCGCGCCTGCGGCGATGTTCGTTTCCGGAGGATGGACAAAGACGTCAACCGTTCCCGTGGGATAGCTTACGGCTTGCGACAGACGCCCCGAGGCGGGCATGTCGAAGGCGAACAGGAGTTGGCTGCGGCCCGGGCGGACCGGATCCGGATTCACCAGGATGTCGCCGTGGGTATGAAGTCCCTGCGGCCCGCCTGTGACTTCCGTCACGCCGTCGGGAAGGAAAACCTCCAGCCCATGGCCGTGGCCCTCGCCGGTCTTGAACGTGCGGTTGCCATCATTCTGTACGATCAGGATTTGTTCGACCCGCTTTTCTGCAGCGTCGACGATAATGTGGTGCGAGGCAACGGTGACGGCCGTATCGGATCCGGTCGTTTCATAGACGGCGATCTTGTTGGGGCCGTCCACGGCGCGCTGGACGTAATTGACGCCGGCATAGGACGCGGAAAGAAACCGTAGCGCCTCACCGTCCTCCCGGTCCTGAAACGAGAATCGCCCGCGCGCATCGGTGGTATCCTGCAGGATAACTTCGGGTTCGGCGCCCTGGCGGATCAGCAGAACCACGCAGTCCGGCTGGGGTTGAGAGCGCGTCTCATTGGTGACGCTGCCAACGACTGAGACGGCGGCGCGGGATTCGTCCGAAAGAACGGCCAGCAGGATGGCGAGGAAGCAGAGGCGTGCGCTCATGGCGTCGGCTCTTCGAGGGTTTTGCCGCATCGAGGACAAAAGCGTGCGCCGTCGGGCGTCGAACTGCCGCAGGCGTCACAAGTGTCAGGGTCTCCTGCTCTGAGGGCGGCGATTTCACGTTCGATGCGTTCCTCGATTCCCGGCGTTGGGCCGGCGGTTTCTTCGATGGCCCTCATCAGTTCCACGGCGCGATTCTCGTAACGCGTGCGGGTCTCGCGGTAATCGTCTTCTTCAACCTTGCCCATTCGGTAGTCGAAGTCCAGTTCGCGGATGGCGTCATAAAGGGCTTCCCGGTCTTCATGGAGCCGGTTTCCGCGAGCGGATCCCGCATCCGCCGGTCCGATCCAACCTTGCGTTGTAATGAACGGGCGGAACACAAAGATGAAGACCGCCGTGGCAATGACAATGCAGACGGCGGCGCTCACAGATCCCGCTCCCTGAGTTCCTGTTCCAGCCTCATTCTGTAAGGGTCGTCCGATCCGGAATCAGGGACCTGGCGCGCGGCGGAAACGACGCGTTGCCGCGACCAGTTGCGCACCACCGAACGCACCACAAAAGCGCCGAGCAGCAGGACCACAATGGGCATGATCCAGGCGGTAAGGTTGAAACCCCTGGCAGGAGGCGTCACGTAAGCTTCCTGGCCGAATTCCGCAACAAAACCGGCAATGATGGTTTCCTTATCCCTTCCTGCTTCCAGTGCTTCGGCAATGCCTGCCCTTCTCTTGTCCGCCCAGCCGCAAGCGCACTCATCGAGTGGCCGGCGGGGGCAGGTGCCGCACAGACAGGCGAGGCCCTTCGCCACTTCTCTTACACGTTCAGGCGTAACTTCCGCAAAGACGGAGCACGCAAGTAATAGTAACACGAATGCCGGGACGATTATCCTTGCCGGGAATACAGAGAGCAGAGGGAAGAACACGCCGCTTTTCTTCCGCTTTTCACTCGCCGATGTCTGTCTTTTGATATTCAGACCCTATCCTTTCAGGAGGCGGCGGGGAGCCCAACGGTACGTCCGCGTCTGAGGCGGTCCCGTCTGTCCGGCAGGATGGCGATCACCGTCCCCAGCGTAAGAACCCACGCGCCTATCCACACCCACATCACGAGGGGATTGACGTAGATCCTGAACAGGGCGCCGCCGTCAGAGTCCGGGCCCTCATACAAGACATAGAGGTCTTCTCGCAAGCTGGATCGGACGGCGACTTCGGTCGTTCGCTGCTGGTCCTTCCGTTTGTAGTAGACGTGCTGCTCGGGCCACATCGTACCCAGGCGTTCTTCTCCCTGATACACGCCCAGCTGGGTCTGAATCACGATGGTGAGCGGGTTCCGGGTCTGGGAAGAGCCTTCGTAGACGAGCCGGTATTTTCCGAGAGTCGCGGACTCACCATGCTTCAGTCCCGCCTCGATTTCCCGGTTGAAGGCATTGCCCGTGAATCCCAGAAAGAGGAGTACGACGCCGAAGTGGACGATATATCCGCCGTAACGCCGCCGATTTCGAACGGTGAGCGACCAGAGCGCTTTGAAATAGGGCTCCTTTGAACTGCTGCCACGTGCCTTCGCGCCTCTGTGAAACTCCGTGGCGATGGCTCCGGTCACGAAGCCGCAGAGGGTAAAGGAGATCAACGCGTACGGTTCGCGCGCGCCAAGGGCGAATGCCGCGGCGCCGCAGATGAGACCGAAGACGCCCGGTCCGGAGAAGTGTTTTTTCAGGCTTCGAGCCGAGGTCTTCCGCCAGGCCAGCAGCGGTCCAACGCCCGTCAACAGGAGAAGCAGCAGACCGATGGGCGTCATGACCGTGCTGAAAAAGGGAGGGCCAACGGTGACTTTGGAGCCGGTGACGGCTTCGGAGAGCACCGGGAACATCACGCCCCAGAACACCGCAAAAGCGGCCGTCAGGAAAAGCAGATTGTTGAGCAGAAAGCCCCCTTCACGGGAAACCGGCGACTCGTACTCGTTCCTGCTCTTCAGCAATGGCCTTCTCCTCCACAGGATGCCGGCTGAAAAGACCACGATAACAGCCAGGAAATAGAGGAACACGTTTCCGATCGGCGACTGCGCAAACGCATGCACGGACGAAACCAGGCCGCTGCGGGTCAGGAAGGTGCCATAGATACACAATGTAAACGTGAGGATGATGAGCGCCATGTTCCAGACTTTGAGCATCCCTTTCTTTTCCTGGATCATAACAGAGTGCAGAAAGGCGGTGCCCGTGAGCCAGGGAAGCAGGGCGGCGTTTTCAACCGGGTCCCAGCCCCAGTACCCGCCCCATCCGAGAACCACGTATGCCCAGTTGCCGCCCAGAAGCTGTCCGGTCCCCAGGAAAAACCAGGGCCAGATGGTCCAGCGCCGGGTGGTGCGGATCCACTCTTCGTCCACCTGCCGGCTCAACAGGGCAGCCATCGCAAACGCGTACGGTACGATGAACCCCACGTAACCCATATATAGCATTGGGGGATGGATGGCCATCGCGGGATGGACGAGAAGTGGATTCATGCCCTGGCCGTCGGCAGCAGTGAAGCCGAGTTCGCGGAAGGGATTCTCGTAGTATCCGATAAGGACGAGGAAAAAGACCTGCGTGAGCGACATGACTACCGTCGCATAGGAGGCGAGCGGCCCCCTGAACCCTCGGGTATTGCGCGTGGCGAAGAAATTGAAACCGGCGAGGATGACGGCCCACAGCAGGAGAGAGCCTTCCATGCCGGACCAGACGGCGGTGAACTTGTAGGGCACCGGCAGGTCGCGGCTGGAATGGCCTGCCACGTAGTGGAGGTCGAATCGGTCGGTGAGGAAAGCGTACTCCAGCAGGCCGAAAGCCCCCAGAACCATAAAGAAAGTGGCGGTAGCCGCGCGTTCGGTGCTGAGTGCGAGATTCAGCCTGCCGGTCCTGCCGGCCAGAACGCCGGACACCGCCGCGTAGAGGGAGGTGACAACCGTGAACCAGATTAGAAAATTGCCGACTTCAGCCATCGTTGGCGCCACGGGTCATGGGATGACCCGGCTTTCCTTGTGGGAATTTACCTGCTGTAGGCTTTCTTGATGTCTTCGTAAGACTGCCCCTCGTATTTGGATGGGCACTTGGCTAACAGGGTTTCCGCGCGAAAGAGGCCGTTCGAGCCCACTTCGCCCTCCAGGACCACGTCGGCTTCGTCTCTGAAGGTGTCCGGAACAATGCCCGCGTATACCACCGAACGTCTCGCGGAAAAGACCTCTCCCTCCAGGGGTTCCCAGATCTGAAACCGGACTATACGGTCCGGGCTTTTCCGGATGGTACCCGGCGTGACCTTGCCCGCGAGCTTGATGCGTTTGTCCAGGAATTCAGTCTCACGGGCGTCGAGCTCGGATACGGTGAGGTAATACATCGACATCTTCTGGGAACTGGTTACAACCAGGAGAACCAGGGATGCCACGATTACGGCGAATCCGGCGATGAACTTGACCTTTCGGACCTTCATAGTTGGCGTTCCAGGAAAGTATCCAGCTTCAGGAAACATCCGGAGACGACGCCGGCATCAGCGTCCGGCCCCGTGTATCAATCCGCTTCGGGGGGATGGGACCGGCAGCGCCGGCAAGGCCTGACTGCCAGAGAAATATATAAAAGAACGACACAATATCCACAAAAAAAGGAGTTTACGCGGGTCACGGGCGATCAGGACCCTGGTCCGGAACGAGTCCGCGCCACCTGATGGCGACCCCTTGATGTCAATCCCAAAACCACATCAATCACATTCTCTACATTCGGCTCTATCACAGTTGCTCCTGATAATCATAGTTATTACCGGTAGCAGTAAATAGTTGACATCTATTGCGCCTGCTACGGTGGAGAGGAACTTGCCCAAACGGGGACGCTGAGCTTGTCGAAGCGCCCGCGTTTCGGCACGTTTTTTCCTTCGCCGACCCTTCGACAAGCTCAGGGAGCGGCTCAGGGTGCCGGGTCAACGTTGTGGACAAAAGGTAAACTATCGGGTGCTCCGCGTGTTAGTCAGATTGTCAATCATAGTCAAAATGACTTGACAGGTTACATTCCGGCGCCATATTCATTACCGCCCCGCAGGGCATTCCCGGGAGTTTTTCATTCCGTTCCATTGCATGAGGGAGGACGACATGGCTGTTCTGGACGCCGAGGCGTTGAATTTCTGGGAGGAGAACGGTTACGTTGTGGTGCCCGAGGCTGTCCCGCCGGAAAACTGCCGGAAAGCCGAGAGGGCCGTGTGGAGGTTTCTGGGCATGGACCCCGGAGATGCGGATACGTGGTACCCGGATCCGCCGAGGCCGGGAATCATGGTCGAAATGTACCAGCATCAGGCGCTGTGGGACAACCGGCAGCACCCCAGGGTACACCGCGCGTTTGCGGAAATCTGGGGGACCGGAAAACTCTGGGTGAGTTTCGACCGGACCAGTCTGAATCCGCCGGAACGACCGGGATTTGCATTCAAGGGACCCTACCTGCACTGGGATATCTCGATCGATGATCCCTCTCGATTCATGGTGCAGGGCGTGCTGTATCTGTCCGATACAGCGGCGAACCAGGGCGCGTTCACGTGCATACCCGGCTTTCATCGGCGCATTGCGGACTGGCTCGAGACGGTATCGGAGGAGGATGACCCCAGGCGCCGGATGCAGTCGGAATTCGGACATCAGGCAAAACCTATCGCCGGCAGGGAGGGCGATCTCGTCATATGGAACAGTCTGTTGCCCCATGGAAGCAGTCCGAATTCGGCCGATCGGCCGCGCATTGCGCAATATATCACAATGACTCCGGCGAAGGAAGACGACCAGGCGCATCGGGAAAGCCGCATCGAGGGTTGGCGGGATCGCCTGACTGGCCTGGGAAAGAACCGGAAGGAAAAGGAGCACTTCGAAGGCGAAACGGCGAGGCTGACGGCGCTCGGGCGAACGCTCCTGGGCCTGGATCGCTGGTAGCCCTTAGCCGCGCCTGAGCCTGCGGTCCGTGAGTCCGGCGAAGGGTCGAAGGGTTGGCGAAGGCCTGCCGTTCGGCACAATACGGCGCACCCTGCGCCTGTCGAAGGGCAGCGATACGCGGGCCGAATCGCAGCACGTCTCCGGGACGACCAATGGTTATACACCACAAGAACCGCGAGTTTATCCTCAATGCCAGACATGACGGCGACTTCTGGCTTGTCGAGGTCTTCGAGATTGCGGCAGGAAAGCAGCGCCTGCGGTTTGAGTATAAGTTGAATACACCGCGGGACGGCGCAGCGGCGCGACAGAGGGCGTGGGAGCTTTTTTCGACGCGAAACCTCGGGGATCGGTCACCAAGATAGACTCACTCGCTCCCGGGACCTCTCCCCCCGGCCCCCTCAGAAACGGAGAGCGGGTAGACGCAAGACGTCATCTACCGTCTCACCTCTACCCTCTCTCCGCTTTCAGGCTTTTCATCTACCGTCTCACGGCGTCCGCCTCCACGCCTCTCAAAAGAGGGCAAGGGAATAGGAGACGATTTGCGGGTTGTGGAGCGTGTATCCGAGATAAAAAAAGCGGAGGCGATCCCGATGGAATCGCCTCCGCCGTTCATTTGATATTCCGGATTATTTCTGTTTGTCATCATCCACGACTTCGTACTCCGCGTCCACCACGCCGTCGTCTGTCTTCTGCTCGCCCGCGGCTTGCCCCGGGTCGCCCGGAGCTCCGGCCTCGGGTCCCGCCTGCGAGGCCTGCGCGTAGAGCTCGCTGGCCACCTGGTGCCACTCCTGGGTGAGCGCTTCCGTGGCGGATTTGATCTCGTCCACGTTGTCGCCCTTGAGCGTTTCCTTCACCCGATCCACCGCGGCCTGCACCTTGGCCCTGGCGTCCGCGCTGATTTTGTCGTCCATTTCGCCGAGTTGCTTTTCGGTCTGGTAGACCTGCTGATCAGCCTGATTGCGGACTTCGATGCCATCGCGGCGCTTCTTGTCGTCGGCGGCGTTTTCCTCGGCGTCGCTGACCATCCGGTCGATTTCCGCGTCTGAAAGGCCCGAGGACGCCTCGATGCGAATGCTCTGTTCCTTGTTCGTGCCCATGTCTTTGGCAGAAACGTTCATTATCCCGTTGGCGTCGATGTCGAAGCTGACTTCGATCTGCGGGGTGCCGCGGGGTGCGGGTGGAATGCCGTCCAGGTGGAACCGGCCGATGGTACGGTTGTCCACCGACATTTCCCGTTCGCCCTGAAGCACGTGCACCTCCACCGAAGGCTGGCTGTCGGCCGCGGTTGTGAATACCTGCGATTTCTTCGTGGGAATGGTGGTGTTACGGTCGATGAGCTTTGTCATCACGCTGCCAAGGGTTTCTATACCCAGAGACAGGGGCGTCACATCCAGCAGCACCACGTCTTTGACCTCGCCCGAAAGCACACCTGCCTGGATCGCCGCGCCCACCGCCACCACTTCGTCCGGGTTTACCCCCCGGTTCGGCTCTCTTCCGAAGAGTTCCTTGACCGCCTCCTGAACTTTGGGAATGCGGGTGCTGCCCCCGACCAGAATGACCTCATTGATCTCCGACGGGGAAAGACCCGCGTCTTTGATCGCCTGGATACAGGGCCTCCTGGTCCGTTCGACCAGGTCTTCCACCAGTTGCTCGAACCTGGCCCTGGACAGGGTCAGGTTCATATGCTTGGGACCTGACGCATCGGCCGTTACAAAAGGCAGGTTGACATCTGTCTGCATGGAACTCGAGAGTTCGCACTTGGCTTTTTCGGCTGCTTCCTTCAGGCGCTGCAGGGCCATAGGATCATTGCGCAGGTCGATGCCGTTCTCACGCTGGAATTCCTCCGCGAGCCAGTCGATGATGCGCTGATCGAAGTCATCGCCGCCCAGGTGGGTATCTCCGTTGGTGGATTTGACTTCGAACACGCCGTCGCCCAATTCCAGAATGGAAATGTCGAAGGTACCGCCGCCCAGATCGTAGACGGCGATGATTTCGTCCGTCTTTTTATCCAGGCCATAGGCCAATGACGCGGCCGTGGGTTCGTTGACGATGCGTTTGACTTCGAGGCCGGCAATCTTCCCCGCGTCGGTCGTGGCCTTGCGCTGGGCGTCGTTAAAGTAAGCCGGTACCGTGATTACCGCGTCGGTAACGGTCTCGCCGAGGTATTCTTCGGCCGTCTGTTTCATTTTCTGGAGGACCATGGCCGAAATCTCGGGAGGCGTGTACGTCTTGTCACCCAACCCTGCGGTAGCGAGGCCGTTACTGTCTCTTTTGACTTCGTACGGCACTTCTCCAATTTCAGTGGGCACTTCCTCGTAGCGCCTGCCCATGAAGCGTTTGATGGAATAGACGGTATTGTGCGGGTTTGTCACCGCCTGTCGTTTCGCCACCTGGCCAACGAGACGTTCGTCTTCTTTGGTGAATGCGATCACCGAAGGCGTGGTACGCCCGCCCTCGGCATTGGGAATCACGACGGGATCGCCCCCCTCCATAACGGCCACGCAGGAGTTTGTCGTTCCCAGGTCGATTCCGATAACTTTGCCCATTGGTTGAATTCCTTTCCGATATGAGTCCAGCGTGTCTTATGCCGCTTTTTCCTTGTTCTTTGCCTTGGCGCCGCTGCCGCTCTTGTCTTTGGAATCCTTTTTCTTGTCTTTTGGAGCGTCTTTTTTTGCGGCCTCCTTATACCCGTCGCTCCGGTAGTCGGTAATGTAGAAACCCGATCCCTTGAAGAGGAGCCCCGCCCCCGCGCCGATGAGCCGCTTCAGCTTTCGTTCGCCGCATTCAGGACATTTGCGCAACGGGGACGACGTTATGCTCTGAAAGTGCTCGAATTCATGGCTGCACGCTTCACAAGCGTAG
Source organism: Candidatus Latescibacterota bacterium (assembly GCA_963662665.2). Taxonomy (GTDB): domain Bacteria; phylum Latescibacterota; class UBA2968; order UBA2968; genus JAAXHE01. The sequence continues at coordinate 10,609 of CAXXJS010000028.1, forward strand.
TCATATGTGGGCATAAACAGCTTCCCTTTCTTTGAGCTGCGGATAGATGAAATTACCGACGGTCTATTTAAAGCAACATGAGTACCAAAGAGTTATTAACATACTGAACTATATGAAAAATAACTGGATATCGAATACGGTACGCGGCGTGCAATCGTTGCGCTGGTGCCGTTTTTGCATAATTATGCCATTTTGGCATATGAAAAGAGGGATGCCTGCATTCTTTGCAGCCATCGGGGGTGGGGGGCTCTCAATCGCTTTCCGTGCGCTACAGGCTGTCGCCGCGAACCGCAGCCACAACCGCTTCCGCCGCTTCTTTCAACTCGCGGGCGACCGTGAATTCAAGGTCCGAGTTCTCCAAAATCCTCGCGCCCGCTTCGGCGTTGGTCCCCTGCAGGCGTACCACGATCGGCAGGTCTACGGAAAATTCCTCCAACGCCTGGACAACACCCTCGGCGACCCGGTCGCAACGGACGATGCCACCGAAGATGTTGATGAGCACCGCTTTGACGCCGGCATCGGAAAGCAGGATACGGAAGGCGTTCCGAACGCGTTCCACGTTGGCGCCACCGCCCACGTCCAGGAAATTAGCCGGGGAAGACCCCGCGTATTTGACGATATCCATAGTCGCCATGGCAAGACCGGCGCCATTGACCATACAGCCGACCTCGCCGTCAAGCTTGATGTAGTTGAGGTCGAATTTGGAGGCGTCCACTTCCAGGGGGTCTTCCTCGTCGGTGTCGCGCAGTTCCAGGATATCTCCGTGGCGGAAGAGCGCGTTGTCGTCGAAGTTCATTTTAGCGTCCAAAGCCACCAGGCTGTCGTCTTCGGTGACCACGAGGGGGTTGATTTCGGCCAGGGAGCAGTCGGTGCCTGTGTAGGCTGCGTAGAGCCGGTCTATGAACCGCACACCCTGTTTGAACGCTCCTGACTCAAGGCCCAGACCGAAAGCCAGCCGGCGGGCCTGGAAGGGCTGAAGCCCTACCGCCGGGTCTATGGTCTCCCTCAGGATTTTTTCGGGTGTTTCGGCCGCCACTTCCTCGATGTCCATCCCACCCTCACGGGACGCCATAATGACCGGCCTGGAACGGTCCCGGTCCAATACCACGCCCAGGTAGAGTTCACGGGCGATATCGGTGGCGCTTTCGATCCACACCCGTTTGACGCGCTGCCCTTCAGGACCTGTCTGGGGGGTGACCAGATTCCGTCCGATCATGTCCCTGGCATATCCACAGGCTTCGTCCGGGTCCCGGGCGAGTTTGATGCCGCCGCCCTTGCCGCGGCCGCCCGCGTGGATCTGGGCCTTGACGGCGACGGCTCCGCCGAGTTCGGCCGCCGCGCGTCCGGCCTCGGCGGCCGTTGTCGCCAGGCGTCCATCGGGCACCGGTACGCCGTACGACTTGAGGATTTCCTTGGCCTGGTATTCGTGTATCTTCATGGAGTCTCCTCGTGGGAGGGTCGTGGAGCGGATTTCAGCGCGTCTCTCTAAGGTCTTCTCCCGTCATGGCGTCCGGTTTCTGAAGGCCGAGCATGCCCAGAAGGGTGGGCGCAACGTCGCAGAGGCGGCCGCCGTTCCTCAGCCCGCCGCGAAACGCCCGGTCGACAAGAATAAAGGGTGCGGGATTGGCGGTGTGGGCGGTGTGGGGTTCGCGGGTTTCGTGGTGAATCATCTGTTCGGCGTTGCCGTGGTCCGCTGTAACGATGGCCGCGCCGCCGACTTCGGCGATCGCAGCCAGGACCTGTCCCAGGCACTGGTCTACGGTCGCCACGGCTTCGACGGCCGCGTTGAACACGCCGGTGTGGCCAACCATATCGGGGTTCGCGAAATTACAGATGGCGGCGTCGAAGCTCCTCGAGCGGATCGCGTCGACGAATTTTCGTGCCAGGACCCGCGCGCTCATTTCGGGCTTGTGATCGTAGGTGGGTACGTTCCTGGGAGAAGGGACGAGGATACGCGTTTCGCCTTCAAAAGGGTCCTCATGCTGGCCGTTGAAGAAATAGGTGACGTGCGCGTATTTTTCGGTTTCGGCGATGCGCAGTTGCCGGAGCCCGGCGTCGCTCAACGTCTTCCCGCAGACGTCCGGCATATCCTGGGCCAGATTTTCGGGCGAAAACGCAATCCCGTCCACGGGCAGGCCGGCTTCGTAACGCGTGAGGCACGTGTAGTGTGCCTCGGGGCGGGCTGCCCGCTCAAATCCGTCGAAACCCGGAAGTACGAAGGCACGGGTAATCTGCCGCATCCGGTCGCCCCGGAAATTGAAGCAGAGTACGGAATCGTCGTTCCGCACGGTCGCCAATGGACCCCCGTTTGGCCCGGCGATGACGATCGGCTTGACGAACTCGTCGGTTTCGTTGCGATCGTAGGCGTCCCGCAGGGCTTCGAACGGATCCCGTGCGCGCGTCCCCCGGCCGAGTGTCATGGCCTCGTAGGCCACGCGGACGCGGTCCCAGCGCAGGTCCCGGTCCATGGCGAAGTAGCGGCCGCAGACGGTGGCGATTCTGCCCACGCCGACCGACTCACACATTTCGTGAAGGGCGGTCAGATGGCGGATACCGCTTGTGGGCGGCGTGTCACGCCCGTCGAGCCACGCGTGGATGAAAACCTGATCCGGTCTCACCCGGCGGCCGGCGGCCATTTTGAGCAGACCGCTGTAGTGGTTGGGCCAGGAATGCACCCCCCCGTCGGACACCAGCCCGATCAGGTGGAGGCGCCGGTCTGTGCCGGCAACCCGGTCCATGGATGCAATCAGCGCTTCGTTCCGCGGAAAGCCGCCGTTCCTCACCCTGTCGTCGATCCGGGTGAGGGCCTGCATCACGACACGTCCCGCGCCCAGGTTGAGATGCCCGACTTCGGAGTTGCCGATCAATGGGTCGGGCAGACCAACGCTGCGTCCGTACGTCCGGAGAACCGTGGACGGGTACGTCGCGGCGATCCGGTCCATCGTTGGCGTATCGGCCAGCGCGACCGCGTTGTGGTCCTCGTTGGAGGAAATGCCCCAGCCGTCGAGGACAATCAGGGCGACAAAACGTCGTTCCGGACAGGTCATCACGAGGTCGGAAAATAAGGTTTTGACTTACGAAAGGCAAGTTGAAACGGGAACGTTATCAGCCTGTTCCGGAGAGTCTGGACGGGATGGTTTTCAGGAGCACCTGGTGGAAAGACCTTACAATGGGACGGGCGAAGGTGGTGTTGCGGCCTACAAGCGCGATCGGCCTGGAGAGCCCCGGTTCGGGGAAACGAATAAGCCCGCGGTCGGGAATGCCCAGTGCTCTGGCGATACCCAGCGGCACCAGTCCGTGTCCGAATCCGCACCGGGCCATCTGGGCGATGCCCGCGAACGATTGAAGCGTCTGTACTGTCTCTATATGTATGTTCCATTTCCCCGAGAGGACCCTGATCCGCTGGTCCAGGTGGCGCCAGGTCGTGGCATGAGGTTCGATGGTGATGACCGGGAGCGTTGTGTCCCGGCGCAGTTGAAACGGCTTCAGGCCGGAGGACACCAGAACCATGGGCTCGTCCACGAGGGGCTCCGACGTCATGTCAGTGCTATATTTCCCCAGGTCCGCGCACAGCGCGAGCATATATTCGCCCGAGCGGACATTGTCAATGACAACGGGGCTTCTGTGGGCATTGATGACCAGTTCAAGCCGCGGGATGGCCTGTACGACGTCTGCAAGGACGGCTGAACCCCACGAGGAGAGAATGGATTCGGAAATGCCAATGACAAGGCGGCTGCCCTGAACTGGAGACTCGTCCGCCACGGCCTCCCGCAAGGCAGCCATGAACGGCGCGGTCTTTTCGAGCAGTTGAATGCCCGCTGCGGTAAGCCGGACCCGTCTGCCAACGGGTTCTACGAGTTTCCGACCCAGCGCATTTTCCAGTGCGTCAATGCGCTTGCTGACTGCCGACTGGGAAATTCGCAGCCGGGTGCCCGCTTTGGTCATCGTGCCGGCTTCGGAAAGCGCAGCCAGGGTTTCGATGTTCTCGATCACATCTAACGTCCTCCGTATGGGGAACCCTCCCCGCCTCGTCCGCCACAACCTATTCCTTTTCGGAATATAATCTATAACAACGATTCGCTTTTGTATTGTATTGAATTTAGCTAAATTAGATCCTGATGTAAAGTGGCAACCCGCCATTCACGAATCTGGGGGTGCCCGGACCCCGAGTCGTTCCCCGAGCCTGCGGTTCCTGAGCCTGTCGACGGGTCGGCGAAAGGCAATGCAACGCAACCCGACAGGATGATCCGCCGCCTGCCTGTGCGTGCTGCCTCACACACGCAGACAGGGAAGAATAGCGCCATATTTCTGTAGCTGAACACCGAATTCCGGCCTTGCGAACTTTAGATTATATTATATATTTTGTAAGCATCCATCATTTTATTCTGGGTTTTCACTGTCATGCCTCCCCTGGACCCGGGGCCTGACCTACCCCCTAACCCCCTTCCCAAGGGAAGGGGGAACGGTGATGGGTCGATGTACTGGGCTTTCGATCGTGCCGGGATGGCGTTTGCCTATCAATCAGAGTGTCTTTAGGAGACCGGCAAGGCGATGCCTGCACTTGCTCCCCCTCTCCCTTGGGAGAGGGGGCCGGGGGGAGAGGTCCCGCGCCATCGTTGCCCACGTCAAGGCGCTGACATTGGCGAATTGTTTTCGCCAGTCCATATCGCTAACGGGTTTTAGCTGATTGCTTTTTGAGGGTTATCGTTATGAAAAATATCAAGGATCCCTTCGGACTGCGTGACAGGCTTTCCACCGCAGGCGGCGACGTCCACTTCTATCGCCTGGATCGAATGGAGGCGGCCGGCGTCGGCGCGGTTTCGAAACTGCCCTTTACCATAAAGGTGTTGCTGGAGGCCGCGCTGCGGAATCTGGACGACTATCTGGTAACCGAAGACGATGCGGCGGGGCTTGCCGGATGGAATGCGGCGGCGCCCACACAGGCGGAAATCCCTTTCTTGCCGGCGCGCGTGGTATTGCAGGATTTCACCGGCGTGCCCTCTCTCGTCGACCTGGCCGCGCTCCGTTCCGCCATGGCCCGGATGGGAAAGGATCCACGGCGGATCGAGCCGCAGATTCCGGCCGACCTGGTGATCGACCATTCCGTGCAGGTCGACCGCTTTGCCCGTCATGACGCGTTGCGTATCAACGCGCAGATCGAATTTGAACGGAACCGGGAGCGGTATGAGTTCCTGCGGTGGGGGGCCAACGCGTTCGAAAAGTTTCGGGTGGTGCCGCCCGCCACGGGAATCGTGCACCAGGTAAACCTGGAATACCTGGCGAAGGGCGTTATGCGCCAGCGGGGTGTGGCGTTTCCGGACAGCCTGGTGGGAACGGATTCCCATACCACCATGATCAACGGCCTCGGCGTGCTGGGGTGGGGCGTTGGCGGGATCGAGGCCGAGGCGGTCATGTTGGGTCAGCCAGTCTATATGGCAACGCCCGAGGTGGTGGGATTCAAGCTGCACGGCAGCCTGCCAGAAGGCGCCACCGCCACGGACCTCGCGCTGACGGTAACCCAGATGCTGCGTGCAAAAGGCGTGGTCGGCAAGTTCGTGGAGTTCTACGGCACGGGTCTGTCGAGCATCAGCCTGGCCGACCGCGCAACCATTGCGAATATGGCGCCGGAATACGGCGCAACCGTGGGCTTCTTCCCTGTGGACGCGGAAACGTTGCGTTACCTGGAGCGCACCGCGAGGTCGGCCGACGAGGTCGACCTGGTGGCGCGGTATACCCGGGCGCAGGGTCTTTTCCGTACGGACGAAACGCCCGAACCCGAGTTTACGGAAACGCTCGAGATGGACCTGGGCGCCGTGGAACCGAGTCTGGCCGGGCCGAAACGGCCGCAGGACCGTGTGCCGCTGGAGGCCATGAAGCGGGGTTTCGAGCAGGCGTTAGCGTCGCCCGTCGGTCACAACGGGTTCGGGGTGGACGAAAAGGTTCGTGGGAGAAAATTGACCGTGGCGGCCAACGGCCGTTCCCGGATCGGACACGGCGCGGTGGTGATCGCGGCGATTACCAGTTGTACGAACACGAGCAATCCATCGGTGATGGTGGGCGCGGGGCTTCTGGCGAGGAAGGCCGTGGAACGGGGCCTTACGGTGCCATCGTACGTGAAGACAAGTCTGGCGCCGGGGTCCCGCGTGGTCACGGATTATCTGAACGCGGCGGGCTTAACGCCCTACCTGGAACGACTTGGATTCCACACGGTCGGGTACGGATGCACCACCTGCATCGGCAACAGCGGTCCGCTGCCGGAGCCGGTGGTGGCTGCTATTGACGAAGGCGACCTGGTGGCGGCGTCGGTCCTGTCGGGCAACCGGAATTTTGAGGGACGGGTGAACCCGCACGTCAAGGCGAATTATCTTGCGTCTCCGCCCCTTGTGGTGGCCTACGCCCTGGCGGGCAGGGTCGACGTGGACCTGGCGAACGAGCCGCTGGGTGAGGATACCGATGGAAATCCGGTGAACCTGAGCGACATCTGGCCCACCCAGGAGGAAATCTCCGATACCATCGCGCAGGCGCTGAAGCCCGAAATGTTCGAATCGCAGTACAGCAACGTGTTCGACGGCAACAAGACCTGGAACGCCATTACCGGGCAGGAAACGGCGCAGTATTCGTGGAATGCGGACAGCACCTACGTGCAGGAGCCTCCGTTCTTCCGGGATCTGTCCGAAGACCCGGCGCCAGTCCGGGAAATACATGGGGCCCGGGTGCTTGTGATGCTGGGCGATTCCGTGACAACCGACCACATTTCACCGGCGGGAAGTATCGCGGTGGACAGCCCGGCCGGACGTTATCTCATTGATAGCGGCGTGGCGCCGAAAGATTTCAACTCCTACGGGTCCCGTCGGGGCAATCACGAAGTGATGGTGCGAGGGACGTTCGCGAATATCCGCATCCGCAACTTGCTGGCGCCGGGGACGGAGGGCGGCGTGACCGTTCATCTGCCCGGCGGCGGGCAGATGGCAATTTACGACGCGGCGGTGCGCTACGCGCAGGAGGATGTGCCGCTCGTCGTTCTGTCCGGAAGGGAATACGGCGCTGGGTCATCGCGGGACTGGGCGGCCAAAGGGCCGGCGCTACAGGGAGTGCGGGCGGTGATCGCCCAGAGCTACGAAAGGATTCATCGGAGCAATCTGGTGGGTATGGGCGTGCTGCCGCTGCAGTTCAAACCGGGCGAAAGCGCGGCATCGCTGGGGCTCACGGGCAGGGAGGTGTTCGACATCGCGGGCATCGGCGACGACCTGCGCCCGCTTCAGGACGCAGCGGTAACCGCGACGGCAAAGGATGGCGCCGTAACGACGTTCACGGCAACGGTGCGCATCGATACGCCCGTGGAAATCGACTACTATCGGAACGGAGGTATTCTGCACACGGTCCTCAGGAATTTCCTGAGGGAACCCTGATCTCCGATTTCGCGCCGGTCACGGAAACCTGCAGGCTCCCGGCCCGGACCACAAATAAAGAAAAGCGGCCGGATCCTTCAGGTCCCCGGCCGTAATATAACTCCCGATGGTGCGTAGATCGAAGCTATTTCTAGAAACTCAGTTTCCCAACGCTGGATCGAACTTCCTCGGCGGATGCCTGAAACGCATTCTGTTCGTCCGGCGTGAGGCCAATTTCGATGATTTCCTCGATGCCTGAAGCGCCCAGTTTTACCGGCACACCCATAAACAGGTCCTGGACGCCGTACTGCCCGGTAAGCCAGGCAGCGCAAGGGAGGATGCGTTTTTTGTCCCACACGATGGCCGCCACCATTTCCGCAATGGCCGAAGCGGGCGCATAAAAGGCGCTGCCGGTTTTGAGGTGTCCGACAATTTCGGCGCCGCCGTTCCGCGTGCGTTCAACCAGCCTTTCGATGACGGTGTCGTCGAGCAGTTCGGAAAGCGGAATCCCGGCCACCGACGAGTAGCGGGGCAGGGGCACCATGGAATCGCCGTGGCCGCCCAGAACGAAGGCGGTAACGTCTTCCACGGAAACATCCAGTTCACCAGCAATGAAATAACGAAACCGAGCAGAATCCAGAATGCCCGCCATGCCGACGACATGAGCGGGCGAAAATTTCGTAACTTTCAGCGCCACGTAAGCCATTGCGTCGAGGGGATTCGTTACCACGATGACAATGGCGTCGGGCGCTGTTTCTTTAACGCGTTCACAAACCGAACCGACGATGTCCGCGTTTGTGGCCAGCAGGTCGTCCCGTGTCATACCGGGCTTACGCGCCAGGCCGGCGGTAATGACGACGATGTCGGATCCGGACAGGCTGCCGGAATCGCTCGTACCTGTAACCCGGGTGTCGAAGCGGTCAACAGGCGACGCCTGCGCAAGGTCCAGGGCTTTGCCCTGTGGAATGCCCTCGGCGACGTCCAGCAGTATCAGTTCGCGGGCGAGCTCCCGTTCCGCTATATGCAAAGCGGCGGTCGCTCCCACGTTGCCGGCGCCAACCACTGCGATCTTCAATGCTGGGCTACTCCGCTTTTGGGTAAACGCTGACCTTTTTGCGGCGCTTGTTCAGGTTCTGGAAGGTCACAACGCCGTCGACCAGTGCAAAAAGCGAATCGTCTTTGGCGCGCCTGACCATGTCTCCCGGATGGATCCGGGTGCCGCGCTGCCGGACAATGATGCTGCCGGCGGTGACAAACTGCCCGCCGAAGACCTTGACGCCCAGGCGTTGTCCCTGGCTGTCGCGGCCGTTCCGGGAACTTCCGACCCCTTTTTTGTGGGCCATATCGTCGACCTCCTCCCCCTGCCTCCGGACTGCGCACTAGCGAATAAAGTGCCGGATCAGGGGTGCCATTATGCAGAAATACCGTCGATCCGTAGTTCCGTATAGGGCTGCCGATGGCCGTTTTTCCGCCGGTAACCCTTTCGACGCTTCATTTTGAAAATGATGACTTTGTCGTGTTTTCCGTGCCCCAGGACGCTGGCCTCGACGGCGGCCCCGTCAACCTGCGGCCGCCCGATGCTGGTTTCGCCGTCTTTCGATACCAGAAGAACCCGATCCAGGGTGACTGATTCACCGGTTTCGGCCTTCAGGCGGGAGACGCGAATGCGATCTCCTTCCTGAACCTTGACCTGTTGACCGGCGATGTCTACAACCGCGTACATGAAAAAACCTCCAGAATTCGTGTTGTTGCAACCGGCCGTTTCAACCGCAAAACGGGCCGAAAACGGTAACAAAGACCGGCTGTTTTGTCAAGTCTTAAATTTGTCCGTAATGTCCTGATTTAGTTTCCGGGAATACATCCGGTAGGCGTCAACGGAAAGGTCGGGGTCGTTTTCCACGTTCAGCCACACACGCGTGGACCTTCGCAGCCTCTTAAGGCGTTCGCGACGGTTTTCGAGGATGAATTCCCCCACCGTGGGGTTGACATGCACGGTAAGTCTTCGTTCAACCGAGGCGGCACGGGACCTCTTGAGCCACCGCTCGATGCGCGCCAGGGTGGACTCCCGGCTGGGTACGCGCCCGCTGCCGTGGCAGTTGGGACAGGATTCGCTGAAGATGAACATGAGGCTCGGGCGTACCCTCTGGCGGGTCATTTCCATGAGACCGAATTCGCTGATCTCCGAGAAACGGGGCTTGGAACGGTCCCGGCGAACGGCCTGCCGGAATTCCTGCTCCACCTTCTTCCGGTTCTGTACGATGGCCATATCGATGAAATCGATCACGATGATGCCGCCGATGTCACGCAGGCGAAGCTGCCGCGCGATTTCTCTGGCGGCCTCGAGGTTGATTTTCAATATGTTTTCTTCCTGGTTCGACCTGCCCACGAATCGGCCGCTGTTCACGTCTATGGCAAATAAAGCCTCGGTGTGATCCAGAACCAGGTATCCGCCACCCTTCAGCCAGACCCTTCGGTCCGAACATTTCTCAATTTCACTCTCGACACCGAATGCGTCGAAGATGGGAGCGCTGTCTCTGTGGTATTCCACCCGGCCGCGGAGGTGCGGCGACGTGGATTTGAGGTAGGCCAGGATCTTCTTGTATTCCTGTTTTGCGTCTACCACCAGGCGGTCGACGTCGTCGGTAAACAGGTCGCGGATCAGGCTGGACGTCATGCCCATTTCCTTGTGCAGAATGCTGGCCGGGTCGGTGTTTCGGTACTGTTTCTGAATGCGCGACCAGGCGTTCATCAATTGCTTCAGGTCTCGCATCATCTCCCGGTCGCCCTTGCCGGAGGCTTCGGTCCGCACAATGATGCCGTAACCGTCGGGGCGCATGTCGCGGCCAAGGTCCTTCAGCCGTCGTTTTTCGGACATGTTGGTGATTTTTCGGGAAACGCCCACCTTCTCCCCGTTGGGCACCAGCACCATAAACCTCCCGGGGAGGGAGGGTACGGCCGTTACCCTGGGTCCCTTCGTGCCAATGGGTTCCTTCTTGACCTGAACAAGGACCTCCTGGCCCTTCTGGATGAGACCTTCTATGGGAATGACCGATCTGCCGTTTACGTGGGTTCGCGCGTCGATTTCCTCGAGAGTTTCTTCATCCAGCCCCACCATTGACCCTCGCGAACCGGGCATATCGGACGCATGAAGAAATGCGCTCTTTTCCAAACCGATATCCACAAAAGCGGCCTGCATTCCCGGGAGCACCGCGGAGACTTTTCCCTTGTAGACGTCGCCGACCATGCGCTCTTTCTCCCCACATTCGACGAGGATTTCAACCAGCTTTCCATCTTCCATAACAGCAATTCGAGATTCGTGGGACCCTACGTTTATTACAATTTCGTTCTTCACTTGCACCTAACCCTTCTTATAACCATCTGGTATTATTGTATGTTACAAAAATGTAACAAAAACACGGACCGTGGACAAGGAGATTGTTCCAACGCCGCGGCATGTACGCGTGAGCCGGGCGTTCGGTCTCCAGTTCACAAACCCTACTTTGCAACGACCCGCCTTGGGAATATCGTGATCTCTTCCACGATCGCCCGGCCGGGCAGCTGCGCGACCATCAGCGCGGCGGCGGCGACGTCTTCCGGCGGGAGCGCGGCAGCTCGTTTTTCGTCTGAAACAGGGTTGGGGCGGAGATCCAGGATGGGCGTGTCGACCTCTCCCGGAAAGATACAACACGCCCGGATGCCGGTCTCGCGGAACTCGGCATTGATGGACTGGTTCAGGGCGGCCATTCCGAATTTGGATGCGCAGTAGGCCACGCCGGCGACCATCCCGGACCGTTTTCCCGCCATTGATGAGATATTGACGACCAGGCCGTCGCCCTGTTTCTCCATTTGCGGCATTACGGCACGAAATGCATTAAATGCGCCGGTGAGATTGATGTCAACCACGCGGTCCCAGTCCTCGTCGGAGATATCTCTGAGGCCCCGCTTCAGGGTGTTGATACCGGCGTTGTTTACCAGGATATCGATCCGCCCGAAACGCTCTACCGTGCGATCCGAGAGGGTTTTGACAGACTCCCGGCAGGTGACGTCGGCCGGAACACAAACTGTCTCCGCCTGGGGATTGCGCGCCATTTCCGCGGTTTCTTCAAGGGCGTTGGCGCGGCGTCCGGCGAGGACGCAATTCATGCCTGCATTGGTAAACGCCACGGCAATGGCGCGGCCGATACCCGTACCGGCGCCCGTGACGACGGCGGTTTTTGCTTCAGAGCCTGTCATGTAGATTTAAACTCCGGGATAGACATGGGTAGGGACTTCAAGACGAAAATCCGGCCGACGATGGCAGCGTACCCGGCGGGTACCGCGGCAGCGCTGATCCGTTGCTTTCAACGCTTTGCGCACATGGTTAATGTAGGCATTCGATGCGCGAATGTCAAATCACGGACTTTGAAGAATCGCGTTACCGGCGAACGGGTTAGCAACGTTGCGGGAAGACACCGAGAAGTGAAGGCTGCGCTTCTTCGTTCGGGGTTTGCCGGTGCGGTTTGCCGGCTTGCCACGGGATCAACCGCATTTCGGGCGAACCCGGTATGCTGCACCGATCCTGGCGGTACCCGAATTGAAGGGCCGGTTTTGAAGTGACATTTGAACCCGGTTTGTATATATTTATTGGCCGATGTCAGGGCATTGCAAAGGGTCTCCAATGGATATGATCACCATGGACGAGGCGATTCGCATCGTCCTTCAACATACGTCCGAAATCGACCGGACAAGCGTCCACCTGATGGACGCCCTGGGATGCACGCTCGCCGAGGACGTGCGGTCCGACATTGACATGCCGCCGTTCGACAAAGCCACCATGGACGGTTACGCGGTGGTCGGTTCGGACGTTGAGGGCGCAGGACAGGAAAATCCGGCCGTTCTCGACGTGATCGAAGAGATTCCGGCGGGGTCGGTGCCTGAAAAAACGGTTTCTCACGGTAAGGCCGCGCGAATTATGACGGGAGCGCCGATGCCGGACGGCGCGGACACGGTGGTGATGGTGGAAGAAACCGTTTCGGAGCGGGGAGGGGATGGTGTGAGGGTGCTGGCGCCAACGGCGCCGGGACGCAACGTGGTGCCTCTCGGAGAAGACGTGAAGCGCAATCAGGTGGTACTTGAAGCCGGCACGGGTATCCGGCCGCCGGAAATCGGTATCCTCGCGGCGGTGGGCGTGGTCGGCGTACCCGTCTACAGGCGGCCGGTCATCGGGGTCGCGGCAACGGGCAGCGAGATCGTTGAGCCCGGGAACGACCCGGCAGCCGGACAGATACGGAACAGCAACGGGTATTCCATGATGGCGCAGGCGCTGCGGTCCGGAGCAGAGACTCGGTATCTGGGCATCGTGGAAGACGACGAATCCGCCCTGAATTCGGTGATTTCACGCGGCCTTGAAGAATGCGACGTGGTGCTACTTTCCGGGGGCGTATCGGCCGGTATTTATGATCTGGTCCAGGGTGCCATGCGCGACTGCGGCGTGGAGATCTACTTCGATCGGATTCGCATGAAGCCGGGAAAACCGCTCACCTTCGGTGCGCGTGGGAAGAAACTCGTCTTCGGGTTGCCGGGCAATCCGGTCTCGGCGGTGGTGGGCCTGGAACTGCTGGTCCGTCCGGCGGTCCGGAAGATGCAGCAGATAGCCGAGGTCCATCGGCCGATGGTCCGGGGCAAACTGGCGCAGTCGTTTCGGCAGGCGCCCGGGCGCAAGCAGTTCGTTCCGGCCCGGTCCAATGAAGTCAACGGATGCTGGGAGAGCCTCTGGGTGGGTCACCACGGATCGGCCGACCTGTTTTCGCTTTCACGGGCGAACAGCCTCTTCGTGGTCGAGGCCGAGGTGGAAGCGCTCGACGCGGGAGCGGAAGTGGACATCGTGTTGCTGGAAGAGTGGTAGAAATACACGACACTCCTTGCGTCCCTGGCGTGGTCGGACCCAGCCTGTTTTAAAACGAACCGGACACGATGCATGTCGAATCTGACCCACATTGCGGACGATGGATCCGTGAGGATGGTGGACGTCACGGAAAAGGACGTGACCGACCGCGTGGCGGTTGCGGGCGGTGAAATCGCCATGGCGCCCGATACGGCGCGGCTTGTTTCCGGGGGGGAACTGCCCAAGGGAAACGTGCTGGAAACCGCACGGATTGCGGGGATCATGGCGGCGAAACGCACCTGGGAGTTGATCCCGCTGTGCCATCCCGTCGATCCAACGGGTATCGAACTGAGCTTCGAGGTGGAACAGGACCGTATCGAAGTTGAAGCCAGTGTGCGCGTGACGGGCAAGACCGGTGTGGAAATGGAGGCGCTGACCGCCGTCAGCGCGGCGTTGTTAACCGTCTACGATATGTGCAAAGCGGTGGACAGGGACATGGAAATCCGGAACATCCGCCTGCTGAGAAAAACCGGCGGCCGCAGCGGGGATTACATTCGGACGTAGGTTTTGATTGAGATGATATGCCACCATTCATCCGCCGAAACGTCACGACTCGACGCGTGGTCATTGAGCTTGTCGAAATGCCGCTCGGTTCGCTATCCTTTCAGTGACAATCGACAGCCCGTCGCGAACTAGCGCCTTGTAGGGGCGTCCCTTGTGGGCGCCCGCCTCTGGCGACGGTCCACACAGTCAATGCGCCCATAGCTCAATAGGCAGAGCAGCTGACTCTTAATCAGAAGGTTCGGGGTTCGATTCCCTGTGGGCGCACCAGATTTCGGCCGTCTCATGCGACGGCCCGATGGCGAAGACAAGACCCCGATGGGCAATCCCGTCGGGGTCTTGTCGTGTTATCCGGAATCGTGTTCCTGGCCAACGCGGACGTCCACGCCCCGTCATCCAAAGATGTGGTGGCAATTCCATTGATATTCGGACACAAATGTCCTATTTTCAAGAGGTATGGGAACTATTATGCAATTTCGCTACCCCGCCCGGTTTCATCAGGATCACTCCGGCGAGATCACTGTCTCATTCCGGGATTTTCCGGAATGTCTCACGTCCGGTTCCAACGAGTCATCTGCGCTCGTGGAGGCCCGCGACGCGCTCGAGGAAGCGGTCGCCGGCCGCATTGACGATAACGAGCCCATCCCGGCGCCCAGTCGCCGACGCGCAGGCGAGCATTACGTTGCCGTTCCACCCGATACGGCTGCGAAGGCCGCGTTCGCCATCGCGTTCCGGGACAGCGGTCTGTCCCGTCTTGCCGTTGCTCGTCACCTCGGCGTGAACGAGAAAGTCGTGCGCCGCATGCTTGACCCCCGTCACCACACCGCCGCCAACCGCATTCACAAGGCCCTGCGGTCGCTCGGGCGGGAACTGATCGTGGAGTTCCGCGCGGCTAACGGTGTTAGAGACCTCTCCTGAGCTACGCCATTTACGCTAGCGCGGCTTCGTAATGCTCAGCGGCAACCAAACAGGTGGCAACGAACGGGCGAGCCCAATTGATGTTTCAATCACTCCCCCCTTGAGGGGGAGTCGCAGAAGCCGAGTCCGTCCCCTGAGCAACTCGCCCTGAGCCTGCCGAAGGGGCCGACGAAGGCTGATGCGGAGGGGGGTTTCAATGCCTTACTGTAAACAAGCAGCGTGATTTAACATCTACGCATTTTGCGTTGATATCTTACTGTAGGGTCAAAACTGGCTTGCATGTTTGAAGCCTGTTCTTTTTTTGCCCACGCGCGTTAATTATTATCGATTTGAACCGTTTTCGCTAATAAGAAACCTCCTTATCTCCACAGGCGAAAACAAGAGAAGGCCCTCGCGTCTGCAGATTTCTCTCCAGTATGGCAGGTTTGAAACGTGCCCCTACAGTCTCCTACGGTGCACCGTTTACAATGTGAAAATCCAGTCTCTTCTATATTTCCGTTTTGTGTTATATTGTTAGCGAACTGAACGGGCAACGCGTATTGGCGTCGTCGTTTTTCGCCCGATTGAAATCATGGAGCGTACCGATGAACCACAGTGAAATCGTCAGCTTTATCTGGGGCGTCGCGGATCTGATTCGCGACAGCTTCAAGCGAGGCAAGTACCAGGACGTCATTCTGCCTCTGACCGTATTGCGGCGTCTCGACTGCGTGCTCGCGCCGACCAAGCATCAGGTACTCAAACGCCAGGCGGAACTGATACAACACGACCCCTCCCCGAAATCGATGCCGATATTCAGGCTATCGAAAAGACATACTGGATATGTTGAAGAATATATCCGGCTCAACGGCCTGAGCCACCAAGAGTATCTATGGAAACTGCTTTGTGTGGTCGGATGCTGGGCCCGTAAATGTGGAAATCGTCGACTATCACTAACGACTAACCAGAGGTGCGAAAAATGGTACGTATTCCAACCAATCGTGTCCCGACTCATCCGGGTGAGATGTTACTCGAGGAATTTCTGAATCCCATGAATTTAACACAACGTGAACTGGCCACGGCCATTCATGTTCCTTATCAACGGGTCAACGAACTGGTAAACGGTCGACGGGGTATCACTCCGAGTACAGCCCTGCGCCTGGGGAGATATTTCAACGTGTCGGCAGCGTTCTGGCTGAATCTGCAGCTACGTTGGGATCTGTATCACGCCACGCGGTCCGAGGCAGAGGAACTGGCGGCTATTTCGCCACGTAACATTGAGCTTAGCGTATGACGAGAACGGCTGAACGCTCATCAATTGATGATAGAGTTGACCTCAGCCTGGAAAGAGCTACTTACCGGGAACACGTCATAAACGGTAAAAAAACATGACGTGTGGGTTTGCGCCGCAAACGAAGCGCTGGCCGACATGAGGAGGCGAAATGTTGACTCAAAGATTGAAGGTGGCTGGCCTGCTGTCGTTCGGACCCGACGGTGTAGACGTACCTATGGAACCGCTAAACGTCCTCATCGGCCCGAACGGTTCGGGAAAGTCGAACTTCCTTGAGGCAATTGCGCTATTGAAGGTCGCACCAACTGGCATAACGGATCCAATCTCGCGCACGGGGGGCGTTCAGTGCTGGAAAGATCAATGACATCCGGATCCTCCGGTTTCCCGGTTTCCGCCGTGAGGGGCGTGGCCTCGGTCGCGCTACTGCTCGGCCTGCTTGCCGCGACCGGCTGTCGTGAATCGACGCTCGATCCGGGTGTCCCCGAAACCAACGTGGTAGTCGCCGACGGCCGCGACCGGGGAGACGACCCCTGGGTCGTGAACTCGGCCGCCATCGACGGACACCGGTTGACCATCGAAGTCTCGTTCGCCGGAGGCTGCCGGAGGCACGACTTCACGCTGGTAATCTCGAAATCGTTCATGGAGTCGGATCCGGTGCAACTTCAGGCCGTGCTCGCCCATAATGCGAACGGCGATCTCTGCGAGGCATGGCTGACCGAGTCCCACGTCTTCGACCTCGCCCTGGTGAGGACGCGCTATCAGCAGTTCTACGGACCCGGTCCGGGCAAGGTCGTCCTTCGAATCGAGGGTGTGTCAGGCGCCGATCTCTTGTACGAATTCGACGGATAGCCACGGGCGGGTCGCTCAACTCGAAACCTGCAACTCCTGCATTCTACCTACGAATGCGACGAGATCAGTCACATTCGTCGCGCGGTGATTCACCCTCACCAAATGGACAACGGATATGTTGCCTATGTTGCAACCGCTCCTTATTTTATTGAACGTCCGGAAGTGCAAATTGTCGACGGTAAGGAAGTCTGCGTGGTGAGTTGCCAGCGGAGTCCGGAACCGGTGTTTCTCTCGTGGAAGGGACTCGAAAAGGAAAACACAGGTGACTTTCTCGTGCGCAGCGGTCCGGGAACTGTGAAGCTCTCGCCCGACAGCGCCGGAGAATTCATCCGTACCCGGTTTCCGGGTTCAGGTGAAGAGTAAACTTCGGTTTTTGCGAAGAATTCGTTATTAGCGTATTTGACCCTTGTCGCCAATAAGTGACATCCTTGTTATCACCGTCGCAAATAACGCGCAGTTATGGCGAGGTGTATCGCTGGAAAAAAACGAACCGGGATACCGCCCGTAGGGGATGGTTTCAAACCTGCCCCTAACCTCCATACATCCGCGAATGCGGGGTTGAAACCTCCGCTGCCGATATGTATTGTTTATCCACGTCTCGATGAAAGGGCAATACGTTGAGCGCAAGGCGTAAAGCTGCAGCTCATCGACGGCGCGAGGAACAGCAGCGTTCTCGCACATTCGAGTCGGTAGCGGATCTGGAGACGTTCTTTCGTGCGTGCGACGCGCTGGAGGGTCCCCAGCGGGAACCCGATTGGCATGAGCACCTGGCGGTCATCGATAAATCCCGCAGGAGGGGTACATCCAGCACGTGATTATTCGTTTTCCGACATAACCCAAACCGGAGATTGCAAGCGTCGCGATGTCAAATTTAAAACGCATTGAATCGTGTTCCCTCGACCGCATCAGGAGGATGAGAGACCTGGTCAGGAGGGAGACCGAGAAGATTGACCGCCGGTTGGCCGAGGAAGAGGACAAGATCGGCCGTATGGCCGGAAGAGCGGACACGGTCGCCCTGAGCAAGAGGCATGGCCGCTACGAACTGGATCTGGACAAGGCCGATTCGCGAATTTCAACGCTGAACGAGGAAAGGCAGGAGCTGGAGGACAAGGCCAGGATCATCGAGCAGGCCTTCCAGAAGAAACATCTGATGGATAGGCAAGCCAGTGTACTGGGCAGCGTCCGGAGGGTTTACGCGAAGGACATCGTCATCTTCTTTCTCATTCTGTTTCTGATCTCGATCCTTGTCGTGGACCTTCTCGGCATCGGCGCCAGCGGAAGCGGCGCGACGGCAACGGCTGAAGTGGAAAAAGGGAAGATCAGCAAAATCACCATTTCGAAAGCGGGCGCAGGGTATGAACGCGTGAACATTCACATAGTGGATACGGCCGGGTCCGGCGCACTCGTTTCCGGGCACGTGACCGGAGGAAAATTGACGGGGGTGGACATTGTAGACCGCGGGGGAAAATACAAAAAACCGGTTGTGGAAGTACACCCCCATTTCTCGGTCGGCACGTTGTGGATCCTCTGGATCATCGACGTGGTGTGCTGCACCATTTTCATGGCCAATTTCGTCTTCGAACACAAGCTTGCCGATTCCAAAAAGTGGTATTGGAAGAATAACTGGATCGACTTCATCACGTCCATTCCGCTTCCCCCGGTGCAGGTCATCGCGGTTTCCGGCGACATCGGCGTCGTACGCCTGGGTCGGCTCCTGCGTGCCGTGCGGATTTTGCGGGCACTCAGATTACTGCGCATCGGACTGTTTTTCTGGCGGGGCATGGACCACCTCAGCACAACGCTGGACGTGCGGCTTCTCAAGCGGTCCCTCCTCTATGGCCTGTTGTCGCTGGTTTTCGGCGCGTGCGTTTTCATGGGCTTGGAACACATGGAGTCCGGTTCCGGATTCTGGGAGAGCCTCTGGTGGAGCTTCACAACGCTTGTCACCGGCGGCTACGCCGACATCCACAACCCCGAGACCGCCTCCGGAAGAATCCTCACGGTTTTTCTGGTGATTACCGGAATGGTTCTGGTGGGCGTCTTCACCGCGACGCTGACGAGTATTCTCGTCAAGGAAGAGGACTCCATACAGGCCGAGGAACTTGAAGAACAGGTCGGTATGGTCACGAAAATTCAGGAAGAAATGAACAACGCCAACGAACGCCTGGACAGGCTGGAAGGCAGCATCCGCGAAATCCGGGACGCTGTCAAGGGCCGGGAGAATTAGCCGATCTCGCCATCCAGGAAGCACGATCCCTACGCGGCCTTCCGCATTCAAAACTACCGGCGTTACATTCTGGGCTGGTTTTTCGCCATTGTGGGCAACCAGATCCAGAGCATCGCGATCGGCTGGGAGATCTACCAGCGCACGGGCCAGGCGCTCTCCCTGGGCCTGGTCGGGCTAGCCCAGGCCCTGCCAGCCATCCTGCTCGCCCTGCCCGCTGGCTTCCTGGCGGACAGATTCGATCGCCGCAGGGTGGTCATCTTCAGCATGCTGGGCACAACTCTGACGTCGCTGGCGCTCCTCGCACTCTCCATTGCGAAGGGGCCCATTCTCGTGATGTACGCGTTGCTGGCGCTGGACGCCACGGCCACGTGCCTGGGCCGCCCTGCCCGGACGGCCCTTGTGCCTCTGCTGGTCCCCCGCGACGTCTTCCCAATCGCCGTTACATGGAACACCAGCCTGATGCAGATGGCATGGGTCGTCGGCCCTGCCCTGGGCGGCTTTGTGGTCATGTTCAGCGTTCCAGCCGCCTACGCGCTCAGCGCGGCGAGCACACTGGTTTTCGTGATTCTGCTCACGCGGGTGGGTTTCCGGTCTGAGCCCGAAAAAGCGGAACCCGCTTCACTCACGACCGTGCTGGCAGGCATCCGCTACGTCTGGCGCACCCGCCTGATTTTTTCTCTGATGGCGCTGGATATGTTGGCCGTGCTGCTTGGCGGCGCCGTCTACCTGTTGCCCATCTATGCGGAGGACATTCTCCACGTCGGTCCCCAGGGCTTCGGCTGGCTTCGCGCTGCCCCGGGCGTCGGCGCCTTCTGCATGGCCATCCTCCTGGCCTACCTGCCGCCGATGCGGCGAGCGGGCCGAAACCTGCTGCTGGCCGTGGCCGGATTCGGCGCGGCCACCATCGTATTCGGCTTCTCTCAATCGTTCTGGCTCTCGCTGGCGATGCTTTTCCTCACCGGCGTTTTCGACAACGTCAGCATGGTCGTTCGACACACACTCGTCCAGCTGCTCACCACCAACCGGATGCGCGGCCGTGTGCTGGCTGTCAACTACGTATTTATCGGCGCATCCAATGAATTAGGGGGGCTGGAATCCGGCCTGGTGGCCCACTGGTACGGGCCGGTCGTGTCTGTGGTCAGCGGCGGCATCGGGACCGTCCTCGTGGTTCTCGGCACCGCAGCCGGCGCTCCCGGCCTTCGTCGCTTCGGCGCCCTCCACGAAGCCCGGCCGGAGGAAGAGGACGAAGCAACGGGAGAACACGACCGGAAGGCGGAACCCTGAAGACCTGGTTCGTGTTCAAAGATGTGGACGTACGCCAGACAAGACATCCGAGGTTTTGTGAATCCCATCTTCTTCGCGACTAAACCCTCTCCGTCGGTCCCCGTGCCGTTTCGGCTTGCGCTTCCCATAATGCTCCTGGTATTCGCCTTTTTAGTCGTACAGGCGGCAGCCCAGCAGGTCCCGCCGGACGAACCCTGGCGCACGCTCGAAACGGAACACTTCCGCGTCACCTTCCCGGAGCACCTGGAAGACCTGGCGCGCAGGGCAGCCGATAGCGCGGAATGGGCCCACGCCCGGCTTTCCGAACAGTTCGTACAGGGACCTCGTGGAACCATCGATCTGGTCGTCACCGATCACATCGATGCATCCAACGGCTACGCGACCCGGTTTCCCTCCAACCGCATCGTCCTTTACGCACGGACACCGGTCGACAGTTTCCTGCTCGGCTATTTCGACGACTGGCTGGAACTACTGATCGTTCACGAACTGACGCACATCTTTCATCTCGACCGATCCGGACGGTACAGCGTTCGGGGACTGTTCGGACGGATACCGGTCCCCGTTTTCGGCTTCCCGGCAATCGCAACGCCCCTGTGGGTGATCGAGGGCATCGCCACCTGGTACGAGTCCGCGCTTACCGGCGAGGGCCGCGTTCTGGGAACCTACCACAACATGGTGCTCCGAACAGCGGCCCTGGAGGGTCGCTTCGAGTCCATCGGACAGGCAGGGGGATGGTCGTCGCAGTGGCCTGGGGGGCTTCGCGTGTACGTTTACGGATCTATGTTCTTCGAACACCTCATGCGCAAGTACGGCCGGGACCGGATGTCTGCATTCGTCGAAGCCGTAGAGGGCCAGTGGATTCCCTATCGTCTCGACGCCGCGGGAAGGAACGCCTTCGGCGCCAGCCTGTCGAACGAGTGGACCGCGTGGGCGAACGGTTGGCGAACGGAGGCAGCAGAGCTCGACGCCCGCCTCGCCCGGATCGGGCCGGTCTCCCAACCCGAAAGGATGACCCATGGCGCCCGCTACGCGCTCCACCCGAAAGTGTCACCCGACGGCGGGATGTTGTCTTACATCCGATCGGACGGCAGATCGGACCGGAAACTCGTATCCGCCAGGCCCGGTGGCGGTGTCGAATCGACTCTCGCCCGGGTCTGGGGGAGCAACTTCGATTTCACACCCGGCGGGGACGTCCTCCTGGCCCAGTTCGAGTTCGCCGGGCCATACCGGCGGTATAGTGACATCTACCGGGTGACCCGGGACGGCGTGATACAGCGGATGACCAACGGCGCGCGGCTGACCGCGCCTTCGGCCGGCCCCCGTAACCGGGCGGTTGCCGTCTCGGAAGGAGAGGGCACGAACGGACTTGCCCGCGTCAATACCCTTACCGGCGCCATCGAGACCCTGGTTCGCCCCGATGCGGGCGTCTACGGGGCGTTTCCGGCGGTGTCTCCCGATGGGAGGCGGATTGCGGCAACCCGCTGGAAGGGCGGGTACCACGACGTCGTCATCCTGGACGCTGACGGCAGCCTCGTCAGGCGTGTCACCAATGACCGTGCCATTGACTTTGCCCCCGCCTGGAGCGCCGACGGGCGGTGGCTGGTATGGTCGTCCGACCGGACCGGTATCCTGAATGTTTTCGCCGCTCGGGTCGACAGTGGGCGGACAGAGCCGCCGGTCATGCTCACGAACGTCCGAACGGGCGCGGCGTGGCCCAGCGTGGACCCATTGGGGCAATGGCTCTATTTCTCGGGGTATCACGTGGACGGCTGGGAGATCGAACGCATTCCGTTCAATCCGGCCGCCGCGCCGCCCGCGCCTCCATACCCCGCCGATTCAACGCGCACCGCGGCAGGCATGCTCGCGGCGGAAGTCGCGACGGCGGATAGAGGATCTCGCCCGCGCGCTGTCGGGCCGGTACGTGACTACTCACCGGTTCCGACACTCCTTCCCCGTTACTGGCTCCCCTTCGGGACGGTATCTCTCTCCGGAGCCGGAACGGACGCAACGCCGCGGACGAAGGTCCTCGGTTCGTCAGTCGGCGCCCTCACCTCCGGTGTGGACCTCGTGGGACAACACGCCTACTACGTGGGGGCCAGGATATTTCTGCCCGCTGGAGGATATTCGGGAGGGAGGGGGGCGGGCTTTCTTTCGTATCGGTACTCCGGACTCGGTAACCCCACGCTGAACGTGTCGACGTCTCAGAACTGGGATGAGGATCGAGTCAGGATGGGGGGGCGGAACGGCGACGCCCCGGCCGACACCATCTTCATCCTTGAACGTGCGCGCCGGGCCGTCCTGTTGATGACCCTTGCGCGTCCGAGGGCGTGGAGCGCGGTTTCATTCACGCTTTCAGGCGGCCTGTTGCGGGAGGACCGGGAGGCGCTGGATACGGAACTCAGGCCGGCGGATCTGCCGAAATACGACAGCCCTCACAGCACCCTGGGGGAAATTGCGGCGGGTTTCTCGGCCTCCACCGCCAGGTCGCACGCGTTTCAGATGGGCAATGCCGCCGGCGCGTCATTCTCCGTGCAGGCGACGCGGCGGTTCGACGTCACCAGGGAGTCTTTGGACGACCGTTCCGTGGATGCCGTCTCCGGCGACTTCAGGACCTACGCGAAACTGCCGGGAGGCGGATTCGCGGCGCCCGTGGTGGCGCTCAGGACAAGCGCGGGCGCGGCGCGTGGACCGGATAGCGGGAGGGGCTACTTCAAAGTCGGGGGCATCGCGCGGCGCCTGTTTCCCGTTCGGGGGTACGAACACACGCAAAGATCCGGGCGGCGCGCCTGGGCCGCCACGCTGGAGTTACGCCTGCCGGCCGCGCTGGTCAACCGTGCCCTCGGAACGCCGTTGTTGCACTTCGACCGCGCCTCTCTCACGCTCTTCGCCGACGCGGGCAACGCCTGGGGGCGGGATAACTCGCCGCAGGGCACGCCCGAACCGCTCTTGTCCGCCGGCGCCGAGTTCGTCTACGATTTCGGCATCCTCTACCTTCCATTCCGCTTCCTCGCCGGCGCAGGATACGGGTTCACAGACCCGAAGGGCGCCGTTCCCTACCTCCGCCTTGGGACTTCGTTTTGAATCGGAATTAAACAAATACAATAGCGGGGATCTGGCGCCCGCACACAAAAACCCCCCGGAGATTACTCTTCCGGGGGTTTGTTTTGCCGGCCCTGCAATTCTCAAACCCGCGCGCCGTGCTTAGATCATCTTCAAATCGACTCTACGGCAGCGATTATCCGTGATCCACCTTGAGCGCATCCAGGTCGGCGTATTCATTCAGACCCGCTCCCGTACCTGCCCGCCGCATTGCCTCTTTGGTCTCGTCATTGGGAATCCTTACCTCAAACGGCAAGCCGCCATACAAGGTAACTTGAGAGTAGAACAATGTGATCGCTTCTGTCGTGGATAGCCCCAGTTTTGAGAAAACCTCCTCGGCCTGGTGCTTCAACCGGGGTTCAACACGGGCCCGGATGAATTCCGTCTTTGCCATAGAAACCTCCGTATCTTCAAGATGTATCACAAACGGGATACAAATGCAACCGCTTCTTGCACCCAGCCGGAAACCCGACCTCAAGTTATTCATTCGCGGGCGTTTGTCATATCCACGCTGATGTTTAGTCACCTGTGCAGGCCGTTTCGTAAGTCCACTCTCGCCCAAACCCCTGTTGTTTTGCAATTGACATTAGAGGTATCAAGGTCTTGTGATACGCAGATTTCAAATCTTCGCGGTCCAGCGTTTGGTCTGCACAAATGAAGAGGTCCGTAGTGTACGGCTCGACGACCTTTTTCCATTTTTCGTCGCTCATACTGTCCCGTGCGATGGAAAGCGAGGTACTTTGGGTTTCAGCCAAACCGTCAATGTATTTCTCACATGGGATTTGGTCACTTTTTTTACTGTTCGCGTAGGAATCAGCGGGTATCAGGTTCCATAACTGATCGTGCGCGACGAATCTCCATGGCAGGAAGTGATCCAATTCATAACCACAATCCAGTTTTTTCCCTGTGTAAATACACCGGATATCTGATTCACTTATAGCTATATCCCAATACCTTCGCTGGACATTGAGAGACGCCCTCCTATCCGGCGGGAGCAATTTTCGCGTTACAGCGGGAATACCTGGATTCCGCCGCTGCATATAATCCGCCCAATTCCATAATGCCCATCCCTCGACAATCGTCTGATTTTGTTTCAAATAAGCAACCCACTCCGGATGCAAAAGGATACATTCCTCAGAATTGTCGAAACGGAAGAGAGGACGTCGTACACAAAATCGCTCGGCAGCGAGATTGAAAACTTCCCGGTTCACCCGTTGATCTGGCATGCCTCTGGTTTCTCCGGCAAAAAACGGCCGCAAAATCCGGTGGGGAACATAGCGCATCAATTCGTAATCCAGCACCTCATCACAACTGGCAAGGAGTTTGCGCAGTTTCTGACGCCCGGATTTGGGCAGCAGCTTTCGTTCATCATCGATTTGGGGAATCGATCGCAAAGCTGAGGCGATTTTATCCTGAGTGCCGAATGACAACTTGAAAAAAACATGAGGATACCATGCAGTAACCAGCATCTCAACTTCTATATCCCTCAATAGAATGCCGTCACCAGTCTCAAAACGCCTGTCCTTTAACAAAGTCAGCAACGCGAAGAAAAATAGATATTTGTATGAATTTGTCGTATGCCTGAACAAACCGCTCAGAGTTGCGATATCCAATCGATCGGAATGTGGTAATTGTTGATTCATTAAGGATCAATCCGATCGGTGAACGGATGGATTATTTGGAACTGAGCAGAAACAATGGGATTTGGCGCACCACGATACCGATGGCGCGTGGTGTACAAAGGCGTCGTGAATGTCGCAAAATGCGACGTACCGTTCTATCGTACGTTGCGGCATTGTCGTTGTCAATGTGAATCCATATGGGAAAACTGGCGCCCCTGCACACCTGTAATCAGGGATTCTTTTTTGTTCCGGGCGGAGGTTTACGGTATATTTATCTCTTTCGGATTCGGCAAGCCTGCACCGACCCTTCGACAGGCACAGGGAGCGGTGCAGGATTCAGTCGCATTTCCTGGATGATTTCGGAGCGGGAGCTTTTCTTCTGTCTCCTTTCCGGGAGAAGGATAGCGACGTGGGCAGACAGGAATGTCCGCCCCGCCTTCACACCGGCTTTCTCAGGATGACAGTTCAAGCGTGCGTGTCCTGGGTACATCTGACCGAGAGTTGTCGAACAACATGTCATTCTGAGCGAAGTCGAAGAATCTCCCGTCTAGTCAATTATCCTCAACGCAGAAACACACGTAAACACATCTGCGCGGAGACATCTTAAGCTCGACGGCCTTTAGCGACATGGGCAGACAGGAATGTCTGCCCCACCTTCACACCGGCTTCCTTAGTGTGTGAATACACGTGTGCCGGATGCCGGGGCTGATCGATGATCCTGTAACTATGGAGAATTGGAGGGATGTTTCGACCATGTCCGACCTGATACCGCTTCATGGGGGGCTGTCCGCGCCCGTTTGCCGCATGGTTCCGGCCCACGAGAGGGACGTTTTCCGCGAGAATGCATCGAAGCTGGTCCGCGTTCCGGTAAGCGACGCCGATCTGTCCACGGTCTACCGTTTCGGAGACGGGGGGCTGAGTCCGCTCACCGGTCCGATGAATTCGGAGACCTGGCACAGAGTACTGGAAGATAGTGTCATCAATTTCAATGGGAAGCCGTATGCCTGGACCATTCCATTGGCCTTGCCGATCGGGAGCGATCTGGCCGGGCAACTCGAGGTCGGGCAGACGGTTGCCCTCGTGCGTCAGGACGGGGGAATTGTGGGCAGCCTTGATATCAGCGATGTTTTTCTCTGGGACAAGCTGGCCTATCTGAAGAGCGTCTACCTCACCGAACGGACCGACCATCCCGGCGCGGATATGGTACTGAACGCAGACGCCGACAAGACCCATCTTCTGGGAGGGGAAATCAGGGTGTTGCCGCAACCGAGGCACCCCGCGTTCGGTCGCTATATGCACACACCAGCCGAGGTCCGTCGTCTCCTTTCCGAAACGGGTTGGCAGCGGGTGGTTGCGTTCCAGACCCGGAACCCGCTGCACCGCGCGCACGAATACGCCCTGGTATACGGTCTGGAAACGCTGATTCGGCAGGGGATAAACGCGGGCGCCTGTCTGAACCCCCTGGTGGGAGAAACCAAGTCGGACGACGTCAACGCGGAAATCCGGATGCGGACCTACGAGGCGTTGATCGAGTCCCGCGGTCTGGGGGAGGGGGACAGCGATGCCGAATTGTGGGAGCCCAGGGGCGAAGCCGTGCCGGACAGGGTGATTCTCATCGGGCTGGATATCAAGATGTTTTACGCCGGCCCCAAAGAGGCGGTTATGCACGGGATATACCGCCAGAACTTCGGTTTTACCGATATCATCATCGGCCGAAAACACGCCGATGCGCCGTTTCACGACGGCAGTCCGATCTGGGGAGATTTCGACGCCCAGGAGGTGTTCCAACAGCTGAACGGAAGCCTTGAGATCCGGCCCCTGAACGTGGGTTTCGCGGCGTTCTACGAGTCGTTGGGACGGGTGGACCTGATGGAGAACCATCCCCAAGAGCAGCCCGTGTTCATTTCAGGAAAACAGGTGCGGGAGATGCTTCTGAAAGGGGAGGCGGTGGATCCGCGGATTATGAGGCCCGGCACTTCCGTGATTCTGAGCGAGGCGATGGCGGGAAATTGAGATCCGGCGAACGCGCCCGCATCCTTGCTCGCCATTCCAGGCGGCATTGAATTTCGGGGAATGCCCTTGACAACAATGGGCTGATAGGATAAATTGAGCGGGCTTTGGAAGCCGGCAAACCGGTTGTCATTTCACGCGTTTTTTGTGGGAAGAAGGGGATGCGATGTACGAGTTCCTGTTGGACGAAGATCCGGAGGAAGAAGAGGAGGAGGAAGCGCAGCGGGAGGGTCATGGCGAGTTCATCGTCAGAAACCTGATCAGGGCGCGCACCATTCTGATCTCTGATCCGATCGACCATAAGCTGACAACCCGGGTAATTGCCCAGTTGTTGCTGATGGACAGCGCCGACCCGGATAAACCGATCAGAATCCTGATCAACTCGCCGGGGGGCAGCGCGGACGACGGCTTCGCCATCTACGACATGATTCGCTTTGTCCGTCCGCCCGTTAATATTGTCAGTGTCGGTTTGTCTGCCAGCGCGGCCACGGTCATCATGCTGGCCGCGGAAAAAGCAGACCGATTCGCGCTGCCGAACGCGCGAATTATGATCCATCAGCCTTCGATGCGGTATATGGGTGTCGCGGAAGACGTAAAACGCACCGCGGAACAGATTCTCAAGCTGCGGGAGAGGATCAATGAACTGTACGCCCGGGAGACCGGACAACCACTGGACAAAGTGGTTGAAGACACGGACCGGGACTACTGGATGTCTGCACAGGAAGCGGTGGAATACGGACTGATCAGCAGGGTTGTAACGCATTTCAACGAACTTGACGTGTAGTGACGCGATGGTTTCGCGATTCGGCAGGGGCACAGAACGTGGTGCCCCTGCTTTCTTTAATTGGGGGCGTCTGTAGGGCGCCACGCGCCCCTGCGCCACTGAACCGGGAACCCTGAATGTCCCGAACCGACCGTTTTCTGAAAGCCTGCCGCCGCGAGCCGGTGGACGCCACGCCGGTCTGGCTGATGCGCCAGGCGGGCCGGTATATGCCCGCGTACCGGAAGCTGAAGGAAAAATACGCCTTTCTGGAAATGGTGAAGACGCCGGATATCGCCACCGAGATCACGTTACAGCCCGTAAATGCGTTCAACGTGGACGCGGCCATCGTCTTCCAGGACATACTGCCGATCCTGGAGCCGATGGGCCTGCAACTGGAATACGTGGGGGGCGAGGGGCCCGTGATTCACAACCCGGTACGCACACCCGCGGACGTGGACGCCCTCACCATTCGCCCCGCGGCCGAAGCCATGGATTTCGCCGCAACCGCCATCCGCCAGGTCAGGCGAGCGCTGGGCGACAGAGTTCCGCTCATCGGGTTTTCCGGGGCGCCGTTTACGCTGGTCTGTTACGCGGTGGAAGGAGGCGCTTCACGCGACTTCCGGATTGCCAAGGGCCTTATGTACGGACAGCCGGAGACCTGGCGGCGCCTTATGGAAAAAATGGCCGCGGCCGTAGGAGACTATCTTCAGACCCAGGCGGCGGCGGGGGCCCAGGCGCTGCAGTTGTTCGACAGCTGGGTGGGCGCGTTGAGCCCTGCCGATTACGAAGAGTACGTGCTGCCGCACACCCGGCGGGCGATTGAGACGGTCAGGGAGAAGCACGACCTGCCCGTGGTCCATTTCGGTACGGGCACGTCCGGTATGCTGCCGCTCCTGAAACGGGCGGGCGGGGACGTGGTCGGGGTGGACTGGCGGATCGAACTCAATGAGGCGTGGGACCGGTTAGGGGCGGACGTGGCGGTGCAGGGGAATCTGGATCCCACGGTGCTTTTTGCGACGGTACCGGAAATCGAACGGCAGGCCGCCCGGATCCTGGACGGCGTCCGGGGCCGGCCCGGGCATATTTTCAATCTCGGCCACGGCATCCTGCAGCACACCCCGGTTGAAAACGTGGCCGCGCTGGTCGAATTCGTACACGCTTACGGATAGGTGACCATGAAGAAGAAGGCCGTTTTGATGCTCGCCTACGGCAGTCCGGATTCGCTGGACGACATGGAAGCTTACCTGAACGATATCCGGGGCGGGCGCCCGATGTCTGGGGAATTCGTGGCGGAATTCAAGGGCCGGTACGCACGGATCGGCGGCAGGTCTCCGCTCAACGACAACACCTTTGAACAGGCGGCGTGTGCCCAGCGTTCGTTGAGGGCCCGCGGGCAAGACGTGCGCGTTTACGTTGGCATGCGCCACTGGTCTCCATGGATAAATGACACGGTGCGTCGGATGTCCGAAGATGGCGTTGAAGAGGCGGTTGCCATTGTGATGGCCCCGCACTACTCCCGTCTGAGTATCGGCAAGTACAGGGAGGCCGTGAATCTCGCAAACGAATCGGGTGGAAACAGGGTTCTGTTTTCCTTCGTGGATTCCTGGTGGCGGCAACCCGCGTTGCTGGACGCGCAGGAGGCTCACGTTCGTGCAGGGCTGAAGGCGTTTTCGCGCGAGGATCGAAAACACGTGAAAACCGTCTTCACCGCGCATAGCCTCCCGGAGCGGCTGTTGAAGATGGGCGATCCATACGACGACGAACTGAAGAGCAACGCGAGAGCGGTGGCGGCACGCCTTGGCGACGTGGACTGGATGTTTTCCTATCAGAGCGCCGCGCACACGGGAGAGCCGTGGCTGGGCCCTCAGATCGAAGACGTGATCCCGGATCTGGCCGATGAAGGATACCGGCACGTGCTTGTTGCGCCCATCGGGTTTGTCTGCGACCACGTGGAGATCCTGTACGATATCGATATCGGACTTCAGGAAATTGCGAAGGCGCGGGGGGTGAACGTGAAGCGTATCGCGTCCATGAACAACGACCCCACGTTCATCGATGCGGTGGTCGACGCGGTGGAAGGGAAGCTGAACAGTGTCCTGTCCCAAAAATAAGTTGCCTAAATTCGGCCGTCGAGTCGCCCGGCTCGCAAGGCGACTCCGACCTGGGCAGGTCGGCGAGCGATGGCAACGTGGCGAGACGGGATGAATCGGCGGCCGAATGGTGAGGTATTTTTGGGACAGGACACCAGGCTCCCAACGCCACAATGAGGTGCCGAAATGCACGTGACCATCGCTGGCGGAGGAATCGCCGGATTGGCAACGGCCTTTTATCTGCAGGAGAAGGCCGATGCGCACGGGATGGATGTGAATTATACGCTGGTGGAGGCCACGGGGCGATGGGGCGGGGAAATCCTGACCGAGCGAATCAACGGGTTCACCATTGAAGGTGGACCCGATTTGCTTTTAACGCGAAAACCGTGGGGCATCGGGCTCTGCCTGGACCTGGGTCTCGAGGATCGTCTGATTGCGCCGAACGAGGAACGGCGGAAGACCTTCCTGGCGCAGGGGCGCAAACTGGTTCCGTTTCCCGAAGACTTCACGCTGGCGCCAACAACGTTCAGGTCCGTTGTCCGCTCCCCGCTCTTCTCCGCCCGCGGCAAGCTGCGAATGGGGATGGAAAGGTTTGTACCGCCCCGTACAACGACGGAAGATGAGAGTCTGGCGTCGTTTGTCCGACGGCGGCTGGGGCAGGAGGCCCTGGCCAAGATAGGGGGGCCGATGCTGGCGGGCATCCACGGGGCGGACCCGGAGCGGCTCAGCCTGCAGGCCACCTTTCCGCAGTTCGCGGATATGGAGCGCAAGTACGGCAGCCTGGTCAGGGCGGTTCGGGCCGCCAGGAAACACCGTCCGGATTCGGGTGACGCAGTGCACGCGCCACCTATGTTTCAGACCCTGGTTGGAGGGCTCGGGGAACTGGTCGAGGCGCTCGTGAAACGATTGCAAGGCGACCTGCGTACGAACTGTCCGTTAACGGGCCTGGCGAGGCTACAGCGTGGATTCGAGGTATCGCTCGGCCGGGACTCGCTGAAAACCGACGCGGTGGTACTGGCCGCACCCGCGTTTGCGGTGGCCGATCTGCTGGAGGGTATCGCGCCCCGGCTGTCGGTCGAACTCCTCCGGATCCGTTACGCTTCCTCCGGAACGGTAGCGCTGGCATACCGGAAGGAGGACTTACAGGACCAGCATGACCTTGACGGGTTCGGGTTCCTGGTTCCCAAATCGGAGGATCGCCGGATCACGGGGTGCACCTGGGTGTCATCCAAACTTGGCCACCGGGCGCCGGATGACGGGGTGCTGATCAGGGGATTCGTTGGCGGACACGCGCGGGAAGAGGTGGTTGAGTTGCCAGACGATATGCTTGTACAGGCTGTGAGGGAAGACCTTGCACACGTGATGGGGCTGACCGCAAAGCCGTTGTTCTCCCGGATTCACCGCTGGCGAAAGGGCCGGCCGCAGTTCGACGTGGGACACCTGGACCGGGTGGCGAAGATGGAATCGCTTGCCGATGGGTATCCCGGCCTGCACCTGACCGGCAGCGCCTATCGGGGCTCCTCTGTACCCGACTGTATCAGACAGGCAATGGAAACCGCAGACCGGATTCTGGGTCTGTAACGCCCGCCGGACATGCGACTCAGCCGGCGGGTTCCAGGATTTCCTGGCCGCCCATGTAGGGGCGGAGTACATTCGGAATGACTGCCGATCCGTCGGGCCGCTGGCTCTGCTCGACAATGGCGGGAATCAGACGACTTGTCGCCAGGCCTGACGCGTTGAGCGTATGCACGAATTCATTCCGGCCGGTTTCGGCGCGCTTGAATCGGATGCGGCCGCGCCGGGCCTGATAATCGATCGCGTTGGATGCCGAGCTGACTTCCTTGTATTCCCCCATGCTCGGAATCCAGATCTCGATGTCGTACGTCTTGGCCATGGACGCGCTGGCGTCCTGCGCCGCCAGTTTTGAAACGCGGTGGTGCAGCTCCAGACCCTGAACCAGGCCTTCGGCCTTTGCGATCAGTTCTTCCAGGGCCCCGTCGGAGTCTTCGGGACGCGAGAACTGGAAGATTTCAACCTTGTTGAACTGATGCCCCCGAATCATGCCGCGTTCCTGCGCGCGATAGCTGCCCGCCTCTCTGCGGTAGCAGGGCGTATAGGAAAAGTATTTCCGGGGCAGGTCCGCTTCGGGGAGGATTTCGTCCCGATGGAAGTTGATCAATGCGGTCTCGGACGTTGGCAACAGGAACCGGGACTCCTTTTCGCTCTCCCATTTCAAATGAAACACGTCGTCAGCAAATTTGGGAAACTGCCCGGCGGTGTACCCGCATTCATAGGTGAGCAGGTGGGGCGGCAGGACGAATTCGTAGCCGTCGCCGAGGTGCGTTTCGACAAAGTAGTTCAGGAGCGCCCACTCCAGGCGGGCGCCGGCACCTCTGTAGAGCCAGAAGCCGGCGCCGCCCATTTTGACGCCGCGCTCGTAGTCGACCAACCCCAACGCGGTGACAAGGTCAACGTGGTCTCTGGCGCCCTCGTGCAACGCCGGCCTTTCGCCCCATGACCGAACGACCTCGTTGTTTTCCTTCCCGCCCGCGGGCACGTCCTCAGCCGGGACATTGGGCAGCAACTCGAGAAAGCTCCGGATACGACGTTCAATCTCCGACAGTTCCGCCTCAAGGGTTCTGATATTCCCGGAGACCGTCTTCATTTCAGTCTGGATATCGGTCGTGTCCCGGCCTGCCTTCCTCATCTGTGGAATCTGCGCCGAAACCCTGTTACGTCTCTCCCGCAGGCCCCCGATCTGGGCGATGAGGGCTCTCCTGCTCTGGTCCCACTGCAGCAATTCCGTAAAATCCACCGTGTCCATGCGTTTCAGCAGCGCCTGTCTGACGCCCCGGGGATCCTTCCGAATCCGGTTCATATCCAGCATATCGATACCGCCTCACTGTGTTGCTTGCACTGAGCTTGTCGAATTGCCTTCGCTTGTCCGAAACGTGGTCTTTGCCTGCGCTGAGCTTGTCGAAACGTCGAAATGCCGGCGTTATCGCTCCCATGGGTTGGAACTTTCGCCACACCCAAACGTCCCCCTTTTCACTTGCCCTTCTTCAAGCGTCGGTGAGAGGGTAGAGGTAAGTCACGGCAGAAGTGAGAGAATCGGGTAGAAGGGAGACGGTAGACGGTAGAAGAAATCTTCGCCCGGTATGTTGTTCCTCCTTGCCTCCGGCACGAGAAGAAACCTCACGAGGCAGGCAATCTCTCCCGTCTCCCGGCTTACGTCTTCCCGCCTTTAGCTGATGGCCGTTTTCAATGCACGGGTGGAATACACCAGATTTTTCACACTGTGTGGTGTATTTGAACACATTGTACTGCTATTGTCGGCGTTCTGATGTCAGCCCGTGCCCCGAAAACGCCCTCAAACGCTCAAAAATAGAAAACATGGTACTCGCGTTTCATTTTTGGCACGATATTCGCTGATGTATTTCGGGTGATTGTACTTACCGATATCTTTCTGTCACCCCTTTACGCAAGAGGCCCGAAATGGTTCTCAAAGCAGCGCTGAATCCACGCGACCGCCTGGCTTTTCTGGCGCTTTATTATGCGATCCGCGGCAACGAGGAGAGATCGGAACAGCTGAGGCGGGTGGTACGCCGGCACGATCAGGCCGTGATGGGCCGCCCGCAGGTGCACGGGATGCCGGTGGCCTTTTGAACTTGAAATCAGGCGCCGGTTACACCTCTTGAACGACAGGCCATAAATGATGGTCTGTCGTTCTTATTTCCCTCCCGAAGACCGGCCTCGTCCTACCTGGCGCTACGCCAGGATTTTCCGGATGTTGAATTTCTCGTGGGGAAGTGTCTGCCGGGTGATCATATCCGCCAGGAGGCCGGTACACACGAACTGAACCCCCAGTACGGACATCAGGATTCCAAGAAAGAGAAGCGGATGGCGGTTCTGAATGGTTCCCGTGCGAAGCCAGAGCAGAGCAATAAAACCATTGACAGCAACGCCGAGTGCGCTCAGGATAATTCCGATGGTTCCGAACAGGTGTAACGGACGTCCGATATAACGACCCAGGTACATAACGGTAAGCAGATCCAGAAAACCCTTGAACAGCCGCGTCCATCCGTACTTGGTCACGCCGAAGCGGCGTGGACGGTGCTGTATGACGATTTCGTCGATCCGGTAGCCTTCCATGTGGGCGAGAACGGGAATGTACCGATGGAGTTCACCGTATATCTTGATGTCTCGGACAACCTCGCTGCGAAAGGCTTTGAGACCGCAGTTGAAGTCGTGGATGGGAATGCCCGATAGCCGCCCCGTAATCCAGTTGAAGAACCTGGATGGAACGGTTTTACTGAGGGGGTCGAAACGCTTCTTCTTCCACCCGGAAACCAGGTCGAGGCCACTATCGATTTTTTCGATCAGGCGGGGGATTTCCGCCGGATCGTCCTGCAGATCGGCATCCATGGTGATGATCGTCCGGCCCGCCGCCATGTCGAATCCCGCGGCGTACGCCGCGGCCTTGCCAAAGTTGCGGCGGAACTGGATGACTTTCACTTCCTCGTGGGCGTCGTGGAGTTCCCCCAGAACCCTCATGGAGCCATCGGTACTGCCATCGTCTATGAAAATGGCCTCGAAACGAGACCCGGTAGCCGCCATGGTTTCCCGGACCTGTTCCATGAGTGGACGAAGGCTTTCCGCTTCGTTCAGGAGCGGAATCACAATGGAAATGTCAACGGCGTCCGCGGCCGGGTTATTGAATTCGATTGGAGGTTCGGTATGCGTATCCATAGTATGATGCCCGCGATCAGCGGCAGGCAATTGGCCCCTCCCGTCACTCCCGGGCGAGAGCCTGCAGATTAGAGCCACCTCTCCCTTTCACGTCTCAACGTCTCCTTCTTGCGGCTTCTCAAGATAGCAAAGTAGGACCCGGTTTTCAAGTCCTGTATCCGGATGCCGCGGTTACGTCTTACTGAACCGCCGAGTCGTCAGCCGCCCCTGGAAGCTGTTTCAGATCGACGAAGAAGCGCTTTCGATCACGGTTTCCAATCCCGTCCACAACGTCCAGCGTGTGCCATCCCCTTGAGAGTTCCGCGGCCAATACATGACGGCCGCGGCTGTATCCCATATACCGGTCGTCCAGGTACCAATACAGGATTCGATCCCGCTCTCTATGAGCCACCCGCATCGCAATCTTCTGCCGCCCTCCGCCGAAGTCTCTGGGGAGCCACAGCCTGGCGTTCTGTTGCGGGTAAGTGATCTTCAGGGGATGGGGCCCGGTCCCGGCCGGACAATCCGGTTTGTGCGGAGGAACCACGCCCGGAACATGGCCGCGTTCCCTCAAGAATTCCGCGACCTCTGCGGGAAAGACAAGCCGGCGCACGGAACGGCGGCCCTTCGGTTGCCAGCAGAGCGAACACACGCGGTGGCTCCCGTCCAACGTCACTTGAAGGGTCCGGTGATAGGGACACGTTCGGAGGGGTTTCATATGTGATGGCGCCTGAACGGAAACCGGGCGCTCGCAGTGCGGGCCCGCCCGGAATCCCGTATCCGCGCAAAGCTCTGGACGTCCCAGGTCGGCAACCGGCACATCGATCCAGGCGTGTTCGCGTCGCTTCGGCAGCATATTGAACAGGTCGAAGAGGAGCGGCGCCGCCGAACTGGCGCCCGTGAGGTTCGCATTCCCGCGACCGCTGAAATTGCCGATCCAGACCGCCACCGTCCACTCGGGGCTGACGCCGACCGCCCAGGCGTCCCGCTTCCCGTAGCTGGTCCCCGTCTTCCAGGCGACCGGCCACTGGTTCTGGTACTGATGCCAGTAATATTCCGCACCCGGCCGCTTGAGATCTCGGAGCATGTTGAGTGTGAGAAAACAGGCGCCGGGACTGATGAGCGCCGGACCCTCTGCGGCGGGCGTCCCGGCGAGTACCCTGAGCGGACTGAACCTGCCTCCTTTGGCCAGCGCGCGGTAGCAAAGCGCCATATCCCACAGGCGGACCTCAACCCCACCGAGAATCATCGGCAGCCCGTAGTCGCCGGAGGACCTGAAAAGCGTTGTCAGCCCCGCGGATTTCAGAAACCCGTAAAACGGATCCATCCCGTACTTACCAAGCAATCGGACCGCGGGCACGTTCAGGGAACGAACGAGCGCCTCCCTGGCCGACACCAGACCGTTAAAATCCCCATCCGCGTTCCCCGGTGAATACCCGCCGTAGTGTATGGGAAGATCTCGAATCCGCGTCTGGGGCAGCAACAGCCCCTCGTCCATGGCCAGGGCGAACAGAAACGGTTTGAGCAGAGAGCCGGAGGACCTTGCGGCCGCTACACCGTCCACCTGCCCCTGGTTCCGGTTGTCGAGGAACCCCTGGGACCCAACGTACGCGCGCACCTTCCCCGTACGGGTCTCGGCAATCAGGGCAGCGCCGTTGTGGACGCCCATGCGCCGCATAAAGGCGGTATGTCGATCGACGAGTTCCGCGCTTTGTTTCTGAATATCCCGTTGAACGGTGGTCCTTATATACGTACTCCGGTGTCGTGACGCCAGTCGGCGGGCCAGATGCGGCGCGTCCATCGGCAACGGCCGTACGCCTTCCGGGACCTTTTCGAGCCTCGCCAGTCCAAAGGTCTCAACGTCTATCACCCCTTCGTCCAGAAGCCGGTTCAGAAGCCGGTTGCGCCTGATCCGCAGTTTTTCGGGGTTGGCAAGCGGCGATATCAGCCCGGGCGCGTTCGGAAGAACCGCCAGCGTGGCAGCCTCTCCCCAGGTCAGCCGTTCGGGCGACTTGCCGAAATACCGTTGCGCGGCCGAGCGGTACCCAACAATATTGCCGCCATAGGGCGCGTGATCCAGATAGAGGTTCAGGATCTGCTTCTTGTCATAATGCAGCTCAATCTTCAATGCCTGGAGCGCCTCCAGCGCCTTGTTGACGTACGTCCTTCTCCCGGACGACGTCATCCGGGCAACCTGCATCGTCAGTGTACTCGCGCCGCTGACGACATCTCCCGAACGGATATTCTGATAGACGGCCCGGAGCAGCGCCAGTGGATCCACGCCGGGATGGCTGTAAAAGCGACGGTCCTCGAAATGGAGAACCGCCTGTTCCAGGGTGCGAGGAACAACGGCCTCCGCCCGATGCGGGAAGCACCACTGTTCGTCGCGATTCAAGAACATCCGCAGGATCCGTCCCTGTTCGTCCAGAACAACCGTGCTGTAGTCAGGTTCAAAAAGCGGATCCGGCAGTGGAATGGATACGTAGATCGCCGCGGAGAAGAGAAGCAGCGTAAGAAAGATCCCCATCTTTGCGCGCCTGCTACATGCCGGAAGGGTCCCGGGACGCCTCCTTCCCCTGGCCGCTATCCGCCACCGCTGCCAAGACATATTATCAGCTCCTGCGAAAGAATACCGTTCGGCGAACCGCCCCTGCAAATACAAGGCATCCGTGAATTGACGACGACAGCCCGAAGGCATTCTATCGCTGTTTGACCACGACCCGTTTTCCGGCCGCGGTCGCCCGGTAGGATCGATCGTACATCGCTTCGGCCACCGTTGCGGGCAGCCTGAATGACCCTGCAGTAACCGCGTTCAATCGGACCACGAAATCCAGGTGCCTTCGTCTTTCAGCGTCAAGAAACCACATCACCCGGTCGTCGCGCACGTCCAGATATTCCTCGCGGTTCAGATTCAGGCGCTTTGTCCATTTCGGCGCCGTCCGGTCGGACAGCCGCGGGTTGTCGATTTCCCAACCGGCTGGCAGGACCTGAACCAGCGCAACCTCTTCGATTTTGCGAGCGACCGTCATATTGCGGACGCGAAAATGGCCCCAGAAAGCCTCGCCCTGCGACAGTTCCGCGGGATCGACCGGCAAACCCTCATCGTTGCGCCAGGCCACCTCCAGCTTCAGCTTGCCGGAGGTATCTCCCACGTCGTCCACAAGTGGAACTCCGTCCCAGTCCATTGTTGCAAAAGCCCTCTTGACGGTAGAGGTCGAGTCCAGAAATATCTCTACTTCCTCGCCGAAGCCGTCTTCAATCTCAACGTGGTGGGCAGGCCGGTCCGTTTCGAACCGCACTACCCGTCCGTCCGGAAGGCGGATCGTGCCTGCAAGCACGGAACGGCCGCCGTCCTCGTTGTCGAGAGACCGTAGATATTTGCCCAGAGCAAGAAGCATAAACCCGGTGGTCTGGGTGCTGTGCCAGCGCCGGGATTTAAGCGCCGCGCCCAATTCTCTGGCGATCTCGTCGGCCTCCGACCAGCGTTCGAACAGCACGAGCGTATTCAGAATGATCGACAGGTCCCGCAGGCCCGAGCCGTACGTGCCGCCGGATTCGTTATAACGCTTCACCCGCTTGCCCGCGGGGATGAGGATCTGCGCGGCGGTCCGCTCCACGCCGGCAAGATGATAGGCCGCGGCCAGCATCCACTTCTGGGTGTCGTTCATGTCGTTGATGCCGGTCTCCTTAAGCAGATTCATCGGTCCGATCTGGAATTCGCCGGCAAGCGCCAGGAGATAGACCCGATAAACCCGTTCCATCAGGTTGTCTTTGGTGGTTAGCGCACGCGATTTTTCATAACGCAGCCAGGTGGCCATCAGGACCTGGGGAACGTGGTATCCCAGTTTGCGGGCTTCAATCAGAAAGTGACCCGTGTACAGGGAACCCCAGGGAGAGACCGTCGATCCGCCGGGCCAGTAAGTGAACCCCCCGGAAACAAGCTTGAATTTCCTCAGCTTGCGGATCGCCGAATTGATGAGCCTGTCGGTGTCCATCGCCGCGTCTCCGGCAAACGTCACGCCGTCCAGAAGAGTCCCCAGATATAACAGTGGAAAAGCGGCCGAAACCGTCTGCTCGATACATCCGTACGGGTAACGGACCAGCCCGAGCAGCCGATGGGTCATCCCCAGATCGGGGCGCCGGCGTATACCCAGGCGGGCGCGATTGGAACCTGGCATTCCTTTGTCCGGCACCGTGAATCGGGCCGTTTCGCCGGGCCGGATGTCCTCATCCTCCGCCGCGTAGATCCTGGGTGACGATGGACGGACCCTCACGTCTGTTACATGGTCCGCGGCAACGTTCGACGCTTCTGCCGTAACAACCACCCGCGCCTGCCCCACCGCCGCTGCCGCCTGAAGCGTAAACGATAGGTCCCGCTCCCCCGTTTCTGCAAAGTCCAGTTCCCGCCGGACCGGGCCGACAACCGATACCGGGCCCTCGGTCTGTATCGAAACTACGGTCGTTCCGATACTGTCGACCATCGCGAAAACAGTCACGGGGACGTCAACGCGATCCCCCGGCCCAAGTACACGGGGCAGCGTGGGCATCACCATCAGGTCGGTCTTCACCGGAACGGATGTCTCTGCCTTGCCGTATCGTCCGCCGGCGGCGGAAACGGCCATCACCCGCACCGAACCCGTGTAGTCGGGCATGTCGAAATCAACGGTAGCCCGTCCCATCGCGTCGGTTTCGATGGGCCCCTTGAACAGCGATACCGCCTTGAATCGCTTCCCGCGTTCCGGCTCCAGCTGGGAAGCCCTGTACGCGAATCCGCCGCCCACGGCAAAGGTCTTGAAGACGTCCCCCTTATTCGCGCCAATGACGTGGGAATAGACGTCGTGCGTCACCACCCCCAGGCGACGCTTCCTGTAAAACGACTTCCAGGCGTCCGGCGTGGAAAACCCCGTGAGCGCCAGCAGCCCCTCGTCCACAACCGCAAGCGTGAACTGGGCCGGCTGCCCGTCGCCCGTCTCCACCTGAATCTGAAACGGGGACTCGGGCCTGAGTTCGCCCGGCATGCGAATGGAGATTTCCTGGCGGGTATGGGGATCGCTTACATTGAGCGGAACGACGCCGTACAGGCGAATCGGTCGATCGTTCAACGTCTGACTGAACGGCTGGAGAACCGACACGGCAACGTATGCCGTGGGCGCCATTTCCCGTGTGACGGACACCGGAACCCGGAACTCGCCGCGATGACCGTCCGGTTCGTACCATCGGGTCTGCAGAACGCGACTGTCCTGTTCCACCGAGACCAGAATCGCGCCACGTCGTGGCGCGGGAAACGTCACCAGTGCCGAATCGCCGGGGGCGTATGACTTCCTGTCGGTCTTGAGCGCCAGCATGCCTGCCGATTTCGGATCAGCCTGCGCCTGGCCCCATGGATATGCGCGCATGAAGAACGCGGCGGTATGGCCGCCCTCCTCCTGCACCTCGATCAGGTACTCGCCCCGTTGCTCGGGCGTAAACACAAGCGGTACGGGCGTTGATTGCGAGAAAATCGAACCGCTTTCGATCTGTTCGGTGTACTGATCTGTCTTGAACCGAAGGCGAAACTGGTCCCGGGACTCGTATTCCCACCACCAGTGCCCCGTGCTTCTGTAAATGCGATATTCAAGCGGCAGACCCGGCACCGCCTCCCCCTGAGCCGTTACCAGTACGACTGGAATCTCCAGCGCGGATCCCAGCCGGGCATATCCGTAGTCGAACTGTGGTTTTCGCACACCAACGTAACGGTCGTATGGATCGAAGGCGAGCGTTTCGCGGCTGCGGTTGGGGCGGCCGCCTTTCTCCAACACCGTGGCATCGATTCGGACACGAATTGCCGATGGCGCGCGGCCCGGGGCCGGCAGCGGCCAGCGCACCTGCGCCCGGCCTTCCTCGTCGAGTTTATCCTTGAAGATGCTGGTGCGAATCGGCGTGTACCGAGCGCTCTCGTTGGTGAAGCTGAATCCCGGGTAGTCGGCAAACTGCCGGGCCGCGTGCCGGAATTCAACCGAAATTTCGCCATCCAGCCCGGCGGCCGGATTGCCGAACAGATAGGTACTAACGAGCGCCAGTCGAAGTTCTTTGTCCTCAGGTGTCAGGCTTTTCTTTTCGGGCTCGATCCGGACCTTCAACCGATAGGGGGCCACCGTCTCGACTTTCACCGTTTGGTCGAACGTGCGGCTTCCCACCTCCAGCCGCGCCCGCCAGGTTCCCGTGGGATCGTCGGGCTCGGTCTTGAAGCTGAATACATAGAAGCCGTCCTTGCCCGTTCGGGCGGTCCGCTCCAGTACAAGCTGATTTCCGGGGTTGAAGAGTTTCAGCGTAACCGGGTGGTTTTCGGGAAAGGTCTCCTCCGAATTGCGCGCGATCAGCGAAAGATGTATCTCGTCACCGGGTCGGTAAACGCCTCGCTCGGAATATACGAACGCCCTGACGCCGTCCGGCGGCGCAGAGGCGCCCCCGGTATCAAACGTGGAAAGGTTCCAGGCCATTTCGTTGCACTTTATGATGCTTTTCCGGCCGTCTTTTTCCGCTTCGACGTAGAAGACGTCCCGCTCTCCGCCAGGGAACGTGGCCGCACCGTGCCTGTCGGTCAGGCCCCGGCCGGCCACCTGGTTCTGGAAAGTGCGCAGTGTGACCGCAACGCCTGCCATGGGCGCCGCGTCGTTGATGTCTCGTGCATATACGATGTGCCGGCGGTTCGCCTTTTTGTACGTCAGGCCGATATCGCTTACGATAACCGGCTTGAATGCCCTGCCGCGCGTGCGGACGTATCCCGGCGAAAAGGGATGGCTGCGGTAATCCCACAACCGCCGGTTCCACCGCCATTGCTTCCGCGCTTCCTCGGCCTCGCCGGGCGCGCCGTACAGCATGTCAACATGCTTAAAGCTGAGACTCAGCAGCAGCGGCCCTTTTTCGGACGGATCGATCAGTGCGTTCAGGTCCAGTTCGTGCTGCAGCCACCGGTTGCGGACCTGACCGATCTCCAGGACCGTATCAACAAGCCCCACGCCAACGCGGTTGACCTCCCGGGAATAGAAATCACGCCGGCGGTCGCCGGCGCTCTTCAAACTCTGTCTCTGCAGGAACTGGCCCAGGTTCGAGTCGAAAACCTGTTGGACCCGGAGCTTCACACGGCTGACGTTAACCGTCCGGAACCGGACCCGCCGGCGGTTGGCCGTTGGCAGGATCATCCCGTCTTCAGAGAAACGAACCTCCGGTTTGAGGTCGGGTATCTGGACCGTTTCGGTATGTTCGGAGCCGGTTGCCACACCCCATCGGCTTCGAATGCCGGGATGGACGGTGAGTGTATAGTGCCTGCCGTGCTGAAACTCACCGCTCACGTGGATCTTTCTCCCGGCCGCCCTGACCTGGATATCCATCGGCGGATCCACGGCAATCAGCCCGCGGATGTCCTGGCGGGGGTCCGGATCGTCCGATAATTCGACCGTGAGGCCGGGCTGCCGCCCCTCCACGTGACCTTCGACTTTGACAATTTTCATTACGGTTACGGGTGCCAGAACCGTGGTCTCCCTGTAGTCTCGGGATATCGACAGCGCTTCCTTATCGAGGGTGAAACGGAGTTCACGGCTGTTGCTTCTTCGCTCGACCGGATCGGAGGCGAACGAGAAAATCTTCCCCTCCACGTCGGCTTTCCAGGCAAGGGACAGCCGTTCCCGGTCCAGAGACACCCGGGCTGCCTGTCGCACCTGTTCGAGAGGCGTCTTCTCGCTGAACGAGATCCGCCCTTTGTAAACCACCAGGCGCGGATCGTCTTCCTCGATCAACTCGAAATCCGCGTTCAACGAAACAATCTCCCGGCCGGCTATCTCAAATGCAAACGCCAGGGGTTGCAGGTTTTTTCGCTCAGGAAACAGGGCGGGGAGGTCCAGGACGCCGTTGTAGCGCTGCCGGAAGGGGAGCGGCGATTCGGGCTGAAAGATAAGGGTGCGCCGGTCCGCCCAGCGGGCGGCGCCTTCGATGCGCGGCTCGAATGCAAACACGGTCTTCTCCGGACTCTGGCCGACCCGGTTTCCGGACACGACGGGCGACACGAAACGTACGCGGACGTCGTCTTCCGAGCGGATGAGATCCGAGGTCACGTGGCTGACCAGCCTTGCCGTCTCCCGCGAATAGGTAATCGTCCCGGTCTCGTTCCGCTTCGTAGCACAACCGGCAATCAACAAGCCTGCCAGGAACAGCATGCCGCTGTCAATCCATTTGTGCGTCATCCTCGGCTCCCAATGGGATACGCGTGAAAACATCGCCATACGAGGCAGGCCTCGGGACATTGGAGGTCCCATCAACGGCGGCCCATCTCCCTATACCGACCAGCAAAACCGCTTGACTTCATCGCTTCTATCTATACCTTAAAACGCGCGGAAATCGGCGCCCTGTTCCAAATCCAAAGGAGATTAAACATGCAATTCGGCCAATTCTATCTGCTGGAAACACCGCCCGGGAAAGACCACGCGCAAGTGTACCACGAAGCATTCGAACAGTTCAAGCTCATGGATGAAACCGGATGGGACGCCATCTGGCTGGCGGAACACCATTTCGACCATAAGGCGCCGGGGGCCAACTACTATTCGATCACCCCGTCCATCCACACCATGGCGGCATACGCATCGGCCATTACCGAACGCATTAAAATCGGCACCGCGGTTATCGTGCTGCCTTTTCACAACCCGGTCATTGTCGCGGAAGATTTCGCCACCGTGGATATCATGTCCGGAGGGCGGCTTCTCTTCGGCGTGG
Organism: Candidatus Latescibacterota bacterium; assembly: GCA_963662665.2. Taxonomy (GTDB): domain Bacteria; phylum Latescibacterota; class UBA2968; order UBA2968; genus JAAXHE01. Next base: position 54,023 of record CAXXJS010000028.1, read on the forward strand.
GGCGCGGCTATCAGCTCGAGGAATTCCACAACTGGGGGATCGACCTGGAAGAAAGCCGCGAACGATTTCAGGAGGAACTGGATATTATCCTGAAAGCCTGGACAGGCCCAGTCCAATACGACGGCAAATTCCACAAGGTCCGGAAAGTCAACGTCATCCCGAAGCCCGTACAAAAACCGCACCCGCCGGTTTACGTCGCGGCGGTGAGTCCGTCCACTTACGAATGGGTCATTAAGAACGGGTACAACGTCCTGACCTCGTTCCTGCATCCCTACGACCAGGTATTCGAACTCTACGAGGCGTACCACAAGACGGCGGACGCGTGCGGACTGACGGGGAAGCTGGACTTCCCCCTGGCGCGATTCCTCTATGTCGCCGATTCCACGGAGAAAGCGCGGGAGGAATGCCACGACCAGCTCATGTGGTATTTCCGCACGCTGCTTGCGGAAGTTATCGCACCCCCGCCGGAAATCGCGCCACCGGGACAGATGGAATTCTATCAGGAACTGAAACAGAAATTTTCGAACATCACCTTCGACGAGATCCTGGCCGAACACGCCATCGTAGGCGATCCGGATTTTGTCGCCGACAAAATCGACTGGATCCGTAAACACACGGGTTTGCAGAACTTTATGGGGTGGACCCGTATCGGAGACCTGAATCCCGACCTGGTCTGCAAATCCCTACGAATGTTCTCCGAACGCGTCGCGCCCGCGTTTAATTGAACTCACCGTCAGACGCTGCGGTTCCCCGAGTGCCTCACCCTTCCTTCATTCCCGCCACGCCGGCTGGGTGACATGCAGCAGCAACGCGCCTTCCGGTACCGTGATCACGGTCGACGTTCCCTTTTCGATATAGCCCAGGTCCCCGACGTTGAAACGCACAGGCTCCTGGCCCCGTGCGTGGACTTCCAGCGCGCCCTTCAACAGGAAAAAGACCTCGTTATAGTCGAAGGTCCATTCCAGCCGGCTGGGTTCGAGATATTCCGTGAATCCGGCCGCAAGGCAGTCATCCTTGCCCAGGATCGGATCGGATACCTGTACCTTCGCCCCGGGCGCGTCGTACAGTTTCATGTCCCTCTGATCCGGTTTGACTATCTGTACCATCTTAACTCTCCCTGGTAGTAAAGCATTCCGTTATCTGCCGTCAGCGAGAAGCTGGACCTCGGGAAAAGCCGTCAGCCGTCAGCTTTAAGCTGTCAGCTAAAACCGAAACAGTTGACGTCCGCGCAATTATGTTGAAAACCGCGATGGCCGCAGACCTCTCCCCCCGGCCCCCTCTCCCAAAGGAGAGGGTGAGGGCCAGCGATACGGCTTGGCGAGATCCGTCAGCGATAGCAGCGCCACCAATCGGGCGACCCATGGGTCGCCTCTACAAATGCAACAACGGCGCAGCGCAGGTCGGTTCCGCGCTTTATCGTACAGGATCTCGACCGAACCGAAAAGAGCGAGATCGTTTCAAGCGCACGGTTGTGGCGAGGGGGCTTTTGTTCGCGGCAAAAAATTAGGTGCTTATATAGGAAACGACTACCAGCAATCAACAGAAACAGCCGTCAGGCTTCGGTGTGCAATATACGCGCGCTACCAACCGCTTGACGGACATCATCGAGCTGTAAGAGAGATCCCCCGAATGGTGATGACACCGGCCTACGGCTCGAGCCGCTGCCGTGTCTCCGCCTCCGAGGCAATGGTCTCCCAGTCCCACAGTTGAGGGATATACGCCACGTCTGCCCAGAGTTGGGCCTGGTCCGCGTAATGTGCGCTTCCGGGATGCCCCGATGCCCCCAACGGCACGATCCACCGGGAATTGCTCCAGTTCCCGGGGTCGTGAATGTATCGGTTTACCGACATCCCGGTGGCAACAAAGGGTTCGCTAACGTCGTACCCGCCGGCAAGCGGCACGTCTCCGTCTCCGTGCGTTGGCAGGCAGGGTGGATCCAGAAGCCGAGCGCATTCCGGAAAAACCCGCGAGAGCGGATGCCTCGGCCGCGTATGGTGAACGCGCCCCCACCGCCATTCCGTCATATCCTCACCCAGGCGTTCCTTGAGTTCAACGACCGCCTGCCTGAGAGCTTCAGCCAGCAGGTCTGCCCAGGTGTGTCCGTCCGGTAACATCGATCCGTCACCGCGTTCGAGACCCAGGATCATCTCCAGTACGATCAAACGGATATGCGCATCCGCTCCGGGAACCCCCTCGAGCGCGATGGCCGCCACGTCGCCCAGCAGATGCTCCGCCAGCAGGCGGGTGGCGCACAGGCGGGTCTGCGAGTAAATCGTCGGCTGCGCCAGGTCTCGGTCCATACGATAGTCCCACCGGCTCAGAAGCGCCAGAGCCCGCCGTGAATCCGCGTCCGGAGCCTGTACGTCCAGGAGCGCCGTGGTAAATATCCTTGCCGGAATCGAGGTACGGTCCGCGTGCATCCGCGCCATGTCGTCCACGGTCGCCGCGCCCGGCTTCAGATCCAGTATATCCAGCTGAAGCCGCCTTGCCCGATATTCCGGACTGAAGTACAGTCCCACGTAATACGGGTAGTCGTGTCCGGCCACGCGCTGGTTGCACGTCACCGCGTATCCTGCCTGCGGACAAATCGCCCGCGGCAGATCATCATGGGGTATATACCCCCGCCACTCGTATTCCCCGGTCCACCCCGGCACGGCCCGCCATCCGTTGGCTTCCGTGCGAATGGGGATTTTTCCCTCGTGCAAATAGCCGAAACTCCCATGGACGTCCACGACGGCATAGTTGTTCACCCTGTCGGTCCAATTTTCAAATGCATCGTGCAGTTCCTGTACAGTGGTCGCGAGCATCGCTTTCCTGGCGGCATCCAGCCATGGGGTGCCCTGAATCAAGCCGGGGTCGCTGATCGCAATACCATACCCGGCCCCCGGACTGCCCGCGATAACGGGTCCATGATGGGTAATGGTCACTTCGATCTCCACTGACTCGTCGTTCCGGACCGCAATCGACTCATTCAGGACTTCGGCCGGTCTCCACGTGTCCTCGAATTCATACTCCCGTCCCTCGCCCGTTTCCCGGAACCGCTCCACGAAGAGGTCCTGCGTGTCGGCATTTCCGTAGGTCATCCCCCATCCTACGTGCGCGTTGTGGCAGAAGTGCAGGACCCCGGGCATCCCGGGTACCGAGGAGCCGATAATCGAAAAATCCGGACAGGAAAGGTGGACCTGATAGTAGACGCCCGGCGTATCCAGGGCCCGGTGGGAGTCTCCGCCCATCAGCGGCAACCCGGATCGGGTCAATTCACCAGAGATCGACCATGCGTTGGAACCGGCGTCCGTTTCCCTCAGCCAGTTCACGTCTTCGAGCGCCCTGCGAAGTTCCTCCAGTCCGTCGACGCCAGGTCCCGCATACACCTCCCCCGGGGGCACGGTGAGCAGATGGCCGCCCGGGTACCCCTTGATTATGCGTGCTGCCTTCCCGGGGCCAATTGTGAGGGCAAGGCGCGTTCGGTAGAGTTTCGGCTCGAACGTCCCCAAAAGGGTATTGCGCATCTTATAGACTGCAATACAGTGCCAGTTCTCCCAGGGTTCGGGCGTCATGCCCAGAAGTTTGTACTCGACCGGGTACGCTGACGTCGTTTCCAGGAACGCATTCACGCCCGCGGTGTAGGCGTCTACCATCGCCCTGGCCGCCGCGCCGGCCGCCGCGTAGTCCAGCCTGGCCGTACGTCCCATTCCTGCCGTTCGCAACAGCCGGTCCTGGGCCACGCCGTCCGGTCCGGCTATTTCGGCCCATCTCCCCAGCGCCCTGTACCGGTCGTAATCCATGTGCCAGAACCGGTCCTGGGCCGTGGCGAAACCCTGCGCGAAGTAGAGGTCGTGTTCGTTCTCCGCCAGAACGTGCGGAATGCCCCAACGGTCGCGATAGATCGTCGCTGCGTCGATCAAGCCCGGCAGGCGGAGCGTGGATGTCATATCCGGCAGCGCCGCGGCCAGGTCGGCTCTTGTGAGTTCCGCAGCCATGAATACCCCTCGCTTACATAACATCCTGATTAATAAAGAGTTTGTTCTGAATTTGCTGACAGTAACGATGTCTCAAATGGATGAACGCATCTCTACCGCCCCGGGATGATTCACTGCCTGAAACGGTTTCCGCGATTCTTCCTGACCATGTGCCTCTGTGCGAGAAAGTTACCCCGTGCTAACCGGACTGCACGTGGCCGAGCCACCGCTGAACCGCCTCCGAAAAGCCGTCCGCGTTGTGGTCCGGTACCACCGGAAACCGTTCTCTCAAGGGTTCGGGGGCATTCTGCACCACGAATGGAAACCCGCACCACGCCAACATATCCGAGTCGTTGTAGTCGTTTCCAACGGCGGCGGAACGCCCGGCATCCACGCCAAGGCGCTCGCAGAGCCTGGCCGCCGACCGGGCCTTGGAAACCTGTCCCGGAAAAATCTCGAACCACGTGGACTGATGGTCCAAAGGCGACGTGGTCCGGATCACTGAAAGGCCCTTCAGCGCGTTCGAGAGCGCGTCGTGGGTGCGCCAGGGATCCGCTTCACCGGGACAGACCACCACGAACTGCGATGCCCGGCCGTTCCTCGGACAGCCGGGATTCAACGGTCGACAGTATTCCTGGTTGTGTTGACGCCTGCGCAGGAAATCGGGATTGTGTTCGTTCTGTTCCCAGTACTCGAACGTATGGTTCTCCGGGACCGGCGCGTGAACCATAAAGTCAAATCCCCGATCGATAAGGTACTCCGTAACGCGGTGCACGACTCCGGTGGAAAGTGAATGGGATTCCACCAGCGTCTGATCCCGGAAATCGAAAATACCCACGCCCGACGAGGTAATCAGAAAATCGATCGGGAAGGTGTCCGCCAGGACGGTCCGCGCCGACATCAGCGACCGGCCGGTAACCACAGCCCTCCAGATGTTCTTTCTACCAAGCGTATTCAGCGTTTCCAGGCTTCGGCCGCTCGCCTTTCGGTCGCTCTGCAGCAGCGTCCCGTCCAGGTCTGTAAACAAAGCAAGGTTCGTTCGTCTTTCCGGCAGCTTCAACCCGTGCCTCCATCCCCGTGCGACCAGTCGCCTGGCGGGAGTCCGCGATCTGCCGCCAGGTCGATTGGTGGCGCATTGTCATTCAGCGGGAATATAAAAAACCCGGAAGTAAACACATAACCGATTTGCTCCCGGATTTCCGCCGCGCACATAAAAAAAAACGGCGCACGGTCGTGCGCCTTCTCCCTGGTGACTCCCCAGACTCGTATTCAGTTCCCGTGATCCCCGTAGGCCATCGGGTCAATCCTGTGACCGCTTTCGAAAATACAATACCCGGTGCAACGCCGTATAGTTGGCCAGAAACGCAATTGCCCAGATCGCTACCGTAAGACCGATTTCGCCTACCAGCGCCCCCACGCCGATGGCAATGACCCGCTCCGGCCGTTGCATGAAGCCGACCTTGCACTCTTCGCCCAGACCCTCTACGCGCGCCCGGATATAGCTCACCATTAAAGAGCCGGCCAGCGCAAAAAACACGGCGGACGTAGTCCACAGGGAGTCTGACCGGATGAAGCTGACCGCCATCCCAAACCAGATGAAAATCTCTGAATACCGGTCGACGGTCGAGTCCAGAAGGGCGCCGAACGTGGTTTCGCTTTGCCCCACGCGGGCCACCTGTCCGTCCAGAAAATCGAACACGCCGGCCAGCAGCACCACGAAACCTGCCCACCTGATGTAGTCGAAACCGAAAAGCACCGCCGCAACCAGGTTCAGTATGAACCCAACGAGGGTCAGTACATTTGGCCGGAACCGCTTCTTCACAAGAAATTGCGTGGAGGGTTCGAGCAGTTCGGCGACATCCTCTTTAACCTTTTCAATCACGAGCCATCATTCCCAATTGGCCTTGGCATTTCATTTCCGGGCATTATACGACAACGTTTTTGACGAAATATAGAATAATCGCCGGGGGGTAGCAAGCGAAATTTTCGGTATCGCAGGCGGTTCGGATCGACCCGTTTCGGCGGGTGCGCAGGGGCGGGAAATCGTTCGGAGACCCCCGGTACCGGTCGTGTATGGGGGTTGACGTTCGCTCGTTGCCACCCGGGAATTCCTCACGCGAAGCGTTCGCATCCGGCGTGGTTTCGAGCGACCGGGTCACGATTGTCGCGGGCATCGGTTCCGCGGCGCACACGAAGGCGCCGCAGTCTGCCGGGGGGTTGGGGAGGCCGGGTATTTTTTCCACGTATTATCCACATGTCGATGCCTTGTTCAGGGGATAAATTACAATCTGTTAAGAATAAAAACTATAAAAACAATCGTTTATTTATTAACATCCATTTTTGTGCAGTTATTCAGATATGTGGATTTCCTGGTATTGCGATACTTCATCGTTCGCCATTCGTTGCTCCTCCCCCGGGGCATGCCGGTGCCCGTCCAGTCGTCCGAATTCCTTGACAGTCGTCGGCCGGCATGTTATTCTTCGCACCCTGTTCGGCAGGATAACGTCATCCTTCAAACGAAAGGTAACCTCTTTATGCGACTGCTCACCTTCGATTACCAGGGAGCGCGACGCGTGGGCGTCAGGTCGGGAGACACGATCGTGGACGTGAGCCGTATCGATCCCAACCTCCCGCCCGATCTCATAGGCCTGCTGGAGGCGGGGCCGACCGCGCTTGCAGCCGTGCGGGAAGCGGCAGAGAGCGGCGCAGGCATCGACGCCGGCGCCGTCCGTGTGGCGGCGCCCATCCAGAACCCGGAAAAGATCCTCTGCATCGGCCTCAACTACGCGGATCACGCCGCCGAAAGCAATATGCCCATTCCCTCGGAGCCGGTGGTGTTTTCCAAGTTTTCTTCCACGATTATCGGACCCGGCGATGCGATACGCCTGCCGTCAGTGACGCAGTCTATAGACTACGAGGCCGAACTGGTGGTTGTCATCGGAACGGCAGGAAAGGATATATCGGAATCCGACGCGATGGACCACGTCGCGGGCTATACCGTGGGCCACGACGTCAGCGCGCGTGACTTCCAGCTTGAAAAACCCGGCGGGCAATGGCTGTTGGGCAAGACGTTCGACACGTTCGCGCCGCTGGGACCGGAAATTGTCACCCCCGACGAGGTCGACGATCCGCACAACCTGGGCATACGGTGTATCCTGAACGGCCAAACCGTGCAGGACTCGAATACCCAACAGTTGATTTTCAACATAGACCAGTTGATCGCCTATCTGTCCCGGGTTATCACTCTCCAGCCCGGCGATCTGATCTTCACGGGCACGCCACCCGGAGTCGGTATGGCCCGTCAGCCGCAACTCTGGCTGTGCGCAGGGGACACCGTGGTTTGTGAAATAGACGGCATAGGCAGGCTTGAGAACCCGGTTGTCTCCGGCTGACCAGTACAAGATTGAAAAACCGGAGTCGTTGCGGCGGGTCCGAAAACCTCCGAAATCCCGCCAGGTCTCGTGGGTCCCGCTTCCCCCGAGACTCGATCGCATTCAGGTTTCAGCCATCAACTAATTTTATAAATATTTAATGAACACCATATTATATTCGATTTCAACGCACACAAGTGTGTGTATGCGTCCCTCGTTTCACAATTGTACTCTCCGGCCCTTGCAGTCGCCGCATCTCCTGAGGCGCAACCTCTCCCTCCGGGCCCTCGGTAAAAGCTGTCAGCTTGAATCGACGAGACCTCTCCCCCCGGCCCCCTCTCCCAGGGGAGAGGGGGAGGGTTGGCGATACGGCCAGGCGATATCAATTAGCGATAACCGCACCAGTATATCGGCAACGTCGGCGCGGTGCCCTCACGGGGGAGGGGGAACAATGCGGGATGTCTTCAGTTAATGACAGTTCCCCCCTTCCTTCAGGAAGGGGGATAGGGGGTAGGTCGCGCCCCATGGCGCATCTGCCCCTTCGCGCGACCGGTGGCGGAGAGGGGGCTTTTGTTCGCGGCAAGAAACGCGCCGCTCACCAGCAACCTCGAACGCCAGAACCAGGCGTCCCCTGTTGTCCCGAAAAATCCCGGAACAACAGGTCACCCGCTTCGCGGGCGGAGGTTGGTTCCGCGTGCTACCGTACGGCATCACTAAGATTCCGTATGTCGTCAGGTCCCATCAAGCGCCCGGTGGTTGCGCCGGGGCTTTTCCACGCTCTTCCGTCTGGCACTGAAGTACCGTGGGACGGGATTCGTACGCAGGCCACCGACACAGATATATACCCTTGAGACGATTCGTGGAAAAGCAGCCCCGCGGCGTTTGAGCGGCGCCGTTCTTTTTGGTCCTTTTTCTTTGGCGAAAAGGAAAAAGGACATGGAAATAGGGGAAGTTTGTGGGTGGAGTAGAATCTACGTCGCTTTGCATCCAATATCCCCCCGAAACGTAGTTCCAAAGGGAGACTGTCCGCTACCAATCGAGCCGGCAATGGCCAACGCGTAACGCAAAAAGGGCATTCTCACAGTTGTGTTGCCGTCTGATGCGGCATTTTCCACGCGCCCACGTAATGGAGGCATCGCGGATGAACTTCGGAGATATGATCGAGAAGGCACGCAGGGGCAGGTTCAGCCAGCAGGGCCTGGGCGAGAAAATGGGCGTCTGGGGCACATATATCGGACAGATAGAGAGCGGGAAGCGAATCCCTTCGGATGAGCGATGCCTCGACCTGGCGGCCATTCTTGATCTGGACCCCAGGGCCCTTCTGATTCAGGCTTACAGGCAGCGCGCCCGCACTAAAGAGGCCCGGCGCCTCTTTGGCCGGATGGCGAGGCTGCTCGTGGATCCGCCCGGGAACCGGAAGGCGGCGGACGGCATCTCCCGCGACGAACAGGGGCCGGCCACAGCTGCGCCGGGAGAATCCCTGCCGGATCGGATCGGGCGCGCGGGTGAGCCGCCCTTCACCCGCGGCGCCTACTCTTCGATGTATCGCGGGCGCCTCTGGACCTTTCGCCAGTACTCGGGATTCTCCACCCCGGCCGAGACAAACGCCCGGTTTCGCGCACTGCTTGCCGGGGGCCAGACCGGCCTGAGTGTGGCCTTCGACCTGCCCACGCAGATGGGTTACGACTCGGACCATCCCGGTGCGGAGGGCGAGGTGGGCAGGGTGGGCGTGGCGATCGACGGCCTGTGGGACCTGGAAGCCCTGTTTGAGGGGATACACCTGGACCGCATCAGCACTTCCATGACAATCAACGCGACGGCGTGCATCCTGTTTGCGTTCTACACGGGCCTGGGAAAAAAACGCGGGCTGCCTTCAGCGATGCTTACCGGAACCGTCCAGAACGATATTCTCAAGGAATATGTTTCACGTGGAACATATATCTTTCCGATTGCCGACTCGATGCGAATGGTCGTAGACCTGATGGGTTATTGTCTCAGGGAGTCGCCGAAGTGGAATCCGATCAGCGTCAGCGGGTACCATATGAGAGAAGCGGGCGCAACCGCCGCCCAGGAGTTGGGTTTCACGCTCGCCCACGCACTGTCGTATGCCGAGGCCGCCAGGGAGGCCGGGCTGGAACTGGAGGGGGTGCTTCCGAAATTCTCCTTCTTCTTTGGCGTCCATAACCACTTCCTTGAAGAAATCGCCAAATTCCGGGCGGCCAGGCGCCTCTGGAGCCGCCTCGTCGAGGAACGCCTGGGCATAACGGACCCGCGCTGCCGGCGGTTGCGATTTCACGCCCAGACCGCCGGCTCGACACTCACGGCGCAACAGCCGTTGAACAACTGCGCACGGACCACGCTCCAGGCGCTAGCCGCCGTGCTGGGCGGGACCCAATCCCTGCACGTCAACGCCTACGACGAAGCGCTCGGCCTGCCGTCGGATACGGGAGCGCAACTGGCTGTCCGTACCCAGCAGATCCTCGCCTGTGAAAGCGGTATTCCCAACACTGTCGATCCGATGGGTGGGTCGTTTGCGGTCGAACAAATGACCGATGACCTGGAGGAGGAAGCCATTGCCGTTCTGGAGTCGGTCGACCGGGAGGGAGGGGCCGCGCCAGCCGCCGCAAACGGTTTCACGGCAGCCTGTATCGCGGACTCCGCATACGATGCGCAAAAGAAGATTGAATCCGGTGAAACCGCCGTCGTGGGAGTGAACCGGTATCAGGAAGCTGCGGATCCGCCGGTTTCCGTGTTCCAGCCCGCACAGGAAACGGAGCATACGCAGAAAGACGCGCTGGCGCAGGCACGAAACCTGAGGGATTCGGATGCGACGAATGCTGCGCTGGACGACGTCGCACGTCGGGCTCGGGGGAACGGCTCGATAACGGAGGCGGTCGTGGCCGCAGGGATGGCCGGCGCAACGGTAGGCGAGATTTCAGACAGGCTGCGCGCGGTTTTTGGATCCTACAGACCCGGAGGTTGACCGTGGAAGGACGCTTGGATCACGTGGGCATTGCGGTGGAGGAGATTGACCGGGCCCTGGCTGTCTACTCCCTGCTCGGGTTCCAAAAAATGGAAGAAGAGACCGTGGAAGCCGAAGGCGTCCGGGCCGTTTTTCTCGGCGGCGCCGGCCTCACCCGGATCGAACTCCTCGAACCACTGGACGATCGCGGTTCTCTGGCGCGATTTCTTTCCGGGCGGGGACAGGGTCTACACCACGTCGCAGTCCGCGTGAAAGATATCGAGGTGGAGGTCTCACGGTGCAGAGAAAGCGGCCTCGCGATCTCCAGGGAAATCCGGAAAGGCGCCCTCGGCAGACGTGTGGCGTTCGTGCATCCCCGGAGCGCGTCGGGCGTTCTGATTGAACTCGTTGAAGCCAACTGATCATGCGCGCAGGGCGGAAACCCTTACAAGAATCGTATTTCTGTGGTGCGACTCCGGGGTAATGGCCTCAATGGACACGACCGGGCCGTCGGGTCCGAATTCTTCTGCTTCCCGGCGGGCGCCGGGACCCTTCAGCGCAATTAACTCTCCCTTTGTTCTGAGGAATCCTGACGACAGACGCCAGAGAATGGGCAAGGCGCCCACAGCGCGCGCCGTTACAACGTCGTAGCGTCCCCGATGCTCGTCACGCTCGCAAGCAGCCTCCGCCCGGTCGGTTAAGACCGACAGACCGTCCAGGTCGAGTTCTCCCGCCAGTTGGTTCAGGAAAAGGCCCTTCATTCGTACCGATTCGAGAAGCACAACATTTATTTCCGGGCGGGCGATCTTGACCGGGACCCCCGGAAAACCCGCACCCGATCCCAGGTCCAGCAGGGAAATCGGCCCCGCGGGCAGGAATGGCGTCACCCTCAAGCTTTCAATAATGTGGCGCTCCCTGATTTTGTCCCTGTCCCCCCGGGACACCAGTCGCACCCGCTCGGACCATGTCCTGAGCAATGTCTCATACCGATAGAACCGCGCGGCCTGTTCCGCCGACAACGCTGTTGACAAAGCGTCCTCGGCCGCTGCCAGGAATTCTCGATCGTTCACGGCTCCTCCACGCGCGCCCGAATCGCAACGCGCCGATCTCTCCCGCACAATCCGATGTTTCACGTGGAACATCAGCGGTCTGCTAAAAGCTTAAACCGAAACACTTGACGTCGGCGCAATTACGTTGAAAATCGCCAAGGGCGCGGACCTCTCCCCCCGGACCCCTCTCCCAGGGGAGCGGGGAGGGTTAGCGATACGGCCTGACGATATCCGTTTGCGATGGCCGCGCCGGTATATCGGCAACGTCGGCGCGGGAGCCCTCCCGGAGGCAGGCGGAGAAGACGGAAACCCCTTCAAGAAGTGACAGTTTCCCCTTCACCTGCGAAGGAGGAAAGGTTAGCCTCAATGTGAAAAAAACAGCAACTCGGCAACGCGACGAAAACCCCTGAAACGGGCCGTAACGGTCGTCAAAAAGGACGTTTTTTCAGTTCACGTCCAGTCACCGGGTGTATCTTGGTAATCAGAAGTTAAATCGCCTTTATCTACTTGCATATATTCGGTTTTACTTCCCCGAAGAAGTAGAGTCGAGATGTGGCGCGGTGGTTTAGGAGTGGCCTGTCTGTTCCCGCCCCTTTCGTCTGGCGGTGCCTCAATAGCCCCTCCGTGCTCCGTTTCCACATCCCGCTCGTCGAACCGGACGTGCGGAGTTACCGCATCCGGCTCTCCGACGGACATCGCCTTCAGGTACACACTGCCCGATCTGCCCGGACAGCTTCACCTGAAACCTTAGCTTGATCTGGAGTCGCCTCGTCTTATTCTGGAGGAGGTTATAGGCTTGCGCCACTCTCCCGACAGTTGTCCCCTTCACAAGCACATCCGAAGTCAGGCCCCTTTCCTCCGCCGGCGTTACCCGGCATCACAGGTACTACGAGCCTGTCCGCCACCCCATACGGCCCGGCCTGGCCCTCACGGGCTTCCGGTTGGTGGCTCTCCACCACCGCTGGGGCTTCCCGTGTTGCGTCGGATCTCCTTGTATGCGTGCCTCCGCCATTACCCCGGCGGGACCGTTGGGTGCTCTCGTTGCCTGCTTCCCCAACGACGGCGGCCTTCCCCGTTCGCAAGCCGGGTCGGCTCCCGCATTACCCTTTTCGAGGCCTGCTCAGCGTTTACTCACGTTTCAGCCCACATACTCGCCGAGTCGCCTGGCGACCCTCTACACCGGAGGCTTCGGAGATGTCGTTACCTACGTCTCCGCTCCGATTGCTTCCGACTGTGGCAACATCTGTCGGGTGGGACTCTCACCCACTGAAGTTCCGCGCCTTTTCACGGCGCACTTGCGAATCAAGGTTAGGTGTCGACCCATCGCGCATCTCACCATTCGCGCGACCGCAGCACAACCGATCATCCGTTTTTACTTGCCGATACAAAACGTACTGAAAATCCGGTCCAAAATCTCCTCCGACGTGGTTTCGCCGACTATTTCAGCCAGCGCGTCGGCCGCTTCACGCAAATCCACCGCTACCACTTCCCGTGGAAGACCGTCGTCCAGCGCCGCCGTTGCACGGCCAAGGGCTTCTCCCGCCCGCCGCAGCGCCTGGACGTGGCGGGCGTGCGTTACCGCGCCGGGATCGGGATCGGAGGCCTCGATTACACGCTCGCGGATGAGCTTCCTGAGACAGTCGAGCCCATCCCCCGAAAGGGCGGAGACGTTGAGACCCGCGAACTCGTGATCGCCGCGCCATTCGGCATGAAGGCCGAGATCCCTCTTGTTCATCACGAGAAGCACGTTTTCGGGATCCAGGCCCGCAACGATGTCTTTCAACCCCGCGCCAACGGGGACGGACGCATCCACGATCAACAGCACAAGCGCGGCCCGGGCAATCGCAACCCGCGACCGCCGGGCGCCTTCCCGTTCAATGGCGTCTCGCGGCTCTGCGATACCCGCCGTATCGACCAGCGTCACGCAAATTCCGTCCAGGGTGATGGACTCCTCAATCGTATCCCGCGTGGTTCCGGACACCGGCGACACGATCGCCCGATCCTCTTCCAGCAGTCGGTTGAGCAGGCTGGACTTGCCGGCGTTCGGGGGTCCCGCCAGCGCAACGAGGGCGCCCTCGCGTATGACTTTGCCATGCCGATACGAGGCGATCAGGCGCTCGATTTCTTCCCCCGCCCGTGCGACCGATGGACGCACCGCCTCCTGTTCGACGCCCGCGTCTTCGTAGAAATCCAATCCTGCCTCAAGCAGCGTCAACGAATCCCGGACGGCTTCCGCCAGATCCTCGAACCTCGACCTCAAGCCACCGCGCAACCGGAAGTATGCGGACCGAAGACCCCGGTCCGCCCGGGCGGTGATCATATCGGCAATCGCCTCGGCCTGGGTGAGATCGATCCGGCCACTGAGGAACGCCCGCCTGGTGAATTCGCCGGGTTCAGCTGGCCGTGCGCCCGCCGATACAAGGGCCTCCATTGCCCGCTGCAAAAGGAGAGGGCCCCCGTGGCAGTTGAATTCAACCGTATCTTCCCCCGTAAACGAACGGGAAGCCCGCATCACGGAGACAAGGACCTCGTCCAGGTCCCGGTCTCCGACAACAAGCCTGCCGTACGTCAGACGGCGGTCCTCAATATGGTTCAGATCGCGTGACCCACAAAAAAAACCGGAGGCGATTTCTACCGCCTCCGGACCCGTGAGCCGCACGATGCCTATCGCTGCCTCGCCGGAACCGGTGGCGATTGCGACAATGGTATCGCGATCCGAAGGTCTCATTGTGACTAACCCTCAGGGGCTGCCGAGCACGCGTTTCACACGTTCCATAACATGCTGCTGCAGAATCGTGAGCAGGTTGAACATGGTCCAATAGAGTACCAGCCCGGAGGACATGCTCCAGAATATCCACGTCATGAAGACGGGCATAATATAGACCATGATAGCCTGCTTGGGGTCTTTCATGGTCATTTTTGACTGCACAAACGTAGAAACGGCCATTAGCAGCGGCAACAGGTGGATTTCAAAACCGCCGATGAACAACCGGTCCGGTTGTGAGAGGTCGGTAATCCAGAACACGAACTCGGACTGGCGGAGTTCGATCGCGCCCCGGAACACATTGAACAGCGAAAAGAGGATGGGCATCTGGATGACCATCGGCAGGCACCCCCCCAGGGGGTTCACGCCCTCCTCCTTGTAGAGTTTCATCATCTCCCGGCTGACCTTTTGTTGATCATCCGGGTATTTTTCGCGCATCGCGGCGATCTTGGGCTGAAGTTGCTGCATCCTGGCAGCTGCTTCGAGGCTCTTGTGGGTTAGCGGAAACACCACGATCTTGATAAGCACCGAAAAGACGATGATGACCACGCCATAGTTCGGTATCAGGGGATGGAGCGCCAGAAAAGCCCGGAGATTCAGATTGGTGATGGGCTTTATGATTGGCCGGAACATGGCGAAGCCATACTCCATGAATTCTTCCATCTCCAATTCCCGGTAATTGTCCGACAGATCCCGATTCTGCTGTCTGAGCAGATCGTAGGATTTCGGACCCAGATAAACCCCGTATCTCTGACCTGGATCGACGCCCTTTGCCTGGATTTCGACGTCGTACCATTCTGCGGCGTCTCGCATGTCGCCGCCCAGGCCCAGGCTATAGCTGCCTTCCGGCGGGATCAGGGCAACCAGGAAATATTTGTTGTGAATCCCAACCCATGAGATCCGCCCGCGTGGCGGAGGGTCGCCGTCTGGGCCGAGGTCCTCCACGTTCCAGGTTTCCACCTCACCGCCGGCGCGTGTGACAACTGCCATATAGGCTGCGTTTTCTTCCGGGCTGTTCTCGGTATCGGCGAGACTGCCCGACCAGCCAAGGCCCAGCTTCTCCTGAGCCTGCAATCCGGATACGGCGACCGCAATATCCGCCCGGTACCGGTTACCCTGGAAGCGAATCCGTTTCTCCACCGTGCGCGTTCCCGGCTGAGCCCTGAAGATCAGTTCGGCCTGCTCGGACCCGATCAGCGTGAGCCTGGGTGTGTCGGTGGAAAACTCGAACTCATCCAGCGATTCACCGGCTAGCGACAGACCCATCGCTGTGCTGCCGGGCGTCATCAGATCCAGAACCCCCCCGTCCGGATGTTCGTAGGCCTTCAGGCGAAGGCGGGTCAGTACCCCGCCCCGTGTGCTGAACGTGGCGGTAAAAAGGTCGGTTTCGACGATGACGTCCTGTGGGATGAATTCGCCTTGGCCGTATTGGGCGATCCGTGGATCTCTCGATACGCCGGAGGACACTTCCGGCGCAGTCGGCGCAACCTCCGGTTGACGGACGGGTTGTTCGGGTGGAAGCGCCCGAGGCGTCCGAAGGCTTTGGGCGGGAACCCGCTCAGGAGTCGGGACCGGCGTCGGCTCCCCCATTATCCATTCCATATAATGGGGATAGAGTATGATGATCAGTCCGATTAAAATAAAGGCGAGGATTGTACGTTTATCCATTCGACAGCCCTGTTTTCGTGGTATGCAAACGTGACGCGTAGTTCCGGATGGACCAGGAATGCGAGCCGGGCGAATCCTGGCAATCCATTTACGGGTCAGAACAATGGCGGGGGCGTAATGAGGAAGGCGACACACATTCGAAGACAAAGCGGAGGACGATTCAACGAGGAAGCAACCCGATCGGCGGGTTGGTCGACACGGGAAGAAGATCCAGACTTCGAAACGCAGAGATCAGATCCGAGCGCAGATCCGGGAACCGTGCAGAGGCCGAACCGTCGCCAACGTAAATGACGACCATGTGACCCGTGCTGCCGTGCGGGACCATTTCCCTGCAGATCGCACGAATTCGCCGCCGCGCGCGATTTCGCGCAACTGCCCTTCCAAACCGCTTCCGCACGGAGATAAAGATACGATCTTCTGCGGATCTGCACGCACGGACATGCAGCCAGCGGCCCCTGAAAAAAGACCCGGTCCGGCGCAGATTCCGGACCTCACTGCGCAGCCGGGCATTTAGCCTGCTCATTCTAGAGGGAGACCCGTTCGCGTCCCTTGCGTCGGCGCCGGGAAAAGATCAGACGCCCGCCAGGGGTCCTCATGCGATGGCGGAAGCCGTGCTTGTTTTTTCGTTTCCGGTTGCTGGGCTGGAATGTCCGCTTCATTATATCGTCCGTGGGTTGTGCTGGAAACCGCCGTTCGCGTATCTGAATGAATTGTAGGAAGTTATGAATATAGAGGGGGATGGAATCTTTGTCAAGGGATTTCGTCTGCATCCATACAATCACACATTATACCACTATATATTGTATTTACTTCACTTACTATCCATTATATGGCGCCTCCACTTTACCGAATTACAATTGCAAAATAAGATGAATTTTCCGGTAAAAAGGGCTTGACTTTTCAATATCTATTCTTTAGGTTGCTCCATCCAAATTGCCGAGCCCAGTTCTTTCGGCGACTCCCCCGCTATTTGTTCGTCATTACTTTTATCTTGATTATTCTTGTGACCGGACGGCCACCGGCAGGCCGCTTTATTGTCCGAACGTAAGGAATTCAACCCTTCCTCTGCCGTGAATTCCATCCCCCCAGAAAATCTTCTGTAATACTCCCTCCAATAGATGATCTTCTGGCTTCTGGCGGGGCTCCGCGCACTTCCCGGCCAACTTCTTCTTATATTGCCAATCGGGTCCAGCGACGGCAAATGTCCCTCGCTGGCGTATGGGTGGTTTTGTCTATATGGTAGAAAATCCTTCCGACCTCTGGGGCCGGTGTCTGCGAAAAATAGAGGGGAAAGTCGAGGCGGATGCGTTCAGCACATGGTTCGCACGGACGTCGTCACCGCGGCTGGGCGCCGAGACCGCCGTCATTGAAGTGCCAACCACATTTTTTGCGGAATGGCTTGAAGAACATTGGCTCGATTTGATCCAGTCTGCAATCGAAGAGATTACTTCCTGGACGCCGGCAGTCAGATTCATTGTCGAGAAAAATGTCCGGTCTTCCTCAGGGGCGCCACTCGATTTCCTGCCCGACGACGGCCCCGCACCCCCGCGGAACCGCGAACCCGAAATAACGCCGGTCGCTCCAGCACCTGTTTCCGAGGCTGTCTTTCCGCTGAATCCCAGGTATCGGTTCGAAGACTTCGTCGTCGGCGAGAGCAATCAATTCTCATTCACGGCGGCGAAAGCCGTCGCGGAGTCGCCCGGCCGGATATCCTACAATCCGCTCGTTATCTATAGCGGCGTGGGGCTGGGGAAAACCCACCTGCTGCAGGCGATTGGCGACTATTGCGTACGCAACAACACCGCCCGCCGTGTGGTGTATACCACGGCCGAGCGGTTCTTTACCGATTATCTGAAAGCCATTCAGAAGCGGGATTCATCCGCGTATATCGACATTTATCGAAACGCTGACATTCTTCTGATTGACGACATCCAGTTTTACGTGAAGACCGAAGCGTGCCAGCGCGAACTCATTCACACATTCAACACATTGTATCAACTGAACAAACAGATCGTTTTGAGTTCAGACCGCCCGCCGTCAACCCTCAAGGGATTCGAAGACCGGCTTATTTCACGGTTTCAATGGGGCCTGGTTTCGGATATTGACCGCCCGGACCTCGAAACCCGGATGGCGATTGTCAATCAAAAGGCGGCCGATCACGGTGTCCGGATTCCCCGGGATGTTGCTCGTTTCCTGGCGGAACAGGTAGATTCCAACATCCGGGAACTGGAAGGCGCCCTGACCCACCTCATTACATTTTCGGTATATAAACGCGCACCGGTTTCACTTGAAATCGCCAGAGATACCATAAAGAGTCTGGGACGGGCGAACGCCATCGGGTCTACCTCAGTCAGCATAGAGGAGATCCAGAAAGGTACCGCGGGTTTCTTCAATATATCCGTTGAAATGTTGACCGGCGCAACGCGAAAGCAGGAAATCGCCACGGCTCGACATATCTGTATGTACCTCTGCAGAAGGCTTACCGAGGCGCCTCTAAAGGCCATCGGAACCGAATTCGGAAATCGGGATCATACAACAGTCATTCACGCGTGCAGAAACATCGCGTCCAGGCTTTCAACCGACGCCGATTTCCAGACGCTAGTCAGCCGCATCCAAAACAGAGTTCAGCAGTTCGCATCGGCCTGAATCCCCATGCATCCCTGGTTTCCGTTATGGCCGCAAGGTCACCTGGAAGCTTTTTCAAAATTCCCAGCGGTCTGCACGCCCTTCGTGCCTCATAGCCGCCGCCTTTTCGCTCTTACTCGGGAAATCACAGGTAATTTTCAAATAGCTTCTCAATTGCGGCGAGAACCCTGATAGTTTACCTGATGCGCCGCGACAGTATAACGACCGATTTCCGTCCTGAATCGGTTTTTTCTGTTTATGTCCGTTCACGTCCAGTGACCTGAAGTATCCTGGAAATCCGCCGTCAAATCGCCTTTACTCACTTGCGCGTATTCGACTTAGCGTCCCTGAAAAATGACCAATCAAAGTCAGGCTGTTTACCTCGCCCGAATTTTTAACTGAAAACAGCCCATCATGTTGTTAATGTCTATTGAATCTTAAATACATGACATCTAAAAATACTACAACGACATGGCCTGTTGAAAAGTGGAAAAGATCGAATTCGACCGATAAAATAAAGGAAAATCCGATCGTGCCATTGTTGAATCACTATGGAAACCATGTGTATATCCAATGTATTGTTCACCTCCATTGGACATGCAGTCCGCGGCTCTGAGGTTTTCCACAATTCATACCGAAAGAATTTCACAGACCGGGAACTCGGAAACAGATACAGGAGTAATTTCCTTAACTAACATAAAACCAAATATTTGTATCCATAATGTAAACGAGGTTTGTGCGGAACTGCACTGAAGTTATCAACAATGATGAATGTGGATATCGTGCCGATGCCCGAGGCGGAATAAAGTAAGTGCCGTTCGCCCGCATTGGACGGTGATCCGGCAGGATCGTTCCCGTCGCCGGACGCACGGGGTACGCCTGGCCGGAACTGCGAATATTGTTGCCGTCCGGATCTGAAGCCACAGTGGCCGTTTCAGAGATGGTCGGAGGAGAATTGAGGGGCTTGGAAGGACCGGCTCCGAGAAGGCTTTCAGGGCGGTTCGAGAGCGGGTTTGCGCCGGACCCCGAAAAAGACAATAAACGTTGACAAATTCGATAAAAATCAGTATATTACGTTATGGTATCCAACGGCCCGCCAAGCCGTTTTTTTCGATGAATACAAAGCGGGATTCAAACCTGGATTTCGATGGGGAAACGTCACGGGAAGGCGTGTTCCCGGGAGACAGAAAATGAAGGTGGTTATTGAGCAGGAGATACTCATTTGGGGCATCAATTCGGTGCTGGATATCGTCCCGTCCAAAACAGCCCTTCCGGTGCTATCGAATATTCTTGTCGGTACCAACGCGGGCGGGGAGATATTCCTTAGCGCGACCGATCTTGATATTTCCATTCACTGTATGCTCGCGGGTACCGTGGAAACAGCCGGCTCAACCACGGTTCCGGCGCGGAAATTCGCCGAGATCGTACGGGAGTTGCCCGAGGGCCCCATTGTTCTGTCCGAAGAATCGGGGCGCGTAACGATCCAGTGCCAATCGGGACTGGAAGGATCGTACGCCCTCATGACAACGCCCTCCGAAGACTTTCCTGAATTGCCATCGGAGGTCGAGGGCCCCGAGATGGTTCTCGCACCCGGAGAAGAAGCGGCCGAGGGTGTTGGCGAAGGCCAGCTGTTGCGTGAGATGATTCTGAAGACAACGTTTGCCGTCTCAAGAGATGAAACCAGGCCGGTCCTGAACGGCGTATTCTGGAAGGTTGGCAGTGGCCGGATGACCATGGTGGCCACGGATGGAGCCAGGCTGGTCAGATACTCCAGGACGCTCTCCGGTTCGGAGGGGAGAGAGGTCTCCACGGAGGCGATCGTGCCCACGCGGGCGCTGAACCATCTGGTCAAGCTGGCTTCGGCAGGCAGCAGCCTGACCCGGGTGCAATTCGCTCAGAATCACCTGCTGTTCGATCTGGCGGCCGCCAACGGCTCCGCAGCGGACGCCAGGGGCGGCATTCGTCTGTTTTCCCGTCTGGTCGAAGGCCCCTATGTAGACTACGAGCAAGTCATCCCCCAGGACAACGGCACAACAATGAAGGTGCCCAATGCCCTGTTCATGCCCGCCGTCCGACGGGTCTCCATTCTTTCAAGCGCACAGACGCACCAGGTCCGCCTTGAAATGAACAGCAACCGCGTCGTACTCTCGGCCTCGAGCCAGGAAATTGGGGGTGAGGCCCGCGAGGTGCTCGAAGCCGAATATAGCGGCGACGAAATGGCGGTTGGTTACAATTCGAACTATCTCCTGGATATTCTCAGGCGTATCGACTCCGAGCAGGTATTGTTCGAGCTGGACGGGCCAATGGCGGCAGGGATCATTCGGCCGGCCGAGCAGCCGGAAGGTGAAGACTACCTGTGCCTGCTGATGCCGCTTCGGATAAACGAGTGATCGGCGATGCGTTTTGAACCTTACGGCGCTCAAGCTTGTCAACTATCGAAACTTCGATACAGTCGACTTTGAGTTTCCAGGCCGAAAAACGGCCGTATACGCCGAAAACGGCGCGGGCAAGTCCAACCTGCTGGAAGCCATATATTTTCTTGCCATAGCCAAGTCCGGCCGCGGCTCAAGAGACAGGGACGTCGTTCGATGGGGGGCGGAATACTTCAGCATCGATGCGGCGATTGCCTACAAAGACCGGTCCAGGTCGATCCGAATCGCATTTGATCGAAGAGCAGGCAAAAAAAAAGCGCTTCTGGATGCGGCCCCACTCCCTCGTCTTTCGAACCTTATCGGCACCTTTAACGCCGTTCTGTTCTTCCCGGAAGATGTAGACCTGGTCTTACGGGATCCTCCCCAGCGTCGCCGTCTCCTGGACATCCTTGTTTCTCAGTCTGAGACCTCCTATCTGTCCGATCTGGATCAGTACCGTCGTGTACTCGCCCAGAGAAACCGGCTGCTGAAGGAAGGTCAGGGGCGGACCCTGGACGTCCGTCATCTGGCGCCGTGGGACGTTCAGCTGGCCCAGCTTGGGGCGCGGATTATTCGTGGCAGGCTGGGCGCACTGGATGCGATGCGACCCGCAATCGACGCGTATTACGGAGAGATTTCCCGTAGCAAAGAACAGATCGCGTCGGTTTACCGCAGTCCCGTAAAGGCCGATGACCGAGACCGCGGGCAGGAGATATTGGAGGTCGAACTGAGGCAACGGCGGGCAGACGAAGCCGAACTGGGTTATACGCTGGTCGGTCCACACAGGGACCATCTCATTTTCACGTTGGATGGGCGAAGCGCGCACAAGTTTGCCTCCAAGGGCCAGCTCAAGAGCATTCTGCTGGCCTGGAAGCTTGCAGAGGCATTCTATCTGGAGTCCCACACCGGCCGTTCCCCTGTGCTGCTGCTGGATGACATTTTCGCCGAACTGGATCAAAACCGGGCAAAGGCCGCGATGGATCTTGTCGCTTCCTTCGGGCAGGTGTTCATTACGTCCGCGCGCGAACCCGACGTGAATTTCAAGGACCGGGGATTTCAATTGCTGGCGCTTTAGCGGCGACTGCTGGCGCTAAAGCGGCGACGTCGCCGCCGCCTGGAACGTAAGAATGGCGTATTTTGAAGAGCTTGAGCATCAGAAGCCGGCGTCCGGCCGTACCGGCGGCGGTACCGTCCCTCTGGAGGTAGCCCTCCGGGAGGCGGTACGGTCGCTGGGCATCGAGGCGCGGCTGCTCGAGCAGCGTGCGCTGATGCTGTTGCCCGAGGTGATAGACGAAATCAGCGGTGTGCAGGACGCGATGGCCCGGCCGGCCGAGATTCGTCGAGGCGAGCTGGTGATCTGGATCAGACAGCACGCCGTGCGCCACCGTTTACTGTTCGAGCGGCATCGAATCCAGGCGAGGCTGAACGAGTCCCTGGGGCGAGACGTCGTCGCGTCGATTCGGTTCGGGAGATGAACGACGGCCGCGGCGGCGCGGATGGGCCATCATGACAAGCCCCGGGTGACAAAGGCTCAATTGGAGAAAATGCCGGGATAGACATCGATCCCAACAAGGAGTAGAGTAATATGGCCGAGGTGGTTTCGCAGGGGGAGTACGGCGCCAACAACATTCAGGTCCTCAAGGGTCTCGACGCGGTTCGGAAGCGCCCCGCAATGTACATCGGAGACACGGGTCCTCAGGGGCTGCACCATCTCATCTGGGAGGTGGTGAGCAATAGCGTTGACGAGGCGCTCGAGGGGTATT
Source organism: Candidatus Latescibacterota bacterium (assembly GCA_963662665.2). Taxonomy (GTDB): domain Bacteria; phylum Latescibacterota; class UBA2968; order UBA2968; genus JAAXHE01. The sequence goes on from CAXXJS010000028.1 coordinate 76,595, forward strand.
GCGACCGTATGGACGTAAAGATCAATGCGGACGGAAGCCTGACGGTCACGGACAACGGCAGGGGAATCCCGGTCGATCTGCACCCCACGGAAAACCGCCCTGCCCTCGAGGTGGTGATGACGGTACTGCACGCCGGCGGCAAGTTCGACAAGAAGACCTATGCCGTTTCGGGCGGGTTGCACGGAGTCGGCGTTTCGGTGATGAATGCGCTGTCGACCTGGTGCGAGGTGGAAGTCTGTTCGTCGTTGCCCGACAAACGGGGCCGGGTTTTTCGCCAGAGGTACGAGCGGGGTATCCCCACGGGCGAGATGGAAGAGATCGGCCGAAAAGAAGCTCCGGGCACAACGACCACGTTTATGCCGGACAGCGCGGTTTTCGAATCCGTCGATTTCCAATTGGAAACGGTGGTCAAGCGGATGCGCGAACTGGCGTTTTTGAACAGCGGGCTGATGATTGTTCTCACGGATGAGAGGGTAGGATTTCAGGAAACTTTCCATTTCGACGGCGGGATCAACGCATTCGTGGCATACCTCGACGAAGGCCGGACAGCGCTGCATCCGCCGGTATACTTCGATGGAGTCCGCGACGGCACAGGTGTGGAAATCTCCTTTGAATACAACGATTCGTATTCGGAAAACATCTACAGTTTCGTGAACAACGTCCACACCAAGGAGGGCGGCACCCACGAAACCGGGTTTCGGACGGCGCTGACTCGAACTCTGAACGCGTACGGCGCCAGGTACAACCTGTTCAAAAACGAGAAGGTCAGTCTGAGTGGTGAGGACGCACGCGAGGGCCTTACCGCCGTGATTAGCACCAAGGTGCCTGAACCGCAATTCGAGGGCCAGACCAAAACGAAACTGGGCAATAGCGAGGTCAAGGGAATTGTTGAGTCTCTGGTGGGTGAGGCACTCACGGCGTACTTCGAGGAGAACCCCTCGGTGGCGAAAAAGATCCTGCAGAAAGCCATCGAAGCGTCCAGGGCAAGGGAAGCCGCGCGAAAAGCCCGGGAGCTTGTCCGGCGCAAGAGTGTGCTCGAAGGCGGAGGACTGCCGGGGAAGCTTCTGGATTGCACGCTCAACGACAAGGACGAGACGGAAATCTACCTGGTGGAGGGAGATTCGGCTGGCGGATCGGCGGCGCAGGGGCGAGACCGCGCGTTTCAGGCGGTTTTGCCTCTTTGGGGGAAGTTGTTGAACGTGGAGAAGGCCCGGATAGACAAGGTGTTGAGCAACGAGAAACTGCAGCCCATGATCCTGGCACTGGGTGCGGGCATCGGTGAAGACTTCGATATCGAAAAGCTGCGTTACGGCAAAGTGATCATTATGGCTGACGCGGACGTGGATGGGTCTCATATCCGATCCTTATTGCTTACTTTTTTCTTCCGATACATGAAACCCATGATTACCGGCGGTAAGGTATATATCGCCCAGCCGCCTCTGTTCTTAATCAAGAAGGGCCGCAATCAGCAGTATGCCTTCGACGATTCCGAGCGGGAAACCATCCTTCAGTCGCTGGGCGAAGACGCCAACGGCGTCATGGTTCAGCGGTACAAGGGGTTGGGAGAGATGAACCCGGAGCAACTCTGGGAGACCACGCTGAATCCGGAGACGCGCACATTGCTGAATCTTACCCAGAGTGATGCGATGGAGGCCGAGCGCGCGTTCACAATGATGATGGGAGACGAGGTCGGGCCTCGCCGGAAATACGTGGAAACGCACGCGCTGGAGGCGGACGTTGACGTGAGCGGTCCGGGGTAAGAGCGTAACGCGCCTGTCCTGCGGCCTGGCGGGAACCGGCGCTGAACTGACAAACACTGGAGATATGGAGCATGATGAACTCGCGGCAGCGGATTGTCCCGATGGACATCGGCGATGAACTGAAAAAGTCCATGCTGGACTACTCAATGAGCACGCTGGTGAATCGCGCGTTGCCGGATGTGCGCGACGGGCTCAAGCCCTCGCAGCGGCGCATCCTCATCGCGATGAACGACCTGAACCTGGGTCCCGCCCGGCAACACAGGAAGTGCGCCAATATCGCCGGACATACGTCCGGAAACTACCACCCGCACGGCGAGGAGATCGTCTACCCGACGCTGGTCAACCTGGCGCAGGACTTCAAGTTGCGATATCCGCTTGTGGACGGACAGGGCAATTTCGGCTCGATCGACGGGTATCCCCCTGCGGCGATGCGGTATACCGAGGCAAGGATGGCCGGCCCGGGCAGCGAGATGCTGCAGGACCTGGACAAGGATACGGTGGATTTCAACCCGAACTACGACGAACGGCTCGAGGAACCCGCCGTCCTGCCATCGCGTTTTCCGAATATGCTCTGCAACGGAGCCGTGGGTATAGCCGTGACCATGGCCACGGCGATTCCGCCCCACAACCTCCGTGAAGTGGTCGCCGGTATGTTGGCATTGATCGAAAATCCCGACCTTGATATCACGGATCTCATGGAATACATCAAGGGGCCCGATTTTCCTACGGGCGGGGTGATCTACGGGATGAGCGGCGTGCTGGACGCCTACCGAACCGGCCGGGGGCTGATCCGGGTGCGGGCGACCGCCACCGTGGAATCCCTCAATAACGGCCGCGAAAATATCGTCATTACCGAAATCCCGTATATGGTGGCCAAAGCCACGCTTCTGGAGAAGATGGCCGATCTGGTTCGGGAGAAGCGGGTTGAAGGGATATCGAATATTCGTGACGAGTCCGACCGAAAGGGTATGCGGGTTGTGGTGGAACTGAAACAGGATACCTACAGCGAGGTGGTCCTGAACCAGCTTTACAAACATACGCAACTGGAAAGTACGTTCGGCGCCAATATGATTGCGCTGGTGGACAGACAGCCCAGGCAGCTGAACCTGAAACAGATGCTCAAGCACTATATCGATCACCGGCATGACGTGGTGATGCGGCGCACCTCGTACGAACTTCAGGTTGCGGAAGACCGCGCGCATATCCTGGAAGGATTGAGAATTGCGCTGGATGCTATTGAAGAGGTGATTCAAATCGTCCGCGGAGCGGCCGATCCCGATGTCGCCCGGTCGACCCTTATGGATCGGTTATCCCTGTCCGAGAGACAGGCGCAAGCGGTTCTCACGATGACCATTCAGCGGCTGACGGGACTTGAACACCGGAAGATCGAAGAGGAATATCAGGCCCTGGTAGAAAAGATCGCGCGGCTGAAGTCTATTCTGAACAGCAGGGCAGAGCGAATGGAGCTTGTGAGGTCGGAACTGTTGGAGGTTGAAGCGAAGTATGGAGATGAACGACGAACCGACGTCGTTTTGTCGGCATCGGAGTTCAACATCGAAGACCTGATTGCCGACGAGGACATGGTCATCACCATCTCCCATCAGGGATATATCAAACGACTTCCGGCGGACACGTACCGCCAGCAGCGCAGGGGTGGACGCGGCGTGACGGGTATGCGGACCAAGGAAGAGGATTTCGTGGAGCATCTCTTTATTGCCTCAGCCCACAGCTATATTCTGTTCCTGACGGATCAAGGGCGCTGTCACTGGCTGAAGGTACACGAGATTCCGGAAGGCGGGCGTGTTTCCCGGGGGCGCCCGGTCGTCAACCTGATCGAGATCGACGCGGGTCACAATGTGGCCGCGATCGTACCGGTCAGGGAATTTGACGATGTGCGCCATCTGATGAAAGTGACCCGAAACGGTCTGGTCAAGAAGACGGTCCTGTCCGCGTACAGCCGGCCGCGGCGAGGTGGAATCATTGCGATGAACATTCTGGACGACGACCGGTTGATCGGAGCCGAAGTCACGAACGGGTCACAGGAGATTGTACTGGCGACCCGAAACGGCCAGGCCATCCGGTTCCACGAACAGGACGTGCGCGATATGGGCCGCGGCACCCGGGGGGTTAGAGGGATTTCCCTGGAGGACGACGACGAAGTGGTGTGCATGGTGGTGGTGCAGGACGCCGGCAGCACACTGCTTACGGTCTCGGCCAAGGGATACGGCAAACGAACGTCGGTTTCGGATTACCGGTTGACCCGTCGTGGTGGCAAAGGTGTAATCAATATCAGGACCACTGAGCGAAACGGCAAGGTGGTGGCGGTGAAGGGCGTGGAGGACGAGGATGAACTGATGATCGTGAGCCTGAACGGAATCCTGATCCGGCAGCCGATCGGAGAAATCAGTTCGATCGGGCGGAATACGCAGGGCGTGCGGCTCATCAATCTTGACGATGACGACGAGGTGATCGACGTTGCGCGCGTGATTTACCAGAATAACGGCGAGGGCTCGGAAGGGCTTCCGCCTGAGACCGGTCCCAATGGAGACGTGCAATAGGATCTGAGGACAGGGCCGCCGCCGGTTCCGTCTACAGCGCTTCAATTCGGAGTATCTGAGCCGGTTCGGTGATTACGGGAAGTCGATCGATCTGCTGAACGGCAGTGCGCATGCTGGCTTCGCGAGCCTCGTGGGTGGTCATAATGAGCGGCACCGTGCCCTGCTCGGTTTCAGACCGGCCGTGCTGGATTACGGTTGCAATGCTGATATTGTGTTCAGAAAAAATGAGGGCGATTCGCGCGAGTACTCCAGGTTGATCAAATACTGTAAAGCGGCAGTAGAAGCTGGTTTCGACTTCCTCGGGCGGAATAGGATCGGCCTCGGGAAGGTCGGCGAGGGGTGCGCGGCCCGTGGGCCGGCCCGTCATACGCCGTTCGGCCAGGTCGAGCAGATCGGAAACCACGGCGCTGGCCGTGGGCATCTGTCCGGCGCCGCGACCGTACAGAACCTGGGGTCCGACGGCGTTGCCCACGATCTCTACGGCATTGAATTCGTCCTTGATATTCGCCAGAAGCGCGTCCGACGGCACGAGAACCGGGTGGACGCGGGCTTCAATTCGATTGTGAATCGCTTTTGCAATGGCCAGGAGCTTGATTGTATATCCGAGTTCCCTGGCGAAGTCGACGTCGAGCGGAGAGACGTGCGAGATGCCCTCTTTAAGGATGTGCGAGGGATTCAGGCCAACACGAAAGGCAATGCGGCAAAGAAGGGCGAGTTTCTGGGCAACGTCCGTGCCGTCGATGTCCATGGTCGGATCCGCTTCGGCAAATCCCATTTCCTGGGCGCGGCGCAGCATGGCTTGAAAGTCACCGCCATCATCGGTCATTCTGGTAAGTATGTAGTTGGTGGTCCCGTTGAGAATCCCGTAGATGGACTGAATGCGGTTCGCCGCCAGGCCATCCGTTAGCGATCGGATGATGGGTATGCCGCCGCAGACGCTGGCTTCAAAGCCGATGTTTGCGCCGTTGCGCGCGGCGGCGCTGAACAGGTCGTCGCCCTGTTCAGCCAGCAGGGCCTTGTTGGCCGTGGCCAGGTCTTTTCCGTTCTCCAGCGCTTTCAGGCAGAGGTCCCTTGCGGGGTCGAGTCCTCCCATCACTTCAACGACGATCTGGATATCGGGGTCTTCAATGACTTCGCTCGCGCTGGCGGTGAGGATATCGGTGGGCAGATCACTATCGCGCGACCTGGAAATATCCCGCACGGCGATGCGCCTTAAATCGAACGCCACGCCACGGATGGACCTGAAATAGTCGGCGCGCTGCCTGATAATGCGAACGACGCCGGCGCCCACGACGCCCAGGCCGATGAGTCCGATGCCGATGGGTCGTTGATTGGACATGCGGGAATCCATTTTCCGGATAATGGTTAACCGCGAATTGCCGAATATGGACAGCTTTGAAGCGACGGGTCAATATAAGACAAAGGGGAACGGGAGGCAAGGAGGGACACGCCGAGAAACGCGTGTGGGCGTTGTCGTCCGGCGATGGTTCCGGCGTCCCGTCGCCGGTTTGGAATTCACTTGAAAAGCCTTGACAGCTTCAGGGGGCTGTGTTATCTTTACGCCCGCTCAAAATAAAGGTCGATTTGGGCGTTTGTCAATATGGAGCGGGGTAGTAGCTCAGTATTGGTTAGAGTGCAGGCCTGTCACGCCTGAGGTCGCGGGTTCGAGCCCCGTCTACCCCGCCATATAAACGAAGGATGGCCACAAAAGGTCCCTCCTTACCACCCTCCGGCAGGGTCACGGACGCACGCCACTTCTCTCACAACCGGATGGGTGGCTTTTTGTGTTTTTGTTGACGATGCCCGACTCAAAGCAGGGTCGGGCGTTTTGGTGTTGTGGACGACCCTTCGCCGGTTCACCGGAAGGTACGCCCTTGCGAATGGTCCTTTGCGGTTGACGTTTTTCCCGGCGGCCGTTTCACGTGCGGAAGTGTGTCGGCCGAAAGGATCCGAGGGAATGTGAATGTCGATCAAACGGATATACGACAGGATGGTAAAGTCACAGCCGTTTGAGGAACTGGCGCGTCTGATCGACGCACGGACGCCGGCGATTCCGGTACGCGGGTTGCCGGGTTCGCTCGCGGCATTCGGCATTGCGTGGGTGGAGGAGACGGCGCCAGGGCCGGTTCTGGTGGTGTGCGCTTCGGAGGATCGTGCGGAAGAAGTGCGCGACGATCTGGAACGGGTGCTGGGTTCCAGCCGCGTTGGGATTTTTCCGGCGTGGGGAGGATCGCCGTACGACCACCGGTCCCCCCATCTGGACGTGATGGGGCTGCGGCTGGAGGCGCTGGATCAGCTGCAGCGGGAAGGTGGCGGGGTTGTTGTGACGCCGGTGGAGGCCTTGATGAGCCACACCCTCACGCCGGACCTGTATGATCTGGCGGTCCAGGAAGTGAGGGTGGGGGACGAGGTTGCGCCCGATACACTGGCTGAACATCTGGTGGATATCGGATATGAGCGTGTAACGCTGGTGGGCGGTGTGGGTCAGTTCAGCGTACGGGGAGGCATCCTCGACGTCTGCTCGTTTGGCAGCGCACATCCGGTCCGGATCGAGTTTTTTGGCGATGAGGTGGAATCGATTCGCGCGTTTGATCTGGGCACGCAGCGGTCCGTGAACAGGCAAGAGACGGTGAGGGTGCTGCCGTGCCGCGAGGCGGTCCTGGCAGAGACGCTGTCGGACGTGTTCACGACACATCTGACGGAAGCCGAACGGCGGCTTGGAATGGGCCTGGAGGGACTGCGTGAAGCGATGGATAGCCAGGGTGCATTCGACGGGATGGAAAAGTACCTGGGCATTCTATACAAGGACAAGACCTGCCTGCTGGACCACGTTTCGGATGGCTATGTCGTGGTGGACGACCCCGTCGCAGTCGAAACGGCCGCAGCTGACGCGTGGGCCCGGGTGGAGGTGGCGGCCCGGCGACAGAAGAAGAGGCGCGGAGAGCCCGAGCCGCTACCCGCGGATGCCGTGGCCCGCCATCCGGAGGCGGTTCTGAGACGTCTGGGCGGAATGCGCCGGGTCCTGAACTGGCCGCTGGGCGGACGATCGGGGGAGGGCGTCCACTTTTCGGGCATCGGCGGGCGGCGATATGAGGGCCATCTCGAAACACTGAAGGAGGATTTGAGGAGGAACTGGCAGGCAGACTACGAGGTAGTGCTGTTGTGCGAAAGCCAGGGCCAGAAAGCGCGGTTCGAGGAACTGCTGGAAGACGAGCAGAATCTGATTTCGATATACGTGGGCACCCTGCACAGCGGCTTTACATTTACGTCCCCAACCGCACGAATCGTGGTACTGAACGACCACGAGATATACACCCTTGCGCGCCGCCGCCGCCGCTACAGGCGGTTCAAGGACGCCACGCCCATCCGCAGCATTTCCAGCCTGCGAGCCGGCGACTTTATCGTACACGTTGACCACGGCATCGGGCGTTACGAGGGGATCGAGCACCTCACGGTGGATGGTGTTCGCCAGGACTGTCTGTCCATGTTCTATCGAGGCGGCGACCGGGTGTTCGTACCGGTGGATCAGATGGACCGCGTACAGAAATATGCGGGACAGGACAGCGTCGTCCCCGCGTTGAGCAAGCTGGGTACGGCAACCTGGGAACGCGTAAAGGAAAAGGCCAGGAAGGAGGTCTTCAAGATGGCGGCGGAGTTGCTGTCTCTTTACGCTGAGCGAAAGGCATCTCCGGGCATGGCGTTTTCGAATGACACGGCATTCCAGGGAGCCCTTGAAGCCTCGTTTCCGTTCCAGGAAACGAGGGACCAGCTTCAGACGATTCAGGAAGTCAAAAAGGACATGGAACATTCGGCGCCGATGGACCGACTTGTGTGCGGCGACGTGGGATACGGGAAGACCGAAGTCGCGGTGCGCGCTGCGTTCAAGGCCGTGGCCGATGGTAAGCAGGTTGCGGTTCTGGCGCCAACCACCATCCTCGCGCAGCAGCACTTCCGTACGTTTCAGGAGCGAATGGACGGACTGCCGGTAACCGTCGACGTGTTGAGCCGGTTCCGCACGCCCCGGGAGCAAAGGACGGCGCTCGACGGCCTTGCGGCCGGCCGGGTTGACGTTGCGGTGGGTACCCACCGCCTGTTGTCCCAGGACGTCCGGTTCCGGGATCTCGGGTTGCTCGTGATCGATGAAGAGCACCGATTCGGCGTTCGCCACAAGGAACGGCTCAAGCAGTTACGGCGGCAGGTGGATGTTCTGACCCTTACGGCGACGCCGATCCCCCGGACGCTTCATATGTCTCTGATGGGGACGAGGGATATGTCAATCATCCGTACGCCCCCCAAAGACCGGCTGCCGATAACCACCGAAGTCCTGCCGTTTGACGAAGAAAGGGTCGCGGATGCGATACTGCGGGAGGTCGACCGCGGGGGGCAGGTGTATTTTGTTCACAACCGGGTGCAGTCGATGCCCGCCATCGTCAATTTCCTGGAGCAGTTGGTCCCGCAGGTGCGGTTCGGGGTAGCCCATGGACAGATGCCGGAAAGACAGCTTGAAAAGGTGATGATGGATTTTCTGGAGGGAAAATACGACTGCCTGGTTTCCACGATGATTATCGAGTCCGGGTTGGATATTCCGAGCGTGAATACGCTGATCGTGAACCGTGCCGACCGGATGGGGCTCGCGCAACTCTACCAGTTGCGCGGCCGGGTGGGCCGGTCCACGCGGCAGGCGTATGCGTATCTTCTGATTCCTTCGTGGAAATCGCTGAAAAAGCCGGCGGTCCGTCGTCTTCGCGCCATCGAGGAATTCGCGGATCTGGGCTCCGGCTTCAATATATCGATGCGCGACATGGAGATCCGAGGAACGGGCAATCTGCTGGGCGCACAGCAACACGGTCATATTGCGGCGGTAGGTTTCGAACTGTATTGCCGTTTGCTGGACGAGGCGATCGCGCAGAAACATGGCAGTGAGGCGGAACCTGCGGCCGAACCGGAGGTGCAGGTGGCCGTATCCGCCTATATTCCGGAAACCTATATTTCGGATGAAGATCTGAAGATGCTGTTTTACCAGCGGCTGGGCGAATGCCGGCAGACGGTGGAGATCCTTGCAATGGAAGAGGAGTTGGCGGACCGGTTCGGTCCGTTACCCGGGCCCGCCGCGGCGCTGCTGGATACGATAGCCGTTCGGATACTGGCGCGGCAGCTTCGCGCGCACTCGGTTCGGACGGGTCGAACGCTGGCTGTCAAGTTTCCGAAAGACCGGATGTTAACGCGGAAGCAGGTAGAAGACTGGGTGGCGGCTGCGCCGGTACCGCTGCAGTTTTCCCTGGGCGACCAGGTGCTCATTGAGGCGGAGCTGGAGGGCAACGGCCCTGGGGAACGCCTCGCAAATGCCAAAAAGGTGTTGCAGTGCCTCGTCTGAACGGATATATTCCCGGCCGAATTCCGGGACAGAACATTCGGAACCAGACGACGCCCCGGCAGTCACATGTAAGAGCGACGGGACGGATAGACGGTCGCCCTGCGAAGGCCGTGGGGGACGTATCTCGCAATCGGAGACGGAACACTATGGCAAGAATCCCTCAAAAAGGTGCGTGGGTTGCTTTGGCGGCGGGTGTGGCGTTGATCTGCACGGCGAACGCCGTGGCGAAACCGCAACTGCTCGACCAGATCGTGGCGGTGGTGGACGATCAGATCGTGTTGCGTTCGGACGTGATGTCGAACATGGCGCTGGTTGCCATGCGGCAGGGGCTGAACCGTGAGGACCTCACGCCGGACAGAGTCAGTGAGCTGTTCGACGTTATCCTTGGGAACATGATCCAGGAAAAACTCCTGTTGGCCAGGGCGGAACAGGACAGCATCGAGGTAGACGAGGAAGTCATCGAGCGTGCGGTCCGGTCCCGCGTCCGGGAACTCAAGGCGGAACATGGCGAAGAGACATTTGCCGAGCAACTTGTCGAAGGTGGTGTGACGGAACGCGATCTGCGCGATCAGTATCGCCAGGAGTTTCGGAAAGATTTCCTGCGGCAGCGGATGTACGCGCGCCTGAGTCAACAGGTCGAAGTGTCGTTCAAGGACGTTCAGGACTATGTGGCGCGGTATCAGGACCGGCTTCCGCCGCTGGTGAGTATCAGTCATATTCTGGTAGCGATCGAAGCCTCCGACGATCGCGATACAGAGGTCAGGTCGCAGGCGGACATATTGATTGACCGCTTGCGCAACGGCGAAGATTTCGCGGCATTGGCGCAGGAGTATTCGAGCGACATGGGAAGCCGGGAAGACGGCGGCGACCTGGGTTATTTCCCGCGGGGACGCATGGTTCCGGCGTTTGAGGAGGCGGCTTTCGCGTTGCGGCCCGGTGAGATCAGTGAGCCGGTAAAGACAAAGTTCGGTTACCACATCATCAAGGTGGAAGCGGCATCCGGCGACCAGGTACGGGCACGGCACATTCTGATTCCTTTGCAGCCGTCGACACGGGACGTGACGGCGGCGTACGACAAGGCGCTCGAACTCGCGAAACAGGCGCAGGCGGGAGCCGATTTCGCGGAGTTGGCCGGAGAACATTCCGCGCACGAGGAGACGGCGAAAAAGGGGGGTCGTATTCCCGGGCCGAACACCCCGGAAAATTTACCATCCGAATTCTCGGATGTACTGAAGACCATGCGTATGGGCGAAGTGAGCGCGCCGATTCAGACGGAGTACGGATGGCATGTCGTAAGGGTCAACGACGACCAGGCCGCCGTTAGGGAAATCATCCAGCAAGAGCGCCTGCAAGAGCGGTTTGAAGAGGTCCTTGAGGAAACGCGGGCGCGACTTTACGTGGAAGTTCGGCCCTACGAACTGGGATACGGAAGCCGGCCGCGGGAGTGAGGTCCCCCTGCAGCTGAGGTTTCGCCGCCGCCGGTGGTCTGCGCCGCCGGAACGGACAACGGGCAACACCTGAATTCGGGATCGACTACGGGCGTCTATTTTGATATGCGGCTCGATTTATTCTTGAAGCGATGTTGTTTGACGAAGCGCCGGTCCGAAGCAAAACGCGCCTGCGAGAACGGGATCGTAATGCTGGACGGGCGTCGCGCGAAGCCGGGACAGGTTGTTGGGCCCGGCAAGCGGGTGAGCATCTCCTTCCTGGACCGGTACCTGGAACTGAAAATCATCAAGCTGCCAACCGGGAACGTCTCCCGGGCGAACGCAGGGTCATATTACCAGGTGCTTCGTGACGAGGCGTGCGAGGTCACTGACTTCTGACGTCATACGAATCCAGGATATCAAGTCGGCCAGTCCAGCCCTGCCGGGGCTGGGTTTTTTTATAATGGACACCCGGAGTCGCGCAATCGCGGGCTTGTCGTTTGCCCTTTCTCTGTGACCTGTTTATATTGAATTTATGTTCCGAAGAAAAAAAGACATATGCAAAGCGCAGCCCTACACCAGGCTTGCGGAGATCTACGACTACGTGATGCGTCACGTGAACTATGTGCAGTGGGCGGATTACGTGGAGTCCGCCTTCGCCAGACACAACGTGGCGCCGTCGCGGGTGCTCGATCTCGCGTGCGGCACGGGCAGTATGGCGCTGGAACTGCGAAAGCGGGCTTACCGTGCTTCCGGTGCAGACGCCTGCAGGGAGATGCTGGACGTGGCGGAAGAAAAGACCCGAAGGGCGGGGTGCAACGTGGAGTTCTTCCACAGAAACCTGCTGGACCTGTCAGATCTGCCGCGGTTCGAAGCGGTTCTTTGTCTGTACGACAGCATAAATTACCTGATGACGATAGAAGACGTGGACCGGGCATTGAAGGAAGTCCACGCGATCCTGCTGCCGCAGGGCGTCTTTGTTTTTGACGTTTGTACCGAAACCAACTCGTTGCGATACTTTCGCGGGCTGACGGATAAAGACAGTGGAGACGGATTCACTTACGTCCGTGAGAGCTTTTACAGGAACGGGATTCAGTTCAATCGATTTGACATCCGGTTCAAGCAGACGGATGAAGCCGTGGAAGAGGTGCATCGTCAGCGAATATATGCACTGGCGGACATCCGGGCCGCCCTGGAGCGGTCTCCGTTTGCGCTGGAAGGGGCCTACGACGGTTTCGGCTTTTGCGAGCCCGATGAAGGGTCGGACCGGGTGCATTTCGTATTAAGGAAAGCCGGCGAGGCGGGTGAATCGCGCAGTTGAAAGGGAGTTTCCTGAAACGGGGCTATGGATTTAACCGGAGCCATATCGTTTTTCGAGCCGGACGAACCGTATCTTCTTTCTACCCATGTCAATGCGGACGGCGACGGTATCGGATGCCTTCTGGCGTTGAGGGAAATGCTGGTCCAGAAGGAACGGGTGTGTCGGCTTGTGGTGGGCGACGAGACCTTAAATCCGAAATTTGCTTTTCTACAGGGATTTGACCATATTGAGTTGTACGGGTCTCTTTCCGACAGGCCGGTGTTCAAACGGGCGGTATTCGTGGACACGCCCACCCTCGACCCGCGCCGGGTGGGCAACGTGGGTCGCCTCCTCGGTGTTGGCGCCCGCACGATGATTATCGATCATCACGCGAGCGAAAAGCAGGAGGGCGACGTCCGTATCGTCGATCGGGAGGCCAGTGCCGCCAGTGAACTGGTTTACAGGCTGCTTCTGGCGGCGGGAACGGCGATCAATCCCGCGGTTGCCAACCAGATTTACGCCGGAATCGCGTTCGATACCAAGCTCTTCAGGGTCTCCCGTCCTGAGCGGGGGTTGAAGGTCTGCAGCGAACTGGTGGATTTGGGCGCGAACCCGGAGGCGGTCGCCGATGCGCTTTTCGCCCGTGAAAGCTATGAAACCATGATGACGCTGGCGGCCGCATTAGGGACCCTGGAACTTCATTTCGGCGGTCGGGTGAATACCCTGGTGGTGGACCACGGGACTTACCGCATGGGCGGCAATCTGGATCCTGTAGTGGACCACGCCATGGCAATTGACGGGATACAGGCGGCGTTGTTCTTCAAGGAGGAGGCGCCCGGACGGTTTCGCGTCAGTCTTCGTTCCCGGGGCGCGGTGGACGTGAATCGAATCGCCGTGACGTTTGGCGGCGGCGGACACACCCGGGCATCGGGGTGCAAGATCGAAAAGCCGATTGACGAGGCGAAACGGCTATTGCTGGACGAAGTAGGGAAGCAGCTCCGATGATTTCCGGCGATCGATCTGATCTGAATCGGGCGGCGGTCGGTAATCGATCGCGCGAACGGATGAGAGGGAGCGTGGTTCGCCCATGGATTTAATTACGCTCAAGACATGGTCGGAAGCGGACATCCTGGAAACAGTAGAAGCGGGTCTGTTGATGAAGGCAGCCCCGAAACGGTTTTCGGGCGCACTGCATGGCCGGACGCTGGCGATGCTGTTTCAGAAGCCGTCGACGCGTACCCGGTGTTCGTTTGAGACGGGCATGAACCAGTTGGGCGGGTATGCCATGAATCTGGACTGGCGCGCCACCAATTTCCAGCTGGCGGATCTTGGAGATGAGGCCCAGGTACTTTCCCGGTACTCTGACGTCATTATGGCCCGGATGTTGAACCACTGCGACCTGAAGAAACTTGCCGCCGGGGCCGAGGTGCCTGTGATTAACGGGTGCTGCAACCGGTACCATCCCTGCCAGGCGCTTGGCGATCTGATGACGGTCCGCGAAATCCGGGGAAAACTCGAGGGCGCTCACATGGTTTACGTGGGCATTCGGAACAATGTGTGCAATTCATTGATCGCCGGATGTACCAAGGCCGGAGTGAGAATCACGACGGTGACGCCGGAGGTGAACAAACCTTCCAACGACGAGGATCTCACCGAACAGGCTCGGACGACCGGTCTCTTCGAGGAGACCCTTGACCTGGAGGCGGCAGTGGCGGACGCGGATTTTCTATATACGGACACCTGGATCGACATGGAGTTTTTCGAAGATCCCGCGTATGAATCCGAGAAAAAGCGTCGCGTTGAGGCGTTCGCTCCGTATCAGATAAATGAGGACCTGCTCGACAAGACCGGAGCGCTGGTTATGCATTGCCTGCCCGCACACAAAGGATACGAGTTGACGGCGGAAGTGATGGCAAGCCCGAGATGCGTGGCGGTGGACCAGGCGGAAAACAGGATGCACGTCCAAAAGGCGATCCTGACACAGTTGCTGGGATAACGCCGCCACCCACGCGCGGCATGGGAGTATGGATCGGCGTGGCCGGACTGTTTATTACGTTTGAAGGCATCGACAGGAGTGGGAAAACCACGCAGGCCGAACGGCTTGTCGAGCGGCTTCGTGCGGAAGGCCGGGCCGTGGTATTCACTCGTGAGCCGGGTGGCACCGGGCTGGGCCGAATGGTTCGCAGTCTTGTGCTGGCGCGTCGATCGGAAGTGGACCCCGCCGCGGAGATGCTGTTATTCGCAGCGGATAGGGCTCAGCATGTCAACACGGTGGTCCGGCCTGCCCTGTCACAGGGGAAAGTGGTTGTTTCAGACCGCTATGTCGATTCCACCGTCGTCTATCAGGGATATGGGCGCGGGCTGGAACTGAATCGCATTCAGGCGGTTCAGGAAGTGGCCGCCGGGGGGCTCAGGCCTGACCTGACCGTTTGGATCGACGTGAACCTCGAGACCGTTAAACAGCGGTGGATTCCCGCAGATGCCGACAGGCTGGAAGCGTCCGGAGATGCATTTTTCGGCAGGGTAAGGGACGGGTATCGAAAGATATGGCTGTCGGAACCGGACCGCGTTCTTCGGATTGACGGTCGGCGATCCGTCGAAGATCTGGCGTGCAGGATCTACAACGAGACGCATAGACGGCTGGCCGGCGCGGTTGGGCCCAACGGTTGATATACAGGCAAGACCGGGCGCATGGGCGGGTGTCCGGGAAGAAGAGGTCGCGTTTGGAATCGCAGCATACAGGGACTTCATGGAATAGCAGGACCTGAGAATGCGGAGGTGGAAAATGAGCGGACGGAAACGCAGACGAATATGGGTTGGAGCGGTGCTGGTCGGCCTTATGGGAACCTGCGTGGTACTTGATTCGCGGCTTGTAAAAGGGGAAGACGGGTATGCCTCCGTTGGAAGCGGTATAGAAGAATACGTCGAGACGCTGAAGCTGCTCACCACGAGCTACTACAAGCCCCTGGCATCCGACTCGCTCACGACTTCAGCCATTGAAGGCATGCTGGACGAACTGGATCCGTATACCCAAATCCTCGATCGGCGCGGCTTCGATGACCTTATGATCGATACCCAGGGCAAATTCGGCGGGTTGGGCATCACAATCAGCACCATGAAGAGGAATGGCGTCGAGGTGCCCGTCGTTCTGAGCGTGATCGAGGGTACGCCCGCCGACACATCCGGACTTGTCGTTGGCGATCGGATCGTCGCTGTGGATGGCGACCCCACGCTCAACAAGAAACTCGAGGAGGTCGTGGATGTGCTGCGTGGGACGCCGGGGAATCGGGTTGTGATTGCGATCGACCGGCCCGGGAGATCCGAGCCGTTCGACCAGGAGATAATCCGGGCGCGTATTCGTGTAAAAAGCGTGGCCAGCATTCCCGGGATTGAAGAAGGGATCGGTTACATTACCATGTCCGGTCTGATCGGCAGCCGGTTTTCGGAATCCACGCCCGGTGAGCTGAAAGCCGCCGTGGATGAGCTGAAAGCGAAGAATACGAAGGGCATTATCCTGGACCTGCGGGGAAATCCGGGCGGGTTGCTGGCGCAGGCCGTCGCCGTTGCCGACGTGTTTCTGGGACCCGACCTGCTGGTTGTCACAACGCGGGGCCGTGTGGATTCGCAAAATAAAGAGTATCGCACTGCGGAAGCGTCCAGGGTTAAGGATATCCCGCTGGTCGTTCTGGTCAACGCACACAGCGCGAGCGCTTCCGAGATCGTCGCGGGCGCAATCCAGGACTCGGACCGGGGATTGATCCTGGGTATACCGACCTTTGGAAAAGGATCCGTACAGTCCTTCCAGCGCGTCAGCCCAAAAAAAGCGCTGAAGTGGACAACGGCGCTCTACTATACCCCCAGCGGACGGAGCATCCACAAAAACAGACGGTTTGGACGGCTGGGCAACCTGGCGCTGAATGTGGGGGACTCGCGGGTGCCTCTGTATCAAACCGTTGCAACGATTGCCGGAGAAGAGAGTCGGGAAGACGCGATCACGCGGCTTTTCGAGCAGTTTGATCTGGAATCAACGCAGCAGGCGGAGCAACTGTTCGAGATGGAACTGGGGCAGATATTGGGGATGGCGTTGCGGGAGGACCGTGTCGCCGCCGACGTCTCGGACTCGGCCCGGGCTTTCACCACCGCCGGTGGGCGCACGGTATATGGCGGAGGAGGTATCACACCCGACATCGTGGTGAAGCCGAAGCACAGGCCGCGGCTGATTCTCGAAATGTACAGAGCCGGACTCTTTTTCGATTTTGCCGTTGAATACGCCGCGCGGAACACGTTACCCCCGAGTCCGGAGGGGTACGAGGTGGGGGACAGGGAGATCGCCGCGTTCCGGGCATTCCTCGCCGACTCGACGAATCTGGGAAATTTCAGGCGTTACCGCTCTCCAGCCGAAAACCAATTGGAGAATCTGAACCGGACTCTGGAGGCCTCAGGCCTCGAGGCGAAAGTCGGCCAGGCGTTGGAAGCCCTGCGAACCGTTGTCGAAGCGGAGCGGGACGCGGAATTCGAAAAGGCCGAACCGTTTATCAGGCTGGAAATCGGAAGGGAACTGGGAAACCGGGTCTGGGGAAAGAGGGGGCGCATTCTGGCGCGGCTGAAGGGCGATGAACAGTATCAGGAGGCCGTTAGAATTCTCAAAGATCCGGAACGATACAGAAAGAGTATGAAGTTGGCGTTTGCCGACGAGAACGGGCGCTGAACCCGGATCTCGCGGCGCGATCCGTTCATGCGTGATCGAAAGTGTATTGCAATAGGAAAAACACGAGCGGAACCAGTAATGGAATGCGGGGTCCGGTGGGCAGTTTTGGCTTGCCATTTGCCAACACGTGATTTATACTTAGAACACCGGGTTGATTTCAAATACTTTAATAAACAATATCTTAAAAACGTATTGTCCCACCGGACCGGCCGTCGGAACGTCGTCACTCCGTCAGAATCACGCGCAGGATGGTCGGACTCTTCGTGAAGCGCGTACCAAACGATATCGTCAATGCGTGGGTGGAGAAGATGGAAGAATCAAACGGTGAACGGGACGATCTCTACGAAAAGGTACTCGAGCACGCCCGTTGCGAAATAGATGCCTCCGCATCCCGGGTTGAGGAACTCAGACGCGCGCTCGGCCTTCTCGAAGCGCGCGTTGAGGCGGCCAGGGCGGTCTACGAAGCCGCTGCCGCGCGTCTGAATCTGGAAGATGAATCGGACGGTCAGGGTGTGTCTGTTTCGGAAACATTGTCATCCGTTCAGACCCTTCTGTCTGTAGACCGACCCTCGAAGCCGCTGCCGAACCCCCGCGACCAGCGGGAACCCGCTGCGCAGACCGAAGAACAAGGCGGGAATACCGGCAAATCGGGCGAGCCCTGGCGGCGGATGCGGATCGGTGGATCCACCGTCGTATGGAAACGAGTGAAGAAGCCGAAGCGACGCCGTAGCCAGCGCGGGAGTCAGCCATCCTGAGCTTTCGCCGCGCGAAGACCGCCGGGAGTTTTTATACAGCTTCTCAAAGTGAAACCCGGACGCCGACGCAGGGAATGTCATTTAATGGCACATTCCCTGTTTTTTTGCTATCTTAACCTTGTGTTCAGTACCATTTTCGCATATTACCTCAATTCGATAAATACAGCAACGCGGCGCCGCGACAAGACCTTCCGAAATGGGCCGAAAAGGTCGTTTAAATGGACATTTTATCCGTTCACGTCCAGTGATCTGAAGTATCCTGGAAAACCGAAGTCGAATCGCTTTTGTTAACTTGAATATGTCCGATTCAACGTCCCCGAAAAATGACGAATCAAAGTTAGAGATGGCGGTGAATATCCGCGTCCGCCATTGAAGAATCTTTATTGGAAACCACCAGGTCAGGTGAGCAAGTATGGGAATCTGTGCAGAGGAAAAACAGATTGAAGAGATCGACGCGAGGGAGCGCAGCCTCCGTATTGACAGGATGACGCCTTCCGGCGGCCTTTATACGGATGTCCAGCGTACCGTACACCCCAACTCGAACAGCCCGTGGAGGGTGTCGCCCGAACCGTTCTGGATGCCACCTCGGGTTGTAGAGCATCTGGAACGTCTGGGCGGGCATTTGTATGATTTCTATAAAGCCTGCAACCGCCTGTATTCACAAAGCGTCCGGAATATCCAGCCGTCCTGGGTAGCCGCATATCTTGACCAGGGGAAGCCGGAAACGGTGATCGGATACGGCCGGATGAACCGATTCAAGCAGCATATGCCCCTGGTAATCCGGCCGGACCTGATTCCGACCCCCAAGGGAACGATCGCTTCGGAGTTGGACTCGGTGCCGGGGGGCATCGGGTTTACCGCCAGCCTGGCGGAGCGTTACGGCAGTTTCGGGTTTGAAATTGTGGGTGGCGCCGCTGGAATGGTGAACGGATTTATGGGGATGGTACGGTCGGTTGCCGGCATCGGGGAGCCGGTGCTGGGCATTGTCGTGTCGGACGAGTCATCCGGGTACCGCCCTGAAATGACCTGGTTGGGAGAGGCCTTGAATCGTGCCGGATTGGAAACCTATGTTGTGCGCCCGGAAGAGGTCATTTTCAGCGAAGCCGGACTGTTCGTGACCGGGGCGGGCGGAAGACGGCAGATCGACGTGCTTTACCGGTTTTTCGAGTTATTCGACCTGAAGAATATACCCAAAATGGACCTGATCCTATATGCCATTCGAAAGGGTACGGTAAAGGCAACGCCGCCGCTGAAGGCCCACCTGGAAGAGAAAATGCTGATGGCCCTGTTCCACCATCCTCTGTTGCGTTCGTTCTGGATTCGCGAGCTCGGGGAAGAGGGGGTGGAGTTCCTGATGCAGACCTTTCCGAAGACCTGGATAATGGACCCGCGTCCCCTGCCGCCCCACGGCGTTATTTCGGAATTGAGCGTGGACGGTCGGGTTTTCGGTAACTGGCAGGACCTCGGCTCACTGCGGCAGAAACAGCGCCGTTTTGTCATTAAGCCGTCCGGGTTCTCGGAACAGGCCTGGGGAAGCCGGGGCGTCGCGGTCGGCCACGACATGGCCGAGACGGACTGGCGGGCTACTATAGACTCCGCGCTCGGCGACTATCACAGGTCGCCTCGCATTCTGCAGGAGTTCCACACGGGTTCCCGTTTTGCAGTGGCGTATTATGATTTCGAGACGGATCGCATGATGCGCCTCAAAGGGCGCGTGCGCATTCAACCTTACTATTTCGTACTGGACGGGCATCCCGTGTTATCGGGCGTCCAGGCCACGGTTTGTCCGCCGGACAAGAAGGTATTGCACGGGATGGTCGACGCGGTGGTGATGCCGGGCGGGGTGGGAAAACCCGGGTGAAGTCTCCAGTGGAACCGGATATGAGCGAAGACACGCGAACCGGGCATTTGCAGGCTGAAAGTAAACTGGCGCAGCTCGAGAACCTCCTCGAACGAATGGGGAGCGCGGTCGTTGCGTTCTCAGGAGGCGTGGACAGCACGTTTCTGGCTGCCGCGGCTCACAGGGTGCTTAAATCGAAAACGCTGGCGGTAACGGCGGTTTCGGCCAGCTACGCTACAGGCGAACTCGAGAACGCGCAGGCTCTCGCGGCCCGGATTGGAATTTCGATGGAAGTGGTCCACACCCGGGAAATGGAGAATCCCGACTACGTAAAAAACGAATCCGATCGATGTTATCATTGCAAGACGGCGCTGGCGGACAAGCTGGATGAAGTCCTCGAAAAGTATGTGGGACGGTACCGATTTCTGATTTACGGGGCCATCGCGGACGACGTGGGTGACTTCAGGCCGGGTATGACGGCGGCCCGGGACCGTGGCGTGCGGGCGCCGATGGTCGAGGTGGGCCTGACAAAAGAGGAGATCCGGCATTTGTCCAGAACCTGGGGATTGCCCACGTGGGATCAGCCGGCGTCTGCTTGTCTGTCATCCCGCATATCCTATGGAACGCCCGTGACCGTGGAAGCGCTGTCGATGGTTGACCGGGCCGAGGCTTTTCTCAAAACGCTCGGTTTCAGCCTGGTCCGGGTGAGGCACCATGACGATATCGCCCGCATTGAAGTTCCTCGCGAAGAGATCGGCCGGTTTTTCCTGGAAGGACTCGTCGACCGGGTTGTGGCGCACTTGAAGGAAATCGGATATCGGTTCGTCACGGTGGATATGCAGGGATACCGGAGCGGGAGTCTGAACGAAACGTTACTGAATATTCGGGACAGGTAAACGTCACGGCTGAAGCGTGACAATGTACACGGAACCTGAAAAATGGCATTTCTCGAGATAAAGAAATTCGGCTGTCCGATACTCAGAAGGAAGGCGCGGCCGGTTGAAGCGATTACGCGGGAGGTGCGGACCCTTGTGGACGATATGTTCGAGACGATGTATGCGGCGGAGGGGATTGGGCTTGCGGCGCCCCAGGTGGGTGTAAACCTGCGTGTGGTGGTTCTGGACGTGAGCCCCGGTGATCCTGAGTGCGAACCAACGGTATTGATCAATCCGGAATTGAGTGAGGAAGAGGGCGAGGTCGTGGGCGAAGAGGGTTGTCTGAGTATACCGGGTATTGTGGGAGACGTCAGTCGCCGGGCAACGGTCCGGGTGGATGCCCTGGACCGGGACGGCAACGAGTTCAGCGGTATGATGACGGATATTGCGGCCCGGGCGGTTCAGCACGAGGTAGATCATCTGAACGGCATTCTGGTCACGGATCATTTCAGCGCAATCAAACGGAATCTTCTGCGCAGCCAACTCGTCGCATTGAAACGACAAGGCAGCCGCCAGAAGCAGGGGCTGACCCGCCTGGAAGCAATTCGCCCGTCAAACGCGGTCGGCGGCCCGGATGAAGCGAAGGCCGGGCCATGAACCAGCGTGTTGACCTGCATCTGCACTCGACGTGCTCCGACGGGACATTCACGCCTCGGGAAGTCGTGCGTCGGGCCGCAGACGCCGGACTCGCCGTGATCAGTCTTACGGATCACGACTCAACCGACGGTATTGCGGCGGCAAAGGAGGAAGGCGCACGGTTGGGTGTCGAGGTGGTACCGGGAACCGAGTTGAGCGCCCAGGCCGGTGGAACCGACTTACATATTCTGGGGTATTTCATTGACCCCGATCATCCGGACCTGATCGAATGCCTTGCCGCCTATCGCCACGCAAGGATGCGCCGGGCGGAACGAATTGTGAAAAAGCTGAACTGGCTGGGATTGCGGGTGTCCATGGATAAGGTGCTTGCCAAAGCGGATTCCGGTTCGATCGGACGTCCGCACATTGCCGACGTGATGTTGGAAGAAGGCCTGGTTCTGTCGGTTGACGAAGCGTTTCACAAATACCTGGGGTATTCCAAACCGGCATACGAAAGCAAATATTCGCTTTCGCCGTACCGGGCAATCCAGGTCATCAGGTCTGCGGGCGGGCTGGCCTGTCTTGCGCATCCGGGCCTGTACCGCAGGGACGATCTGATTTCTCCAATGGTCGCTGATGGCATGGACGGCATCGAGGTCCGGCATACAAAGCACAACGCCTCGCTCGTCGCACGATATTCGAAGATCGCGAAGGAGAACAACCTTCTATGTACTGGAGGTTCGGATTGCCACGGCGACGGCAGGGGAGATCCGGTGATTGGAACCGTGGAGGTGCCGCTGTCCTGCGTGGAGGCGATGCGAGAGCGCTTGATTACAAGGAAAGGCTGATAGCTGGCCAGGCAGGATAGATGGAAATACGGGCGCTCGGCACGCGCAATACGTTTCGTGACTCTGGATGGGGCGAGCAAATGCGGTCGGATAGTGCATTTTTGGACGAAGACCGGTCCGATCTCTATTTCCTGAATACCCGCGACGTGTTGGCGCGGGAGGAGATCGATCCGGTTGTTACGATGGAGGTGTTTCCCAACGGGGACGGCACGCTTTGCGGCATGACCGAGGTGCTGGAGAACCTGGCAACGGTGTGGCCTGAGGACGCGTCCGTGTGGGCGCTTGACGAGGGCGCGGCGATGTCGCGGAAAGAAGTGGTACTCCGGATTCGGGCGCGTTACAACAGCTTCGGTATCTATGAGACCGCCTATCTCGGTACGCTTGCCCAGAAAAGCGGTTGGGCGACGGCGGCACGGTCGTGTGTGGCGGCCGCCGGGGGCATTCCGGTAATCAGCTTCGGTGCGCGCCACGTCCATCCCGCGGTTTCGGATCACATGGAATATGCCGCCATCGTGGGTGGCTGCTCCGGATGCGCCACACCCGCGGGGGCCAGGCTGGCCGGGCAGGACGCGACGGGCACCATGCCGCATGCACTGATGTTGATTATGGGAGACACGGTCGCGGCGGCGCAGGCCTTCGACCGGCACATGCCGGAATCGATCCGGCGGATCGTGTTGGTGGATACGTTCATGGATGAAGCGGAGGAGAGCGTTCGGTTGGCCGGGGAAATGCGAGGCCGGTTACCTGGCGTGCGTTTGGACACGCCCTCTGAACTCGGCGGCGTGACCCCCGATCTCGTGAGTCGGGTTAGAAGCAGGCTGGATGGCGCCGGGCATCCGGAGGTGAAGATATACGTGAGCGGCGGGATGACGCCGGAACGCATCCGTGAATTCGTAGACACCGGATCCGCGGTGGACGGGTTCGGCGTGGGCAGCGCAATCAGCGGCGCGTCCCCCATCGACTTTACATCCGATATCAAAGCCGTCGGAAGGCAGTCTGTGGCGAAGCGGGGGCGGAGGCCGGGGGTAACGGAGAACACCAGGCTCAAACGAGTGCGTTGACGAAACAAGCCCTCCGCCGGCTGACTTTCCGACCAAAGGGGTGGAGACGGAACATGGAGGTCAGGGTCTTGTTTTTTGCGTCGTGCAGGGATCTTGTTGGAACACGGGAGGCATTGATATCGATACCCGAGCGTGCCTCCGTGGCCGACCTTTTGGCGCGGCTGGCGGTGGATCATCCCCGGTTGCGGGAAATGGAAGGCAGTTTGATGGTGTCGGTCAACCAGACGTACGTGGACAGGTCCCGGCGTCTTGATCATGGGGATGAGGTGGCGTTTATCCCGCCGGTAAGCGGGGGAAGTACAGGCTGAACGTGTTGCAAGAAGCCAAACGCAGGAGGCAAGACCGCATGTCCGGTAATCTTTACCGAATCCAGGAAGACGCCATACCTGCCGACGCGCTGCACGACGTTGTGCTGAGGGATTCGGATGGGGCGGTCGCGACCTTCGCCGGGGTGGTGCGGGACCATGCGATGGGCCGCCGGACGGAATACCTGGTGTACGATGCATATAAAAAAATGGCCGAGAAGAAGATGGAGGAGATTGGCCGGGAGGTGAAGGAGAAGTGGGACGTGGATCGTGTGGGTATGCTGCATCGGGTGGGGCGATTGGAGATCGGTGAGACCAGCGTCTTGATCGCGATTTCCGCGCCGCATCGAAAGGCGGCCCTGGAAGCCTGTCACTACGCGATTGACCGTCTCAAGGAAACGGTGCCCATCTGGAAAAAGGAAGTATGGACGGACGGGGAGGAGTGGATCGAGGGCGATCCTTCGTCGCCGGAGCAGGCAGCCGGGAAGACATAGAGTCGACCCGACTGGAACGCGACGCGGCCGTGAACTCAGTGGGTTGGGGGCACGGCTGTTTTGTTGGACGGGCAAAGGACAGAACATAAGAAAATATCAGTATTAAAAACCACATCTCCCCAGATTCCCTGCCTACGGCGTGTTCCTTGAAACCGGGGAGACGTGAGATGAAAGAGGGTAGAGATTACCTGCCTCGTGAGGTCTCTTTTCGCGCCGGAGGCAGGTTCTCCACGCTCTATAGTACAACATCTCTATCGGAACGAACCTCGTGGGATCTTTTCTTGAGTACGGTTGTGGCGCGGGGGGTTTTTCCGTGCAAATCCGTCCAGCACCGGAGCGTTGGAACACCTGACGGGCTTGAAGGTCACCGGATTTCCGTTAGTGCCGCTGAGGTGATTCACGGAAAAACCGGCCCCCCGCCGAGGGGCGCGGTTCTTTTTGGTCCTTTTTCTTACGCGCATAAGAAAAAGGACGAAGAAAAAATGAAAATAGAGAGAACGACTGAGGGAAATGACCTTACAGTCCAGGAGCAGAACCCAGCATCTGGTTTTCCCGCGTTCCCCGGGCCTTCGCTCTCTGCCAGGAATCGCTCTGGTCTTATTCGCTGCGTCGGTTCTGACGAATCCACTTGCGATCGATCAGGTTGCGGCCCGGCAGGCGTCGCCCGATACTCGAGCGTCATCACGCGCGGACTCGACCGCCCGGCAGAAGCCTCGACAGTACACGTACCGCGTAATACGTTCGTATCCGCACGATCACGGCGCGTTTACGCAGGGCCTTGTCTATGAGAACGGTTTCTTTTACGAGGGAACGGGGCTCTACGGGCGGTCGTCGTTGCGCAAGGTCGATCCTGAAACCGGCGAAGTTACGCGGATGCAGCCGCTGGAATCGAGGTATTTCGGCGAAGGAATTACCATTTTTGGAAATCGCATCATTCAGTTGACCTGGGTGGCGCGGACCGGCTTTGTCTACGATAAGGAAACTTTCGAACGCGTGCGGTCGCTCACCTATGCTACCGAGGGGTGGGGGATTACCCACGACGGTCGGTGGTTGATCATGAGCGATGGAACGCCGACGCTGTATTTCAGGGATCCGGTGACGTTTAAGGAGGTCGGGCGGATTGAGGTACGGGACAATATGGGCCCGGTGACCCGGCTGAATGAACTGGAATACGTTGAAGGCGAAGTCTACGCCAATGTCTGGGAAACGGACCGGATCGCCAGGATCGACCCTGAATCAGGCAGGGTAGTGGGCTGGATCGACCTGACCGGGTTGCTTGCCGGGCGGGACCGGCTTGCCGTGGACGCCATGTTGAACGGAATCGCTTATGATCCGGCGGAGAAGCGCCTGTTCGTGACCGGAAAACGATGGCCTAAGCTGTTCGAGATTGACGTGGTGCCCCGATAAAGTTGTAGAGTCGTTCTGCGCACGGGCTGCCAGGGCCCGTGGAGACATTCGAGGCGCGGCGCAAGCCGTGCCTTATTTGTTGAGGCGCCATTTGAGTAGCGTGCCGACGTCCATCAGGTAGGTGTGGTCTGTCTTTTCCTCTTCTGAGCGACTCTTAAGGGATTCGATTCTGGCCGTAATGGAACGGCAGAGGCCGTTGAGAATATTGGTCGGCACGTTCAGGCGGTTGCGGGTCTTGTAGAAGGCCCGGATGAGTTCGGCCCTGGCGGGGCCCGCAGTGCCCACAGGGTTGCCGTCACCGCCGAGACGGAAGTCCCGGTCATATTCCCAGCCGTTGAAATAATCCCCCGCAGGCGTCTGAAGGAAGGTGGCGAAATTGAGGGCGGCGCACAGGCGGGACCTGAGAGACTTCGAAAAGGAATGGTCCCGCGGGAGGACGTCGTACAGGGAAGCGAGGCCATTGGCCGTAATGGATTGATAGCCGACGTGAAAGTTGTGACCCGGCCATCCGCCCCGTGGGAGCTGCGCGAAGAAGACGCCGCCCCGGGTCCGCCAGATTGCAGTGTTCAGGTACTTTTCCTCTCCGGTGAAATCATACAGGAGGGAGAGGAACCAGAGGGCGAATGCATCGTAGTTGTTGTTTCCCGTAAAGGGGCAGGTCGTCGTCCAGTCGGCGGCCCTTCGAACGGCATTGAGGTATTTCTCTTCGCCCGTAACGCGAAAACCCTCTACCAGCGCCAGACCTGCCCAGCCCGTGTCATAGAAGTTATCGCGCTGGTTCATCACGCCGCCGGGGACGGCTTTGTACCACCAGCGGAAGGCGCCGTTCTCGTCCTGCTCGGCAAGGAGATAATCCAGGCCGCCGACAGCCAGCTTCCGGTATTGCTCGTCACCCAGCGCTTCGTAGCCGTACAGATAACCCAGGATGACGTTCGCGGGCCAGCGGTACGCGGGTTTTTCCGCATCGGGGACCGTACCCCAGCCGCCGTCCGGATTGCGGCAGAGCTCACAGGCCGTATGCGCCGTATGAAACGCCGCTGCCAGCGTATCCGGGTCAACCCGGTTCAAAGTTGGAGGAAGCGTCGACAATGCGGTCGCGAGGCGCATCCGGGAAACCGTCGGGCAGGCGGCGTCCGGGCACAACCACCTCGAAGGACTCGGTGGCGATAGCCCGGATATCCTGCAGTTCCGTGAGGACCTGCGCGGTGACGAGATAGGCGCCCGGATGAAGGTCGGACTCGAGATTGAAGTGGAACGGGAGAACCGTGTGCCCGCCGTCGAGGTCCCGTTCTACCTCCCGCAATGAGAACCGCGTGGCGCCGAGAGGATCGTTGATGGCGAACCGGACGCGGACCATCTGTTTGTCCAGCCCGATCACGTGGATGTCGATGGAGATCCGCTGGCCGGGAACAAAGCCGAAGCTCTTGTCGGGAATGGAAATGAGGAGATATGGCTCGGACATATCGGAAGGTCCTTCAGGCGCACCTGGCGTCTCGACGGATCTGGATAGTTACGTTACCGGAATGACGGGCAGGAGAATATGGGATGGATATTGTCTTGAGTGATAAACGGTCTGATTGGCCTGGCGCATTTCGGTTTCGCTTGCCAAAGAGCCGCCCGTATTGAGATTGCGGTCGAACCTGGGAAAATTCGAAGACGAGATCTCGAGACGGATGCGGTGGCCTCGCTGGAACACGTTTCCCGTGACGCCCAGGTCGATCTCATAGGCGTAGACGTTGTCAGGTTCGAGCAGGGACGGGCTGGTGAAGCCTTCCCGAAAACGGGCCCTCAGGATGCCGTCGCAGAGGTTCATGGCGTAACCGGAGGGGGACACGTCCACCAGTTTGGCGGTCCAGTCCGTGTCCGTGCAGTTGGTAGCGGCGTAGAGGACGCCCTTGACGGGTCCCGTGACTTCCACGTCTGATTCCAGAGGGTCGCTGGTGTAACAGAGTACGTCGCTGCGCATTTCCACCGGTCGCTGGTCCTGCGGCCCCCACGGGACGATATGGGGGGAGCAGCAGTTGTTTCCGCCCATGGTCGGCGCAGGGTAGCGGGGATCGTACGTGTAATGATCGGGGTGTTCCTGTCCCGGGGTATCAGTCGACAGGCACCCGTCGCCAAGCAGCGTATTGGCATGCCCGGCAGAATGCAGGTGCCATTTCTGCCATTGGGTTCGCGCGAGGGGCCACTCGTATTCATCCCGCCACCGGTTGACCCCCATGATGAACAGCCTAAGCGGCGGTTCGTCCGCGATGCCGT
Source organism: Candidatus Latescibacterota bacterium (assembly GCA_963662665.2). GTDB lineage: Bacteria > Latescibacterota > UBA2968 > UBA2968 > JAAXHE01. The sequence continues at coordinate 104,202 of CAXXJS010000028.1, forward strand.
TGTCGATGCCCTTCAGCCAGTAGTCGAACCAGCGTTGTTCCAGGCTTTCCAGGTCAACCATGGACGGCGCACCGAAATCGACGTCGCCGGTTTTCGACGACGTACTCAGCGCGTGCGGCCACGGTCCAATGATGAGTTTGCTCTTCTTTGCCTCTTCCGTGGCGCCATTCAGGCGAAGGCCGTTGAAGTTGCTGAAGGTCTGGGCGGCATAGAGGTCGTACCAGCCGCCCATGTTGAACGCCGGCGCGATAATTTCACCCCACCGGGTTTCGTCGTTGAATTCCTCCCAGTAATCGTCGTAAACGTCGTGTTCGACCCAGTCTTTCCAGAAGTCGACGTCGCGGCCCGCGTGTTCGTCCATTCTGTCGAGCGGCAGCGCCCGAAAGGCTTCGGTCCAGTTGTGAAACTCAATAGTCTGGCCCGTGCGGGCGTTGGTGCGCATACCCCAGGTCAACATTACGTTCAGTTGGAACGCGCCGCCGGGATGGACGAGCCCGGTGTAGTAGTCGGCGCAGATGACCCGCGGCGTCATGCATTTGAGATAACGACTCCCATACGGCGCGCTACGCCATTGTACGGCGCCGCCGTAGGAGCTGCCGGCCATCCCGATGCTCCCGCTGCACCACTCCCGGTCCCCGATCCACTCCTGGGTGTCGTACCCGTCTTCACCTTCCCGAAACGCATAGTAGGTCCCTTCGGAGTCCCAGCGCCCGCGGCAGTCCTGAAGGACGCATGCGTATCCGTTATTCGCCAGCCGCCGGGCTTTTTCGACCATCCCGTCGGCGTTATTGCTGTATGGGGTGCGCATGAGTACCGTGGGAAATCTTCCCCGGCGCGAGGCAGGTAGATGTCCGCCGAGAGGTTGATCCCGTCGCGCATCGGCACGTTCACGTCCAGTTGCATGTCTACATCGTAGTTGGGCTGCATCGATTTCCTCGAATTTGAGGGTCTGTTCCTGCGGCAAGTTAGATATTGTTGACCAGCACAGGGCCGCTATTGTCCGACCAGTCCATCCGGATCCGGTCCACGGCCCCGTCCGGATGCGCGATGCGTACGTTCCAGACCTCCCCGCGACGAGTTATCCGCGAGGTGACACCCGCGCTGACGCCTTCGGTGAACGGCACGAGTGCGTAACCGGTCCGGAAGGGCAGTGTCGTCCGTTTCTTGTAGATGACGACCGGCGCTGGAACGTCCTGCTCGCTTATGGCGAGCCAGCCCTGGACCGGGTCGTTCCGTCCGCACACGAGGCGCGGCGTCATTCTGGCGAGGGGCAGGACTTCCAGGTTCGGCGGATGCATGCGTCCCGTTCGGGCGGCGCCGGTGTCCGGGTCGATCAGCACGCGGTAGGGCATGAAGTGGAAGAGCGCCTCGTAGGTGCGGCGGCCCTCGCCCGCGAGTTCGTCGAAGATCAGGAAGTAATCGGGCTTGACAAACATGACGACCCGGCGGTGGGCGACGGACGCGTCCAGTCCGGCATAACCGGCGTCGTAGGTCGCCATGGCGACGTCGAAGCGGTCGTTGGAGCGCCACACCGTCTTGTCCCTGGCGGATTCCACCCATTCGGCAACGGTCTGTGCCCGGCGGTTCTGGCCGCAGCCGTCCACGAGCACCGTGTTGTGCGCTTCGGTTGTCCGGTAGAACGAGGTCCAGGCGTTCGGATAATACGAGGTGATTCCGGGGTCCACGATGAAGGGCAGGCCGTGGGCGTGGAGATCGAACGAGAGCATGTCTTCGTGCTGGTGAAAACGGCCGTACGGTCCGCCTTCGAAGAGGAGGTAGCGGGCGTCCCGGTCCCAGCCGCTGCGCATGACGAAGTAACCGGAGTCCCGGTGGGCGATGGAAGCATGGTCCGGCGGGCTGCCTTCTTCGCCCTCGCTGCCGATCCAGTTGGCAGATTCGCTGTTGAGAATGGCGCCCGGGCCGGCGAGTGCGTCACCGAATTTTCCGTCCAGGCTGCCGGCGTCGGAAATGGAGGGAAAGGTGAAGTCGGGTCGGTTGATGGAGACGCACCAGTCGTACATGCGCCGGATGCCGGCTTCCAGTTCAGGATCCAGGGACCGGCCGAACTTTCCGGCCGCTTTATATGCATCCAGGAACCACGAGGCGATCGAGATCTGATAGCCCGGGGTGAGTTCGTACGAGGCGCCGTCCGGCATCACCTGGATGTTCATGTCGTCCATCAGCCGCCTGCTGGCGGCATCGTACCAGGCTTCGGCTTCTTGAAATTCGGGGAAGGAGCAGGCCGTAGCGAGCAGAGCCCTGCCTTCCGATATGGTCTTGTTGGAGGGCGGAAAGGATTCGAATCTGAGGAGATAGACGGTGTGTTCGTAGATGGATTTGAGCAGGTCCAGGATGGTTCGGTCTTCGGTTTCCTGACAGTCACAGAGTACGGTGAAGGCATCGACAAGCGTATTGAACGACCGCATGCTCACAATCAGAGAGTGTCCCCAGGCCAGGCCGCCCGCACGGACGTCGAAAGGCATGGGTGTTTTGTGCATCCAGTCGCGAAGGATGGCTTCGATGCCTTTTGCATATTTGGGGTCCCGGGTCGTCGCCCAGGCTTGTTCGAGCGATTTGAAGTAGGAAAACGCGTGGATGCGGATGGACCACTCGATATATCCGTAGGGATTGGCGTCCCAGTCCACGCCGTCCGGCCAGTGGTGGTCCATAATGTAGCCGGCGAGGATGCGGTCCGCCTCATCGATGTTTGTATCGGGGCCGGAATCGGGCGTCGTGTGCCGCCGGTCGAAGGCACTGGAACGGAAATGCGACGCGATCGCCCCAAGCCGGGCGTCCCCGTCGGTTGCCCGCGCCGCGGCTTCAAGTCCCGGATGGTCCAGATGTATGGCGGCGATGAGGGCGTCGTCCGTCATTCGCGGTCCCTGGACGATGCGGCGCTGGACCAGGCGGACGTTCCGGATTCGGCCTCCGGGCGGAACGCGGATATCGCCCGAGGACATATCGCCCCACCCCGAGGTCGGTATTCCGGCGGTATAAAAACACTCTGCGGGGAAACGGAACTTGCGCCAGCCCCGCCAGATGTTTCCGCCGCGAGGGGAGACGATGGCGTTGAACCAATAGCCGTCGTCCTGGCTCATGCCTTCGGTACGATGCCCCGAGGTAAGCGTGCAGTAGATCTGGTCGTCTACTCCTTCCGGCAGGAAGATTTCGGCTCGGATCTCGTTCGCCCGGCCCCAGTCGCCGGTTTCCAAAGGGAGATCGATCTGTTCGCCCTGTTCGCCTTCCGCCAGGGTCCACTCGGACTCGATGGCGTCGTCCTGAAACATGGAGATGTCCATGGGGGTCTCCTTTCGATAGAGGCAATTTACGAAATGGGGGATAGGGGTTCAAGAATCATTGCGTATGCCGTAGAGAGCCGCCTTCCTGTTTTGTTGCCGACCGCTTTAGGGCTTGCGGATCGTCGGTCACGTGCATTTCTTATCGAAACCCCCTCTCCCTTCGGAGAGGGGGTCGGGGGGAGAGGTCTCCTAAAGGCGGTAAGAAGGTAGAGGGAAGACGGTAGAAGAAATTCTTGCCAGGTATGTTATTCCACTTTGCCTCCGGCACGACAAGAAGCCTCACAAGGCAGGAAATCTCTACCCTCTCCCGTCTCACGTCTCACCGCTTTTTGCTGATTTCCGGTTTTCCCTTTGTGTCTTCATGCCTTCGTGTGAGTCAGACTTTTTTCGACGGGAGTACTGATGGGTATTCGTCTCGGGATCTGTGGCACCGGAGCGTTCGCAAACTCGTTCATCCCGTTGTTCAAAGCGCATCCGGACGTCGACCACGTGGTATTGTGCGACCTGGATGCAGAGAAGCTGGCTGAGAAATCCGCTCGTTTCGAAGTGCCTGATACGTATCCGTCTCTCGATGCGCTTTGCGCGGCCGACGTGGATGCGATTGCGATCATTACGCAGCACCATCTGCACGGGCCACAGGCGGTTCAGGCCCTGCGCAGTGGCAAGCACGTGTATTCGGCGGTGCCGTCAGCCGTGAGCCTGGAAGAAATAGCCGGGCTTGTAAAGGCGGTGGAGGAAACGGGGTTGATCTATATGATCGGGGAGACGAGTTTTTATTACCCGTGTACGATCTATTGCCGGAACCGCTTTCAGACGGGAGATTTCGGACATATCGTTTACGGTGAGGCGGAGTACTACCACGATTACTCGCACGGACTCTATGCCGTTGCGCAGTGGCGGCACGGCGAGAATTGGAAGCAGTATTTCGGGGCGCCTCCCCTTTTTTATCCCACGCATTCGACAAGCATGATCGTGTCGGTGACAGGGGCGCATGCCACGCACGTAAGCGGGATGGGGTTCGTGGACCGGCATGAGGATAATCTGTACGCACGTGAAGACAATGTCTGGAAGAACCCGTTCAGCAACCAGACGATGTTGTGCAAAATGTCGGATGGGAGTATCGCGCGCTTCAACGAGTTCCGGAGGATAGGACATCCGGGCACGGTTGGGATGAGCCTGTATGGGACGGACGCCGGTTACGAGGAGCAGGTGGGCGGACAGGTGTGGATCACAAAGGACCGGAAAGCCTGCGTTGACCTGACCTCGGAGCTATCATGCGAAGGCGTATTTGCCGGTCCGGCCGACGACCCGATGGGTGCCGTCACGGGAGACGACGGGACGCACCAGGGCGCGTCGCGCGTACATCCGGTGCATCTGCTGCCCAGGGAGTTTGTCGGGTTGGGAAACGGGCATAAGGGGGCCCATCAGTTCCTGGTGCATGATTTCGTCACGGCGTGCGTGACCGGCGAAACGCCGTCCAATAACGTCTGGCAGGCGGCGCGGTACCTGGTCCCGGGGCTGGTAGCGCACGAGTCCGCGATGAATGGCGGCGCGTTAACGGCAGTGCCCGACTTTGGAGACGGCACGAAAGGGCCATGAGAGGGAAGCCGCGAGAGGCGAATCGAGAGGTTAACGCTAAAGAGACGCGTGGTCGTGTTCTTTACGGGACAGCAGGTATAACTGGCTTTCATTAAGGGAGAAACATGGCGGTTAAGCGAACTTCTGGAGAGGGATGGGCGTTTGTTTCCGACGATGTGCCTGACATTGACGTGGAAGTACTGGTTTCCCGCGCGCCGGAGGAGCAGAAGATTCGGATTTCGCTGGAGAAAAGGAAGCGGGGCAAAGTGGTGACGCTGGCCGGCGGTCTGGTGCTGGCGAAGGGAGATATGAAGGACCTGGCGCGTGCGTTGCGGGAAGCGTGTGGGACGGGCGGGACGATTCGCGGGGAAACGATCGAGTTGCAGGGAGATTGCAGGAGCCACGTCAGGGCGTGGCTCATGGAGAATGGTTGGGGGCTTCGATAATAGAACAAGAATGTCAGCTGTCAGCCATCAGCGTTCAGCTTGAACCGAAAAACCAAACACCACAATCCTTGCAAATACGACACCGCGAATCCATGGTCGAGTGGTGCGGCCCTCTTACGTCTCCCGTCTCACCTCTCCCGGCATGAATTAACCGATCAGTGAGCCGATCACTGACTGATGACAGCGCCACACCTATAGCGGAGAACTTAACCATGGCCATGGTAGATTGCGATGCGCTGATCCTGGGCGGCGGGCATAACGGACTGGTTGCGGCATCCTACCTGGCGGATGCCGGAATGGACGTGCTGTTACTGGAACGCCGGGACCTCCTGGGGGGCGCCTGTGCAACCGAAGAGCTGTTCCCCGGGTACCGGTTTTCGTCCTGTTCCTACATCTGCCACCTGTTACAGGACCGGGTGATCGACGAGTTGGGCCTTAGGGAACACGGGTTCGACGTGTATCACCTGGATCCCTCCCGGTTTCAGCCCTTTCCCGACGGCTCCGCCCTCCGCCTCTGGGACGACCTGGATCGCAGCCAGGCGGAACTCGCCCGGTTCTCGCACAAGGACGCGGAGGCCTATCCCGAATGGCTCGCTTTCTGGGAACGGGCGGCGGGAATCATCTACCCGTATTTTCTGACGCCGCCGCCCACGATAAGTGAGATTGCCGCGCGTGTGAGGGGAACGGAGGACGAGGCGCTTCTGGACCGCCTGCTGACGACCAGCATGACCGACCTCGTAACCGGCTTTTTCGAGTCAGACCATGCCCAGGGCGCGTTTATCCAGGCGCAGGACGTGGGCGATCCCGCGGCGCCGGGCAGCGCGTGGGTTTACACGTACATCAAATGCGGCGTGTTCGGACGGCCGGAGAACGTGGGGATCGTCAAGGGCGGGATGGGTGGCATCGCCAACGCCCTTGCGAGAGCGGCGAGAGCGCGTGGGGCGGTCTTGCAGACGGGCGCGGAAGTCGAGCGGATTCTATTGTCGAATGGAAGCGCGTGCGGCGTAGCGCTTGCCGACGGCACGGAGATCCGCAGCCGTATGGTGGTTTCCAATGCGGATCCCAAGCGTACGTTCCTGAAACTGCTGCCGCCCGATGCGCTGGATGCGCGATTCGTGGCGCGCGCGAGGGGCCTGAAAACCAGAACGGCCTATCTGAAGTTTCACGCGGCGCTCACCGGTCTGCCTGATTTCGCGAGGGGCGAATCGGGATACGATCCGCGCTGGTTTGCGGAGATCAAGATTTGCCCGTCTATCGGCTACTTCGCCCGCGCCTGGGACGACGCGCGGCGGGGTGATCCCGCCACGGAACCCGTGATCGAAGTGCAGATACCATCGGTCTACGACGACACGATGGCGCCTCCCGGCCACCACGTGATGTCCGTTTGGGCCCTGTATGCACCCGTGAGCCCGCGCGATGGAACCTGGGACGAACGACGTGAAGAGGTGGGGGAGCGCCTCATCGATACGCTCTCGGTCTACGCGCCGAACCTGAGGGACATTCTGGTGGACTGGTCGCTATTCACACCGCACGACCTGGAGGACCGCGTGGGCCTTACCGACGGCAATATCAGGCACCTGGACATCGTTCCGGACCAGTTCCTCGCACAGCGGCCGCTGGGTGGATGGTCTCGCTACGCGACGCCCATCAAGAACCTCTATCTCTGCGGCGCGGGCACCCACCCGGGCGGCGAGGTGACCGGCGCCCCGGGGCATAATGCCGCGAAGGCCATTTTGGAGGATTGGGGATAGCGGGCGAGTTGCGTGCTCACAGCATCCGCCCACCAGGCATAATGGAGATCAGAATCGGAGGGTGAACACCGTTTCTTCTTCGGGCGTGGATTGAACGCTGATGGCGCCGCGATGCTGGCGCATAATCTGGCGGCACAGCGACAGGCCGATACCCGATCCTTCCTGCTTCGTCGTGAAAAACGGAATAAAGATGCGCTCCTGCACGTCTTTGAGGATGCCCGGTCCATTGTCTCGTACGCGGATGAGAACGCGGCCTCTCCGGTCGAGAAGGGCAACCAGGGCGATGCGGGAGGCGCCGCGCCCGGCAAGCGCGTGCATGGCGTTCCGAAGGAGATTGATGAGCACCTGCTCGATGAGTTCGGGGTCGGCAGTGACTTCGAGAGACGCGGGATCGACTTCAGTGTGCAGCTCGATACCTGCTTTTTCGCATTCAGGTTGCATGAGGGACACAACACGGTCAAAAAGACCCGTGACGGGACAGATTTTGAAGTCCGGACTGGGAATCCGCGTGAGCTGGCGGTAGGTATCCACAAAGTGGTGCAGGCCTTCGCTGCGCGACTGTATGGTCTGAAGGGCGGTGTGCACGTCCGTCACGGTCTGTGGATCGAGTGACGACGCGCGACCGGATTCGGGGAAATGGCCGCGTAGGGTGGAGGCGAGGGACGAAATGGGTGTGATCGAGTTCATGATTTCGTGTATGAGTACCCGAATAAGCTTCTGCCACGCTTCCATTTCCTGTTCTTCGAGTTCGCTCTGTATATCCTGTACGGAGGCGAGAGTATACGATTCCCCCCGCATCCGTATCTCCGTGGCGTGAATTACAATCTGAAAGAGGTCGTCCTCGTCCTGAACCTTGACCAGTGTCCGGTCGCCCGGCCGCAGGCGCAGAAGTGTTTCGGAGAGGGTCTTGCTTACCGGTTCCAGTTCGCGCACATTGTGGATATGGGGCCTGCGAAGCAAGCGTTGGGCGGCGGTGTTCATCAGTTCGATGCGTCCGTCGGATCCATAGCAGACCAGCCCCACGCCCACGTGTTGCACCACGGTCTGCAGGTACTGGAAGTTTTCTTCTTTTTCCGTCCGTGTTCTCCGGAAGGCGTTCAATACGTCGTTGAAAGCCTTCTTGAGATCGTCGAATGCGGACCCGAGTCCGCGGCCGCTGAAGGACTGGGAGAAGTCTTCGTACCGGATGGCCTGCAGAAAGCGGGTGAGGTCCCGGTTGGTGCGCTCCACGTAGTGGATGAGGGCATAAGCCTGGTAGAGTGCGATGCCGGCCAGGATGAGGACGGTGGTGTAGTAGGTCGTCTGAAAGAGGACGAACGCAAGGGCGCAGATCGTGGCGCTCAGAAAGGCCACCCTCACGATGCAGCGGGTCCTGAAGTGTCTAAAGACCATATTTTTCCAGCCTGCGGTATAGAGCGCTGCGCGTGATGCCCAGTTCCCGGGCGGTGTGGCTGATGTTGCCCTCGTGCTTCTCGATGGCTTTGCGGATTGCGGTTTTCTCGATGCGTTCCAGATTGAAGTCTTCGCAGTGAATGTGGTCGCCCGCGGTGGTATCCGGCGTACTGAGCGGAAAGTCCGACGGTTGCAGCGTTCCGTTTTCGTTCATGATGACGGCGCGTTCGATGGCGTGCTGGAGTTCGCGGACGTTCCCGGGCCAGGAATACCCCTTGAGTCTTACCAGGGTGCGGGGATGCACGCCGATGCGGGGCTTCTTGTATTTCCTGCAATACCTGTCCAGAAAGTTGCCGATGAGGAGCGGCAGGTCTTCGCGGCGGTCCCGGAGTGGCGGGAGCCGGATTTCAACGGTGTTGACGCGGTAGAGCAGGTCCTGGCGGAACTCGTTCCGTGCGGCCAGTTCGTGGATGGGCGTATTGGTGGCGCAGACGAGCCGGATGTCAATGGGGACCGGCTTGTTGGTTCCCAGGCGAAAAACATTGCGTTTTTCGAGTACGGTGAGCAGCTTGGCCTGAAGCGGCAGTGAGAGGTTACCGATTTCGTCCAGGAAAAGCGTCCCGCCCGATGCTGTTTCAAAACGCCCCGCCCGGTCTTCTCTGGCGTCTGTAAAGGCGCCTTTTTTGTGCCCGAAGAGTTCGCTTTCGAAGAGGGTCTCGGGAACGGCGCCGAGGTCCACGTGGATGAAGACCTGGTCCGCGCGGCCGGAATGACGGTGAAGGGCGCGGGCGACGGCGTCTTTGCCCGTTCCGTTGTCGCCCAGGATTAGTACGTTGGCGTCCGTGGCGGCGACCTTGCGGATGGATTCGAAAACGTCGCGCATCACCGGAGACACGGCCACAATGCCGGGAAACTGCCTGTCCAGGTCGGCGTGGAGCTGCCGCTGGCGGGAGCGCAGCCGGAAGACGTCGAGGCGCGACCGGCGGAGCCTGGCTGCCGCGGACAGCGTGGCCAGCAGTTTCTCGTTCTGCCAGGGCTTGAGTACAAAGTCCGTGGCGCCCTCCTTGATGGCCTGAACGGCCGTCTTGACGTCGCCGAACGCCGTGATCAGGACCACCACGGCGGAGGCGTCCATTTCCAGGATCCGCCGCAGCCAGTGAAATCCTTCCTTTCCCGACGTGGCGTCCTGGGCGAAGTTCATATCCAGGAGGATCACGTCGTACGCGTCGTTCTGCAGCAGTTCGGGAATGCGGTTTGGATCGGCTTCGGTATCCACGCTCCCCGCGTGCTGCTTTAGGAAGAGTTGTGCCGCCAGCAGCACGTCGTGGTCGTCGTCGACAATCAGGATTTTATCGAATGTCTTCATTGATGCTCCAGGGCGTTCGAGCATGGCTTGACGGGCGGTATCCGCGTCCCGTGCGGGCGAGCGGACCGGCGGCCAATCACGCTGGAGGTTTTTCAGCTTATGACAAAAGACGCATTTTTCGTGCCAATACGCCTCCTTGATCGAATTTGCGCACAACCATAATGATCACATAGACTTACCCTGTCAAGCGGTTCGAGGACCGGCGCCCGCCATGTGTTCATTTTCGCACACTACTGTATCATTAGCGGACACCGGGGCGCGGGCCTTTTTCCGCATCGCATCGCTAAGTACCTGTAAAAGCGGGTGAAATCCGCGTGGCACGCCCGTTGCTTATGTTATCGTCGGGTCGATTCCGACATGCGCCGGATGTATCCGTCGCGGATGTACATCGCCCATTTCGTCATTCGGAGCGAACTTGCAGAGTGCGCGGACGTGCCGCCTGCCAGGTCGGGCTCAGTGCCATAAGCTCGGGGATCAAGCCATGCTGCAGTAGATCCTTCGTCAGCCAGCCTGCCGGTGACTCTCTGGCAGGCAGGGAGGCTTCCTCAGGATGGCAGTTTGGGCGAGCGGGCGACGGATACGTTTCGCCAACGGCTATTGCAACGCATGTCATTCTGAGCGCAGCGAAGAATCTCCCGTCTTCTCGGCTTGCCGTGCAGCGGAAGCATTCAACAACCCATATGCGCGGAGGCTTCGTTTCCATGACGGCTTCCTCAGGATGGCAGTTTGGGCGAGCAGGCGACGGATACTTTTCGCCAACGGCTATTGCAACGCATGTCATTCTGAGCGCAGCGAAGAATCTAACGTCTTCCGCACTGTCCAAATGTCAGAGATCCGGGTAAAACCATATGCGCGGACACATCATCTATGAATCCAATCCGCGAGGAGTCGACTGATGTTCTGGAATTATCTCAAGGTGGCTTATCGGAATCTGCTGCGGCACCCGCTGTATGCCGCGATCAACGTGGTGGGTCTGGGCATCGCAATCGCGTTCTGCGTGCTGGCATTCCTCTATGTGCGATATGAATGGACCTACGATGGATTTCACGAAAATGCTGATCGGATTTACAGGATCGCAAGAGAGACAAAGTTCAGAGACTCGGTTTATTTATCAGATATGACGGCGATTACGTTAGCACCGGCGCTGTCGGATGCGTTTCCGGGCATTCGTTCCGTGAGAATGAACCGCGATCCGCGCCTGATTCGCCACGCGGGCAAGACGACAAAGGCATCGTTTCTTTTCGCAGACCAATCAATTCTTGAAGTATTCTCCTTTGCTCTGATCAAGGGAGACCCGGCCACCGCACTGGAGGTTCCCAACTACGTGGCTATTACCGAAACAATGGCTGAGAGGTATTTCCCGGGACAAGACCCGATCGGCAAGACGATCTCAGTTCAGGATGTCGAAGGTGCAGCTCTCCGCACACGAGCAGCATCCGGAGTCAACGTTTTTTCGTTAGGTCGACAAGGCCAAGCCCCTGAAACCGGGGACGAATTCTCGGATGCACGACCGACTCAGGAGCTCACGGTAACCGGTGTGATCAGGGCGATTCCCATGAACTCTACGATTCGTTTTGACTTTCTCTCCTCGTTAAATCCGGAGGACCAGAAACAAGGATCGAATACGCGCCGTGTAAACACTTACATAATGCTCCCTGACTATCTGAATCCACTGGAAATCGAGCGTCGCCTCGAGGACTTCGAGATACCACGCTCCAGTAGCCGATACTCGAGTAAGCTAAAGTTGCAGCCACTTAGAGACATATATTTTGACACCAGGCGCATCGGACCGCGCTCTATTGGCAATCCTGTCAATTCGCATCTCCTTGGAGCCATTGCAATACTGGTGCTATTCGTGGCCGCAGTCAACTATACGAACCTTTCGGTAGCCCGGTCGTTCTCCCGTGCCCGCGAAGTTGGAATGCGCCGGGTCGCCGGGGGTCTTCGGACGCAGTTGGCAAGGCAGTTTCTGGCGGAATCGGTTATGCTGACATTGGTCGCGGTTGCGCTCGGGCTGGCGCTGGCCGAACTGTTCATGCCGGGCTTCAACAGTCTGGTCTACAGGCAATTCGCACTTTCCGATCTTGCGGATTCTAACTCGCTCGTGTTTCTGGTCGTCTTGGCGCTATTGGTAGGAGTTTTCGCCGGGGGTTACCCGGCATTATTCATGTCCGGATTTCTCCCGGTCGATGCGCTGAAGGGACGTTTCAAGGCAGATCGAATGGGTCTTTTCAGCCGTTCACTCGTGGTATTTCAGCTGGCCATCTCCTCGTCACTGGTGACCTGTATGACCATAGCGTCCATACAAATGAACATGTTGAAATCGAAACCGCTTGGTTTCGAGCCCAGCCATATCGTTGTCATTCGTCTTCTTAGGATTTCTGACAGAATGGAACTGGCCGATATCTTTGAGGAGGAGATCCGGGCATATCACTCCATTCTAAGGACCACGAGAACATCACACGGCCTTAGCAATTCCATGCGGAATAATACACTCATTAGCTGGAAAGGGACGAAGCTGGAAGGCGTCGAGAGAATTTTCTGTGATCAGCGATTCCTTGAAACAATAGGAATAGAGCTAATGTCAGGTCGAAACTTCGAGCTGGAAAGCGACGCGGAGACGTCGGTCATTGTCAACGAAACTCTCGCCAGGAAACTGGGATGGGATGCGCCTCTCAATGAGACGATTCGACTGGACAGAAAGGAACTGTCTGTCATCGGGGTCGTCCGGGACTTTAATTTCCAGTCCCTCCACCACGCCATTGGCCCTGCTGTGGTGCAATTGCAGGCCACGCCGTCGCCCGGCCGGCCCACGTGGGATACGCGATATCTGCTCATGGTTCGGATTCGCCCCGAAAATGTCTTCGAGACACTTGATTTCCTGAGAGAGAAGTGGGGTGGGATCGTACCGGATGTTCCGCTCAACTATGATTTCCTCGATGAGGATATCGACTATCAATACCGGGAGGAAAGGCGGTGGTTCAGAATCGCGGGTTTCGCGACGTTCTTTGCCGTATTCATCGCCTGCCTGGGCGCCTTCGGGCTGACGTCGCTCACCGTTGCCAGGCGCACCAAAGAAATCGGAATCCGGAAAGTCCTGGGTGCCCCGACGTCGCGTATCGTCTCGTTGCTCACCCGCGAATACGTAATACTCGTCGGCATTGCCACTCTGATCGCGTCGCCTGTGACCTACGTCGCGGCGGAGCGCTGGTTGCAGGATTTCGCGTATCGCGTGGACCCTGGGATCGGGACTTTTCTGCTGGGCGGCCTGCTCACGCTCCTCGTCGTGCTCCTGGCGGTGAGCCTTCAGGTCGCCCGCGCTGCCCGCGCGAATCCGGTCGACGCATTGAGGTATGAGTAAAAGCAGGCAGACAGGAATGTCTGCCCCACCCTCACAACGGATTTCTCAACATGGCAGTTTTGGCGGACGCATCAACACTCGCCCTTCCTCCTGACCGTGTAGGTGCAAACGTGCCGCCTGCCAGGTCGGGCTCAGTGCCATAAGCTCGGGGATCAAGCCATGCTGCAGTAGATCCTTCGTCAGCCTGCCTGCCGGTGATTCTCTGGCAGGCAGGGAGGCTTCCTCAGGATGACAGTTTGGGCGATTGGGCGACGGACGCGTTTCGCCAATGGTTATAGCAACGCATGTCATTCTGAGCGCAGCGAAGAATCTCCCGTCTTCTCGGCTTGCCGTGCAGCGGAAGCATTCAACAACCCATATGCGCGGAGGCTTCGATTACTTGGCGGCTTCCTCAGGATGACAGTTTGGGCGATTGGGCGACGGACGCGTTTCGCCAATGGTTATTGCAAAGCATGTCATTCTGAGCGCAGCGAAGAATCTCCCGTCTTCTGGACTGTCCATACGTCCGACACCCGGGAAAAAACCATATGCGCGGACACATCATCTATGAATCCCATCCGCGAGGGGTCGATTGATGTTCTGGAATTATCTCAAGGTGGCTTATCGGAACCTGCTGCGGCACCCGCTGTATGCCGTGATCAACGTGGTGGGATTGGCCGTGGGGCTTGCGTGTTGTCTGTTGGTTCTGATGCTCGTACTGGACGAAGTCAGCTACGACAGGTTTCACGAGAAGGCGGACAGAATCTATCGCGTACTCTGGGACGGGCAGTTCGGGGACAACGCATGGACTACGCCATTGAGTCCTGTCCCGGTGGCTGAAGCGCTGTCCAGCTTTCCGGATGTGGAGCGCACCGTACGAATGCGCCGGGAACGGCGCACGCTTCGGGCCGGACAAACACGCACAAACGAGTCCGGCTTTTTTTACGTGGAGACGGGCTTCTTCGACGTGTTTACCGTGCGTTTTATAGCAGGAGATCGGGTGACCGCGCTTCGCGACCCCGATTCTGTTGTGATTACCGAACAGACGGCGCGACGATACTTCCGGGGTCAGGACCCACTGGGACAGCCGCTGAACCTGGCCGACGGTTCGACGTTGCGGGTCACGGGTGTGGTGCGAGAGTTTCCCCGGCAGTCCCATTTTAAATTCGACTTTCTCGCACCATTGTGGACGCTTCCCATAGTAGAGCAACGCAAGACGCAATGGGGATCGGCCACCGTATATACGTATGTCGCTTTGAGGGAGCAGACTAACGCTTCCGATGTGGAAACGAAACTCCGCGAGTACGTTAATCGTCGAGGGCTGGCGGCAGGCTTTGCCCGATCGGGTGGTTACAGCCGGTTCCGCTTGCAGCCGATGACGCAAATTCACCTGCGCTCACAGTACGACTACGAACTCGAACAGAATAGCAAGATTGCGCACGTATATATCTTCGCCCTGGTTGCCGTGCTTGTTCTGTTCCTGGCGTGCGTGAATTTCGTAAATCTGCACACGGCGTTGTCAACCAGCCGGACTCGAGAGATAGGTATACGAAAGGTGCTGGGTTCACGACGCGGGAGACTCGTCCGCCAGTTTCTCATTGAGTCGTCCATGCACTTTGTCCTGGCGTTCGTTCTGGCGATGGGGCTCAGCGAACTGGCAATACCCCATCTGGCAAGCCTCACGGGAAAACAGTTGGCAATGAGCAACCTGAGTTCTCCTCAGGTTGTTCTGGCGGTGTGCGGGGTATTCGTCGTGGTCGCCGCACTGGCCAGCGCGTATCCCGCGCTCGTGTTGTCTTCCTTTCGGCCTGCGGACGTGTTTGCAGGCCGAATTGCGGCAGGCCCCGGGGCAGAGCGATTGCGCAACGGGCTCGTCGTTACGCAATTCTGCATCTCGATCGGAATGCTCATCGGGGTATTGGTGATTCGCGAACAACTTCTGTTTGTTCAACACAAACGACTCGGATTCGATAGAGAAAACGTACTTGTCGTACACGGCGCAAGGGCTCTTGGGCAGCAGTCACACGCATTTCAAGAACGACTCAAATCACTTGCTTCGGTAGTCACCGCTTCAGTTGCACAAAGCGTGCCGGGCAAGGAATTCGGCTCTGTGCTGTTCCGGCTGGAGCAACCGGCCAACTACGAACAGACCTCGCTCACCTTCACGACGGTTGGCGAGCATTACGTGGAAGCCCTGGGGCTGGAGGTCGTCCAGGGTCGAAATTTCGCGCCTGAAGAATTCCCGTCGGACTCCACGGCCTTCCTGATCAACCGTTCGGCCGCCTCGATACTCGGATGGAAAAACCCGGTGGGCAAGCGAATGGTACTTGCGGGTCGCGAAGGAGGAGTCATCGGAGTTGTCGAGGACTTCCATTACCAGTCACTTCGCCACCGGATCGAACCACTGGTGCTTCCTTTTCTCCGCTGGAGCCGCGACTATGTCGTCGTTCGATTGCATCCCGCCAACGAGGCGGATGTTGTTTCATCGGTACGAGGCCTGTGGGAGGAGTTCGCACCCGATCAGCCATTCGAATTTTCATTTCTGGACAGCGACTATCTTCGGCTCTACGAAAACGAGCAACGGATGATTCGTGTCGTGCAGGTATTTTCCGGCCTCGTGATTTTCATCGCCTGCCTTGGTCTCCTGGGGCTGGCTTCCTTCGCGGCTGCGAAACGGAAAACAGAGATCGGCATTCGCAAGGTGCTGGGCGCCACGGTGGCGAACATCGTGTTCCTGCTGACCAGGGACTTTGCCCGGCACGTGCTGATCGCTTTTGTTTTCACTTCGCCAATCGCGTATTACGTCCTGTCCCGGTGGCTGCAGGACTTCGCGTATCGCTCGAATATCGAATGGTGGATGTTTGCTGCGTCCGGAGGCCTGGCGATGGGGATCGCGCTGTTGACTGTGAGTGGACAGGCGATCCGTGCCGCGACGGCCAACCCCGTGGAAGCACTGCGCAGCGAATAGCGCGTACACCGCTTGCCATACGAGACCTGAGATCGACCAACCTGTCATTTTGAACGCAGCGAAGAATCTCCCGTCTTCTCGACTGGACGTGGAGCGGAAGCCCTCATCAGCTCATTTGCGCGGACGCTTCGTTGGCGTGACGGCTCGTCAATCTGTATCCATACCTACAGAACGCCAATGACGTGGGCAGACAGGAATGTCTGCCCCACCTTCACACCGGATTTCTAAGCATGACAGTTTTGGCGGAGGCATCAACACTCGCGCCGCCTCACCCTGACTGTGTAGGCGCAAACGTGCCGCGTGCCAGCTACTTGCGAATGACAGAACACGCTCGGGTTTCGTCCGATGCTGCAGGAAATCCTTCGTCAGCCTGCCTGCCGGTGATTCTCTGGCAGGCAGGGAGGCTTCCTCAGGATGACAGTTTGGGCGATTGGGCGACGGACGCGTTTCGCCAACGGCTATTGCAAAGCATGTCATTCTGAGCGCAGCGAAGAATCTCCCGTCTTCTGGGCTGTCCATACGTCCGACACCCGGGCAAAAACCATATGCGCGGACACATCATCTATGGATCCCTTCCGCGAGGAGTCGATTGATGTTCTGGAATTATCTCAAGGTGGCTTATCGGAATCTACTGCGGCACCCGCTTTATGCCGCGATCAACGTGGTGGGATTGGGCATCGCGATAGCGTTCTGCGTGTTGGCGTTCCTGTATGTGCGTCACGAGTGGACATACGATGCGTTTCACGAAAACGCTGATCGGATTTACAGGGTCTATCTGGAAGACATGCCGGGACAAGCGATAACTAGCGCGCCGTCCCTGTTGGCGCCGACCATGGCAGAGGCGGTTCCGGAAGTTCGTTACGTTAGAATGGCTAATGAACTCGGCTTCATTCAACACCGAGGCGAGAAGATAGCCGAAAATATCAAGGTTGTGGACCCTGAAATCTTCGAAATCTTCTCCTTTCCGCTCCTGAAAGGCGACCTGAAAACGGCACTCCTGGATCCCCAGAGTGTCGTTATTACCGAAAAGATGGCCGAAAAGTATTTCCCTGCTGAAGATCCGATGGGCAAGACGCTGTCAATCCAGATCGGCGATGGCAGGGGTTGGCGGGTCCGGGAGCTAACCGTTACGGGAATAGTCGGGCCAATACCCAGAAACTCGAGTATTCGCTTTGACATCCTCTCCAGACTCGATGTTGTGCTCAATGAACCTCGATGGAAACACAGATTCTTGAATACATACTTCCTGCTTCCTGACTTCGTACGCGCCCCGGAATTCGAGCGGCGGATGGAAGCTCTCGCGACGGTATGGCGCACAAGTCGATACTGGAAATCGGCGAAATTGCAGCATCTGAAAGATATTCATCAGTATTCAAAGGGAATCGAATTTCAACCTGCAGGCAATCCGGTATATTCGTACATCCTGGCGTGTATTGCAATGCTTGTGCTGGTTGTTGCCGCGGTCAATTATACGAACCTATCGGTGGGCAGGTCATTCTCCCGTGCCCGGGAAATTGGATTGCGCGAAGTGGCAGGCGGTCTGCGAACCCAATTGGCAATACAGTTTCTGACAGAATCGGTACTGCTGACTCTTGTCGCATTTGGGCTTGGTCTGGCATTGGCCGAACTGTTCATACCGGGCTTCAACAGTCTGACCCGAATGGAGTTTTCAATTTCCGATCTGGCGGATTCCACCGCACCGGTTTTTCTGGTTGTCCTTTTGCTGGTGGTAGGCATCGTTTCGGGCAGTTATCCCGCGCTTATCGCGTCAAGATTTCTGCCGGCTGAAGCGCTTAAGGGGCAGATGAGATTGGAACGATTGGGCCGCATCAGACGGGTGCTTGTGGTATTCCAGGTTGCCATCTCCATTGTATTGGTCGGATGCACGACTGTCGTCGGCAGGCAATTGAGTCTGATGACGACAAAACCGTTAGGTTTTAGTCCGAAGGATGTTTTAATCGTCCGTAAGATGGATAAACTGGATGATAAGGGCGTTGCCGGAGCCTATCAGGAGGCAGCCCAATCCTACCATGCCGTGTTGCAGACCGCAAGAACAGGGCACGCCTTCAGCAACAGGGTCCAGAGCGTTATAGATTTAAAGACAAACGGTACTATCTTGAATGACGTCGAGATCCTTGACGGTGATCTGGGCTTGCTGGAAACACTGGGTGTGCGGCTGAGATCGGGTCGAGGATTCGAGAGAGACGGCGACGCCAAGACATCCGTACTCGTCAACGATGCTCTGGTTGAAAAACTGGGATGGCAAGCGCCTCTGGGAAAGACGTTACAGTTAGGCAGCGGCAGGCGCAAATATACCGTGATCGGCGTGGTTCGCGATTTTTACTTTCATTCAGTTCATCGTTCCGTAAAGCCTGCTGTGATGAGACTCAATCCCAGATCTGTTCGAACAAGAATGCTGATGGTTCGCATCCGACCGGACGACAGGGCGGGCGCCGTTCGTTTCCTGAAAAAGAAGTGGGAGGAAATGGCGCCCGACGACGTGTTTTATCATTCCTTTCTCGAGGACGAAATTAATCGTCAATACCGGGAGGAGAACAGGTGGTTACGTATTCTCGGCTACGCCACCTTTTTTGCGGTATTCATAGCGTGCCTTGGCGCCTTCGGGCTGACGTCGCTCACCGTTGCCAGGCGGACCAAGGAAATCGGGATCCGGAAAGTCGTTGGCGCGCCAACAACACGTATCATCTCCCTGCTTGCCCGCGAATACGTGGTCCTCGTCGGCATCGCCGCTTTGATCGCCTGGCCGGCGACTTACATTGCGGCGGAGCGCTGGCTGCGCGATTTTGCGTACCGCGTGGATCCGGGAATAGGGACTTTCCTGCTGGGAGGCCTGCTCACGCTCGTCGTCGTGCTCCTGGCCGTGAGCCTTCAGGTCACCCGTGCAGCCCGCGCGAATCCTGTCGACGCGCTGCGGTATGAATAGAAGCAGGCAGACAGGAATGTCTGCCCCACCCTCACATCGGATTTCTCAACATGACAGTTTGGGCGGACGCATCAACACTCGCGCCGCCTCACCCTGACTGTGTAGGCGCAAACGTGCCGCGTGCCAGTTCCTTGTGAATGACAGAACACGCTCGGGTTTCTTCCGATGCTGCAGTAGATCCTTCGTCAGCCTGCCTGCCGGTGATTCTCTGGCAGGCAGGGAGGCTTCCTCAGGATGACAGTTTGGGCGATTGGGCGACGGACGCGTTTCGCCAATGGCTATAGCAAAGCATGTCATTCTGAGCGCAGCGAAGAATCTCCCGTCTTCTCGAATGGACGTGCAGCGGAAGCATTCAACAACCCATATGCGCGGAGGCCTCGTTTCCATGACGGCTCGTCAATCTGTATCCATGTCGACAGAACACCAATGACGCGGGCAGACAGGAATGTCCGCCCCACCTTCACACCGGTATCCTCAGCATGACAGTCTAGGCGAAAACCTCCTGGACACATTTCGTGGCTGAGGATCTGCCGTCGTATCATTCTGAGCGGAGTCGAATATCGCACACCGAAGCATGGTCATTGCTTGCGTTGCCTGCACTGAGCTTGCCGAAGTGGCCTGTCGAAACGGCTTGTCGAAATGCCCGGAACTCGGATTCCCGTCAACACTCGCCCCGTCAGCCTGACCGTGTAGGCGCAAACGTGCCGCGTGCCAGCTACTTGCGAATGACAGAACACGCTCGGGTTTCGTCCGATGCTGCAGGAGATCCTTCGTCAGCCTGCCTGCCGGTGATTCTCTGGCAGGCAAGGAGGCTTCCTCAGGATGACAGTTTGGGCGATTGGGCGACGGACGCGTTTCGCCAATGGTTATAGCAAAGCATGTCATTCTGAGCGAAGCGAAGAATCTCCCGTCTTCTCGAATGGACGTGCAGCGGAAGCATTCAACAACCCATATGCGCGGAGGCTTCGTTTCCATGACGGCTTCCTCAGGATGACAGTCCGTACCGACACTTGACCGACAGTCTTCGCCAATGTTTATTGCAAAGCCTGTCATTCTGAGCGAAGTCGAAGCATCTCCCGCGGGTTCTGTTGTGCTTCGGATATCCCGGGCTCGTGCGGCACAAACAGCATCCGGCGCTGAATGAATAGCGAGGGAGGAGAGCAATTGGAGACTGAATTTTTCGAACGTATCAAGACCAACGACGTGGGCGACCCGAACGCCGCTGCCGATCGCAACCATGGCGACGCCTTGCTGTCCGTGATCGCCGGCGAACGCGCAAGCCAGGGGCCGGGGAACAAGATTGTTGCCTGCTGCGGCAGAACCCACATTGCCTGGCAGGACTCGTACAATCAGAGGTACTTCGCCCGGGTACGCACGCTCGATCATGAAACGGGCAGGTGGAGCGCGGGCGCCATCCTGGCCGAGGGCGTCGACGAGCATTCCCGTCCCACCCTTGCGAACGATAGCCAGGGCTACCTGCACATGGTCATGGGCGGACACAACTCGCCTCTGCAGTACCAGCGATCGCTGCGGCCGCACGATTCGTCGGCCTGGACCCCCGTCGAGGCCTTTGGCCGAAACACCTATCCCGTCCTCCTATGCGGTCCCGACGACACGCTTCACCTCGCCGCCCGTGACGGCAGCCACAGCGGCATGGAGTTTTGGGAGAGACCGCCTGGCGGCCCGTGGAAAAGCCGTGGCCTGATCGTGACCCGGCAGCGGCGTTTCACGGGGTACACGGGCATGAACAACGACGTCGCCTGGGGACCGGGACGGAAGACAATGCACATGAGCATGGCCTTTTTCCTGGGTCGCAAGGCGAATGCGGGGGAGCACTCACGTGACGTATCCGGTCTGTACCAGGCCGTGGGTTACATGCGCTCCTTCGACTTCGGCCGCACCTGGCAGAAAGACGACGGGACGCCGGTTCCGCTTCCGGCAACGCCGGACACGATTGACCTGCTGGAGGCGGGTGAGAGCAACAACCCCAAGCCCGGCATTCACCACTGCGGCCTGGCCGTCGATTCGAAGGACCGCCCCTACGTGGGCTACGTCCGCCACACACCCACCCCCTGTCGTGTCTTCCTGAAGACGCCCGACGCCGGGAAGTGGCGCGGACTGCCGTTAGGTGAGGCCGTGGCGTCGCACTGGCCCGGTTGGGGGGTGCTCGCCTTCAAGCCGGTAATGACGTCCGATGACGTCCTTTGCGTTCTCGCCCAGATCGTTGCCCTGGGGCACCCGGACGAGAATTGGGACCCGGGTATCCATGGCCTACCCTCCTTCTGGCTGCGCGACCATCCGGAACTCTCACGCGTCGTCTGGCTCGAATCGTCCGATTACGGGGAGACACTCACGCCGCGTGAGGTACTCGCATTCGATTCTGAACAAGGTCAGCTTATGTCTTCCCTGGAACGCACAAACGGCGCCAATCCGATCCCGCCGGGCACCCGTCCGTCATTCATCTACACGCTGGGCGATTCCCGATACGCGGACGAGGGCGAGACCATCGACAACCACCTGTACTGGGTACGCGTCTGAATCGATGCGCATGCAGGGACTGGCGCCGAGGACGACTATAAGTGAGAAAATAGGACTGCATCGCGGCGCTGCGTTATGTGTAGAAGCGGGCACGGCGACCCCTCCCCATCCCCTCCCCGGCACGGGGCGGGGAGCGGTCGTGCTGCCTCTCAGGTATTCACACGCGCAAATCACTCGGTGATGATCCAATGCCGCAGTAGATCCTTCGTCAGCCGTTCGGCTTCCTCAGGATGACAGATTCTACCGACACTTGACCGACAGACTTCGCCAATGGTTATAGCAAAGCATGTCATTCTGAGCGTAGCGAAGAATCTCCCGTCTTCTCGATTGGACGTGGGGCGGAAGCCTTCATCAGCCCATATGCGCGGACGCTTCCTCAGCTATGCGACTTCCTGAGGACGACAGTGGCGGGCAGGTGGCAGCAACCGTCAGGTCGCCGGAGCAGTCCATGCGTGATATTTCTCATTCCATGAACCATCGGCGCGACGTATCTTGAAACACTCCGAATCCGACCATTAATTCAAGAACAGGAAAAGCGGTCATAACGGACCGCTTTTTCCGTGCGAGTGCAAAATGTCCGATAAGCGCCAGGAAGAACGATTCCAGACAACCGACGTGATGATGCTGTCCGGCGGGCACGCCGTGCACGATACGTACAGCGGATTCCTGGCGCCCTTGTTGCCGGTCTTTATCCAGACCCTGTCTCTATCCAAGACCGAAGCCGGCATGTTGATGGTCGTAAGGCAGGCGCCGTCTGTCTTTCAGCCGATTGTCGGACTTCGCGCGGACCGCTCGAATCTGCGCGCCCTCGTCATTCTCGGACCCGCCGTCACGGGTATCGCGATGAGTCTGCTCGGCGTGGCTGGAGGGTACGCAACTCTCGTAGCCCTCCTGGTAATCGTCGGCTTCAGTTCGGCGGCCTTTCACGCGGTTGGACCGGCGATGGCCGGAACGCTCTCGGGCCCGAATCTGGGGCGCGGCATGGGCATCTGGATGCTGTGCGGTGAGCTCGGCCGCACGATGGGGCCGATTCTGATTGTGAGCGTCATCGGCCTGTGGGGTGTGGCCGGTACAGCCTATCTGATCCCCGTGGGCCTTGTGGCGTCGCTCGTCCTGTTGCTGCGCATGCGGTCCGTTGCGGCGCAGTCGTTTTCATTCTACAAAGCGCTGCCGTGGCGATCCGCGCTGAAACGCATGGCCCCGGTTATGGTACCGCTGTCCGGCATCGTGTTCGTCCGCGCGTTTACAATGGCGTCGCTCACGGCATTTCTGCCCACGTTCCTGAGCGAAGAGGGCGTGAGCCTGTGGCTGGCAGGAGCGTCGCTTTCCGTGCTGGAAGGCGCGGGCATCGCGGGGGCGCTGATCGGCGGATGGGCGAGCGACCGGTTGGGGCGCAAGCAGGTACTCGGTTTTTCAATGATTGGGACCCCCATTCTACTATTCGTCTTCCTCGACAGCCAGGGCTGGGTTCTGTTTCCGGTCCTGGTTGTGCTGGGCTTTGTCGCGCTTGCGACAGGTCCCGTTGTCATGGCGATGGTGCAGGAAAGCTGCCCGGAAAACCGGGCATTCGCCAACGGGATCTATATGGGCGGGGGATTCGCGCTTCGGGGACTGGCGATGCTGCTGCTGGGAATGATGGGCGACGCCTATGGCCTGCGGAGGGCATTCGAAGTCAGCGCGGTTTTGATGTTTATTGGCGTCGCGCTGGTATTGAAAATACCGGAGAAGCGGTAGGACAAGAGATCCGACCGTAGCGCGAACTGTTAGTTCGCGGGCAATACATACGTTCGCGCTGCGAAAATTCAGCGGGCAGCCAAGCGCGGTGCGAGCTGAGATCCGACCGTAACGCGAACTGTTGGTCCGCAGGTAGATATCACAAGAATACCGGTGTTGATGCAATTCCACAATTGCCTGTGATTTGGCGCTAGCCACGCAATTCCGTCAACCACATTGCCTGAAGTTACACCGCAATGCCAACTCGCAGCGAAGCATCATAGCCACCCGTCCCGGCATTGACATTCACTTTTACCAGCTGGTATTGGAGTGTATTGGCTGGCGAACGAAAAAGGCCATCGTCGGTGTTTTTCGTGGGATTCTGTCCATGAGCAGAATAATCCGCTGTATTGAACACAGCCGTATTGAATTCTTCGGGAAAAGCCAACTGTGATGTTGCCCTCAGTCCGTTATTCAAAAAAACCTGAAAATGAATATGCGTTGCTCTGCCCGGATACCATCCCGGATAAACCGTTGTAAATGTGGCATCTCCAATCTCGTCGCTCAACTGAATGCCCCTGCAGAAAGTCTGTCCGCTCGCATTTACACCGCCAGGTTGATTGGAAAATCCGGAATAAACCCCACGTGTATCGCAGTGCCACACATCGACGCGAGCATTGACAACTGGCGTACACCCGGCATTTACATTCACCACATTCAAAGTCAGTTTAAGCGGCACACCCGTTATGTCTTCCGCAATATCCTGTCGGAAATATTCGGGATTATCGCTTAGATTCAATGGAAAAGGTCCTGCTGTTTCTCGCGGTATCAGGATGCAGCTTCCCTCACCCAGCGCGGGATCTTCACTGTCGAAGGCCGAATCCTCGCTGCAAGCCTCCATAATCAGGCCACCAGCGCCTATCAGACCAACGCCGCCCAGGCGTTTAAGAACGTCCCTTCGGTTCATTTATCTTCTCCAAAACAGAATCGGTTTCGCAGCACTGAAATTCATCAAACCGGGAAGGAGGACCGTGGGCTTGATCGTAAAAACAGAACCACCGGCCTATTTCCGAGACCGGTGGTTCTTTGCGTTAATTTATCCCTTTGGTCGCCTTTGACCCTTAACGAATATGAGCCTCGGGCGGCGTCTTCGCCGTTTGATCTGTGGCACGATGACCACCCCCTTCTGAGTAAGAATATCGGTTTTATATATTTGATCGTTCTCCGTGAAGATTGGTTCCGGGAATCAACCTTGATTCGTAATTCTTCGGGGAAGTAAGACCGAATATATGCAAGTAGATTAAGGCGATTAGACTTCTGATTACCGGGATAAACCAGGTCACCGGACGTGAACTGAAAAAACGTCCCTGTTTACGACCGTTACGCCCCGCTTCAGGGTTTTTCGTCTCGTTGCCGAGTTGCTGTTTTTTTCGAATTGGGGTTTATGGCGACCCGGTAAAGAGCTGTCAGCTATCAGTTTTTAGCTGTCGGCTAAACCCGACACGGTCTGGCGTTATCAATTCACGTCTATCAGCGCCTTGTCTTCGGCCACAATGACTCGGTCTCGCCTGCAGAGCGACTTTAACAACGGACTGTTAATGTGGGCGACTCCAAGAGGCGTCCCCGCGAATACGTGGTTGGCACATAATACGGCGATATCAATATCGCGGATGGCGGCATTATTAGGGGCGGTTCCCGAACCGCCCGCAAAGCGCCGGCTTACCGCCCGGCGTCCCCGCAATGTAGTGTCAGACTGTAGCACGAACTGGTAGTTCGCGGGTTATCGATGCGCGCGCGCTGATTGAAGGCACATCTGCAATCCGCCGATGGTGGAATCCCGCGCAAACTGTCCATTTTCGGACAATAGTGTATCATTATCGAACACTTGTTTAACAGTGTCGTTGGGCGATCATCTCACAAACAACTGTTATTTAGCAGTTTGAATCCATGGCACGATAATCGCGAGTGGATAGAACGCCGGGAAGTCCGGCGATCCTCGTCCTTCGGTCCGGGGTGGTCTAAGGGAAATGCGTTGAGAGGGAATCGATGTTCCGGAATTACCTGATCGTTGCGTATCGCAATTTCATGCGGCTCAAGGTCTACTCCGTGATCAACGTGGTGGGCCTCTCGATCGGGATTGCGTTTTGTATTCTGACGTTCCTGTACGTCCGGCACGAGTGGTCTTTTGACGCATTTCATGATAAGGCAGATCGGATATATCGCGTATATACGAAGGGAGAAGTGGGGGAAGGAAGTGTCGCCATGGCGACGATGCCGGGACCTCTCGGCCCCGCGTTGGCGGAAGCATTTCCCGAACAAATGCAGCGGGTCGTAAGAATCCATACCCGGACTCGCACACTCCGGTATGAAGAACGTTCGCTTCGGGTACGTATTGCATATGTCGATCCGGGTTTTCGGGACGTCTTTACATTTCCCATGTTGAAAGGCGACCCGGAAACAGCGCTGGACGGCAAGGATGCCATCGTTATTACAGAGAAAACCGCTCGGAAATTCTTCGGTAGAGAAGATCCAATCGGTAAATCGATATCATTTACAAGAGATTCAGAAGTGCGTAAGGCGCTGATAACGGGCATCCTGAAAGATATTCCCGGGGTGTCCAGCATTCAGTTCGACTGTCTGCAGCCGTACGAGAATGTGGAGGACGCGCTCAACACGTGGAATAAGACAAACAATACCAGCGTTTACGTGTTGCTGAACGAACAGGTCGATGTTGCGGCGTTGGAAGGCCTGTTTCCGCGTTTCGTTAAGTGGTCGTGGCCCATTATGGGCGAGAAGCAGGAGATGAAATTGCAGCCGCTTTCGGATGTGCGCTTCAGTCCGAAAATCCGTGGGCCCGAAACCGCCACGGACCGGGCATACAGTTACATCCTGTTGTGCGTTGCAGTTCTGATACTGTTTATCGCGTGCGTGAATTTTACGTCCCTCGCGCTGGCACGCTCGCCCTCCCGGGCGCGAGAGGTAGGCATACGCAAAGTAGCTGGTGCGCGCAGACTTCAGGTTATCGCGCAATTTCTGTCGGAGTCGATACTCCTGGGTCTTGTCGCGTTGGCGGTCGGCCTTGTGCTGGCAGAAGTACTGATGCCGTTGTTCAACCGCCTGATGGCGCAGGAACTTTCATTGGCTGAGAATCTGGATGGATCGGCAGTGGCCGCGTTGATCTGCATGGCCTTGATCGTGGGACTGTTTGCTGGCAGCTACCCGGCGTTTATCCTGTCCGGTTTTGTGCCGATTTATGTGCTCAACGACCGATTGAGAATTGTCGGCGCAGGAGTTTTCAGCCGGTTTCTCCTGGTTTTTCAGATCGCGATGTCCGCGGCTCTGGTCATCTGTGCTCTGGTGGTGACCCTTCAGCTCGACTATCTGCGGAACAAACCTCTCGGCTTTGACAGTGAACACCTGATTGGCGTCTGGCAAGCCGCCAAGCTCCGGGACCAGGGGAAAGATGGCATTGAACCCTATCGGGACGCCCTCTTATCTCATCACGCGATTCTCGGCGTGACCGGAATGTTTCACCTGATGGACAACAGACAACAGTCGCGAGGTGGTGTGGCCCACGATGGAACAGACATCAAGGGCGTGGAGGTGTTTTACGTCGATTACGATTTTATTCCAACGCTGGATATCGAATTGATCGAGGGGCGGAATTATTCACGAGGCCTTGAGACAGTCACTGCTGCGTCCGTGGTTATCAATGAGACGCTGGCCAGTCGGCTGGGGCCGGGGTCACCGATTGGAAAGACATTGAGATTTTTCGACGAAATGACGGTGATTGGGGTGGTGAACGATTTTCATTTTCGTTCGCTCCATCACAAGATCGGCCCCGCACTCCTGAAATGCGAGCCGGATTATCCATACGACCGACTGGTGGTTCGGGTTCGTCCCGACGATATCCCCGGCACCCTGGCATATATGAGAGATCGATGGGAAGCCGTGACAAAGTCCTCCGGATTCCACTATTTTTTTCTTGATGAGAGCATCGATCGCCAATACCGAACCGAAGAGCGACTCCATCGCATTGTCGGGTACGGCACGCTACTTGCCGTTTTTGTTGCGTGTCTGGGGGCGTTTGGATTGACGGCGTTTGCAGTAACGCGGCGAACGAAGGAGATCGGCATTCGCAAGATATCGGGCGCCAGTGTGACAGACGTCGTGGGTCTGCTGTCCCGTGAGTTAGTACTGTTGGTGGGGGCGGCGAATGCGATCGCGTGGCCGGTCGCATGGTGGGCGATGGATCGGTGGTTGCAGGATTTCGCGTATCGCATCGATCCGGGAGTCGGGACGTTCGTTGTGGGTGGTTTGCTGACGCTGGCGGTCGTGCTGCTGACGGTGATTACCCGGACGATCCGGGCAGCCCGCGCGAATCCGGTGGATGCATTGCGGTATGAGTGAAGTCAGGCAGACAGGAATGTCTGCCCCACCCTCACACGGGCTTCCTCAGCATGACAGCCAGAGCGGACAAGTGCCGGACGCATTTCGACGATGGCTATTGAAAGATGTCATTCTCCGAAGAATCTCCCGTCAGTTCAATTCTGCATAAGGCGGAATCCCGGGTAAACAGTTTGCGCGGACACATTGCCAGCCCTGGGCTTCCTCAGGATGACCGTTTAAGCGCACGTGTCTCTGATACACTTCACAGAGTGTTGTCGCCGAACATGTCATTCTGAGCGGAGCGAAGAATCTCCCGTCTGCTCGGCTGTCCAGTCGCCGGAAACCTGAGTCAACACATATGCGCGGACACATCGTCATGCCGACATCCTGCGATCCCGAGTGTTCTCAGGGAGATTGCGTTGAGAGGTGATCCATGTTTCGAAATTACCTGATCGTTGCGTATCGCAATCTCATGCGGCACAAGGTCTACTCCGTGATCAACGTGGTGGGCCTCTCGATCGGAATTGCGTTTTGCATTCTGACGTTCCTGTACGTCCGGCACGAGTGGACGTACGATGCATTCCATGAAAACGCGAAGCGGATTTACAGGGTCTACCTCCAGGATCGTACGAGCGCGAGCGGCATGACGCCGGATCCGCTGGGGCCGGCGCTGGAAGCGGCGTTTCCGGACGTTCGAACCGTCAGATTTGGCTGGGGCGCTTCCTCTGCGAAGTTTCAGGACCGGACCATACGCGGTAGCTTTAACTTTGCCGATCCGGCGATTCTGGAAGTGTTCACTTTTCCGCTGCTGAAGGGAGATCCGGTGACCGTGCTGGAAGATCCGTCCTCTCTTGTGATCTCCGACGAGGCAGCTCGGAAATACTTTGGACATGAAGATCCCATCGGCAAAGTCCTTTCAGTGAAACTTTGGGGGCCACCGGCGGTGGACCGGGATTTCGTAATCACCGGGATTGCGAAATCCATTCCCAAGAATTCCAGCATCCGATTCGATTTTCTGGCTCCGTTTGCCGCCAGGGGCCAGGCGAGAAGTTGGTCAGTGAGAGCGATCCACACCTTCGTATTGCTACCGGAAAACCAACGTCCGGCAGAAGTCAAGGGTCGGTTTTCGAAGTTTCTAAAGTCCAGGCGGGGAGAACTGTGGGACGAGTCAATCGGCCTTCAACCACTTCTTGATATGCATCTCGGACGGGGTATACCGGGCCTCTGGGGAGCAGGCAATCCGGTATTTTCCTATATTCTTCTCGGAATCGCTCTGCTCGTGTTGGCGAATGCCTGCGTGAACTTCATAACCCTTGCCGTCGGCCGGTCATTCTCCCGCGACCGCGAGATTGCGATGCGAAAAACGGCCGGTGCGTCTCGGCCGCAGTTGATGATGCAGTTTCTTGGAGAGTCGATGCTATTGAGCGTGATCGCTATGATAGCCGGGGTCGGTCTGGCAGAGCTTCTCCTGCCCGTTTTCAACGATCTGTTACGAAAAGATCTCGCCCTTGGCGATCAGGCGGACGGAGTGGGGCTGGCGTTTTTATTGGGACTGGCGGCGGCCGTTGGGGTGGCAGCCGGCGGCTATCCGGCCTTGGTATTGTCCGGGTTTCATCCCATTGCAGTGTGGAATAGACGGCTCAGACTGGGAGCGTCCAGCCTGTTCGGACGGGCGCTGGTGGTTTTCCAGTTTGCCTTGTCGGTATTCCTGGTTGTTAGCACGTTTCTTATGATACGGCAACTGGAGCACCTGAGGACGAAACCGCTGGGCTTTGAGAGTGATCACGTCCTGCGAATCCGGGCATGGGACCTTTGGATGCGAGATACAGGCCTGGTCGGGGTGTACCGAAACGAGTTGATACGACACCATACAATTCTGGGTGTGACGACAACCAGTCACGCGCTGAGCAACAGGACGAGGTACTCCCACACGGTTGAGCATAAAGGAAATGAAATCGACGTCGGACTCGTGGATGTTGGCTACGACTTTCTACGGACTATGGGTGTGTCCCTTGTGGAAGGATCGGACTTCGATCCGCAAAGTACGGGTTCACAGTCTTCGATTCTCGTGAATGAGGCACTGGTCCGCCACCTGGGCTGGGATCATCCGGTAGTGGGCAGAATGCTGCGAATGGAAGAGCGGGATGTGACGGTAGCCGGCGTGGTAAAGGATTTCCATGTTCGCTCGCTGCACCACACGGTCCGGCCGGCGGTACTGAGGTTTACCTTGAACGAACATGGCAACGTGCTGGTCAGGATCCGACCGGAAAATATCTCCGGCACGCTGGCCTTCGTTAAGGAGAAGTGGCTTGAAGTCGCTCCGGACCTTCCGTTTCAGTATTCATTTCTGGACGACGAAGTGGACGGACAATACAGGAGGGAGGAGCGCTGGAACCGGATTGTCATGTATTCTGCATTGCTCGCGGTTCTGATCGCCTGTCTCGGGGCGTACGGGCTCACGGCCCTCTCCGTTGCGCGCCGGACCAGGGAGATTGGCATCCGCAAGGTCCTTGGCGCCCGTGGATCGGGAATCGTCTCCCTCTTGTCCAGGGTTTTCGTAAAGCTCGTGGTCATTGCAAGTCTGATTGCCTGGCCGGTGGCGTACTATGCGTCGCAGCGGTGGTTGCAGGATTTCGCGTATCGGATAGAACCGGGCATCGGCGCGTTTGTATTGGGTGGGATATTGATGCTGGCGGTCGTGTCGCTGACGGTGAGCGTCCAGGCCATCCGGGCGGCGTGGGCGAATCCGGTGGACGCGCTGCGTACGGAGTGAAGAGACTTGCCGTGCCCATGTATTGAGGCTGTCGCCCTCCCCAGCCTGGCAATCGGGGTTGTACCGAGGGGCGCAGGCTGCCAAGGTTGGACTTTTCCCGGTTGTGACATTGCCCCAAGTGTGCGTTTTCGGACATGTGTGTATCGAAATCGAACACTTTATTGTCGTTTGCTTGAAAGCGATTTCACATAGGTCTTTAAAAAATAACAATAAATAATCATTGGCACGGTTGTCGCTACGCGTGTTCAAAGGCACGGTACTTTGCAGGCATTCGACTTGAATAGGGAGTGGGCTCCATTGTGCTGAAAAAGAAAACTGAATGCACGCCGCTGCAGTGCGCCCCCGAGTCCGACGCGGCGCTGATCGATCGGGCGCTTGCGGGCGATGAGGGGGCCTATACGTACCTTTACAGGGCGCATCGCGACCGTGTGCGCGCACTTGTACACCAATGTGCGAGGAGCGTGGATGAGACCGAAGACCTGGTTCAATTGGTCTTTATCAAGGCCTTTTTGGGGTTGGCCGGATTTCGCGGACAGGCCGCTTTCTCCACGTGGCTGACACGAATCGCGATGAACGTGTGCACGTCCCATTCACTGTCCATGAGAAAGCGGAAGAACTGGTTAAGTGACGTCGAGGGTGCGGCGCCAGCGCTCCAGTCGCGCTGGTACGCGTCGCCTGACGAAGGTCCCGAGGCCGCTTTGGCGCGAAAGGAGCGCCGGCAAATTGTGATGCAGAGCATCCGGGCGCTGCCGGAACGGCATCGGGAGGCGGTCTGTCTGCATTATCTTATGGAACGGTCCTACGATGAGATCGTCGAGCAACTGCAGGTGCCGATGGGGACCCTGAAAGTCTGGCTGTACAGGGGGCGCCACGGGTTGAGGCGGAAGGTCGAACGGCTGGGGATAACGGGAAGCACATAGGTACGGCAAGGAAACGACTCAGGATCGTCGGTTTTCGACGTCTCGAACGTCGTTAAGGAAAGATGATGGAAGAGCAAAAACCAAAGAAGGAAGAGGGACGCGTGTTGCGGTTGAATCGAGCGGGTACGGCGTCTGATCGGCAGGCTTCCGATCGGGAGGCGTCTCAAGGTCCGGCGGACTCCGTTGGCGGAGATAAACCGGTTCCCGGGTTTGTGAATCCCGGTACTTCCGCGTCTGTACGGGAGACACCAACCGAGGGCATGGACCGCAGGATCCGGAAGAAGCTGTGGACGCCGAAGCGCATCATCAGTTTCGCCGCGATCGCAGGCTTTGTGGGCTTGGTGGTCTACATGGCCATATTCGGCGACCACAGCGCCAGGCTCAACGTGCAGGTCGAGCGAATCACGATATCTGAAGTCACCATCGGTCCCTTCCAGGAGTTCATCCCCCAGCGCGGCACGGTGATGCCCATTCAGACCCACTATCTGGACGCGCTGGAAGGCGGGCAGGTGGAGGAGATTTTCCTTGAAGTGGGGGCGATGGTCGAACGGGGTACGCCAATCCTGCGGATGTCGAACCCCACGCTTGAACAGACCGTATTGAGCCAGGAAGCCCAGTTGTTCGAGCAGATCAACAGAATGGAAAACACACGGTTGAACCAGGAAATCCAGGATATCCAGCGAAAACGCTCACTGATGGACATCGAACTGGAACTGCAAAGGTCGGAACGCGAATTTCTGAGGCAGAAAGCGCTATTCGAACGAAATTTCACGTCTCGAGAAAAATTCCTTTCGGCAGAAGACAGTTACAATCATGCCCAAAAGCTCAGGGTATTTATGCTGGAGACGGTCAGACGCGACTCACTGTATCGAATCAATGAACTGGCTGCCCTGCAGAAGCGCGCGCGCAGCCTGCAGCTTCAACTGGATGACGTGCGCCGTCCATTGAGAAACCTGACCGTGCGTGCGCCGATCGACGGTCAATTGTCCCAGCTCAACGCCGAAATCGGCAAGTTGATCGCGAAGGGGACCAGCATCGGCCAGATCGACGTTCTGGACGCCTACAAGATGCGTGCGGCCATCGATGAATTCTACATTACGAGAATTACAGCGGGACTCAGAGGGACGATTGAAATCGACGAACAGACATTCGAATTGAAAATCCGCCGGGTTTTTCCCGAGGTAAGGGAGGGGCAGTTCGAGGTAGACATGGATTTCACAGGCGATGCGCCGCGAAGCATCCGCCGCGGGCAGACCGAGCAGATTCGACTGGAGCTGGACGCGCCCGAAGAAGCGTTGCTGTTGCCGAGGGGCGGTTTCTATCAGACCACCGGCGGCAACTGGGTCTTCGTGGTGGAGGGCGACCTGGCCGTACGGCGCGACGTCCGCATCGGACGCCAGAATCCGGAGTATTTCGAAGTGCTCGAGGGACTGGCTCCGGGAGAACGCGTTGTGACGTCGTCATACGAAAATTATGAGGATATAGATAAGCTGGTATTAAATCGGTGAGAAGTGAGCCGGGAGACGGGAGAAGAAAAACCTGAAAGCGGGGAGCCGTGAGCCGGGAGACGGGAGAAGAAAAACCTGAAAGCGGGGAGCCGTGAGCCGGGAGACGGGAGAGGAAAGACCTTGCCACCTGATGCGGCGCCAAACCCTTATAGGATAGGTACAAACACGATGATGGAACTCAGCCACAAGAAGCTTGTAGTATGGAAAAAGAGCATCGAACTGGTGAACGAGATATATACCCTGACCGCCAAGTTTCCTTCCGCCGAGCTCCATGGCATTACCAGCCAGCTACGGCGATCTGCTGTCTCAATACCGTCTAACATCGCCGAGGGATCAGCAAGAACTTCGAATACTGAACGCAGAAGATTTCTCGAAATAGCCAGGAGTTCGTTGGTTGAGTTGGATACTCAACTTGAAATAGCACTAAACCTCCAATTGTGTTCGGACGACGACGTTCAGTCAATATCAGAAACGATGAATCGATTGTTTGGTTTGCTGTCAGGATTGATTAGTAGAGTTTCCTCGTAACCCGTGCCGGGTCCTTAGCCATTTTTGTTACGGCTAATAAAACGAGCGGGCACTCATATCCTCTCCCGTCTAACGTCTTCCGTCTAACTTCGGAAAGAGGTGAGCCGGGAGAGGGTAGAGGAAAAACCTGAAAGCGGGGAGCCGTGAGCCGGGAGACGGGAGAAGACATCCTTGCCCGATTGGTTCATCCTTTATGCCACCGGCAAGAAATGAAACCGCACGGGGCAGGCAATCTCTCCCCGCTTCCGTCTAACGTCTTACCCCGGGTGAGGTGGCCGGGGGGCGGGAGAGGAAAGACCTTGCCATCTGATGCGGCGCCAGGTCAAAAAGGATAGAGAGGGAACGCCGTGTTGAAACTTTCGCGTCATGATTTTGAAATTGACAAAAGCGTTTCACCTTAACCCGTGCCGCTTCAGTAGCCATTATTATTGCGGCCAATAAAACGGACGGGCACTCATATCATCTCCCGTCTCCCGTCTACCCTTTTTATAGGAGTTTCGAGATGATCAAGACTGTGGATTTACAGAAGGTTTACCGTACAGAAGAGGTCGAAACCACCGCGCTCCGAAACGTCAACCTGGAGATCAGTGAAGGCGAGTTCGTTGCGGTGATGGGGCCGTCGGGTTGCGGCAAGTCCACGCTGCTGAACGTGCTGGGGTTGCTGGATAACCCGACCGATGGAGAATACTATCTGAACGACGTGGAGGTATCGAAACACACGGAGCGGCAGAGAGCCGATGCGCGAAAGGCGAATATCGGGTTCGTGTTTCAGAGTTTCAATCTGATCGACGAGCTGACCGTGGCCGAGAATATCGAGCTGCCGCTCCTGTACCTCAAGATGCCGTCCAAAGAACGCAGGAAACGCGTGGACGAGTCGATGGAGTATATGGGCATCAAACACCGCGAGAAACACTTCCCGCAGCAGTTGTCAGGCGGCCAACAGCAGCGCGTTGCCGTGGCGCGGGCGGTTATCTCGAATCCGAATATTATCCTCGCGGATGAGCCCACCGGGAACCTGGACTCCGCCAACGGCAATGAAGTCATGGGATTGCTGACGGAGTTGAATAAGAACGGGACGACCATCGTCATGGTCACGCACAAAGCCCACGACGCGGGATTCGCCCATCGCGTCGTTCACCTGTTCGACGGCCACGTGGTATCCGAGAATATCAGAGAACAGGCGCCGAATTAGCTCATGTCAATCACGAGCCAAGATTTACATGGATGGACAGGATAAGCAGGATAAGAACGAACGTCCCCGGAAAACGCACATCATTCCGGTCTGCAACGGCGAATCCGGTCGACGCCTTGCGTCATGAGTAGCGCTCACGATTGGCTCTCCCGATCACAACGTACCCACGTGACCGGCGCGGATGGCCTCGCACAGGCGCATGGTCTGCACGGCGTCGTCCAGGGTTGACCATGGCGTGCGGTCTTCCAGAATACAGTCGACGAAGTGGACGATCTCGTTGAAGCCGGCCCCGCCCACGGCCTCGATTTCGTCGTCTCCCACCGAAAACGCCTCACCCCGCACATACCCCTCCACCCGCGGCGCTCTCGTCAGATCGAGATAGACCGACAGGTCCTCCGCGTGCACTTCCGCCCGCTGGATCCGATAACCCACGCCATAGTGGCTCATCAGCACGCCGAACGTGCCGGTGTCAAAGCGCACAACCGCGTTGTGGCGGTGGGCGACCGGGCGCTCGCCGTCCTGCACCATGCCCCGCACCTCAACGGGTATCGCCGCTTCCTCCGGGCCGGAGCCCGCCAGCCAGCGGATCAGGTCCACGTGATGGATGGCGTCGCAGATCACGGGGTCGGGCGTTGCGTCCTTGAACCGGACCAACGGCTTGTTGTACGTGGCGGCGACGTGTACCGCCCCTCCGCCGGCCCGGATTCGTCGCCGGACGGCCAGCACCTGCGGATAGTATCGACGGTTGAACGATACGATGCCTTTGCCGGTGCTATCCCGGACGGCGCGCGCCATCTGCTCCGTCTCACCGGCGTTCATTCCCGGCGACTTCTCTACCGAGGTGTGAATCCCGCGTTCAAGGCAATCGAGCACGATAGGTAGCAGATGCCCTGGATCCGTGACCACGTAAACGACGTCCGGCCGGCACGCGTCGAGCATCTGCAGGTAGTCCGTAGAGGCCAGGTCCGGCGCCCATTCGGCCCGGTTCTTCCGCAGGCGCTCCTCGTTGAGTTCAGCGATGCCCGCCAGCCGAAGGCGGGGTTCGTCGGTAATCATCTGCAGGTGCGACTGCGCGTGCCCGCCACAGCCGATCACCGCCGCTTTCAGATCAGTCATGTCAACTCCTTTCAATTCGGGAAGACGTTAGAAGGAAGAACCTGAAAGCGGTGAGACGTGA
This sequence comes from Candidatus Latescibacterota bacterium, assembly GCA_963662665.2. GTDB lineage: Bacteria > Latescibacterota > UBA2968 > UBA2968 > JAAXHE01. Next base: position 140,024 of record CAXXJS010000028.1, read on the forward strand.
GCCGGTAGACGGTAGAAGAGGTCCGTGCCCGATCGGTTCTTCCTTTTTATGCGACCGGCAAGAAATGAAACCGAACGGGGCAGGCGATTTCTACCCTCTTTCGTCTAACGTCTTCCCGCCTTTAGGAGACCTACCCCTTTCCCGGTTCCTGAAAGGGGGGAACTTACATCGCTTGATGTATACCTGGTTCTGCTCCCCCTCTCCCCTTGGGAGAGGGGGTCGGGGGGTGAGGGTCTCCCCGCTCGCCGCTGTCCGCCACGTAGGGTAACAGGTGTTCGGATACATAGGTAACACTTTTCGGGGCGGCCCTTGTCGGTTGACGATTGATCGCTGCGAGCGGTGCGCCATTTTTTCAATTGACACCTCTGGATATCTACAAGTATCATGACTACTACATATTATGAAGGGGTCTGGGGATTGTACAACATATAGGAGGTCGGAACTGGACCGGCAAGAGATGAGCCACGAGGAGAACTACTGTTTCGATGTCTCGGGCTACCTCATTATGCGGGGCGTTTTAACTCCCGAAGGGGTCAAAGCCTGCAATCGGGCGCTCGAGCGTGAGGGCCGCGCGAGTGGCATGCTGGGATGGCCCGCGCCGCATCGGGAGCCGTTCCGCGACCTGATGGTCCATCCCCTGCTGGTTTGGTACCTGAACCAGCTGATCGGAGACGGATTCCGGCTGGACAGCGAACCGGAGCTCATCGGCAATGCGGACGGGGATAGCGGCGGCCTTGTCGGCGGCAATGAACCGATGGACGCCGGCCGGGCCTACTACATCCTTAACGGCCGCCGGCACTGCCAGGGCATACGCGCTATCTGGGCGCTGTCGGATACGTGCGCGGAAGACGGCGGGTTTTCACTGGTGCCGTGCAGCCACAAGAGCAACGTGGAAACCCCGGACGACGTGCTGAACGGAAGAGACGATCTGGGACTGACCGTACAGCCGTTGCTGGAGGCGGGCGACCTGCTGCTGTGCGCGGCGACCCTGCTTCAGGGCGTACGTCCCGGAACGGGGGAGCACACACAGCGGTTGCTCCAGTACAAATACGCGGGGCACGCGGCGGTGCAATCCACCGGCGCCGGACCGAAGACCCAAAGGGAGGATCAGCCGGAATGGATGGCGGAATTGACGCCGGAGCAGCGTGTCATGCTGCACAAGCCGGGATACAGGGATACGGACCCGCCTCCCACGCTCAGTTCGGATGGAGTGACGTGTCGGGTGGACCCGGAACCCGACCTGTCCCACCCCTCCATCTATATCAGGAATCCGGATTCGAACATCGACGAGAAGGAGTTTTATTTTTGGGACCTGTGCGGTCATCTCGTCCTCCGAAACGTGATGACTCCGGAAGACCTGGCGCTGGCGAACGAGGCGATAGACCGGTTTACAGACCGCATCGTGGTTGAAAGCGTGGATCTCGCCATGGGGTCAAAAAGCCTGGCCGGAACCGGGCGGCCCACCATGACCGGGCTGCTTGAAATGCCCAGACCCTACTGTGAACCGTTCCGGAAAATGCTCGCCCACCCTGCAGTGGTACACCGCCTCACCTGGATGGGCGGGAAGGGCTTCCGGTGTTCGGGCTTTGAGGCGATCTGTACGGCCAGGGGAGGCGCCGGACACTTTCTTCATGGCGGCAACGAACCGTTGAGTCCGTCTCGCAACTATACCTTCCAAAACGGCCGCAGCTATGCGTTGGGTGGCCCATCCGTCGGGGTGGCCTGGCAATTGCGGGACGTCGCCGAAAGCGACGGGGGCTTTGCCTGCGTGCCGGGAAGCCACAAGGCGCAGTACCGCATCCCTAAGGGCGTGTGGACCTGCGACGATGACATGGGGCTTGTGTTACATCCGCTGACAAAGGCCGGGGACGTCATCTTTTTCATGGACGGCCCGCAGGCGCACGGCGCTCTGGCGTGGAAGAGCGACGTGCCGCGGCGCGTTATCCTCACGCGGTACTCCTCGCGGCACTTCAACGGGGGGGCCGCAATGGCGACCCCGGAGGAGCGATGGGGGGATCTTCTTGAAGGGATGGGCGAGGCGCAACTGGCGGTGATGCGTGGGCCGGACCGCGACGAGAAGGGCAACAACGTGCCACGGCTGGTTTCGGAAAACGGAAGCATCGAAGTCATTTACGACCGGAGTCAGGGTGGGCTCTACACCAAAGCGACCCCGAAGGTGGCGCCTGGTTCTGGCGTTCGAGGGTGAGGGTCTCCCCCTTTCCTTTAGGAGAGGGGGCCGGGGGGAGAGGTCGCGAAAAAGAGGTGAGACGGTAGAGGTGAGACGGTAGAAGACGTCTTTGCCCGATTGGATCTGCCTCTATGCCATCGGCAGGATATGAAACCGCCCGGGGCTGGTCATCTCTACCCTCTCCCGTCTTACGTCTCACCGCATTTCATCCGCCCGTTTCTTCATGGGATCGTAGCCGATCTTGAGCGGCAGTTCGATCAGTTCGCGTGTGCGGGCGGATTCGTGCATGGCCATCAGCAGTTCAGTCGCGGCCCGACCCTTCTCGCCGCTGCTCCGGTGTTCAGCTCCGCCTTCCACCCATGCGATCATTTCCCGCGTCTGTTCGAAAAACCCCGGTTTGGCTTCTTCCCGGTATGTTGTGATGCCGTTCGTGTCTGTAAGGACCACTTCGTCGAGGGCGGCGTCAATCGTCCCCTCGCTACCCAGAACGCGAAAGCGGAACCCGTCCGTTGGCGTCCTTTCGCCCATTTCCACCACCGCGCGGGTCCCGGTGCTGAAGGCGACAAGCCCCATGCTCGATTCTTCGGCAGGAGAACCCTGATACATGGTACCACGTATTCGTGACGCCTGTCCCATCACCCAGTCCGCCTCCGGGTCCCCGAGAAGGTAGCGCATCATGTCGACGATATGGGTGCCGTTGTCCACAAGGCAGCTTGTGAGATAACTCCAGACCAGGCGGGGGTGTCCGATAGCGCTTTCCGCAATCAGGCGGCGCGCCTTATTGAAGTTGGGGCTCTGGCGATGGCGGTGGGCAATGACCAGCCGCGTATTGTTCTGCCTGCAGGCCTGGATCATACTGTCGGATTCGTCCAGGCTTAAACACATCGGTTTTTCGCAGAGCACGGCTTTCGCGCCGGCGTTGGCGGCGGCGATGGTCTGCTCGGCGTGGACCATCGGGTAGGTACATACGCTGACGAGATCGATATCGGACTCGTACTCGAAGAGGTCTTGGTGAGAAGCGTAGCGGCCGGGAATGTTCAACTGGTCGCAGGTCCTGTTGAGGTTCTCCGGATTGACGTCGCAGGCGGCAACGAGCTGGACGTTGCCCTGTTCCAGGTAGGCCCTCGCATGGCGGCCGGAGATGTTGCCGCAGCCTATGAGGGCCGCTCGGTAGGAGAGCATCGATGTCGCTCCGTGTGATGGGTTTGGACCATAAGCCGGTCCAGGTGGTTGCGCAGGCGGTAGGGTTTTTGCTTGAATGAACGGGTCATTTCAAATACCATGTCCCCGAACATTAATGCAGATCCCCGCTTTATATATACCATCGGCTTACGCGGAATTCAAGCGATGTAACGCCACGTATCCGAGCGGTCCCCCAACCGACCGTTTGCGGCAAGGACTGAAGCGATGAAGATCACGGAGATCGAGGCGATTCCGCTACGGGTTCCCTATGAAGCCCGGATCCGGAAGGCGTACCATCACTTCGCGATGCAGGAGGAAGTGACGGTATACAAATTTCATACGGATACGGGGCTCGAGGGGCTGGGCGAGAATCCCGGACCGCCGCTCGTACAGCAGGCGCTGGATGCCTACATAGGTACCGATCCCTTCGACCACGTGATGGGGCAGGGTCGGTTCAATCTGGATATGGCGTGCTACGATCTCATGGGGAAGCACCTGGGCCTGCCCGCGTGGAAAGTGATGGGGCAGCAGGCGCGTCATTGGGTGGCGATGGGGTGGTGGATGCCCAGCATGTCGCCGGAGGACACGGCGGCGGAAGTCCAGGAGGCGGCTGATCGCGGGTACCGCGGCTTGAAGTGCAAGGCGCGCGCGTTTTACGACGTGGTGGAATGCGCTCAGACGATTCAGGACGTGGCGCCGGCGGATTTCCGCGTGGAATTCGATTTCAACGGCGCGTTGATATGTGTGGAGATGGCGCTGCCTGTGCTGAGGGCGCTGGAGAAAATTCCCGTCGTCAAAGGCGTCGAGGAGCCGATCTTCGCATACGATATCGAAGGATGGCGGAGGCTGCACGGCGAGATCCGCATCCCATTCTATCTGCACGGCGTACGCGTGCTGTCCGAGGCGGCGTCAAGGCAGCCTTCCGGACCGTGGACGGGCCTTCGCGCCGGGGATTTTGAAGGCGCGTTGTGCAGCCACGAGTGCGTACGCGACGCGCTGGCGGCGGGGTGGACGTTCGCCGCGGCGAATACACCGATTCTACTGCAATACGTGGGCACGGGAATTACCACGGCGTTTGCGCTTCATCTGGGCGCCGTGATGCCCACGGCAACGTTGCCGGGGGTGACGGCCAGCCACTCGTACGAAGACGATCTGATCGTGGACGCGCATCCAGTCCAGCGGGGTTTTATGAAGGTCCCGGAGGCGCCTGGCCTGGGCGTGGCCCTGGATGAAGATGCCGTCGCGAAGTATCGGGAGACGCCCGCGGCGGAATGGCCCCGGCATCTGTCGGTGGTGACGTTTCCGGGCGGCGTCAGGCATTACTATCGAAACCTGCAGCAGGCCGAGAGGCTGATGAAGCAGGGCGTGGACGAATCCTTTGCGCCCGGCGTTCGGCTGGATGAGTGGGAGGACGACGGCAGCGGGCGGTTCGACGGTTTGTGGAAGCGCCTGCAGGCGCAGGATTGGCCGGTATGGGACTGATTCCGAGAGAGGTGTGGATCGATGAAAGCGGCTAGATTGGTGGCGCCCCGGCGGTGGGAAATTGCCGAGGTGGAGAGACCCGAAGCGAACGGGAAGATGATGCTCGTTCGCCTGGAGCGGGTGGGGATCTGCGGGACGGACAAGCCGGCGTTCTATGGCATCGGCGCCTCCTATCCGATGGGGTTGGGACAGACGGGACACGAAGGCCTCGGTATCGTAGAAGCCTGTGCCTCCGGCGCCTTTAACGTTGGCGACCGGGTGCTGCTCTGGGGCTTCGACCGGGGCTTGTTCCAGGAATACGTGCTGGCCGATCCCGCGGGGTGCGTCAGACTGCCGATGGGCCTTAAGCCGGAGGTCGCTCTGATGAGCCAGTTGTTAGGTACGGTTATCCACTGTTTCTACAAACTGGGCAACGTGATCAACAGGAAGGCGCTGGTGATGGGGCAGGGTCCGGTGGGACAACTGTTCAACGCCACCCTGCGCAACCTCGGCGCAAGGACCATTATCGGCGTGGACCCGCTTCCTCACCGTCTGGCGGTGTCGCCGAAGATGGGCGCCACCCATACGATCGATTCCGGGACGTGCGATCTCTCGGAGGCGGTTTCGGAAATCACGGGCGGGGAAATGGTGGACTTGGCGGTGGAGGCCGTGGGCCGGGAATCCACGTTCAACCTTTGCGGGGACCTGCTGCGCCAGGACGGAACGCTGGTTTATTTCGGCGTGCCGAACAAGGAGAATGCCGAGGGGCGGATGACGCTGTCATTTATGGAAATGTTCAGGAAGGAACTGCAGATCGTAACTTCGGTGGGGCCAAATCCGGGCCTGGACTATACGCTTGCGCTGGACTGGATCACCCAGGGCCGGCTGGACGTGCGGCCGATTCTGACGCACCTGATGCCGTTCGAGAAGATCCAGGAGGCGTTCGAACTGGCGTTTGAACATCCTGAAACGGACAGTGCGGTAAAGGTGGTCCTGGCATTTTGACGGGGCCGGTATCGGCTGTTTCGTTGATACGACCCGTCTCGGGATGGCCAATCAGGGAAACGTTCCCCGCACTGAATCTTCCAACTTGAAGCGAAACCGGAGTGTTGACTGGCAATGCAATGGATGCTTCCCATTTTGTTGCTCTGGTTGGTGCCGGGGCATACCGAGGAGAAACCTGTAATGCGTGTTACGACGACGATTGATTTCGGTCAGGATGTCGGACAGAATTGGGGGTCGCTGTTCGAAGCCCGGGACAAGGAGGGACGTGTCGTATTTGGCGCGGGCTTTGTGGGTGTCTACAATACGGCGTTTCGGATGGATCGGTTCACGCTGCAGTTTTTCCTCCGCGACGACGAGGCAGAGGAGACATTCGAGGCCCTGCCGCCCTCTACGGAGGACGGCGGCAGTTACCTGTTCGACCTGGATGGCCGGGTGTACTCGTGCAGCTATCACCAGGACCGGACAGCGCGATGGTGGGACGACGAAGCGGGCGGGTGGCAGGCGGACGAGAGCTTCGGCGTGGGCGAAACCGTTGCCGGGGACGGAAAAATGCGGGTTGCCGGAAAGATATTCCAGTTCAAGGGAGGCGAAGCCTGGTACGACGGAGAGCGGATATTGGGGCCGCCCGCGTCAGGACATCATCACCATTTCTATTACGCCCTGGGCTATCTGACGTTCTTCCATAAGGACCATGATTCGGATCCGCCGTACACCAGGCTGTACGCTGTTCCGTGGAAGCCGGGAGATGGACCGGTCGACCTGGATAAGGCGGTGACGCTGGACCTGAAGTATCCCCAGGAGACGCCGTTCTCCATCGGACAACTCGGCGATGAGATCGTGAATTCCTCCAATATGGGCGGCGTCTACGTATTCGACGGGTCCAAATGGAAGATTGTGCGGGCGTCACTGGCGGGCGTGAGTTTTCAGCTGTATTCGATGTTGAACTGGTACGACGAGATGCTCATCGCACAGTACCCCACGGGAAATCTCTTCAGGTACGATGGCAAGGCGCTTCGTCACCTTGAGGACTCGCCGCCGGTAATGCCCGGCGTGTCCGGCAGTGCGCGCGAGGCGCAGACAACCGCAATCTACGGAGGGGACCTCTACGTGGGGGTGTGGCCCTGGTCCGAGTTGTGGCGGTACGATGCGCACGGGCACGAGTGGAAGTTTGTGAGGCGAAACTTTCGGAAGCCGCCGATTACGGACAGGATGACGCATCCATACGAAGACCGGGTGGTTGCCTACAACGAGGAACATGGTACTGACCTGGTGATCAACGAATGGGGACAACGCGTAACCGGACTGGCGCCGAACGGAGACGCAATGTTCCTGTCCGTGAGCGCCAAGGGTTGCCCCGTCCGTGACATGCGGCATTCATTCCTGCACGATGACGAGGTGTGGAACCAGTACCGCATGGTCTACCGGGTAAGAAAACCGGGCAGCGTCTCCGTGCCCGTTGCCTGGACGGGAGAGCCGACGACGCTTGAGTTTGCGATTGGAGAGGAAAGGATCGGCATCGCACAGGACGGGAGGTCCCTGGGTTCAGCGCCGGTCCCCGCCGGGCGAGCCGGGGCGGCAATGGACGCGGATATCCGATGGGGCAACGGCATGTTCGGACCCCTGCGGGCAAAGATGCGGTCAAACGAAGTGGAGTAGTTTCCATCATCACGAGGACAGGAAAATGGCGGATCGATATCGGACGGCGTTGATTGGATGCGGGCGGATGGGAGCGACAATCGACGACGAAGTGCGCGACCATCCCGATAGCAGGCTCTGGATCCCATACTCGCACGCGGCGGCCGCCGTGGCGTGCGAGCGTACGGAGTTGATCGCAGTCTCGGACGTGATGGCCGGGAAGGCGGAGTCGATTCGGGACCGGTACGGCGTTCCCGTCTGCTACACGGACTACCGGGAGATGATCGACAAAGAGAAGCCGGATATCGTGTGTATCGCCACGCGCCCGGCAACCCACTCGGAGATGACCGTCTTCGCGGCCGAACGTGGCGTAAAGGGGATTTATTGCGAAAAGCCGCTTTGCTGCTCGATGGAGGAAGCCGACGCAATGGTGGCGGCGGTAGAAAAGAACGGAACAAAGTTCAATTACGGCACCCAGCGCCGATATATTCCGATTTATCAGAAAATGCGGGAACTGGCCGACGCAGGTGAACTGGGGACGGTCCAGGCCGTGATCATACAGCAGGGGGTGACCGCCGCGTTGTGGGGGCTCACCCACGGGTCGGATATGATGCTGTACCTGGCGGGCGATCCGGAGATCGATTTCGTTCAGGGAACCATTGTGTGTGAGGATGGGGACTGGGACGACAACCGGTTGAACGTGGACCCGGGCGTGGCAGCCGGGTTCGTCCGGTTTCACAACGGCGTCCTTGGTTATTCAACGGCCGGCAGCGGACCGGAATTCGAGCTTTGCGGCGCCGGCGGAAAGCTGAGGACGTTCGACAACGGGCTGACATGTCAGTTCCGGCAGGCCTGCGGCGCGCCGCGTGCACTGAAAGAGCGGCCGTTTCCCGAGGTCCCGATGGAAAGTGGTACGGTAAATGGTCTCAGGGATATCGCCGAGGCGCTGGATGAGGACCGCGAGACCAGGGGGCCGATCCAGTTGGCGCGGCGAAGCCAGGAGATGATCATGGGCTTCATCGAGTCCCACCGACTGGGCGGCGTGCGGGTGCGGTTGCCCATGAAGAATCGGGGCCTTTACGTGGGGCGTCAGGGTTGGTAGGAAAGCAGCCTTTAGCGATCAGCTTTCAGTCAAAGTCAAGAGCTTAGATCAAAATCAACATCTCCCCAAATTCCCTGCCTCCGGCGGGTTCCATAAAACCGGGAAGACGGAAGACGGGAGAGGGTAGAGATTTCCTGCCTTGTGAGGTTTCTTTTGTTGCCGGAGGCAAGAAGGAGGAACCAATCGGGCAAAGACGTCATCTCACGGCTCCCGTCTCACCGCCGTCAGGCGACCTGTCATGACATTGGAATTTCTTAGCAGTCTACGTACATAGAAGGTATTTCACCAAGCTCGACGTACTCATCGTCCCGCCACAGGCATTCTCCGTGGCGAGTTTTTTCTTTGCGGCTGCCCTCGGTGCGCCGTCATCGAATTCGAAGGGCGACCGGCCGGTCGCCCCTACAAGAACCGCGAAATCGCGAATTGACATCGCCGTGTTTCGCGCCAACCTTGAATTCACAGGGGCAACCCTTGTGGTTGCCCACATTACGGCGCAGACATAGGTGAGTCGATTTCGATTGGCCATAACGTTAGCCTGGTTTAGCTGATGGCTGAAAACTGACGGCTGACCGCTGCCTTTTGATATTCCGGGATCGAGAGCCTTCTACCCTCGGTGCGCCACCTCTGGTTCTGCGTTCTCATGGCGCTGACGTCGCCGGATTGGATTCTTGATTCAAGCTGACGGTTGACTGCCGAGAGCTGATTTTACTGCTTTTCGGAACAACAAGGGATGCCAGGGCTTGGCGATCGAGACTGGATAGCGAGCGGCGCCCATCTCGAAGGGTCGATATATCGTCAATGGACGACATATCGCCCTGCGACAATGGGAACTGCTTTTCGTTATTTTGTCTTGTGATTTTCCTATCATAAATTAAAACAACATCTTATTCGACATTCATCCAAAGCGACACACGGTGGCACACGTACTGCGAGTAAATATCAGTTTGTACTTCACATGAGCAGGCTCTGAACCGCACCATGGTCCTGGCCGGGAGAATCGCAAACCAGTCCAAGCGCATGGCCGAAAACTGATCGTCGAGGGCTGATTCGGCATCGGTTTTTCGTGTGAGGTCTTATTGTACATGCGTCGTCTACATTCGTCCGAACGACGGTCGACCGGGAATGGAGCGAAATCGGCCTCGATATTCGCAGCCACGTCTCTCGCCGTGTTGATTGGCCTGGGAGCGCTCTATTCGCAGGCAAGTTTGCCGCATTCCGCCGGCTCACCGGATTTCGATGGGAATGGGACGGTCGGCTTCAGCGATTTCGTTCTGTTCGCCGAGGCATTCGGGTCCGATAAAGGGGCTACCGGATTTGATGCGCGGTACGATCTGGATGGGGATGGCGCCATCGGATTCCCCGATTTCGTGATCTTTGCGAGTCGTTTCGGCGAAAAGGTACCTGTTTCCGGCGGGGACCGGGATGCTCTGGTCGCGCTCTACAAGGCGACGGACGGTCCGAATTGGGAGAACAACGCCAACTGGTTGACGGAACAGGACCCTTCAACCTGGCATGGCGTCAGCCTTCACAACGGCCGGGTCACGGCTCTGGTTCTTGCCGAGAATAATCTGTCGGGCACGATACCGAGAGAGCTTGGACAACTCGCGGACCTCGAGTGGTTGAACCTCAGATGGAATGAATTGACCGGACCTATCCCAAAAGAACTGGGCCAACCCACCAACCTCACGCAATTGAGCCTAGAATTGAATGAACTGACCGGACCGATTCCGTCGGAACTCGGTCGGCTCACCAGACTCACAAAGCTAGACCTTGGCTGGAATGAATTGACGGGATCCATCCCGAAGGAACTGGGTCGACTCACCGACCTCAAAGAGCTGGACCTTGGACTCAATCAATTGACCGGACCGATTCCGTCGGAACTAGTCCGACTTACCAACCTCACAGAGCTGGACCTTGCCAGGAATGAATTGACCGGACCTATCCCAAAGGAACTGGGTCAACTCACCAACCTCACTCGGTTGCGCCTTTACGGAAATGAGCTGACGGGCACGATCCCTTCGGAACTCGGCCAGCTCACCAACCTCACAGAACTAGACCTTGAAAATAGTCAATTGACGGGACCGATCCCTGCGGAACTGGGCCAACTCACCAACCTTACAGAGCTGGACCTTAGCGTTAATCGGTTGACGGGACCGATCCCTGCGGAACTGGGTCAACTCACCAACCTCACGAGGTTGATCCTTTACGGGAATCAGTTAACCGGGGGGATCCCCCCGGAGCTTGGCCGCCTTACCAAACTTCAGAATTTGAGTCTTACCAAGAATCAATTTAGTGGTGGGATTTCGCCAGAACTTGGAAAACTCACGAATCTACATTCGCTCTTTCTCTCGGACAACCCGCTGAACGGAACGATACCAAAGGAACTCGGACAACTAATCAACCTTGATTTACTCTACCTTTCGCGAAATAAGCTGACCGGTGAGATCCCCCCAGAACTTGGACAGTTGACGAATCTCACTGAATTGGCCCTCAGCTGGAATTCGTTGAATGGAGGGATCCCCCCAGAGCTTGGCCAACTCACCAATCTCAGGAGTTTGGATCTTTCGGTGAACTCACTGAATGGGCCGATCCCTGCCGAATTGGGTCAACTTACAAGGCTCAAGTATTTGAGACTATGGGTCAGTGGGTTGATCGGCGAGATCCCCCCAGAGCTTGGCCAACTCACCGAGCTAGAAACCCTGGACCTTAGTTGGAATAACAATTTGACCGGTCCGATCCCGCCGGAATTGGGCAAACTATCCAAACTCAGGGTATTGGATCTTGATTTGAATGATTTGACGGGTTCGATACCAAGGGAACTGGGGCAACTTGCCGGCATAGAGTCGTTGGACTTGAGCGATAATGATTTGACGGGCCCAATCCCGTCAGAGCTTGGCCAAATTACCTACCTTACACAGTTGCTCCTTAACTCGAACGATTTGACGGGCCCGATCCCCGCCGAACTGGCCCGGCTCACCAACCTCGAATTGTTATGGCTTGGCAATAATCAGTTCGCGGGCCCGATCCCCCCGGAACTGGGCCAACTCACCAGCCTTACAGAACTGAAGCTTGGCGGTAATGAGTTGCTTGGAACAATCCCGCCGGAATTAGGCCAACTCACCAGCCTTACAGAACTGAAGCTTGGCGGTAATGAGTTGCTTGGAACAATCCCGCCGGAATTAGGCCAACTCACCAATCTCAGAACACTATACCTCTATGGAAACGAAGAGCTGACCGGACCGTTGCCTCAGTCTTTCCTCGGTCTAGACCTGCGTCATTTCGAGTTTCAAGGCACACAGGTCTGCATACCTGCGACTGCGGAATTCCAGGAGTGGCTCGAGGGGATACCGGACAAAATAGTCACCGCTGAATGTGCCTTTCCGGAACGGGATGCTCTGGTCGCGCTCTACAACGGCGCGGATGGCCCCAACTGGACGAACAGGACCAACTGGTTGAGCACCCCAACCCTGGGCGAATGGTACGGCGTGACCGCCGATGCGGACGGGCACGTGACCAGACTTGACCTGCAGAAAAACAACCTGCGGGGAACGATACCTCACCAACTCGGACAGTTGACCCATCTCAATACGCTGAACCTCGCTTCAAACGCCGCGCTGTTGGGACCGGTGCCAGTCGGTCTCACACGTCTGTCCCTGGATTCCCTGGCTCTGGACGGAACACAATTGTGTGCGCCTCCGAGGACGGAATTCCAGACGTGGCTCAACAGGATACCGAACAGGACGGAAATAGACCGCTGTACCGACGCTCGCGCGGATTACTATGCTTTGGTGGAGTTGTACAACGGCACGGATGGATCGAACTGGAGGAATGCGACGAACTGGACGGGCAAAGCGCCGTTAGGCGATTGGTACGGCGTGACCACCGATGGCGGCGGACGGGTGACCAGACTGGACCTGTATGAAAACAACCTGAGCGGAACGATACCTCGCCAACTGGGACAGTTGGCACATCTAACATTCCTCGACCTCGGAGATAATCAATTAACGGGCGGCATTCCACCAGAGCTTGGACAGTTAACCAGACTCACCTATTTGAATCTGTTCGGGAATCAACTGACGGGCGGGATTCCGCCGGAACTTGGGCAACTCACAAACCTCACGTCCTTGACCCTTGCCGCGAGTGGGTTAACGGGGGAGATCCCACCGGAGCTTGGAAGGTTGACCAGTCTCGAAATGGTGCGTCTTGATGGAAACAGGTTTTCGGGCAAGATACCCGTGTCACTGGGGCAGTTGACCAATCTCAACCGCTTAAGCCTTACTGGTAACAGGTTAACGGGACGGATCCCGCCAGAGCTTGCACAACTCACGAATCTCGAATCGCTGGAACTTGGGAATAATCGGTTGACGGACGAGATACCCCCGGCACTCGGACGGTTGTCTGTTCTCCGAAATTTGTCCCTTAGTGGTAATGAGTTAACGGGAGGTATTCCACCGGAGCTTGGGCGTCTCACCAATGTCATACAACTGGGAATTGGCCACAACCAGTTGACGGGTGGGATTCCCACGGAATTGGGACGTCTGGCCGATCTTGGATGGTTGTTTCTTGACAATAACCAGTTAACCGGTGAGATACCTGCCGAAATGGGCCAGCTGACAAATCTCTGGGGGTTGTACATCGGCCACAACCAGCTGACGGGTGGGATACCCACCGAAATGGGACAGTTGGCTGATATCCATGAATTGTCCCTTAACAATAACCAGTTGACCGGTGAGATACCTGCCGACTTGGGAAAGCTGACCAATCTACAAAGATTGAATCTTTCCTCAAATCGGCTGTCCGGCAAGATCCCGGCGGAACTGGGGCAACTCATCTATCTCGAACAGTTGGACCTCAGCGTCAACCAGTTGTCCGGTGAGATACCTCCGGAACTGGGCAATCTCGGAAGCCTGCAATCGCTGGATCTCTCATTCAACGGCGCTCTGTCAGGGAGCCTTCCCCACACATTAACCAATCTAAGCCTGGAATCCTTGGGTTTGAAAGAAACGCTCCTGTGTGTCCCGGAGGGAATCGAATTCCTGGCGTGGCTTGGTAGTATTCCGGACAGCCGTGTGCCGAACTGCGCCCGTATCGACATGTCAACCGTTTATCTGACGCAGGCGACACAGTCTCTCGAATATCCCGTGCCTCTGGTGGCCGGCGAGCCGGCACTCCTGCGCGTATTCGTCACCGCGGCGCAGGACGCGAATGCCACCATGCCCCCCGTGATGGCGACCTTCTACCTGGAAGACGCCGAGGTACATACTGCGGAAATCGAAGGCAAGGCGAACAGCATCCCGTGGCAGGTCAACCAGGCGTCATTGTTGAATTCGGCCAACGCGGTGGTGCCGGGCTCGTTGGTGATGCCGGGACTGGAGATGGTTGTGGAGATCGATCCGGACCGGACGCTGGACCCGAGTCTGGGCATCGGCGCTCGATTGCCCGCGACGGGTCGGACTGCATTGGATGTGAGGTCCTTGCCACCGTTCGAACTGACGCTGGTCCCGTTTCTCTGGAGTGAGAATCCCGATAGTACCGTATTGACCGAAACTGAGGACCTGTCTTCCGAATCCGATCTGTTCCGGTTGACCCGCGACATTCTTCCAGTGAAAGACTTCAGATTGACCATCCACGAGCCCGTGTTGACTTCGGTGGATCCCACGGGAAACAATCACGAAACATTAATGCCTGGAATCGAGGTGATTTTTGCCATGGAAGGGAGGAAGGGGCATTATATGGGCGTCGTCAGAGAGACTGACGAGGATGGCGTACAAGTGCGAGGGATAGCACAGTTACCCGGATACGTAAGTCTGTCCATCCTCGACGGAAACGTCATCGCGCACGAACTTGGGCACAACCTGAATCTCTATCACGCCCCCGGGTGCGGCACAATTGGTACCGATCCCGATTTTCCGACGGAGGACGGATCCATCGGCGCGTGGGGGTACGATTTCCTCAATGAAACTCTTGTGAATCCCGAAACGTCGGACCTGATGTCGTACTGCTGGCCACAGTGGATCAGCGAGTTCAGTTTTTCCAGGGCGCTACGCCATCGCTACCATGAAACAGGCAGGCGTGAGGCAGCGGCCTACACAGGTTCGACAAGGGGCTTGTTGCTGTGGGGCGGCATGAACGGCGACAAGGAGCTATTCCTCGAACCGGCGTTCGTGGTCAGCGCCCCGCCTTCTCCACCGCGGATGGACGGTCCGTACCGGCTCACGGGAGAGGCTGAAGACGGAAGCACCGTATTCGACGTGGCATTCGGTATGGCCGAGATCGCGTGCGGCGGCACGGGCGGCGCCTTCGCTTTCATTCTTCCCGTGCAGCCTGACTGGTCAGCCAGGCTGGCTCGCGTTACGCTCTCAGGCCATGAAGGCGTCTCGACGCTGGACGGCGAGGAGGGCGCCGCCGCCGCGCTGCTGCTGGACCGCTCAACAGGAAATGTCCTTGGTATCCTGCGAGACTGGTCAGAGCCGGCCGCGAAACGGGCCGCCGCCAGCCTTGGGCTGCCGGAACCGGACCTGGAGGTCCTCGTCAGCCGCGGCATCCCGGATGCGGCCTCGTGGACGCGATGATGTAAGGATGCGGACATACTCGCGCAGCGATCTACCAGGGGCGACCGGCCGGTCGCCCCTACGAAAACCGGGCATCCGCGAATTGACTTGGTTTGGACTATTCGCTAACCTTTTTACCACTGCCTGTACTCTGATAGCTGGTTTCCCTTAGTGTCTTCGTGCCTTGTGTGAGTCGATGTTTTCTGTCTTACCTGAAATAAGGAGACCATTATGTCCGATTATAAATGGATTTGCGTAACCGAAAACGCCGCCTTTGCAGGCCGCGACGGCGCCGGTGCGCTGGTGTTTCAGGATAAAATGTGGCTGCTGGGTGGCTGGAATCCCCGTGACAGGGTCAATTTTCCAATCATCTGCAACAGCGAGGTTTGGAGTTCCGGGGACGGGGAAACCTGGATCGAGGTGAACGATGAAGCGCCGTGGGAAGGGCGGCACACTGCCGGCTACGCCGTTCATGACGGGCGGATGTGGATCGTGGGAGGAGACTGCAACCAGGGGCACTATCAGAACGACGTCTGGCGCAGCGCGGATGGCATGGCCTGGGAACGGATGTGTGATCCCGTGCCATGGGGGCCGAGGGTTTTGCACTATACAGCGGTTCACGACGGCAGAATCTGGGTCATGGGCGGCCAGACCATCCCCCAATTCGCGGATGAAGAGGAGATCTTCTACAACGACGTGTGGCATTCGGCCGACGGCCGGACCTGGAACCGGGTCGTCGAAAACGCGCCGTGGGAGGCAAGGGGGATGATTGGCGGGAGCGCGGTATTTCAGGACCGGATCTGGATTCTGGGCGGCGGGACGTACGATACGCCCCGTATCAACAGCCGGAAGATGTTCGGCGACGTATGGAGTACCGGTGACGGCGTCAATTGGGAGTTGCACACCCGTGCGGCCCCGTGGGCGCCTCGACAGTATCACGACGTGGGCGTGTGGGACGACAAACTGTGGGTGATGGAGGGCTGCTTTCACGAGGCGGCCCATCGTTCGATGGAAGAGGCGACCGGCAGCTGGAACCGGAACGACGTTTGGTACAGCCCGGACGGGGTGAACTGGTCCGAACTGCCGGGTACGCCGTGGGCCCCGCGTCACGCCGCCAGTGTATTCGTCTATGACGACGCCCTCTGGATGGTGGCAGGCAACAACATGTTCCCGGACGTCTGGAAGCTGGTCCGCACGAATGTTGGCAAATAACGACAAAGACATTCAGTCGGGCCGCGAAGCGCCGTGGACGGTGTTTCGCGGGACCCGAAAACGGTCTTCGAATGCGCCGTGGAAAGGACGTGGTCTCGTGGACGTAATTAACGTGTTGACGCTGGCAGTCTGCTGCGTGATTGCACTGGGCTGGGCGCGGCCCGCTGGGGCGGAGCCAACCCGCCCGGTATATCGCGTCGATGCGTCTTCGGAAAGGGTGAATCGCCTGAAACGATCGGTATCCAGGGTGATGTCGATGCCCGAAGCCGACATGGTGGCTCTGGTACCTGACAAAACGGGATTCCGGTTTATGGGCTGCCCGAACTGTGACGAGGGGACGCAGGAGGGGCAGTTGCGATGGTCGATATCGGATCCGCACCGGGTGAAATGTCGATTTTGCGACATGGTCTTTCCGAACGATCAGTATCCCGAGGATCGGGTGATGAAGGTGGTGAATCCGGTGGGCGTGGAGGTGGCATATCCCTACTGGGAGGACGCGACCGGTTACAGGTATCTGTTTTCGGCCAGGGGATGGCGTGAGGCGAGGACGTATTTTTCGAGGATCGCGCAACTGTTCGGTGAGTTGTACCAGATGACAGGTGAGCAACCGTATGCGCGGCGAGCCGCGTTGATTCTGAATGCGTTCGCCCGGTATTACCCGGGTTTCCTGGTCAGCCGCGACTGGCCGCACCGTCCCAAGGGATTCGCAACGGAGCCGCCATATCCAAATGGCGGCGGGAAATGGGGGCGGTGGCGCCACGACGAGATGCCAACGAACCTGGTGTTCGCGTACGATTCGATCTACAACAGCGGCGAGTTGGAGCGGCTCTCGGAAGAGATGGGGACGGACGTGAAGGCGCGTATCGAGAACGACTTCTTCCGGGGCGCCATTCGACAAGACCAATTTCACGAGACCGATTACGGCAACGCGGGGCCGCGGATATACGAAGGATATATTGCGATCGGGCGGGTCCTGGGAGATCCCGGGCTGGTACACGAAGGCGTAAGGCAAAGCCGGGAACTGTTCAGGCGGACGTTCTACGAGGACGGGTTCTGGATGGAGGGCAGTGTAGGTTATCATCAGATGACGATGGGGGGAATGAACAGGGTATTCCGTGCCGTTCGGGGGTACAGCGACCCGCCGGGGTATGTGCATCCGGAGAACGGGACGCGCCTGGAAGACCTGGACCTGGAACGGGATATCGCAGTGATTACCCGGGCAAAACGAATCCTGGACATCTGCCGATATCCTGACGGGCGGCAGATGACAATGCACGACAACTGGGCGCACTTCAGGAACCTGCGGGTACCCGATCGCTCGGTCTCGACGTTGCTGGCCGGCGTTGGGCACGCGTGGCTCGGGCAGGGAAAGGTTGACGAACAGGTACAGCTGCATCTGCACTTTTCCGGGGGCTACGGGCACCAACACGCGGATAATCTGAACATGGGTCTTTTCGCCAACGGTCACGAACTGTTGCCGGACGTGGGGTACACGCACACGCGGCACCGGGTCTGGAGTACGAGCACGCTGTGTCACAATACGGTCGTGATCGATGAGCGGCGGCAGCATACCGGGGGCCGATCCGGACCGTCAGACGGACGTCTGCTGGCCTTCGAACCGGGGTTTGACGCGGTGAAGTGGGTGGAAGCGAGTGGAGAGCGGGCGTACCCGGGGCTGGCGAAGGTCTACCGGCGCTCGCTGCTTCTGGTGAACGCCGGGGGTTCGGACGTGTACGCGGTGGACCTGTTTCGCGTGACCGGTGGCTCGCAGCACGACTGGGCGCTGCACGGGAATGCGGATGCGGACGGGGACGCGACGGTCAGCGTTCCGCTCGCGAATTACGGCGAACACATGCTGCCCGGCGTGGACGTCCGAATGCCCACGGGTGAGTCGGACCGGGGGGACGCCGAAGGTCGGAATATCGCCTACGCGTATTTCCAGAATGTCTCTCGTGGCGCGGCTTCGGACGATCTGAAGATCACGTTCAGCATTGACGATTCACCCGCGGCGGTGCGGACGCATATTCCCGGACAGGCGGGCGCGGAGGTGTTCGTGGGGGATGCGATGTCGTTTCGACGAGCGGAGGAGAACGATGCGCTCCAGGACCGGATTCGGATGCCGATCTTCCTTCTTCGCCGGAAGGGAACGTCGCCGCTCTCGAGCCGGTTCATCGCGGTACACGAACCGTTCTCAGGATCGCCATTCATAGAAGACGTGCGTCTGGAAACGCTGGATGGAGACGCGGTGGGGATCGCGGTGAGCCATCACGGCGTTGTCGATCATATCGTGTATCGGGGAGGACCGGGAGACAACGCCATATCCATCGGAGACCTGTCGCTGAATGGCGAAGTCGGATTCGTGAGGGAGCGGGACGGCCGTCCGGAAATGATGGGTCTGTGGGGCGGTACGCTGCTGAAGTGGGATCAGATCGTACTCGAAGGCAGCGGCGCCTATGAGGGCGAAGTGACAGGTACCCTGAGGACCGAAGCCGGCGCGCCGCACGATGCACTGATCGTAAGCGGCGAGTTGCCGAAGGGCGAGGCATTGAAGGGTGCGACCGCGATCGTGACGTTCGGCGACGGATCTACCCGGGGATGCCGGGTGCGAGGGGTCGCGCGCGAAGGAGGGAAGACACACGTGTTGCTGGAATCCGATCCCGGGTTCGACGTCGACAGCGAAGGCATGCGTCACCTGTTCTTCCCGCATCGCGAGATCCCCGGGACGGTACGTTACCGCCTCAGAACATCGGCCTTCGTTCACACCGCCGACCGCTCGCTCACCTCAATCGGCGAGGCGAAGTTTTCGGGGAATTGAGGTGTAAAACACAACGCGACAACAGGATGACGCGCACCCTCACCAGCTCATCATAACTCTTCTTGGACAGCACCCGGTAGCCCTGATTATGCGGGACATGCTGATCGTTTAAGCAGGATTATACTGTACTAAAGTACAGGATTCAAACACGCCCTCCGTTCGATGCGGAGGGCTTTTTATATGGGTAAATTTCAAGCACGACAAGAGAAGGGCGGATCATCACGGTTGGCGTTTCAAAATCAGAGGAGGTTGACTATGTCGAAGCGAACGGCACTGATTACAGGCGCATCTCGGGGATTGGGATTTGCACTCGCGCGTGAACTCGCACGCCGGGGATGGCGATTGGTCATAAACGCAAGAGATTCGGAGGCACTGGAAGCCGCACGGGAAGAACTGGCAAAATGGACGGACGTTATCGCCGTTCCGGGAGATGTCACGGAGGCCGAACATCGTCTGGAGCTTTCTTGGGCCGCGCAAGGAGCCGGAGGGCTGGATGCCGTGATCAACAATGCCGGCATGCTTGGCCCGAGTCCACAGCCTGAATTGCTGGATTATCCACCCGACGTCCTGGAAGACGTGTATCGCGCCAATGTAGTTGCGCCTCTGGGTGTGCTGCAGGCGGTTCAACAGGCGCTGAAGCCTGGCGCATGCGTGATCAACGTGACAAGCGACGCAGCCCGCGAGGCGTACGAGGGCTGGGGCGGATACGGTTCTTCAAAAGCGGCGCTTGAACAGCTTTCAAACGTGCTCGCCGCAGAACGTCCGGACTTGCGCGTGTACCGGGTGGATCCGGGCGATATGCGGACCCGGATGCATCAGGAGGCATTTCCCGGAGAGGATATCAGCGACCGCCCGTTGCCTGAGACGAGCGTGGGGGGATTTATGGAACTGATGGAAGGTTCGTACGAGAGCGGGCGTTACGTAGCGCGGGAGTCATTCATTGCGACAGATAGCTGATTCTGTATAGGGGGTTCTACATGTCCAATCCAATGCCGAGTACCGTATCACCCATTACTATAGTGGACTCACGGCTTGATTCTCTGGTCTTTGATCTGCCCTCGCGTCTTGAAGCAGGCGAGCCCCCGGAGGTACGTGGATTCGATCGAGACGAAGTCCGGTTGATGGTCTCGCGGCAAAGCGATGACTCAATCGAACACGTCGCTTTTCGGGATCTGCCCGGCGTGCTTCATGCGGGTGACGTGGTGGTGATCAATACCAGCGGTACCCGCAAAGCGTCGTTGCCTGTTTCCCGGTCCGACGGTCTGGAATTGAGGCTGCATCTGTCAACACGATTGCCGGCCGAAACGTGGGCTGTTGAAGTGCGCACATCGGACGCCAAGGGGCCTTTCTTTCGGGCAAGTCCGGGCGAGGTGTTGGCGTTGCCCGGTGGCGGATCGGCGCATCTGCACGCGCCCTACAGGCCTGAACACCGCGCTGATCCTGACGCTGACGTTCGTTTATGGATGGCCACGTTGAAATTACCCTGCGGCGTTAACACTTACCTGGACGTTTACGGCGCGCCCATTCGGTATGGATACGTGCGGGATAACTGGCCGATTGAGTACTATCAGAACGTATATGCGACAGAGACAGGGAGCGCTGAAATGCCATCGGCCGGGCGCGCATTCACACCCCGGGTCATCACGAATCTGGTTGCAGAGGGCGTTCAGATTGCGCCGCTGATCCTGCACACCGGTGTGGCGAGTCTTGAATCCGATGAACCGCCGTACGAAGAATATTACCGTGTTCCGGAACCAACTGCACGCGTCATCAACAGCGCGCGCGAGAATTCTGGGCGGATCATCGCCGTTGGCACCACGGTAGTCCGGGCGCTTGAGACCGTTGCCGAAGAAGCGGGGTGGGTCTACCCGGGTCAAGGGTGGACAGACCTGGTGATTTCGCCGGAGCGGCCGATGCGGGTTGTAGACGGCCTGTTGACCGGCTTGCACGAACCGCGCGCCACACATCTGGCGATGTTGCAGGCATTGACCGGTCCGGATCATCTACGTGCGACCTATGAAGAGGCACTCAGCGAGGGATATCTGTGGCATGAATTCGGCGATCTGCAAT
This sequence comes from Candidatus Latescibacterota bacterium, assembly GCA_963662665.2. Taxonomy (GTDB): domain Bacteria; phylum Latescibacterota; class UBA2968; order UBA2968; genus JAAXHE01. The sequence continues at coordinate 161,245 of CAXXJS010000028.1, forward strand.
TGATTTTGCCCTGAACAGGAGATATATTGGCAGAGCCTACTCGCAGAAAGAATCCAAATGCTATCGAAAGAAACCATGCCGACTTCGACCGACCAACTCGGACAGCGCAATCGCGAACTTACCGTTCTGAACGAGATTGCCCATGCATTGAACCAGTCTGTTGATCTCGATCAGGCCCTGGAAACAACGCTTCGAAAGGTTGCCGCACTACTCGGCCTGAACACAAGCTGGATATGGCTCATGAACGAAGAGACCGGCGAGCCGTACCTTGCGGCTGAACACAACCTGCCGCCCGCGCTGCAGGACAATCCGGTCAGAATGGGTGGGTGGTGCTATTGTCTGGACACCTACCGGCGAGGAGATTTGAAGGGGGCGGCGAACGTGAACGTTGTGACGTGCAGCCGTCTGAAGGGGCTTGTTGAAGGGACGGACGGTTTACGGTACCACGCGAGCATTCCGCTGTACGCGAAGGGGAAGAGAGTGGGAGTGATGAACGTGGCGAGCGGCGCGTGGCGCGAACTTTCGTCCGAGGACTTGCGCCTGCTCAACACCGTGGGCGATCTGACCGGCATCGCAATCGAACGGGCGCGTTTGTATGAACAGAGCGTAGAAACCGGGGTCGCGAACGAGCGTGTCCGACTCGCACGGGAAATTCACGATACCCTCGGTCAGAATCTGGCGGCGATTCTGATGCGGCTGGAAACGCTGGATGCGTTGATTGACGACGATGCGGACCGAAAAAAGCTGTCCGGGATTCTGGGCGGGGCAATGGCGATTGCTCGCGACAATCTCGAGGAGGCGCGCCGTGCGGTACTGGACCTGCGGGCCGCGCCGCTCGAAAACCGTTCATTGCAAGGGGCATTGGAAGATTTGGGGAAGGCGATCGGATCCGAGGCCGGTGTGGACGTTCGTATAGAATGTGTTGGCGGACGTCCTCTATCAGCCAGCGTCGAATCCGGTTTGTATCGCATGGCGCAGGAGGCGATGAACAACGTCGTTGAACACGCGGGCGCAGAGAAGGCCCACGTCAAACTGACGTCGACGCCCGATTACGTTGCGCTTGTCGTTGAAGACGATGGTTGCGGATTCGACACGACAAACACCTTCCAGGGTCGTCACGGGCTCGCAGGAATGAGTGAACGGGCGCGCTTGTTGAGGGGATCAATGGTCATTGACAGCGCGCCGGGGCGCGGCACGCGATTGGAAATTCGTGTTCCTGCGCAGGAGAGGACATGAGCGCGCCGATTCGCATTCTGATTGTAGACGACCATCCCGTCATCCGGGATGGCCTCACTGCGATGTTGAATACACAGACCGATTTTGAGGTCGTAGGTGAAGCCGGCGACGGCGAGGACGCGATGCGGAAAATCGCCGATTGGGATCCCGACGTGATCTTGCTGGACCTGGAGATGCCGGGCGTGGATGGGATTGAGACCCTTCAACGCTTGAAGGAAATGGACGTTCGGGCGCGGGTGATTGTTTTCACGGTCTTTGACACGGACGAACGCATTGTCTCAGCCATGCGCGCGGGTGCAATGGGCTATCTGCTCAAGGGCGCGCCAAGAGAGGACGTGTTTCGCGCTGTCAGGGTGGTCAATGAAGGAGGCTCGTTACTGGAACCGGCGGTTGCTTCGAGGTTTCTGGACAGCATCAACGATCCGGATGCGTTGACAGCGCGGCAAAGGGAAGTGCTGAAGCTGATTGCAACGGGTCTGTTAAACAAGGAAATCGCCGACCGGCTCTACATTTCCGAACGCACCGTCAAGTTCCACGTGAGCGAAATCCTCGCCAAACTCGGCGCGGGAAACCGTACCGAAGCAGTAGCAATCGCGACGGAGAAGGGATTGATATAAACAACCGGTATTCAGCGCCCTGCGATCCGCATCGAAGGGTTGTCTTTCGGGAGCTGATATCCTCACGGATAGTACTTGCTGGCCGACATGTACCAGATGTTCGTATACGGTAAGAAATACGGCTGCAGGAAGGTCGCGCTGGTCTATCCGAAGACGGACGAGTTTAATAAATCGTTACAATACGAATTCGACAAACAACTGTTATTGACCTGTTTTCCGTTTGATGTGACCAAACCGGAGTGTGGCGTTAGAAAGATAATCGAAAATCTGAAAAACCGAGTTTGGTCGAATAAAGCGGAGAAAGAAAAAAAGAACCAGTGTGTTTCGATTTACGCTACAAGCGGTTGATTTCTGATGGTAACTTGGTATTCTACACACAGTCTGACCGGAATCTATTTTCACGGGGTCGGTGACGGTTAATGCTTCCGATTGCATTGGAGATGCTCGATGATCAGAGGCGATAATCCGATTAAGAGATCTGATGATGATGTTATTGGTAGAGCAGTTGAAGCAAATAAGTTCGCTCGAAATGTACTTGAACTTGATACCAGTGAGGGGGCAGTAGTCGGTGTCTTAGGTCCTTGGGGTTCCGGGAAAACTTCCTTTATAAACCTGGCCAGGGAGGAATTCGAGAAAGCAAGGGTTCCCATTCTCGATTTTAATCCGTGGATGTTCAGCGGTACAACCCAACTCATTCAGGCGTTTTTTATAGAACTTTCCGCACAACTTAAGCAGTGTTAGTGATCGGTCATATGGAGCCATTTGGGGATCGCCATAATGGCGCCACGTGAGGATCGCCGTAAAGGCGCCACGCGAGGATCGCCGTAATAGCGCCATGTGAGGTAACCGGAAAAGGGGTCTCGGGCATTCCGTTCATCGTTGTTTACCTTCTGACGACACAGTGGATAACTATTCGCACAAGTCAGGAGGGATACAAGATGTCAAACCGGAGGTTCGAGATGCACGAATACCGACACGTGATTGTCTGCATGCGGTTGGGACAGTCCGACCGCGCGATTGCCGAAGCCGGATTGATGGGTCGCAAGAAAGTGGGTCAACTGCGCCGCCTTGCTGCTCGTCACGGTTTTCTGGACCTTTGCAAACCCGTGCCTGAGGAAGCCACGCTTGCGAAAGTGTTGGAGTTGGCTTCGACCCGTGCGGCTGTTTCCCTGGTGCTCCCGTATCGGGAGGAAGTCACCCGCTGGTGGCGACAGGGCATCCAGGGTACGACGATCCACCAGGCGCTTGTTTGCAAGTACGGATTTTCCGGCAGTTACTCGTCCATCCGCCGTTTTCTGCAGGGGTTGGAACAGACCCATCCGCGGGTCACGACGGTTCTGGGTTTCTCTCCGGGCGATGTTGCGCAGGTGGACTTTGGCGCCGGTCCACGCATCCAGGACGTGCATACGGGCCAGGTCTGCTCGACCTGGGTCTTTGTCATGGTCTTGGCCTGGAGTCGTCACCAATACGCGGCGTTCGTCACCGACCAGAAGGTCGCGACGTGGTTGCTTTGCCACCGCCACGCCTTCGAGTTCTTCGCTGGTGTGCCCAAAAGGGTGATGATCGATAACCCCAAGAGCGCCATCACCCGCGCGTGTTATTACGATCCGGGCGTGCAGCGTGCTTACGCCGCCTGCGCCGAAGGCTATGGCTTTCTCATCTCACCGTGTCCCCCACGAGACCCCAAGAAGAAGGGACGCGTCGAGGCCGGCGTCAAATATGTGAAGAGAAACTTCCTGCCACTACGCGACTTCCGAAGCGTGGCCGACGCGAATGCACAACTTCGAGAATGGGTGCTCGCCATCGCCGGCAACCGCATCCACGGCACCACGCAGGAAAAGCCGCTGAACCGCTTTGCGCAAACCGAGCGTCATCTCCTCACGCCTTTGCCCGATATCCCCCCTGAAGAAGCGTCCTGGACCCCCGTCAAAGTACACGGCGACTGCCACGTGCAGTTCGAAAAGTGCCGCTACAGTGTGCCTTTTAGCCTCGTGCGCCGCGACCTCTGGCTGCGGGCAGGACCAACCACGGTCCGGATCTACAAGGATCAACAACTGGTGGCCGCCCATTCCCGTCTGCACAATCCCGGCGCCCGTTCCACTGTGGATGACCATCTGCCACCCGACGCCAGGGCCTACAAGATGCGAGATCCGCAATGGTGCTTGAAACAGGCCAAACGCATCGGGCCGGCCTGCCGGGAGCTCATCGAGTGCCTCTTTGCAGACAGGGTCCTCGACAAGCTACGCGCGGCACAAGGGGTCATCAGGATGGAAAAACGCTATGGCCCCGCCCGCCTGGAAGCCGCCTGCGCCCGCGCATTGGCTTTCGACAGTCCCCTGTATCGCACCGTCAAAACCATCCTGGATCGGGGACTCGACCAGCAGCCCGACACACCAAACACGCCCGATAAGCTGCCTGACGTCTATAAAGGCGCTGGGCTTTTTTGCAGAGAGACAACCGATCTGTTCCATCACATAGACAACGCTGCCCATTCCAAGGAGACACGGCCATGAACCCCATGCCTGAGCTGGCGCCCTTGCTCAAACAACTGCGTTTGTCCGGCATCGTCGAATCCCTGCCGACAAGAAACCGCGAGGCCACCGAAAAACAGTTGTCCTATGCTGAGTTCCTCGCCTTACTCATCCAGGACGAAGTCGCAAGACGCGAACAGAAAAAGTTCGCCCTCAGAGTACGTCGCGCAGGCTTCAGAAACGAAAAAACCCTCGAAGGCTTTGACTTCTCCTTCAATCCCAAGATCAATCAGACGCAAATCCAGGAACTGGCGTCCTGCCACTTCATCCACGAGAAGGTCGCTGTCCTCATCGCCGGACCCTGCGGCACTGGCAAAAGCCACATCGCCCAGGCCTTAGGTCACTGCGCCGTCCGCAACGGCTACGATGTGCTCTTCTACACACAAACCAAACTGTTGGGACACCTGCACGCCGCCAGAGCCACCCATACCTTCGATCGCCGTTTCCACGCCCTGGCCAAGGTCCCCCTCCTCGTCATCGATGACTTCGGACTCCGACCCCTTAGCCCGCCGCACGAGGACGACTTCCATGACCTCATCGCCGAACGCTATGAACGCGCTGCCACTATCGTCACCTCCAACCTCGACTTCAACGAGTGGGGTAACGCCTTCTCCAATCGACTCCTCGGCGCTGCAACACTCGACCGACTGCGACACGCCGCCTACCGCATCATCCTCGACGGTCACAGCTATCGGTCTCCGCGTCCCCTACGTACACCACACAAAATCACCCTTGCAAAGGAGGTCACTAAAACCTAATTACATGTCCCGTCTGAGACCCCCCTTTTGACCCTCGCTCACTGGCGCCTTTAAGCCGATCATGGGTGGCGCCTTTACACCGATCATTGACAAGCAGCGTACATCGTTTGCCAAAGTGGCTGAATCTCTTGGGAAATATGGCGATGCATTTGCCGGTATGGGATGGATTCCGTTTGTCGGTACCTGGTTTGAGCGAATACGCGTATTGGCGAAGATTACACACAAGATCAGCGAAACTCAGAAAGATGGAGTTCACGCGAGGCGAAGGAGACTCAAAAACCTCCTTAAGAAAGTCGACAAACCCATTTTGGTGGTACTTGACGACATTGACCGACTTTCGTCTCCTGAAATCCGAGACATATTCAAATTGGTACGGCTAACGGCCAACTTCCCCAATATTATCTATATTTTGGCATTTGACCGAACCCGAGTCGAAAACGCGCTTAGCGAAAATGGAATAAGCGGTCGCGCCTACCTGGAAAAAATCCTTCAGGTTGCATATGATTTGCCTGAAGTACCCGGTAATATACTCATAGAACAGATATCCTGCGCCTTGCAAGACGCTATCGGAAACATCGAGAACGTCAGCCAGGTCGATGAGCAAGTTTGGCCAGATGTCTTCATGGATATCATTCGCCCACTCATTCGGAACATGCGAGATGTACGGCGATACGTCGCAACCGTTCACGGCACCGTAAAATCCCTCAACGGGAAAATTGCGCTTGCCGACCTCTTGGCGCTCGAAGCAATTCGCATTTTCGTTCCAGATGTATTTAGGCTTTTGCACGGTGCCATTGAAGGTCTGACCGGATCCCAAGAGATCGACTCTCAAACTCCCAAACCTAAATCTTATTTACAGCGGCAAGTCGACGATCTGACTGAAGCAGCGGGTGATCACAGAAATGTAGTCGAGAACATGATTGCAAGAATCTTTCCGGCTGCCGGGGATTATGACTCGGGCGATGACCACCGAGCAGAATTGAGGAACGGGTGGCTTAGGAATCGACTCGTCGCTCATGCGGACATTCTGCGGTTTTACCTGGAACGACTAGAAAGTGACAATCTGCAAGCCTTTGAAAAAGCAGAGGGGCTATGGAAACACATGGCTGATCGCGAAGCCTTCGATAAATGTCTGCGTTCTCTCCATCCGAAACAACAGCAAGGCGTCGTTGCATCATTCGAGCTGTACGAGGATCAATTCCTACCAGAGTATGTAGTACCGGGTACGATCGTATTGCTCAACCTCTTGCCGCTTCCCGAACGAGATAATAGTGTGTTTGGTTTTTCTCCGACAATTACTATCACCCGTGTCGTACTTCGCCTCCTAAAGTGCCTCGATGACTCAGCTTCGATCGAAAATGCGGTTCGCCTGATTCTACCAGAATTGAGATCGCTGTCTTCGAAACTAGAACTTATCAGCATGGTTGGATACCAGGATGGAGTGGGTCATAAGCTGGTAATAGAAAAAACGGCATTGGAATTTGAGAAGGCTTGGCGTGAGGAAGTCAGATCATCGTCAGTTGCAGATCTCGCGACTGAGCACAATCTCTTGGGCGTGCTTCTTCGTACGACACGCGCCGCAGGTCCGACGGAATGCCCGCTCAATATCGAGAACTCTCCAGAAATGACGTTGGCCGTACTCAGGGCTGCTAAAGATGAGATCATTGGCCAATATCTCGGAAGTAGGGCGATCCAACGCAAACCGCGATTACATTGGAAAGGTCTCATTGAACTGTACGGCGATGAGACGACGATAAAGGAGCGGGTTCAAAGTTTGAAGATCGCGAATCTCGAAGGTTCACGTGATCTTATCGCACTTGCTGAGAAATATCTAGGCGGATATCGAGATGAAGGATCACGTTAGTTACCATATGTAAAATGGTTACGATGTGACCAAGATAACTTTCGTCGAACAGGCAAACCACAAAAGCCCACACCGTGAATGGCGCGGGCTTTTTTTCGTGAGTGGAAACAGCGGTATTGGTTTTCGTTCAAACTCCGTTTGTGAATATTTAATGGTAATCGGTAAAGAGTCTGGCTCACGCAAGTCCGCACGACTCCTGGGCATCGACCAAATATAGGATACTGTTATCGGAATGTTCGGGAAACGCATGATGTATAAAAACGTGATTACATAGCGTGTCTCTCACTTACATCAACTTCAACGAGTACGCCTTGCCCTTCCGTTGCGCCGAATTGCGTCCGCGATAGGGCCAAGCCGAGACGGCCCCGAAAACATCCCCTCTTCAATAATTCTTCGGATTTCTCCGGGTTCCATCGATGCGATATATTTAAAAACTCTCGGAATGGAACTTGCTCTAGACTTGGACACAGGTGTGTCAATGCCATAGACCTGGCAAAAATTATCAATATCGCCAAATGTTGGCAGGAAATCTTTCCTTTCGAATTTTGTTGCAAGTTCAATTGTTACTTCCTCTTTGTCCTTATCAAGTTTCATTTTCTCAACATACTCAGGCGCACTTACCTTTGGCTTCTTTCTGGCAGGTCTTGTCAAACCGGCGCTTCGAGCCGGCGTTTCCCTACTTTTCGGACTCTTGACATGCAGCTCAGAATTGCGGATTTCCCGTAATGACCTTCCAACTTGCTCGAATCCAAACTGAAGAACCAACCCACGCAGCGTCTCTTTGAGATTAGAATTAGCATTGGTCATAGCAATCGACCCCCTGGGACCTACTCGATCCCTAAAGCTTGGAAGAATTCCTCTGCAAAAAAACGGAATTGATGAGCGTCCCCTACGTGAGAAAAATTCCCACGCATCATCTTCGGAAAGCCACGGGAAAGCGGAATCTCGTTCTCGAAAATACGCCATCCACTGTTGTCAACTTCTTCACGTATTTCTTCCATCGCTGTCCATTTTTCAGGACCACCCTCGTTTCCACTGTAGTGATAGGATGAGTTGTTGATGACAACTCCAATCACATCAATCTGATGGCCTCGGTTGTTACGCCCGAACGCTTCAAGGGAGTCGTTTAACAACGGAAATCCAATTGTCGCAAAATACTCGGGCTTGACGGGAACGAGTACGTGGCGTGATGCATGGTATGCGGCTCGGGTGAATATTGATTCTGTCGGAGCGCAGTCTATAATGATAAGGTCTTTTTCCTGAAAATACTCTGCGATACACCGAGCGAGGACGGTTTCATCAGGCTTAAGTGAATTTATCAAATTGTCGGAAAAATCAAATCTGGATGGAATGACCCGAACATTTCGACCCCCTAAACGAGACGTGTCTAAGGCTATGCTTTCAACATCGAGTGAACCCGGTGATCCAGTATTAGCGCTTGGAGGTTGGTACCCTCTGAATATTTCGACAATTGAAGGGGACTGGTTGTTCAGAAATTGTTTATATCGCGTGTCTCCCATGAGTGCTTGAGAAAGGTTGGCCTGTGGATCGAGGTCAATAGCGAGGACGTCAAGATTCGACGGAGCATAGTGACACAGCAATGCCGCAATTGTCGTTTTTCCAACCCCGCCTTTCATATTGATCACCGAAACACTAACGGGTCCATTTACCGAATTCATTACGATTTTCCCCTTACTGGATTGATAGAAGCCCGACCCTTATAGTATAGACGACCGTACTGGTTCCGTATTTCCCCCGATCCCGAAGTACACAGACTGCGGCCCGGCTAGGTTTGGTTCCCGGCACGGCGCGAAAGGGTCGCTGTGCTCTTTTGAAAACCCAAAGGTCAAGCACTTATGCGAGAGGACACTTGACGGCAGATATTGGAAACAGCGCGAAGACTTCCGATGTGGAAACGGGAAGTTATTTATTATATCTACTCAGAATGAATACGCAGTGCAAGTGCTTTATTGGAGCAGGTGCGGTTTTTACAGGGTGTTTGTATTCAACAGCCGGTACTTTTCAGCGCCCCCGGATAGACAAAATAAAAAGAGCGTCAGTGCGTTACCTGCGTTGAGCCTGTCGAAAGGCCCGCGCCTTCGCTACCTTCGCCGGCCCTTCGACAAGCTCAGGGGACCGGCTCGGGGCGGGGCTAAACTACGTACGATGCCTGCGCTGAGCCTGCCGAAGTGAGCTTGTCGATCCGTTGAAAAATCATGTCTGAAGGTGGGGCGGACATTCCTGTCTGCCCGGCACAGGTGATCCTGCAGATGGCGCCGTCCAATTTCCAGTGGGGGAGACGGCGGCGAGTCGTGGTTTGCACGGTTTTTGGATTGTGAGGACTCGGGTTTATGAAAGTGCGCAGACAGGAATGTCCGCTCCACCCATTAATATCTTCGTTTGTACTTGCGTCTTTACCTCTTGATGATAAAAAACCCCGCGCTGAAACTGGCACGGAGTTTTTGTGTGTACTGTAACTGCGCCTGACGAGACATCCCCGGCAATTGGAGTCTTGCACCAAGATTATTACCCCGGTTGCGCTCATGTCTTAAACAAGCTGCTTGCCTGCGATTGGGGGTTGAAACCCCCCACCACCGTCGTCGGCCCTTCGACAAGCTCAGGGAACCGGCTCGGCTTCTGCGACTCCCCCTCAAGGGGGGAGTGATTGGGCTCTATCAGGTACCACAAACTGCCAGTTTGTGGTACGGTCGGTGGGCCGCTGCCATAAATAGGCGGATCTTTGCGGCTTTCATCCTGCCCATCCTACCTGCCTGTGCGTGAGGCACGCACGCAGACGGGTCCATCCATGTAAATCTTTGCCTATGGAGTTCATTTCGCTAGATCGTCTTGCTCAGGTTTCTGCGGTGCAGGATGAACCAGATGACCACGGGGGCGCCGATGAGGGAGGTCACGGCATTCAGCGGGAGAACGTACTGACTCCCCGGCAGATGGGCGAACAGATCGGATAGCAGCGCGAGGGTTGCGCCGAGGCAGATGACGGCGGGCATGAGCACGCGGTGGTCCGACGTGTGCAGGAGACTGCGGCAGAGGTGCGGCACGGCCAGGCCGAGGAACGCGATGGGCCCGCAGAAGGCGGTGGTGGCGCCCGCGAGAACGGACGCACTGACCAGAATCCACAGGCGGGCGCGTTTTACGTTGAGCCCCATGCTTCTCGCGTAATTCTCTCCCAGCAGGAGTGCATTGAGAGGCTTGATGCACAGCAAAGCCAGCAGGAGGCCGAACAGAGTTGTGCAGACGAGCACCGGTATCTGGCGCCACGTCACGCTGCCGAAACTGCCAAACGTCCACAGGATGTACGATTGAATCTGTTCCGGAACGCTGAAGTAAATCAAAATGCTGACGAACGCCGCGGTCGCGTATCCGAACATCAGGCCCAGTATGAGAAGCGTCATCACGCTGCTTACGCTGCGCGAAACCAGCAGCACGCACCCCAGCACCGCGGCGGCGCCCAGGATTGCCGCAACAGCCAGGCCGAGGTCGCCCAGAAAGCCCAGTCCGGCGATCAACGCGCTACCGGCCGCGCCAGCCGTCAACACCACGATGGCCACGCCGAGACTGGCGCCGGCGCTGATGCCGAGCACGAACGGATCGGCGAGCGGATTGCGGAACAACGTCTGCATCTGCAGGCCGCTGACAGCCAGCGCGGCGCCGGCCAGCACCCCCGTGATCGCCCGAGGCAGTCGGATGGTGTGAATGATGATGGCCCAGGCGGGAGAACTCGTCTCCCTTCCAAGGACAACGTCAAACAGTCCGGCCAGCGGAATGCGGACCGATCCGAGCGAAAGGCTCAGACCGAACGAGATCAAAAGCAGCAGAAAGAGCCCCGGCACGAGGATCCTGCGCCGCGGTCCTTCCCTTACGTCGTCTCCCGGTTCCGACCTCATCCCGTTTTTCCCGACTCCTGAAGAGCTTCTATTCCATATTCGCATTTGATCGCCGTGATCAAGTCGTATATGGAATAGAATTCCATTGTCGTTTCGTCACGTTTGAAACGCCAGGTGACGGTCTCGCCGTCCAGGACGTCGATGCTGCGCCCGGATGCCGCGTCACGCACCTGAAATCCCGCCCTCTCGAGCGCCCGCCTTGTCCAATACGCGTGCCGCCCCTTTCCATTGACTTCGACCGTGGCCTGGCCGCGCTCCGCGGAAAGCCTGAACGCGCCCGAATCGGCGTCAAAACGCACGCCATCGCTCCCGAACGCTTCTTCAAAAGCACCATTGAGGACGAGGTCCTCCGGCGCGCCGGTCTGCAATGCGCCGTCTGACGGCAGGAGATAAATGCGGTCCGCGCATCGAAGGGCGAGATCCAGATCGTGCGTGGAGAGGAGGATGGTTTTCCGGGTCGTATGTGCGAGATTTCGCAATAAAGCCATGATTTCCACGCGGCGGGGCAGATCCAGAAAGGCCGTGGGTTCATCCAGGATCATCAGGCCCGGCTGCTGCGCCAGCGCGCGCGCGATCATCACCTTCTGGCGCTCGCCGTCGCTGAGTTCGGATACGTTGCGGTGTTCCAGGTCCTCTGCCCCCGCCGCCCTGACTGCCCAGTTAACGGCCTGTTCGTCTTCGGGGGCGAAGCGTCCTATCCAATCGGTATGAGGATATCGTCCCAGGCCGACCAGATCGCGCACCGTCATGGTCCCTGCGCTGACGCGGTCGGTAAGCACAACGCTGAGGAGTTGGGCGACTTCCGTCGCGGACATCTCCGCGATGTCTCTTCCGGTGATTTGCACGTGTCCGTCCAGCGGTGGCTGCATCCCGGCAAGCGTGCGTATGAGCGTGGATTTCCCCGCGCCGTTGGGACCCAGCAGACAGACGAATTCACCGCGATCGAGCGCCACGTCGATATCGCTGGCTACAATGCGTGGCGGCCGACGGCCGCTCTTGTATCCGATGGTGAGGTCACGCGCCGTTAGAATCGCCGCAGTCACCGCGCCTCCGAGAAAATCAAGCGCCTTACTTCAAGAGCCGAAGCCGCTCGAGATCGTCCTCTCCCCACTGAGCCTGACGCTCTACGATTGGCTTCAGGGTGCCCACCGCAAAGGTCTGGTTCATGTTGTACAGGTGGACGGTTGTCATTCTCCCGTCCGCTTGCACAAAAAAACGGGTCACGCCCTTCCTTCTGTATTCGCGAAACCCGTCTCTGTTTAAGGCCCGAATCAACCTGCGTGCCTTCAGTGAACGAAGCATGCTATAATCAATAGCCACATCAGATAGCTACGGAGACCATTGGTACATCGCGGACGTCAATCTGTGAAGATGGCTCGGAGGGGATCTCTTCTCCATTCTCCAGCAGGCACGCAACGAGAAGATCAACAGCGTTTTTTAGATTCTCCAGGGCCCCTTTCTCAGTATTTCCCCAACTCGCAGCCCCCCTATGCTCCAGCGCAGGAATATAAGCTCGCCAAACGGCCTTTGAATCCGGCTCATCGGGCCATTTGTCTTTCTCCAGGACTGCCTTGAACAGATACGTTTTCATATTCTCCTCAGAACGGATGTTATCACGAGCCGGACTTGAGACAGACGATTTTATCACCGTTTTCATGTCATTTGGTTACCAACGGCGAACGACGACTATCGAATAATTCCGCCGATCTTGTTTGTTGGCAGCAGAACCGTTTGCGAAAAAATAGCGGACTGACTCTTGAAAGTCAAAGAACGGCAAGTCTTCGCGCGGCCGTTACTTTGCCAGTACCATCTTGCGCGTGACCACGTCTCTCCCTGCCTGGAGCCGGTACAGGTACAAACCCGTACTCACCTGGCGCCCGGCCGCGTCGCGCCCATCCCACGCGACCGTATAGTTTCCCTCTGGCTGGAACTGTCGAACCAGCAACCGGACCTCTTGGCCCAATACGTTGTAGATTGCAAGTTTCACGTTCACCGCCTTGTCCAGCGAATAGCGTATGGAAGTGGCGGGGTTGAACGGATTCGGACGGTTCGGACCCAGCGAAGCCGCCACCGGCCTGACTGCGCGCACGTCGCCATTCAGATTGACTTCGTAAGTTACTGTTCTGCCGGGCATCAGAGGAATGCTGCTCCAGCTTGCAACGGTCTTACCGTTTGACGTACGTACGCGCGCCCGGTACATGCCGTTTACACGACGGCGCGCATCCGCAGTCACTCGCACGACGGCGCGTCCCGTCTCATCAGTCGTCTTTCGCCACGCAAAATCAGGCGCGCGGCCGGATATCGAACGCGAGACCTCCACGGTCAGACCGCTAACGTCGCCATCGCCCACGACCTGTACTTCCATCTCGGAGACCTCTTCGAAAGCCGTATCGTCCTCCAGATATATGCCGGCGCCCACGATAAACGTCTGTCCGAAGACGTTGATCGGGATCACGTAGCTCAGCTTGGGCGACTGGGTGTCCTCATCTCCGACGACCGCAGGATTGTCCCAGTAATATTTAATGAATCCGCCGCCCGCTACGCCTGTCTCGATGATCTCCTGGACAATCCTCACCCCGTTGACATCTTCGACGTCGATCAGATTTTCCCCATATTGACTGGGGTCTGCGGTGCCGTGAAAGATCAGTACACCTGAGGTGCTCACGACAAAGATGTAAATCGAGCCATGTTTGAAATCCTCGCCCTCGGTCCTGATCGCGGCCTGAACGGTTGCCAGGTAGGGATAACCTTTTTCCTCAATTATCGGCACGAGGACCCTCAGGCCCTCGACAAAAGCTTTGAGGGACTCCCTGTCCTTCACGTCGCGGGCCGTTACTTCCAGCAAGTCAAAGATGTTCGGCTCGGCTTCGACGTCTGACAAATCCATATGGAAGCCGCCAACAAGGATGAAGTCCTCCCCGCGAATGGCAACGGGAACCGCGTAGGCGAGTTTGGATGAATCGTCGTCCTCAACGGCTGGATCGTCCCAATAGTACTCGACGAATCCTCCGTCATCGTCAGCCGCGGCGAGCATATCCGGGACAATCTTCGTACCCCTGTCATCCTCGAGATCGAGAATATTCTTGTCCTCAAACTTCACGTCGGCCGCGTGAAACTGCACGAGTCCCTCAGCGGTCAGAATGACGAGATAGACCGTGCCGGCTTTCCAGTCATTCTCGGTCCTGAATGCCTCCACCAGTCGACCCACGGCGGCGAAGTCAGCGGCGTTATCAAGGGAGTCCCTGGCCGATTCCACAAAGGCCTTCAGGGTTTCCCGGTCCATCACGTCACCTGCCGTCGTCCTGTTGTCCTGTGCAGCCGCAGGATTTGGAGAAAAACAGATACCCGCCAGACTCAAAATGACAAGCAGAGATCTCATAATCGCCCTTTCCGGTTAACGGGTTTATTGGTTCACTCAAGCACGGCAGATCAAGATAGTGGCGGGACATCAGAAAGTCAACCCGGGCGGGCACAAAACGAACATACAGGCCGCCGCCGCGCATGTCGCCAACAGACAGGTAGCAATGACAAACCGGCACATGCGGCGCATGTCTCCGGGCTGTCCGCCTTCCGGGTCGGACCCGTCGCCCAGCCAGAGGTCTGTAATCTTCTCTCCATCCTGCCAGATGGGACCTGCCAGACGCCGCTGCACCGCGCCGGCGGCCGTCGCTTCGCTCCAGCCGGAGTTCGGCCCGGGAACGAGCGCGTGCTGCCGCCATCCGGCAAGCAGCGCCTTGCGGGTGGAACATCCCGGCAGGAAAAAGGCGACAAACGCCATCAGCAGATAAGTCAATCGTGCCGGGACATAGTTAAGTACATCGTCCAGCCGGGCGCCGCACCAGCCGAAGTGTCGGTATCGCGGTGTCATGAAGCCCACCATTGAATCCATGGTGCTGACCACCTTGAAGAATACGATCCCCGGCAGTCCAAGAACCGCGTACCAGAAGACGGGCGAAACAAACCCGTCCACCGCATTCTCGCTCAAACTCTCCATACCCGCACGCCGGCAGGCCGCGGCATCCATCGTGTCGGTATCGCGCCCGACAAGCATCGAGACCGCCCTTCGCGCGCCGTCCGGATCGGCGGCCCGATCAATGGCCAACCCGTGCCTGCACAAGTCCTTAAGCGCGATCATACTAAATATAATATATGCCTGAAATATCCATCCGACCTCATATTGCACGCGGCTCAACACCATCGTCAGGCCACAGAGAACGCCCAGCCAGAACGTGGAGAGCAGCAGCAACAGAATACACCCGCCCACGCGACCGTCCAGGCGAAGTCGACGCAGCATCCGCTCAATGAGGGACAGTGTCGCGCCAATCAGACGAATCGGGTGCCATGCATAAACCGGGTCGCCGAACAGACCATCCAGAACCACCGCGAAAAGGATAAGAAAAGGGTCCGGCGCAAACAGGGTCAGGTCCATTTCAGACGCCATCCGAGGGCGAGCGCATCGTAAACGAGTTCCAGCAGGTCGCCTTCCTTCGCGTGAAGCCTGGCGTAACAGAACGGCCACTCCCCGGGTCTCGCTGCCAGCGAAGCCGCCAACGTGGCTGCCTGCTGCCGCAGCACCGGATCGGCCAACGAATGTGAAATCGCGCCGCATCGCATGCGGTCCCAAACCGCCGCGAACGCGTAGGCCGCCGCCGAAACGCGCGGCTCATATACGACGGACTCAAAGTTTTTTTCCAGCAATATGCGTTCTTCTTCCTTCAAACGTATGTCCATCGCCCGCAGAAAACGGTCGCGACGGAACCCGTACCGTTTCAGCGCGTGGAAAAGGCTTCTCGTATGGGATGGCTCGAGCCCGTTCTGCCATCGCAGGGCTTCCAGTGTGGCTTTGCGTACCGACCTCCCGATCAACTCCCCCAGTTTCGCGTGATGGCCGGCGTTGGTCTTCGGTGCTCTCGTATCGTCCAGAGGCGCCGCGATACAATACTGGTCGGTCCCGGTGCCCGTCGCGAGATCCTGAGAATAGCGGCTCGAGACGGCGAGGTCACGCAGTGCGGCGGACTTGCCCTCGGTCATCGTGACTGCCGCACGCGCTATCGCGCCCGGCGTGAGCGGCCAATTGATGAATACCATGGTATTGATCGTACCCGCGTGCGAATGCGCTTCGATCCAATTTGCATCCTCTTCATGCCAGGCTGCCGGATCGCCCGCACATCCGGCATTGCCCTCCACGCCCGCCGTCACAACCGCACACACGCGCAATTCGGCATGGGTTTCTACGGTGTGGGCCGCACAGTTCATATTCGCGGCCGTACCCATCACGGCGACGTCATCCGGGGGCAGGCCGCGTTCCTCGCAGACGTGGCGATGATAGCCCGCCTGGCCGAGTTGCCTGATCAACGCAAACCGGGCATCGTGCCCCGAACCCTCGCAACTCTGGTGATTCAAGAGATATTGGATGCCCGTGCACAAGCCGCCGCGATGCGCTGATGTACTCAGCACCTGGTGGGGCGTCAACAATTCCGCGATCAGAAAACGCCCATCGCGACGCAGATCGTAGTGTTCATTGCGATCGATATATTCATTCATAAGCAGAAAAAGCAGCGGTCAGCAGTCAGTTAAAAGCAAGAACCAAAGGCAGCCAGGAGCAAAAACGAAAGGCAAAGTCTAATTCCACCTCTCCACCGCCCCGCAGACCTCTCCCCCCGGCCCCCTCAGAACCTATCCCGCCTGCCTGGCGGCAGGCACCCTTTCCTGAAGGAAAGGGAAAAGCGGGTCACGAAATAGGATCCCGGTTCCCCCTTCCTTCAGGAAGGGGGTTAGAGTCTTACAGTAAGCCTTCAACGCAAGATACGTAGATGTTTGATCATGCTGTTTGCATACGGTAAGGCGTTGAAGTCCCCCCACCGCATCAGCCGTCGCCGGCCCTTCGACAACCCTTCGACAAGCTCAGGACAGCGGCTCAGGGATCGGCTCGGCTTCTGCGACTCCCCCTCAAGGGGGGAGTGATTGAACCTTCAAACGGGCTCGCCCGATCATTGCCATCTGTTTGGTTGCGGCTGAGCACAGCTAAGCCGCGCTAGGAGTCTGCGCCGCAGGAGTTTTTACAAAGGGCGAGGTGTGTCCGTGAGTCGGGTTGGTCGTTATGTTGGGAGTGGTATGATGAGTTTTGGGTACGGTGATCGTTGCAGGCAGGCGTGTTGAGGGCGAGATTCCAGGGATCGTGGTTTCCCGTATGTCGAGTCCATAAGGACAGGACACCCGAACCCATGCTTCAACACATCGACAACGCTGCCATCCGCTTGACGTTCAACGCGAGGCAGACCAGATCCCACTCGGCACGCACCTTTTCCAGCCCCCGGAAGCTGAAGCGCCGGAAGCCCAATACCTCCTTGATCCATCCGTTGGGCGCCTCCGAGAGCCACTTGCGCTTCGCATACAGGCCCCGACCTTCCGGGCTGGTGAGCTTCTCGCCCATGCGATGGGTCGCCGGAAGCGTCTCCGAATCGACGTCCACCTTTTCCTTGCCCTCCCGCCCCAGCGCCACGTAACCATCAATGCCACGCTCCTCAAGCGTGGCCAGGTCCTCCTCGTTGCAGTAGCCCGCATCCGCCAGAACCGCGTCCGGCTTGACCCCGAATGTCTCTTGCACACCATCCAGCAAGGGGAGCATAAAGCCCTGATCGGTGGCCTGTGACCCCAGATGCACAGCCACGATGATCTGACGCTCGGCGTCCACCACCGTCTGCGCGTTGTAGCACTGCTGGAACCCCTCCGCGCTCGTCTTCATGATCCGAGACTCGGGGTCCGTGAAGTTGCTCTGAGCCTTCGGGTCGGGCTCGCCATAGGCTCTTTTGTAAGGCCGCCCGCCCTTCGGGTTGCGCTTCTGACCCGGTTTGCGCCCGCGCGCATCGTCGACGGCTCGTTGCGATGCTTCCAGACGCTCCCTCGCCGCCCTGATCGCCGCCAGACGAGCCTGCCTGCGCTGCAACTCGACCGGCAACTCGTCGCCACGAACATCCACGCCGTAACGTGCATCCTCCTCGGCATCAATCGACACAGCACCCGAAAGCAACGCCCCGATCTCTTTCTCCAGACGAGCCTGTTCCTTCAACATCCGCTCGTAACTCATGGCCTTGCGCTTGCTGGCCTTCGCTCGTACCTTCGTGCCGTCTAAAGATAACGTCCCGAAACGTACCAGGCCCATCTCCCGTGCCACACCAACCACCTCCACGAACAAACGCCCGAAATCTTCCAGGTGACGACGCCGAAACTCGCAGATCGTCCGGTGTTGTGGGAAATTGCCCGCCGCCAACATACGAAACGCCACGTCCTCCTCCAGCTTCCCAGCGATCGCTCGAGACGAATACACTCCCGTCGCGTACCCATAGATCAATACCTTCAACATCATCGATGGATCATATGGCGCGTTGCGACGACCATCGCCTTCATAGGGCGCGTAGAACGACCCCAGATCCAGGGAATCCACCAGATCGCTCACCTGGTGCGACAGATGACCTTCAGGCACCCACTCCCGAAGATCCGGCGCCAACAGCAATATCTGGTCCGGGTGATACGGTCGAAACGTTGTCGGCATGGATCGCTCCCTCCCCTGACATAACACACAACGATACCCTTGACATATACCAACTACACGACCCATTATACCTACAACTACATGTCCATTGAAATGAATTTTCCTGCGGCGCAGACTCCTAGGGGGTAGGTCACGCGCTCCTTACCGGAATCCACTTCTCGTACCACAACGTGAGTCCATTGCGCGGCGTCGCATACGGAATAGTTACCAACACTTCTTCCTTCCTCCTTTCTCCTTCTCCCTTCTTCTTCCTTCCTCCTTCTTCCTTCCTCCTTCTTCCTTCCTCCTTCTTCCTTCTCACTTCCTCCTTCTCCCCATTGTTCATCCACCGCCAAATTCCGAGGCGAAGATAAGGAAGTCCTGAAAATCGACCTCTCCATTGCCGTTCAAGTCGAACCTGCCATCGAAGTCATCGTCGCCGGCTGTCCCGCCAAACGCGGAGGCGAACGCCACGAAGTCGCTGAAATCCACAACGCAGTCCCCATCGAAATCCGCCACGCTGCCCAGGAACGCGATGCTGGACGGCGGCAGACCCGTGCCGATCGGACCGGCCACAAGCGCATCCGTACTCACGTCGTAGACCTTCACGCCGGCGGATGCCGGATCGCCGAAACTCCCCTGGTCCAGAACATATAACCTCCGGCCGAACACGCCCAGGCCTGGTACGAATCCGCCGGAAAGACCGTCCAGACTCCGGGAAACCGACTGCGTTGCCAGATCGAGCCGTTTAACGGCATTGACGAAATTCGCGTCCGTAACCACGGCATACCCAACACTTTCGGATATCATCACCAGAGAACTCAGGTTACCGCCCGCGGTCGCCTCATCCAGCACAACGCCTTCGCTCCGCATGGTCTCGAGATCGATCACCTCGATGCCGCCGTCGGTCAGATCGGTGTACGAATTTACCGCACTCACGAACCACTTGCTGCCTCGCCGGGCGGCACCCGCGGGATTCTTGCTCGCCATCGCGATCCCCTGTACGCCCTCTACAACCGGATCCGCGTCCACCAACATATCGGAGGCGACGTCAATGACGGCAATGACAGAAAACTCGGTTGGAACCCATCCGTTCTCCCTGTCCAGCCGATGACATGCCGCGAACAAGTGTCCTTCGTGTACCGCGAGTTGAGACGTTTCAGGCAGGCCGTCGGCATCCGCGAACGTCGAAAGGTCGACCGTTCCCAGCGAATCGCCCGTAACGGGATTGACAACGAGCAATTGCGTTCGCTCATATAGCGAGACATAGGCTTTCTCTTCATTGACAAAGGCGATGTCGTGGGGATTTGAGCCGTTGCCCGTGGAATATTGTATCAACGGCGTCGTCAGGTCAGAGATATTCAAGACGATCACATTGTCCTGTCCCAGACGATTGATAACGTACGCCTTGTCGCGATACGTGCGGACGACGGCGTCCGAATGAATGGTCAGATGATCGGTCGCCGCCGCATTATTGCCCAGATCCAGACTCGATAATCCGCCGCTGCTGTAGTCCGTTGTGGTAACGACCGCCTGATTGGCCAGTGCATCCGTCGCAAGAAACAGAACGAGCAACAACCATCTCATTAAATCCTCCCCTCGGGTAAAGTGTTCGTGACATCGACCGGATATTTCAAACTGCGCCGGACAGGTAGACGGAGACGGGTGCGCTCCGGGGCCATCGCAATCCGTCCCACCATTGCCTATTCCGTTTTGACGCTCACGAAAAATGCGCGGCCCGGCAATGGATAACCCCAGGTATCGGCGATCTGCGCGCCGGATATGTTCTTGGCATCCAGTCCGATTTGCAACCGCAGTCCGGTATCCACCTTCACGCCGGCATTGTGAATCTGACGCATCGATAGACGGCGTCGATTGGCCTGGTCCAGAAAGCTGCCGTCTTCGAGGCTGTAATCGTAAGCCAGGGTCCAACGTCCCAGCCGCGCCGTCGCGCGGACAAACAGCGCGTGGGGCGGACGGTTGGGCAGAACGTTACCGGCCAGATACGGAATTGCCGATCGGTCTCTTGCATCCTGAAACGTGTAATTCCCGGAAAGGCAGAGGCGTGGTCCGAAGCGCCTCTGAGCGGTTATTTCCAGCCCGTACACGCGAGCTTTGCCGATGTTGACGGGCCGCGACGTGGCCTGAGACGTGTGTACAAACTGGATCAGGTCTTCATAGCGATGATCGAAGAACGCCAGTTCCAGCGTATTCGTCCCATCCGAATAGCGTACGCCTCCGTCCCACGCGAATCCGTATTCGGGACGGAGATTGACGTTGCCCACCACGCCGCCGCGGTCGCCGAAGAGCTCGAAGAAAGACGGAATCCGGAAGACGCGACCGGCATTGGCCTTGAACGCAAGGTGGGATGCCAGGTCAAGCCGTACGCCGGTACGCACGCTCGTGAGATTGCGGGTATTCGGGGAATCCGGCGCAAGGGGAGAGAAATCGAACGGGTTCGCGCCCGTAAACGAACTGTGAATAAGCCGTTGTTCGACGCCCGCGGACCAGACGCCAACGTTCCCGGGCAGGGAAACATCAACACCCGCGCGCGCGGTTAAAGCCCATCGCCTGCTGTCGAAGTAATTCGCGACGCTCCGGATCCGCTTTGTGGGCACATAGGCCTCCCGACGCAGGCCGATCGCGGCCGTTGTATTGCAGCGCGAAAGCAGAACCGTTTGCAAACGGCCCCGCCATCCATAGGTGCGCGTGCGGTAGTCGTTATCCTGACGGCCGATTCCGACTTCGCCGTCGAGGTCGCGGAACCGCTCCCCGGTGTGCGTGACGTAAAACGACTGATGCGTGCTCATGCCGTTCAACAGCGCCCGATTCTCGTACGTGAGTTCGGTCATCGTCCGGAAGGCGTCCAGCTGCGCGTTCCGTGACTGATTGTTGCTGATACCGGGCATGCCCTGGACCTTCCAGTACATGGTCTCGTGAACGGACAAGCCGCTGTTTTCCCCCAACGCGCGCCGCCATTTGCCCAGCAGGTTAATGGACCGGTGGTCGTTGTTCCGGCGCCTGCTCCATACGTCGTCACCGGCATTGTATTCGGTCCCGTTGTCGTCCATAAACCCGAAATCGTTATCGCTTTGCGCGTAGTCGGCCACAACGAGAAACTCCGACTCCCCCCGCGTACCCGCGATTACGCCGCTCAGCGACCGCGTATCAAAAGCCCCCCACGATCCACGAACGCCATGTCGCCATCGTCTCTGCAGCCGGCGGGTGCGCACGTGCACGGTTCCGCCCATGCCGTTGCCACCGGCGCCCGCACCGCGATACACTTCGATCTGTCCGACGTGCGCGAGCGGCAGGTTGCCAAGGTCCACGCCTCCGCCAAAGGCGGCATTGAGCAGGATGCCGTCGAGATACACTTCAACCTGGTTGGCGGATGAACCCCGCAGAGAAATCGTGCTGAATGCGCCCAACCCGCCCAGGCGCTTGACGTGTACGCCCGTGGCTTCGGCCAGGACGTCGGGCAGGGTCGTCTCTCTGTCCGCGAAGCTCTCTCGCACAATGACAGTGGCGTAAGCGGGATTCCGCTGAATATCGCCGGCGCCGAAGGGTTCGGCGATTACCGGGTAGTCATCGAGAGGATAGGTTCTGGGCGTCAGTCCGATGACAACGCCTGTTGTTCCTGTCACGCTGATTTTTCGCTGTACGGGATGGTAGGCGATATGCGATATTGCGAGCGTATACGTGCCGGCATCCAGATTGGAAAAATAGAATTCGCCGCGGTGGTCCGTCTTTGTCGCAATATCGGCGCTGATAACGCGAACCCCCGCGTTGGCAATGGGCACTCGCGTTTCCGTATCGGTGATACGTCCGGCAATCTCCGCCGCCTCAAGCGGCGCGGTTGCGAGGAGGCTCGACAGGATGAGAAAACGTAGGGTTCGCATAAGCTATGGATCGAGCTTTCTATAGTACTTGAGTTGGTGATCGGGCTGCAGGTCGGGGTACAGAATTTTTATGATATCGGCCAGCAGCACGTCCGGCTCGATCAGGCCGGTTTCCCAATAGTCGTTGCCGCCGTTTTCATTGAGGCGCGCATTGGCGTTGAAGACCCTGCCCGTTTCAACCGCCTTGAATTGCCCGTACCGTTCATCTTCCGCGACAACGTTGCCAATGGATTGCCATTCGTTTCTCATGGTGATCCAGATGTCGGCATCGTGCGCCTTTTCGTAGACCGATTCGAAATCCAACGTCAGACTCCGCCGCGATTCATTGCCCCCCCACAGGTAATTCGCGCCCGCGTCCTCGAGCAGTTGCGCGGGATATGATTTTCCGCCGGACATGAACCAGGTTCCGCGCCACTGGGATCCGACGAAGACGGTGGGTTTCCTGTCAGGCCGTAAATTTGCGGTCAACGATTTGCGCGCGTCGTATCTGACTGCGATGCTGTCGAACAGCGCGGCGGCCAGGTTTTCCTTGTTGAAAAAGGCGCCCATGAATTTCAGCCATTCCACGCGTCCCAACAGCGTCGGTTCGGCATAGGCGGCATTCACCACGGCGGCCGCTCCGGCCTGCTGGAGAGAATGGTATGCATTGTCCTGTGACGGGGCGTCGATGACGACGATATCGGGCCGGAGCACGAGGACCCGCTCCAAATCGATGGACCTTCCCCTGCCGACTTCCGTTATTTTCCCCGCTGCGAGACGCTGTCTGACGGCTTCAGAGTTGACGAATTTGACGTTGTCGACCGCAACGAGGCTTCGAATCTCATCCAGCTTTTCGATATGCGGCAGGTGTGTCGTGGACGTGGTGATCAGGGCGCGTACGGGTATCCGGATCCTCGGTGCCCCTTCATATCCGTCTGGTGATTTTCTACCTCGCTGTACCAGGATGTACTTAAGCGTTTCCCCCGTTGCGGTCCCCGGCACGACGACGGTCAAGACCTTGTACCCGTCGAAGTACTCAACGCCAAATCCCTCGGCATATTGCAGTGACATCTGCGCGCCGACAGGTATCGCCGCCACGCAGACTCCGATGCAACAGATCAACCGAATCCAGAACCGGACATTCAGCACCACATCGACCTCCAGCCGTAAACCTCTACCCCTCAACCTCACCGGGGTAGACGTGAGACGCAAGACGTGAGTACAAGCAGAGCCGACGTCAAGCCGTGCCGGGTAACCCGCCACAACACACTTCACGCATCTTTCGGCTATCCGGTGGTGTTGGGCGGCCCCCTTACGTCTACCGTCTCACCTCTTACCGCCTCAAAAAAAAATCCCTGAATTCCTTGCGGAAATCAGGGTCATAACCAACCATGCGGCCGAAGCACGTGTTTATGTCACCTATTCCCGAATCCACGAGGAAATCTGTTAGGTCTGAGATTCAGGCAGGTCTTCTGGCTCCTGGATCATCTGTTTCCCGCGCCTTCCCGGTTTTAACCAGTGGCATATTTGCGGAAAACATCCCCAGTTACAGCGGCGGGACCGCAACGGATTTTCACCGTTTTCCCTGTTTCGTGACCTGAATCCGAAATTTCTATCCTGACCTATTCATGAATCGTCAGGGATTGCAGATTCGTGCAGCAGAAGCAGCTTTCGAGTGAGTCTAAGAACGCAGGAGAAAGCTGGCTGTGCGGAACTGGCGTTTTCAAGCGATTTCAGGGTGTGTTTTTGTAGCAGGGTCGGGTGGAGGCGTCAGGATGACCCTGCTGTGACTGCCAAGAGCACAGACTTCTCCATGGCTTTTGATGGTAGCAATCAAGACGTGAAGGCGGCCTGGTCCAGATGGAAACGTTATGGCATGGCGGTTCCCAGATTGTAGAGCATGGTTCGATAGAGGTGTTTGAGTGGAAACGCCGTTGGCAGATGGAACGTGATTTTGGTTTTCAGTTCACAAACGCGCCCGGCGACTTTCAAGATGCGGTTTTGCAGCGTATTAAACTGGGCGTTCGTCCACGTGGTGCCGCGCAACCCGATATGGGCCAGGGCGTGTACCAACACATAGGCGGCGCTGTGGAGAAAGAGCCGGAAGTGATTGGCATGGAAGGTGTGGCAAGAGGTGCGATCGGAATGCAGAAAGGTCTTGTGATTCTTGATGAAGTTTTCCATCCTGCCGCGTGAGCAATAAGCGGTTTTGTAGATGAATGACGGTTGTGCGCCGTTCAGGTTGGTGACCACGAATCGGACATTGTGACCTTGCGGGTTGACTTCTGCCTTGCAGATGATGCGGCGTGGGGAAGACCAGCTGCCGGCCTGATAGTCCCAACAGCGATACAGGCGCACAGGTTTTCCCCCATCGGCATACAGCGCTTTGGCCTGGTCCATCAAGGGCTGTGCCAACCGCAGCAGCACCGCGTTTCCGCTTTGTCCGAGGATAAAAAACACATCGTTTTCGTCACACATCGTGTGTACTTCCGGACACGAAAAGTGTGAATCGCCACGCAACAGGATCTTGACATCGGGCCATGCGTGACGCAGGTAGGCGATCACCCGTTTGAGAATCGACACGATCTCTTTGCCCGTGGGTCGGCGGCCCGGACGCAAGACCGTCGTGATCAACTTGCCGGTTTGCCCTTCATAGATATGCAGGGGTTGGTAGCAATAGCCCTTGAAATACGCATTGAATAACGACAACTGCTGGGATCCATACACCTTGTCTTCCGTGTCATCGATATCCAACAGGATGGCTTCGGGGGGGTGCTTATACGAGGCGATAAACGCATCGGCAAAGGCCGTCGCGATCCGATATAAATCACCTCTGGTGATCCGGTTCTCGAACCGACTCATCGTGGGTTGACTGGCCAGGTTGGCACCGGTGACCGGCAACCGATCGCAGGCCGCCTTGAAGCCGGGGTCGCTACGCAACGTATTGCAGTCGTTCGCATCTTCATACCCACACGCCATCTGAAAGACACGCTGACGGAGCAGGTCCACCGACGGGTGATCCACGTAACTTGGATGCCGACGATCTGTTATCGCCTCGACGATCCGACACAAAATGCCGATTTTGGATTCCACCTCTCGAAGCAGCATCGCCCCGGTGTCGCTGGTCAGCATGCCCCCGTCGAAGGCGGCTTCTACCCGTTTGCCAGAAACACTTGCGAAAGACATCCTTTGTTGTTTATCTTGACCTGCCACGGTAGTTTCCTCCCGGTTCATTGTTATCAGGTTATTCGCGTAACCATAATATAATACAATGACTTGGGTAAGGAAACTACCTTTTTTGTGAATTATTCAGACTATGTAATTGCTGCTCTAATTAAATCTGAAAAATCCTCCTGCTGAAAGACCATCGTCACGAACTGTCAACCCGTTCAACGTTGGCGACGCGTGGTCTGTGTATTCGACAATATACGACGCCGGTTCGACAACATCAAGAACTTTGTTTCGAATCGCTCCGCTTTGCTCTTAGCGGAAAAAACCTGACCCCAGTTGAGAGGCGCATCCTTTATGCAAGTTTAGCCGCCTTTTTGCCGTGGGTTATTCCAAGCAGTCCGTCAATAGACAGGTCTTCATCGATTAAAGGCCAGTGAACGCCATATCCGGACGGTGACACCTCGTATGTATTTCTCTCTCCGGACGTGGCATTTAAGAGTACGGACGATATATGGCGGACCTTAAACCTCCTGACGTGGCCGTCGATTGTCAGGACCATTTCGTCGTGTTCAAAATGAAGATCACTTACCTTGTGATGCCTTCTCACCTTTGACGCCTCCGTTCGAACTTATCCCATTTTTGCTCTCACAAGAGGCCGAGGCGCAACCTTGCGATCACCGATATTCTATCGCAGAGGCTGTAATGTCATTGCAGTATCGACCAGGAATTCAGCTCACGGATTTGTTGTTTGCGAACCCGTGCGTGTGGCGTACAAAATGGATGTGTCGGCTACGGTTAATATTACAAGATTTGGTGCGGAGGAGAGGACTTGCACCTCTCTGCGTTTCTCTCGGCTGATAAATGCCTACGTAAGTGTTAATCTCTCGTCTGGATTGGGGTGTCCCACTATGGCTCCGCAGAAACGCCACTCCGCATCATACGCGTGATTGAACGAATGGGTTATCCACGAGAAACTCCTTTATCAAAAATGCTGACTTAGAGATCCACACTTCCAACCCGAACAAGATACTCACAGTTATTTCAACATTTACCGAAATCGCCAAGCCCTTGTTGTTGCTGTACCAGAACAGGCTAACGATAGTTAAATCCCGTATTCAATTTACATCGAAGCCTCTTCCATTTCAACTAGAATTGGCACAATCCCAACCGTTACTGCGATAACGTCAAGAACAATTGTATTTCGATTTTCAACTGGTGCTCTTCTTCGAATCTGCCGGTCCGCTGGCCCCGTCAATAAATGACCGAAGTGCGCTATTTACCGCCTCCTCGGTGGGAAATGCCCTGGCAACGTCCGGCTCGAGCAAGACGAGATTTGTCCCGGATCGAAAAAACTTGAAATACTTGCCCCTGACGCCGGGACCGAGATCTCCACGGCGATATTCCGGTCGCAGTTCGTCCGGTTCAGCCCTGTTCATAGATCCTCCTTTCCCGACGCGTCATTAAACGCGCACTTATAATTCTCGTCATTCCAGTTTTACCTGTCCGGTCTGTTGAGTTGTTTACCGAGTCGCTTTGCCAGCGCAGGGAACTCGCTGCCGAACAGGATGCAGCCTTTCCGAGTTACTGACTGCCCCGGTGCAATATCACCAAAAAGTGGCCTGCTATGCAGACAATGATGCCCGTCAGCGTTCTGCAAAGCCGAAGTCGCGCATTCATATCCCAACGCTACTGCCTTGGACCTGTCATGAGAAACGGCGCCCAGGATGGCCGGTCGATCTATGGCCGTGTTGCTTCTTCCCCAGAACCATGCTGACCTGTTGACCCATTCCTTTTCGTAGTCCATAAGGTCTGCATGATACGCGGTCCGAATTTCCATGGTTCTGTGAAGATCACCCATGCTTTCCGGCTTACCGTTCACCAGGATGCAGGATCGTTTGACTTCATCTTGATCCAGGAAATCAGATGACTTTGCCTGGAGACATCCGCCATCAGAAACGACGTCATAAAATCTCGCGGATGACTGATTCGTGAGGGTCAGCGTCAATTCTACACTATCCTCGAGTCCGGACAACGCTGCTCTGAGAACAAGACCCGTTATGAAGTTGTGTCGAATGACCCTCCCCGAGGGATCCTTTTGGCGGTATGCCAACTGCTCTTTGATGTACTCAGGCGTTGTCTGCCATTCGTATGCCCATGCATTGTCTCCCGTCCTGGTCCATTGAGGGCAGATCTTCTGCCACATCATCGTCACGCCATTCATCGACGTGATGACTTCCGGAAACTGGATGGACCACTTCAGATCCCAGTCCAGGTGATGAATATCAACGAATCGCGTTTGGGCAGGCTGCACCAGTATCACTTTTCTTTTCCCCTCTGCATGAACAGCAACACAGAAATGTGAGTCAGGTGTAGTTATCGCTTATTCAGGCTTGCACTATTTGAACAGACTTGTACGTCAGTTCCCAGTGTTTCTCGCCCGGCCATTCCCGGTATTGGACGTCCGTTCCGAAGCCACTTAACGTGGCAGCGAGTTCCTGTTCGGTCGGGAAATTTTTTACGATGTCGTACTCCTGTCCATCCGAGAGAACCCGCCGCTCAATGGTATCGCCTTTGGAATCCTCGTGCCGTTGTGTGGCCATACCGTCAACTCTGGGAATATCATATTCGAGCTGGTCCGAATACAGCACCAGCGCTCCGGGAATCAGCCTTCGGTGAAGCGATTGCAGGAACTGCCGCACGCGGGTTCTTGGAACGTGCGACCACCACCAGACAGCGAACGCCGCGGTGAATGTACCGACCTTGGGGTCCAGGGAATACGCGTCAGCCAGACGGAATTTCACATGCGGTAGATGTTCACATCTCGAGCGCGCACGCGAGATCATCTCCGGGTTGACGTCAACGCCAACAACCGACGTCGCGGTTTCCGCCAGGGCTTCCGTCCAGTATCCCGTCCCGCACGCAATCTCAAGGACATCATGGCCCTTGAACAGTTGCTGGTATCTCTTCTTTTTCGCAACACGGAATGGGTGCGCGTCGGGCGTCAGATATCCCGCGCTACGATCGTATTCCGGAGCGCGCGCAGCATAGTATCTGGCCGTTTCTTCGGATACCGCATCGTTGGAATGAGGCGTCATTTCGATAGTCCCTTTAAAATTTTCCGATGCTGCGGCAATTTCACGAGGGGTTTCTTCGAGCCTTCCCAAGGAACTCAGACCATACCTACTCTCTTGAACAGGAACAGCGCCTCGACCGTAAAGGCCGCCCGGTGTTCCTCTCCATGATTGGTGATCCAACCCCCGTCATCGTGCTGATAGCCCTTTACCTTTTCCAGCGATAAATCGAAAAGGTCTGCCGCAATTTCACCGGCAAGGTGGCTGGCATAGGCGATCGAGATCGTGTCTCCCGGGTCCGCCTTGTCCGCCGTTACCGCATCGTAGAGAACCTTCGTGCAGCCTCTGATAATTGCTTCATCGGCTTCGTCGCCGGTTCCAATCAGACTCAACAGCGGCATTGCCATCCAATGTGTGTGCTGGTAGACCGGAAATTTCTCGCCATCCCATGCCTGCCGGATAAACGCCACTGCTTTCGAAAAATCCACATGTCGTTCCAGGCCCGATTCTTTCAGTTTGCAGCACAGTGCCGAAGTGAGCCACACCTGATTCTCGTGCCGCCCGGGCAGCATCCAGAAAGGCGGGTTGAAGTTGACGATCTCATCCGGTTCGTCCCAACTCCCGTCTTCGCGCTGGGTTTTCCGGAGGAACTCCAGGGTGTTCCGCAGAACCGGGCTGTTCCGGTCCCCGA
This sequence comes from Candidatus Latescibacterota bacterium, assembly GCA_963662665.2. Taxonomy (GTDB): domain Bacteria; phylum Latescibacterota; class UBA2968; order UBA2968; genus JAAXHE01. Next base: position 190,498 of record CAXXJS010000028.1, read on the forward strand.
TCCAGTTCAACCACTGCAGGGCCACCCACGTCGCGCTGATGATTGACACGTCACCCTGGAAGTCCTTGTCGGTTCGCGTCCAGCCGCCATCATCTCTCTGGCAGGTCTCCAGGGAGTCGATCACGTCTTCCCGGCCGCAACTGCCGCTTGCAAAAAGGGCGAGACTTGAAAGAACGGGATCATTCGTGGCAAGAACGAAAGCGGTTGCCTTGTCCGGATCTACGGCGCCCATGTCTTCAACCTCATCGTAAGCACTTCCTGGCTTCGCTATGCTCAACCCCAACCAAACAGGTGGCAATTATAGGGCGAACCCGTTTGAAGGTTCAATCACTCCCCCCTTGAGGGGGAGTCGCAGAAGCCGAGTCCGTCCCCTGAGCCGCTGTCCTGAGCTTGTCGAAGGGTTGTCGAAGGGCCGGCGACGGCTGATGCGGTGGGAGGATTTCAGCGCCTTACCGTATGCAAGCAGCATGATTAAATATGCACACATCTTGCGTAGAAGTCTTACTGTAAGAAACTAAAGGAATCCCGCCCAATAATATACTGTATTAAGTATATTATAATTAGCATATCAAATACACGAATCAATAGACTGATCTACTCATGAATTGTCAAGGTTCGCCGTCTTATTCGCAGTTCTGTCTCTCGAAATTTCGAACCACCATACCCACGCACTCCGAAAACTCCTGCTTGACGTAGAAATCGGCCACGTCCCGGTCGCACACAAGGTCGATCATGTAGAGATGTCCAACCTGTTCGAGCATTCGCCGGACAAGCTCGGCGCCAATGCCCATCCCCTGGTAGTCGGGAAGTACGCTGAGGTGGGGAATATATGCGCAGGATACGCCGTCCGAGACGGCGGAAATCCAGCCGACGACCGCACCTTGCGTGGAAACTGCCAGAACAAGGTAATCGCTGCCCTGAATAATCCTGAAATGTGCATCCGGGGAGGGTGGATTGGGTCAACCCATGAAGTGACCCTTGAGATTTTCGGGCCGGATTCCTTCAAGCGTATTCTGATATCTGATTGACATCGCGTCACGTGTGCCCATGAGATTCTTCCCGCATCATGTTTCCTGACGTCTTCACCGTTCCCGAGTACTTTCTCCCTGACGCATGATCAGGCACCTGTCGTGGCGGGTCTCGCGGCGACGACTACAAGCCGATCGGATTCCCTGCCGTATTCCTCCCCTTCAAAACTCCCGCATAGGTTCACGCCCCGAAAGCCGGCGGCAAGCAATCTGTCCTTCAACTCCTGGCCGGAATAGACGGTGTGGTGAAATTTGAAGGTGCGGACCTCCGCCCCCTTGATGATGATCCATTCATTCCTGATGCGGGACCATTCGTCGAAAATTTCGTGGCGCTGAATCAGCAGGGTGCCGTCTTCAAGCTTCTCGGAGGCCGTCGGCTGGAAGATGCGCGCCAGCTTCTCCTTGCCCATGAGGTCCATCACGAGACGTCCGCCGGGCTTCAGGCTGGCAAAGATCTTTCGCAGCACCCTGACGTCCTCGTCTTTGGCATCGAAGTACCCAAAGGAAGTGTTGAGGTTGAGGACAAGGTCGAAGGCCTCCGGCCGCTCAAATTCACGCATGTCACTCTCGACCCATTCGATTTCCAGATTCCTTTGCGCCGCCCTCTGTCGACCGTCGCCCAGCAGAAACGGGCTCCTGTCCACCGCCGTGACCCGAAACCCGCGCTGCGCCAGGGGAATCGCAAAACGGCCCGGGCCGCAACACAGGTCGAGGACCGCCCCTGAGTCCAGGCCGACCAGATCGAGGATGTTTTCGAGGTGCTCCCCGGCGGCCTCAAACCTTGCCTTCGAGAAAAGATACGGATAGATCGCAGTCCAGAAGGACTCGTCTTCAAACCACTCCAATTGACTCACCTCGTGTTCTCCTCTCCGCCCTATATACGACATTAATCTCGGAGGGGGAGTTGTCTCACTCTATATTGGCACGTCGTGTGCCCTGGCGTGCCACGCGCAAACCAGCTTTCTCCAATGCGCGCACGGCATCCAGATGGTTAATACCCGGTAGTTTCGGCATCCTATACCGTCAACTCAATCTCTCGTACTTCTACGTTATCCAATAGATCGTCAACGACTTCAAGATACTCGCGAATTGCCGTCTCGATGTTTGCAATTGCTTCATCTTCGGTGGCTCCTTGCGACCAACAACCTGGCAAGCCAGGTACCGAGGCACTATAGCCTTCTTCGGATCTCTGAAGTGCAATCTTATACCTCATGAATCCTCCTTGCGGTTTACCCCAATTCAAAAAAAGCAACTCGGCGACGCGACGAAAACCCTTGAAACGGGGCGTAACGGTCGTCAAAAGGGACATTTTTTCAATTCACGTCCAGTGACCTGGTGTATCCTGGTCATCAGAACTCTTTAAACAACCTCCTGCGGGCTGTCCGCCGGCCACCGGTTCATGGCGGACGCCTACGCGCCGAGCCGTTCCTAACCTTGCGACCTCGCGCCTGCCTGCCGAAGCATCTCCGCGATTTCCCGATGTCCGCGTTTTTCAGCCCAACTCAATGGCGCAGCCCAGGCCGGTGTGTCGGGAATATTCGCAGAAGCCCCATGTTCAAGCAAGAAAGCAACCACGTCTTTGTGGCCCGCGCGGACATGCCAGCCCAGTGGCGTCGAACACAGTTCGTCATCCTGAACATTCAAATCAGCTTTATAATCGAGCAATACTTCCGCCATCTCAATCATCACGGCTTCACTATTGTTCCATACGTCCTCACGTTCACGATAGCTTCCTCCGATCCAATGCAGTAGGGTTGAGTTTTCCGGCCCCCGGACGTTAACGTCAACCCCATTATCCAGAATCATCCGTACGGTCTCCCCGGCGCCGCTTTGCAGCCCCCAGCGCAAACACTCAAACCAAAAATCCGCATCAAAATCGGGATCGCAACGCAAGCACATTTTTACGACGTTGACGTCTCCAAAGCTCAATCCCGAACGCATGGTTTGACGAACCACGCCTTCACTGCGATCTTGAGGCAGATAGCCAGCTTCTCGAACGGCCGTGGCACGATCCAGTAACTCACCAATCACGCAATATTGTCTTGCCTTCACGTAGGTCCACATCATCGGGCGCCCGCCATTTACATAGACGCGATCCGCCAGGACCTGGTTGCCCGAAAGCAACGCCTCGTCTGCTACGCCCAGTTCCGAATCATTCGGGGGTGCATCTGTGCGGGCGCCGCGATCCATTAACCGTTCGGCCACGTCAAAGTGTTTGCGTTCCAGTGCATAAATCAACGCGCCGGAAATATGTGCCACCGTACCATTGCGTTCACATTTCGTATCCACGTCAGCGCCGGAATCCAGGAGCAGGTCCACAACCTCCAGGTGCCCCTCGCGGGCGGCCATCGCCAGGGGATAGGTCGATGCATTCTTGTTATTCACGCGGCCGCACTGATAATTCGCCAGGCCGGGGTCCGCTTCCAGCATCTTCCTGACGCCTTCCACGTCACCAAGAGCACTGGCTACCCAGATGTCGTAATCTGCCGCATGTTCAAGCAACAATTCAGCGATCTCTCGATACGCCGGTTTTTTACGGCCGGGGTCATTACCTCTAAATAAAGCGCGGTGGATGGGCAATTCATTTTCGGCATTCCTGATAGTTACGTCGGCGCCAGCCGTGAGCAAGTCCGTCACAAGATCAAACTGCATGTGTGACACCGCATAGTGAAGCGCCGTATTACCGGATGTATCGCTTTCGTTAATGACTGCCGGTTCCCTGTCCAACATGAAGCGCACTTTCTCGAACTCCCGCATCCTCGCCGCATCACAGAATTCCACCCCGCGAGACGTTGTCCCATGTTCTGTGTTCATCCACGCTTCCATTAACGCGACGACCTCGGTATGCCCCCGCTCCCGCGCCAATGTCAATGGTTGCGACGCCTCCCGGTTGGGCCAGATCCCAACGGCCGGGCTGGCTCCCGCCTCAAGCAGTATCTTCACGACTTCGGCATGGCCTTCGCGAGCGGCATAATGAATGGGGCGCCGTCCGTGTTGCGGATGGTTTTTGGCAGTTGCCAGATCCGGATTCTTCTTCAATAGCATCTCTACCCGTTCCACGTCTCCAGCTTGCGCGGCGTTGCACGTGCGGATCGCATCCGCAAACCCATCGTCTCCTGAAGGGACTTCATCTCGAAAGGTCTTCTTTGCCATTACAGGAAACCTTCTTTACCGATAATTCCGCGCTCAACGCCGTCGCTTGTTTGAGGACACTAATCGGCCACAAAGTGCCGGAAGAGCGGCTTCACTTCCTCCGGAAGCCCTTCGTACACGTCGCGGCGCAGGGGCTCCATCTCGTAGTTCTTACCGCCGGTCTCCACCACCATCATCTCGTGCTCCGGCGTGCCCACGTGCGTTGGATTCAGGTTCAACCACCAGGGGGCGTAGCGTACGATCAGGGCTACCCGGGGGCTGCCGCTCCGATTGGGGGCAACCGCGTGCCACTGCCGGCTGTCGTAGAGCAGCACCGATCCCGCCCTGCCCTGCGCGTTGATCTCGTCCGGCCGGGGCGCCTCGTTGTTGAAGCCGGGGAGGTCTCCCGCGGCCGGATTGCGGTCCTTCCGGTGCGTACCCGGCAACAGCAGCGTCCCTCCGTTGGCGGCGGAGAACTCGGTAAGCATCCACAGCGACGACGCGTGCATCATCGCGTCCGGGTAGGGGGCCGGGACATTGGAGGCGTTCGTCTGGTTGAACGGCCAGTCAGCGTGCCAGTAGCCGCGCTCGTTCCCCGGCTGGTTCACCACGGCGTCGGTGCAGGAGATCCGCACCCAGGGACCGAAGAAGATCTCGAGGGCCCCGACGATCCGCCGGTCGGCCAGGTACGGCGCGAACGACTGATCGTGGTTGATCGCCTGCTTGAGCACGCCCACGCCGCGGGCGCCCACGCGGTGGCCCCTGGCACGAGTCGCCCTTTCCCTGGCCTGGTGGGCGGCTTCGGTGGCGGCCTGAGCCCGCACAACGCGATTGCGGATCCCGTCCACTTTCCCTGAGGGGATGACGTCCTCCACGATGCAGAAGCCGTTTTCCCTGATATGGTGCGCTATTTCAGCCGGTTCCATGTCGTTGTCCTTTGCCCGGGCGCCGGTTCGGTTGTCCGGGCCGGAAGGCATGGCAGGGAGCAGTTCCCTGGCAAGGTGGACGGTCAGGAGTGACAATCATCGGTACGTCCCGGATCGCCCCTGTCCCCCTGCATACGTGCTAACCGTACACCGCCTGGATCATGGCATTGATGTAGCCGAAGCAGTAAGCGTAGGACTGGTAGGAGCGGTTCGGGTCGTCGTCGGTCCAAGGGACGTGATCGGGATCGATGCCGTAACAATAGCCCGTGTCCTTCAGCGCCCTCAAGACGAGGTGGAAGTCCATGTCGCCTTCATCGGGGAGAGACTCGCGGAAACTGTACTGCCCCCCTATGATGTTGCGATAGTGGACCAGGAAGATCGTATCCCGGCTGCCGAAATATTCGATGATGGGATAGATTTCAGCGGCCGGATCTTTCAGCCCTTCTGCGACGGAGCCCACGCAGAAGTTCCAGCCGTGATACGGACTGCGCTGAATCTCGATGAAACGCTTCATGCCCTCAAAGTCATTGAGGACTTTGTCAACGCCCCGGTAGCCGGGGGGTGTGGCGGGGTCCTCCTGGGAATTGCCCATTCGAACCTTGTATTCTTCCGCCACCGGAATCATGCGCTCCAGAAGATACGCGATGCGTTCCCAGTGCATCTCCGCGGTGACGCGCCCGGCTTCGGTCAGTTCGGCCTGTTTTTCGGCAGCGATCTTTTCCACGCGGAACGCGGTGTGGAAGAAGCCGCCCCGGCCTTCTTCCGGTTCGGTACGGTCGATGGGCAGCACGCAGGTGTTGTATCGCAGGGAGTCGATGCCGGCGCGCGATGCGGTCCGGATCATCTCGCATACGATGTCGATCTCCCTGTCGCGCTCCGGGCTCTTGCCATAATAGATGATGTTGGGAAAACGCTCGTATATGGGCAGCGAACTCATATCCAGCGTTATTCCGAAGGACTCGTGTCGCTCCCGTACCTGGACCAACTCGTCGAGGTCCCATCCGCGGCCTGGATGAAACGGAAAGACAACGGCCTTGTGACGCACGCCGCACCGCTCCAGAAACCGCAATTCGGCATCGGTGGACCCGAAACTCTGCGTGCGCACGTACATGCGACCGCCGTTCGACGATGATTGTGACCCGCCTCCTGCGGCGGAAGCGGCCGCCTCACCGGCTGCGAGGCCCTGTTCAAATGGATCGGATTTCGTCATGTGGTTCCTTTCGTTGGTGTGGCGCCCCTCGGCGCGGATATCGAGAAGGGACGTCGCAAGGCAATTTCGTTATCCGGCGGAGCGGGGTGATCTTCTTCCGTCTCCCGGCTTACGTCTTCCCGTTCTTGTGCTATCCGTACGCCCCTTTTTCGTGCCGGCCCAGGAGCCGTTGGAGTCGGGGGCCGGCGTCTTCCCAGACGTAGTCGGGCATGCGGTAATCGATGAACGGATAGAGGCGCTGGGCGATCATCCGCTGGCTGTAGACGATTGAGCCTACGTAACGCACCTGGTCCGAGTTGTTCCGCGAACCGCGGTGCCAGACCTGGTTGTGGAACATGTATATATCGCCGGGTTTCGCCACCAGGGATACCGGCTTCCGACCTTCGAAGGTCGGATTCTCGCGGTCATTCGGGTTTCTGCCGGCGAAGTGGCTGCCCGGGATGACCTGGGTGACGCCGTATTCGATGGAATCGGCCCTGCTGAGCGGGATCATCACATTTATCACGAAGCAGGGGATTGGGACATCCGGATTGTGGCGCGGGACGCCATCGGGCAGCGGGAAGTGGATCCTGTCGTCCAGGTGCCATCCGCCGCCCTGACCGGGTTCGTAACGCAAGGCGTTCTGGGACATCATGTGGCAGTCCTCGCCGAGGATGGCTTCCACCAGGCTCACGATGGGCTCGCGTTCGATCAGGTCCCGGAAATTGCGGTCGTATTCGTACATGCGCATCATGCTGATGCCGCGAATGTGATCGCCGGCTTCGTCCCCCTGAATCCGGGGGTCGTCCCACTTGCGCTCCATGCCCTCCCTCAGCGCCTCCACCTCCTCGGGATTGAGCACATTCTCCATGAAATAATACCCGTCGCGGTTGAACCGTTCCACGATCTTCCAGGTTGTTTCTTCGTCGTAGGCCTGCGCGTTTTTCGCGATGACGCTGTTGGCGGACGTTGACATTGGGACCTCCATTATCGGATTGCGGTTTCCGGAATATAGAAATGGACCCGGGCGGACACAATGGAATTGAATGGAGGCGCACAACGCCTTTTTCTTTGACTTCCGGGGGAAACTGTGCCATCATGGCACCATCGAGGTTCGCTGTGGTGTCGTGGTGGATTATGTGCGGCAAGCGGGCCGGTCCGCGCCATCCGGATCCACAAATCAGTTGGAGGAATCCATGGCTGTTAGCGCTCAGGATTTACAGGCTGTTATCGATGGTTTTCCGAGAACGGGATTAGCCGAACTACCCACGCCCCTGCACGATTGTCCGCGTTTTTCGGAAGCGTTGGGCGGGAAAGTGCGGGTGCTGGTAAAACGGGACGATCTCACAGGTCTGGCATTCGGCGGAAACAAGACCCGCAAGTTCGACCTGGCCCTGGGCGATGCGCTGGCCGAGGGGGCCACGGCGCTGATTACGGGGGCGGCCTCGCAGTCCAACCACGCGCGGCAGGCAGCCGCGGCGGCCGCGAAGCTGGGTATGAAATGTGTGCTGGTGAACCGGCATGACCACCGGAGTCAGATGGGCATTCAGGGAAATCAGCTTCTGGACAATATCCTTGGCGCGGACGTCAGGCTGGTTGCGGAAGGCGTGAACCAGGAGGAAGTGAAGAGAGGGGCGGCGGAGGAACTTGGCGCGCAGGGAGAGAAACCCTACATAATCGGGCGACGGGCCGTGGTGCTGGGTACGGTGGCGTACGTCGGTTGCGCGCTGGAAATCGTGACGCAGCTCGAGGCGATGGACGCGCAGACGGATTTCATATGTACGGCATCCGGACACGGCACGCACGCGGGTCTGGCATTGGGGGTGAAGGCGCTCGGGCTGCCGGTGCGCGCCCAGGGGTTTTCGCCGAGCAGGGGAGACGAAGCGCGACGGAAGGAGCAACTTGCGGAAGTCGCCAACGAAGCGTCGACGCTCATGGAACTGGGTGTGCGAATGACTGCCGCGGAAATGGAGAATACGGATGCCTACGTGGGCGAAAACTACGGAATCGTGACCGAAGCCGGCCTCGACGCATTGCATCTTCTGGCTCGGAAGGAGGGGATTTTATTGGACCCGGTGTATACAAGCAAGGCGATGTCCGGCGTGATCGATAGAATCCGGACGGGAGAAATTCAGGAAGGATCCACGGTGGTGTACGTGCATACAGGCGGGAATCCCGCGCTGTTCGCCTACGCGCCCGAACTCATCGCCCACGGCGACTATCGCCAGAACGTCGTAACCGCGTAAGGAAAAACAGTAAAACCAGAATGGGCGTCCTTTCCGCCCAAGGAGGGATGACATGACGGACGACGAAAAATACCTCTTCGATTTGAACGGGTACCTGGTACTCAAGGATGTCCTGACATCGGAGGAAGTCGACCGCTGCAACGAGGCGATCGATCGCCACGCCGATCAGCTCAAGGAGAGGGAGGGGTCGCTCACGATTGGCGCGCCGGCGCTTGGGGGCACGTCGAACAGGAAGGATCTGGGCGGAATGCTGGCATGGGAGCGGCCGTGGTGTGAACCCTTCAGGGCGATGCTCGTGCATCCCCGTGTGATGCCTTATCTGCACGTGATTCTGGGCAAAGGATATCGGCTGGATCACGGGCCCGGTCTGATTGCCATGGACAAGGGCTGCGAAGGGGGAACGTTGCACGGGGGCGGTGTGGAGCGACCGGATCTCTCAGAGGCGTATTTTTTCAAGAGCGGACGCATCTACTGCGGGCTGACGGTCGTGGAGTATCTGCTGGCGGACGAGGGGCCGGGCGAAGGGGGTGTGGCGGTGGTGCCGGGAAGCCACAAGGCGAATCTGGCGTGTCCGAGGGAGATGACACGGGGTGAGAAATACCAGGAACATTTGGTGGAGGTTAGTGGGCGCGCCGGAGACGTGGTGATTTTTACGGAAACACTGACCCACGGGACGTTGCCGTGGACGGCCGACCATCAGCGGCGGGCGCTGCTGTACAAGTTCAGCCCGGGATTTCAGGCCTACGGGCCCGGCGCGCATACGGTGACGTATCCTGACTACATTCTGGACATGACGGAGGCTGAACGGACGGTGATGGAACATCCGCATTTCCGGTAGCATTGAATTGGTTGCGGCCAGGCACAGCGAAGCAGGGAGACGGAATGCCGACGTTCGGAGCAGCGGCGGTTGTCATTTCCGCTGGAAAAGTGTTGCTGATCAAGAGGCGGGACTGCGAGGCCTGGGCATTGCCGGGCGGGAACGTTGAATCAGGAGAGACGGTTGCGGAAACCGCCATCCGCGAGGTCAATGAAGAAACGGGGATTGAAATCGAACTGACGCGGCTTGTGGGGATCTACGCAAGCCCGCGGTGGCTTTCAGGCGGTAACCACAGCGTAGTCTTTGCGGCTCGACCGCTCAGCCATGGAATTACACCGCAACCGGAGGAGGTCATCGAATCCGGTTATTTTTGTGCCACGCAATTGCCGGAGCACTTTGTCTGGTGGCACCGCCGGTGGATCGGTGATTCACTGGACGGGATCTGCGGAACGGTCTGTCTGCAGGACCGGATCTGGCCGTGGGAGGCCGGCGTGAACCGGCGGGACCTGCACCGGATATTTGTGGAATCCGGGATGTCTCCGCAGGAGTTCTTTCAGAAATATCTGACTCGAACAGGCGCCGAACGGGAACGCATTCTGGTTGAGCCGGGAAGCGGAGAATCCAGGGCATGATCTATGACCTCGTACTTAAAGGCGCCACCGTGATCGACGGAGCGCAGGGATTGAACGGCAAGTACGACGTGGCAGTCCACGGCGAAAAGGTCGCCGCCGTGGAGAAGGAAATCTCGGAGCCCGCGAGAGAGACGGTGGATCTGGGTGGAAGGATTCTGACGCCGGGCTGGATCGATATCCATACGCATATCTATGCGGGGTCGACGACCTGGGGGATCCGGGCGGATGCGCTCTGCCTGGCAACGGGCGTGACTACGGTCGTGGACGCGGGCAGTCCGGGATGGGCGAATTTCATGGGCTTCCGGGACTACGTGGCGGCGCCGGCGCGGACGCAGGTCTTGACGTTTGTCCATATCAGCGGCATCGGGTTGACCTGCGGGCCCGTTGGTGAAATGCAGGATATGAGATACGCGGACCCGGAGCGAACGGCCTACGTCATAGATCGATGGCCGGAACTCTGTGTGGGCGTGAAGGTGCGGGAGGGCAGACACCAGGTGGGCGACAACGGGGTGGCGCCTCTGAGACTCGCGGTGAAGGCGGCGGAGCTTTCGGATTCGAAGGTGATGGTGCACGCCGGCGCCGGCGTTCCGCTGCCGGACGTGCTGGGCGAGGTTCGACAGGGCGACATTGTCACCCACTGCTATCACGGTGGCGGCGATACGATCCTCGGTAGCGAGGAACGGGTCATTCCGGAGGTGTGGGCGGCGCGAGAGCGGGGGGTCCTGTTCGACCTCGGCCACGGCGGCGGAAGTTTCCTGTTCGAAGTTGCGAAGAAAGCCCTGGCGCAGGGGTTTCCTTCCGATGTGATCAGTACGGACCTGCACGTGCTCTGTTTAAACGATCCGGTATTCAGTCTGCCCGAAACGGCATCCAAGATGCTGAACCTCGGAATGGAATTGCCGGAGGTCGTCTACCAGACAACAGCCGCGCCTGCCAGTGCGATCGGACGGGACGACGAACTGGGAACGTTAAAGGTGGGCACGGTGGCGGACCTGGCGGCGTTCGAGGTGCGGGACGGCGAGTTCGAGTTCCGGGACGTGCGCGACAACCTGGAGGTGGGCTCGCGCATGATTCAGCCCGTATTGACCGTTCGAAAAGGAAACCTGTACAGGCCGGAAGACCTGAAAGAGGAAGTCGCGGAGACATTCCACAGGGCGCGCGAGATGCATGCGCTGGTGAGAGGCAGGTTCGATAGGTTAATGCCGGATTCGAAAGCGTAGATTGTTCGGGTTGTGCGCCGCCGTTGTGGAGTCAGGAAGGAAGCATTTCATGTCGATGACCGGTGCGGAGGTACTCGTTGAAGGGTTGATAACGGCCGGGGTGAAGCATCTGTTTTCGCTGTCGGGCAATCAGATCCTCCCGGTTTACGATGCGACGATCGACCGGGACATTGAATTGTTACACACCCGGCACGAAGCCGCCGCCGTCCATATGGCGGATGGTTGGGGACGGTTGACCGAGCAGCCCGGTGTAGCGCTCCTGACGGCGGGGCCCGGTCATTGTAATGGGCTGGGTGCGCTTTACGTGGCGATGATGGCGGAGTCTCCGCTGTTGATGCTGAGCGGTCATTGTCCTGAGGGGCAGATCGGGAAAGGAGCGTTTCAGGAAGTGGATCAGGTGGCCGCGGCGCGTCCCGTCGCCAAAGCGTCCTGGCGGGTGGAGAGAAGCGAAGATCTGGAAGATGACCTGTCCAGAGCGCTTGAAACGGCGGTATCCGGCAGGCCTGGCCCCGTGCATTTGAGTTTGCCGGCCGACGTCCTCGAGGCATCCGCACCACGCGCGCACGCAACGCACGCGAAGTGCGCGGAAGAACTGGAAGACGTCGATCTCGGTCCCGTGCTCGCTTTGTTGAACAAAGCAGAGCGACCGCTGATTCTGGTGGGCCCCGCGATGGGCCGGTCCGGTCGTTGGCTCGCTGTGGAGAAGCTGGCGAAGGTCACCGGGATTCCCGCCCTGTCGATGGAAAGCCCCCGCGGCGTGAACGATCCGGCACTGCGCCGGGCGGTAACATGCCTGGCGGCCGCCGACGTGGTGCTTCTGCTGGGGAAAAAACTGGATTTTTCGCTGTGCTTCGGACAGCCGCCGTTCTTTTCAGGGCAGTGCCGGTTCATTCAGATCGATGCGGAACAGAGCGAGTTGCGCGACCACGCCTGTGTAGAACTGCGCCTGTTGGCGAACCCGTCAGAAACGACCGGGCGGCTCGCGGACCTGGCGCTTGCCCGTTCGTGGAATGTCGGAACGTGGCGTTCGGAGGTGGAAAGCCTGCGTCGCGCTACGCCTTCGGGCTGGGACGCCCTGTTGCGACCGTCGCCAGGTCCCATGCATCCGTTGGGGGTGTGCGAGGCAATGCAGCCATTCCTGGATGAAGGGGCGATATTCGTGAGCGATGGAGGAGAGTTCGGGCAGTGGGCGCAGGCGGGTCTGGCGGCCGAGATCAGGTTGATCAACGGACCGTCCGGCGCAATCGGGAGCGGGCTGCCGATGGGTCTGGCGGCAAAGCTGGCCTATCCTGACAGGGCTGTATTCGTATTGCTGGGGGATGGGACTTTTGGTTATCATGCATTGGAATTGGACACGGCGCTGCGCTACGGGCTGCCGGTTGTCGCAATCGTCGGAAACGACGCAAGGTGGAATGCCGAGCATCAATTACAGGTCGCGACCTATGGACCGGATCGTACGGTAGGGTGCGATCTGCTCGGGACAAGGTTCGATCGGATGGCTGAGTCCCTGGGCGGGTATGGCGCATTTGTGGACCGCGCGGAGGATCTCCCGGCCGCGCTTGACGACGCGTTGGCGTCCGGCCTTCCCGCGTGCGTGAACGTTGCGATTGAACCGGCTGGCGCGCCGGTTTTTCGATGATAGGACAGTTGAGGAGGAGATGTGCGCGCGGAAATCGTTATGATCGGAACCGAGCTTCTGCTGGGAGAAATCGTCGACACGAACGCGAATCTGCTGGCGGTCGCGCTCCGTAATATCGGTATGGACCTCTATTACAAGACCACCGTGGGAGACAACGAGGATCGTATAACGCAGGTGCTCAATCTCGCGCTGGATCGATCGGACGTGGTGATTACGTCTGGGGGTATCGGGCCGACCGTGGACGACGTGACCCGGCAGGCGATTGCGCGCGCGACGAGTCGACAGTTAATATTCAGCGAGGTGCTGGAACGTCAGATAGCCGCGCGCTTTCGCGACTTCGGACGAGAAATGGCCGCGAACAACAAACGGCAGGCGTACCTGCCGGAAGGCGCCCGGCCGCTGGAGAACCCCGTTGGAACGGCGCCGTGTTTTCTGAGTGAAGATACAGGAGGACGGGGATTCATTATCTGCCTGCCCGGAGTGCCCCGCGAGCTGGCGCATATGATGGAGCATACCGTCGTGCCGCTGCTTGTTGAGAGGATGGGCGGTGTGAAGGTTATCCGGGTGCGGGTACTTCGGACCTGCGCGGTTGGCGAAAGCAATATCGACAGGGGTATCGGGGACCTGATGACGTCTTCGAACCCGACGGTTGGCCTGGCCGCGCACGCGGGACAGACGGACGTTCGCATTGCAGCCAGGGCCGATTCGGAAGATGAAGCCAGGACGTTGGTAGCCGGCATGGAAACCGAACTCCGGAACCGGCTGGGCGTGGCGGTCTATGGTGTAGAGAAAGAGACCGTGGCCGAAGTTGTTGGCGGGTTGCTGGCGCAGCGTGATTTGAAACTGGGAGTGGTGGACGGCCTTACCGGTGGACAACTGACGCGGGAGTTGGGCGAAGCGGGATTCGAGAGCGTCGCGTTCGCGGATTTGCACGGGAGCGATGCCGTGCAGGCCATGGCGGCCGCACGCAACGGATTGCCGCAAGGAGCCGATAACCGAACATTGGCAGAGCTGCTTGCGGAGCGTGTCGCGCCAAAGGGGGGTATGGGGTTGGCGATGATAGGGCCATTCAACGGGAGATCGACGGTGTTCGCGATCCACGGGCCTGGAGATCTGAGGACGAACGAGGCGGGGCGGCGCTTTGAGGATACAGATCATATGCGGCGGTGGCTGGTGATTCAGGGCCTGGACCGGGTCAGAAGGGCCGTGCTGGGTGTGCTGGAATCGCCGGTGGATTGGAACTAGCCGGATGTGCGTGGCTGCCGCGGAGAACCTGCCCGTCAGTCAGCCGGAGGTTTCAGCATCGGCGTTAATCGTATTGGTCCATCAGCGGCGTTACAGGAGGATGACCCATGGCTGGCGTCAGAGACATAAACTCCAGGCTTGAGCTATTCGTCGACGACTGGTTGATCGACACGATGACGGGTACGAGCCTCAAGCTCCATCCTCCGGCGCCGGCTGAGGTCGTCCTGGACTTCGACCGACCCTGGGAAGGGGAGACCTCGTGGGTCGCCAACGTCATCCTGGACGACGGGCGTTACCGCCTCTGGTACCGCGCCCCCGGCCCTGACGGAACGAACCGGACGACCTGTTACGCCGAAAGCCCCGATGGCATCCACTTCGAGCGTCCAACCCTCGGGCTCCACGAGTTCGAGGGCTCGAAGGAGAACAACATCGTCATGGGGGCTGAGCACTGGAACGCCTGCGTCTTCAAGGATCCCAATCCGGCCGCGCCGGACTCATGGAGGTACAAGGGCTTCCTGAGGGGCGAAAAGCTGGACGGGCGCAGTACGATTTACGGCTACGGTTCGCCCGACGGCATACATTGGGAGCTGATCCAGGACGGGCCGATCCTGCATGCGCCACCCGACGACCACCCCAGTTTCGACTCGCCCAACGTGGCCTTCTGGGACGTCAATATATGCAAGTACGTCAGCTACCTGAGGGGTTTCACGCCCGCTTGCGATTATGGCGGGGACCCCGCTCAGGGCGGCGTATACCGGTCGATTCGGAGGGCCGAGTCGGACGACTTCCTGGACTGGAACGTGCCGGAGCTGATCGACGTGGGCGAAAGGCAGAAGGAACACCTGTACACCAACGCAGCGACCCCCTACTTCCGCGCTCCCCACGTCTATCTGATGTTCCCCAAGCGGCTTCGGCTTGGCCGGAAGTTCCACAAGGACTGGGGATCTGACGGCCTGTCCGAGGGGGTCTTCATGTCCAGCCGGGACGGCGTCCGATGGGACCGCCGGTTTATGGGTCCGTTCATCCGTCCAGGCCTTGACTCGAGGAACTGGAATGAGCGGAATATGGCCGCCGGCGTCGGCGTTGTGCCTACGGGGCCCGAGGAGGTCTCGATCTACTACGTGGAGAACTACCGGAACCCGTCGTGCCGGCTCCGTCGAGGCGTCCTTCGGACGGACGGTTTCGTCTCCGTCAACGCACCCTTCCGCGGCGGCGAGATTGTGACCAGGCCCTTCACGTTCGCTGGCGGCGAGCTGGTCATTAACTACTCGACGTCCGTGGCCGGTGAAATCCGGTTCGAGATGCAGGACGAGCAGGGCAGCCCCATCGAGGGCCATACGCTCTCCGAGAGCGTTGAGATCTTTGGAGACGAGATTGCGAGGGCGGTCAGCTGGGACAGCGGCCCGGACGTGTCTGCGCTGGCCGGAAAGCCGGTTCGTCTTCGTGTGGCGATGAAGGAGGCCGACCTCTACGCCATACGCTTCCGGTAGCGGATGATACCTGCGCCCCTGAACAGCCTCATAGTCGAGATGCCGCCTGAAACAGCCCTGAAGGAACCGGGTTGACTCACGCATCCGTATCGGATTCCGTGGGACTATTGACAGGGAAATGGATCATGCCAGCCGACCATTGCGATCCATTGTCGTAGAGCGTTTGGAGAATTTCGTTAGAAACCGTAACACATATTGTAATCTGTGTTTTTTTCATTTTTTACTCAAATTACGCACACCTTTTTTCCGTGAATCAATCCAAATGAATTGACTAATCTGATACTTTGCATTATAAATTAGGGGTTCTCAGGAGATTTCGATCATATAGCGAACTTGGGGTGATCCGGCTCAAGTCATTGGACGTCGTGTAGACGTTCCCAGGCCGTATCGATCGCCAAAGCACACCACGGATCAGCATCTTCAATCCAAACCGCCAGGAGGATTCAGTGGATCGCCAGATGAATAACGTGAGTTTTTGCCTGGGGATATTCGGCCTCGGCGCAATCATCGGTATGGCCCTTGGGATAGTCGCCGGTGTATTGCTGGCCCCCCGGAGCGGCATCGAAACCCGCCAATCCGTTCGACGCAGCGTGGACAAAGCCGTAAACAGGGGGCGGTCATACGTGGAACGAGTCCGTGCGCAAGACGGCGATGGAACGGAAGAGGTCGCTGAATCTTAGTGTCCCGTCGGGTGAATGTTTCACTATTCCGCCGCCTGCCTCGCATGCTTCAGCAGGAAGGTCAACAGTTCGTACGGCCAGCACGGTTCCGGACCTGGATACCCATCTGAAAAGGAGCGATTCGTGAAAAAGGCAATTGCCGCAGCTATTTTGGGCTGTCTGCTGTGGGGGGTGGACATGGCCTTTGCCGGAGAGTTCACGATTTACGGTTTTGTCCGTTTCGACGCCGTTATCGACGATTCGAAGATGCAAAGCCACCAATTCGGCTTCTGGGTAAAACCGGAGGATCCTGGGGCCGAAACCGATGGCAATTTGACCATGTACCCTCGTCTTACCCGGTTGGGCGCGAGATTCAAACCCGTAAAACTGGACGAGAGATCCAGCATCAGCGGTCTCGTCGAGGTGGATTTCCAGAACGGCGGCAGCGAGTCGCGCCAGATTCTGAGGCTTCGTCAGGCCTATTTCAACCTGCAGCGAGGGGACTGGCATTTTCTGGCGGGCCAGGCCTGGGACGTCATTTCGCCGATCTTTCCGATCGCCAACAACGACGGGCTGATGTGGCACGCGGGTAACCTGGGAGACCGGCACCCGCAGGCGAGGCTCACGTACAAGCCGGAAGGCGGGTTTTCTCTAGCGATTGCGGCGGGACAGACCGGGGCCGTGGACAGGAAAGACCTGGACAAGAATGGCATTATGGATGGCTGGGACGCGGCGGTGCCTTTCCTGCAGGCGCGACTGGGATTCGAGCAGCCGAAATTCAAGGCGGGCGCCTGGGCCCATTGGGGCGCTGAGGAGACAGCCGAACCGGTGGGAGGCGAGACAAGTTTCACCTCCACCGCCGTGGGTATTGATGCGTCGATTTCACTTACCGACCAGTTTATGGTACAGGGTGAAGCCTGGACGGGTAAGAATCTCACGGATATCCGCGGCGGCATCGGCCAGGGGGTCAACACCGCAACGGGCGAGGAGATCGCCTCTTCCGGCGGGTGGGCGCAGATCGTGATCATGCCGAATGCTCAATGGAAGCTTTACGCCGGGGCAACGATGGAGAAGCCCGATGAGGACGCCGTACCCGCTGGAGGGCGCACCAGCAATGGCGCCTTCTACGCCGTGGGTCGTTATCGGCCGTGGAAGCCACTGCAGGTGGCGGTAGAATATCTGTACTGGAAAACCGCCTACAAGGGACCGAACGACGGGATCGCCAACCGGCTGGACATCCATTTTACCTACAATTTTTAAGACAGCTTCCAAGGATCAATCAGCCCGCGGGCGAATCGGCGCGGGAGTCCCGGGAATTCAAGTAGATCCGTATTTCAGCTGAAGAGGAACGGAATGGATATTCCCAATTGGACTGACGGACACGACGCACGGAACGACCGGACGTCCGATCTTACGCGAAGGTCGCTGTTGCGTCGAGGCCTTATCGGGCTGTTGGCGTTATCCTGGGGAGGTTGGAAAGACGTCGGGGCCCAGACAGTAGGATCAGACAGGGATTCAACGGAAACGTTGAGCAGCGGCGGCACTGAAGGCGTATATGACGGCAGAATCGTCCTGGGCATGTCAGCCGCGTTTTCCGGGCCCTCCCGGGGGCTGGGCAGCGAACTCTACCGGGGCGCCAAATCATACTTCAATCACGTAAATGACAACGGCGGCGTTGGCGGCCGCCAGATCGTCTTCAAGCTGTATGACGACGGGTACCAGCCGGTCCCGTGCGTGAAGAACACCATGAGGCTCATGCTGGAAGATCAGGTGTTCCTGTTATTCGGGTACGTCGGCACGCCAACCGTGACCCGCGCGCTTCCCCTGCTGAAGAAGTTCCAGGACGAGCGGGTCTATCTGTTTTTCCCGTTTACCGGCGCTCAGCCTCAAAGGGAGCCGCCATACGGGGATTTCGCGTTCAACCTCCGCGCGTCCTATCGCCAGGAGACCGCCGGGCTTGTGGACAATTTCGTTCGGACCGGCAGAAAGCGGATCGCCGTTTTCTACCAGGCCGACGCGTACGGACGCAGCGGATGGGCGGGGGTAAGGGCGGCAATCGAGGCGCACGGCGAACACATCGCCGGCGAGGCGACGTACAGCCGCGGTCAGAGGTTCACCGGGAGCATGAGGCGGCAGGTTGAAATTTTGCAGAAGGCTTCTCCGGACGCCGTCATCTGCATCGGATCATACGCCGCGTGCGCCGCATTCGCCCGCGACGCGATCGACCTGGGCCTGAAGGTCCCGATCGCCAATCTCTCGTTCGTCGGCAGCGAGAATCTGCTGCATCTGCTCAGCGAGGACCGTGACGACGCCGAGGCATACACCCGGTATCTCGTCAATTCCCAGGTTGTGCCCAGCTATGAAGACACTTCCATTCCTGCCGTGAGAGAGTACCGGGAGTTGATGGCGCGCTACAACCCTGCCGTTCCCGAGGAACTTGTCAAAGAGTCATACAGTCCGTTCGAGCAGAGCTTCGTGAGCCTGGAGGGCTTTCTGGATGCCAAGCTGATGACCGAGATTCTCAGGCGTCTGGGAGATAGACCCAACAGGGCGGGGCTGGAGGACGCGGTCTTCTCGGTCCGGGATTTCGATCTCGGCATCGGGGAGCGGGTTTCTTTCGGACCCGACCGGCGACAGGGACTGCAAACCGTTTACTATACCGTTGTTCAGGACGGCCGATTTGTCACCCTGAACGACTGGGAAAGCTGGCTTTCGTAATATGAAAATTCAAAGGTTGTTTCAGAAGACCCGGTTCGGCATCTTTGCGCTTTTCGGGCTGATCGTACTGTCCACGTCTTTCCTGTGCATTTACACCGTAGACACGCAGTTGTCTGCGGAGTACGCGTCCAACAGCAAAGACATCGCGAAGACCATCGCCAACGCCAGCGTGGACATCCTTCTGAACCGGAATCTTGCGACACTGCAGTCGATGATCGATCAGTTCGTCGAGATTCAGGGCATCCGTTACATCTATATTGCCAGTGAAGAGGGCGAATATCTGGCGCATACCTTCGTACCGGGCATCCCCGAGGAGATTCTGGCGAGCGATCCGTCCAATACCGAACCTGTTGAACGAAGCATACCGGGCCTGGGCGATTTCCTGGAGGTGGGCAGCCCGATCCTGGCCGGCGTTGCCGGCACGGTACACGTCGGTATGGATTTGGACATCGTGGCCCTAAAGATACAACGCGCCATCGGCCAGCAGGTCATTCTCATCAGTATCTTTCTTGTTGTTGGCGTCCTGGCGTCGATCTGGCTGGTAAACCTTGCCGCAAAGCCGCTGGGAGGGCTTCTTTCCTACGCGGTGGACCTGGCAGACGATCGCAAGCGGGAGAAGCCGCAGGACGACGAACTTCTTGCCCGCGACGATGAAGTCGGCGACCTCGCTCGACTGTTCCGGCACGTTTCGGGAAATTCGCCGGGCGCCGGGGGACCGGAGGGGTCGGCGGAAAAGCCAGGATAATCGGAGGGCGGGCATTGCGTATTCCAAGAAGCGCTATTGCGGTCTTCTGCACGGTTCTGCAGGTCTGCTTCGGCACGGTCTACGCCTGGAGTTTTTTCCAGACGATCCTGGTGCATCGGGGCGGCTGGACACATACGGAAACGGCGTGGGCTTTCAGTATCGCAATTTTTACGCTCGGTGTGTCTGCGGCCTGGGCGGGCAACATGCTCTCCCGGCTGGGACCCAGGTTCCTGGCGGTGACCGGCAGCATCCTGTTTTCCGGCGGCTACCTGATCTCCGGGGCCGCGCTTCACATGGATTCCGTTCCGCTCTTCTACCTGGGTTACGGCGTGATTGGCGGCGCAGGCATCGGGCTGGGGTACGTGACACCGGTCGCGACCGTTGCGAAGTGGTTCCCCGACCGCAAGGGGCTGGCCACCGGAATCGTGGTCATGGGCTTCGGTGTCGGCGCCTTCCTGCTTAGCAAGGGACTGGCGCCATTTTTGATCGTAAATACAAAAGGCGCACTACCGCTCGTCTTCGTCTGGCTCGGGATCATATTCGGCGCCATCCTAATTCCGTGCAGTCTCGCACTGAGCGATCCTCCTGCGTCCGCTACCCCCGCAGCCAGTGCGGCTGAAGAGGCGCTCGAATACGGAGAACCGGACTCGGCCGTCACGTATCTCAAGACGACCCAATTCGTGATCATGTGGGTCGTCTTCTTTTTCAATATCGCCGCAGGGATATCGGTCATCAGCTTCCAGTCGGAAATCCTGCAGGAGATCTGGGGCCTCGCGGACAGCAAGATCGAGCCGACCACGCTGGCCGAATACGGCGCAACACTCATCGCAGTCAGTTCGATCTGCAATGGCCTGGGGCGTCTTTTCTGGGGACTGCTTTCCGACAGGTTCGGCAGGGTCACGGTTTTCAGAGTCCTCCTCGCCAGCCAGATGGTTGTCTTCGGCATCTTGATGACGGAGACCAATCCCTGGATATTCTCAGCCCTGGTCTGCTACGTCCTGCTCTGCTTCGGCGGTGGCTTTGCAACCATGCCGCCCTTCGTCCTTGACGTCTTCGGCACCAAAAAGATGTCCACCATCTACGGCGCCGTCCTGACGGCCTGGGCCGCCGCGGGGATCACGGGTCCCCTGTACGTCGGGTACCTTAAGGATGTATATCCCGACAGAGCGGTGATGTATTGTTTCCTGATAGGGATCCTCATGTTGGGCGCGGGATATCTCTTCACGTACCTGCTGAACGACGGCAGGATTCGCCTGGGGCGTCCCACGCTTGCGACTACGCTGCATCGATACGGGATTCCGTTACCTGGGAAGTCCTGAGCGCGACTGCGTTTAGAACGGCGCATGGCCATGCCGGCACAGGCGTAGCAAGCAGCTTTGGTTGAGACATTGCCCGGAGCAGACGATGACGAGTCG
This sequence comes from Candidatus Latescibacterota bacterium, assembly GCA_963662665.2. Classification (GTDB taxonomy): domain Bacteria; phylum Latescibacterota; class UBA2968; order UBA2968; genus JAAXHE01. The sequence continues at coordinate 211,599 of CAXXJS010000028.1, forward strand.
CCAACGCCCGCTGCGCGGAACGATTGTGAACCCGGTCCCGATAACTCGAGAATAAAGCTGTAGAATACCTCCCTCGAATCGCCAGCCCTTGAATTCCCGGACTATTCTTCCTTTCCGATATCCATAAGAATCTCACGGCCGTTCAGAGACTGTACCGGACGGTTATTTTTATGAACGACAGCTTTGAAAGCGGCAATCTGCGCCTCCGACAGTTCAATGGGGGTCGCCATGACAATCCAGTTGACGTCCTCGGTGCAGGGCGGTGTCGTAAGGGAACCGTCATACCGGTAGGAGCGCTTGCTTCGCGGCAGCAGATCGCCGATGTTGACAGGGGCGCCGTCAATGTGTTTATTCTCGCCCGGCGCGTGCGGCAAATGTGCTCGAATCCGATCGAACGCGATGAGCGGGTTTCCCTTCTCGATCAGCACACCGATAACCACCAGTGCGCCTTTTTCGTTCCGGTGTACGAGGTGCATCTCCATGTCGAATGATTTTCCGTCCACCGTGTGTTCGGACGGCGCGTGGAAATGGAATTGCAGCAGGCTGAATGTATCACCGCCAACTTCGATCCAGTTTTCCGCGGAGGGCGTCACCTCGATGGTGTGCCCGGTATTCCGGATATCCAGCGCGGCTGGCCGGTAGTCGAAGACAACCGCAGGGAGCCTTGCCGCCGTTGGATCACGAAGGTCGACGGGAGACTGACGCGTCCCGTTGGCGCAAAGCGCATATTCGGGGCTCAACCTGCCCCAGACGTCCGGACCGTTACCGGCGTCGTACCCCCAGGCAACCTTGTCCGGATGGGATGGCGGATTTTCTGAATCTGTACAGGAAGTCGTCGAGACGCAGACGATACACATAAGGATCTCCAGTTTGAATTTGTACATATTGCCTCTTTTGTGGAGGACGATTCGATTGCTGACGTTTGGTACGCCGGTCGGTAAGACTCTCGAATTGCGCATCCAATATAACGCAACAGGTTAACGCAATGAAAACTGTATACGCAGGCATTGTGGGCGTTTTGCTCCTGACCGTTCCAACCGCGGCGGTCGCGCAGACCGAATTTCACCTTCAATACGGCTCACACGTGAATCCATTCTCGGGGTCCGACCAATGGACGCTCGTGTTTACCGTGCAGAACGCCTCGAGATGGAAATTGGGCGACAGTTTCTTTTTCCTGGATTACATTGACGACAGCGGCAGCGACGGATTCAACGACAGGGATTTTTATTCCGAGTGGTATCCTACACTGAGTTTCGGCAAGCTGGCGAAAAAGGACGTGCGCCTGGGACCCATTCGGGACGTCGCCATGGTAGCCGGCGTCAACGCGGGGGGTGATGCCAAGGTATTGAAATACCTGCCGGGCGTGAGGGCCTCCTGGAGTGTGCCGGGATTCCTGTTTCTGAATACGGATCTGACGGCCTATATTGACGACAACACCGGCGTGGACGGCGGCGGCGCCCCGAAGACCGGCAACAGCTTCATGTTCGACGTGAGCTGGCTGCTGCCCATCGAAGCGGGCGAGCAATCATTCACGTTCACGGGGCATGCCGAATACATCGGCGGTCGTTTCAACGAATTTGGAGAAGACGTCAACGGGTCGATCCTGGCGCAGCCGCAGCTGGTGTGGGACGTGGGCAAGGCGATGGCTGGCGAAGCCAACCAGTTCATGGTCGGCGTAGAGTTCCAATATTGGCGGAATAAGCTCGGAACGGACGAAGACGAAATGACCGCGCAGATCCTCGTGGTCTGGCGCATGTGACGCAGCCCGACAGGGAGAGATCAATGCCTGAAGAAAAAACCGCTACAAGCGATACCATCCGGTATGAACCGGACGAACGGCCCCCGCACTCCGTTGCCGCAGCGGTGGGCTTCCAGGCGGCGGTTGTCGTCCTGGCGCCGGTGGTGCTCAGCGCTGTGATTATCGGACGGGCGGGGAATCAACCGGAAAGTTACCTGAACTGGATTGCCTTCGCGGCGCTGGTGGTCAGCGGCATTAGCACGGTCCTGCAGGCGGTGAGGGTTGGGCGGATCGGGGCGGGCCACGTGCTCATTATGGGTACGTCCGGCGCCTTCATCGCGGTGTGTATTACCGCGCTGGTTAAGGGCGGGCCGGCCCTCATGGCGAGTCTGATCGTGGTATCCTCGCTGTTTCAGTTCGCCCTGGCCGCCAAGCTTTCGCTACTTCGCAGGATTATTACGCCGGTCGTCGCCGGAACCGTGATCATGCTGATCGCCGTCACAGTGATGCCGGTTATCTTCGGCCTCCTGACCGACGTGCCGGAGGGGACGCCGGTGGCCGCGCCGCCGGCCGCCGCCGCCGCGGCGTTTGTGACCCTAGTCGTGCTGGCATTGCGGGCCCCCGTGTCCTTGAGGCTCTGGGCGCCGCTGATAGGGATTGGCGTGGGATGCGTGGTCGCCGCCATGTTCGGTCTGTACGACGTGCGTCCGGTTATCGAGGCGCCCTGGATCGGCTTTCCCAATTACGCCTGGCCGGGGCTGGATCTCTCGATGAGCGCGGAGTTCTGGGCCCTGCTTCCTGCATTCGTGGTGGTGACGGTCGTCGGGGCGATCGAGACCGTTGGCGACGGCGTTGCCATACAGCGGGTCTCCCGGCGCCGACCCCGGGCAACCGACTTTCGCCTGGTCCAGGGGGCGCTCAACGCGGACGGGATGGGCAACCTTCTCTCGGGTCTCATCGGTACGCCTCCGAATACGACCTATTCCACCAGCATATCGCTTGCCGAACTGACCGGCGTCGCGGCGCGCCGCGTCGGGATTTATATCGGCGTCATCTTTGTCCTTCTTGCGCTGTCTCCCAAGGTAACGGCTCTCGTGATCGCCATTCCCAATCCCGTCGGCGCGGCCTACGTTACGCTTCTGATAGGCCTGCTTTTTGTCCAGGGCATGAAGCTGATTGTCGAGGATGGCCTCGATCATCGAAAGGCCACGGTGGTGGGCATCTCGTTCTGGCTGGGTGTGGGTTTTCAGGGCCAGGTGATCTTCCCGGACTTGCTTGACGGAACTTGGGGGACGTTGCTCGGCAACGGGATGACCGCGGGCGGCATTGCGGCAATCCTGCTGACCGCGTTCATGGAACTGACGGCGCGACGCCGGAAGCGTCTGGAGGTTGAATTGTCCACCGCCTCGCTCCCTGGAATCGATGCGTTTCTGCGAAAATATTCGGCAGGCAACGGATGGACTGAACCGGCCACCGACCGGCTTTGCGCAGCGGGGGAAGAGACCCTGTCGATTCTGATTCAACAGGCCCGGGAGAATGCGACGGAGGAGGGGCGGCTCCTGGCGGTCACCGCTCGGGTTGTCGAGGGGACGACGGAACTGGAGTTTCTGGCGGCTGCGGCGGGAGAGAATCTGGAAGACAGGCTTGCCTATCTGAGCGAACAGCCCGAGATCCTGGACGAACACGAAATCTCGTTCCGCCTGTTACGACACTACGCGTCGACGGTGCGTCACCAGAAGTATCATGACCTGGACATCGTTACCGTGAGGGTGGAGGAAACGTCGTAATTGCGGCAAATGGGATCACAGTACCGGGCAGACGGGATGCGGGACAGGACGCTAATAGGGCCGCATCTGTACGGCGAGTGCAAGCGACAGTTCAATTTCAGTGATCGCCCGGAACGTTGCCTGCCCGATCAGATCGAGCTTCCGTACCTGGTTGATGCGGGGAGCGACGCGCGTCAGCTCTCTGGCGGACAATATCTGGCTGAAAAGGTTGCAGGCGTGCGCGAGGCTGATGATTACCACGTCGCGTGGGTCGGGGATCTCGTCGCTGAAAAGGATCTCCAGAATTCTGAGCTTGACCTCCCGTTCGGCCTGGTCGTCCACAACGGGATATCGCCGCGACCGGAAGACCCACAGAAACCGGTCATCGCGGCGTTCCAGGATGCCTTTTTCCACCAGCCGGTCCAGACACTGCTCGCGAATACCCGCAGCACTGCGAATGGCGGTGCGTTCCACCCAGAAGCGCGCGTCGTGGGTTTCGGTCGTTTGCGAAACGTCCGCAAGCGTCGGATCGAGAAGGCTGTCCCCAACGGGGGTCGAATCCACCAGGACAAGCTTCTGAGGATCGGTGTCGATACGGTTTTCCATTGCCAGGTCCATCAGCACCCCGCCGGCAAGCGCATAGCGCAATGACTGATTCGGCACACGGGCAAATTTCCCGTTCTCGTCGTCGAGTATGAGAAGCAGGAGTTCTTCGGGGAATCTCAGCATCTTCATTTCCTTTCTTGAATGGAAGTAGATATTCAATATAAATGATACGGCAAGTTGGCGCATTGTCAAGCCTGCGACCTCACCCTCCGCCCCCTGCCGCGGGGTAGACGTTAGACGGGAGATGATTTGAGTGCCGGTTCGGTTTCATATCTTGCCGGAGGCATAAAAGGAAGAGTCAATCGGGCAAGGACGTCTTCTACCGTCTCCCGGCTTACGTCTTACCGCCCTCAAACGACCTGACAGGACACTAAGGGCACGATGCGATGAAATGTGACTTGAATGCGCTGCGGGGCGACATATATGGCGGCGTCATGGCAACCGCGGCGGCGCTGCCCGTGGCGTTGGCCCTGGGCGTCGCCTCGGGAATGGGCGCGGCGGCCGGAATGTACGGGGCGATCGCGGTGGGCTTCTTTGCGACGGTATTCGGCGGTACACGGACGCAAATATCGGGCCCCACGGCGCCGATGACCGTCGGACTGGTCGTTATTGTCTCCAGCTACACTTCCAACCTGACCGAGGCGCTGACAGTCGTCGTCATGGCCGGTCTGCTTCAGGTACTCCTTGGTGTGTCGAGGATCGGCCGTTTCATCGCCTATACGCCGTATGTGGTCACCTCCGGGCTCATGGCGGGGGTTGGGATCATTATCATGGTGATTCACATCCTGCCGTTTCTCGGGTTCCCGACGGCGCCGGGAGGCTTCGTCGGCACGATTCGCGCCGTGTCCGATGCGGTGGACAACGTCAATTACAACGCGTTGGCTATCGCGGCCGTCGCGCTCGCCGCCGGAGTGCTCTGGCCACGCCGTTTGGCGCGGTACCTTCCGGGCCCCCTGCCAGCGCTCGTTGCAGGGACCCTGCTGGGCGTTTTCTGGCTGGAGGACGTGCCGGTCATCGGAGCGATACCCGCCGGCCTGCCCGATCTGCAACTGACGCTTCCCACGGTCTCCTTTCTGATGATGGCGCTGGAACCTGCGCTCATCCTCGCGCTTCTCGGTTCGGTAGACAGCCTCCGCGCTTCTCTGGTCGCGGATTCGCTGACCGGTACCAGGCACAATCCGAGCCGGGAACTGGTGGGGCAGGGTATCGGCAATATGGTCTCGGGACTGTTCGGGGGCCTTCCCGGCGCGGGGTCGACGACCGGAACCGCAGTCAATATACGTGCCGGAGGCAAAACATCCGTCTCGGGTGCGCTATATGCGGTACTCATGCTCGGTCTCCTGATCGGTCTCGGTCGGTACGTGGAGCAGGTTCCCCTCGCCGTTCTCGGGGGCATTCTGTTGAAAGTCGGATGGGACGTCATAGACTGGCGTCTTCTTGTACGCGTACACCGCCTGCGGCGCGAGCATCTCATCGTCTTGATGATTACGCTTGGGCTGACGCTGTCTGTCGATCTGGTAACGGCCGTGGCGATCGGCCTGATCGCCGCCGCGATGGCGCACGCCCGGCAATTGGAGCGTCTGGAGCTGGACAGCGTGGTTTCCATGCCGATGCTGGACCGGACGTTCTTTTCAGAAGAGGATGACATCGACGTGGCCGCCTTCAGCCCGGACTCGGCCCGCGTGGGGCTGGTGGCGCTGAGTGGAAGCCTCACCGTCGCATCGTCCCACAAGCTGGCCGGCGTGATCGGTGCGAACGTCAAGGAACACGACGTGGTGATCCTGGACTTTTCCGGGGCCACGTATCTCGACGACAGCGCAGCCATGGCTATCGGACAGCTCATGGGAATCGCCAGAGGCGAGCAGACCGAATGCATTGTGATGGGACTCTCCGGCCTGGTTCCGAGAACCCTGCACGCGCTGGGCATCTTGAAACATCTACCCAGGCATCGCGTAGTCGAAACGCTGGACGAGGCGCGCCAGGTTGCAAGGAGTATAATCGGGCTCTAACGACAGACCCGAAAAGAAAGAATTGGCGCCTGTACACTGAGCCGTTTGACGGGAATCGAAACGCTGGCGCTTCGACGATTCGACAAGCTCAACGCACGCAAGTTCAATGCAGGCGAGCTCAGCGTCTGCATTGCGACGGGCTCAGAATGACCGATGTAAAGCGATGGATGAATCGAGGGATGAACGGTAACTCAGAAACGGGCCGCCGGAATCAGACCAGTCGCTCGTGCCTTCGGGAGAGGGCGCCAGCAATTGCACCTGGCAGGAGGAGTCCGGGATCAGGGCCGCAATCCTTGCGGTACGGTCGGCGCTGTTGTGCGTCCATGAGCGCAAGCCACCGCTGTCCCTATCGGATTTTGACAAAGAAATTCCTGTAGGCCCTTGTGTACAGGCAAAATGGACTTATATTATATTACGCATAGGCAGCACCGTTCATTTAAGCACTGGGGCGGGGAGCGGCGTTGTTTAGTCTGATTTATTCATTTATATATCCGTCAACGAGTCAGGAGCCATTTGAGACGGTCGCGTCTTTTGCGCTCGTTGCGTACATCTTTCTGGCTCTTTTTCGCTGGGTAATCCACAACATAGGGAGGGTTTGCTATGTTTGGAAGTCTTCGCAGCGTATTCGTGTTGGCGCTTTCCGCGGGATTAATCTGGGGCTGCGGGAGCGAACGCCTGACAACGTCGCAGGTTCCCGAGGCGGGCGAAGGCGCCGGTCAGCCCGCCGGCAAGCTGGCCATCAATGGCATGATGCGGGCCGTGGTGGTTGCCAACGTGCGGGACGGTAGCGCCGGTGTAAGCGGCGTCACCGTTGAGTTCGCGCGCTCGGTTTCAGGTCGCACGACAGAATTCGAATGGTCGGTGACGACCAACGCGCGAGGGCAGGCCTACGTGGATATCGGGGGCGCCGGAGTGACCGGCTACTATCGAGCGCGGGCGATGCGGGACGGGAGCGAAGTCGGTTCGTGGACTAGCATACCGGTTAACAGCGGATATCAGTCGCAGGTTGAATTGCCGCTTGGCGACAAGGCGCGTGCGGGCGGGTCAATTGCGCTGACGCCCGGCGGTCTCCCCGCAAAGATAGCCATCGGTTTCGCCATGCCGCTGACCGGACCTCAAGACGTGTACGGCCTGCCGGCGTTGGAAGGCTTCGAGCTGGCTCAGAAAGAGATCAATGCCTCTTCCAGGCTCGGCGGCGCAAGTATCGAATTTATCGTCGAGGATACTGAGGGCACGATCGACGCCGCCACTGCAGCTTTCAACAAACTCATCAACGAAGACGGCGTAAACGTTATTCTGGGCCCCGGTATTTCCACCGTGGGAACGGACGTGTTCCCAATCGCCCAACAGAACGAAGTCCTGGCATTCAGTTCAACCTCGACCGCTGTCGGCCTGAGCGCGATCGGCGACTATATTTTCCGCTCCGGTCTCAACGTGGGTACGCTGGTTCCGGGCGCCGTCAAGGACCTGCAGGAGAAATTGAGGTTTAGCAGGGTCGCCACAATGGTGGACGACGCCGACGTCTATTCACGGAGCCTGGACGAGGCGGTAAGCAATGCCCTGGTGGAAGGCGAAGTGGAAATTCTGAGCAGGGAGACCTTTGCAACGGGAGATACATCGTTCGCGGACCAGTTGAACAACATCAAGGATTTGAATCCGCACGCCCTCTTTGTTTCGTGTCTGGCGTCGGAGATGATAAAGATTATGGTCCAGGCCCGGGAAGTTGGCATTCCCTCGGATATTCCCATAATCATTCCTGAAATGACGATGGATGAAGTGACCGCCGCCAACGAGGCCGCGGAACGCGTGATCAGCATTACGAGTTGGGCAACCAACGCTTCCACGCCGGGGAACCAGACCTTTATCGAAAGTTATATGGCGGAACACGAGAGCGAACCAGGTCCGTGGGCCGCGCTTTCATACGCGTCTCTGAATATTCTCGCGGACGCAATCGCGGCAGCCGGGTCGACGGATGCCGGGGCGATTAAAGACGAGCTGGCCAAGACGCAGGACATCGACACGATTCTGGGCCGCTTTTCATTCAACGCCGACGGCGACGCGGTCTACGATCCCATTGTCCTGATCGTCCGCGACGGCGCCTTCGAGCTGTTCGAGTAGAGTACACGTCTCCAGCCTCTGGATGCCATTGTGTCCGGAGGCTGTTTTACGTTTAAATCGCGGGCAGGCTCCGGCGTCCATAGTGGCCGATGGCGGAACGTTATTTATCGACCGCGTCGCGTTGTGCGCGGAGATCGAGGCGACGGCCGGTTTCCCCGGCCTTATCGGCGAACTCACGTGCGACGAGTTCGGAGACTGCGGCACCGGGGTTGTAAACATCTACCGCCACGCGGACACGAGCATCGTAGACCCGGCGGAGTTGCCTGTGGTCTATCGTTTCGAGGCGTGAGACGCGGCCGGCAGTCGTGATGAGGATCGGATTCGGGGTTCGTTCTCTTTCGATGCAGATTGGAACGCTGTTCAGGGACCGTCCGCACTGATTTTCGGCGATGGCCTGTTTCGGATACCCGGGTGTGCCTGCGATTCACCGGCCAGGAGTATCCGTACCGGATGGTTGGTAATACATAAATGACAGGCAGTGAATGCTGCTTGTCATTTTGCGCTTTGGTGGAGGGCGATGCTCTGCCCTATTCGCCTGACTTCGCTGGAATTTGAGGAGGTCCGGTTTGTTCAGCAATATCCGAGGTGCGCTGGTATTTGCGCTCATCGCTGGCGTGAGCTGGAGTTGCGGCAGCGAACGCCTCGCAACGTCGCAGCATCAGGAAGCAGAAGACGCGGTCGGTCCGGCGGCGGGCAAACTCGCTGGAGCCGGAAACACAACTCGGGCCTCCGTCATCGTTCGCGTCCGTCAAGGCCAGACGCCTCTGAGCGGCGTCACCGTGGAGTTCGCTCGATCCGTCTCCGGGCGGGTGGCGGATTATGCGTGGTCCGGTAAGGCGGACCCGCGAGGGCGCGCGCACGTCGAGATTGCAGGAAACGGGGTGAGCGGTTATTATAGTGCGCGGGCCATGCAGGGCGAGACCGCACTGGGTTCCTGGTCCAGCATTCCCGTCAACGCGGGATACGAATCCCGGATAGAATTACCGGTCGGTGAAAAGTCCCGTGTAACCGCCACATTAAGGTTGACGCCGGGAGGCCTTCCCGAGCAGATTCCGATCGGCCTGGTACTTCCGTGGGAAGAGCAACAGCGCCCCTTCATTCAGCCTGTTATGAATGGATTTGAACTCGCCCGCGCGGAGATTAACGGTTCTTCCCGGCTGGGCGGAGCGTCCATCGCGTTCATTGTCGGGAATTCCCGGGCCACCGCGGAAGGCGCGGTTGAAGCGTTCGACACGTTGATTCATCAGGACGCTGTACCGGTGATTCTCGGTCCGGCGCTTTCTACGGGCGCCGTCGCGGCTTTCCCCGTGGCGCAGCAGAACCAGGTCGTCGCCTTCAGTTCAACTTCGGTTGTCCCAGGCCTGAGCGCGATCGGCGACTACATTTTCCGCGCCGGTCTCAGCCTGGGCGTACTCGTGCCCGGGGGCGTCGAACAGACGAAGGAGAAGCTGGGGTATCGCCGGGTGGCGACAATGGTCGATCAGAGTGATTTGTTCGCCCGCGCCAGCGACGAAGGGCTCAGGAGCGCGTTGACCGATGCGGGGGTCGAGATTTTCGAGTGATCTCGGTTTCCTGTGTTCCATTGCGAGCGCGCCAGGAGATGGTTCTTGTCGGATTCGAACACCCGTATAAAAAGCGACTAACCAACCACTCCTGTTAATCTCACAGGCGGAATTCCAACCGGAGGTCTTTGCCATGTTAGCCAGTGTTCGCAGTCTGCTTGTGTTCGCGGTTGTTGCAGCCGTAACCTGGAGTTGCGGGGGTGAACGCCTGACGAAATCGCAGGTACCGGAGGCTGACCATCGAACCGGCCAGCCATTGGGAAAACTGGCTTTCGGTGGAGACACCACACCCGCACTGGTGGTGGCCCGCGTGATGCAGGGCGAAAATCCGGTAAGTGGCGTCACCGTGGAAATCGCACGATCCATTTCCGGGCGTTCGGCCGAATACGAGGCGTCGGGAACGACCGACGCAGGTGGCCGGGCGCGGGTGGAGATCGGCGGATCGGGGGGTTACTACCGCGTACGGGCGATGCAGAACGGAAGCCGGCTGGGATCGTGGTCCAGTATACCCATAAAGGGTGGATACGAAACGAACGTCGATTTGCCGGTTGGGGACAAGGCGCGCGTTACGGGTTCGTATGAGCGGGCCCTGGTTGCGATTGGCGAGGGCCAGACCGTGCATATCCGGTCGCTGCTCACCCACACGATCGCCGCATCTCTTGGTGATCCGTCGCGCAACGCCGTTGAGTTGGCCGTCCAGGACTACGGATCCGTTCACGGCCGCGACGTCGAACTCGGCGATCCGATAGACGGCATGTGCGGGGCGGACGGCGGACGGGCGGGCGCGGAGCAGATCGTCGCCGATTCACGGGTGCTTGGCGTTATCGGAACTTCATGCTCCGGCGCGGCGGTGGCGGCCTCACCGGTCATCAGCGCGGCAGGTCTGGTGATGATCTCACCGTCCAATACGTCGCCGAGATTAACGTCCGACCTGGCGGGCAACGCGAGTTCCGACTATCATCCGGGTTATTTCCGGCTTGCGGTTAACGATCTCTACCAGGCGCGGGCCGTCGCCGATTTCGCGTACAATGAACTGGGTCTGAGGCGCATGGTGGCCGTCGACGACGGCGATGCCTATACAACGGCCCTCGTCAGCGCGTTCGGCAATGCGTTCGCCGCCGTCGGCGGCGAGGTTTCCGTCAGCGCGCAGATCGACAAGGGGCAGACTGACATGACACCGGTTCTCGCGGAATTCGCGGAAGCGGGGCCGGACGGCATCTTCTTCCCGCTCTTCGACGAGGAAGGTCTGCCGTTCGCGAAACAGGTGCGGGAATTCGACGGCCTGGAGGGCGTGACCCTCATCACGGGCGCCGCCTTGCTCGATTCGGAGTTTCTCGCTACACCTCAGTCCGAGGGCGTTTACGCGGCGGGACCCGAGGCGGATCTCGGCTCGAATATCAATGCCATTACCGGCAAGAGCGTGGACGAGGCATTGACGGCGTATGACGCGGCGTACGGCGGGTTCCCGGGCACGCCGTACTGGGCGCATTCCTACGATGTCACAACGCTGCTGCTCAGCGCCATCGAGTCCGTGGCGATTGCAAGGGGCGGAAACCTGATCGTGGACCGCAACGCGCTGCGCAGGGAACTCCACGCGACGTCCGGTTTTCAAGCTCTCGTCGGAACGCTCGCCTGCGATGAATTCGGCGATTGCGGTACCGGACGCATCAACATCTACCACCACACGGACACGAGCGTCACCGATCCCTCGCAGTTGCCCGTGGTCTATCGGTTTGAGCCGTAAGGCCCTGAACTCCAAAAAACAGGGGAATCCAATGCGTAGTCTATCTTTCCGTATCCGCAGTGTGTTGTTACCGGCTCTATCCATATGCGCAGCATGGGGTTGCACCGGCGATCGTATGACGACGTCTCAGGTACCGGAGGTCGACGGGCAGGCGGTGCGGCCGCTCGGCAAACTGGCTTCGGGTGGGGAACAGGCGTTGGCGATTGTGGTGGCCCGCGCAACGCAAAATCAGGCGCCCGTAAGTGGCGTCACCGTAGAACTCGGACGATCCGTTTCGGGGAGGGCGGCGG
>CAXXJS010000029.1:0-19786 GCA_963662665.2 Candidatus Latescibacterota bacterium
GATTCTGCCGATGAGAGGGCGTCCAAACAGCCGCGGTAGTCGATACAACATTTGCAGTTCAGCCAGCAATAGTTCGCGATCCAGCTCGCTAATTGGAGTTCGAGAAAGACGGTTGTTTACATAGTCGAGACTGGATTTGTAGATTTCGAACTGTTTCTCGTTTCCGGGGATATCATCCACATGCCATTGGGCAACGCCGATGTGTCCAAGTAACTTAAGTGCAAAGACCTTCGATTCAGCCAGGGTGCGTGCTCTGAATTTGGTCCGAGGTGCCATCACGCTACCAAGAATATAGAGGTGGTGATAGACTTCGCCAGGTTGGTCGGTCGACCGCCACTGGTAAACTGGGATACGGCGTGCAAGAAACTCAACAGAATCCAGCTGTCGCTCAATTTCCTTGGTTAGTGTGTCTTCGAGCCGAGCAAACGCTCTTCTCCAATGATAAAATCCAGATTCTTGTTCGATCTCGCGTAGTTTATGGTCGTTGAAGCCTGGAAAGTCTTCATCATATCTCGTAATAATTGACGAGCAGGGCTTAGAGGTGCTCTTAACGTCGATGTTTCGGTAGCTAATACTATCATGGTGAACTGCGATCTGCGCCATGAATGGCGCCAAGTTGGCTTTTATTCCTTCTCGTACTGCCTCCGCGAAAGGCACCTCCGCAACCCGTTGATCAAGTAACTTTCGACCCAGTCTAGCTGTCATTTCAGGCGTAACTGCCCTCGCTTTGCTAAGGAGCGAAAGCAATATTGCTCGATCGTTAGGGTTACGGGTCGAATCGACAATAGCCTGAACCACTTGCCCTGCAATGGTTGCTCTGCCAAGGTCCAGCGTCTGCTCGTGGCGAGTCGATTCCGCAGAGAGGACAATCATCGTTGTCACGAGGCTTACAGCGGCACCGGCGATTACCAGTGAGATGTCTTTCTTAAAATTAGTCATCGCTAAGCCTCCATTGTATTCGAAAGATAGGCATTCGGATTGAACCGGCCGTCCTGCACCGCCTTCGCATACTCGTAGAAACGGATGGCGCCGTGGGAATCGTGCCCGAACAGATTGGAGTCCACCAGATGATCCACCACCGTACGCGCGTCCTCTTTCCGGCACCCCGCCGCGCGAAACAGCGTATACCCCACCCCGCGCAATACATCGGGCTTGAACTTTGGCACCTTAACTCCTTCCGTCAGAGAGCTTAACGCTGTACTCGGCATCAGCGCCGAGCCCGGCTCCTGCACAACAAACGATGCGCTTTGTTTTTTTCCAATAATACGGCCGAACGATACGCCTTGTGCGGTCCGGAATCAAGCAAAAAGTGGTTGTATTATCGCGACACGGAATTCCGAGGTTTCGGTTTCATAAACGTGAGCAGACAGGAATGTCCGCTCCACCCGCTATGCGTCGTTGGCGCTTTTTGGGATCCGCGAGGCGTTGAGGAGCGGGCGAGCCGCAAAGGGCAGAAACCCAGGCGGCACGCCATCATTGGAGGTACGGAAGCAGGGACAGGTTCGAAACCTGCCCCTACGAATGGCGACCAGGGACGGATCCAATGCCGCTCCGACTTTCAGGAGCGACCTTGCGATAATTTCCGCAACGTCTCAATCATCCGACGCCACGCTGTATGCCTGTCTATGCGCATCGTCCGTTTGTTTCCGGTATGGCGCCGCGGTCATTCCGTGTTCCGACATGCGTAGCTGAAAATACTGTCGTCCGATTCCGCTTTTTCGGGCTGCACGGGACACGTTTCCATCCGTGCTGACGAGTGCCCTGTGCAGATACTCTTTTGTGAACCGGTCCATGCAGACTCTTCGGGCGTCCTTGTACGGCAAACCGTAGATGCCGCGGTCCGGTCTCACCTCCGCGTCCTGAACCTCGGTGGGCAGGTCGTCGGGCGTTATAACGTCTCCCTCGTTAAGCGCCATCGCGCCCGCAATGGTATGAGCCAGTTCCCTGATATTCCCCGGCCAATCATAGCCTTCCAGCAGAGCTCCGGTTTCGGGAGAAACCCTGCAGCCTGCTCTTCCAACGTCGCCGAACTGATCCAGGAAATGGGCGATCAGAAGGGGAATGTCGCTTCGACGTTCTCTAAGAGCCGGCAGATGCAAGTGAATTACCCGGAGACGGTAATAAAGATCGTTTCGAAAACGCCCCGCTTCAACCCCCTGCTTCAGATCTCTGTTTGTCGCGGCGACCACGCGGACACCCGCCCGTTTCCATCTGTGATCGCCGACCGTTCGATATTCGCCCTCCTGAATCAAGCGCAGCAACTGCCGCTGCAGGGGCTCATCGAGTTCTCCCACTTCGTCGAAAAAAAGCGTTCCGCCCCGTGCAACCCCCACCAGCCCCGGACGGGACTCCGTGGCGCCGGTAAACGCCCCCCTGACGTGCCCGAACAACTCGCTCCGCCCCATTTCCCTCGCCAGCATGCCACAGTCCACAATCACAAACGGCGCGCCGGCTCGAGGGCTGCGTTCGTGGACCTCGCGAGCGATGAGTTCCTTCCCTGTACCGGACTCACCGGTGACGAGAACGGGTAGTTCACTTTCTCCCGCACGCCTCGCAAGTCTGCGCACCGTGCCGAACGCGGGATGAATGCCCACCATCGGATCGTTCCTCCTTCTGAACCTCTCAATCACATTTCGACACCGGGACCGCCCATCCCGGGCGTGTGAAAGGAGAATTATTTTCAAATTACGGCGAAAAAACAATAGGCCCGTGCGCGCTTCAGGGGCTCCATCTTGCAATCATCGTACCTACATATAAAAAAAACGCCCGGATTTATCACAGGCGACTTAAAAATAACAACTTAATTGTACATCCTCAAGACGTGACCGACCTGGTTTCGTCCTTTGGTGTGTTTACTTCAGTAGACACCCTCCTTACCATGAAAATCGACGTTACGGTACCCGCGCGTAACCTGTTGATACTATTGAAAAAATCGACTGTCAACGCGAGTTGACATGACCCTGGAACACACTCCGCCTGTCAACCGGCGTCAACACGCGTCCCGTAGGCCGTGACGCTCCAGTTTCTTGTAAAGTCCGGATCGCGTAAGCCCCAGTTCCGATGCCGAACGGGTTATGTTCCCATCGTTCTTGTCGAGAACCTGGGAGAGATACCGCTTCTCTACCGACTGCAGAAACACTCTTAAAGTCCCTGACGTCCCTTTGTCACTAACCGCTTCGTTACGCAGTCGTTCCGAGAACAATTCCACGTCCAAAACGTCTCCATCTTCCATCAGAGCCACCGCACGGCGTATCTCGTTATCCAGTTGGCGCACATTGCCGGGCCAGTCGACGTTCATCAGTGCTCTCACGGCCCTCTCCGTGAAACCCGCCACCGCTTTCCCTGCTTCGCGGCAGGCACTACCCAGCAAATGCTCCGCCAACAGGGGAATATCGTCCACTCTGTCCCCAAGCGCCGGCATCCTGATTGGAAGCACCTGCAAACGGTAGAATAGGTCCTTCCGAAATGCCCCCTTGGATACCGCTGCCTCCAAATCTGCATTCGCTGCTGCTATGATACGGACGTTTACGTTTCGCGGCGTGCTCTCACCCACCCGCCGGATCTCACCGTTCTGAAGCACCCGGAGCAGGCTGGCCTGGACTTCGTGCGAGGCATCTGCAACCTCATCGAGAAAAACCGTGCCGCCATGAGCGGTCTCAAACAACCCTGCGCGGTCCGACGCCGCACCGGTGAACGAACCCTTTTTGTGACCGAATAATTCGCTTTGCAGCAACTCACCCGATAGCGCTCCGCAATTCTGTGACAGAAAAATGCAATCTTTGTGGACGCTGCAATCGTGTATGGCGCGAGCCGCCAGTTCCTTGCCCGTTCCTGTTTCTCCCTGTATGAGTACCGTCAAGTCCGTACGCGCCGCCCGCTCTATGAGTCCGTAGACCGCCTGCATCGCACGACTGGCTCCGACCAGCCCGCCCAGCCCCTTCCTGCCGGAGTCAAGGTGCTCCCTGGACAATGCCATGTCCCTAAACCTGCTTTTCATCCGGTCCTGAACCATCCCGACGGACAACAGCCCGGCAAGTGCGATCAGGAACCTCCGGTCCGCCTGGGAAACGGCGTTTCCAATACCGCGACGGTCCAGATACAATGCTCCCAGCGAACCTGTCTCCCGATCGTATAGCGGTACGCACGCATCCGAGCGGGCATTGAAGTCGAACACGCTCTGCCGTTTCCTGATCCGCTTACCAGCCGAAGTGTCCGTGTCAAAAACCGGTTCATTGTTCCCGATTGCACGGTGCACGACACCCCTGTTCAAGTGCTGTGACGCTGAATTTCCGCCGTCGCGAGACCGAGTCATTCCGATACGCAACGCGCCTGACTGTGCATCCTTAAGTACGACGATCGCCCGTTGCACTCCGGGCACTTTCAAACATCCGTTCAGCGTCCTGTCCATCAGTGATGTCAGATCGAAGCCTCTACCCAGATTTTCCGCAAGCTCGGAAACGGTCGCTATCCTGTTGACTGTCGGCCGAGACTTTGCCTCGCCCTCTGATTCAGATCGTTTTTCCGAACGCGCCATCCTGGAAAGCAGATGGGACGCTCTTCGGGCAAAGAAGGGTGTCTGCAGATCCCTCGCTTTGCGTTCCGCGGTCTCCAGATGCAGACGCGCTGTGTCCAGATTGCCATGCTCAAGGTAAAACCGTCCAGTTGCCAGCACCGAACGAAACCATTCGAATCTCTGGTCTCCCTGGTTACCCGTCACCGCCCTGTTAAACGCGTCCTCGGCCTCTTCACGACGCTTCGCAACGGCTGACGCTACCCCAATGGAGCGCCAGACGACGGTAGGCGTTTCGCCAGCCATTTTAGTGCCTGAACGGGCTTTCTCCGCCCAACTCACCGCTTCATCGGCGTTTCCCAGAGTTGCTTGAGCCTCGGCCATCAGGCCATATGCCCAGTACAGCTGATCCGCATCCTTCACATGCGACAGAATCTCCACGGCCTGTTTCGCGTGGTTCACCGCGTCCTCTGCATCTCTGTTTTCAAGCGCAATCGAACCAAGATAAAAGTGGCACGCGCCGTCTGTCGCCGTTCGTCTCCAATCACGGTTTGCCAGATGCTGTGACTGAAAGATCTCTTCGGCACGTTCGAAGTTGCCGGTTTGAAATGCGGTCACCCCGATCAGGTTCAAATTGCCGATGTTTTCAGCCCGTTCCCCGGCCTTCTTTGACCACTCCAGAGCAGACTCGAACAGCCTGTGTGCGTCGTCAAGGCGACCGTCCAGGTGCGCAATATAAGCGCCGAAATAGCCGACCCTTGACCTGTTCAATGCGTCACCCGCCTGATCGAATTGCCTGGCAATAAGCTTAATTTGGACCTTGGCTTCCTTTCGCCTTTCCATCCGCTCATAGAGAGAAGCCAGACACTGCCTCGTTTCACGTTCCTTCTTTGCCGGTCCCAGTCTGCGGTAGATTGCAATCGCCTCCAGAAATTCACGTTCTGCTTCGTCATACGACCGGGAACGGGCATTGAGGATACCGAGCTGGCATAGAACCAGCGCCTTCTCAGCGGGAGTTTCGTCTGAAATCAGCAACCATGCATCTTTCGTCTTTTTCTTTGCTTCCTCGACAAAACCCCGGCAAGACAGGGCATTGGAATAATCGCACAGAAACCTTACTCTGGATTTGATTCCTTCGACCGGTAACGCACTCAATCCATCGGCTTTAAGACGCGGTTCCGATACGTCCCTGAACAAGCTCAACGCACGGTCTACGGCGCGTACGCTAAGCGCCTGTTTTCCGGCCTTCATGAGGTACTGATCTGCCTTCTCTACTTGCCCGGATTTCGCGTGATGGTACGCCAGGTCTTCGACTGCCTGAGGCCCCGATTGGGAATTCAGAATCTCCAGAACTCTGGCGACTTCCCGATGCAAAAGACAACGCCGCCGGGCGTCCATGCCATTGTAAATCGCGCGACGCAAAAGCATACTGGAGATTCGATATTCGTACGACGCATTGGCTCCCGTCGGCTTCCGCAATAGTTCCAGACGTACGAATTCATCCAGGGTCTCCGCCAGACTCGACTCGTTCTCTCGCGAAACTCCCGCAATCAGATCAAACGAAAAGCCGTTTGTACAGACAGATGCGTAATCGAGGACTCGACGCCGCGCAGGGTGAATTGCCCCAAGGCGTCTGCCAATAATCTCCGCCGCACGATCGGGCATCAGATGCGCAGGAATCGAATCCCACAGCCACCCACCGTCGCCACCGTTACGAATAACGCCTTCGGCAAACAGAGAATGGACGAATTCGACGATAAATAGAGGACATCCGCCTGTCTCTTCAAAGAGTTCAGGTTCGACTTCTTCGGGGACCTGCCCTTGGCCGAGGATGGAGGCCGCCAGGCGCGCTGTGTCTGTCCGTGTGAGACATTCCAGGTGGATCCTGTGAACCCTGTCTGGCCCGCCGTCCTTGAAAAGGCTATCCGTATGTCCGGGCATGGGCGAGTCGTCATCGGCTGCATACGTTACAACAATCATCAGAGGCCAATCTTCGCCACCGCTCCGGCACCGCTGCAAGAACCGGACCGTGGATTCATCCGACCGTTGAAGATCCTCAAGACACAGCATGACCGGCCGGATACACCTAAGCTTTCGCAAGAAATGCCAGATCCCATCCAATGCGTGTTTTGAGTCATTAAACTCGGCGTGATACACGGGCTCCTGCCGATCGACATCCTGGAGCCTGTCCATCAGCGTCGAGGAGACGTTACGACCTACCCTGCGGCATGTTCCTGACAGCACCCGCATTCCATAGAGTGCCGCATCGCCCTGAATTTCCTGCACCAGACGCGACTTGCCCATGCCGACTTGACCGGAAACGAGCGCAATCTGCGACCTGCCCTCGAATGCCTCCGAGACAATTTTCCGCAATGTCGACATTTCCGAGTGCCTGCCCACAAATAGCGGCTCCTGGAGACGTGGCCCCGTCGGCACCGGCTCGTTGTTCGGTCGCGCACCGTCACTGATGATCGCGTCAATTCCGGCGAGGAGTTCGCGCGCCGACTGGAATCGATCTTCGGGTTCTTTGGAGAGAAGCTTCATCACCATTGCCAGAACCGGCTTCTCCTGCTTCGTGCCAAGGGCTTGAAGCGGCCGCGGCGGTTCCCACAGATGCCTCAGGATGACGTCAACCGGACTGTCGCCGGTAAATGGCGGGGCGCCCGCCAAGATTTCGTAAAGGACAATGCCAAGGGAGTAGAGGTCGGACCGCTGGTCCACACATCTGCCGCGCCCTTGTTCCGGAGACGTATATTCCGTCGTGCCCGTCGCTGGAAGGTCACCGGCCGGCGAAGCATCACGTGCACGGCTGGAATACGCGAGACCCAGATCCAGTATTGCTGCTTCCATCCGCCTGTCCGCCTCAACAATCATGATGTTCGAGGGTTTCAGGTCGAGGTGCAGAACTCCCTGATTGTGAATGCAATTCAGTCCGTCGGCAATCTGACGAACCAGCCGCAGGAACTCCAACCCTCGAAACTCCTCCCTCTTTCTGTTGTCATTTAGCAACTTCGCCAGTGTCTGGCCACCCGTACAATTCATGACAAAATAAGGCCGACCTTCATGCACTCCCCAGGTCTCGGTCCCTGCGACACGTGGATGTCGAATGCGTGAGCGCACGTGAAATTCCCGCAAAAACCGCCGTCGAGTCTCCACCAGGTTCGCATCCCTTGTCAACACCTTGAGCACGACTTCGTCACCGAGGTCCGTATCCCCCACCCTGTAAATCACGCCCACGCCGCTACTGCCGAGGACTTCGAGGATCTCGTACCGCCCGTCAATCATATTTTCATTTTTCGTTGCTGACATCGTATTCATTTCGTTCAAAATAACGGCCGATCCAGAATTCAGGTTTCAGGAACATCGCAGCAAACCACTCCCTCTCACACTCACCCCGCTTCTCCCCGCTCCATCAGCAGTTCCAGCGGATGCACTACTTTGATTCCGGTGCCCTCGCGCAGGTGGATGGCGCACACGCTGCTTTCGGTGACAATGGTATCCACCCGCGCCTCCTGAAAGGCATGAAACAGCGGTTCTCCCACGGCCTGCGAGAGCTCGTATCCCAGCATTCCTTTCTTCATACCAAAGGTCCCCGCCATTCCGCAGCAGGTACCCGTCTCAATCAGCTCGACCTCGGCGCCGCGCCGTTTCAGATAGTCCATCGCCTCCTGTCCGGACCCCAGGGGCCGCTGGTGGCACGACACGTGGAATCCGAACCGCCGGCCCTCGAAAACAGGTTGCCGACCGGCATCGTCTGAGAGCTCTTCAAGGATTTCCAGGTACGCGAACAGTTCGTGAGTTCCTTCGGCCACCGCAACGGCATCAGTGCGCCCGTGAAGCAGCTTCGGGTACGAGACCTTCAGACAATATGCCGCCGTCGGCTCCGTGGCCACAATGTCATACCCGGCCTCAACGTGGGGCAACATCAGGCGTACGTTCTCGTCGGCCACCTTTTCAGCCCGCTTCAGGTCGCCGTATCCGATATAGGGATAACCGCTCCCGCGCTGCCGGGGCAGAATGACCTCGCATCCGAGCGCTTCCAGCGCCCCAACGGCCGCCCGGCCCAGTTCCGGCGCATTGTAGGCCGCATATATATCCGCGAAGAACGCCACCTTGCGTACCGGATCCCGCACCCGTGGCGCAGAGCCACGCTTCCTGAACCACTTTGCCAGCGTCTGGCGCCTGAACGGGGGCAACGCCCGCCTCCGGTCGATGCCCATAAACGCCTCCATCCCCCATCTGAACAGCCCGTTCCTCATCATCCAGTTGGAGAGGGGCGCCGTGGCGCAGCCGAACTTCGCCATCCCTTCCGCGGCCATCAGAATCCGGTTGACCCGGGGATGCCCGTTCTGCTCCCCGTCCCGGTCCTTCACGCCGGCGATCATCATGGGGATATCGATTTCCGCGGGACAGATCTCCTTGCACAGCCCGCAGGAAATACAGAGCGGCGCGAATTCGGCGGCTTTATCCAGTCCATGCACCTCCGACGTCCAGGGGACCCCGATCGGTCCTGGATAGATATAGCCAAAAGTGTGCCCGCCCACCACGCCGTATGTGGGACAGATATTCATGCAGGCGCCGCAACGGATGCAATTCAACGCATCCTTGAACAGGGGATCTTCCCGCATCTTGCTGCGCCCGTTGTCGAGTATGATGATATGCGACTCCCGAGGAGCCCGTCCGCCCCCCTCGCCCAACGGAGACCTCCCCCCCATCATGGTCACGTACGTCGTGAGATGCTGACCCACCGCGCTGATCGGGTGCGCCAGCATCATCTGCAACGCATCTTCCACGGTGTCCACGATTTTCTCCCGCCCCATGATGCAGATATGCACGTCCGGAATGCTGGACACGAGGCGCGCGTTGCCCTCATTCGTCTCAATCACGATCGCGCCGGTCTCGGCCACCCCCACGTTGGCGCCGGTCATCCCGATATCGGCATTCAGAAAAATCGGCCGAAGGTATTTGCGCACGATCCGCATGATAGCGTCGACGTCATGCGGCACGTCCTGCTGCGTCACCTCCCGGAAGATCTCCGCCACCTCCACGGCCGTTTTGTGCACCGCGGGGAAGACGAGGTGAAAGGGTTTTTCATTCACCTTCTGGATAATCAACTCGCCCAGGTCTGTCTCAATCACATCCAACCCGGCTTCCTCCAGAGGATGGTTCACTTCGATTTCCTCGCTCGTGAGTGACTTGGACTTGGCCACGGTTTTTGCGCCGCGTTTTTTCACAATGTCCAAAATGTATGAAATCGCGTCGGGGCCGTCGTTCGCCATAAATACCCTGGCGCCGCGGTCCCGCACCTTCCGTGCAAACCTGTCCACCAGCTCGTTCTGCTGCTCCAGACACCGGACCTTGACGGACCGAACCGTGTTACGAAACCCCTCGCCTCCCGGCAACGCGCCCACCGCCTGGTGCCGGCTGTCCCGGCCGCGTTTCATCGCGCGGTAAAGCGCCGTCCGACTGGATCTCTCTTTCAGCGCTCCGTCTATCTTCTTCTCCAATCGTTGATACCGGCCCTTCAACATCGTCCCTTTCCTTTCGTGCCCGGCTGCAAGATCACTTGCATTGAATCGAATCGCCAGGTTGTAAACTACTCGTCCAGAATAACCGCATGAGCCATCTCGGGGCCGTGGACGCCCAGGGTAAGCCGCATCTCGATGTCCGCCGTGCGGCTAGGGCCCGATATGAACGTTACGGTGGCATTCTCCCGCTGAATTTCCATAAACTCCCGGATCCGGGGTCCGGCCTCCATCAGCGTCTCCTTGATCTGTGCGGCCCGAACGATTCCCAGGTGAATCCTCGGCAACGTGGATACGAGGCGGGTGGCGTCGTTTGTTGCGAATTCCACGAGTGCACCGGCCTCCGCCACGGCAAATTCCGCCCAGGACACACCCACCTGCGCGGCGTCGATAGCCCCCGGCAGCGTCGTGCCGTCGTAGGGTGGCTTCAAGAATTCAACCCCGGCATCGTCACACCGCCGCTCCAGTGCCTGCACCAGCGCTTCAGGCAGTTCGGCCGCGGCAAGGCGGGTCCCGCGGGACTCGACAACGACGGAGAGTACCGCCTCCGCGGCGGACGCCATGCCGTCGGCGATGTGTACGCGTCCGGAAAGCGTCTCGTACTTGGAAACAAACCGTTCGATCACGTCTACCGCCATGTCCCATGACCCCTTTCGATAACACGTGAAAAATGCCCGGATCGGGCACCATCAAGGTAAGCGCAAAACGGCCTCCGGTCAACCGTCTCCCGGACGGACTGATCACCCGAACCGGCACGTTTTCATTTGGCGCGGTACCGTCGGAAACGTATATTCATCGGTCCCCTGTTGGGACCTCGTCCTGTGCCCGAACCGACCGGCTTCTTTCCGGACCGTATCAGCGGATGCCGTCATTTTTCCCCTCGGCTACAGATAGTTCCGCGCTTCTGTCTCAACCCACGGAGAACCCGAAATGGTGAAGCCCATTCGTATTCTGCATGTCGGCCTGGGGCCGCTCGGCCAGATGCTCGGGCCGTATCTGACGGAAAAGCAGGATCTTAAGCTTGTCGGCGCCGTGGACGTCGACCCCGAAAAAACCGGCCGGGACCTGGGGACTGCGTACAATTTGAATCGTCCGCTGGGCGTCACCGTGGACGAATCATTGGACGCCGGAGCGATGGACGACGCCGACGTTGCCGTTCTCACGACGGTGTCCGACCTTCGGGCGCTGTTCCCCACGCTCGAACAGGTTGTGAGCGGCGGCCTGAACGTCGTTTCCACCTGCGAGGAACTGGCGTATCCCTGGATTGCGGCGCCTGAACTCGCACGGCGCATCGACGATCTCGCGAAGGCAAACCGCGTCTCAGTCCTGGGCACGGGCGTTAACCCGGGGTTCCTCATGGATTTTCTGCCCACGGCGGCGACGGCCGTTTGTCGGAACGTGGAATCCATCCTGATCGAACGAATCCAGGACGCCTCCCTTCGACGCCTGCCCTTCCGTCAGAAAATCGGCGCCGGTCTTTCCGTTGAAACCTTCGAGGAGCGTGTCAGGAGCCATCGGATCCGCCACGTCGGATTGACCCAGTCAATGCACATGGTTGCATCCAGACTCGGCTGGCGGCTGGACAGAACCGAGGATACCGTAGAATCGGTCGTAACGCGATCCGAGGTGCAAGGAAAGGACTGGTCGGTGCCGGCAGGCAGGGCCACAGGCGTCAACCAGACCGGCCGGGGGTTTGTGGGCAACCATGAGGTCCTCACACTCGTGTTTCGCGCGTGTGTGGGCGAAACGCGCCCCAGAGACCGAATCCACGTCGTTGGCACCCCGGAAGTCGATCTCACGATCGCCGGCGGTATCAACGGAGACGTCGCCACGTGTTCCATCGTTACCAATGCGGTCCCCGTCGTCCATCGTGCACCGCCCGGCCTGCACACCATGGTCGACATCGCACCGATATCGGCTTTTTAGCCTGTTCCGAGAATGCCGCGTCCACAAACGCCGGAAGTCCCCCGCCCCCTGCCCCGCGTCCACCCCTGCGCACGCCACCGTCTCCGACTGTACGCCGGAAACCACAAACCTGTTGCAAAATATACACATCTGTGTTATTCTTTCACAGGATCAGGCCATGAGCCTGCCACAGCGTTCGGCGTAAATAGTTGTTTTTCAATCTCATTTGCGTCAGTTATCAATAGGCCATACTGGTACGGTTTTTGCGCACTCTGATTCACCGCTCTGAATGTGGTCGACGGATTCCAGCGGAGGTCAGCACGATGTGGCGCACGATTGTCCTTCTCACCCTCCTCTTCGCCTTTGCGAATACCTACCTGCACGCCCGGGATGCCACGGGATACGTCGTCGAACGAATCGAAGTTCGAGGCAATCACAAAACAAAAGCAGATATCATCCTTCGGTCCCTTCCGATACACAAGGGTGACCGCCTTACACCCGGCAGACTGGATGCCAGCCGGGAGTCTCTGTACCGCACCCGCCTCTTCCGAACGGTACACGTCGCGCCAAAGCCCGGTACGGAACAGGGCAAGGCCGTGCTGGTTGTGTACGTCGATGAGAAACGGTTCGGCGACGTCGGCGTCAGTTTCGAATATACGGAACTGGACGGATTCGGGCTTGCCGCCGACGCCTATCACGTCAACCTCGGCGGAGAAGGAAAGACCGTAGGCGTGGAGTATTCGCACGGGGAGCGCCTGCAGCGCTTCGGTTTCAGCTATGCCGACCCCTGGCTCACCAGCGGGTACACGTCGCTTCACGTAAACGCCCTCTTTTCCAGGGCCGACCGCGATATGTACCGCAGTTCCGACCCAAAAAAGCGCGGCCTGTACGACGTGGACAGAATCGGCGGCTCGGTCGGCCTCGGAAAACCCATCGGGGAGAAGTACCGGCTGGTGGTCCGTTACGCCCTCGACGAGATTCGCATTAACGACTTCGACGAGCCGGAAGTCTTCATCTCGGGTCCGGAATTCACGCGGGAAATCATCTCGGCCCTCGGCCGCACGCCGATATCCACCTTCGGCATCGAACTCTACCGGCAGCCGGCTTCCAGGTTCTGGGGCGGCGCGCCGGGATTCGATCTCAACTTCCGAATGGACTTCGCCCCCGGCGCCCTGGGCACCATCCCAAGCTACCTCCGGTCCAGAGTGGAAGCCTACCGCCATTTTTCCACCTTGCCCGGACAGAGCCTGAGCGTCGGCGGGCGGGCGGGATTGATCTTTGGTTCGCCGCCGTTCTTCGAGAGGTTCTACCTGGACGGCCAGAATCAACTCAGGGGATTCGAACGGCGCGCAATCGGGCCCGAGGGCGGTACGGAGTTCGTTTCGATTGAAGGCGTCTACGCCATTGCAACACGACCCATCGGCAGAATCTACTGCTTCGCCGAATGGGCCGCGATTCGCAGGCCGATCTCGGAGTCTCATCGCCGGGATTCAAACGGTACGTATGGTGTCGGCGCATTGCTGTTTAACAGGGTCGACATCAGCTACGGCTTGAAAAGGGGCACGCTAATTGTAAAATTCCACCGGTTCGGCGGTATCAATCTGGGCCTGTGATTCAGGGGGAGCGCCATTGCAACGCGGACAGATCACTCGAGTCCGTTCCAGGGAACATGCCACCATTCGGCGATGCTTCCACCACGGCCCCCGTTACCCCGATCGCTGAAAACTCACCAATCTTCCGAAATGCATACCCATCGAGGCACAGCGGAGGCGAACAGGCGAAAAGTCGGGATTTGCGCTTGCCTCTTTTTTTTTGTGGTATTCCCGGTGCGTTCCGACGCCCGGGACGTCGTCGTCGCCAAGCGAAATGTTTACCTTCAGGCGGATACGGTAAGACTGAATGTCGAACTGGATTCTCTGTTCTCGCGGCGCGCACTGGACGCGATCGCCTCGGGACTGATTACATCCGTGGTCATCGAAATCCGGCTGGATTCGAAACCGCAGTCGAAGGCGAGAGAGTTCGCAGTAGGCCTGCGTCTGGACCACGACATCTGGGAAGGCCGGTACCAGGTTGTACGCGAAGCGGGGCGCCGGGATACGCTCCAGACCACCGATTTCGACAGTGTCAGCACGTTCTGCTCGACGCTTCACGGGCTGTCGCTTGGGCCACTGCCGGAAGGGCGAAGTTTCCGGCTGCGTCTTCGCGTTGGCGTCACACCCATTTCCATCGAACAGGAGCAGCGGAGCCGCCGGTGGCTCAATGTCCTGCAAAAAGGAAGCCTGTTGGAGCTCTTCTTCTCCCTGGACCGCCCCTCGGAGCGGACGCCGTGGATCGAAATAGGCCGCTATTCGCCGGAGGATCTACAATGAGATCCCTACCCCTGCGCTGGCGCATCGTCATCGCCATCATCGCCCTGACGCTGGGTACTACGCTGGCATTGTCTCTGCTTGCACAGCATTTTCTTGAATCCGGCCTGCAGTTGCAGGACAACATCAGCGCAAGCACGGGCCGGGCGCTCAACGACGCAGTCAAACTCGCTCGGGATCACTATGAAGGGCGAAAGTCCGCACTCACCGACATCGGACAGAATCTGTTCGAATCCGATCTGCCAGGTGAATCCATTCGCACACGAGATCTTCAGCCTATCCGCGCCTTCCTGAACCGGCATGGTCTGGATGACGCCCACGTCCGGTTCGCGGATGCGACGGAAATCGCATCGCGCAACCCGCAACCGCCCATAGCACGGCCCGCCGTGCGCAGGTCAGGCGACGGCGATGCCGCGCTGGAACTGTTCGTGCCGGCCGATCGGACGGGATCCACCCACGAAGCGCTTATCATAACAAGCCAAATGGTCGAGTTGCATCATGTTGAGCAGGCAGTTCAGGCCCATCAGTACCTTCGCATGATCGGAAGCGACCTTCGGGGTGAGTTTTTCTTCTATTTCCTTGTTGCCACCGTTGCCCTGCTCCTGCTGGCCTGCCTGACGGGTGTTCGCATCGGCTTCGGCGTCACCCATCCACTGGACGAGCTCGTCAAAGGCACGCGCGAACTGGCCCAGGATAATCTGGACTACCGTATACCTCCCGGACGGGACGACGAGATAGGCCTTCTGATCGGATCCTTCAACCGGATGGCGGAAGACCTCACCCAGAACCGCCGACAACGTCTGGAGGCCGAAAAAATCGCTGCCTGGCGTGAAATCGCCCGGCGGCTGGCCCACGAAATCAAAAACCCGCTCACTCCGATTCAGCTTACGGTTCAGCAGATCCGAGACAAATATCAGGGCAACGATCCCACCTACCTGAAGCTGGTTCAGGACTGCACCGAAATTGTTACCGAAGAAGTGGAAAGCATGAGGAAACTCGTGCAGGAATTCGCCGATTTCGCCCGCATGCCTTCACTTTCCCTGGGACGTCACAGCCTGAACGGTGTGATTACCGATATCGTGCGACTCTACCCCGAAGCCGGAATCGCACTTGAACTCGCGCCGAGAATTCCTGATCTGGATCTGGACAGCGAACAGATGCGCCGTGTGTTGATCAATCTGATTGAAAACGGCCTTGAAGCCACGGGCGCGCAGGGCCGGATCGTCATTCGGACCGAAGATTGCCCGAACGCGGTCAAAGTCCTGGTTGTGGACTCGGGACCGGGCGTGCCCGAACGGGATCGGGAGCGAATCTTTCAGCCGCACGTGTCTTCCAAACAAAGCGGCATGGGTATGGGGCTGGCCGAAGTCCGCAGCATCATCGAGAACCACGGCGGCCAGATCGTGGCGACCAGTGCACGCGGAGGGGGCGCTCAGTTCGAGATTACTTTACCCGTACCCAGGGAACAGGAAAGAATGCCGGAGGAGAGAATATGACCGAACCAACCATTCTGGTGGTAGACGACGAACGTAACATACGGCGGTCCCTGGAAATAATCCTTTCGGCCGAAGGCTACCGGGTTGTCTGCGCGGCTTCCGGCGGTGAAGCTCTGGCCGCGTTGAAATCCGAGTCGCCGCAGGTGGTCCTGCTGGATATCGTACTGCCCGGGACAAACGGAATCGAAATCCTGAAAACCGCCCGGCAGAGCTACCCGAACCTGGCAGTCATTATGATTTCAGGCCACGGGACCGTCCACGATGCGGTCGTGGCGACGAAACTGGGCGCGTACGATTTCCTGGAAAAACCGCTTTCCAGGGAAAAGGTCCTGCTCACCCTCTCCCACGCCCTGGAGAGTATCGAACTGACCGAAGAGAATCGCAATCTGCGCCGAAAGTTTGAAACACGATTCGAGATGGTGGGCAACAGCAACGCCATCGCTTCGGTACGCGAACAGATCGGGAAGGTCGCGCCAACGAACGGACGCGTACTCATCCTGGGCGAGAGCGGTACCGGCAAGGAACTGGTTGCCAGGGACATCCACCGAAACAGCAGGCGGTGCGAGGGCCCGTTCGTCAAGGTCAACTGTGCCGCGATTCCTGAAGAACTCATTGAAAGCGAACTGTTCGGCAGCGACCGCGGCGCGTTTACGGGCTCGGTGAAAACCCGAGACGGGAAGTTCCTGCTTGCGGACGGCGGAACGCTTTTCCTGGACGAAATCGGCGATATGAGCCTGAGCGTCCAGGCCAAGGTCTTGCGGGCTCTCGAGCAGGGAGAATTCGAGCGCGTTGGCGGATCAAAGACCCTGAGAGTGGATGTAAGGGTGATCGCCGCAACCAACAAGAACCTGCAACAACAGGTCGAGAACGGGGCTTTCCGCGAAGACCTCTACTTCAGGCTCAATGTCGTGCCCATTACAGCCCCGCCGCTGAGGGATCGAAGAGACGACGTACCCCTGCTCTCCGCGCATTTTCTGAAGGGATATGCCAATGAAAACGACTTCCGCGCCAAGACCCTCACGCCCGGCGCGATCGAGGCGCTGAAGAACTACGGCTGGCCGGGCAACATCAGGGAGCTCAAGAACCTGATAGAACGGCTCTCCATTATGGTCGCTGAAGATACGGTTGACGTGCATCACCTGCCTGGTCTGGACGGACCACAACTCGCCCGGTCCGGCGAAACCCCCGGCGAGGAAACGGCGGTCCCAGGCGTCGATTCGGGAAAGAGCCTCCATGAAGTCCGTGAGGCCGTGGAAAGGGCCTACATCTCAGATGCATTGAAAAACAACGCCTGGAACGTCACAAGGGCCGCAAGATTGCTGGGTGTTGACCGCACGAATCTCCACAAGAAAATCAAGTACTACAATATCGAACGCTGACAGGGCACGGGACGGTCGCGACGCTGCCCAAATGGACGTCGCGATCACGCAGTGGACACCCAGAGATCAGGATTGAAAGCAGCGTTTCTCATACTTCTCCCCATTTTCGCCTGGGTCTCCGACGCCGGTGCGCAGCAGGAGGACGTTTCCTGGCTGGAGAAGCTCTACCGCAACGCACGGCTCCGATACAATCGCGTGGAAGGTTCCTACCTGGGGTATCGCCTTTCCCTCAACCACAAAGACCAGCCGCGACTTACGGTCTTTGCCGAAAGTGGTTACGGCTTTGCCAACCGATCGCCCAGATGGGAAGCCGGCCTGGACTACCGCGGCCCCGGGACCAGCCTGACCTTCGCTGTTTTCGACAGGACCGAATCCCATGATCGGGACATCGTGGGCACCACCGAAAACAGTCTCTTCAGCGCCCTCTTCAAATGGAACCACCGCGACTACTTCCGGGCCAAAAACGGGATTGAAACGAAGGTTTCGTTCAGGCCGCGCCCAACACTCTTCTTACTGGGCGGCCTGACCGCGTTCCGGTGTGAGCCAATGCAAGTCAGGACCGACTGGAGCCTGTTCTTCCGGAGCCGACCCTTTCGAATCAACCCACCCGCACGTCCCGGCGACGTCGGCGTGCTGCACGCGGGTGTTGCGGTCGACACACGCGTCAGGAGCCCTCTTTTCCGAAATGCTTGGTACGGCAGAATCCTCTTCGAACGCGGCCTTCGGGATTTCGCCTTCCACGGACTCACCCTGGACGCAAGACGTTTTCAGAAGGTCGGATTCGGCAGGCAAGGCCTGATTGTCCGGGCTCGCTTGAGCACCCGGGAGAGTATAGCGCCGCAGTTCATTTTCGGCATGGGCGGCGTGGGTACCCTGCGCGGATACGCCATCAAGGAATTCCCTGCCAACCGACTGATTATATTCAACTTCGAATACGCCTTCCGAGGCGACGTTCTTCCGAAGATCCCGATCAGAGGTTTCAACCTGCTCAATCTCACGATCTTCGCGGACACGGGATGGTCCGAAATTGCGCCTGAATCCGCCCACCTGTTTGAAGGATTCGAAGGCCTGGGCCCAACATCCTTCAGGACGAGTACAGGCCTCGGTATTGCGCTTCCCCGGCAACTCCTCCGAATGGACGTCGCCCGCCGGCTGGACAGGGACGACGACGCCTGGACCCTTTCCGTAAGACTCAGATTCGACCTCTGATTCAAACCGTGCGCCTCCGGATACCGCAACGGGGAATGAAAAAGCCCCGGGGAACTCCTCTCCGGGGCTTCTCCAATCGCCTTTGCGCGGGCCATCGGCCGGTTTACGTGCCCTCCTGCCAGGAGCCGAGATACCGCTCCTGGTCGGCGGTCAGCGAATCAATATGTACGTCCATTGCATCCAGTTGCAGGCGGGCAACCTCCCGGTCGATCTCATCGGGCAACCGGTACACCCTGGGTTCCAGTTTATCGGCGTTCCTGATGCCGTATTCCACCCCGAGGGCCTGATCGCAGAACGACAGCGACATCACGGTGGACGGATGGCCCTCCGCGCACGCGAGGTTCACGAGACGGCCTTCGCCGCACAGGAACAGCGAGCGACCGTTCATGATATATTCGTGAAACAGGGGCCGCACTTCCACTTTTTTTTCGGCCATCGCCTCGAGCCCGTCCACGTCGATCTCCAGATCGAAATGGCCGGCATTGGCCACCACCGCGCCGTCCTTCATTGCGTTCATATGCTTTGCGCTGATAACGTGCTTGTTGCCGGTCACCGTCACGAACAAATCACCGATCCCGGCAGCGAGCGCCATCGGCATCACCCGGAACCCGTCCATCCGCGCCTGCAGCGCGCGAAACGGATCCACTTCCGTGACAATGACCTCCGCTCCCAGTCCCCGCGCTCTTGACGCAACGCCCTTGCCGCAACTGCCATAGCCGGCCACAACGACCGCCTGCCCGCTGATCAGCAGGTTGGATGCCCGCACAACGCCGTCCAGCGCCGACTGCCCCGTGCCGTAGAAATTGTCCATCAGGTGTTTGGTATCGCAGTCGTTGACGGCAATGATGGGGTATTTCAGCGCATTGTCTTTTTCCATCGCACGCAGGCGGATGATACCGGTTGTGGTCTCCTCGCAACCGCATACGATCTCGGGGATCAGATCGGCGTAGTTCGTATGGACCTCGTTCACCAGGTCGCAGCCGTCGTCGATGGTCACGTGCGGCCGGGTCTCTATAACGGCACGGAGATACCGGTAGTAGTCGTCCCGCGTTTCGCCCTTGTAGGCGTACACCGCGACGTCCTCGGCCGCGAGCGCCGCCGCCACGTCGTCCTGGGTGGAAAGCGGATTGCAGCCTGTTATCGACACGGTGGCGCCGCCGGCCCGAAGCGTCCGCACGAGCACCGCGGTCTCCTTGGTTACGTGGAGTGCCATGCCGATCCGGTATCCCGAGAGTGGTTTTTCCCGCTCGAAGCGCTCCCGTACCTTCAACAGGGCGCCCATCTGTTTCTCGGCCCATTCGATATTTCTGAATCCCTGTTCCGCAAGACCAATGTCCTTTACCTCGTAACCCACGTGTGTCTCCTCTCCATCCGCATCAGGGCCTGTTTTCACCGG
>CAXXJS010000030.1:0-138007 GCA_963662665.2 Candidatus Latescibacterota bacterium
ACAGCGAGGATCTTACCGTCCCCCGAATACGCCACGGAGGCGAACGCGCCGCCCTTGTCCAGATCGTCGACAACGCCCTTCGACTCAACGTCCCATAGCTTTATCGATCCATCGGTAACGCCCGCCGCAAGGATGTTCAATTCAGATGAAAACGCCACCGAGCCAACCCCGTCTGTATGTCCTTCGATGGTGGACGCATTTCTTTTTTCGGTCACGTCCCACAACTTGATCGCGCCATCGTCCGAGCCGGAAGCGAGGGTGGTGCCGTCGCGTGAAAAAGTGACGGAATTGACTCTGTCGGTATGCCCTTTCCGGGTGGCGATATTCTCATGTGTCGCCAGGTCCCACAGCCTGACCGTTCTATCCCACGACCCGGAAGCGAGGGTGGAGCCATCCGGGGAAAAGGAAATGGACGCCACCGGGTACGTATGTCCTTCAAGGCGGGCGATCTGAGTGCCTTTTGCTACATCCCACAGGATGACAGTTCCAAGACTGGACCCCTGGGCGAGTATTGCGCCATCCGGCGAAAACGACATAGGGAGGGGGTCATCCAGCCATCCACCGTTGCGCTGCCATTCAAAGGTGTAGACCTTGCGCTTCGTCTCAATGTCCCACAACCTGACGGTCTCGTTTGCATTCGCCGTAGCCAGTAGGGTACCGTTTGGCGAAAAAGCGACTGCTTTGCTCCACCCTTGCTGAGCGATGGCGGCAGTCTGCGTGCTCGTCGCCACGTCACAGAGTTATACGTTGACGTTTTCCCCGTCGTTGAAGTTGAAAATAACATCCGAAAACGCGACGGTTTTTCCGTCGGGCGAAAACGCAAGGGAATTGACCTCCTTCTTGGCGGGAAACAGCGCCAGCGGCCTAGCCGTCGCGACGTCGTAAACCCAGACGCCCGCCTTTTTCGCCACGGCAAGGAGTCGACCGTCCGGTGAAAAGACAACCGCTCTTTCGGTCTGGCTGAGGCGGCCCGTTCCCAGGCGGGCAACTGCGCCGTCGGGTAGCTGCCATGTAAATGAATCACCGTCCATGCTCGGAGGCGGGACGGATTGTCCATGACTCACCGCGTGAAACGTTTCCGTGTGTTCTCCGATAGATACCTTAACGGTGTTTGTGCCCAGTTCGGTACCGAGGGTAAGGATAAGTTCCGCCCGGCCATTGGCATTCGTCGTTACGTTCTTGACCGTGAACCGCTCGTTGAGCCTCCCCTCTCCCGCAGTGATCGCAAAGACGACGTTCGCATCCGGCAGGGGTTTTCCGTGTTGATCCCTCACTTCAACGACGAGGGGCTGGGGCAACGTGGAACCGGGCGTACCTCGCTGGTTATCTCCTGAGATTATCTCAAGTGCTTGCGGATGGGGGAGCGTCGATTCGGACTCGATAGCCGAAAGAGTGAATTCCGTATGGCTCGTGTTCCCTGTTGCGTCAACGACCATGGCCGAAATCGAATGCGCACGAGGATCGGAAAGACTCGAAAAATCTCCCCAATTGTGCAGAGATGGAATCACACCGTTATAATCAATCGTAACTGTGGCTTCTCTTTCTCCCGCCAACCCGCGACACGACTTCACTTCAGTTCCACGGCCTTCTGTGAACAGGAACACTTGGTGAAGTCCATCAGAATCGCTAGCTTTGAGCCGGACAGCGACGCTCTCCGCGTCTTCGGAATAGGTTAGTGGAGAAACCAGTTCAATGGTAGGAAGTGCCCCCGCTTCAGTTGGAATATTCGGGTTGAAATAGGTATGCACGGCCAGAAACCCGGCGTTGCACGCGGATAATTGCGATTCTGGCAAGTTCCCGTACGACATAACGTACGCTTTGGCGCGGAAATCATGCTTCAATCCGAAGGTGTGGCCCAATTCGTGGCTGACGACATTGTGGTTATTCCACGGATCCATTTCGTTACTGGTAACCAGCGCAAATCCGCCGATTTTTCCATTTTGAAATGCTTTGCCTCCCGCTGCTCTATCAATTACATCTGTACTGATGTCGATTACGACAAGGTATATATTCCGTTTCAAGTCAAAGGTCTGCTCTGTCTCGTTCAGGACCTTTTTGAATGTATTGTCAAGATAGTGACTATCGGCGTGTTGCCCATCCACTCGATGCACCATCGGCTTCCCCTCTACATCGGTCTCAAAGCGGAATGTCCTGTCCCCGTGGTCCCGCGCCTGCATGGATACAAAGTAGAAGGTCTGAACCTCGCGGATCCTGTCCTTCATATTCTGCACCACCTTGGCGCGATAGGGTCGGTCATCGGGCAAAAAGTAGATCATCCGCACCATACGCGGTTCGCCCACGTTGAGATCCGCCGCGCGTTTGGCCGCAGGATCGGGATTCTCCCGCCGCCACTGCTCGTAATCGAACGGCACGCAGAAGTGCACACTGTCGGCCAAAGACGTCGAAGCTGTACTGCCGGAATGAAGGCAGACCGATGCAATGAGGCACGTCGCCAGATGAATTGCCGCTTTGGAGTTCATTTTCAAAGTCCTCTTTCAAGCGCCGACTGCCACGTGACTGAACGCCGTTTATGACGGAACGCACGTTGAACTTCAAAAAGGTTTATCACCATCAGTTTTGACGTAAAAAAAAAACCGTCCATTCCTCAACCTACCCGTGACGCCGGGCTGACACATCCTGTATTCCTCTTTATACGAATGCGTTTACAGGCCGTAATGACGCCTAAACAGGGACGCATCTTGTTTCAAGTGGTTGTTGTTGCCGACGAAACATACGTCGTCGGCTCTACCATAAATCAGGGTTCAATTGTGCGGATGACCAACCCCTGCTCATTGCCGACGTAGATAGTGCGGTGGGGCACCGAGTCGAAGCGATGACTGGCGACGGGCTTCGCGCTTGCCGTGGGGGGCCGAGCTGTACTTACTGAGGCCGGAAGCCTGTACGGATCGGCTTTGCTGACATCCACGACGTAACCGAGATCGGCGAGGGATTGGATGGTGATCGCACTGAGGGCATGTTCCTGCTCCATACCCGGTTCCATTTTCTCGGCACCGAACTCGCGGTCCTGGCCTCTGAATACGAATGAGTTCCAATGACTTCCTTCTCCACAAACGGCGTCAAAAAGGATGGCACTATCCAGGGGGACCTTATTTCCACTGCATTCCTCACCGCCCGCGGCGTTGAATGCCTCGATGGCCAGTTCACCACTGAAGTAGGCGTCTCCCAACGATTCATGGACCAGGCCCACATTCCTCCACAGCGTCCCGTATCCCAGAACATGCGCTATCTCGTGGAGCATCAGGTCCTGCAGGAGGCGCTCCTCCTGATAGAGGGGTTCTTCAGTCAGCCGGGCAAGGATGGACAGTGCAATCCAAATCTGGCCCACGGCGGGCAACCCGGTCGGATTGCCCGATCTCACGTAGGTCGGCCCACCCCTGCCGGCAGCTCCGTCAAGTTCAGTCTTGTGAACGAAAATCCGCAAGTCGTCCACAATATCGTTAACGGGTAAACGAACACCACCGTAGACCTCGAGGAAATCAAACTCATTGATCGAAAAATCCACCTCCGGCAGGCCCTTTGCAATGATGGTTTCTCAGCGTCTGGCCGCCTGCTGCATCGCATCCGTATGCGCAACGGTAAATTCGCCAATGAAGACGAGTTCGATATTGAAAGGGTCCTCCCCGCCAGGAGCGACCCGGACGTACGCGCCGGTTGAGCAGTTGTTGTCCACATTGGCCTCGCCGGGGACGCCATCCACGCAAGCGCCGTAGT
Organism: Candidatus Latescibacterota bacterium; assembly: GCA_963662665.2. Lineage (GTDB taxonomy): Bacteria > Latescibacterota > UBA2968 > UBA2968 > JAAXHE01. The sequence goes on from CAXXJS010000030.1 coordinate 3,733, forward strand.
AGTTTGTACCGCGAGTCGAAGGCGCGTTCACGCTGATGGGCTTTCGACTGGTACCGGAGCCGGCGGGGCGGTTGCCAGGTCCACCGTACAGGCCGTCGAGCCCCGTTAGGCCGGGGACCTCGTCGACGCCGACTGGCGCGCGTCGGTGGCATCGATGGTGGCGTCGTCGGAGCGGTAATAGCGCAGGGTGGTGGAACCGGCTGCTTCCGGGCCCTGATTTCTCACCGTCGCCGTCAGTTCGAACGACTTCTCTGCCACGGCGGCGCTCGTGCTGGCCCAGGCCAGGCTGACAGCCAGGTCCGGAACTCCGACGTTCACGGGCATTGTCTGTGAGCAATTGTTATGTGTATCGCTCTCCCCGGGGACAGGATCGACGCAGGCAGTGAAATGGTGGGTTCCAGGATTTGAAGGAATCGAAGGCAAAAGCCAGGCATATCCGAATGTTTCAACGGCAATGCTGCCGATATCATAAGTCTGAAAGGGTGTGTCGGTGACGTCGAAAGTCGCGTCGACCGAGAGTAAGTAGCGTAACGAGGTTGCGGCGGCTGGACCGGTACCCAGGTTTTGTGTCCTGATCCTCGCCGTTTTGCGACTCCCGGGCGTCACGCTTGTGTGGCTGATATGCGGAGAAAAAACAACCAGGTCGGGGGCGCCGTCTTCGTTGCCCTCTACGTTAACGCGCACACCGCTTGAACATCCACTCAGTTCCAGGCCCCAAAACTCGCAGACTCCGTAGTAATAGGTGCCCGCATACGACGGAGCCGTCCAATCAAGCGACACTGGGATGGCCGTGGTTTCCATGTCGACCGACCTCCAATCCGAATGGATGAAGGCATCGCTTGCGTCGATCGTTTCATCGAGAGAGAGGAAGTAACGCAGATCCACATATAACCCAGTCGTTCGGTTCTGCAAGGTCATCTCCAGTGTGAACGCCTGCCCCGCCGTCAGGCTGGTGTCGCTGACCTTAAACGAATGAAAAATGACACCTTTCCATTCTCTCCGTCCTGCCTCGCCACCAGGACTGACGCCTCCGGTAAACGCAGGCGCCTTCTTCCCGAAGTTTTGCGCAAAGAGCACAAAGTCAGAGAACCCGATCTCGTCGTCGTCGTTCAGATCGTATTGCGCGTCATATCCGTCATCGCCCTGATCCAGGCCGAATTTCTCCGCGAACTTCAGCAAATCGCCGAATCCGATCGTCCCGTCGCCGTCGAAATCCGGAATAGTCGCGGCATCATCCCCGTCGGCATCAACGGAGATCGCGTGAGACGTAGTGCCACCGTCCTCTGAACTGGCGCCGATGGCGGCGTGGCGCATAATCGCCAGCAACGCGAAGGTGGCTATGGGCAACAACAATCCTCGTGTTAACGACTTGACCGATCCTCCTTCTAGCGCTATCGTCCGGGCGCGGCGTCTTGCGTCAGGCAGACGAATTGACAATATCGCCTTTCAGGCCCGGCGGAGCCCTTATTGAGCGAGTATCTGCCAATGATGCGGAGTTGGGAAGAACCTGCCTTATGTAAATTTAACACATCGTTGCTGAACTCGCTGTGATTTTTCGCGCGTTTTCGTTGAATTATTGCTGAAGTTCCGGTCCCGCGCAAACTCAGCCGTTTCGCCAATCGAACTTATATGGGTGGGGTCTTGAAGAAGGACCATACTCGGAAACTCGTTCAGACGGAACCCGCATTTCAGCCGGGGCAGAAAGCCGACGTGTCCGAGCCGACATTCGAGAAATTCCCATCAGTCGCGGGGAGCGCTCTGTTCAATCCGGATATTCACGGGAGACATTGACGAGGCACTGAGACGCTGGCCGGATGGCCGCGTCGGGCGTAAGGAAATGCGGCCGTGCGGCGATGGCCGATTTGATGAAATAGACAAGAATCGGGCCGGCGGCTTCGGAAGGAATTCCATAGAAAAACGAGGGACGAAGCGCGAGCGGCTTCGACCCTCGTTTTTGCTTCACAGATGCAATAACGCGTTAGACGCTGGATCTCCTGTCGTCCAGTCAGGATTGATGGGACCTGCGATGCGGAAACGCGAACGATCATCGGTTTATGGTTCGAACGATACGACCTTACGGGTCAACCACGTAGATCGGTTCATTCATCTGCCCAGCGCCGCAAGTCAGGTCAGGCTCCGCGTGAGAAGGAGAACCTCCTCCCCATGTCCGCTGGTTATCCGGAAGATCGAGCGTTACGCGCCGGCCCAAGATGCGTTCGGCGCCTTCAAATTGCCACGTTCGGACGCCACCGAGAATGGACGGTGCCGAAACGGAGATCTTCGCACTCGCCTTTGCGGCGGGATCATGCAGGGTATATGGAGAAGCCTGGGAGACATCCACGCTGTAGCCGAGATCGGCCATGGACTGCACCGTGAACGCGCTGAGCGCCCTTCCCCCACCCGGCGTCATGAGTTCGTTTCGGGATTCTGGCCCATGACGCCAGAACACAGAACTCCTCCAGTGCGACCCATCCATCTTCTGCACCGGCACCTTCGCCCCCGTGCAGTTCCATCCACCCGCCTCGTCAGACGCCGCGACCGCCAGCGCTGCCTTATGGAGGGGGGTGTGCTCCGTGTACCATTCCCGTGCCATCGGGTCGGCGCCGGCGTCCAGTAATGCCTGGATAACGGCTCGATCCTGGCTGTACTCGGCTGCAAAGTGGAGCGGCGTTCTTGGCATATTCGCCTCGAGCCATTGGATCGGCCCCAGCGGCCAGGCAAGCGGTTACGCGCCCCACCGTCGCGTCCCGAAAGAACCTTTCCGTATTCCACTGGTCGCAATCAGGCGGCGCAAACACCACCTGCGAGAATAAAAGCCAGCCAGCAAGGCAATTTTGAGGTCCATTTCTGTCTCCCCGTGATCATCCTGATTTCACTTACACACCCTTAATCGACTGACTTGCTCTTGTCAGGCACGAATTTCCGGATGTCTACTATGTGGCTTGATGTCAATCGTTCTGAGTACCTCTGATTTTTTCGAAGACGCCTGAGAGAATCTCTTTCAGACGATTGAGAGACGCCTCGGGGTGAAGATCCAAGGGGTCTGGTCTGCCAGCCTTTACCAACCTATCTTCCAATCTGTGGAAGCACATAAGGAGACATGTCAAATTTCCGTTGGTCGAAATAATGTAGTCGATTTGGCATTGTATGTAAAAAACGTTGATAATCCTGGACCGTTAGCCTTTCAGGGAAATAGCGAACGGCAAACCACACCAACACACTTTCTGCGACGTCTTCTCTTCCTGGGTGTTCTGTAGCAAATTCAGAAATGAAAACGCCGTCCAGCTTTTGTGCCTCCAACCAGGAATCGTCTTCTGCATGGTCCTTGTCCAATGATGCATGGGCGCCTTCGTGAATAAGGACCTCCTCTAACCACCCATCATTGACTACCCATTCTTCTGCAGCGTCCAAATGGACTTGCCCGTCTCGGTTTGCTGATGCCCCTCCGATGTTTCGTCCGATCTGAATCTCATGGATATTAGATAGGAAGACAGCTGGCAATCGACCCACGATGTGTGCGTATTGCTCTACTACTTTGCGGGCCGCCGTTTGATTGCGATACTCTGGATGAACTGAAAACACTGTCTGCTTCAACCTTGTCGCAAAATGTGCATGGAATTTATAGATGTTTTCCTCAACCCACTCTGCTCCGTTCCAGAACAAACGTAGTTCTCGTCCTGCGTATTGGATTTCTTGAAATGTAGTTGAATCCGTTGAAACAAGGATTTCCGGTGTGATCCACACAGTTCCCTGGTAGGGTGACTTTCCATTGTGTTGGACAATAAGGTCAACTGTTCGATCTCTTTCCATGACAAGATCGATTAACTCAGGTAGAAAAAGGTCATGACTTGCCGTTACGCTTATACTACCACGCACATTGAGAAATGCGTAATAACCCTCATTGTCCGCGACCATTGGACGATTGTTGCCATCCTGGAGTTCGACAACGGCACCCGGTAGATTTAGACCGTGCCGTCGACCATCTTTCACAATACCTGATAACGTGTAACTTGGAACAGATTTGCCATGGTTTTCGGAAAAAATAAGGAAGTCCGAAAACCCGATCTCGCCGTCGCCGTTCAGATCATGTGTGGCGTCGTATTTCTCGTCACCCTGGCGCGCACCGAACACACCCGCAAAGATAACGAAATCGCCAAAACCGATCGTCCCGTCGCCGTCGAAGTCCGGAATGGACGCGGTATCGTCGCCGTTGGCATCAACGGTGATCGCAAGTACCGTCGCGTCGCCGTCGCTTGCATCGGCACCTATCGCGGCGTAACATGCGATTGCCAGCAGCGCGAGGGCGGCAATATAGATTAGGCCTTTCGATGAAGTCATCATTTGACACTTTCTGATCGTGACTACCGGATTTCTACTCAGACCTATTCAATCTGACGGAACCCATTTGCCGAGTTACATCACTGCAACCGCCTCGGTTACGGATGTCGACCTCGTTGTCGGGTATATTGTGTCCAGCAAAAGTACGCAATGAGAAACCGGCGTTCAACACCGATTACTTGTCGAGTCGTCCGTAATTTGTCCTGGAATCCACTAATTGCGATGTGTGGAAAGGGGGATAGATTCGATGGTGGGAAATCCCCGCAGGCGCGTTGAGACTTCCGAACCGTGGGAGCAGGTTTCAAACCTTCTCTAACTGTCCTATGTGCACGGATGCGTGGGACATCGGATACGGTCTGCCGGATTTCGGGGGCGAGATCCTTACTTCCGAACCTATACCGGCAGAACGACGTTGAGGCGGGCAGACAGGCGCTGCAGCCAGGCCCCACCTTCGAGCAAGTTTCCTTAGGGTGCAGGCATACGTGTGGCGATGGCATTTCGCGCCTGGCGATCAACTGACCTGTCATTCTGAGCGCAGCCTAAGAAACTCCCGCTAATTCCGTTGTAAGTGTGAAAGAAAACTTCGCTTACGATTTTGGGAAAAAGACTGGAATCAATACAAAAAAAGAGAAGGGTCGAGGCGCGGTTAAGTGGCTTCGACCCTTCTTTTTATGGAGGTCTGTTCAGATGCGTTTCGCGATTTGGGGCTGGATTCCTGTTGATTTCCACACGCCTGACGCGGCAACGCGAGGAATCATCGGCCTATGGTGCGGACGACGTGTCTATGTCCTGAACCAGACCACAGGTTATGGTTGTTCCGCTTCCAGAACTTCCGGGTCCAGTTGATACCAGAACACCTCACCGGATTCAACGAGATCCCGTATCCGATCATCTCGGCGCAAGCCCACAACAGCGGAAAGTGCCTGCTTACCGGTAAACCTGGTCAGGAACTTGGCATTTCGGAGGGCGCGGCTGGTGTCCCGTCCGTTGGCGGTGAAGGAGATTTCCACGGCAATGTAGCAAGGAGCGCCATTCTGGTCGGTGGCCTCTATAATCAGATCGGCGCGGCGGAAGCTTCTCAACTCATTTGTTGAAACGTTAGACGTGTCGGCGCCGTTAATCAGCTCCCACAGATCAAACGCGGTGAGGTCTTTGACCCACCGAAAGCCCATCTCGCTGGCTATGAAGGGTGTCTCCCGAAGCGCGGCACTCCGTGCGTGGGCGCCTTTGAGTATGCCAACGTCATCCCGGATAGACGCCACGCTATTTTCGAGCGCGCCAAAGCGCCGGTTCGTAGCCTCGACGAACCTGTGCACCTCTGAGACAAACTGCGTGAACTTTTCAGGCAGTTCAATCAGTTCCTTCGTCAACAACCGGGCACGCAGAGCATCGCCCCATTCGGGATTGTCGTCCAAAATGCGAATGAGGTCTTCTATCGTATGAATCGTGGTGTTCACAGGGTTTCCTCAATTCATCGCCCGATCAGCGGGCCGGGAAAGTAACGCACCTGTATTCGTTGTAAGTCAAATCAATATACGGGAATCGGGCACACAGGGCAATATAGCGGCTGTAAATTGCGTATTTGATGGTCATTCAAAAAGGCAAACACAGTATGGAAAGGATTCCTCAAGAAGCAAAACACGCGGACGCGTCAGGCGAAGTGAGGTCCGCGAGGGCAACCCCTCGCAGGCGCGTTGCGGGGTCCGAAGCGTAGGGGCAGGTTTCAAACCTGCCCCTACAGTCCGATGTCCACGGAAGCGTGCGAGATGGGTTACCGCAGGCTGCGATTCGGCGGCGAGATCCTTACTTCCGAACCTAGCGCGGCTTCGCTATGCTCAGCCACAACCAAACAGGTGGCAATGATCGGGCGAGCCCGTTTGAAGGTTCAATAACTCCCCCCTTGAGGGGGAGTCGAAGAAGCCGAGCCGATCCCTGAGCTTGTCGAAGGGCCGGCGACGGCTGATGCGGTGGGGGGATTTCAACGCCTTGCCGTATACAAGCAGCATGAACAAACATGTACGCATCTTGCGTTGAAGTCTTACTGAAAGACAAAACCGGCAGAACGACGTTGATGCGGGCAGACAGGAGTGTCCGCCTCGCCTTCAGGCAAGTTTCCTCAGGGTGTTGGCGCAATGCTGAAAACGGTGCTTTGACAAACAAGAAGGGTCGAGGCGCGTGGCTTCGACCCTCCTATTGGATGGATGATCGGTTAGAAGCGTTTGGAGATTCCGGGCTGCAGTCGCCACGGGCACGCGAACCAAACAGAAAAACCCGGTCCGGGTGGACCGCCTCGCCAACCGCGCGAGCCACGGCACAGGCTTTCGGGCCGGGTGCCTTGAGTGTTGGGGATCTTGGCGTGGTAAACGTAGACCTTCCACGTCGCACGGCTGTTTTCCGTCCGCATGGTCGGACCGTCGATAGGAGAATGGTCAAGTTACGTCCAACTACGTGAATTTGGGGAAACAGGTGGGACCGACGGAAGAACGTCACGTATCATCGGTTTATGGTTCTAACGATACGCCCCTGCGGGTCAACCACGTAGATCGGTTCATTCATCAGCGCGGCACCGCAGGTGAGCTTTGGCTCGGCGAAGCTAGGCGAACCCGTGGGCCATATCTGCCGGCGATCTGGAAGATCGGATGTAGTGCCGAGGCCCCAGATGCGTTTGGCACCTTCAAAACGATCCGTACGGCGGCCGTCTCCGAGAATCGAGAAAGGGACATCCCAGACGATTCCCTGTCCGTAGATGTCTACGTTGCGTGACGGAGATATAGTGTGCCGTGTGAGATCGAGAACGGGGTCGGGGGCCGAGGGCTGGCTTTCTGCAATCGTCGCCGCCAACTTACTGCCGGCGGCACCGGGTAGGGTATAGGTATCGGCCTGCGTGGCATCCACGCCGTAGCCGAGATCAGCCAGAGACTGGACCGTGATCGCGCTTAGCGAACCGCCACCACTTGGCAACATGAGCTCGTTCTCTAGCACGGAATTCCTCCAGTGCGCCCCATCCATCTGCTGAACAGGAACCCTATTACCCGCGTAGTGCCGTCCACCCGCGTCGTTAAAGGCGGTTATCGCCAGCGGTCCGCTGAAGTGCGTGTCGGCATTCGGATCGTACTGAGAGTAATCCTTAAGGAGGCCGCGGTCTCTCCATAAAGTACCGAATCCCAAGACGTGTGCGACCTCGTGAAGCCCTGTAATCAGCAAATTCGCCCGTTCCAGATTGATTTGAATACATCCCAGGACTGGCATATGGGTCGCGTCGCGTAACAACTTTGGTTGACCCCGCCCTGTAGCAATTTCGCTTTCAAACGTGTTCAAATAGATCCGAAGGTCGTCTATGCGTTCCCCCGCCGGTATCTCAAAGGAATGATCGCCGCACGTACCCGACCAACCCTCGGTAAATTCATGATCCGGGAGGTCCTCCGTAATGACCCCCATCCAGCGCCGGGCCACGTATTGGAGTACGTTCTGCTGACGTTCATTGAAAAGGTCAGAGAAAACGAGCTCGATGTCGTAGTCACCCTTGCCGAACGTGTCGAAGAGTACCTCAACGCCGCGGCTCTTGAGCTCGGGAATATGATCGAAAACGGAGGCGTTGCCGAGGGGGTTACCCCGAAGCTCCAGACTTTCCAGTCCAGTCAAGCCCATCAGTGGCGAGACATCGGTAATGCGGTTGAACTCGAGCTCCAACTCAGTCAGACGGATCAGGCCTCCAAGTGCCGAAACGTCTGTGAGATCGTTTGTTCCCAGACGCAGCCGTGTTAGATTGGTCAAGCCGGCTAGCGGCGACAGGTCCGTGATTTGGTTGTTAGGAAGGTACAGCTCCGCCAGGTTGGCCAGACCGGCCAGCGGCGATATATCCGTTATGTTGTTCAGTCCAAGATGCAGCTCCGTCAGGTTGGTCAAGCCCGCCAGCAATGAGATGTCCGTAATGCCGGAATCAACAAGACTCAATCTAGTCAAGTTGATCAACCCCGTCAGTATGGATGCCAGGGTCGACGGATTCATAGTCTCGATTGAACTAATACCCAGATGTGTTAAGTTCGTCAGGCCTGCCAACATCGACAGGTCCGTGATGGGGTTGCCATCAATTTCTAAAGATGTCAGGTTGGCCAAACCGGCCAGCGGCGATATACTCGTGATGTCGTTATACCACATGACCAAGGTCGAAAGGTTGGTCAAGTCGGCTAGCGGCGACACGTCCGTGATGAGATTGCCACCAATTCCCAGAAATGTCAGGTTGGCCAAACCGGCCAGCGACGAAATATCCGTGATGTTGTTATCCCACATGACCAAGGTCGAAAGGTTGGTCAAGCCGGCTAACGGCGACACGTCCGTGATACTGTTGCCATAAGCCCACAGTTCCGTCAGGTTGGTCAAGCCCGCCAGCGGCGAGATATCCGTAATGTCGTTGAATCCAAGAGACATATAGATCAGGTTGGTCAAGCCTTCGAGCGGCGACAGATCGGATGCACGATTGGATTGAATATCCAGCCTTTCCAGATTGGTCAAGCCTGACAGTGGCGACAGATCCGATATGTTGTTCCATCCAAAATACAGCACAGTCAGATTGGTCAAGCCTGACAGTGGCGACAGATCCGATATGTTGTTCGACGGAAATTGCAGCACAGTCAGATTCGTCAGGCCTGAGAGCGGCGACAGATCGGTGATGTGGTTGATATCAAGGTATAACTCCTTCAGGTTGACGGCGGCTTCCAACCCGTTCAGATCGCTGATGCCACGCCTGGCCACATAGAGGAAATCATCCAACGACTTCATATCAGCAACGGTGATCTGGGCCCCGGGGCCCTTGCGTAAAGCCTCCGCAATCTCCGCCCTCAGGTTGGCGTCGGGGATGGTGACCACCGGGGAGGGTGCGTCTTTACCAAAGTTCTGCGCGAAGATCACAAAGTCCGAGAAACCGATCTCGCCGTCACCGTTCAGATCATAGGTGGCGTCGTACTTCGCGTCACCCTGCCGCGCACCGAACACACCCGCAAAAATCACAAAATCGCCGAAACCGATCGTGCCGTCGCCGTCGAAATCCGGAATAGACGCGGTATCGTCGCCGTTGGCATCCATGGTGATCGCAAGTATCGTCGCGGCGTTACATACGATTGCCAGCAGCGCGAGGGCGGTAATGAACACAGTTCTATTTCCGGATTGCATTTTCTGCTCTCCTGGCTATCGGGATTGAATGAACGCCCCGGTGACTTTAACCAAAATAGCCCTTCCCCGAAACGTCAACTTCTTTGCGTTATCCACCAATGTGCAATGTAAAGGGAAATACCAGTCAGAACAGGAAATTTGCCCCACGTTCACAAATTGCCTCGATCTCCAGTTTTTCTCGATTTGACTGCATTTGCCATTAGGTGCACGACGCTCAATTGAGAAATCGACCAACTGAAGTCGCCGGAGTAGCGAATCGGAGAACGGAGTCATTACGACTGATACCGCCGGGCGTCTATCGGAATGGACTGCAAGATCAACACCTGTTCAACGCCGGGTACGTCGATGACGCATTTGGCCGCTTGTGCTGAGGAGCAACTGTTGAGATGTATTTCCTTACATGACGGCGGAACATAACCTCGGGTGGCGTTCAGGCTTTGAAAACGGCTACCTTTGGCTATCTGAAGCTGTGTACATCCTCTATGATGCAAGTGACGGCAGGCCTCGAAGAGGTCTAAGATAGCGGCGTGCGTTTGTTGGATCTTTAGGCGCGACCCAATTGGAGCCGACCTCCAGGATGATTGTGTTGTTAATTGCTACAGTTGTCTGCCTCTTACTGATGCAACGTCAGTGTATGCCCGATTGTGAATTCCTCGAAACGGATGATTACGTCTACGTAATCAGACGGAGTCGATCCCTTTTTGACCGATAGACTCAGTAAGTCGACGTACGCGTTGATTGGGGCCGAAATACCTGGTTGTGTATTTCGGATGGAAATTTCGAGCTGTTCAATCGGCGAAGGTGGCCCTACTCCATCGTAAGTGTATATTCGCGGCGTATTTGCACCGTACGCCACTCATGATGATCTCCGCCGCCAGTCGGTATTCACCGCGGCTTCTCGGCAGCGCTCTCGGAATCCCGCGCCACCGCGAAGACCGACTCGACCGTCGGCGTCGTCCGCCTCCCCGCTTTTAAACGGCTCCCCCTGCGGTTCGTTTACCATGCCGTGAATCTGGTGGGACTCAAAATGGTTCGCCCCCATAATACCAAAGATTGATTACTTCATCGGCGGCTTCTGCAATGCCGGGAGAGGCATCCTCAACAAAGGCTTTTTGCACGTAGCACACGCCCCTCTCCACGCCCGCGCACTCATCATCATGTTCGAGATTGCTCATCTTCATGTACAGGCTTCCGAAGCCTTTCCGAAATTCCGTGTCTCCCAAGCGTTTATACAAATTCCAGAATAGGCCAGATCCCATGTTGTAATTACATGACGACCTATAGACGGCGCCACCCTTGAGGTTCTCATCAGGGCTGGCAGTATACGTCTTCTGGTCCAACTCTCCTATGGTGTCGAACAGACTACAGCGGGTGTCGCTGGGCGAGGTGGGGGGGGCGCCTACTAGGTTGTCATATGGGAAGTCATCCATGAATGTGGCAGCGCCTTCAGCAATCCAGGTGAATGGCGTGAAAGTAATCCCTTTTGAATACGCGGCTTGCCACCACGCGGATGGAATACTCCAGTAAGCATGAGCAAGCTCGTGGGTGAGAAGGTAAACGTCTTCCTCGAATCCCGGGTTAAGCGTAACAATCCCATTTCCAGCGCTTGCTCCTAGCCCCCCCACGGATTCCACGTTGAATATGAACGACATCTTGTAGGGGTAGGCCACATTCATGAAAGCCTCGTATTGACGGAGTATTTCTTCCATCATGTCTAATGTGCGAAACGTGCCAGGAGTGACGCGGAGAACCGTCAGGGTCGTTTCCCCGGCCAGGGGAAACACTATTGTCCGCTCTTGCAGATACACCCGATCGGGGTCCAAAAGAATAAGTCGACTTTCCACAGTTTCCGGCGAAAATTTGGCTATCCGCCACAGCCCCGCTAAAACCACGGTGTCCTTGTCCGTGATGCCTCCACTCAATGAAGGGTGGTCAAGAACCGGTTCGAGATAGCGCCCGTCCATCTGAAAGTCCAGGAAGTTCAGACAACGCACTGCATAGTAATCAAGAGTTTCGAACGTATCAATAAAAGGCATTTTTAGAATTCGCAAGGTGGTTTCAACGCTGCGCTCTCTTCCCGGTCTGCTGGCCATGCGGATCAGCTCTTCAATCATAAAGGCTTCGTCCGCAGTCAGTCCGTCTCCGATCCAGGGTTTCTCCAGCAAAGCAGAGAACACTTCTTCGGTACGCAGCGCCGCCTTAGTCAAGGTCGACACGGCGTAGGATTCGGATGCGCCGACGCCGTCCCGGATCCAGGACAACGCCGCCAGGGCAGCGTATTCATCAGGGTTTTGGGCCCCCACTTCCTCCAACAGCTTTTCGACTCTCGATCTGTCCCAGACCGTCACCAATCTGGACCGGGAGCAGTTGTTTCGGGTATTGCTCTCGCCTGTAACGGTCGCCACACAAGCGCCGTAGTAGTAAACGCCCTCACTCGACGGGGCGGTCACGCTGAGCGACGCGGCACTGGCGCCAGACGCCGCAAGGCTACTTACGGCATCGCTGTCAATCAGCGTATCCTGCATGGAAATCGTCCGGTTGGTCGAGCGGTAGAACCGCAAGGTCGCGGCCGCCGCCGCACCCGTGCCCTGGTTGCGTACCGCAGCCCTCAATGTGAAGGATTGCCCCGGGGTCAGGGTACTGTCGCTGACCGAGGGCGATTCAACTATCAAATCCGGGCTACTGGGAGGCGGAGAGGGGGTAAGAGAAACGCGGACCCCCCTTTCCCGGAGCGTCGGGACGTGGGTACTCAGGGATTCAGCGTTTAGTGGGTTGTCAGTGACGTCAACTGTACCTCCCGTGCCCAGGCTCGTGTTCGCCGACAGGCCAGCGAGGTCGGCAATGTTGTTGCTTGAAAGGATCACGTGTGTCAAGTTCGTCAAATCTACCAAGACTGATACGTTGGTGATATCGTTGGAAGCAAGATCCAGCCATGTCAGGTTAACGGCATACTCCAGTCCGGTCAGGTCGGTGATGTCCGCATCGCTGGCTGCAAGACTGTCCAACGTCGCCAGTTCGGCCGCTGTGACCGGCGCGCCGCTGGCCTTGCCCAGGGCGTCTTCGATCACAGCGCGAAGGTTGGCGTCGGGGATGGTGACGACCGGTGAAGGGGCATCTCTGCCGAAGTTTTCAGCGAAGATTAAAAAGTCCGAGAAGCCGATCTCGCTGTCACCGTTCAGATCATACGTGGCGTCGTACTTCGCGTCACCCTGGCGTGCTCCAAACACACCCGCAAAGATCACAAAATCGCCAAAGCCGATAGTCCCGTCGCCGTCAAAGTCCGGAATGGACGCAATATCGTCGCCATTGGCAACGACGCTGGTCGCAAGTGCTGGCACATCGCCATCGCTTGCATCGGCACCCATCGCGGCGTTACATACGATTGCCAGCAGCGTCAGCGCGGCAATATAGATTAGGCCTTTCGAGGAAGTCATCATTCGATCCATCCTGTTCGGGACTACCGGATTTCTACTCAGACCCATTCAATCTGACGGAACCCGTATGCCGGGTTACATTACTGCAACCGCCTCGGTTACGGACGCCGACTTCGTTGTCGGTTATCGTGCATCCAGCAATGGTACTCAATGCGAAGCCGGCGTTCAACACCGTTTGTTTGGCGACACGTCCAGGATTTGTCGTGGATTCCACTAATTTCGATATGCGGAAAGGGAAATTGATTCGATGGAGTGAAATCCCCGCAGGCGCGTTGCGGGGTCCGAAGCGTAGGGGCAGGTTTCCAACCTGCCCTAGCAATCCGATGTCCACGGATGCGTGGGACATAGTATACTGTCTGCCGGGTTTAGGCGGAGAGATCCTTACTTCCGTACCTAGGAGTCTGCGCCGCAGGAAAATTCATTTCAATGGACATGTAGTTGTAGGTATAATGGGTCGTGTAGTTGGTATATGTCAAGGGTATCGTTGTGTGTTATGTCAGGGGAGGGAGCGATCCATGCCGACAACGTTTCGACCGTATCACCCGGACCAGATATTGCTGTTGGCGCCGGATCTTCGGGAGTGGGTGCCTGAAGGTCATCTGTCGCACCAGGTGAGCGATCTGGTGGATTCCCTGGATCTGGGGTCGTTCTACGCGCCCTATGAAGGCGATGGTCGTCGCAACGCGCCATATGATCCATCGATGATGTTGAAGGTATTGATCTATGGGTACGCGACGGGAGTGTATTCGTCTCGAGCGATCGCTGGGAAGCTGGAGGAGGACGTGGCGTTTCGTATGTTGGCGGCGGGCAATTTCCCACAACACCGGACGATCTGCGAGTTTCGGCGTCGTCACCTGGAAGATTTCGGGCGTTTGTTCGTGGAGGTGGTTGGTGTGGCACGGGAGATGGGCCTGGTACGTTTCGGGACGTTATCTTTAGACGGCACGAAGGTACGAGCGAAGGCCAGCAAGCGCAAGGCCATGAGTTACGAGCGGATGTTGAAGGAACAGGCTCGTCTGGAGAAAGAGATCGGGGCGTTGCTTTCGGGTGCTGTGTCGATTGATGCCGAGGAGGATGCACGTTACGGCGTGGATGTTCGTGGCGACGAGTTGCCGGTCGAGTTGCAGCGCAGGCAGGCTCGTCTGGCGGCGATCAGGGCGGCGAGGGAGCGTCTGGAAGCATCGCAACGAGCCGTCGACGATGCGCGCGGGCGCAAACCGGGTCAGAAGCGCAACCCGAAGGGCGGGCGGCCTTACAAAAGAGCCTATGGCGAGCCCGACCCGAAGGCTCAGAGCAACTTCACGGACCCCGAGTCTCGGATCATGAAGACGAGCGCGGAGGGGTTCCAGCAGTGCTACAACGCGCAGACGGTGGTGGACGCCGAGCGTCAGATCATCGTGGCTGTGCATCTGGGGTCACAGGCCACCGATCAGGGCTTTATGCTCCCCTTGCTGGATGGTGTGCAAGAGACATTCGGGGTCAAGCCGGACGCGGTTCTGGCGGATGCGGGCTACTGCAACGAGGAGGACCTGGCCACGCTTGAGGAGCGTGGCATTGATGGTTACGTGGCGCTGGGGCGGGAGGGCAAGGAAAAGGTGGACGTCGATTCGGAGACGCTTCCGGCGACCCATCGCATGGGCGAGAAGCTCACCAGCCCGGAAGGTCGGGGCCTGTATGCGAAGCGCAAGTGGCTCTCGGAGGCGCCCAACGGATGGATCAAGGAGGTATTGGGCTTCCGGCGCTTCAGCTTCCGGGGGCTGGAAAAGGTGCGTGCCGAGTGGGATCTGGTCTGCCTCGCGTTGAACGTCAAGCGGATGGCAGCGTTGTCGATGTGTTGAAGCATGGGTTCGGGTGTCCTGTCCTTATGGACTCGACATACGGGAAACCACGATCCCTGGAATCTCGCCCTCAACACGCCTGCCTGCAACGATCACCGTACCCAAAACTCATCATACCACTCCCAACATAACGACCAACCCGACTCACGGACACACCTCGCCCTTTGTAAAAACTCCTGCGGCGCAGACTCCTAGCGCGGCTTCGCTATGCTCAGCCACAACCAAACAGGTGGCAATGATCGGGGGAGCCCGTTTGAAGGTTCAATCACTCCCCCCTTGAGGGGGAATCGCAGAAGCCGAGCCGATCCCTGAGCATGCGTTGCCCTGAGCCTGTCGAAGGGTCGAAGGGCCGGCGACGGCTGATGCGGTGGGGGGATTTCAACGCCTTACCGTATACAAGCAGCATGAACAAACATGTAAGCAACTTGCGTTGAAGTCTCACTGAAAGACAAAACCGGCAGAACGACGTTGATGCGGGCAGACAGGAGTGTCCGCCTCGCCTTCAGGCAAGTTTCCTCAGGGTGTTGGCGCAATGCTGAAAACGGTGCTTTGACAAACAAGAAGGGTCGAGGCGCATGGTCTCGACCCTTCTCTCTAATAGATGACCGCTCAGACGCATTTGGCGATCTGTAGATGTATCTCAGCGAACTGTAAGGCGGGATCCAGGTCTTTCGGCCCGGAAACGCAAGGAATCGGGGGCGTATGGTGCGGATGAATCGATCGTTCCGGTCAATCGCGTAATTCGGATTCATCCGGTTTCGTGGACGATTTCTGTTGACACCTAATCGGAGCCAGGCTCCTCTTCCCCCGTTGCTGTCAGCTCGCGGATTCGGGCGACAATTGCCTCGACGGTCTCGATCACCGCCGAAAGCAGCGCATCACGATCCTCGATGACAATCTGTACGCCTGCATAGCGGTATTGCACGGCGTATTCGGTCAGCCACGCCAGCCGTTCGCCGGCGGGGGTGCCGATTTCGGCGGGATGCTGCCTCACGATCGCGGCCAGGTCCGCCAGATCGTGTGTATTACCATAGTCTGCGTCGAGCGCGGAAATCCAGCCCTTCAGGGCGTTTTCAAGTGCCTGTTGTGCGGTAAACCCAATGAGTTCCTGAGAAGACCGGGGATTTTCCGTGAGCACTTCCAGATCGCTGAGACAGCGCCTGGCATTGGCAATGCGCTGCTTAACGTCGGGCCAGTTGCTCGGCTCCGGATTGTTGTAATTTGCCTTATCGCCATTGGTGTCGAATCCGTCGCGGACGGCCTGGCCCGCCACGTGGTTGCGCGCGCGACGACCGGAATGGAAATCTCTTTCACTCATTTGGACGAGATCGACGCCGATAGAACCGCCGTACAGCTCTGCGGCCTTGCCATGAGCGATCGAACTGGCGCGCTGGTACGAGCCATTGTCCATGGTATCGGAGTCTGTAATGACGAGCAGATCGACGTCCGAATCCAGAGTGTAGTCGCCCCGTGCGCGCGAGCCGAACAGGATGACCCGGTCCGGGTGGACCGCCTCGCCAACGGCGCGAGCGACGGCGCAGGCTTTCGGGTCTGGTGAGTTGTGTGTGGGGAGCCTTGCCATTGTAGACGTAATCCTTCTGCGCCGAGAGGCGTTCCGACTTGACTGAGACCTCGGCTCAGCCCGTCCAGGGCCCGGTGATGGCCAGGGTGATCCCAGGCGACTGGATATTGGCGTAGAGGGTGCGGCCGTTGGGCGAGAACGTGGCGCCGGCGAACTCGGACTCGTTGAAGGCGTTGCGGCCGAGCTTGTAGATCCGCCCCTCCGGAGTGACCCCCACCAGGTGGTTGTCCCCGCCGCCGTCCTCGCAGAGCACGAGGTCGCCCCAGGGCGCCACCGTCAGGTTGTCGCAGTTCTCCACCAGGTTGCCGTCGTTGGGTTCGATAAACAGCTCCAGGGTCCCGGGCGAGGCCGTCTCGTTTGGCGTCCCCTCGCCGGGGCCTGGCTTGTAGCGCCACACCTGCCCCTTCTTCTCCTTGCCGCCGCTGGTGCAAGCGAAGTAGACGGCCTCCCGGCCGTACCACATACCCTCGCCGCGGGCGAATCGGGCGGCGCCCTTGTCGAATCCCTGGTGGCGCAGGTCATTGTCCGGGGACTCCACGTCCTCCAAGTCGATCCAGGCCGCAGCCAGGCGGTCCCCGGGAGCGACGGTTTGCGACTCGTGGTTGGACGTGTCCAGGCTCGGCCGGTCGAGGGCCATGAGCGCCTGCAGCCGGCCACCGGCCGCGAGACGTCCGGGCTTGTCGGGCAGGTAGCGGTAGATGAGACCGTCCCCGGCGTCCTCGGTCTGATAGACGATGCCCGTCGCCGGATGGACGGCCACCGCCTCGTGGTTGAAGCGGCCCATCGCCTTCAGGGCCACCGGCTCCACAAGCCCCGTGGCCGGGCCCGCCGGGACCTCGAAGTTGTACCCGTGGTCCTGTTCGTGGTTATCGTCGGCACGCTGGGTCGTCTCCTCGCAGGTGATCCAGCTTCCCCAGGGGGTGAGGCCGCCGGCGCAGTTGCGCACGGTGCCGGCGAGGCTGAGGTAATGTTTCTCCAGCTCACCGGCGGGGCCGAGTACGAAGGTCGTCGTCCCTCCCTGCGGCGGATCGCCGCGGCCAAAGTCGTAGAACCGCTCGCGCGGCAGCTTGCCGAGACGCTCGTTCTCATCGCCGAAGGCGCCGACCTTGCGGGCCCCCGCAGTGAGTTCGTGGTTGCAGACCAGCAGGGTCCGTCCCTCCGCCGCGGGAAAGGCTGCCATGGCGTCGGGCAGCCCCGGCACCCGCAGGCCATCGTCCATCTCGCCTCCGGTGCGGGAGATCACCCGGTAAGTGAAGCCCGCGGGCAGGTCGAGGATCCCGCCCGGGTCCGGTCGCATCGGGCCGTAGCCCGCGGCGATCCCCTCCTCGGGGGCCTGTCCCCAGACCACGTGGAACTGCAGCCCCTGGAATCCCAACGTGACGGCGGCCGCTGACTTCAGGAACTTTCTTCTGGTGACGGGCATCTACTCACTCCTCCTTCAGTAGTGAACGTACAAATACAAGCTTCCTTCCCACTTACATCGGCGAGACGAGGCGCAGGGAGTTCTCCGAGAGCAGCCTGCAATGCACCGGCGGCTCCAGGTCCAGTCCGGGTAGCCACGCGCGCAGTGCTTCGCCCGGTGCGTCCCGGCCGGACGCCTCGTCAACGGGCTGTTATCGCTCCTTCACCGTTTCCGCATTTTCACCGGTCCCTTGATCGGTCCTCGTCTGTTCGTCGAGCCGCCGTTTCTCTTCCATGCGCCTGTTCAATTCCAATATGGCATTCCGGTATTTCCCGCTGGACTTTCCGGCATAGGCTTCCTGTAATGCGGTTCGCGCCTGGTCGAACCGGTCCGTATACATGTAACTCAGTCCAAGATTGTAGAATGCCTTATGTACTACGGGGGAATTGGAATAGGTATCGGTTGCCTCCTCAAAGACGTCGATCGCGGAATCCCAGTTGCCCGCCTGAACCAATCTGAAGCCGCGTTCCAGTTCCGGCATTTCCTTGCGGGTTTCAAATGAGACGTATACGCGCTCGATATACGGCACAATCATCCGAACAACGGACCGCACGATATCCGCCCGGCAGGCCGCCAAAAGCCGCCTGCGATCGGCATTGTCGATACTGGCCTCGCTTTGAGTCTTCCCGGACCTTCTCATTGTCTTACGCCCGGAAAAATTCCTGCTGGCCAGGATTCTCGAAGTTTTCAGGTCCACGATCCGCAGCTGGACCTCTACCCGTGCGATACCCTTCCGGTGGTATTTTCGACTGGCGGTTTTCTTGTTTGTCTTCTTGTTCGTGCGCTCAGCATCCTCGTCGATTTCCTCTTCATCGTAATCGTATGTCAGGATGCCGCCCGAGATGAGGACGACGTTTCCGATATCGGTGTTCCGGCCCTGCGCGATCTTCAGGCTCTCGTAGTCCAGAAGTTCAAATCGATCGGATGCTGCAAGGGACTGCGCCATCTCAGCGGAGAATCTCAGGATCCAGGTGTCTTTGGACTCCACACCCTGAAGAAACTTGCCTAAATCGCCGAGTCTGGATACGAACCCGCTCCCGGACCCCTTTATTTCTCCGATTGCGATTTTTTCATATTTGCTAAGGTTGATTTCAGCCGGACGCGTCACGAGGAAGGAGATACTCCTGCCGCCACAGCCCGAAACCAGAACCGAGATCGTTAAGACCGACCAGAGTGTATGATTAAGCCGGTACGTTTTTCTCAAAGCGCTTAGCTCCAGGTGTGATGGGAATTCGTCTGCGCTGGTCGAACCACGGGTAGTTACTCCTCCGTTGCAGTCAGCATGCGGACGCGGTCGATAATCGCCGTTACGGTCCCGGTCACGGCCTCGAGTAGCTCGGAGCGATCATGAAGGAGGACTGCCGCGCCAGCATAGTGATATCTTACCGCATACTCTGGCAGCCACGCCAGCCGCTCGCCGGCGGGGGTGTGGTTTTCACCGGGATGCTGCCGCACGATTGCGGCAAGCGTCGCCAGATCGTGGGTATTGCCGTAGTCTTCGTCGAGCGCGGAAATCCAGCCTTTCAGGGCATTTTCGAGTGCCTGTTGTGCGTGAAAGCCAATGGCTTCATGCGCTGCGTTCGCTTCTACCAGAATCTTCAGAACGCCGAGTTCCCGCCGGGCATTGGCAATGCGTTGCTTGACGTCGGGCCAGTTGCTCGGCTCCGGATTGTTGAAATCTGCCTTATCGCCATTGGTGTCGAATCCGTCGCGGACGGCCTGGCCCGCCACGTGATTG
This sequence comes from Candidatus Latescibacterota bacterium, assembly GCA_963662665.2. Taxonomy (GTDB): domain Bacteria; phylum Latescibacterota; class UBA2968; order UBA2968; genus JAAXHE01. The sequence goes on from CAXXJS010000030.1 coordinate 23,294, forward strand.
CGCGCGCGACGACCGTAATGGAAATCCCCTTCACTAATCCTGACGAGATCGACGCCGATAGAACCGCCGTACAGCTCTGCGGCCTTGCCATGAGCGATCGAACTGGCGCGCTGGTACGAGCCATTGTCCATGGTATCGGAGTCGGTAATGACGAGCAAATCGACGTCCGAATCCGGGCTGAAGTCGCCCCGGGCGCGCGAGCCGAACAGGATGACCCGGTCCGGACGGACCGCATCACCAACCGCCCGGGCGACGGCGCATGCATTCGGGTCGGGGGTCAGAAGCGTCGGTGGCGTTGGCATTGTCAAATTCACCTGTGAGCTGTACGGATCATGAGGCAACGTCCCCTATCCCCTTGACCTTACCGAGAGGCGGGGAGACGGAAGAGGCAAAACTATAGAGATTGCCTGCCACGTGAGGTCTCAGTTCAGACCGGAAGCATTGATGAAGAGCGGATCGGGCAAGGATTCCTTCGGCCGTCTACCGTCTCACCACCTTTTACCGTTTCTCTGCTCTTCTCTTCGTGTCTTTGTGTCTTCGTGTGAGCTGATTATTACTTCTGTCCCTTCGATCGTTTCCGTCCACGTTAGCGTCTTACAGTAAGACTTCTACGCAGAATGCGTTCAAGTTTTTTCATGCTGCCAGCTAACAAAAAGGCGCTGCGATCCCCCCACCACCGTCGCCGGCCCTTTGACAAGCTCAGGGATCGGCTCGGCTTCTGCGACTCCCACTCAAGGGGGGAGTGATTAAGCCGTTTAAGCGACGCGCGCACTCAATTGCACCAATATGGTTTCGGCTGAGCAAAGCGAAGCCGCGCTGGTACAGAATCGGTATGAATAGGGCGATCAGACACGTTTGGCGACGTGGGGCTGGATTTCTTCGTACTCGGGGAAGCGGCCTTCCTTGATCTTGGAGAAGGCGAGTTCGCCGTCGACGGTGACTTCGAACTTTCCACCGCCGGATGGGATGAGCGTAAAGCCTTCGATATCCTGCTTGAACTCTCTGAGGAGTCTGTCCGTCAAACTGACGGTCTGGTCTTCGTAGCCTCAAGCCGCGCAGTATTCGATGTCGATTCTGGGCATCTGGCGCCTCCTTAGCGTTTGTGGATGATTACCCGCTTCGGACTGGAAATGGACGTGATTTCAGCGGTTGATTCAATATATCTCCTCCTGCCGGGATTGTCAACACGGGGTCTCCGCGCATATCCGGATTCCGCTTGACCGTCCCCATTGAGAGGTTTAGATTGCGTTGGCCATTCAGGTGGTTGTCGAAACGACGAAACAGCGGGAGTAGATGATGTCCACACAGCAGGCGTACGACGATCTCATCGGCCGGTGGAAGGAACTGCAGTTGCTGGAATCCTGCGCGGCCGTGCTGGGATGGGACGAACGCACGTATATGCCCCGCGGCGGCGCCGCACACCGGGCGGAGCAGCACGCCCTGCTGGCCGGGATGGCGCACGAGCGTGCAACGGCGCCCGAGGTGGGTGAGTTGCTGTCGCGGGTCGAGGAGGGCGATGAGGGTTTACGGCCGGAATCGACCCCTGCCGTGAACGTGCGGGAAATCCGGCGAGAATACGACAGAAGGACGAAGTTGCCGAAGACGCTGGTGGAGGCGCTGGCGAAGGCGACGACGCTGGCGGAGCAGGCCTGGCAGGACGCGCGGGAAGCCTCGGCGTTCGAGCAGTTCCGGCCTCACCTGGTGGAAGTGGTCGGCCTTACCCGGGAGGTGGCCGAGGCGCTCAGGGATGGTGGCACATTGTACGACGCGCTCCTGGACCGGTTTGAACCTGGAGAGACCTCACACAATCTCAAGAGGGTGTTCGGGGCGCTGCGAGACGAACTGGCCCCGCTCGTCGCGGCCATTGCGGAGTCGGGAAGGGCGCCCGACGCGTCAATCCTGACCCGCGACTATCCCGTGGCGAAACAGACCGCGTTCGGCATCGCCGCGGCGGATGCCATCGGGTTCGACTTCGAGCGCGGGCGGCTGGATGAAACGGTGCACCCCTTCTGCACGGGGATCGGTCCGGGCGATACCAGGATAACGACGCGATACGATTCCAACCAGTTTGCACAGGCTTTCTTCGGGACGCTCCACGAGGCGGGTCACGGCCTGTACGACCAGGGACTGGACCCAGCGCACTCCGGAACGCCAATGGCCGAAGCCGTGTCCCTGGGCATCCACGAGTCCCAGTCCCGGACGTGGGAGAACTTCGTAGGGCGCAGCCGGTCGTTCTGGACGCATATTTTTCCTAAGGCGCGTGAAGTCTTTCCCGCGGCGCTGGCGAACGTTTCGCCGGAGTCGTTTTACTTTGCGGTCAATGACGTACGGCCGTCGTTCATCCGGGTGGAGGCGGACGAGGCGACCTATAATCTGCATATTCTGCTGCGGTTCGCGCTGGAGGAAGCCCTCGTGGAAGGCGACCTTCCGGTAGGCGACGTTCCGGGAGCGTGGAACGAGCGGTTCGAGCAGGACTTCGGGTTGAAGCCGCCGGACGACGCGCACGGATGCATTCAGGACGTTCACTGGAGTGCGGGATTGATCGGATACTTCCCCACCTATACCCTGGGCAACCTCTACGGCGCCCAGTTTTTCGAAGCCGCCCGCCGGGATCTGGGCGATCTCGACGGACAATTCACCGAAGGCGAGTTCCGACCGCTGTTGGGATGGCTGAGGGAAAGGATCCATAGGCAGGGGAAACGCTATACGGCTTCGGAATTGGTGGAGAAGGTCACTGGAAAACCCCTGGATCATCAGGCGTTGATGGCGCATCTTAAGGCGAAATTCGGGCCGTTGTATGGGGTTTGAGCCATCGGACAGACGGCCCGTGATTCTGGATGCGGACCCGGGTGTGGACGACGCCCTGGCGATGATGCTCGCGCTGGGATCCCCCGAACTGACGGTGCTGGGCATCTGCACCGTCAGCGGCAACGTGCCGCTGGACGTTGGAACGGAGAACGCGCTGAAGGTGCTGGCATTGCTGGATCGTGACGATGTGCCGGTTTATCCGGGCGCGAGCGGTCCGCTACGGAGAGGGGCCGTATACGCCACCGAGGTACACGGGCCTGGTGGATTGGGGGACTCCGGGTTGCCGTCACCCGGCCGTTCGCCCTCGGGTGACGCGGTCTCGTTTATGGCTGAGACACTGTCGAACCGGCCGGGGGAGGTGACGCTGATCGCGGTGGGGCCGCTGACCAATCTGGCCCTGGCGGAAGCGCGGGCGCCCGGCGTGTTGAAAATGGCCCGGGAGGTGTGCGTGATGGGCGGTGCGCTTGAAGAGCCGGGCAACGTAACGCCGGCGGCGGAGTTTAATTTCTTCGCCGATCCCGATGCCGCGAGGCAGGTTGTGCGTTCCGGCGCGCGAATAACGCTGGCGCCTTTAGACGTGACCCATCGGGTGGCGCTGGAAGCATCGCATTTTGCCGGGATACCGCCAACGCCTGCGGGTCGTTTTGTCAAAGACGCGGTCCGGCCGGCCATGAAACATTCATTAAGGGTTCAGAACCGGCGTCATTTCTTTCTGCACGATCCGTTGGCGGTGGGGCTGGCGGTCGTTCCGTCTCTCTTCTGCATCGACACGGTTTTTGCGGACGTGGAGACGGAGGGAGATCTCACATCGGGGCAGGTGGTCGTGGACCGGCGGCCGTTTTCGAATGACGAAAACCGGAAGGGTTGGCCGGTGAGATGCGCGATGGACGTGGACGCCGATGAGTTTCTGGCGTTTTTTTTAGGCAGGATTTTTCCTTCATCCGCATAACGGAAGGTGTTCACACGTTGAAAGCGATTATCATCGGCGCCGGACGCGGAATCCGATTGATGCCTCACACGGAAAACGCGCCGAAATGCCTCGCCGAAGTGAAGGGCCGGCGCATTCTGGATTGGGGCCTCGACGCCTTGCGGGCAGCCGGATTGCACGAAATCGTCTTTATCGGGGGCTACCGCATCGAGCGGGTGCAGACCGAATATCCGGGTCTCACCTATTGTCACAATGCAGACTGGCCCAATAACAATATCCTGATGTCTCTGATGCACGCGGAGTTCCATATGGACGACGGTTTCGTCTGCGCCTATTCCGATATTCTCTACAGGCCTGAGATCGTCGCGAATCTGATGGAAAGCGTGCACGAGATTACTCTGGTGTGCGACACGGACTGGCGCGCGCGATACCGAAAGCGGTCCGAGCATCCCGAGAACGACGCGGAGAAGATGGCCTCCGTGGGTAACAGGGTGGTTGCCATCGGCCGGAACGTCCCCGGAGAGATCGCCCACGGCGAATATACGGGCATTGCCCGTTTCGGGAGAGAGGGGACCGTGCAGTTTTGCGACGCCTTCCACCAGGCGAGGGCCGCACACGACGGGCGGCCGTTCCAATCGGCCCTTTCATTTCAGAAAGCGTATCTGATCGACCTGTACCAGGAGATGCTGGACGCGAGGGTGCCGATGCACCTGATGGAGACGGAGGGAGGATATATGGAGATCGATACGAATCAGGATTTCAGCATCGCACGGGAGGAGTGGTAGTTTGGTCGACAACCCTGTCCTGTTTCCAGCCGGCGTTGTGGGAAGTATGCCGCGGTCGCAGTTTGTACGCGACCTGCTGGACCCCGAAAAAGCGCCCGAAGATCCGTCCCGGTCTTCCATGCTGATGGACGCCTCGGTGGACTACGTTCTGGCGTTGCAGGAAACGGCGGGCCTGGACATTGTTTCCGACGGAGAGTACCGCCGCCGGTCATACATCGGCATCATTGCGGACGTGGCGGACGGATTTATCCGGGAACGGAAAGAAGGACTCTGGTGGCACACTGTGGTGGAACCCCTCCGGGTGAGGAGGGCGGGTCTTGCCGCTTCCGAGGCGAAATATCTCCGGGCGCGGACCCGCAAATCGATCAAGGTGTGTCTGCCCTCTCCATATCTCCTTGGGCAGAGAATGTGGCATCCGGAAAGATCCCGTGACGCGTACCCGACTCGCGAGGCGTTTATGCGCGCGCTGGTTCCGATTCTGCGGGACGAACTGCTGCTGCTGCGCGACGCCGGCGCCCATATAGTCCAGTTCGACGATCCCCATCTCTGTCTGTTTGTGGATGCCCGCGTGCGCGGGAGGTATGAAAATCCGGAACGGGAGATGGACCTCTGCGTGGATCTCATGAACCAGATTGTACACGGTGTTGAGGGATTGGCCACGGCGGTACATCTTTGCCGGAGGAACAAGGGAAGGGCCGGATGGGTAGGACAGGGCGGATACGGACCAATTCTGCCCGCGTTGCTGCGACTCAACGTGCATCAGTACGTAATGGAATTCACCGTTCCCGTTGCGGGTGATCTGGATGTCTTGAAACAAATTCCGGAAGCCAGGCAGGTGGGACTGGGTTGCGTGGACTGCAGGTCTGCGCATATCGATCCCGTTGCAGCCATTGTCCAACGCGTGGAACAGGCCCTGGAATTTCTCCATCCCGACCAGATCGTTCTGAACCCGGACTGTGGGTTCGCGCCGGGAAACGCGGCCGAAATTCCCGTTGAGGAGGCCTACGCAAAGCTGTGCAACGAGTCAAGAGCAGCGCGAATTCTGCGTGAGAAATACGGGTAGGATGTCAGGGATTCTGACGGAGGTAGAGATAGGATTCATACCTCTGGCGTGAAACTTCGTGCCGGTCCACCGCATCTTTCACAATGCAACCGGGCTCACGGACGTGGGTGCAGTCCCGGAAGCGGCAGTGGCCGGGCAGGCTCCGGAATTCCGGAAAAAGGCCGTGGATATCTTCCGGGCCGATCTCCCACAGTTGAAATTCCCTTACGCCGGGCAGGTCGCCAACCATGCCGCCGGTTTCCATTTTGACGAGTTCTGTGTGGGTGGTCGTATGCCGGCCTTCACCGGTGGTCTCGCTGACTTGCCTCGTCCGCAGTTCCAGGCCCGGCTGCAGCCAGTTGAGCAGGCTGGATTTGCCTGCGCCCGAAGGCCCCATAAAGAGCGAAAGCCGGCCCTTCAGGAGGTCCGTGAATTCTTCCTTGCCCCTGTCGGTAACGGTGCTGGTGAATACAACCGGGTATCCGATCTGTCTGTAAATGGAAGCCGACGTCTCGAATCCGGCGGGGCAGGGCAGGTCCAGTTTATTGAAGCAGATGGCGGCGGGTATTTCATACCATTCTGCAACAGCCAGCATCCGGTCCAGCATATTCCAGTCCGGCGGCGGTTCTGCCACCGAGAAGACCGGCAGAAGCTGGTCGACGTTGGCGGCGAGGATCTGTTCTTTTCGTGAACTTCCCGAGGCCTTGCGTGAGATCTTGTTCCGTCTCGGCAGAATCTCACGGATCAGACCGGTATTTCCATCGCCGACGTCGATCCGAACGCGGTCACCGATGGCAACGGGGTCTACAACGCGCGCGCGGCGGACGGCCTGTACCCGTTTCCGGCGCGAACCTGGCGCCGCCTGGGGATACTGAAGCTGTTTTCGCAATCGGCTCGAAACGGCACAGTAGACCACCCTGTTACCGGTGGCGACGTGGTAGTGCCCCCGTTGGTCCCGGATGACAATGCCTTCGGTGTGATCCATAACTGGTCCAGGAAGTCGGCGAGGTTCGACGGCGATTCCGGCTACGTGGGTTTCCGGCTTTCCAACCTGCTGTAAAAAGAAGGTTTACGGTCAATATTCACCATCGATGGAGCGTTCTCAAGGCGCGGAAAATACATAGCCGGAAATTCTTTGTCAAGAGAAAAGACATCATGGCGCCGGTTCCGGACCGCGGCTGTGGAGCGGCCGGTGAATCGGGTTGACTTTCAACTGCCATTTGTATATTCTTCGAAGACAGCGCCCATCCTAAGCGATTCGTCAGACGCGTTGTTCGAACGGGAGTTTTCCATGGAGCAGGATCTGTCACCAATCTTCAAGCGCTGGATTTTCAATCCTGAAAAAACATGTGCCAGGAAGATTGTGGGAATCGACGGACGGGAGAAGCTGCAGGTCCGATTCGAACTGGGCCTCCTGCAGATGGAAATGACCGGTCGACCCGACGGTACATCTCCGAAGGGATATGAGTCTGCCCTCGATGCATACCTGGACCGCCTGGAAGACCACCGCAGGCAACACGGTACAGACGAGGGATTCCGCCTGGATGAGTGTGCGTGCAATGTGTTGTGGACGGAAGGCGTTCAATTCTATCAGCGGTTCATCTGTCTTCTGCACCTGGGCGATTATGAGAGCGTTCTAAGGGACACCACACACAATCTGGCGTTGCTGGATCTGGTCAGGACATACGCCGGCAATGATGAGATCATGTGTGAATTTGAGCGTTCCCGGACGTGCGTGCTCATGGTACACGCCAGATCCAAGGGAGAAATCTGTCTTCAGAACGGAGACTCAGAGGGTGCGCTCGAAGTAGTACGGGAGGGAATCGAAGAGATCCGGTGTTTCCTGAACGGATCCGGAGATCCGGAGCCTCTCGATTTCACCGAAGAGCTTCGTTCGCTGGAAGATTGGGCGGAAGAGATCCGACAGCGATATCCGGCGCCCGCCAGGAAGAGCCTTTTCGAACAGATTGAGACGGCGGTTGCCGAGGAGCGATACGAACAGGCCGCAATATTGAGAAACCGTCTGCGCGGATTGAACTGATTTCGACGACGACAATTGAATGGGGTTTCCACGAGGCGGCTGCGGCGCCGCGTGGGGGAACAGCCTGTATATTCCGGTCCTGAAAAGCGATGCGTTTTCAGATCGGGATTTTTTGTATGTGGCGGCGGTGCGGCTTCTGCTGTTTTTTGTACCGTGGTCGGAGTCGTGCAGACGTGACACGTGGTGGAGGACCGGATGAATCTCGAGTTCATGATCTCACGCAGGCATTTCCGTTCTCTGCGCGCCCGGAGGCGCATCTCTTTTACGATATGTATCGCCGCGGTCGGCGTGGCGCTGGGCGTGTCATCGCTTGTGATTGTCATGTCCGTAATGAACGGTTACACAAATATGATTCGCCAGCGTCTGTTGGGCGTGAACGCGCACGTGACCGTGCGCAAGTCCTATCGCAAGCCGATTGCGAATTACAAGCCGGTCATCCGCACCTTGGAGGAACACAATGAAGTGCTTGCGGCGTCGCCATATATCCACGCGGAGGGGTTTGTGTTCCGGAAGCCAGCCGGAGAGGAAGCGGTGAAGTCGGGCGTTCTCGTGCGCGGCGTGGACCCTGCGGGTTTTCTCCGCACCAGCGACGTCGGGTCCTATATCAAGGAAGGGAAAATTGATCTCGGTCCGGGCGAAAAACAGGGTCCGCGGGCGGTACACGGGGTTCTGATGGGCGAGGTTCTGGCGCAGAAACTGGGTGCGCGCGCCGGCGCCGAGGTTTTCCTGGGTCTGGTTCCGAAGGATGTTTTCGGTGGCAGCGCACGCCGATGGCAGCGTTACCGGGTAACCGGTGTCTTCAATACGGGTTATTTCGAGTTCGATTCCCGATTGATCTATATTTCTCTCGCGGCCGCAAGACGGGATCTGGATTGGCAGGACGTCGCAACGGGCATTCGACTGCGATTGCAGGATCCAATGGAAGCCGACCGGCTCAGCGAGACGTTCAGACAGGTTCTGCGTGAAACGTTTCCGGGGCTGTTTGCCTCATCGTGGACGCGGAACTTCGGGAACTTCTACGTGTTGATCCAGCTGCAGAAGTGGACCTTCTTCCTGATTCTGAGTCTTATAGTGGTGGTGGCGGGGTTCAACATAATCAGTATTTTAACAATGAATGTGACCGATCGTCGTCGGGAGATAGGAATTCTGAAGGCAATGGGGATGGTCCCGGCGCGGATCGGCCGGATTTTTACCCTGGAGGGGTTGGTGGTGGGCCTGTCCGGTATCGCGATGGGCAATCTGCTGGGGTTTGCGCTCTGCTGGATTCAGAAGCGGTTCGAAGTGATTCGCATACCGGGGGAGGTCTACTACGTCAGTTCGCTGCCGGTGGAGATGCGCCCCGAAGATTTCGGCCTGGTTTCCCTGTGCGCAATTCTGATCTGCTACCTCTTCAGCCTCTTTCCCTCCCGGGATGCCGCGGCGCTGGATCCGGTGGATGCGATTCGCTATGAGTGACCGTTGGCGCGTACCTGAATCCGGGCACAGGGTGCAGAGGCGCCTGCCCGCGGTTCTTGACAATGTCGGTTGGCCGGGACGGGTGACAGGCGATGTATGAGTTGACGATTGCACGAAGGTATCTGCGCTCGATGCGCCGCCGCAAGCGGGTGTCGTTCACGGTGATGGTGGCGGTTATGGGCGTGGGTCTGGGCGTGGCGGCCCTGGTGATCGTCCTGTCGGTGTCGAACGGATTTTCGGCGCTGGTATGGGACCGGTTGCTGGGCGTGAACGCGCACGCGACGGTGAGGAAGGAAGGGCGGCAACGGATCGAGGATCCACAGGCGTTGATTGCAGCCCTGGCCGCCCATCCCCGGGTTACGGCCGTTTCCCCGTTCGTGGCTTCTGAAGGCGCCCTGTTGCACCGGCCATTTGAAGGCGAAGTATATAGCGCCGGTGTGATGGTCAGGGGCGTAACGCCGGACGGATTGACGGCGGTAAGCGACCTGGCGGACTACGTCTGGGGAGGCGCTCTGGATCTGGGCGCCCAGGAAACGGGAGGCCGCGGGCGGGTGTACGGGATCGTGGTCGGGCGCTATCTGGCCGATCAGTTGGGCGTAAGGGTGGGGTCGGAAGTGCATCTGTGGATCCTGCCGCATGAGGTGTTCGCCGCACAGACCCGGTTTCGCCGATACATAGTCACCGGCATATTCAGTTCGGGGAACCCCGAGTTCGATAGCGGACTGGCCTATGTTTCGCTTGCGGCGGCCAGGAGGGATCTGGGTTGGGGGAGCGAGATTACCGGAGTCCGCCTTCGGTTCGGTGATCCCTTTAGCGCGCAGGAAATCAGCACAGGCGTTGAGAAGGCGTCCAGGAGGCTGGATCCGTCGCTATCCGTACATCCCTGGATGCGGGACCACGGCAACCTGTATTTTTCTATTCATCTGGAAAAGTGGGCGAGTTTTCTGGGTCTGGGGCTGATCGTGGTGGTCGCGGGTTTCAACATCGTCAGCGTGCTTACCATGAACGTGGCCGAAAGGCGCCGGGAGATCGGCATTCTGAAGACCCTGGGGGTGCCACCGCGAAGGATCGGCCGTATATTCACATGGCAGGGGCTGGCCGTTGGGTTGTCCGGCGTGCTGCTTGGCAATCTTCTGGGCTTTGCCCTGTGCTGGGCGCAGCAACGTTACGAACTTCTGAAAATCCCCGGAGACGTGTTGATCACCCAGGCGCTGCCCGTGGAGATGCGGGCGTCTGATTTTCTGGCGATCTCGGCTTCCGCCGCCCTGGTCTGTTATCTGTTTACGCTGTTTCCGGCCCGAGATGCCGCGGCGCTGGACCCGGTTGAGGCAATCAGGATGTAGTGCTCTGTCCCGGAAATATATCACCGTTCTTCCGCCGATTCATCCCGTCTCGCTACGTTGCCTTCGCTCGCCGACCTTGCGCAGGTCGACTCGCTCAGGCGCCTTGCCAGCCGGGCGACTCGACGGCCGTCGGTTACGGCGAGCAACCGGTTAGCTCGTCGGAGCGAAAGTGTAACCAAAAGCGCGCAATGGACCCCGATCCGTTCAAATCGTATCCGCCGGGCGACCCAAGGCGGCCTCCTTCAAGGATCCTCCTGGTTCTTCTGGCCGTTGCCGTTGCGATCGTAGTCACATTGTTCGCCGGCCTCATTGTTTACTTGCGGGACGTCTGGACTGCGCAGCCGCTGGGTTAGTGCCGCCGGTCCAGGCGCAACGCGAAAAGGCCCGGACAACCGTCCGGGCCTTTTGCATATCTCCGTCCCTGAACACCGTCTAATACGTAGCCCGTCCGCCGCTGACATCGTAACACTGCCCCGTTGTAAAGGTGGCTTCATCGGAGGCCAGGAAGTGTACCAGCGCGGCGACCTCGCCGGGTTTGCCCAGGCGTCCCATTGGTATTTTGGATGTCAGAAAAGCGGCCCTGTCCGGATCCAGACTCAGGGTCATCTCGGTTTCGATGAGTGCCGGCGCGACGCAATTCACACGGATATTGTCGTCCAGCACTTCCCTGGCCAACGCCTTGGTAAAACAGATGACGCCGGCCTTCGAGACCGAGTATGCCGCCATGTTGGCGTTTCCTTCCTTGCCGGATATCGAAGCGATGGATACGATCGCGCCACGGTTTCGTTCCGCCATGTGCCCGATAACCGCACGCGAGCAAAGAAAGACGCCCTTGAGGTTGGTGTTCACTACTCGGTCCCAGTCCGCTTCACTCAGATCCCGCACCGGCGCCTCAGGACCCACGATGCCGGCATTGTTGACGAGGATATCAATCTGACCAAGGCGATCCAGCACGGCGGTCACCATTCGGGTGACGTCCTCACCGCAGGAGATATCCGCCTTCAGGGTAAGGTTGATGGTGGAAGGTGGGACGTTGGGCGGGTCGAGGTCCGCGATGGCGACGGTTGCGCCCGCAAACGCCAACCGGTCCGCGATGGCGGAGCCGATGCCCCTTGCGGCGCCGGTAACGAGGGCAACGCGACCGGTAAGGTCCATAAACGTATGTGACATGGTCGTACTTTCGATTGGAGACTTACAGGAGTTTCGTGCCGTCCATGTATTCGATGAATTTCCGGTTCGCCCGTGAGAAGGCATAGTCTCCGAAACGGTCCGGCCCGACCCACCTCACGTCCGAACAGGTCTTCGCGCACGCTTCGCCGGCTCTGTATTCGCATTGAAAGGCATGCATGGTTACGCTGAAGTGGGTGAAGGCGTGCTTGACGGTTCTGAACCGGACCCGGACGGACGCGTCGACACCGGTGGCCTCACGTACCGCGCGAATGCAGGTGTCGCTTAAGGGTTCCTCCTGAAATTGCCGGGCTGAAGGAAATTCCCAGAGCCCGGCAAGAAGGCCGTTTTCCGGCCGGCGGGCGATCAGGACACTTTCGTTACGGAAGACGATTCCCACGCCCAGCGTGTAGTGGGGACGCGGTTTCTTCGGGGCTTTGACGGGGAGTGATTCCGCGGCTCCGGCTTGTAATGCGTCGCAATGTTCGGAGATCGGACACGAAGCGCAGCGAGGCGCCCGCGGGCGGCAGACCGTTGCGCCCAGTTCCATTATCGCCTGGTTGTACTCGCCGGCGTCGCCGCTTTGCAAAAGGTCGTCGGCCAGTTTCTGAAGACTCGTCCTGGTACGTGTCTGTACGATGTCGTCCCGGATATCGAAAAGGCGGCAGAGGACCCGGATGACGTTACCGTCGAGTACGGCGTAATCCCGGTCGTAGGCGATGCTCAGGACCGCGGCCGTGGTGTATGGGCCGAGACCGGGCAGGGATGAGAGATCGTCATAGACATCGGGTACGGCGCCATGGAAACTGTCCACGATGTACCGGGCCGTTTTGTGCAGGTTCCGGGCGCGGGTATAATATCCGAGGCCCTCCCAGGCCTTGAGAACGCGGTCACTCGGCGCGCGCGCGAGGTCCTGAAACGTGGGGAATTCCCTCAGGAAACGCGTGTAATACGGGATGACGGTATCGACCTGCGTCTGCTGAAGCATGAACTCCGAAAGGAGAACGTGGTATGGATCGGTCGTATCTCGCCAGGGGAGGTCCCGCTTTTCACGCCGGTACCAGCCGAGCAGGCCTTGTTTGATCGCGGTTCGTTTTGACGGGTTGACTTTCATGATTCCAGGAGGTAAAACTTACTTCGCGGCGCCTGAACGGTTATCCCTACGGCGACGTTTTTGTTCCGCGATATCACTGGCGTGCCCGGTGACGACTTCCGGCGGGCTGCTTCTGATCAGTTGCTGGAGCGCCAGCAGGAACAACAGGATATCTTCGCCATAGCCCAGATGCGGGAACAACGCCTCCGGCAGCAGATCCACCGGGGATATTCCATAGAGTATGATGAGAATGACCAGCAGTTTGCTGTACCAGGGCACCCGCGGGTCTTTCATCAGGCGCCAGGCGAGTCTGATGTATTGAGGCAGGCGAAACAGAATGGAGAAGATGCCGCGCATGGCAGTAGCGAGCGGGGTCACGAGGACGCGATTCTGATCACTCTAATCCAATTGACGATAGTGTCTAGTGTCTTGTCCCATGAATTAGTTCAAAAAGTCTAGTAATCTTGTCAAGGATCGATTCTGCGGTGGCGGTCCAGACGAACGGTTGTGAGTTGGTGTTGTAATGGTTAGTGAAATCCTGAATGTTGGCGATGAGGTCTTTCACCTTCTTGAAGGTCCCGCGTCGGATGGCTTTCTGGGTAATGATACCGAACCAGATCTCGATTTGGTTGAGCCAAGACGCGTAGGTCGGTGTGTAGTGAACGTGATATCGGGGCCTGGCTGCGATCCAGCGTTTGATTTTTTCGTGTTTGTGCGTGGCGTAGTTGTCGACGACGAGATGAATGTCAAGGTCCTTCGGGACGTTTTGGTCGATATATTTGAGGAATTGCAGGAATTCCTGGTGTCGATGTCGGGGTTTGCATTGGGCCAGCACCTTGCCGGAAGCGACCTCTAGTGCGGCGAACAAGGTCGTGGTGCCGTGCCGGATATAATTGTGGGTCACCCCTTCCACATAGCCCAACCCCAAAGGCAATATCGGCTGCGTTCGTTCCAATGCCTGGATCTGGCTCTTTTCGTCAACGCATAATACCATCGCGTTGTCGGGAGGGTTCAGATACAGGCCGACAATGTCACGTACCTTCTCGACAAAGAACGGATCATTGGACAGCTTGAAGTGTTTTTGCCGGTGCGGCTGTAGACCAAACGCTTTCCACACGCGCTGAACCGTAGACTTGGACAGTTGCGTCTGGGCCGCCAGAGAGCGGCAGGTCCAATGGGTGGCTCCCGACGGCTTGTCTTTGAGCGTTGTATAAATCAGCGCGGCGATGCGCTCATCGCTGATCGACCGGGGCCCCCCGGGGCGCAATTCATCATAAAGCCCCATCAGACCTTGTTCTAAAAACCGACGGCGCCACTTCCCGACTGTGGCTCCCGACAGACCAAGCTGTCGTCCAATCTGCTGATTCGACAGCCCTTGATCACTCATCAGAACGATCTTCGCCCGACGTACATGACTGTGCGACATGCTTCTTGAACGGGAAATCGTTTCCAATTGTGCCCGAACCTCATCCCCAATACTCAGTGGCGCTAACGGACGTCCCCTGGCCATAGATTCCTCCTTTCGCTATAAGAAATCTATGGCAAATAAACTATTTTTGCAACTTATTTCTGGGACAGAACACTAGTGTTCTGTCCCAGAAATAAGTTGCCTAAATTCCACCGAGGAAAGATCTGACCCTTGGGTGGTTCAAAACGTCCGGATTGATGATGTGCGCAGGTTTCCGGCCCTCCATGGCGTCGGTGAGTTGCCCGAAGGTCCTGTGGTCCAGGCGTACCGCCGAAGCGTCGGTCATTCCGGCGTTGTGGTTGGTACAGATGATGCGAGGGTGGCCCTTGTGGATGGCTCGGGGGCCGTCCACGGGGTCGTCTACCACGTAGTACCAGAGTCGCTTTTCGACAATGGCGCGGTTGACGGCGACGTCGTCAACGAGGGTGCCCCGGGAGGGGTTGATAAGGGAGGCATGGGGCTGCATGGCGCACAGGAGTTCGTACGTGACGATGGTGTCGGCTCCGGAAACGTGCAGCGAGACGGTGTCGCATTCCCTGAACAGGTCTATGGGATCGCCGACAGGCTCCGCCCCGAACCGGGACGCCAGTTCGGCAATGTCCGGCCGCACGTCGTATACGAGCAGGCGCCCTCTTTCACCCAGAAGGGGCTTTGCGCGTTCGGCGACGGCCTGACCGATGCGGCCGAATCCGAAAAGGCCCAGCGTGGTTTCGGCGGCTTCGTACGTTCTGATGAGAGAAAAGTCACCGCTGTGGGAGAGTCGGTTCAGGGTGTAGACTCTTTTCAGCGTTGCCATCCACTGGGCAATGGCGTATTCGGCTACCGTGACCAGGTGCTCCGGGGAAATGGTTACGATAACCCCGTGTCGCGTGGCGATCTCCAGATTGACCTTTTCGTAGCCCACACCCCAGCGCGAAATGATGCGCAGGTCCGCTGCGGTCTCGTAGAAACCCTCGTGAATGAGCGCGGAACTCGCGATAACGCCAACCACGCCATCGGCATCGTTTTCCGTAAGTTCGCCAGTGTAGTATTCCACACTGGCATAGTTGGCCAGACCCGCCAGGTGGTTCTGTCGGCTTTCCGAGTCGAATTCGGGGTTCTGCATGTTGGCTGACAGCAGGAATCTTCGTGACATGCAACTCCTCGGTAATTGAAGTGAGGTGGCGCCAGCGTAATCGAATAGCCGTCGGCATCCGGTTCAGGGCCGGACCGAAGCTGGAATCACCAGGACGGAAATTCAGGGGTTGTCCGGCTGCGTCTTTGCCCGGTCCGCGATTTCCTGCAGGATGTCGCGCAAGGCGCTGCGTTGCACCTTTCCAGTGGAAGTCATTGGCAGGCGGTCGGCGTTGAACGGTATGGTCCTGCACGGCGCCTCGTAGGGGCTCAGATCCGGTACGTTCCCCGCGCGTCCCGCATTCCGGATCCTTCCGGCGGCTTCTTCCTGCATATCGGGAGCCATACCGTTGCGGAAGACGAGCGCGGCGCAGACGTCCTGCCCCCAGCGTTCGTCTTTAAGGCCGGTGACGTAGGCCGCGGCAAGCTCGGGAAAGGCTTCTACCAGTGCGTTTTCTACGGCAATTGGCGAGATGTTGACGCCGCCTTTTATGACGATTTCCTTTTTTCGGCTGTGAACGAAGTAGCAATCGCGGCCGCCAATGGCGCGCCGGAAACCGATATCGCCCGTGTGGAACCAACCCTCCCTGAAGACTTCGTCGGTGGCGGCCTGCTGGTTGAGGTAGCCGCCCGACACAACCGGCCCGCGAACCAGGATTTCACCAGGTTCGCCAGGCGGTGGATTCCCCTCCAGGCGTATATTGTTGTTTTCGAGTTCCACACCCGCGGCGTTCCGCACGAGCGCCTCCCGGTAGTCGTCCTCGGGCAGGTCCGGCGGAACACCGGTGACTCGAAGGCTGACTTCGGTGGTGCCGTAACCCTGGATCAGGCGCACGCCGAATCGATCGTAGAACCTCAGGGCAGGGCCCGCGGGAACGGGCGCGCTGCCGATCATTATCTTTTTCAGCGCGGAGACGTCGTGTCCCGCCGCGTCAAACGCGTCGGCGTCTGCAAGCAGATCCCGCATGATCGTGGGAACAATGCTGCTGGAAGTGGCTCTCTCGTCTGCAATGACGGGCCAGAACCGCGAAGCGCTGTACCGGGAGTTGAGAATGAGCGTGCCGCCCGCCATGAATAGTGCGATCGAGAAGACGGATGAGTTGACGTGATGCAGCGGCAGAACCAGGCTGAGGCGTTCGTTTTCGTCGAAGTGCAGCCAGCGGCAAATGCCATCCGCGTTGCTTGCGATGCTCTGTCGCGTGAGCAGAACACCCTTGGGGGTACCGGTCGTTCCGGACGTATACAGAACGATCCCGGTGGCCTGTTCAGCGACAGGGTCCCCGCTCCACTCGGGTTCCAACGCCTTGGTCTCACTTGCCGCGCCCGCGAGAAGGCTGTCAGTATCCGCGGTTGGGATTTCGGGTGCGATCTTCCGCTCTGAGTCCAGGTGGTCCGGAAGGACGCAAAGCAACCGGACGCGGGAGTCTTCGAGTTTGTACCGTTTTCGTTCGGGACCGTCGCGCCTGAGATCCAGAGGGACGGCGGTCGCCCCAAGACGGAAGAGGGCCTGGGTGATCAGGAGTATTTCGGGACAATTGGGCATGGCCAGGGACACCCTGTCTCCCGGGCCGATGCCGTATTCACCTTGAAGTGTGCAGGCCAGCGCGGCCGTGAGCCGGTTCAGGTCGCCGTACGTGAGAACAGAACGCCTCTCCCGGTCCACGTCGCGAAAAACGATGGCCGCACGATCATCCCGAAGGGCGGCACGGTGTTGAAGAAGGTGAGTAAAGTTCTTCCACGGGAAGCGATAGACGTGAGAGCGTCCGTTCTTTGTACAGGTGAAAATCTGTGGATCCATAGAGATTGAACCGCGTGCCTGCGACAACGTATGAGGCGGGGAGACTCAGAACCCGCCTTATCCGCATCGGGCCTTGTGGACGAGATGATGGTCCGCCAGGACGAGCGCGATCATGGATTCAACCATCGGCACCGCGCGCGGCAGAACGCAGGGATCATGGCGGCCGCGCCCCGATAACGTGGCCGGGTTACCGTGAATATCCACGGTTTCCTGAGATCTGAGGATGGTTGCGGTGGGTTTGAAGGCGGCTCGGACAACGATGTTCTCGCCATTGGAGATGCCTCCCTGAATACCTCCGGAACGGTTGGTGCGCGTCCTTATCCTTTCCCCGTCGTTGAAGAACGGGTCGTTGTGGCTGGAACCGGTTAGCGTTGTGCCGTCAAAACCGGATCCGATTTCAAATCCCTTGCAGGCTGGCAGAGAGAGAATGGCTTTGCCCAGGTCGGCTTCAAGTTTGTCGAATACGGGTTCACCGAGACCCGGCGGCACGTTGCGGGCCACCGCCTCTACGACGCCTCCTAGCGAGTCGCCGTCTTTGCGGGCCTGTTCGATCTGCTTGATCATCCGGCCCGCAATTTCGGAGTCGGGACAACGCACGATATTGGATTCGACCTGGTCCCTTGTGACGACGTCGGGGTTTACGCCGGCCGTCAGGTCGCGTACGCGCTTGACAAAGGCCAGGATCTCAACGCCAAGCGTCTGGTGCAGGATTTTGCGTGCGATCGCTCCGGCCGCCACGCGCCCGATGGTCTCACGCGCGCTCGCCCGCCCGCCGCCTTTCCAGTCGCGGATACCGTATTTAGCCTGGTAGGTGTAGTCGGCGTGGGACGGACGGTATTTGACCCGCATTTCCTCGTAGTCTCTGGATCGGGAGTCTCTGTTCCGGACAAGCAGCGAAATGGGCGTGCCAAGGGTCTTGCTTTCGAAGATTCCGGATAGAATTTCAACGCGGTCTTCTTCTTTTCGCTGGGTGGTGATTCTGCTCTGGCCGGGTCTGCGGCGGTCCAGTTCGTTCTGGATTTCGCGCGGCGTGATATCGAGACCGGGTGGGCAGCCGTCAATAACGACGCCCACGCCGCCGCCGTGGGATTCGCCCCAGGTGGTGATACGGAAGAGGTGGCCAAAAGTGTTGCCCATGCGGCGTTCGCTCCTTGGTGTATTCGGCTGGATTTCCGTTCGCGAGGGCGCGCCCGATCCCGCCGGAAACGGCATCAATTTACCGAATCCCCAAATGCGGGTCAAGCAAAAGTCTGTGCGTGGGAACGCCATTTCCGGCCCGGCCAGCAATGGCGGAAGCCCCGATCCGCGATATCTTGACAGCGTCGGTATGCGGTCCTATCTTGTCACGGATGGAGGTTCGCATGGCTGAGAGTTACTCGGGTATTCTCGAAGAAATGACAATCGACCAGGTTCGTGGGCTGAAGCCGGACGTTGCCGTGATTCCGATCGGGTCAACCGAACCGCACGGCCCGGCGCTGCCGTACGGGACCGACAGCTATCGGGCCGAGGCGATCGCCTACGGCGCCACCCGCGAGTCCAACGGGCAGGGGGGCCGCGTGGTTTGTCTGCCCACCGTACGCATCAGCCTGAACAACAATTTTCGCGCTTTTCCTTTCGCCTGCCGCATGCAGGTGTCTACGTTCATGGCGCTGCTGAAGGACCTCGTGAAAATGTGCGAGGCGGATGGCATCGAGAAGGTGGTATTCGTCAATGCACACGGGGGCAATCCCGATGTGATCCGGGCGGCGATGCGCGACCTTGCTGCCGAGGACGGCGCATTCGTCTGCCTGATCCAGGCATCTTCCTGCGCGTCGCTGGAGGCGCGGCAGGTTTGCGAAAAACCAAGCGACCACGCGGGCGAGGAGGAGACGTCACAAATGCTATACCTTCGACCGGACCTCGTCCAATCGGCAAAGATCGGCGACAATCCGCGCATGCGGCCTGCGCTGGAGGTCCTCACGGAATTTCAGGTGGATTTCGTGAGACCCTGGCATCTTTACATGCCGGCGTCCGCCGGGGGCGATGCAAGCCTGGCATCACCGGAAAAGGGAAGGGTCGTTATCAATTCAAGCATCGAGGGTACGGGCAGGTTTCTGGCCGAACTGTCCGGGGCTGACAGGAATCGCAATTTCCCCTACCCCTAACCTTGATCCGTAGTTCTTCGGGGAAGTAAAACCGAATATATGCACGTAGATAAAGGCGATTCAACCTTGATTCGTTATTTTTCCGGGACGTAAATTCGAATTTAGGCAAGTGGATAAGGGTGATTTAACGGCTGATTACCAGGATACACCAGGTCACTGGACGTGAACTGAAAAAACGTCCTTTTTGACGACCGTTTCGCCCCGTTTCAGGGGCTTTCGTCGCGTCGCCGAGTTGCTGTTTTTTTTAATCGGGGCTAATGTCCTGTCCTTTAAATTTCTCACCCTTCTCCCGCCGATTCATCCTGTCGCTACGCGACTGACGGAAGATTCTGTTTTTAATGTGGTCGACGTCAGAGGAATCCATGACTGATTACAAGGATTTGGGGGTAAAACCGTTTATCAACGCCAGCGGTACCATTACAACCCTCGGCGGCAGTCTGATGACCTCCGAAGTGCTGGAGGCCATGCGTGAGGCGGCGGGGGCGTTTGTGGATCTTCCGGAACTGAACGAAAAGGTGGGCGAATACCTGGCCCGAAAAATCGGCGTAGAGGCGGCATTCGTATCCTGTGGAGCGGCCAGCGGGGTTCAGCTTTCGGCGGCGGCGTGTTTGACGGGTACGGACACCGAACGGGTTCGGACGCTACCACGTACGGAAGGATGGCAGAACGAGTTTGTGGTCAGCCTTGTAGACTCCCATACGTACATCCACCAGGGGATCGAGATCTGCGGGGGAAGGCTGGTTCGAGTGGGCAGCACGTCGGAGGTGACCGCCAGCGACATTCTGGGCGGGATCACGGAGCGGACGGCGGCCGTCGTCCATTTCCTGGGGACGCAGAGCAAGGCCCAGCTCAAAGAGGTGATCGAAGGGGCGGACGGCATGGGGGTCCCGGTGGTGGTCGACGCCGCGGCCCAGCTTCCGCCCAGGACAAATCTGACCGAGGTTGTGGAAATTGGCGCGAGCCTTGTGGTCTTCAGTGGCGGCAAGGGTCTGAGGGGGCCGCAGTGCACGGGACTGGTTCTGGGTAAAAGGGAGTACGTGGACGGGGTCAGGTTGAACGCCAGCCCCTTCAGCGCGGTGGGGCGCGGGATGAAGGTGGGCAAGGAAGAAATCCTCGGGCTGGTGGCTGCCGTGGATTTGTTTCTGGCGGGGAGCGACGAGGAGGACCTGGCCACCTGGAATCAGCAGGCGAAGCGGGTGGTAGAGGTTGTATCCGAAATACCGGACGCCGGGGCTTACGTGTTGGGAATGGGCCAGCAGGCGTCTCCGGATTTTGCCCCCAGGGCATACGTGGATCTTCCGGATGAGGAAACAAGAGACGTGATTCGGGCGATGAGGGAAGGCGATCCACCGGTGGTGGTCCGTTCAAGCGGGAAGGGAATCGTCGTGGATCCGATGACGCTGGCACCCGGCGAGGAGGAGATCGTCGGTCGTCGCTTGAAGGAGGTGTTGAGCCGATGATCGACGCGCATCTGCACATTGGACATCAGGGCAGGAGTATCGAGAATACGATCCGGCATATCGACGGTATCGGGGCCGGGAAAGCCGTATTCCTGCCGATCGAGACAGCCGACCGGGAATACGAGTGGCTCACCGAAACGGTGGTTCGGGCTTATGAGCAGTACCCGGACAGAGTCATTCCCTTCTGCCACGTGGACGTGACGCGGGAAGACGCGGTTGCGGAACTCGAAAAACGCGCCGCAACGGGAGTTTTCAAAGGATATGGAGAACAGAAACAGCACGTGCCATTGAATCATCCGGGGCTGGAGCGCGTGCTTGCGTTCTGCAACGAGATGCGCTGGCCCGTTACCTGGCATTTTCAGGAGGGTAGCCGGGGATATAACCAGGGAATCGGGTACCTTGAGACGCTGGTGCGCAAGTTTCGGGAAATCCGGTTCATCGGCCACGCGCAGTCATGGTGGGCCAATATCAGCGCAGTCGTGCCGCCGCCGGAGGAAACGCTTTACCCCCGGGGGCCGGTGGTTCCGGGCGGGCTGGCGGACCGGCTGCTTTCCGACTACGAAAACGTCTATGCGGACCTGTCCGCCGGTTCGGGGTTGGGGGCGATCACACGGGACGAGGCGTTTGGCGGAGACTTCCTGATGCGTCACCGGCGAAAGCTGTTATTCGCCACCGATTGCCCGTGCGCCGACGGACGGGGAGGCGATTACCCGCCGGGGTGCTTTGCGGCGCAGAGCCTGCCGTTTCTGAAACGGTTGGTGGAAGACCCGGAAGCGCTCCAGGACATTCTGCATCGGAACTCGGCTCGCGTTATTGGACTGGAGGAAGATTAATCGATCATGTCGATCGCGATAAAAGATACCGATCTGAACGTATTGAACATGAAAGCGCGGATGCCGTTCCGGTACGGGATCGCGTCTCTCGTTGCCGTGCCCCATCTGTTCGTCCGGGTGACCGCGGAGATAGACGGACGCCCGGGGGTCGGGCTGGCCGCGGATGGGCTCCCGCCCAAATGGTTTACCAAGAACCCGGACGCGTCTTTCGAGGACGACCTTGAAGAGATGCTGGCGGTCATCCGGCAGGCATGCCGTCTGGCTTTAGTGGCGGGCCCCGTCAGAACCGTCTATGAACTCTGGCGTGAAATCTACGAAGGTCAGAAGGAATGGGCGGCATCGGGAAACTATCCGCCGTTGCTTTGGGGGTTCGGCGTGAGCCTGGTGGAACGGGCTCTGATAGACGCGTTCTGCCGGGTAACCGGATCCACGTTCGAATATGCGTTGCGGAAGAATGCGTTCGGCATTCGGCTGGGCGACGTACATCGCGGCATGGAGGGGGTCGAACCACGGGCGCTGCTGCCCGAACGGGCGAGCAGGTCAATTATTGCCCGCCATACGGTGGGGCTGACCGATCCCCTGACCGACGCGGACGTCCCCGGAGATGAACGCGTGGACGACGGGCTGCCGCAATCTCTCGAAGCCAGCATACGGGCGTACGGTCTGACGCACTTGAAGATCAAATTGTGCGGTGATGCCGCTCAGGACGCAGAACGGTTGAAACAAATCGCCGGGTTGATGGAACGGCATTCCGGATCCGACTATGCATTTACGCTGGATGGGAACGAGCAATACACGGAAATCGATCCATTCCGGTCGTTGTGGGAGGCGGTTGCGGCGGACCCGTCGCTCCATCGGTTCATGGATGGGCTGTTGTTTGTGGAGCAGCCGTTGCGGCGCGACGTTGCCCTGGACGATGGCGTGGGCGCCGCGCTGCGGGACTGGACGGGCAGTCCGCCGATGATCATCGATGAGTCCGACGGGACGCTGACCAGCGCGGCGGAAGCACTGGAACTGGGATATGCCGGAACAAGCCACAAGAACTGCAAGGGAATCATCAAGGGCGTCGCGAACGCGTGTCTCATTGCGGACAGGCGGCAGAAGAACCCAGGCCGGGAGTACGTACTCAGTAGCGAGGACCTGGGGAACGTCGGCCCGGTCGCGCTGCTGCAGGACCTGGCGGTGGCGGCATGCCTGGGGGTGGGGCATACGGAGCGCAACGGTCATCACTATTTCACGGGCCTGAGCATGTATCCTCCGGACGTACAGTTGACGGTTCTCCAGCATCATGGCACGCTTTACCGCCGTCATAAAACCGGGTTTCCAACGCTGAACTTACAGGATGGACGGCTGAACATCACCAGCGTCGTGGATGCTCCGTTCGGGTACGCCTTCGATCTGGATACCACGAGGTTTACGCCTTTGGAGGACTGGTCGGCGGCGTCTCTTGAACTCTGAGTGCCCCCGTGCGGATCCTCGGCCGGATAGCGTCGCGCGCAGTTGGCCGCTCTTGAGATTGACTGACGGCGAAACCCCGTTTTGCGGGAGACAGGTTTGGAACAGATCGACTGGTACGCGGTCCGCGAAGAGGTGACGGGATATCTTCAGGACCTGATTCGCCTGGACACGACCAATCCGCCCGGGAACGAGATTCTCGCGGCGGAGTACCTTGCCGGGGTGTTGCGGAGCGAGGGTTTCGATCCCCGGGTGACCGAGTCTCAGCCGGGGCGGGGTAACGTTACCGCCCGGCTGGCTGGCGGCAAAGAGCCGCTGATGATACTGGGACACACGGACGTGGTGGCGGTGGAACCCGACAGATGGCGGCATCCGCCGTTCGGCGGAGAGTTCCACGACGGGTACATCTGGGGTCGGGGCGCGCTGGATATGAAAAACATGGTGGCTGCCGAATTGATGGTCTTCCTGCTGCTGAAGCGGCGTGGCATCAATTTGAAGCGGGATGTAATTTTCGCGGCCACCGCCGATGAAGAGGCGGGCAAGGGAGACCACGGCATCGGCTGGCTGCTGGACAACCATCCGGAGCAGGTGGAGGCGCCCTTTGTGCTGACGGAAGGCGGTGGCGCGGACTTTCGGGTGGGTAACGTCCGTTTCTATACGTGCCAGACAGGGCAGAAGGGCATCTGCAGATTTCGGATGGTGGCCCATGGGCGACCGGGACACGGATCCAGGCCGCACCGGGAAAATGCCGTGGTGACGTTGTCCGATGCGGTCGCCGCGCTGGGACGTGCCGTGTTGCCAATGCATCCCTCCGCGACCGTAAGGGCTTTCCTGGAGGGTATCGCCGAAACGCAGGATTCCAGCACCGCGGCGCATCTGCGTCGGGTCCTGGAGCCTGCGCACAGCACCGCGGCGCTCGAGTCCCTTCCCGTGGCAACCGAGATCGCGTCGAACCTGCGTGCGTCTCTGCGAAACACCGCTTCCGTGACTATGCTGCAGGCGGGCCGGAAGATCAATGTGATCCCGGCGGAGGCCACCTCGTGGGTGGACGGGAGGCTGGCGCCGGGACAGACCGATACAAGCTTCTTCGACGAGATCCGGTCGCTTGTTGGTGACGACGTGCGCATCGAGGTGGACCAGTACAGCCCGCCGCTGGAGGCCGGGACCGACTCGCCGCTGTACCGGACGATTGTGGACGTAATGGCCGATTATGACCCGGCGGCGCGCGTTGTGCCGTCGCTGTCCACGGGAGGGACGGACGCCAAGCACATCTGTCCGCGCCGGCCGGGAACACAGGTGTACGGTTTTATGCCCTACAGGGGAGCCCCGGGAGAAGAGGAATGGCAGTTGATTCACGGGCATAACGAACGCACCTCGGTGGAGAACCTGTTGTTCGGCACCCGGGTGCTGTACGATATCGTACAACGTTTCTGCGGAATTGCAGGCGGATAACGTCTCGCTGAGAACCGATCAGGGGGATTTTGATGCGTGTCATGGTAACGGACTATGCGTGGGCCGACCTCAACGTTGAGCAGGACGTACTGGGAGAGCTTGGCGTGGAGCTTGTGCCCGCGCCGGACGGAAACGAATCCACACTGGCGGGGCTGGCCGTGGGCGCCAGCGGCATTATGACCTGCTGGGCCCAGACCACGAGGCGGGTCATTCAGGCCGCGCTGCCCGACCTGAAGGTAGTGACGCGTTACGGGGTGGGATTGGACAATATAGACGTTGCCTATGCTACCGCGCAGCGGATACCCGTGGCATACGTGCCGGACTATTGTATGGTGGACGTCGCGGAGCACGCGATGGCGCTGTTGCTGGCGCTTTCTCGCAAGGTGGCAGGGTTCGACCGGACGGTTCGTGAAGACGTATGGGATATCCAGGCCTGTCTGCCGCTCAATCGCCTGACCGGGCGGACGCTGGGGCTGATCGGTTTCGGGCGCATCGCACGGGAAGTCGCGAGTCGCGCGAGGGTATTCGGGCTTCGCGTGCTGGCGACCGCCCCGTCGCGGACGCCCGGATCCGCGTTGTCCGGTGACGTTCAGGCCGTGACGCAGGATGAATTGTTGCAGACGTCGGACTTCGTCTCGATTCATTGTCCATCCACGGAAAAGACGCGGGGACTGATTAACGGGGACGTCCTCCGAAAGATGAAGCCCACGGCCTGCCTCATCAATACGTCGCGAGGCGATATTGTGGATGAGACCGCGTTGGCCGATGCGCTGGACGCGGGCGAGATCGCAGGGGCCGCCCTGGACGTCCGCGTACAGGAACCGCCGGGCGACGACGACCGGCTTATCGGGATGCACCAGGTAATCCATACGCCGCATGCGGCGTTCTATTCAGCGGAATCTCTGATCGAGCTGCGGGAACGCGCGGCTATGGAGACCCGCAGGGTCCTGCAGGGAGAAGATCCGGAAAACCTGGTGAATCCGGAATACAGGCAAAGCGGCACGTGACGTCAATGCGTACGGCGTGCCGGTCTTCGCGGGGTCCTGGAAGGACGCGTCGCGGGGGTGGCCGCGCCGACGGTGTCTTCCCCGATTCTTGCAATGGTATCGTGATGTCCGAGAAACCCAATATTCTTGTTCTGATGTGCGACCAGCTACGCCGCGACGCGCTGTCGATTCACGGCGACGTGAACCTGCGAACGCCGAATATCGACGCGCTGGCAACCAGGGGCGTCAGGTTTTCGAATGCCTGTTCAACCTATCCGATATGCGTGCCGTTCCGTTTCACGTTTATGACCGGCGAGTATGCGCACAGCCGGAAGGTCCCCGGTATCGAGTACCGCATGTCACCCACCGAATACACGTTGGCCGACGCGTTCAACGAGGCGGGGTACGAAACGGTCTACGTGGGAAAGTGGCACCTGGACGGCGGCCACGGGCGGATGGGTTCCGCGCTCGAATGCGGCCGTACGCCGGTACCCCGGGCGTACCAGGGCCGGTGGGAGAAGTGGTTCGGATTCGAGCTCAGAAACGCGCCCTTCGACACGTATTATTTCGAGGACGACGATCCGGCGCCAAGGCCCATCCGCGGTTATCAGACCGACGGGTTATATGATATCGGGATGGACTACCTTGCCGGAGAACGGGATACGTCGCGGCCGTTTTGCATGGTCATCTCCGTGGAGCCCCCGCACGATCCGTTCGAAGCGCCACCCGATATCCAGGCGGCGTGGGAAGCCCGGGAAATTGAACTGCCGCCCAATTTCGAGGCGTCCGACGACGCGCGGCGCGACGCACTTGTACTGGATCGAAAGCGATATTACGCGATGGTGGAGAATCTCGACGCCAACGTGAAGCGGATGACGGATTTTCTGACGGCGCAGGGGCTGGCGGAGAATACGGTGGTGATGTTCGTCTCGGATCACGGCGAACTGGGCGGCAGCCACGGCTTGAAAGGGAAGCAGTGGCCGTATGAGGAATCGGTGGGAATTCCGGCGATAGTCCAAGACCCCCGTTTTCCAGGCCGTGCGGGCGCCGCCATCGAAGATCCGGTCTGCACGGAGGATTTCTTCCCGACGCTACTGGGTCTGGCGGGGCTGACCCCCGGCGAACATCTGCCTGGTACAGACCTGTCTCCGCTGATTCGAGATGAGACGGAGTCGCTGGATCGGGAGGGCGTGATGCTGGAATTCGTGGCCGAACTCCGCAAGGGGATGGCGTTCAACCGGTGGGTGTGGCGCGGGTTTCGCAGCCGGCGGTACAAATATACCGTCCGGGGAGACAAGATGGGCGCGGGCGCCTGGCAGTTTTTCGACCTGGAAGCCGATCTCTATGAACGCCGGAATCTGATCGATCACCCCGGCTTTCAGGGCGAAATCGCACGTCACCACGGGCTTCTCAGGGAACGGCTGATTGCAACAGGCGACCATTTCGTACTTCTGCCCGCGTTTGGATGCGAGGGAGTGAATATGTGGCAGTAGGGCTTGGGAAAGGATATCCGGTGTGTCTTCTTCAATGAATTATTCGTTCTGAAACCAGGCGCGGAAGGTGGGTTCGTACGGGGATTGGGCAACGCCCTTTTCGGTGACGATGGCCGAGACCATCCGCCGGGGGGTGACATCGAAGGCAGGGTTATAGACGTTGACGCCTCCCGGGGCGGTTTGCCTGCCCATACCGCGGGTGACTTCCTCCGGTGCGCGCTCTTCGATGGGAATCTCCTCACCGCGGGCGAGAGACATGTCAATGGTGGAAAGCGGGGCCGCAACGTAGAAGGGTACGTTGTGTTCCCTGGCCAGGATGGCCAGCCCGTAGGTGCCGATTTTGTTGGCCACGTCGCCGTTGGCGGCGATGCGGTCGGCGCCAACGATGACGCTGTCGATGTTCTTCTGCCTCAGGACCGACGCCGCCATACTGTCGCAGATTACCGTGACGTCTACGCCGCTTTGCCGGAGTTCCCACGCAGTGAGCCGCGACCCCTGCAACAGGGGGCGGGTTTCATCGGCGATGACGGCAACCTGTTTCCCGGCATCGACGGCTGCATATATTACGGCCAGCGCCGTCCCGTAATCCGCGGTGGCCAGGGCGCCAGCGTTGCAGTGGGTGAGCACGGTGGCGTCTTGATTGAGCAGTTCGGCTCCGTTCCTGCCGATCTGACGGCACACTTTCCGGTCTTCCTCGAAGATTTCGTTCGCTTCCTGCAGCAGCCGGTCTCGAATCTCGTTGGGATGCAGGCGGGCGACTTCGTTCAGTCGTCTGCCCATCCGCTCCAGCGCCCAGAAGAGGTTCACGGCCGTGGGCCGGGTGCGGGCCAGCCTCTCAATTGCCTTCCTCGTCCCTGAAACGACGTCGGATTCCGACGCCAGAGCTTCCCCGGCGCCGATAACGACGCCGTAAGCCGCGGCCACGCCGATGGCAGGGGCACCCCGGACCCGAAGGTTCTCAATGGCTTCGGCAACGGATTCCACGTCTCTGCAGTCGATTCGGATATATCGTTCAGGAAGAAAGGTCTGGTCGATCAGCCGAAGGGAGTCGTCTTCCCAGGCAATGGTTGGAACAGGCATCGGGTGGATCCGCGCGTTCGGTCCCGTTTCCAGGGATGATCCGCACGGCCTTAAAGAGAGGGTGTCTCGGCGAGTGAGGGGTCTTCTTCGATGCGTTCGGCCGGGGCGTCGCCCCAGAGGCGGTCGAGGCGATAGAACGCGCGTGCCTTTGGCTGGAAGATGTGTACGACAACGTCGATATAGTCGAACAGAACCCAGGTGCGTGATTCCAGGCCCTCAATGTGCCACGGCCGGTAGCCCGCCGCCTTCGTGCCTTCCTGCAACCCGTCGGCGAGGGCCTTGACGTGTACAGCCGAATTGCCCGTGCAGATGAGAAAGTAGTCCGCGACGTCGGAGACCGTGCGCAAATCGATCAGAAGAAGGTCTTCGCCCTTTCGGGACTGAAGGCATTCGACACAGATATCCAGAATTTCGCGTATCTGATTGGACAATGCGGTTCCGCTCCGTGCGGAGATTAAGATAACTCACGGTCATCGGATGTGCCGCGTCTGACGTTATTGTCGCGGCCGATCGCGGGAGATGGCACCCAGACGGTCATAATCCCTGCCGATGATGACCGCGACCTGTTCGATGCGATAGGGGTCATGGACGATTTGTTGAATATGCGTCCGAAGCCCCATTGCGCCGGCCACCCTGCGTGCGTTTTCAAGGTTGCCCGTCCGGTCGATGACGATGGTTTCGGGATAGTTGAAACTGTCGGCGTTCTTCCACGTCATAACGTCGAAGCCGGCATCCCGCAGATGACGACTCACTTTTTCCGCGATACCGGAAACCCCGCAGCCGTTGAGTACTTCAATCCGGATTACCTTGAATGAATCCGGCTTTGGACCGGCGAGTGTTTCCGGCTTCAGTTCGGCGGGAAGGTCAGGCTTCGGTTCGACGGGAGGTCCGGGCTTAGCCCCGGTAACAGCTTCAGGCGATGGTTCGGCGAAAGGAGATTTCGACGGCAGCCGGCGCTGGATATCGAGGACGACGAGCGTGGCAAAGGCCAACGCCGCCAGAGCGGACAACACGATTTTTCGTGACATCTGCTATGCCCGAAAAACGAAACGGGACACTGCCCGGACCCGGTGTCCCGTTAGAAAAAGCGACCCGCACCCGACATCCTAATACCGATATCTTCCTCTGGATCGATAATAGGGCGAATTGCTGATCTGGATTTCGATTTGGATGTTTTCTCTGGGCTGGTAAAACATGCCGACGTATGGAATGACAAGCTTCGTGCTGTTACCCAGGGAGGACCCGAACGCGGAGTTGCCCTGAAGCACGTGTTCGAGGCCGACCTGCGCTTCGAACAACAGGGGCGTTTTCGAATTTGCACGGTAGCTGATGGTATTCAGATAGTACTGGCTCGCGCCGCCGAACGCGCCTGAGCGAAAGTTGAATCCGACCGTGTTCTTGAAGGAGAGCCGGCCGGAATCGAACAGGCCGTTGATTTTTTCGCCCAGCCCGAAGGGTTTGGGACCAAAGTCGACTGTATTGAGGGCGAAAGGGTTCGCCGGCCGGCGTTCCGGCCGATCATCCGCGGAAGCCAGAGAGGCTGTCATAAAGACAACCGCCAGTACACCCGTGAGCATTTTCATTCGGTCATCCTCCTCCATTCCCGGCCTGAATTCAATCAGCAGATTGCGACAAAAGGATACGACAATTGTATTTTCTTGTCAAGGGGTATCGACGCCAACCGGCATCCTGCGATTATTGGACGTTTAACAGGTGAAAATCGTTCCATAATCCATCTGCCGGCGCTACCGCGCCCGTGAACGGCCCGGCGCACCGGAACGTTACGTGGAGATCGTCTACGCCTTTTTCATAAGGTCCGCGAACCGGTCGAAGAGATATTCGGCATCGTGAGGGCCGGCGGAAGCTTCCGGGTGATATTGTACGCAGAAGATGGGCAGGCGCTTGTGTCTCAACCCTTCAAGGGTGTTGTCGTTCAAATTGACGTGGGTGATTTCCACGTCCCGCTGATCCAGCGAATCCGCGTCGACGGCGAACCCGTGGTTCTGGGAGGTTATTTCCACCCTGCCCGTATCCAGTTCTCTGACAGGCTGGTTGGCGCCCCGGTGACCGAACTTGAGCTTGTATGTTTTCCCGCCAAGGGCCAGACCCAGAAGCTGATGGCCAAGACAGATGCCGAACGTGGGTTTCAGGTGCATGAGCTGTCTGATGTTTTCCACCGCGTACGTGACCGGCTCGGGGTCGCCGGGCCCGTTTGACAGGAAGATTCCGTCCGGATCGATTTCGAGCAGTTGATCCGGCGGCGCGTCCGCAGGGAAAACAGTGACGTCGCAGCCCCGGCTGACGAGGTGCCGCAGGATGTTCCGCTTAACGCCGAAATCATATACGGCCACACGGAAGAGGGGTTCTTCGCGCAGCGTTTCCGCCCGCCCGTTTTCATAGTTGAACAGTCCCTCGGTCCAGCGGAAGGGTTCGCTGCAACTGGCAGCGCGGGCAAGGTCCCGTCCCTCCATACCCGGCATCTTCCGGGCCTTTTCTACGAGACGCTCCCGGTCCCGGTCGACCGTGGACAGGACGCTCTTCATGGCGCCTTCCGTGCGGATACGCCGCGTGAGCGCCCGGGTGTCTATCCCCTGTATGCCCAGGACGTCGTGGCGTTTCAGGTAGTTGCCGAGGGATTCGCTGGAGCGCCAGTTGCTGGGCAGTTCGCAGTATTCCCGGACGACGAATCCTTCAACCTGGGGCCGCGCGGACTCGACGTCGTTCGCATTAACGCCGTAGTTACCAATGAGGGGGTAGGTCATCGTGACAATCTGACCAGTGTAAGAGGGATCGGTGAGGATTTCCTGATAGCCGGTGATGCTGGTGTTGAAGACGACCTCGCCCACGCATTCACCGGGCGCGCCGAAGGACTCTCCTTCGTAACAGGTGCCGTCTTCCAGGGCAAGTATTGCTTTCATGGTCGGGGGTCGCTCCTCAGGGGTGCTGCATTCAGGTCTGTTTGATGGTCTCCGGTTCGGTGTCACGCATCAGACGGCACAGGCCGCACAATCTGTGTGTTCGCCCGCGTTGTGGGTCACGCGTCCGCCGAGGATCGTGAGAATGGCCCTGCCGGTTAACGTGTGCCCGTGAAAGGGCGTGTTCCGGGATCTGGAACGGAACGTGTTTGCATCGACGGTCCAGGTCCGCGTTGGATCGATGACAGTGACGTCTCCCGGGGCGCCGGGAGACAGGGTGCCGCCGGCTATGCCCAGGATTCGGGCGGGCGCCGCGGTGAGTTTGCGGATAACTTCGGATGCGGAAAGGATGCCGGGTTCAACAAGATGGGTAAAAAAGGTCCCCACGGCGGTTTCAAGCCCCAGGATTCCGTTGGGAGCGTCGGGGAAGCACTGGAGTTTTTCCGTAACCGTGTGCGGCGCATGGTCTGTGGCAAGTGCATCGATAGTGCCGTCGGTGAGTCCCTCGAGCAGGGCATCGCGATCGTCGGCCGAACGCAGTGGAGGGCTCATCTTGCCCTGAGTTCCGTAAACGCGCACGTCTTCGTCCGTGAGCGCGACGTGGTGCGGCATGGCTTCGCATGTAACGTCCAGACCCTCCGACTTGGCGCGGCGAACGAGATCCACGGCGCGCCGAACGCTGATATGGAGAATGTGCAGGCGCCCGCCGACCGAGCGCAACAGGTTGATGTCCCGCTCGACCATCGCCGCCTCGCCTTCAGCCGGCATGCCGTCAATTCCCAGTTCGCGCGACACGGCGCCTTCGTGCATGTGCCCGCCCTTTGTGAGCGCCAATACCTCGGAGTGGGGGCAAACCGGAAATCCGTGCCGTTCCGACAGTCGCAGGAGATCGCGCATCACGGCGTCGGATTCTATAGGCAGACCGTCGTCGGAGAAGCCGACGGCGCCGGCATCCAGAAGAACATCGACGTCGGTGAGTTCTCCTCCCTTCATCCCTTTTGTCCCGCAGGCGATCGGATAGACCCTGGCATCCGCCTTTTTGGCTTTATTCAGAATGTACTCGACGGTTTCCGGGGAATCGATTGGCGGGTCGGTGTTGGGCAGGCAGGCGACCGATGTAAATCCTCCCGCCGCCGCCGCCCTACACCCGGTTTCCACTGTTTCTTTCTCGGGAAACCCCGGGTCCCGCAGGTGGACGTGCATGTCGATCAGCCCGGGCGCGACCAGGTTTCCGGCAACGTCGATGACATGGGCGCCGGCCGGGGGTTCGATTCCTGCGCCAATACGGTCGATGCGGCCGTTGCGAATCAAGAGGTCAGCGTACGCGTCCCCTGCGTTGGCGGGATCGATGACCCGTCCGTTTTTGAGGAGAATTGGGGTGGCCGTGCTCATTGGGAGGCGGTGTGACGGCGGTGAGGGATTTTGAATGCAAAGTTACCGGTGGGCGCCATATCTGTCAAGCGGATTCCATTGAACAGAGGTGAATCGGCTTCGCGCGGCTTGCTGTTTCACGGGACCGTGCGTATCTTCCTTGAGAATCGACGTCGAAAACGAATGGAGGCATACGATGGTTTCGATATTTCTGATAGCGCCTGTTTTTCTGGCTTTGTTGATGGGTCCCGC
The DNA here is from genome assembly GCA_963662665.2 of Candidatus Latescibacterota bacterium. Lineage (GTDB taxonomy): Bacteria > Latescibacterota > UBA2968 > UBA2968 > JAAXHE01. Next base: position 55,776 of record CAXXJS010000030.1, read on the forward strand.
GGGGGCCGCCGCCTCGGAAGGGGACGATTCGAAGTTGTCCCATATTGCATTGCCAGGGCCTGAAGATCTGGAGATTGCCGCGGACGAAGACGAGGCGTTTTTGGAGGATGTGCTGCGCGGCATCTTTCCGGAAGGAACCGGGGGGTTGACGGACGAGCAGAAGGGAATCGCGATACTTCGGTACGCATCGTCGGCGCTCGAACTGAAAAACAACGGAGGGTCAGCCACGAAGATTATCAGGGAGGGTTATGCGATCTGTGGCGGGCTCTCGCACGTGCATCGGGTGCTTTGCCGGATGGTGGGACTGCCCGCCCGGTATATCGGCGCGTTCAATCTCCGTCCAATCATGGGCAGCCACGCGATCAGCGAGGTGTATTACGGCGGGAAATGGCGTCTGCTGGACCCCACTTTCGGCCTGTTCTTCTATTCGAAAGAGCAATATGACGGCACGGGAGAAATCGCGTCGTTTTACGATCTTGTGATGGCGCCGGACCAATGGACGCCGTTCAAGGTGGTGGAACGGCCCTGGGTTGGCCGGTACGACGATGAGGTGCGGGCGTTCGGGGTTGCGGCGGCGGAAGCGGATTATCTGAAGGATGTGTACCGGACGTCGATCCTGGAACTCTACGGGAAGTACGCGGCCGAGACATTTCCGATTGCCTACGGACACCGCGACCCGGTTTCCTATCCGGTCGACGCGGACCTGAGGGAACGGGAAGAGATGCGGGTTGGCGAGGCGGACGGAAACGCCCGGGACGTGCTGAGGCTGGTGTCGAACGGGTCCGATTACGTGGGCGGCCACTATCTGGGCGGGTCGTATCCGCCCGGATTTCATACCTGGTCGATCAGGACGCCGGGGCCGTGTCGTGTGCGGATCGAGTATTTCAGTACGCACGACGACCCGCCCGGTCTCAAGCCGACGCCATTGAAGGCCGCGCGAATCGTCTCCGTTCAAACGGAGGGGAGAAGGGTCGCTATGGACCTCCAGGTGATCGGGCCGGAGGCGATTGTGTCGATCTATTGCCCCGAAGGAACGTTTGCCGTGGATGCCATTCGGGCTGTGCGTGTGCGTTGAACAGGCGCACCCTCGAACCCGCGCCAGGATATTATTAATGAAATCTTTTCGTCAAGGAGTCAAATAATGGCCCGTATTCTGCGTGACGAACGTCCCCGGCTGTATCGTCCGGTCGACGATCTGAGGTATACGTTCAGTCCGCCGGAGGATTTGGCGCGAGGACGTATTCTGGAAAACATCCTCGCGGACTGCGAGGAATACTATCCTCAGCGTCCGTGGAAACGGATCCCCGAACGGTCGGACAGCCCGCACCCTTACCATCAGTTGTACCTCACGTTCTATACAGGGATGCACGCAACGGCGCTCATGGAGAACTTTGCGTTTGCGTGGAAGCTGACCGGAGACCCGCGCTGGCTGAAACGAGCGAGAGACTGGATGCGGGCGGCGGCGGATTGGGAACACAGTGATCGTGTGGAGGAGCATTTCTATACTGCAAATCGCTATATGCAGGCGTTTGCGCTCTCGCTGGACCTGCTGGACGACGTGTTGCCGGAAGGTGAGAAGGAACGGGCAACCGCGTGCCTCGTCCGGTTGATGGAGCGCTGGTGGCCCGACGTGGAACGGTCCAGGCATTCGTCCGACGGACGGCACCACGCCGTCGTCGACAATGGACACTTCGGCGTGGCGGCACTGCATCTGCTGGGAACACATCCCGATGCGGAAGCGTGGGTGGCTGCTGTCATCGACAGGTTTCGCAACGGGGTGATGCCCCATGGCTGCGGGCGGGACGGCGAGCCCGGCGACGGCGCCAGTTTCTGGCCGTGGGAGAATCTGTGGATGCTTCACTTCGCCGACGCGCTGAGAAATGTGACCGGTGAGGATCTCTACAAGGCGTTCCCGAAGCGCCTGGAACGGCCCCTGAAGTGGTTCCGTTACCACCTGGCGCCGCCGGAGATGATCGAAGACATGGTCTATTATCCGCAGAATTCAAACGTGATTACAGGCAGTCAGCTCAATGCATGTTCGGTGACCCTGCTTCGCCTGGCGCAGGAGGCGGGAGACGGGGAGATGCGGGACGTAGCGCTTGCCGATCCGAGACTGGGGCGGCTTTACAGATTCGGGATGGGCGTGAAGGGCACCACGGCCGAGTGCATCGTCTCGTACGGTCCCTACGCGTATTGCTATTGCGATCCGGCGTTCCGGCCTTTGCGCCGCAGGAAGGCATTGCCGCTGTCCAGGACGTTCATGCGGGCGCACTACGGCGAGGCGGGGCTCCTGCGCAGTGGATGGAACAGGGACGCGGTTGTCTGCAGCGTGACCGGATACAAGGGCGGGGGCGCCCACGGGTATTTGAACCTGCACGTGCAGTGGTCCGGATATCCGGTCCTGCAGTCGATCTCCGCGGAAGAAGCGCAGCCGGTGGCGTGCGGGAGTCTTCCCTTCGTGGGCGGACAGAACGAGATCGTTGCGTTTCTGAAGCGGCTGGATACGGATGAGCGGCTCGACCGGCTGCGCGTCCGGTCCGTTCGAACGGACCAGGAATACTGGCTATTGAAGGGGGCGTCTCCGATCATGGTGACGGCATTGAGACGCCGGCGTCGTGGGGTGAAGTTTATGAAAGGGCGGGGCGGGGGATTTGCACGATTGAATGGACGGGACTGTCTGCAGTACGAACGCGAGCCGTACTTCAATCCCAGGGCCGGTGAATTGAAGTTGCGTTTCCGGCTGAACGGTGAGACCAGGGAAGACGGCCCGGGGGTTCTTTTCAATACGGGAATCGGCGTGGGGCGCGTGATGGGAAACCGCGTGAACAATTATTCGCTGGCTATAATGGAAGGCAACGCGCTCACGTTTGTCGTGCAGAGCCAGCGGAACACGTCTGTAGAGGTGACGTCGCCCGTGAAAATCGAACCCGGCAGGTGGTACGACGCGGCCATACGATGGGGCGGGTTCAACCGCCGGGGCGACAGGCCGTTCATCGAGATCGAAGTTGACGGTCGCCAGGACCGGTTCGACGATCCCGCGGTTTTCGGAGAACTGGGGGTGGATTCGCAGAATCTCGAGTCGCGCGCCGAGCCCAGGACGTTCTTCATCAAGTCGAATACGGTACTGGCCTTCGGCGGCGCGGTCCAGATGCCGGGGACGGGGTTGAAATGCGATCTCGAAATGCTGGACCTGAAGTGCCCCGGGCGCCGGCGACTGATGGTGGATTTCGAGACGGACCTGGGGCCCGAAACAGGAAGCGCTGCGCTTGGATGGAAGCTGAACCCGGTGGACCTGCGCGACGTGCGGTCGGACCGCGCGCAATTCGGGGCGGGGGACCGGACCGTCGACGTGCTGCCGCTTTATGGCGACGATGCCGCGTTTGAGCAGGAGGAAGTCCCCTTCGCGCCCGCCGGACTGGCGGCAGGGAGCCTGAAGAGCTTCGTCCCGGGCGGCCGGGACGCCAGCACACGCGTGCGACTGTCGACATCAGGAGATATCCTGGTGTTTGCTTTCGTAGACCGCCGGGCGGAGGCGCAAGTCGTGCCTGGCGAGGACGGGTTTGAGATTGCCGCCGGAAAAGAGCGGTACGCGTTCGACGTGAACAGGAAGGGCGAGGAGATCCTGTCTATGCGTCGTACACCCGGTTAGAGTGATGTTGTTCTGAGGTGTAAATTTACCGTCATACCCTAATGTTCCGTTCAATAGAAAGACAGCTATCCATACGAGTGAAAAATATCAGGGCGGAGCGGATAATATGGCCAAGACATTGACGAGGGATTTTGCAAATAACGGAAGCGAGCATTCTTTGGCTGTGCAGATACTGGGAGGGATACCGAGGTCGATGATGCCGGAACTAGATGTACCGGTCCGCGCGAAGCCTTGTCGGTTGACGGCACAACAATGGCGGCGCCTCCGCGGCGTTTAATCTGTCTTTCTCGAGTGTTTCGATACGAAACATTGCCCCTTCTGCAGCAGATCCGAGGTAATCTCAATTCGGTTTACTGGCCGGCTGTGATGTTGTGTCGCCTATTATGGATCGGAAGACCTTTGCCGATTGGGATATGAAGTTTGCCTCGGGGTGCCGTTCCTGATGCGCAAGACCTCACTCTGAGTGGTAAAAGTTCGAATTTAAGCGTTGTTGTTGAACGACGGAGAATGTAGTTTTGCCAAATGGCAGACGTTCGATGTGCTCCGAGACCGGAAAACCAACGTCGTAGGGGGATCGATATTTATGAGACAAGTACGTCACCTTTCTGTCCGCGTGCCATGGCATGACCGTACATGGGATGGCCGCGTCTGCGATTCACCGGTAGAAAACAGCTCCTGTTTAGCCCTGAAGTTCATCGCCGAAAACCGCAAGGATGATGTTGAGCAAGGATTCGCGGGCGAATCGTTCGACAAATTGCAGCCAAAGCACCAACCTCCATGTGTAAGAGTTAGTGCTAGCTTTCTAAGTCGTCACGAGCAAGCGTTTGAAAGCGTGATGGACTATTCGACCTCGAGCAAGGAACACGCACACATTCTCCCTCGTACTATTCATGTGCCTGCGTGGGGCGCGTTGGTGATACCCTACCGCTGGATGTTGAAAGAAAGTGGATTCAAGATTGCGGAAGAACTTGAGTTGGATGCCCGTCGCGACAGGGAGCCTAAATACCCGGCGTGGCTAAAGCACACGAGTTGGATTCAAGACTTTTCGAATCAGCAGGCGCTCCTAGCCGCCTTCGCTGGTCCGCTTGCAGAGGAAGAAAGTCTGATCCTGTTTTACTCGACGCGGACCCCGCTTTCCGAAAACGGACGCCGCGTTCTCTTGGGGGCGGCTCTTCTTCGAAAGAAGCACGAGCTCAGCGAGTACCCGTATGATAATACGAAAGACGGGCGGCTGCGTGCCACGGTCTGGGAGCGAGCCGTTCAACATAGTCTTCGTCCGAAGGGTAGTGTGGAAGGTTTCGACGGCGGGTTTGTAATGCCCTACCATGCGTTGATTAGGGAATTGGAGAGACGGCCAGAACTTAAACCGGACGACTATGTAGCCTTCGCGCCGGATGATGCGCGAATTCAGTTCTCCTATGGGAGCGAACACGTCACTCACGGTGTCGCCGCTGCGACGCTCCTGGCTGCGCGTGATGCGCTTAAGCGTACGGCGAATGTCCTTGAGGGACCGTGGGAGCGTTACATTGGTTGGATTGATGAACGGTTAGGTCGACTTTGGAAACTTCAGGGCCCTGCTCCCGGTCTGGGTATTGTTCTATCTGCACTTCATCCGGGTTTCAACGGCACGCTGTTCGCAATGGCTTTAAACGAAGAACTAGAAGAGAACGCCGATCCCTGGCCCGTGGTCGACAGCATACTCTCGGGTGGCCGGCAGCCGCCCAAACGTTCACCGGTCGTTACAAGTATGCTCCGCAGACGCTGGAAGCAGCAAGTAATGAAGAAACCGCTTCAGTTCGACTTCCTTAAACTTTTGGCACGTATGGAGTTGACCAAGGATCAGGCGGTGCGGTCGTTGGCGTACGATTCGAATGAGGTCTTGGCCAATCCGTATCGATTGTTCGAAAGTGACCGTATGCAGGTCGAGTCGATCTCATTCGGCGTGGTAGATCGTGGTTTGTATCCGGGAAACGAAGTGGCAACTGCCCATCCCCTCCCCAAAGCCTGTAATCCAGATCTTCTAGAGTATGACAATGCGCACCGACTAAGGGCAGCGACCGTGGAAATACTCGAACGCAGTGCAGAGGATGGGCACACCTTGCTTCCTATTGAAATTGTGACTAAGGCGAGTCGTGATCTTTCCGCTGTACACGAGCTACCACTCGACATGGATATGGTAGACATATGTCGCGACGACTTCGAACCGGTGATTTCAGTGATCGGCGATGAGAAGGAAATGTTGGTTCAGCTTGACCGCTACGTGGATAGCGGGAAGCTTATTCGGTCAGCCGTCGACGATCGAATTTCGAATGTACCCGAGTCGCCCAAGATTGATTGGCGTATGCTGGTTGACAGAAAATTCGGTCTGATTGGCGAAGGCGACGCCGACGAGAGTCGTGCCCGCACCGAAAAAGCAATCGCGCTGGAACGACTGGCTACGAGCCAGATGGCGGTACTCATCGGCCCCGCAGGGACGGGAAAAACAACTGTATTACAGCTGTTGCTGGATGAACGGGAAGTCGTAGGAGACCGCGTGCGCCTTCTGGCTCCCACAGGAAAGGCACGCGTGCGTCTAGACCAAGAAACCGAACGCGAAGGAGAAACTCAGACCGTTGCCCAGTTTCTACTCGGATTGAATCGATACGACTCGAAGACCGGGCGGTATTGTGCAAACTCATCTGAAGCAAAAACTGAGGCAACTACTTGCGTGGTGGACGAATCGTCAATGTTAACGGAGGACATGCTCGCAGCCATCGTAGATTCATTGCCGGGGAGTTGCCGGCTGATCCTTGTGGGCGACCCATATCAACTACCCCCAATCGGTGCGGGCTGCCCGTTTGTTGATATCATTGAATATTTGCAGCGCGTAAAGAACGGAACTGGTGTGGCTGAACTGAAAACGCCCCGCCGCCAAGAAAGCGAGGATGACACTGCAGCACTTTGTAGGTCTGATGTTCAACTCGCGGCGATCTTCTCTGGTCGGAAGTTGCCGCCAGGCGAAGACGAGATTGCCGTGAATGCAGTCAATGGCTCCGATGACGATACGGTAAAGTACCGTCAGTGGGAGAATCCAACAGAACTTCCGGACCTTATCGATAGTGTCCTCGCCGAAGATCTCGAGGTAGAAGATGAAGATCTAGTGTCTGCGTTTGAGGCGTCCTTAGGGGCAGAATATCGCAACAAACAGTACTTGGACTTCCGCCGGGGCAGCGCCAGTGGGGTGGAAAGCTGGCAGATCCTGAGTGTCAACCGCAATGGTCTGGGAGGGTCCATTTTTCTGAACCGGGGGATCAAAGAGCGACTGCGGAGCGAACGTCTATCCCAGGCAGTGGACTCGAACAACGTCCCTCACTATCGAGACTGGATGCGCTTCACCAAACCCCGTGGTCCTGAGCAAATCGTCTATGGCGACAAGGTGATCTGCGTGCGCAATCACAATCGAAATCCGTGGGTTTACAATGAGAATGCAAACGGGGAACGTGAGTTCCTCGCAAACGGTGAGATTGGGATAATTATTGGCCAGAAGAAATGGGGAAGGAGCAATCCGAAATTCACCCATGTGGAATTCGCGGATCGAAGCAACCGCAACTTTTCATTCACCCCATCAGACTTTTCCGAGGATGGTGAGCCCTACCTAGAACTAGCTTATGCTCTTACGGTGCATAAGGCCCAGGGCAGCGAGTTCGGTAGCGTCATTCTGGTGCTGCCGTCCCATAGTCGAATGGTTTCTCGTGAGATGATTTATACTGCTTTGACGCGCCAGAAGCGGCGCATTTGGATTCTCCACCAAGGACCGTTCGACAGGTTTCTGGCACTCCGTCATTACGTGTTCTCGAACATCGCGTCGCGCTTCACGAACCTGCTCCGGACGCCGGCATACGAGGCGGTTCGGTTGCCGGCAGATTTACCCGTTGGCCTTAGTGGATCGAAGCGTGATTTTCTTGAAGAAAGGCTTATTCACCGGACTATTCGAGGCGAGATGGTAAGTTCGAAGAACGAGTTGGTTATCGCGAATATTCTTTATGACTTCGAGAGGGAAGGGCAACTCACTTACGAAGTTGAACCGCCGCTGAACTTCGATGGCGCCGGTGGACGGCATTCGGATTTCCGAATTTATGCAAAGGGACAGAATTGGTTCTGGGAACACTGTGGGATGCTGGACAACGTACATTATCGCAATCGCTGGAACAGTAAAAAGAAACTCTATGCGGAAAATGGCTTCACTGTGTTTTCGAGCGAGAATACGGGTGGTCGATTGATCGTAACGAAGGACGGCCCGGAACAGGGTTTGGATACAAAAGCGATTGAAGAACTCGCACGAGCGCTTTTTGTGAGTTGATTGGAGACGGACCTCAGCCCTAATTTGCCAAGTAATGTACCGCCCCGTTCGGATGGAAGTTGAACCCGGAGGACCTATGCGACGTGCGGCCGATCCTGGTTAAATTCGGGGTGGGGGAGCGGACGATCGACATGGTGCCGCTTTGCGGCGAGGATGCCGCGTTTGAGCAGGAGGAAGTCCCATTCGCCGCCGCCGGACTGGCGGCTGGAAGCCTGAAGAGCTTTGTCCCGGGCGGACGGGACCCGAGCACACGCGTACGGTTGTCCACAACCGGAGACGCCATCGTTTTTGCGTTTTCGGATCAAAACCTGAACGATCAGGTGACGGCTGATGAAAATGGATTCGAGATTCACGCAGGAAATGACCGACACGCGTTCGACGTGAACGGGGAGGTGGAGGAAATTTTGTCTGTGCGTCAAATATGACGCTCTTTAAATCTTTCAGGGCTATCGAATTTCAACCACCCATAGAGGTCATGCGACTTAACTAACGACTTCCAGAAGCTCAGCGACAACCTGAAGCTTCCCCTCTTCCCTCTCTCTCAGGACGATGGGTTCGAATTCGGGATTGTTGGGACGGAGCGTAATGAGTTCGTGCCGCCAGGATTCGCCATATTGGATCTTCTCGCTGTGATAACGCTTGATGGTGTAACGCTGGCCAGTTTCGGGATCGGTTGCGTCGCTGAGTTGCACCAGGACGGTCTTTCCCTGGCGTGTGCCTTCCACTGGAGCACGAAATAAACCATACGCTCCGTTGGGTACCGCGGGTTCCATTGATCGTCCTACGATCTGCGCGACAAACATACCTGGCCGGAGGCGATGGCGTGAATTCACGGATGCCCATTCGAATTCGCCGTCCTCGACGTGGTGCGGATCGCCGAATGCGCCAGCGGCCGCTTTGAGTGGAACGAACGGCACACATGAAACGTATCGTTCCTCGGGACTACCTTCAACCAGTCTGAGTGCGGCCGGGAACCCGAGATCTGTCGCTGTTTCTTCTGTTACAGCCAAGTTGGATCGCAGCCGTCCATAGGCCTCGGTGGCCATCCGATTGCGGATAGTATCCTGAAACGAGTCGTCGTTCATATATCGCTGAAAGATCGCCTCGTTTTGATCCATGCGTTCGACGAAGATCTGATCCAGGAGACTTCTAAACACCAGTTCGAATTTGTCCTTTGGATTTACCGTTGCCGCCTGACGCATTGCGACGTCAGCCATTGCAGCCTCGACGATATGATCGAAGAAGAGTTGATCGGCCTGGTTGAAGTCGGTCCCGAAACGCTCGTTGACGACGTCGATCAGCTGGGAGAACGGGACGGACTCTTCGTGTACTTCGCCGGTGCCGACCTCTTTCGGGCCGTCCAGGGCGTGCGCGTCCCCCTCAGCCAGTGAAATCGAGCCTTCGCTGATCTTCTGCAGCCTGTAGTATTCCAGTTGCACGTCGTCGTCAAAATGATAGGCCGGGCCGCTCCTGCGTTTTCGTAGTTTCGGCGACAGATGTCGAAGGAACACATGCAGGCGTTCGAGGTCCGAGTCCTGATACGGAATGATCTGGCTCAAAAACCCGTAGAGGTTGCGGAACGCCTGAATCTGTCCGCGAAGGAGTTCCGCGCCGTCTTCATTTTCTTCCCACATTTCGTTAAAGAGTGTGACCGCGGGATCAAGTGCAGCATTCATATCCTTGTGGTCTTGCACGGTCTGACGCTGCCTGGGCTTGAAATATACGGCACAGAACCTTTTGATTTCCTCATCCAGATAAATACCTGACGCGTCGAGGTCCCCTTTTACTTCGTACATTCTGGCGGGATCGACTTCCTCACCCATCTCCGCGCCTTCGAAGTAGACTTTGAACGCCTCCCGGATCTCTTCCCGGTCATTGACGAAGTCCAGCACGAATGTGTCCTCTTTGAGAGGATGGGTGCGGTTCAGGCGCGAAAGCGTCTGTACGGCCTGGATGCCTGCGAGTCGCTTGTCAACGTACATCGTGTGAAGTAGCGGCTGATCGAATCCGGTCTGGTATTTCTCCGCCACCAGCAGTACCTGGTATTCCTGTGTCGCGAACTTCTCCGGAAGTTCCGTCTCGCGAATACCTTCGTTCATCTTTACTTCGGTGAACTCGACGCCCGGAAATTTGTCGTCTTGTACGGTACCCGAGAACGCGACCAGGGTTTTGATCGGATATCGCTTCTTTTCAATGTAATCATCAAAACTCTGCTTATAACGCACAGCTTTGAGGCGTGAGTCCGTCACCACCATGGCCTTGGCCCGACCGCCGATCTTGTGTCGCGTTACGGTCTGGAAGTGTTCCACCATTACTTCGGTTTTCTGTGCGATATTGTATGGGTGCAGCTGCATAAAGCGAGCCAGCCCGCGCGCCGCCTGTTTGCGCTCCACGTTTGGATCTTCTTCGCAGGCCTTGAGAAGTTTGAAGTAGGTCGCGTAGGTCGTGTAATGCTCAAGCACGTCGAGGATGAACCCTTCCTCAATTGCCTGCCGCATCGTGTATTTGTGGAATTGCTCTCCTTCGCGGCCAAACACGGCAAGTGTCCTGTGTTTGGGCGTTGCCGTAAACGCGAAGAAACTCAGATTTTCCTGCCTGCCGCGCTTGGCCATGCTACGGAACAATTCTTCGAGATCCTCGCTCCCCTCCTCCTCAGCGCGTCTGCGCGCCTCTTCCCGAAGATCTCCTCCACCCAGGACCTCCCGGAGATGCGTCGAAGTCTCCCCGCCCTGAGAACTGTGGGCTTCGTCGACGATGACCGCACATCGCCGTGAAGGAAGCGTACCGGACCCGGATGCGCCTTCTTCCTCAGCCATCTTGAGCAAATGTTGTGATACGAATGGAAATTTCTGAAGTGTGGTGATGATGATCGGGACTGCATGTTCTAGGGCTTCTGCGAGTTGCCTGGACTGTTCGTCGATCTTCTGAACCACGCCATGCTTGTGTTCAAATTGGTAGATGGTGTCTTGCAGTTGCTGGTCCAGGACGACGCGGTCAGTCACAACGATCACGCTATCGAAAACGCGTTCATTCTTCCTGTCGTGCAGGGAAGCGAGGCGGTGCGCAAGCCAGCCGATTGTGTTGCTCTTACCGCTGCCAGCCGAGTGTTCAACAAGGTAGTTGTTCCCCACGCCCTCGTCCCGGGCCGTTTTTACCAGTTTGCGAACAGCGTCGAGTTGGTGATATCTCGGGAAAATCATCGACTCGACCTTCACCTTGTGGCCCTGGTCGTCGCGTTTTTCCTCGATCTGCAGATGGATATAGCGAGCGAGAATGTCGAGCAGACTGTCGCGTTCGAACACTTCCTCCCAGAGGTATGCCGTCCGATAGTTCCGCCCGTTCGGATCGGGCGGGTTTCCCGCCCCACCATCATTGCCTTTGTCGAATGGCAGAAATTGAGTCGCTTCCCCGGCCAGTCGAGTGGTCATGCGTACGCACTCGGTGTCGACTGCGAAATGAACGAGCGAACGCCGCTTGAAATCGAAGATCGGCTCTCTGGGATCACGGTCCAGACGATACTGGCGCATTGCGTCGTCGACCGTCTGCCCCGTCAGCGGGTTTTTGAGTTCAACCGTAGCGACTGGTATACCGTTCAGACTTAACGTTACGTCGAGTGACTTCTCCGATCGAGGTGAGTATCGAAGTTGGCGGGTGATTCCCAGCCGGTTTGCTGCGTAGCGTGCTTCGAGTTCCGGGTTCAACTCGTGCGCCGCTTTGAAGAACGCAGGGTACAGCGTCCGCCCGTAGCACTTGAAGCCGTGTCGCATAGTAGCCAGCGAACCGTTCACGTCCATCCATTTGCAAAGGTCCGTGAAAACCTGCTCTCCAGTTCTATCTCCGTGCAGCGCTTGCAGTCTGGCCCATTCTTTGGGTTGTGTCTCGCGAATGAACGCCAGAATGACGTCAGGAAAGATCGCCCGGTCCCGGTCAAAACCTCCTGCGGCGACGGTGACGTAACCATTCGCCAATAGATGTGATTCGATGACGGTCTCGAAGGCGGCTTCACTGGTTTGGTTCATGTATTCTCGTAAGCATCAATTTGGTCATTCGTGATCTTTGATTTGCATCTTGCAGAGAAACTGAGGCGGAGCTTTTGGAAAGCCATAGTATTGGTGCGACTTGGTGATCGTCAGTAGCTCCTTTACAACTCATGCTGGTTCATGGTTTTTCAGATAGAGAACCCTTATCTCGCGGCCCGTGATAGCGACTTCCTCTATTTCCTCATCACAGTAAAATCTGTAACCCCCGCCGACCTCCAAACCATCTAGACTTGGCCCCCCTCCCTTAACCTTGCCCGAACGTTTTCCTTCGTTCGTGAGCAATCCCCAAGAGCCGTTTCCACGGTTAAATCTCTCGAAGGTTCCCTCCAGCGTTATTGATTCACTTCCCAGATTCGTAACACTCGAAAGCGTTTCTATCAGCTGGCTTGCCTCGGACTGCGATACCGCGCGGCTGCTTGGGCGTTCTGATTTCGGTTCGGCCCACGAGTAGCGCAGCCCCGTTTCTCGTTCAACCAGAAAACGCAAGAGCTTCAGGTATGTCCCTGCCAGGTGCCCACGTTGTTCCTTTACGGTGAGAAGTGTTTTCTGAGGGTTCGCAGTATCCTCAAATAACACATCGATTCGTCGCAGTGCTCTCGCAAGTTTACTGCCTCCGAAAAAATCCGCCATACTCGCGGCTTCTAGGACAATCTGAAATGATCCGGCTGCCGCTGGAATAACGACATCCATCATGTCTTCGTCCGGCTGCCGATAGCGAGGATCATCTCCCTTCATTTCTGCTTTGTAAGCGTACTTGACCATGCCCTGAACGAGATTCAACATCCCTGCGAGCGTATTCACACGGATACGATGTTGCATCGCCGCCTCTGGTGGCTCTGCAACGACCTTAAGTACGAGGTTGTTGCGCTCCCGGGCTTCCCTGAGCACAGAATCGTCAGGAGAGCGGTCGTGTAACACAAAACCAGCATCTGGAAGAAATCCACTATCCATGAGCGTAGTAGACAGATTATTAAGCACTAGTGGATGGTCCAGGTCCGTATCTAATGTCGCCAGAAACCGTTCCTCTTCGTCCGATTTTATCAGCAATGAGCGAAGATCGACTGCGCCTGAACGGAACTCCCGCAATTGCTCGGGAGCGACACCGGCCACGAGATAACGTTCACTTAGATTATCAGACTCCACCATGACCGCAACATAGTGTCCACCGATCGCATCGTGGGCCTCGAAGACCTGGGGGCCATCGTAATAGAATAGAGTCCTGGTGTGTCGGATCTTTTTCATTGGGTTTCCACTACACAGTTGGCCAAGATGTCAAAATCTGCTAGCGGCCACCAGGTATGATGTGACCGGTGTCCTGTCTGTAAAATGGAGCCTGCACCCGTTTCAAGTACTACTCGGCAAATTAAACGTTCGCGTAGGCTCGGGAGCATCAACGCCTTTTGGGAATGGCTTCGTTCAGCAAAAACAGATAGTCCCCTGGCCTGGCACTCGGAGATCTTGCCGAAGTCACGGTCCGGATTTTCAGCTCGCTGGGATGCGAAGTCCTCCTCCGTCGGTGGGCTGGTTCGCACCAAGCGAAAAACCACTCGTGTTGCTGTAATGTCTTCTGCGACATCAGGTGGGCAACCTTCAGGTAACTGCTCTCGGTAATTCATAGGCTGACAGAGATTGCTTAGCTTGGTCGTTCAAGGCAATGCCGCCCTGGACGTCGAATTCTCCGGTCACCGAGGCAGTTTTGTGCGCGGAGCCGCGTTCTTTGATCAGAGGAAAAATATTGCTCGCGCTGGCTCGTAGCCAACAAGCCATCTGCGTCCATCCATTTGCACAGATCCGTCAAATCTTGTTCTCCCGTTCTGTCACCGTGGAACGCGTTGCGCCTAGCCCATTCCTTGGGCTGAGTCTCACGGATAAACGCAATTACGACGTCGGGCAAAATCGCACGGTCGCGGTCGAAACCGCCTGCGGCGACGGTGAGGTAACCATTCGCCATTAGATGTGATTCAATGACCGTCTCAAAGGCAGCTTCAGTGGTTTCGCTCACGTATCGACTCCCAAAAGGAACAGCGTCCAGTTGCGTCGTTATATCTTGAGTTTGGTTGTATCAACCTTTGGACCTCTCACGTCTCCGAAGCCATTCGGAGTTATCTGTCGCTACGCGTGATAATCCTGATGCGAAGTGTTGTGCCACCCGCTGAGCGAAATCAGCTTTAAGATCTCCGATCCATTTGAATCTCATTCCATCCGTGCACGTAAAGAAAAACTGTCCATCTGTGGCTTTCTCTGCAACTACGCACTTCTTAGAGTCATCCGGCGCAAACTTCGGCAGCAGCCATTGAGAAGGATTCGTGCATACGCTTCGACGTATATAGCCATCCTGGGCGTTTTTTACAACAACCTGAGTTTGTTTTTGCTGCGGGTTTATCAACGGTAACAAAGGGAAACACTCGTCACTTTGCAAGCGAACACTGTCACATCTCGGCCTCACACAGAGAAAGAATCCCCCTCCACCGTCGAGATTCTCTTGCTCAAGAGCAGTACCCAATTGCAGTATGGGTGGCAGAGAATTGCTTACTGTCCGAAAGTTAAACATCCAGGCAAGCTGATGATCAAGGTCTTCCGATCCGTTTCCACTATTCGCAAATTTAGAGGATAGGGACCTGTAGTCTTGTCCGCTCAGCGAACTTAGATCTATGCCTTCCTTAAGTAGACGCAGAACATCGCTAAAGGATAGTTCCTTCTTCGGAAATTTAAATTTCATTTCTTGGCTGAAGTTCGAGTACAGCCAATCACTGACCGCATCGAGGCTCGCCGGATTCACTTCCATTATTGCGTCATCCATTATCGAATTCAACTCGCTATCAAGTAAGCTTACCATGTGCTGTTGAGAATCTTCCGGCGAGGAAAGACACGCACGATGTGCGAGGAACGCCGGATCAAGGTCTGCTGAAAAGGAATCGAGGACTCGATGTGCGTTCTCACGTACTGCTGCAAGTGATGTGAGCGCAATACTGGGCAGTAACCCCTTTGTCATATCTGCGAAGTCTTTAATGAGACGCTTCGCAATTTCACCCTCCGAAATTGCTCTATCCGTCAGCTCTGAGGGCAACAACGTCCCGGATTTCGCGTATATAACGATATGACAATGCCCATAGAAGAGATCGACACTCTGACCACACGGTTCAAAGTTCCAGCCTTGGTTACTCAACGCCCGCTTAATGCTCGTTTGTATTCCAATCAGGTCGTTTTCTCCGGTATAAATAGCGACCAGACGCAATCGGGCGACTTCGCTATTTTGCAGGAGGTTTTTCAACAATTTAAGGGTCCTCGCCCCATCGTCGTCGTGCAACTGCCAGTCCAATATCACAATGTCAGCCCGTCTCGCGGCTGGTAGTACACTAGCAACCAACGAATCATTTTCCCAAGGTGCCGTTACGGCGCAGATCAACCCTCGTTTGGCGAAGGTTTCTACTATCGTTCGTGCGTCCAAGCTGTGGGTAGTAGCCCTTCGTCTTGCATTTCTACCGTCAGGGACGGTTCCAACCGTGCGACGACTCGGAGTCTCCAAAGACTCGGTTGGCTTAGGCAAATCCGAAATCTGTGCTTCGTCATCCACGATTACGGCGGTAAGAAGAAATCGCTCTGCAATCTCAGCACATCGTTTCTCAAAATCGTCCATTTCAGTTGTTTCCATTTGACTCCTTTGGTGCAACAGACACGGGGCCAATGGCAAAGGTAGCGCCTTTCATATCGTTGGTAGATCTCAAATACAAATCGTAACCTACGCGCCGAAGCACCTCTCTGGCAATGTGCAGCCCCATTCCACGTCCTCCCGGCTTTCTCGTAAACCCTAACTCAAATATCGCATCTCGATCACTTGGATTCACACCGGGCCCTGAATCTGAAACCAAAAATGTGCCATCTGTCGCGTCAAGGACGATCCGGCGCTCGTCCGCAGGATTGTTCTGTGAGACCCAATAGACTGCGTTGTCGATGAGATTCACGAATACCGGATAGAAGGATGAAGGGAAACCATGAATTCTCATTCTGGAAAATGCCTTGGTTTGTTGGAATTCTATTTCGTGACCTGTGAATCTCTCCTCGAAAAGGTCATTTAAGAAGGTGTAGATATCAGAACCAGGAATATCCACTGCTTTTCTCTGAAGCCTTCGATGTAGTGGTGTAAACAGCGTCAGGTATCCGTCCAAATGATCGAAGCTTGCACGAATGTCGTTGTAAAGTTTTTGGAGATCCTTATTGATGTCTGCCCATGCTCTTAGCCGACGAAGATTATTGCGAATGGAACGAATTGTTGAATTGAACTCGTGATTAATGACCTCAACTGCCATTCCGAGTTGGGCAAGTTGCAAGTCGCCCTCAACTTCCTCCTCGAGTGAGAGGTTTCGATGTTCGATCGCAACGAGTTGATCCAATACTGATGTCTCACCGCTTAAGTCAATAGCTTGTAATTGATCAAAAAGCGATTCAAAAAAGCTAGTTTTGTCTTCCGCAACCGCCAGAATACGCGACTCTAGATCGACGCGGAAATCAATTAAGTCCTCATTCGAAAGCCTTGAAACATCAATCCGTTGAAATTCGCCAACGACAGAGCGTAGCGCGGTTTCCACTTCGCTCAGGTGCGAACTAGCTAATCCTCGGACCTCCTCGGCTACCTTATTCGCTTCTTGTTTTACGCTGGTTCCACCCGCTCTCGTTTTCTTTATAGCATGTCTTGAAAGCTCATCGAGCGTCGTTTCGACCTGAAGTCTCCGGTCGATGCTCACGCGAGCTTTGTCGGCTTCATCTCTAACAACATCTGAGATCAAATCTCGAGTCGGAGAAAAGACTGTCTCCGAAAGTTCGGAAAATGCCAAATTGTAGTCATTCCACTCTCTTTGCATTGCCTTGCTAAGTGCTATCCTGGGTCGTGAAATTCTATATCGGGATTCGATCCTTCTAAGTTCCGTTTGGGCATCCTGCTCAACATGGATGAACTCTTGCGCCGCCCTGTGAGGATCCGATATGCGGCAAGCCATCTTGAGCCTCTGTGTAACATCCTCGCTCAACTTCAGGGCTTCATCATGAGGGTTTTTAGATGACACCTGTTCAAAAAACCAGACTAAATCTTTCGACAACTTCCGTTTCTTGATGGATACGAACCGTTCACGTCGTTTTCTATCCGAATCAACTTTTGAGAGTTCCTCCTTTTTCTTTTCAAACCTTTCGCTGTGGACACCTTCCTTTCGGAAAAAATCCGCAGCCATCTGCAAAAAAAAGTGCTTCAAAATGCTTTTGAATTGTCGATAAGCCTTGTTCTCTCGGAAACCTTCTCTACCAGCTTTTTCGTTGAGTTGCTGATTGTCTCGGTTGTTTATTTCTATAACACCGAACATTTTTCGATGTGAGAAATAGTAGTAGTAAGCGCTTTTTGTTCTATGGAGTTCTATATCAAGCCAATCATAATCCGTGTCTCCATACGGTAGTATCCTTATCCCATCCCGATAGATGTACAACCCGCCAATTTTACCCATTTTTTCGGCCATTCGAGCGTGGTCTTCAGCAGGAAGTGTTGAATGTCTACTCTCTCCCTCGATCGCGGCAAAGCTAATGAAAAAGGGACCGCAGGCGGTTGTGATCCCTCCCGCACCGGTCCAGGGAATAACGTGACTCTTTACTAATTCCCCATATATTAACACGTCTCCTTTGAATTGGCCGAATTCATCGAATTTTCCTGTGACTTGATGGTCCGCGTTTTGAAATTGCTCCGGCGTAAAGAACTCGCCTTCCTCGATAAGATCGTCTACGAGGTCGTCTGTCTTGTGGTCTCTGAATGCAGTGCGTATCACGGGTGACGAATGGTCCGGCGTCATTGTATTGGAGAATCCCAACAGTGCTTTCGTCAATGGTGTTGCCTTTTGGTCCTGAGGTTCTCCGTCGATATCCGTGGGTAGAAGGTCCGATGCAGGAAGAATGATGAAATGTGTACCTGTTCCGCCGCCGCTTAGTGTCGGATCACCGAGATAAGAATCAATGTCCTGAGGATCGACTCGAAACCCATCGAGTTCCTGTCGAAGACGGCTATAAAATCGTCCGCCAATCTTGTCTTTGAGATGCTCGTTATTTTGGGTGAATGCAGAAACCATCTGATACACATCATGGCCTGACGGCAACTTGCCCCCGGGAAAGGTTCGAATGGGAACCTGGATATCTTCTAGATCGATTCCAGGACATTCAAAAAGGGTCCAGTTAACGAACGCCGCGGTGAGATCGGAGAGCGTACCGCTGTTTCGGGCGCGCGTCAACACAAGTACCTGCGGGCCGATGGTTGAAATTGCCAGGCGGCCGATGCCCTTTTCGCCCAGCATTGGTCGTTTTTTCTTGCCTGGATCGTGCGGTATCGGTTCCAACCCATCAGCATTGAGTTTGCTCTCGGTCCCGATTGTAAGCCAACGGGTAGAAAAATCGTCCCGACTCATCCCAATCCCATCGTCACGTAATACGAACAGACCGTCACTGCGGTAGTAGTCGATCTCTACGCGGTCGGCATACGCATCGTGAGCATTCTTGAACAATTCACTGATTGCTGTTGGGATTCCCGCAATCTGTTGTCGTCCAAGCATGTCAAGCGTTCGAGCTCGTGTCTTAAATGTAGCCATCTTAGCGGAGTACTCCCACTTCCTTCAGATGTTTGTTGATTTGTCGTCCGATTGATGCTGCCAATTTAACTGGAACAGCATTGCCGATCTGTCGTGCCATCGAGGCGAGGCTTCCTTCGAATTTGAAGTCACGCGGAAAAGTCTGCAGACAGGCTGCTTCACGGATGCTGATAGCTCGATCCTGATCCGGGTGTCCGAAACGACCGTTGGAGTAACTGATGCATCTTGTCGTTAACGCCGTGGCCGGTCGGTCCCACGCCATACGGCCGTAGACGTCGCTATATCCCGTTGTGTTATTGTGGCATTCTAGACGAAATCTTTCCGGCCAATCTTTACGGCCTCCGCCTTCCGGCGTCGCTCGAATACGCTCCAGATTTAGTTCTGACAGTCTCGCGGCACGATGATTTAGAAAGGTCTCATGTTCGTCGCCTGCCTCGATCGGTGGAAGATTTCCGATCCAATTCCTGACCGTTTCGTAACTGGGGTTGTCCGTTCCAGGCCCGTTTGTCTCCGATGGGAGTTCGATTGGACCGTGACGGCTTGCCAGAAGAACAAGGCGACAACGACACTGCGGGATTCCATATTTCATGGCCCGCACTTTGCTGTACTTGATATAATCGTAGCCGGCTGAGCGAAGACTTTGAAGGAATTCTCCGAACGGCCGAGTACTCGATTTCTCTTCCTCAAGACCGGCCACATTCTCGATGAAGACGATGTCTGGTTTGCAGGCTTCGACAAACTCGGCGAACCGGGACAACAGTGTTTTCCGGTCGTCATCTTCTTTTTCGATTTGCTTCCTGTTATGCCTTGTGAATGGCTGGCATGGCGCGCATCCGCAAAATAACAAGGGGTTAGGTCTTTGCGCATCAACAATTGAACGAACTTCAGAGATTGGTGTCTTGCGAATATTCTTGAATACGTAATGAGTCGAAGGGAAATTCGTTTGATAGGTACGTCGAGAGTCAGGATCGAAATCGAGCGCAAAGACGATCTCCATGCCAGCATCCCTGAACCCACAACTCGCCCCACCGCAACCCGAAAAAAAGTCGAATACTTTGACACTCACGCCATTACCTTTATATGGGAAATTAACCATCAAAATACCGGCGCATCGACTGCTCAACGAGATCCCGATCCGCTGTCTCACATTCCCATATAATTAAGGACTTCCAACCTGCTTCCTCCAGAGCAACTACATTTCGCCGATCACGTTCGATATTTCGTGACAGTTTCTCGTCCCAGAAGATTCTGTTTGTTGTAGGACGTCTCGCCTTCGGACAGTCGTTGTGTCCGTGCCAGAAGCAGCCGTGGACAAAGATCACTTTCCGGTGCCGGGGAAATACCAGATCAGGCTTTCCAGGCAGACCATCGTCGTATAAACGAAAGCGATAGCCCAGATTATGGGCGATTTTTCGGATGCGATTTTCAGGCTTTGTGTCCTTGTCCCGGACTCGCCCCATAATTTCGCTTCGTTTCTTTTGGTTGTAAATATCTGCCATGACGTAAACGGAAAACTGATTATATAGAATAGCGAAAATGTGTTGCCTCAGACAAGGCTGGGTCTCATTCGCATGATATTTTCGGTGATTGCCGCAGTTTAAGCGGATTCTGAGGAATTGATTGAGATCTGTCCGTTCACGGCAGCCGCGATAAGGGCAGAGCGGCGCTCCTTGAGGAGTGAAATGGTGCGTTCTGTAGATTTGCGGACGCTATCGATTTCGGCAGTGTGACGAGCGATGTGGTCAACGACGCGCTTCTGCTCTTGATCGGGTGGTGTGAGGAGCGGCATCTCACTCAGGTTCGATGCTGAAATCGACGCCAAATTAGTAGACTGCTTAGCGCGGCTTTCAAAATACGCCTTGGCTACTTCACTTGTAGTATAGGTGTTAAGCCAGTCAGGCGATACCCGCCGTGGTCGCACTGCGAATACGTGGTTTTGATGTAAGCAAGGGTTGATCTGACCAGTCCAGATTGCTCCGCGCCCCAGCTTGTCCGCGTCTCCGCCTTCATTCATTAAAACGTCTCCGGCCCGAAGGTGGCACAGAGAGGCCTCTTTGTTCGGCACGGAAATAGACTTCACTTCGGTAAGATCAAAGTAGCCATCTTGAACATTCGCAACCCGCAGATAGGGAAACTCCCTCGTCGACTTGTTTCCAAAGCTTTTGCCCAAGGCAATCCCGGTCTGGACGGACGCTACGAATTTGAGACGAGTCACCTTCCAATGCGCCGGGATCTTGCCTAGCCAAGAGATGCCCGAGTGGCGGAACGGGACGTTCGGGTCGAGACCACGGGTCACGGCGCGGGTGATGAGCGCACGGCGCTTCTCGGCAACCAGGTCCAGCAGCCGTACGTTCTCCTTTACAAGCTCATCCAGCCTCGATGTCTCGTGGTCGAGATAGTCGGCGATGGCGCGTTGCTGATTCGGACCCGGGATCTGAATACGTAGATTAGCAAGGAACTCTCCGTTCACATGCGGAATACCCATTCCAACTGTCTCGGCTTTAATCGTATCTTCCTGTGATTTACATGCCCAAAACAAAAACCTCGGATCAACAAATTTAGGAATGACGAGCGCGGCTGTCGATGAGACAATACCCCGCTTAGCCCTTAGAAATTCCCCCGCATTTGATCCATCCCACAAGAGTAAGGTGTCGTTTTCGGAAGCCACAAGGGCATTGGGACCGAGACTGACGAGCGTCGGGTCATTAATCTCTCCGCGAAGAAACTCCATCGTGAGATAAGGTGCGACTTCGACATTGAGACCTGCCTGATCAACTGAAGTTGGTAAGTTTCCTTTGTGGACATCGGCCAGGTATCGAAATCGAACTTCCTTCCACATTTCCGTGGCTGTTTTCGTAGCGGCGTTCACGCCGTCACCTCGCGAAGCAATCGGATGATCTTCTCTTCCGCCTTCTTCAGGTCCGCGTCGATTTCCTCCAGCGGTCGGGGTGGCGTGCATTTGTAGAAGTGCCGATTGAAGTTGATCTCGTAGCCGACCTTGTCCTTTCCGCGGTCCATCCAGGCGTCGGGGACGTGAGGGCGGACCTCACGTTCGAAGTAGGCGTCGACGTCGTCTTTAAGCGGCACATTCTCGAAATCGCGTAGCGCGGTGTCAGGCTCGTATCCTTTCTCTCGGCCATCCTTCCTGACGGGCTCGCCGTCTGGATCTTTCACGGTGAAGACGTCTCGGAAGAGCCTCTGTTCTACCTTCTTCCAGCGCGATTGGCGCTTATGCAGGAGAGCGCTGATATTTTCCCAGGTCGCGTTCCAGTCGCGCTGGGGCTCGCGCCCGAACACCTTATCTATGTCCTGGACGTCATCCAGCAAGTACGGACATGCATCCAGGAAACGCGCTTTGTCTTCAAAGGTCATCTGATAACGCAGGCGCAGAGGGCGCTCCACGGTGACACGGGAATAGCCGAAGTCATCGTTGTCGAAAATCTTTGAACGCTCGTCCTCCTGGAAGCGGCCATACAGTTGCACGATCTCCTCAACATGCTCTGCGGTTAAATGCCGGCGCTTGTCGCCCAGACTTCGCCTGTTGTCTTCGCTACCGCCCGCCATCCACATATCGCGGGCGTCGACCAGCTGAATCCGTCCTTTCCGGTGATCTTTTTTGCGGTTGGTGACAATCCAGATATACGTGGCGATGCCTGTATTGTAGAACATCTGCTCTGGTAAGGCAATGATGGCTTCGAGCCAATCGTTTTCGATAATCCACTTGCGAATGTCGCTCTCGCCGGAACCGGCGCCGCCGGTGAAAAGCGGGGAACCACTGAACACAATGGCCAGACGCGAGCCGTGCTGGTGCTTTGCCGGCTGAACTGGTTCAAACTTATGTACCATGTGCTGCAGGAATAACATAGATCCATCGTTTACGCGGGGGAGTCCTGCGCCGAAACGGCCCGCGAAACCAAGCTTTTCGTGCTCATTGCGGACGTCGTTGCGTTGTTTTTTCCAGTCCACGCCGAAGGGGGGATTGGTAAGAAAATAATCAAAGGTGTCGTCCTCGAATTGGTCCTCTGTAAGGCTGTCGCCGTATCGGACACTATCACCGACACCAATGTGGTCGACCTGCTTCATCAGCATGTCTGAGGCAGCAGTGGCAAAGGCGCGCTGGTTATAGTCCTGTCCATAAACGAAAAGACGCGCAACATTGTTATGCTCTCGCAGGTAGTTCTGCGCTTCGGCCAACATGCCACCGGTTCCGCAAGCGGGATCGAGAAGCTTGCGCACTGCACCGGGCGTAGCGAGGAGCTCATCGTCGCTAATGAATAGGATGTTTACCATCAGCCGGATGACGTCCCGTGGCGTGAAGTGGTCGCCCGCGGTCTCGTTGGCCAATTCATTGAATCGACGAATCAGATTCTCGAAAATAAGTCCCATCTGGTCGTTTGGGACACGCTCCGGATGGAGATCCACGTCGCAGAACTTCGAGACAACGAGATAGAGGATGTTGGACTCCTGCATTTTCCCGATTTCTGTCTCAAATTCGAAGTATTCGAAGATTTCGCGAACGTTCTTTGAAAAGCCATGGATGTAGCTGACAAGGTGTTGGGCGACGTGGTCCGGATCGCCTTTGAGCTTATCGAAGTCGAGGGGTGAGTGGTTATGGAAACGCTGGTCAGCAGCGCTGTTCAACTTGCGTTCGAGCGCACGACCTTCAAACTTGCCTCGGGAGCGTTCGTACTCAGCAAGCACGCTGGACTTGGTCGGTGAGAGCACGCAGTCAAATCGTCGAAGTACGGTCATGGGCAACATCACACGTTCGTACTGTGGAGGACGGTACGGCCCACGTAGCAAGTCGGCGATTTGCCAGATCAGATTCGCGAAGTAGCTGTGGTCAGGCATGGCTGACTATTCTCAACCCGAAGAGTGCGAGAAAGACAACGTCGGCAATCGATTGCTAAATGTCCGAACGTTTTGTTGGCCGTAATACCTGTAGGCTGTCGTGGCGCAGTGCTCTCTCCGTCAGTGACTGGCTACACCAGGTTATCGTACATATTTTCGCCGTATCGCCCAAATTTTCGCCGTATCGCCGCCAATTTCTTGGGTAGCCAAGTCGTAATCGTCCGTGTGGGCCACTTGACGGATCTCCAATAGAGTTCGGTCTCAGTCTATTGAAGTAAATGGGACGAATACGTCAACCCATTCATAAACCTATCTTCAAGCCTGCCGCAGTTGCTTTCTTTACCGCAGAGCAGAACCTCTCGTAATCCCGTAGGGTTATCGGCCTATAGTGTGCCACTGCATTGCGGAGTTGTCGCGATTGACGCACCAGTGGAAGCCATCGCTGTTCCACCTGTATATTGGGACACTTCTGCAGCAGATATTCCAGGTGTCCCCATTGACAGGCAAAGGGCGTCTCTCTCACTTCCTGGCATTCTATTACTGTATCCGGCTCCTGCCATTTGTAAGGCCAATTCAATCCGTACGAGTGGTTAAGGTGGGTACATAAGCCCAATCGAATTTCGTCAATTTCCGCCAAAAGAAACCCTGCTTGTCCTCGCCACAATCGATGATCCAACGTTTCCCTTTGATCCAATAGAGCCAAGACTGCACTATGGCGTTCCAGCCCATATTCCGGCGTCCAATGAACCATTCCCCGAGCCCAAATCTTATACAATGTATTTGGTAACGCCCAATCCTCTTGCCAAAGTGTGGAATTTCGGGGATGGCTATGTAGAGGCCAATACTCCAATTCCGTTTGATCCCAGCCACGTCTCTGACCATAGGCCCGCAGTAGGTCCGCTAGTTCGGCGTTATCGCGATATTCCTGAGACCAAAGAAAATCCGCCAATCCTATATCAGAGCCCGCAATGGCTGGAATAGTGTGCTCTTTCCATCGGCTTGAGGGACCAGTATCCTGTTCGGATGCCAGTCGACACAAGAGTCGCATCTCCAATGTCGTGGGGATGCCTTTCCAAGGACGGATAGACAGGAATACATTCGTTTGGGGAAGCAGGCACGTCACTTGCGACGCTTGCGTTAGCAAACACAATGCCGGGGGGGTCTCTGAGCCACCTTCAGCGGTGGAGTCCCTACCTTGACATACCTGAGCCCACTGCACCATGAAATTTAGCCAATGCTCTCGATCTTCTTCAGTCAATTCATCGAAACCATCGAGAAACAAAATCTCAGGTAAGTCTGCTTGATTCAGGAGATTCTCTACTGTACGAGGCGCGTTGGAGGTACCCCAATCGACTTCGAGAATCAGACCTAATGCTCCAGCTGGCGTTTGGGCATCCAATTGGGATATCAAAACATCATGGATTTGTAACTGCCATTGTCCGAGTCCATCCCATAATTCAGATCGGAGCAGGCTTGATTCCACGCCTTCGGGAAACAAGGCCAAAACACTGCGGCCGTTCCGCAAGTCGTCCAGTATCAGGTCTAGCAAACGCCGAGCAGTTGGCATCTGCATTACGAATCTGGTCAGTTCCAAGCTCATAGATGTCCGATTATTCGGCCCAGGACTGGTTCAACACGGCACTCTCCATTTCTTATATCTAGGCAACCCAACCGACTCAAGAACTCCACAACCGACATACAGTCCTCGTGGGAAAGGTCGGGTGTTCCTTCAACCAAATCGCGCAATGTATCTAAATCTTCGTACGAGAATCTTCCAAATTCCACTAAAGTCCGTAACACCGGTAACGACTCATCCTGAGAAACCAATCCAGTCTGCTGTAACAATTCGTCACCTAACTCTGATGAGGGACGGTCCAAATCCTCGATTAATGCGTTTGCGAACGAGCGGGGATCGTCATGGTCTTGGCACCGACGCAAAAGATCATCCAGCAAGAAAGACCATCCGCCGGTGGCTTTCATCACCATCTGGTAGACCTCGGGCGAATCTAGCTTACCCGCCTGGCTTAGTCGCTGTCTTATCCCCACTTCGTCCCAGCGGCGGAGGTAGATGGGGTCAACCTTATCTTCCAGACCGGTTCGCCGGTCAGGGGGCACCTTTAGCCACGTCCAAGCAGCCTCTGGCTTAAGCAGAAAAACCACCTGAAGAGGCCGTCTACGCCTCTGGTTAAAGTCTCTGCACATTTCAGATACGTTCCAAACGCATCGCGCCATTTCCCCACCGGTTCCGCGAAGCCGGCCATAGGTTAATGATTGCTCGACCCCTCGTTGCTTTCGGGCGTGGGAATTCAACCAGGCACAGGTTCTGTCGGCTTGGATCAATTCTTGGGCAGGGATCTTAATGCCTCCCATACGGATTAAAGCGCGGTCCAACACGTCAAACCCTAATGCTTGCGAGCCGAAGACTAAACTCACGCCGGACCGCCCTGTTTGTTGCAGACGGCCTTCCTCCACCAGCGTCAACGGACTGTATCTTCGGCCTCGGTCGTCTAATAGTCGGTGATGACTATCAGGTTGAAACTGAGTCGGCTTAGGTTTATCCAATAGCTCCAGCAGTCGGTCTTCGATGTCCTCCTCGGTACCCATGAGACGGACTAAATTGGGACTGCGTAGCAAGTATTGATTTTCATCCAAGTTGTGTACCAATATGCCCAAGCCGACCATTTCTCCCAGCAATCCCCTCAATGCTTCAGTGTCGACCTGATCGAAACCCTGAGGCCACCATTCTCGCGCCAGGCGGAGAAGCTCGTTCACACTGAATGAACGGACATAGCTGTCTCGTTTCTCTTTTTGCACATAAATCATGGCCCACGCGATGCACTGATACCGTGAATCCAGTGCCAGAGTCCAATCGAGCCTTTCCCGAATGACCTGTCGAGCTTGAGACGATCGATATACCGCTTCGACATCCTCCGATAGTATCTTGTAAGGCGGTCCAGTTGTGGACCTTTTGGCTTGCAGCCGACGTACGAGTTCATGACAGAAATACTGTATTAGACCCGGATGGTAGTTGGTGTATGAAAGGACTTTGAGCACCGTGGTCTCATCAACGAACCGATATCCCAGCGTTTCCAATGGCTCTCGAACCAATTGCCGGGCAGACGGGGCTTCGAGTGGTCCCACTAGCAAGTTTTCCCCAAAATGCGCCAGCGGCTGGTTGGGGATATCGTTGAACCGCTGCACGTTATGTAGACCGGCAAAGACCACCTTGAAACGGGATTGCGTATTCTGCATAAGGGATCTGAGTCTTTCGACGACTTGAAAGCTATTCTGAGCATCTGCACCCAATAAGGAATCGGCTTCATCAAACAGGACGAGAACACGCCGTTGCGGAGATTCATCCATTGCGTTCTGCATGTGTTTGATGATATTGTCAGGCTGGTTCGCCGTTATGCTGTCCCTAATAAGTGAGTGTTTCTTAAAGCCATCGCGCAACTTGATCCATAACTGGTCGGGCTGTTCGCCCGCCAGGGCATCCCCCAATAGCTTGATGTCCTCGACCCAAGCAAATCGCTCCTGATCTGGCTGGTGAAATGTGCGCTCCACTTGGCGCAATAGAGCGGACTTGCCCAACTGTCTCCCACCGAATACGATGCAGCTACCGGCGTTTTGTAGCTGACGGACCATCCTGTCGCGGCCGTAGTACATTTCGGGCGGTACATTTCCGGCCTGGAACGGTGTATAGGGATTGAGAGCAGCGTAGGGTAAGCTACAACGCAGGAATGCTGGAAGGCGGGTATCGTCAAACTTGGCCAAAAATACAAGTAGGACTTCATCTAGAACAACGAGAGCCAATTCCCGTTCTCCAGCGCGGGTGGCTATGTCGCGTCGCCGCCGCTCAGTTAATCGCCCGAGAAAAAAGACGATGACCGTCTTGGTATCCAGTCCTATGTCACGCAAGAACGCTCCGATCGAGGCCGCCCCGGGCCGTTCCCACAGACATACTACATTGTAGCAGCCATTGGCTTGCGAGCCCAACTGAGGGATCGGTCGTGCGAGATCGCTGGCCGACGCATCTACCTCGCAGTGGAGCCAATCCCGGCCGCGACTCTTCACACTGACGGTCGACGCATTCCCCGGTAGATGAAAACCAAGATATGCCAACAAGACCGGGACATGCCGATCGGCAACTGTTGGTTGGTCCTGATGGCGTTTGAGTAGGTGCCAGGATTTAAGTGCCCTAGCGGCTTCATCTCGGCGGGTTTTGGGTAACTCACCGAACGCCACCTTACCCCAAGTTTTGCCTTTCTCAATCACACTAGTACCTATTGACTTCTAAGACTGGGCGTGCTTATAGTTCGATGTCTCCCCTGAAGACGAAGGAGCCATCGGCATGCCGAAGAAATACGTCGTACGTCTGAGTCCCGAAGAACGGGAACGGCTGCAGGATCTGGTAAGCAAAGGCAAGACGCAAGCGTACCGAATCAGGCACGCGCATGTGCTTCTCAAGGCCGATGCAGAGGGTCCGGCCTGGCTGGATCGGCAGATCACGGAGGCCTTTTCGTGCAATCGGTCTACGGTTGAGGGCATCCGGAAGCGTTTTGTGTTGGAGGGCCTGGATTCGGCCCTTGAGCGAAAGAAGCGCGCCCATCCTCCCACCGAAAGAAAGCTGGATGGTGCTAAGGAAGCCCGATTGATCGCGTTGGCTTGCAGTGAACCTCCAACGGGACGTAAGCGGTGGACGCTGAAGCTTTTGGCCGATGAGCTCGTAGCCCTGGAGATCGTCGATAGCATCTCATACCGGACGGTGCAGCGAACGCTTAAAAAAACAAACTTAGGCCTCACCTGAGAACGTGCTGGGTGATTCCGCCCAAGCAAAACGCCGCGTTTGTCGCCGCGATGGAGGATATCCTGGATGTCTATCAGCGGCCGTACGACGCCCTGAGGCCCGTTGTCAATATGGACGAACACCCGGTTCAGTTGGTCAAGGAGACGCGTGTTCCGGTCACTACACGTCCGGGCAAACCTGAACGCTACGACTACGAGTATGAACGTAACGGAACCGCCGTGAACTTCATGTTCACTGAACCGCTTTCGTGCTGGCGCAAGGTCCGTGTAAGACAACGCAAGACCGCACTGGACTGGGCCCAGGAGATCAAGGAGCTTCTGGATACGGACTACCGTGAAGCCGAAACCGTCGTCCTGGTGTGTGATAACCTCAACACGCACACGCCCGCGGCACTCTACGAGGCGTTCTCACCCGAAGAAGCTCGCCGTCTGGCCAGGCGTCTCGAAATCCACTACACGCCCAAACACGGGAGTTGGCTCAACATCGCCGAGATCGAACTGAGTGTCTTGAGCAACCAATGCTTGAAGCAGCGCATCCCCGATATCGATTCACTCAAAGAGCAGACTTCCGCTTGGACGAATGATCGCAACAACAATAGCAAGGCCGTCCATTGGCGGTTCACGACCGACGATGCTCGCATCAAACTGAGAAAGCTGTATCCAGACTACGCCGTGCTTTAGCCGTCAAAGGGTACTAGCCAATTGATTGACATTCCCCAAACTAGTAAGCCCCGATTCGATAACAGGACTAGCAACTTGGAACTCCGTTAAGATGTCACGCTCGTACGGTGGGGCAAACCACGCGCTCTCCCATTCTCTCTCGCCTTGGAGGACTTCGCGTAGGTGGGCTAAGCCTTCGTCTACGACTCTGGTGTCGCTCTGTTGAAAAGCTTTATCGAAAAATACCTCTACGGTTCTTAGCTGCTCAACTTGGATCTTTTGCTCTAGCACTTGCCGAATTTGTGCCCATTGACTCTCCAACTCTTGCAATCGGTCTGCGCGCTTTTGTTTCAATTGCTTCTCAATATCATCTAGCCGTCGGAACAGGGGCCCAAAGCGCAAGGGCTCTTCAATAGCCGCCGTTTCCATCGCGGCACTCATATTGGTACGTTCTTTTTCAACCAGCAGCCCGTCCACCATACCCTGTTCAATTTCGCTCCGCACTTTGGCGACCCCTTCCAATAAAGCCGTCCGGGATCCTTTGAGAGACTCTTCGTTTCGATCCACAAATAACCTGCGCTCCTCGTCGTCCTTTAACGCGCTCTGTAATACATCGGTGAAGCGAAAATCCTGTCCTTCAATACGCATGCTACAGGCCGTACTTAATTCACGTTCCTCAGCCAAAGATTGGCGCAAGAACGTGGCGATCTCGGCTTTATTATCCTCTCCAGGATAGCCGTCGTCGTCAAGGGACACTTCAGGGAGCCATAATAGGCGTCGTGCCAACGCCTGCTGCAACGAGATGCTCTCTCGCCGCATCCACATGTGGGGTTCTTTCATATTTGATTGTTCCTCTAACCCTAACATACCTACTACCTGGTCAAAAGCCCGACGAAGAACATAACCACAGGCGGCTTCCGGCTGGGCTTGATCATCTCGTTGCATTAGGTCCAGTTCGGATTTGATTTCCGGCCGGACGGTGTGTATATGATCATGCAACTCCTTCACTTGATCCGTCCACCAGTCACCCTTGTTTCTAACGAACTCTTGCTGCTCAATTAAGGAACACCAGTTGTCCGCCAATGTTACTGCTTCTTCGACACTTCGTACTAATTGATCTCGGAAAACCCCGGACAGTGGCTTGGACGGTCGAGAAGATGCCAACTCTTGGTCGATCTGGTGGATGCGGTCTACAATCTGGGCTCGCCTTTGGAAACGCAAAATGCGCTCCCGGACCTGAACTATTTGATCTACTTGGTTATCCTTTACGGGAGTGAGAATGAAACTTAAATCGCCCTCTCGCTCAACTAGATACCGCAATATGTGAGTCGCCCTCGGGATTATCAGTCTCCGGTTTTGATTATTTTCCAAGAGCCGGCCAGCGTCTTTTGCAGTCCCGTCGATTTTTTCATTGATAATTGCCTGGTTCTCGACTCCTCGTAGATCGTCGTTTCGGAGAGGAAAGCCCGCTCTGGCAAAAACCCGGATAGCGTCGGAGAGTGCACCAAAGGCGGGATTGACTTCATCTCTTTGAGGAAGCCACCCGACGAGCCCGGCATGCGGGGCAATCAAGCTGGGACGAAGTGCCGCAGCCAATCCCAGTAGTTTTTCCGTAGTAGTTTGAGGTGCCCAATCCGAAGCAATTTCCAAAATGTCGCGGACTAAACTGTCAGCATCGTCTTCCAACCAACGTGAACCCTGAAGCACGGTGAGCAGTTCAGGCGCAACAGGTACGTCACGACCGGATGCTCTTAGAGAACGAACCAGCCAATAAGCTCCGGCCGAATCACCTTCAGCTAATAGGCTCCAACTCAATGATTCCCAGTTTTCATCGGAGTCGTCTTTTTGTAAAAGTGCCGCTACATCCTGAACGGAGCGCAACGTTGGTGGCTTTTTTTCGGGGGGCTGGGGTGCGGACGTGGTCGGCTGGGTAGGCTTTGGTTCGGACTCTTCTCGCTTGTCTAAACGTTCGGCTTCGTCCTTTTGCCCTGTGGAACTGGTTTCCCTCTTGGATTCTTCTTCGGATGGATGAGTTTCTTTTTTTTCCTCAAGCTGTTCGTCAGAATCTGGGCGGTCGCCAGAAGTACCTTTTCCGGGCTTAGGGGGTTCCGTGCCGGGGTCGTCGTCGTCTTCAACTTCCTCATCTTGAGTCTGTTCCGGCTCCGGTTTGGTCGCCGCAAACCCCTGGTCGAGTTGCTTCGCCAGTGAATTTATCCGATCTTCCGTGTCGTTCAAGTCCGTCCGATGCTTGCGGGTTTCCTGGAAGTTTTCAGGCGATTGCTGCTTTAACAAGCGAAGCCCATTTAACTGCTCCAGCAGACTTCCCACCGTTTTCGCACGCTCCGAAACTTCGTCAGTAGGGCAATCAGCCGCAAGCCAGTTGGCTATGTCCAAGTTCTCGAATTCAAAAAACACGATCTCGCTGGCGTAGTCCGCTCGCAATTGGTCCAACGCCCGTTGAAGATGCATGCGTCCGGCCTTCTTCCGCTCGTCGGACTTCCGATCAGCAATGAGCCGTACCTGTTCGACGAATCCGCTGACCTGATCTGATTCCCATTCCGAAGCATCGGAAGGCCACTCTCGCAGTTCCTCAATAACATTGGCCCATCGCGTAACCTTCAGGCTCTCGTCATTGTGAATTTTGGCATCTCCCATATACGATCCTCAAAGTAGAATAAGCAGGATACGTTCCCGCATCATTTCGACCGTTGCCACCCCCCTCAATCCGCGGGGACCATTTCGGGGGCTTTGCGCGCGAAGGTATCGATGGGCGGGAGGTTGCGGTCCGGGCCGAGTTCGAGCTGGCGTGGGCCGACCAGGATGTCCAGGTTGTCGCGCGTTTCGGCCATGTCCAGGTAGGCGGTGGAGGCTTCGACTTCACCCAGGTCCAGCGTATTCCTGATCCAGAGCACTTTGGCGTCGCACGGCTCGATGAGTCCGATGGATTCCAATCCGATCTGCAGGGCGTCCTCGTCGGTGGGAAAGTGCATGGGGATGGAGGCGGCGGGTGGATGCTGCCCGGTAATGGCGTTGATGTTCGTCGCGTAATGGTCGATTTTCTCGACCAGCCGGTCCGTGGTGAATTCGGCCATACCCACGCCCACGGCGTTGCCGTGGGTTTTTTCCGTGAGATCCCGAACGAAGATCCGCAGCACGCGAGGCGTGTCGCCGTCCATCGCACGGCGTTCGTTGCGCTTGCGCCCCACCACGTTGGTATCGATTCCGGAGCCGCTGATATCTTTACCCATTTCATCGATAATCAGCAGGTCCACGTCGTCGAACGGCAGCCGGGGGCACCAGGCCTTGGCCTTGACCAGAAGTTCCTTCTCCGCGCTTTCGAAATCCCGCGCGGGAACCGCGGCAATTTGCGCGGTTTCGTCGTAGCCGTTTTCAAGCAGGGCAATACCGAACGAAATCGGCATCTTTTCCCGGACCGTCTTTCCTACAACGCGCACGATCTTGTCGAAAGAGTGGTGGATTATGGCCCGGTGGTAAATCGTTGCGCCCTTGTGCTTTCCCAGGCCGATGAGCATCATCTTCATCAGTCCGCTTTCGATTTCACCCACGAAGCCGGTGTGGGGTTTTACGCGGTTGACAACGACCACGTGGTCGGCCTCGGAGGCGCATTTGTCGAAATAGACCGGCATACCGAAATCGGTGACGCCAATTTCAATCACGTCCATGGAGGACCTGACGGGGGCGCCAACCGCTGCTTCGGTAATGCCGTAATCGGCGAGGATCCCGGCCTGACCCTCCGCCGTGCCTCCGCCGTGGCTGCCCATTGCGGGAACGATAAAGGGCCTGGCGCCCAGCCCCACCATTTCGCTGACAATTGTCGCGATGACCGTGTCCAGGTTGGCGATGCCCCGTGACCCTGCGGCGATTGCTACGGTGTGTCCGGGCTTGATGGTTTCACCTGGGTTGAGGTTCCGGATTTCGCGCCGCGTGGCGCCCGGAATATCGTCTACGCGCGGCGCGTCGAAATGTTGGCGAATCCGAAACATGCTGGGGTATTGCATATGGGGCCTCCGGTAGTCGAGGACGCTGGTCAGGTATCAAGCGGCAATTAAACGGGTTTGCCGTTAAGGATCGGATGCGATGGACCATCACATCGCGGCTTCGTACAACGCAATAATGTCCTTGAGTGTGGTGTGGCGGGGGTTGATCCGGATATTTCCGCTCTTCATCGCATCTTCCGCCAGTACGGAAATGCCTTCGGGCGGGACGCCGACTTCGGAAAGCGTTCCTGGTATACCCACTTCCGCCGCCAGGGCTTTCACGGCTTCCACGGCAACGTCGGCGGCCTCCACGTGGGACAGGCCATCGATATTCTCACCCAATGCAGCGGCGATATCGGCGAAACGTTCCGGACAGGCGACTTTATTGAAGTCCATCACCCGTGTGAGCAGGATGGCGTTGGCAACGCCGTGAGGGACGCCGTAGTGGCCGCCCACGGCGTGGGACATGGCGTGCACGTTGCCAAGGCGCGTCTGCGAGAAGGCGATGCCCGCCATATTGCTTGCGAGAAGCATCTGTTCGGTGGCGCCGTAATTGTGGTGGCTTGACGCGGCCTGCCGGAGGTTGCGCGCAATAAGCCGGATCGCGTGCAGCGCCAGACCGTCGGAAATGGGGTTGGAGGCAAGGGCCACGTAGGATTCCACCGCGTGGGTAAGCGCGTCCATCCCGGTGGCGGCGGCGATTGGCATGGGCAGGGCAACGGCCGCATTGGTGTCGAGGATGCCGACGTCGGGAATGACGTGCGGGCCGCCAACAGTCGCCTTGAAGTGGTTCCTGTCCGTGACAACGGCGAACGGAGTGACTTCGCTGGCGGTGCCGTAGGTCGTGGGAACGCACAACAGGAAGGGTATTCGTTTCCGGTCTTGAAGCAGGCCGAAGTGGTCTTCGATTCGGCCCCCGTTGGCGGAAAGCACCCCGGCACACTTGGCGGTGTCCATAGAAGACCCGCCGCCGATGGCCAGCAGCCAATCGCAGGCTTCTGACTCGTACAGATCGAAACAGGCCTGAACGACGTGAGCCGGAGGGTTTTCTTCCACGTCATTGTAAACCACAAACGGGATACCCGCAGCCTCCAGGACTCTGGTGGTCTGCTGCGCCACGCCTGCCTTGACGAGGCCTTTGTCGGTAACGACGAGGGCCTTTTTTTCATGGCGTTCGGAGAGAAGCTTTGGTATTTCCGAAACACTGCCGCGGCCGACAATAAGGCGGGTGGGGGAATGGAAAGAAAAGATATTCTGATCGGACACGAAACGTGCTCCCATTAGTAAAGATAGAATCCGAAAATGCCGTTCCATAATTTAGGCGTTACGTCACGTGCGGACAAGCAGATTCAGCGGTAAAGGCGGTGAGACGTGAGAGGGGAGACGGGAGATGATGCCTCCGCGTCTACAGGATATCGCTATGGCCTGGCGATGTCTATCAGCGTTACGGGCGGGACCTCTCCCCGCGGCCGCTCACCCCCGGGTGAGACGGAAGACGGGAGAGATTGCCTGCCCCGTGCGGTTTCATATCTTGCCAATGGCATTGAGGACGAACCAAACGGGCAAGGACATCTTCTACCGTCTCACCTCTACCCTCTTCCCGCTTTCAGGTTTTTCCTCTGCCGGCTTACGTCTTACGTCTCACCGGTTTTAGGGATTGATCCCGGTAGTCAGAAGATCTTGCCGATTTCATCCCGGTCGAATTCGGGGAGATCGGTCCAGCGGTTCTGAACGCGAACCCTGATTCCGAATTCCGGTGATTCCACGCGGCCGATGATCTCACAAGGGATGCCCGCGGTTCGGATGGCATCGCGAACCCGTCCGGTGTCTTCCGGCGCCAGGCCGATGAGCAGCGCGCCGGAGGAGATAACGCCCAGCGGATCGAGTTGGAAGGCGTCACAGAGGAGGCGCGTTTCTTCCGAGGCGAAGAGTGCCTCCGAGTCCAGGGATAACCCGCAGTCCGAGGCCGCGGCGAGTTCGCGCAGCGCAGTGGCGACACCGCCTTCGGTGGGATCGTGCATCGCGTGTACAGAAGCGGTTTCGCAGGCGATGCGAGCCTCCTTAAGGATACTGATTCCCGGTTCGCGAAGGTAGTCACGCGCGATCCTGAGCAGGGCCGGGTCGAATCCCCGTTCGCGCAGTTCGGTTTCTTTCTCCCTGGCCAGGATGGCGGTGGCCTCGACCCCCAACCCCCTGGTCAGCAGAATGCTGTCGCCCGCCTGCAGGCCACTCGACCGTACAAGTTTATCGCGCGAGACCTCGCCCAGCATCTGGCCGGCGACGATCGGCCGGTCCAGCCCCGCGGTGATTTCGGTATGGCCGCCGCAGAGGGAGACACCGATTTCACCCGCCGCGCGGCGGAGCGAGTCGAAGATGGTCCGGACCAGCGTTCCGTTCGTCTGGCCTTCCGG
The DNA here is from genome assembly GCA_963662665.2 of Candidatus Latescibacterota bacterium. Taxonomy (GTDB): domain Bacteria; phylum Latescibacterota; class UBA2968; order UBA2968; genus JAAXHE01. Next base: position 91,144 of record CAXXJS010000030.1, read on the forward strand.
CAGGAGCAGCGTGGCCAGGAACCAGCGGGGAACGGCCCCCATTGTCGCAACGTCGTTCGCGTTGACGTGGACCGCATAGTGGCCGATTTCGTCCGTGGCGAAGGTGATGGGGTCGGTTTTCACCACGAGGCAGGTCTCGCCGAAATCGATGACGGCGGCGTCCTCGCCCACCTGGGGCCCCACCAGAACGCGCTTGTCTTCCACGACACAATCTCGAAGAAGACCGGAAAGCAAATCCAGCGGGAGTTTGCCGGTTGGCAGGAAGGTACACATATTCGCGGGTTGACTGAAAGGTCGACAGAAGCCTGGGGTGTTCACCGCCACTGGAATTTACGATAGGCCAAATCCGGGGGGTTGTCAATGGTTTTGCGGGGTCACATTGCGATCCATCCCGGGAAGGTCGGCAGAACCGTCGATTGGATGATTTTTCAATCCGTGCCGGTTGCCTGTTGACGGAACCCGTAGCGGGATCAGGATTCGAAGCAGGATCTGAGCTCTGCTGTGCGGGGATCGGGGCTGAGGGGCGTTGCGAGAATTTGTCGAAGTTGCTCCAGCCGTGCTTTGGGGTTCCGCCAGCTATGCAGCAACGGATGATGGGGATCGGGCAGGGCACCCAGGAGAGATTGCGCGGCCAGCAGGTGGAAAACAAAGTGGTGTCCGTCCAGCAGGGCCGCAATCTCCGTTTCCGGCTCTGTTCGGTATTCGGCTGCAAGGGCGGCATATCGCGCGGCAAGCGCAGGCGTCAGCGCGCTGCAAGTCCTGCCCTCCGGTCGACCTGCGCCATGGGAGGTCGTGTACTGGGTCAACCGGCGCTCGGGCCAGTCCCAGCCGATTTTTGAGAATTCAATAAAACGCAGGGTTTGCGCGGCCGGGTTGATGACGATGTTGCGGGCCTGATAGTCGGTCGGGCCGGGCAGCGGCGTCGCCCGTTCGAGGAACTGAAGAAGCTCAGCGAGTACATTGCGGATTCTGGTGGAACGCTTGCGGATCGCAGTTTCCGAGAGCGCTTCAGCGAGACGCGGCAGGGCAAGAGGTCGGGTGGTTCGCCGCCAGGTCCGACGCAGTTCCTGCGGGCAGCAACCCGGAAAGGACCGCGGAGAGAAAACTTCGCGCTGTGCGTGAAAGGCGGATTGAATTTGGGAAAAACCCACCACGGCGAGACTGCCGTAGCCTTCCGCGGCGCCATCCTGGCAGACGTCGTCGAGGGTGTGGTCTCCGCACCATTCGTAAAAAACCAGGTCGTGTTCCAAATCGGCGGCATAGAGCCTGGGGATGGGTCCATCGGACAGGCACGCGTGGACAAGCTGTTCAACGGCGAGCAGGTCGTGGGGTCTGCCGCGTGTCAGGGGAGCGAATACGTGGTGTTTGGCCACGAGGAGTGAGCCGTCGCCGAGAGCGACTCTCCAGACGTTCGGGTGCCGTGGAACGGGCTGGATTTCCGTCACCGCGAAATCGCCGGGAACGGTGGTGGGAGCGATACGCCGGACGGCCGCGATCAACGGGTCGGTGGAAGGAACACGCATGGATCGAGAAGGACGCCTTACTTCTGCCGGGTCTGCCTCTTTCGCAGGGTCAGAAATTCCGGTGCTTCACGAATGCAGGAGACAAGGATGCCCAGAGAACGACGGAATGCGCTGAACCCGGTGCGTTGGATCTCGGCGGCGGCGTCTCCCACGTTCTCAAAGCCGGCGTCCGTCGGGACCGCGACCTCCCAGTTTCTGAACAGCCGGCCCCAGGCGCTTTCCAGAACCTCCCGCATGCGTTTCCTGGCGAGAAAAGGGTACCAGAAGCTGTCGTGGTAGAGAACGCTGGCGAGATAGGACCAGGGCGCGAGGAACGTCTTGAGAGACCACTCGACGGGCCTCTTGAGAGGTCCCCAGTAGATCTTGTGCTGCATTCGGGAGGCAAAGGTCATTTTACGGAAGGGTCCCGAGAATTGCCAGTTTTCCCCGGCCGCGGCAATATCACCAACAATCTGAATCCGGCGCGGGTCGCCGCAACCCAGGCCCCGGTCGTGGGCGAGCCGGATGTATTTGATGGAGAGCGGATCCATTCCCATCATTTTAGCGGCCACCGCATCGATGGCCACCTGGTCGGCGCCAGCCAGGATTACGTTCTTAACAAACGGAACCATGCACCGTGGGCCGGGTCCGTCTCCGGCAAACGTGCCGTCCATCACGGCGAATACACCGGGATGGATCTTCTTCTGGATCATCAACAGGTCTACGAGGGTCTCGTGAATGACCGGATGGGTCCAGTGACGCCGTTCGTTGAGCAGACCGCCGAACGCGTTTTTCATGGCCCCGGTTGTGGTGGTAAATACGTGGGTCTTTACGGTGGGCAGATGGACGATGTTCTCCCCGATCAGGCGTCTGGGAATGTGAAAGCCTTCCGGATAGACCTGGTTAAGGCATATGAACTCATCGGCGAGGCTGCCCACCGCATCCCGGACGTGGATCCATTCTTCGCCTTCATAGAGGTGGATATTGCGCAGGCCGTGGGTGTTTACCACGTTGACCTGTTTGTTCTCACGCTCGCCCAGGCGTGCGTCGATAACGACCGTTCGGTTATGGCAGGCGTGGATCAGGTCCTTGCGATAACCGTCCTTTGCCATGGCGCGGATCACGCCTTCGAGTTGCCACGGGGTCGTGGAACTTCCGGGGTAGAAGAAATGCCAGGAGATATTGACCTTGAGGGCGGTGTCCAGCCCCTTGTCCAGGACGTCCTGGTACCCGGCCAGGTTCATGAGCCTGTGATAGTCTCTCAAGACGGTTTCAGGTCTGGTTTTTAGAACGGCAACCTGGCTCTGCATTTCGCGTGCTTTCGAGCGGAGGCGGGGAGGCGGTGGGGCCGGCAGAGGTCGAACGACAACGGTTACTCGAAATAAAGGACGGCGACTACGGCAAGAAACCAGAGGCCGCCGTTAATCAGCAGCGATGGGTCGCCCAGAATGGTGGAAGACGGATTACCTCCCTCGTTCCTGGCGTAGACCAGATAGAGGTAACGCAGAAGCCCGTAAATCACGAAGGGGATGGTGAGGTTGAGATGCGGTGTTCCGAGCTTCTGTACGACGTCGGGCGACATGGTGTACAGCGCGTATGAAACGAGAGCGCCGGCGGTTACAACGGCAATCATCTGGTCCAGAAACCGCGGCGTGTATTCATCCAGAATACGTCGATGACCGGCAGCGCCGGATTCCAGGAGGATCAATTCCTGCCGACGTTTGACAAATCCCATAAAGAGCGCCAGCAACACCGTGCATAGAATGAGCCACGAGGAGATTTCCACGCTGATGACGAGGGCGCCGGCAATCGCCCGCAAAAGGTATCCGGAGGCAATGATCATCACGTCCAGAATGACGACGTGCTTGAGAAAGAGCGAATAGGCGACGTTCATCAGTCCGTACGCCAGCAGAATACAACCGAAGGGGACACTCAGCAGAAAAGCAAGCGGGAAGACCGAAAGCGCGATCACAATGGAAGCAATCCCCGCGGCGGCGGGGCTCAACCGCCCCGCCGCAACCGGCCGGTTACGCTTTTCGGGATGCCGACGGTCGGATTCGACGTCTCGAATGTCGTTCAGAAGGTAAACGGAACTGGAGACAAGACAGAAGAGAAGGAATGCGCCGCCGCTACGCGTGAGATAGCGACCGTCGAGCAGGTGTTCCGAAAAAACAAGCGGCGCCAGTACGAACACGCTCTTTATCCACTGTTGCGGCCGCAGGGATTGAATGAGTGGACGCATTTGGGTGGGGGCCCGGATGTCGGAATGCAGGGATTGAAGTCTGAACAGGTCGAACGCGCTTCTTGATTCGATCCAGCCACAATCGTCAGATTGTCAATCCGAAGTAGATGCGGCTCTTGTCTATGTCGACGCCCTGGATGCGCTGGCGGGTGGGAAAGGCAATCTGAAAATAACCGTACATCGGAAGTCTGTAGTTGGTGAACATCTGCATCCGGAGTTCGAAGCCCCAGTCGGTGAGGAACGCGGAGCGTTTGAACCTGTCGTCGGAGTCCAGCAGGGCGCGCAGGCTCTCGAAATTGCCCGTGGCGCCGGTTTCCACGAAGAGGGTGCCGTAGACTTTATCGAAATGGAATGGAGGCAGTTCTTTCGCCGCGTTCTTGAAGATGGGAAACGTCAGGCTGGCCCTCGCGAGCAGGGCTTTCCCGCCGGACGTGGAGAAATACGGGTATCCCCTGAGCGTGCCAATTCCGCCAAGATAGTACCGCAGTGGATAATAGAATACGCCTTCCGCAGACGAGGTGTTCTCCTGGACGTCTTTTATGGGTTTGTCTTTGTACGCAAGAAAAGCCTGGAGGGCAAACGTGGCTCGCCCGGGAAGGCCGATGAATTCATTCCACGACACAATGTATTCGTTGATACCCAACTTTGTCGGGTCGGACCGGTACGTCGTGGCGGCAACGCCGTCCTGGTTTAACTGGGTCTGAAATAGCGAGTCAGTAACGGCGGCGTTGATCCGCCGGTATCTCAACGTGATTGCCCTGCCCCGGGAGGGGTTCACGAACATATCTTTTGAGGGCAGGAAATTGAGGTATCGCCATCCGACGGCAAGGTCGTTACTCTTGAAGAAGCTGAGGTCCCGGTAGAGGAAATCGTCGAATACAACCTCATCTTCTCCAAGTCCTGGAATCTGGTCGGTAATATCGGTGATGACGCCGCTTCTGTTCTGAACCAGCCGCGTGCTGTCCAGTATGACCTGGTTCGTAAAGGTGCTCTCCTTGTACTGCCGGCGGCTGTACGTTATCGAAAGCACCTGACGCCTGCCGATACTCGCTTCAACGCCCATCACAAAATCGTTAAACATGTTTTTGTACGTGTCTTCCTGGGAGAGCGAGAGATTGGTGAAACTGGTGACGCCCGGTACCAGCCGCAGTGTGTCGTCAATTACGATCTGCAGCGTGCCCGAAGTGGTGTCCCGGCGGGAGTCCACGATGCCCCGATCGATGAGGCTGTTGATGGTCTGCTGGCTGGCGCCTATGAAGAACCTGGGGGCGTAGGTCCGGTCTTCCGTGTGAACGGCGGGCAGGCCCTTCGTGTAGAACGCGGAAAAATTGGAGTTGAGGTCCACACCCTTCTTCAGGTTCTTGCCGACCGTAAAGCCGGTGTAGATATTGTCGCTTCCCAGGAGGTCTCCCCACGTGGCTTCGGCGCCGACGCTGAGCTGATCCAGTCCGAACCGATTGCCGATGAAGGTCGGTCCCAGCACCAGAATGGGCACAACCCCTATAGAGGCCAGGCGGGGGGCGTACCGTCCGGTATTGAACAGGTCGCCGACTTTCTTGCCCTTGTAAATGCTGCTATAGTCCCGAACCAGGGAATCGGGCGCCGCGGCCGCAACGGCGCCCGATTTCCGTATGCGGTAGATGTTGTAATTGGCTGCGTGATAGCCGGAATAAAGGATCTCGTCGCCGCCCGGCGAGACCGAGGGCGAAAAGGCGCCGCCGATGACGTTCGTGAGCTGTTCCTGTCTGCCCGTCGCAAGGTCCAGGGCGTAAAGGTTGAAGATGCCCGTCCGGTCGGAGGCGAACACGATTCCGCCGCCGCCGGGCTGCCAGACCGCGTCGCGTTCATCGGCTTTGGTATTGATAATCACTTCGAAGCCCGCGTTGTTGGCGTAGGCAAGGCTGTCTGGAAAGGCGACCATGCTGTCCCGGCTCGCGGCTTCAGCCAGCGCGAGGCTGTCCGCCTCCGCCTGGACGCTATCCACCCCGGTTTCGGCTTTCTTCCTTGCGGCGATGCGCTCGGCCAGTTCTTCTCTCCCGGTTTTCTTCTTGTCTGTTTTCTTCGGCCGCGGGGTGGCGTCCGCACGGATGACGGCAAGGTCCCGGTCTTCCCCTCGGAAGATGCTGAAAAGGAGTCTGCCGCCGTCTTCCGACCACCGTGGCGTGTAATATTGTGTGCCGTTGTTGTTATTGGTCAGATAGCGGACCTCTGTGCCGTCGACGTTAAGGATGCCCAGGTTGGAGGTCCCGTCCCGGTTGCCCACGAAGGCGATCTTCGTGCCGTCGGGAGACACCGCGGGGTCTCTTCCTCTCAGACCGACCGTGAGCCGGCGTTCTTTTCTCGAGATGAGATCGTAGATGAAGATGTCCCAGTTGCCCCCTGTGGATCTGCTGTATACCAGGCTGTTTCCATCCGGTGTCCAGGAGAAAGGCAGGTTGACGTATTTCCCGTATTTTCGGCTTCTGGCCACCCTGGTTAATTTTCGCGTGGTCAGATCCATCACCAGCATTTCCATGAACGCGTAGTCGCTGCCCTCGTTGCTGATGAACGCCATTTTCGTGCCGTCGGGCGAGTAGGTGGGGAAGTGTTCCACGTTACCCCGGTCTGAGATCAGTTCGCCCTCCCGTTCTCCCGCAGCGCGGATGGAATCGGCCAGAGCGCCGTATTTACGGCTGAGATGCCCGGCCCATTCGTCGTACAACGTGGGAGCGGAGATCCCGGTGCTCTTCTTGACGGCGGATTTGAAGTTGAATATGGGCCGGTCGCGGGACATGGCGCGCACCGAGTCCGCACCGTAGGTGTCGGCCAGGTAGTTCAGGAATGCATAGCCCTGGTTGTAGACCTGTTCCGACTTGAAGCCGTCTTTACCGAACACACCCATGTTCGTATAGGAAAGCAGGTCGTTTTCAAGCGTGGCCATCCTGAGAAGCATATCCCGGTGGGTATCCCAGAAGTCTCCCCCGTACTTTTCGGATTCAAACTGGGCGATGCCTTCGGCGTACCAGTTGGGCATCGCGGAGTGGTAAAGAGGCAGAAAGAAACTGAAGTCAGGATTCTGGTTGGAGCGGCTGCTCCCGAGCAGGCCGAATACAAAGGGAAGGCTGTTGTGCGAGGATTTGAGCGTGATGTGGTGGGTGAGTTCGTGGGTGAAGACGTCGCGCACCCAATCGTGAGTGCCTCGCGAGTCCCAGTTGAGTGGCGAGGACCCGAACGAAATGAGATTGCCCAGGTAGAATGAAGAAGCGTTGCCCAGTATGTCTATATCGGAAACGACCACGTGTATCGGGGCGTAGCGTTCTATGGAACCCGGATAGTGGCGTGAAATCTTCTCAAAGATGTCGTCCGCAATTTCTGCAATGCGGCGGGCCGTATTCTCGGCTTCCGCGTAATAGATGGCGAAGTACTTCGTGCGGATTGCCCGTGCGCCCGGGACATGAAGGCCGAGAAGAGCCGGGAAGAAATGACGCTCGTGTCTTTCCCAGGTGTAGTCGGGCATGGTGCGGTTTAAAGGCACATCGGCAATGTCGACGGTGGGACCCTGTTTGAACCTTTTGGGGAATTGCTGGGCGTTGGAAGGGGAAAGAACACCAAACGAAATGGCGATTAAAATCCCGCTGAAGAGGCTGATGGTAAGGATCGTGGATCGGTTCACGTGCTTCTCCTGGACTTCGGTGGTGGAATTGGACGGCCTTCGTGAAGTTGAACCGGCTGCCAGGGCCCGGGTCGACAGCCCTGTTTTGCCCGCGACGGTCACGGTCTGGCCGTAAAGTTACATTATTAGACCTCCAAAGACAACTAACGGTTCCAAGATCATGGCATCGGGAGGTGTTGCCGGGTCCGCAGGATACAGGCGACGCTGCGGTTCCCGCCAATTTCAAGCAGTTCGGGCACGATTTTCGTGCAGGCGTCTTCGCGCTCCGGGCAGCGGGGATGGAAAGGGCAACCCTGAGGCACATTCGACGGGCTGGGTACGTCGCCGGTGAGTATCGTGCGTTGTTTCTTTACGCGCGGGTCCGGCACGGGAACGGCCGAGAGCAGGGCGCGGGTATACGGGTGTTGTGGATCGCTGCAGAGGGTGTGGCTGTCCGCAATTTCCACGATTCGCCCCAGGTACATCACCGCGATGCGGTTGGAGATGTGTCTGACAACGCTCAGGTCGTGCGCGACGAACAGAAAGGTAAGGCCGAACCGTGCCTGAAGATCCTGGAGAAGATTGATGATTTGCGCCTGAATGGATACATCCAGGGCGGAGACGGGTTCGTCCGCGACGATAAATTCCGGATTCACGGCAAGGGCCCGGGAAATGCCTATGCGCTGGCGCTGGCCGCCGCTGAATTCGTGGGGATACCGGCGCGCGTGGGCGGGACGGAGACCAACCGTGTCCAGAAGTTCGGCCACCCGCTCCCTCGTATCGTTGCCATTGGTGAGTTTGTGGATTTTCAGCGCTTCGGCCAGCATCCCCCCCACGGTCATGCGGGGGTTCAGCGAACTGTAGGGGTCCTGGAAGATGATCTGCATACGGCGCCTCAGGGCGCGAAGTTCGGAGCGGTTCAGGTTGAAGACGTCGAGCCCGTTGAACAGTACGCGACCCGCGGAGGCCTCGATGAGCCGAAGGATCGTTCTTCCGGCGGTGGTTTTGCCGCAACCGGATTCTCCCACCAATCCCAGGGTTTCTCCCCGTAGAACGCTGAACGAAACCCCGTCTACCGCCTTCACGTAACCAACGGTCCGGGAGAAAACGCCGCGGGTGATGGGGAAGTGTTTCTTGAGGCCGTGTACTTCGAGCAATGGCTTGGACATATCGATCCGATCACGTCGCGGGAGAGGGATTGTCTTCGACCATCCAGCACGCTGCGAGGCGGTTGCCGGCGGCCGGTTCCAGGCGAGGCTCGTCCGTTTCACATATGCCCTCGGCCAGCGTACACCGGGGAGCGAACCGGCACCCCGGCGGGAAGCGCGTGGCGTCCGGAACGGTCCCGGGAATAACGGAGAGCCGGTTTTTTTCTTCGTTGAGCGAGGGAATGGACTCCAGCAGCCCTTTCGTATACGGGTGCTGCGGGCTGGTGAAGATTTCATCCACGGTTCCGGTTTCCACGATCTTTCCGGCGTACATGACCGCCACGCGGTCCGCGACCTCCGCGATGACGCCGAGATCGTGCGTAATCATCAGGACGGCCATCCCCAATTCTCTTTGCAGCCGGTCCAGAAGTTCCAGAATCTGGGCCTGAATGGTCACGTCCAGCGCCGTGGTGGGTTCGTCTGCGATGAGCAGTCCCGGATTGCAGCAGAGGGCCATGGCAATCATCACCCGCTGGCGCATGCCGCCGGAAAGCTGGTGAGGATATACGTTTGCCCGTTCTCCGGGATCCGGTATACCCACCAGGTCAAGCATGTCCACGGTCCTGGCCCGGGCGGTGCCTTTACCAACTCGCTGATGGAGCATAACGGCTTCGTCAATCTGGTCTCCGCAGGTGAAGACCGGGTTGAGGCTTGTCATCGGCTCCTGGAAAATCATCGCGATATCGTTGCCTCTTACACCCTGGAGTGCCGCCTCGTCCAGACGCAGAAGATTCCGTCCGTCGAACCGGATCTCCCCCGATACGATTTCACCCGGTGGTTCGGGAATCAGACGCATAACGGACAGAGACGTGACGCTCTTGCCGCAACCGGACTCTCCAACCAGACCCAGTGTCTCCCCCCTGTCGAGGGTGAAGGAGACCCCGTCTACGGCTTTGGCGATCCCGCCGTCCGTGTAAAAGTGTGTCTTCAGATCATCGACGGTTAATAGAGGTTCCGACATAAATCCGACCGTAAGTTGAACGTGCGTTTATTTCAAATGCGCCGCGAAACGGATTACCCCGCGTGTCCGTCAGAAACACCGCCGATCGGCAGTCGACCACCTGGCCGGGTCAGAAAAGCGGCGGATTCAGATTCAGCCAGTCTTCCAGAAGGAAGTCCACCCGGCCGATCAGCAGGGAGATGCGTGCCATCACGGTATAACCGAATGAAGCGCCGAATGAAACCATGAGGAAATAGATGCCAACCCTGGAGATGCCGCCGACGACCCCCTTATGCTCGATGGAGAAATAAAAGTAAATGAGTACGCTCACCACGCCGATCAGGATGATCGCCGGGTTCAGCACAGCCCATCCGAAGTCCGTCGATGCCTGAGAAAACGGTCCGATTGTGGGTTCGATCTGCTCGATGATGAAGGAAGCAACCCGCCGGGGGATGGCCAGGCCGGCGCCGAGCCCCACGAAAAAGGCAAAGGAGATGCGGCTTAGCCAGACTGCCCTGCCGAAAAATCGGGTCATCAGAAAGAGACCGAGGCAGGCCGGAACGACCACCCACCAATTGACGCCCGCGCCAGGCGGTGGACGGAAGAGGGGATTGACGACGTCCACGAGAATGCTCTGATACCAGACCAGGGCCAGTTCGTAGGCGGCGACGACCCCCACGTAGAGGTGCTCGGCCAGCTTGAAGAGCGGATTGTCCCGGTACAGGAAGCTGTAAAGGGCGAGCGTGATTCCTGCCGCGAGGATAACTCCGAAACCGGACCAGCTTGCATCCAGGCTGCCGACGGCCAGCAGATATCCGTTTACGATGGCGAAGAGCAGAATAAAGATCGGGAAGACGATGTGTTCTCTGGCCATGCAGGTGTCCCTTTGGAAGCTGTTTTATAATCCCCAGCGGTCTTCGCGCGGCTGCAAAAGCGCCGGTCAGCGTTGGTCAAACCCACCCGTATTGAGAGGTCGAGGCTGCGCTCGCTCGCCTCTCTTGGGCAGCTTCGCCCGTCGGCGCTGCGCGCCCCTCGCGCCTCATAACCGACACCTTTTCGCTCGCGCTCGGGAACTCACCGGTAAATTTAAAACCAGCTTCTTACGAGCGTGAGGCGCCGCGGTGCAGAAAGTAGACGACGTTTCCCAGCAGGATGAATCCGATGATAACCATATGCGCAACAGACTGCGGGCGCATGCCGCTGACCGCCAGCGCCCGCTTGCCCACCAGAGCTTCGTATTCCGCAGCGCCCGCAAGCCCTCCGATAAGTCCGTTGAGCTGCCGGGACTGAAGGAAGGGAAAGAAATCGGGCGCCATCACGGCGGTACAACCGGCCCCAAGGGGAAACCGGTATCGTTCCTGCCCGTACGCGATCCATTCGTCGACGCCGGGATACCCGGCGGCCAGGTCGACCACGTAGTCGAAATCCTTCAGGGAGAAAAGTTCGCGGGTGAGGGACATTTCGGTGGTGGAAACTCCCCGGATGTCTTCGGGAAACGCGGCGTGCAGATCCTGCCCCATGTTCAGGATAAGGATCGGGCCGCCGGCCTTGAACCCGAGGAATGCATAGTCAGTACCGTTAACCCGTCCGTATTCTTCGGCCGCCGTATCAAACGCCTGCATCGCGAGCCCCACGGCCTCGGTGATGAGGGTCACGCCCACAACACGGATGTTCCGGCTGAAGCAGTGTCGCAGAATGGCGAGGGCCATGGGCTGAAGTTCCGGTTGCGAACTCGGGCCGTAGTCGAAGGAGATGAGTACGACGGCATCCGGCTTTCCGGCCAGGCTCTCCACGGTGTCGTAAACCGCGCGCACGTTGGGCGTGGCTTTGATGGGCAGTTCGAAGCCGATAAGCAGCGGAATACACACCGCCAGAAATACGGCCAGGTAGATGATGCGACGGTCGATGTTCAGAAGGCGCTCGATCATTGTCCTTCCTCTCCTAAATAGGACCTTTCGATGCCGAAGATGATGCGCAGGGCCGTGGCGATGGCGCCGAGGCTCACGCCCAGCAGGATGCCGCGGCGGGCGGCCAGGTTGGGTGTGGCCATCAGCCACTGGGAGATCGTGGGCAGGTGTTCCGAGATGAGGGCGCCGATGGGAACCCGGCCCAGCATGACGAGCAAGGCGGCAACAAGCAGCACAACGGCCTCGACCGAACGCGCGCGAAAGGTGCGGTAGGCGGCCGAAGCGATAAAGAAGGCGAGGAGAGAGAACATGGTGGCCCCGCCAGCCACGTGGATGTGTGTATACATCCAGTTCAGGTCCAGGCCGTCGCCCTGTGCCATTGCCTGAAGGGGTCCACGTCCGTGGTTGTAGACAGCCAGCAACGCCGTGACGATAAATCCGACGAACACGACTGCGCTGAACGCCCACCCGGCCTGTTTGCGCTTCACCCGGTTCCAATGCATCTGCAACAGGCTGTGAATACCGAGGAACAGGGCGAAGGCGGCGATGATCCGGTACCAGGTGGAGGTTGTGATCTCAACCGGCTGGGCCACGGGAATATAGTAGGTGAAAATGCCGATGACACCGGCTGTAAAGGCCACGAGCAGCGGCAGGGAGCGTTGGAGGAAATACATTCGGGTTTCTCCGCACGAAATGGCTGATGAATGGTGACGTATTTCCGGGACGGGTCATTGAGATGGACGCTCTAACGACCTTGTCATCCCGGGATCGGCCAGAAACCGATTCCGGCCAGTACCGATCCCAGCGTCAGAATGAGGATCAGGATTCCCTTCCCCAGATCCTGCCCCTTCAGGCTTCCCAGAAGTTTGGGGTCTCTTGATAGATACGCGCTGGCGGCGTAGAGTTCCTCCCCCATCAACGTATAGTCACAGGTGGTGATAAAGAACGGAAGCTGTGTATAGGCGTCGGTCGCGGCGATCTGGATGGCGCCGGTCGTGGATCCGGTCTCTGCCAGGAGCAGGGCTTCCGCGTAGAAATATCCCATTAGTAGATTGGCTGCCGGCTTCTCCCGGACCATCAGGCCCTCCAGCGCGGCCGCGTAGCTGAACTGATCGGCGGCCGCCAGAAAGACGTTGTCCGGATTGAACGCGTCGGGTCGCCCGGCCTCGATGCAGGATTCCTTGACCACTTCCTGGCTCACGGACATGACAATCGGGTCCCGGTTGCCCACCTTGAGCAGCGTATCGTATTCGGCGGTTCTTTTCGCCACCTGGCCGAGAATATTCACGGCGGCAATGGTGGAGGGACTGCCCATGTCCTGCAGACCGTGGATGAAAAGCACTGGTTTTCCCATTTCGGTTGCCCGGCCGAGTGCTTCGTCCAGAGCGTCCAGACCGGCCAGCCGGCGGATATAGAGGTTCTTGCGTCGGGCAATCCGGATATAGACGAGGATCATTATGGAAAAGAGTGCGGCCAGTGCGAAATTTGGGAGCTTGGTCCAGTTGAAAAAGTTGCCGCGAGCCTGCGTCTCGACAACCGTGTGGCCCGCGCCGTGGACTCCGAGACGAATGAAATAGGGCCGGTTGTTCTCAATCCTGATGCGGTCCCGTTTGTCAGGAACGCGGTAGGACTCGATGTGGACGAAGTGACGGTTGCGGCTTTCCTCCCCCCTTCCGAACGTAGCCGGTTCGTCGGCCATCGTGGGAGCCGTTTTCGGATCCAGTTCCGCGATGTTATAAAATACGCCGTCCGCCGATTGGGAGATGCCGATACGATAGCGGGCGCTGTCCGGCAGGAAGTCGTTTCGGCGCCAGGTGAGCGTGATGCTGTGACCCTGGTCGTTGGGCGTGTCGAACGCCCGAACGTCGGCGGGTACCTGATCCGCCGCGGCGGGCGCGGCGGCGATGACAAGAGCGTAGAGTAAGAATAGATGCGCCATTTCGGGTCTCCAGGCGGTCTTTTCAGGCCCGCCGGATTTAAGACTGCTTCTTATCACGCTTCGATCCTTTCGGCGTTTGCGCGCGGTATCACCGCCTGTTGTCCGTTCTCGAACCTGACTTCCAGGACGCGTACCCGGATTTCCGATTCGACGGCTGCCAGTTCGGAAGGCAGAGCCGTGATCACGCCGGTCTTTCCAAAATAGGGCGCCCGGATCGTCCGGATCGGGTCTCCGATGGAAAGGCCTTCCAGATCGGCTGAATCCTCGGACACGGTGGAAACTCGCGGGTCCGGAACGATGATTTCCGGACGAAGCACGCCGGCACGGATCTGGGTTGCGCCCGAGATCGAGGCCTCGTTGCCGTTCCTTTCGTTCAGGATGTCGAAGGTCTTCCGGGCCATCGCGATGTCGCCGAATCCTTCGGTGACCACGACGGTGAGGCCGATGTCCTCGGTGCCGGTAATGGCGACGCCGAGGTCGTAACCAAGCAGGTTCCGCAGGTCGTGGTCGCGAATGCCTCCGCCAATGAGGCCGGCCACGCCGATTTCCGCTGCGCGCCTGATGAGATCCAGGGTAACGAGGCCCCCGGCGACGAGAATCTTCCCTGCGCAGGACGCGTCGATCCGATCTTCCGGGAGCCGCTCGTCGGGGGTTGCGGCAAGCGTATGGATCGGACCCCAGCTTTCGCCGCCAATGCCGAAAATACCCTGAAGAAAGGCGCCCGCGGTTTCAATTACGACCCCTTCGCCTGGTATGGTTTCCACGACGTCACCGTCCACGTATGCCCGTACCTGAACGGGACGCGGTGGGCCGCGCAGGATGACCTGACCGGTCACGGGCGATACGCTTTCCACCGTGCCCGTGACGGGCGATTCCACCGTGGTTTTGAACCACCTGATGAACGGCCTGGTTTCGGCAATGGGTTCCCCGGCCCGGACCGGCTCTCCGTCTTTTTTGAGCATGAGGGTCGGAAGTTCGTTGGGGGTCACGCCCAGCCGGTTGACCAGGTTCAGCGGGGTCACGTCGCCCGGAAGATCCGTCCGGGCGACGACCCGGTCGCGCAATACGGATTCACCTTCCGAAACCAGCACCTCTCCGGCCAGCGGCAACTGGCGAAATTTACGTATGGTGGCCCTGCGGGTAACGCGCAGGCCCGGGGTGTATGTATGCGCCATGGCTTCTATTTAACGTGGCCGGCATGTCGCGCCGGCGGCTGTTAGGACCTTCGGCGTGTCCCGTTCTTAGATTTTCATCTTCGGATCCAGGGCGTCCCTCAGGCCGTCGCCAAGCAGGTTGTAGAGGGTTACAGTAATAAAAATGGCAAAGCCCGGCACGATGACCAGCCACCAGGCCGCGGTATTGTTCCGGGCGCCCGCAAGGATCGCGCCCCAGGTGATGGCCTCGGCTGGTACGCCGATGCCGAGAAAGCTGAGGCCGGATTCGGCCAGGATAGCGCCCGCAACCCCGAACGCCGCCGGTATGAGTACTGGCGCGATGGCGTTGGGCAGAATGTGGATGAACATGATCCGGCCGCTGGAATATCCCAGGCTCTTCGCCGCCGAAACAAAGTCGTAGCTTCTCACCTGCAGGAATTGCGACCGCGTGAGCCGGGCAATTCCGACCCATCCTGTAAAGCCGAGGATAATCATCACGAAAAAAAGGCTGGGCGGGAAAAACGCGGCGACCGTGATGATCAGAAAGAGGGCGGGTATGGCGGCCCAGAGCTCAAACAAGCGGGAAAGAATCAGATCGGGCCAGCCCCCGAAATAGCCAGCCAACGCGCCAAGCGAGACGCCGATGATCATTGAAATCGCCACCGAAATCAGCCCGATCGTGAGCGCGTAACGGGTTCCGTGGATCAGCCCTGAAAGTACGTCGCGACCCAGGCGATCGGTGCCGAGAAAGTGGGTCGTGCCGGGCGGTTCGTATTTCTCGCCCAGATTTACGTCGCTGGGGCCATAGGGGACGGGCGGGAAAATGGCGTATTCGGACCTGAGGCGTTTGAAATTCCTCCGTCTCCTGAGTGGTTCCGGCCAATCTGCCACTCCGAGATAGACGGCGTACTGACGAAAAGCGGGGAAATAGGTCTTGCCCCTGTATTTCATATAGAAGGGCTTGTTGCCGGCCAGGAAATCCGCGAACATCGCCGTGAGCGCAAGAACGCCGATCGCCGCCAGGCTGAAGAGTGCGGGGCGGTTTTTTCTGAACTGCCGCCAGACAAGCTTCGAATAGGTCTGGCTCTCCTGGACTGCCTCGGATTCGGGCGTTCCAGCGTCCGCTTCAGTCAGGTCGCGCTTGGGAGTGGCGGCCATTAATTCACCTTGATGCGAAATTCTTCGAGGAAGTAAAACCGAATATATGCAAGTAGATAAAGGCGATTTGACTTCAGATTAGCAGGATACACCAGGTCGCTGGACGTGGACTGAAAAAACGTCCTTTTTGACGACCGTTACGCCCCGTTTCAGGGGTTTTCGTCGCGTCGCCGAGTTGCTGTTTTTCTCGAATTGGGGTTCATCCCTGCAGACGAGAAAATTCGATTCGCGGATCCACGACTTTCAGAAGGATGTCCGCCAGCAGAATGCCAAGCAACGAGAGAAACGACCCGATGGTCAGAATGGCCATAACCATGGGATAATCGCGTACGAGTACGGATTGAACGCCCAGAAAGCCCAGGCCCGGTATGGTGAAAATGGTTTCTATAAAGACCGAGCCGGCAATCATTGCCGGAAGCAGATTCGCCAGAATGGTGACGATGGGGATCAGGGAGTTGCGGAACACGTGCCTTAGAATTACGACTTTTTCGGGCAGCCCCTTCGCCCGCGCGGTGCGCACGTAGTCCAGCCGGAGGTTCTCCAGCATGCTGGTGCGCATAAAACGTGACAGGCCCGCGAAGCTGGCATAGCTGGAGGCCAGTACCGGCATGGCCATGTGGTGGGCGTGATCGGTTAACAACCGCCAGAAGCTCCAGTCGGAGGAGGCGTTCAGGGACTGGATGCCGGAGGCTGGAAACCAGTATAGGAATTCCTTGTTGCAGAAAAACACGATGAGCAGCATGCCAACCCAGAACGATGGCATGGACCACAGGATGAAGGTTCCCGTGGTGAGCGTGCGATCGGTCCGGGTGTCCTGTTTGACGGCCAGCCAGATACCCAGCGGAAGTCCGATGACATAGGCGATGATCAGGCTGATGACGTTGATTTCAATGGTGATGGGCACCCGCGCCATGATATGGGAGATGACCGGCTGCTGATCTTTGAAGGATCGACCGAAATTGAGCGTGACAAAGCGCCGATCGAAGATATGGAAGAGCAGCAGACCGGCGCCGTTATACTCGTAGTTATTCCGGAGTTTGACTGTTTTGCTCTCCCAGAAAGAGGAAAGGACGAGCGCTTCCGCCTCGTCCGGGTGATATTTTTCGAAACTTCGAAGGAATCGGGCTTTCCGCGCCTCGTATTCCAGTGCTGCCAACTCTCTTCGCTCGTCCTGGTCCAGGTTCGCGAGAAAAAGGTCGACGCGCCGGCCCATACGTTCGAAATTGTTCAGCGGCTCCACGTGAAGAATCAGATTCGATAACCAGGTCAGGTACTGGACGTGCAGCGGCTTGTCCAGGCCGAGCTGACGACGAAGTTCCTCGCGTGTTTTCTCAAAGTCCGACTTCCGGTCCGTGGAGATGCCCTCCTCTCCCGCCATGCCGCCGAGGAAAAAGTCCACCGGGTCTCCCGGCGCGAGGTGCATGATAAGAAACGAGATGAGCGTGATGCCGATCATCGTCGGGATCATCAGCAGGCTGCGCTGCAGGATGTATTGAATCATCTGGCTTCAGGCCTCTGCGTACGGACGTCGCTTGATTGCGTATCGCGAAAAGGTCCGGTTTTTCCCTGCCGCCGTGGTTTCATTGATACAACCGGTTGCCCGCGCCCACCCACCATTCCTGGGTGTCCGCGCCAATGGCATACCAGTTATCACCCACGAAACGCCTGTTGTAGGATATGGCGTTGCGGGACTTCCAGAGGAACGTATATGGCTGTTCGTCGTAAAGGATTTTCTGGAATCGCCGGTACAGTTGAACGCGCTTGTCCATATCGAATTCCCGGCGGTAGGTTTCCAGGATGCCGTCGACTTCCTCGTTCTTGAAACCGATGTAGTTCGAACCCTGGCCCTCGGCCTGTGACGAGTGCCAGATCTGGTACGAATCCGGCGGAAGGCGTAGGCTGCCCGTCCACCCGAGGGTACAGGCGGCGAAATCCTTTTTGCGTACCACCCGGTCCAGAAATATGGTCCAGTCGAGTTCGCGGACCTCGCAGGCGATTCCGATGTCTTGAAGTTCGTACTGTAGTGCCAGGGCGATGTCTTTACGAAGCTGGTTGCCTGAATTGACCAGGAATTCAAACTTGAAGGGCATCTTCTCGCCGTCGACGTCCTTATCCAGGATGCCGTCGTTGTCGCTATCTGCCCAGCCGGCCTCCTCCAGAAGGACGAGCGCTCTGTCGGGATCGTACGGGTGGGGTTCGAGGCTGTGGTTGTATTCGGGCCGGAATTTGTGAATGGGCCCCTCAACGGTTTCCGCCAGACCGAACATGAGGTTCAATACCATGCTCTCGCGGTCGGTGAGGTACGTCATGGCTTTGCGGACGCGCTTGTCACGAAAGATGGGGTGCGCGTTATTCCAGCCTATATACACGTACCCCGAAGAATATACCACGCTCTTCTTGAATCGGTCCATAAAGTCCGGAGACCAGCTCTTGTCCTTGAATTGCAGGGGTCTGAGCCCGAAGTAGTCGATGTTCCCGTTCGTGAGTTCGATGAACGCGGCCTCCTGGTCGTTCACGATCTTGAAGACGACTTTTTCCACGTATCCCTTGTGCATCAGATCCGCGCGGTCCATTCCCCAGTAGTTGTGGTTCCGGGTAAGGATAACCTTCTGCCCCGTGACCACGTCGTCTTCCCACTTTTCTACGAGATAGGGGCCGGAACCGAGCATTTTTCGGTGGTATCCGGTGTTGAATTTCTCGGCAAACTGCTGAACGCGTTCGGCATGCGGCCCGGTTTCCCAGGTTCCGTCGATCAGGCTGCTTGCATCGACAGGATCAAGCAGGCCGTCCGGGTCGTAGAAATGTCTGGGGAGAATCTGCAGGCTGCCCAGGGAGATGTTGTTCCGGAAGTAGGGTTCCCGGCAGATGAAGCTGATTCTGTATTTACCCTCCTGCCGGACGTCACTGATGGCCGAGTAATAATTGCGGAGCGACGCGGCAAGAACCTTCGGGTTCTTTATGACCTTTATGCTGAAGAGGACGTCGTTTGCCGACAGCGGCTTGCCGTCGGCGAAATAAACGTCGTCGCGCAGGTCGAAGGTATAGGTGAGCTTGTCTTCGGATACCGCGGGAGGTCCCTTTGCAATCAACCCTCTGAGTTTATAGGGTGACTCGTTCTCCAGGTCGAGGAGGGATTCGAAGACGTACTGATGAACCGCTGATGCGCCGGAGTCATTGGAGACGTAGGGGTTGAAATTCTCCGGATCCGACAGGAAGTGGCGGACCATCCAGTCGCCGTATTGCGGTTTGTCGTCGCCGGAGTACATGGCAGGCACCCTGTCGGTTCCATCCAGTACGATCGCAGGGGCTTCCCTTGTATCAATCAGCGTTCTCTGAACCTTCTGCCATGGGGTCTCGCCATTGCAGGCCGCCGTTAAGACACAAAACAGCCCCAGGACTGCAATTCCGCGCCCGTTACCCATCGTTCGTCTCCTTGTGCCGGGGATAGAGGTCCAATGCCCTGTTCCAGGCGGCAATCCGCCCGGCCCGATCCGTGTCTGAAAATGGAATCGGTCGGCCGCGTCCGTCCAGAATCAGACCGGCCACGCCACCCTTCACGGTCTGGCGAATCGTCTGGCCCGGTCCGGCCCCGGCATTCCAGCCGGATTCGGGATGCAGCGTGACGGCGGCCTCCTGGTCAGGGTTTACGTTGAACAATTGAAGCGCCCCGACTTTCAGTTCCCCGGCCCTTGTGCTGCCGGCAAGGCCGATTTCATACGCTGCGCAGACTTCACCCGGTTTTCCCTGTCCGGCAGGGGCAACGCAGGTTCCCAGGTCGACCAGGCAGTCCCGTTCGAAAACTTCGGCGGCGGCCGGTTCGTTGACGCTTGTCAGGACACCCAGGTGGGGCATCATAAAGATGCTGTCAACGGCCAATCGCGTAAATCCCTGGGGCTGGAAAGCGTCGATGAGCATGGCAGCCGACTGCGCGCGCCGGGGCGCGTGGGAGAGAACGCCGCCGCTGCCCACCAGCAGGTCCAGGTCCGGCATATGAATGAGACTCTCGCCGGTACCGCTCTGGTCGAAAGCGTCGGAGAGGGTACGTTCCGTCTGCACGCCCTTGAGGCCCACGGCAAGGGCCCTGTGCTGCTCGAACGCGAGGCGCAATGCCTCGCGGGCGAGGGCCTGTTCGAGTTGGAGTTCCTCCAGCGTCTGAGGGACGGTCGTTGGACGGATCATCTTGTTCTTGACGCGGTCCCTGAGGTCGGCCTCTTCGATTTCGAAAGGTACCCAGCGCATCACGTTGGCCAGACCGGCCTCGGCCAGCACGTTGGAGACGCTGTACGACATGCCCAGATTCGCGCTTACGGTACGGTTGAACAACTCGCCGAAGACGCTGAAGACGTCGGTGGTCGCCCCGCCGATATCCACACCCAAGACGTTGATGTTCCGGCGACGGGCCACGGTCTGAATGAGCAGGCCGACCGCGCCGGGGGTGGGCATAATGGGCGCGCCCGCCCATTCCATCAGTTTGGGGTACCCGGGCGCCTGCGCCATCACGTGTTCCAGAAAAAGGTCGTGGATGACCTGGCGCGCCGGTCCCAGGTTTTCGCGTTCGAGCTGGGGGCGGATATTGTCCGTGAGTTTCAGTGCGGTTTTTTCGCTCAGGACCTGCCGGACATTCTGGCGGGCGTCTTTGTTTCCTGCATAGATCACGGGCAGCCGGAAGCCGGCGCCGAACCTGGGTCTGGGGTCCGCCGCGGCGATGAACTCGGCGAGTTCCACCACGTGACTGACGGTTCCGCCGTCGGTTCCGCCGGAGAGAAGCACCATGTCCGGTCTCAAATGGCGGATGCGTTCGACCTTCTGGTGCGGCAGACGGCCGTCGTTGGATGCAAGCACGTCCATCACGATGGCCCCCGCGCCAAGGGCCGCTCGCTGGGCGCTTTCGCCGGTCATTGCCTGGACAACGCCGCCCACCATCATCTGGAGGCCGCCTCCGGCGCTGCTGGTGGACACGTAGATGTCAACACCGCGGCCTTCTGAGGCGGGCGTGATAATGCGTTCGCCGTCCAGGATGGCCCGTCCGGAGAGTTCTTCAACTTCCTGGATGGCGTTGAGCACGCCGCGAGTGACGTCTTCAAAAGGTGCTTCGACCGTGGTGGGCGCCTCGCCGCGAGAGGTTTGCCTGTAGCACGCCCCCTTTTTTTCAATAAGGATTGCCTTCGTTGTCGTGCTGCCGCAGTCCGTCGCGATAATGACGTCAGGTCTATCCATTAAGTTGGTTTTCCGACTCCACGAGGGAATCGATCAGCGTCTGCACACTCTGCCGTTTTTCCAGAAAACGCACAAATCGACCATATTCCACGCCCGTGAAGATAAGGGTGACAAAGGGTGAAAGAAAAGTCAAAAACTGACTGCCTATGAAGTTGAAGGGACGGCTGGCTTCCAGCACCATCAACGCAGGCGTGGTCATTTGCCTGCGTACCACGAATTCCGCCATTTTCGTCGCGAGAGCCCTCTCTTCCCGCGTGATGCGATCTTCCGGCGGATTGACGGCGAACGCGTGTTCGCACCAGGCTCTAAGACGCTGCATCCGTGAGTCGGGTCCGGACATAGGCAATGACCTCGTCCCGATTGTCGTGAAGGCGCAAAAAACAGCCGCGAAACGGATCGAGCCGGTGCGGGCTGGCGAATGGGCTCAGGAAGACGCCGTCGGGGGCGACGGTATGACGTCGAATCCGGCTCCAGGGAATTCTCCGTCGCGTGCCTGCGTGTGCAATCAGGATATGACTCTCCTGAAGCGCGTATCGCGTGGGGAGGAAGTAGCGGGACATCGAGGCCGTGAGCAACACCGCAGACATGAAACCGAATGCCGGCGCTTCGAATGCGATGGCAACGAGAATCGAGAGCCCAAGCACACTGAGGATGAGCAGGACCGTTTTCACCGGCGGTTCATGCAGGAGAGGATGGACGGTCCAGCGGAGTTCGGAGGTCGTTCGGGGCGTCCCGGGCTTGTCCATGCGTTTGGTGAATCGACGGCGTGGCAACGTGGGGAAGGCTTGCGGGACCTGCGCTCGCCGGTGGAAATGCGGGGTCGGCGTTCAGATGATGCGTCGGACAACCCGGGGTTTCTGCGGCCGGTCTCCAAAGTTCCAGGCGTCCGTACCGTATTTTGTCGCAATGAGGCGTTCGACGTCGGCCCTCTCGTCCGGAGTCAACGGCGCTTCTACCATTGCTATATCGAGGGTTTTCTCAAAACCACCCCGGAGGGCGTGCGCAACCGTGTCGAAATCAGCGGGTCGACCTGCCTCCGTCAGGGAGATGGTGTGGCGGTCCAATTCCCGTCGAAAGCGCTCTTTCAGCGCCTTTCCCCTGTCAGGCATAAGATCGATCAGGCGTTTGTGTTCCGGGCCCAGAAGGAGCGAGCCGTGTTGAAGCAGCACGTCGCCGATGCGACGTTGGGCGCTTCCGATGATTTTCCTGCCGCCCAGCGTCACCTCGTACTGCGTGGTGCTCGAAAAACAGGGCGACGTCAGACCCTCGCCGCGCGGCGACGAAACAGGAGTGCGGCGAGGCTCGAACTCTACGTCCACGTCGAGCAGTCGAAGGCCCGCAACGAGGCATGCGCTGATGTTCCTGTAGGACGCCTGTATCGACCCGCCCAGCAGGGGGTCGTCGGCCCGGCACAGGACGCTGTAGGTCAGTTCGTTCCAGTGGAGAACGGCGCGTCCGCCGCTCGGCCGGCGGACAAGGTGAATACCGCGCTCCCGGCATCGACCCGCGTCGACCTCACGGCCGATCCTCTGGGCATAGCCGAAAGAGACGGCCGGCGGCGTCCAGCCGAAAGTTCGGACCGTGGGCGGTGCGGTCTCTTTCTCAACGCCGCGGACGACGGCTTCGTCCACGGCCATATTAGAAAAAGCGTTTCCTGACCGGGTGTTCAGGAAACGCCATTTACGCGATCTAGTGTCCTGTCCCAAAAATACCTCACCATTCTTCCGACGATTCATCCCGTCTCGCTACGTTGCCATCGCTCGCCGACCTTGCCCAGGTCGCCTGCGCTCTGGCGCCTTG
This sequence comes from Candidatus Latescibacterota bacterium, assembly GCA_963662665.2. Lineage (GTDB taxonomy): Bacteria > Latescibacterota > UBA2968 > UBA2968 > JAAXHE01. Next base: position 113,842 of record CAXXJS010000030.1, read on the forward strand.
CGAGCCGGGCGACTCGACGGCCGAATTCAGGCAACTTATTTCCGGGACAGAACACTCGTTGCCTGCATGGTTCAGGAAACCCCCAGCTTCTCCAGCGCCTCTTTCGCCGCCATCTGTTGTGCTTCTTTCTTGCTGCGGCCCTTTCCGAAGCCAATGCGTTCACCGCTGACAAGGACCTCAACACTGAACGTCTTATGGTGATCCGGTCCCTCTTCCGAACTGACCAGGTAGCGAGGATGTCCCCGTCCTTCGCCCTGCGTATGCTCCAGGAGGGCGCTTTTGAAGTTGAGGTAGCTGTCGTTGGCCACAATCGCCTCGATATTGCAGAGGAGGTGGCGCTGCACGAACGTGGCCGCGGCCTTGAGGCCGCCGTCGAGGTAAATCGCGCCGAGAATGGCCTCAAAAGCGTCGCCGATAATGGAAGTCCGATCTCGTCCACCGGCCAGATCCTCTTCCTTGCTGAGCAGCATGTGGTGTCCGAGCCCGATGGCGCGGCCCCTCTGGGCGAGAATGACTTTGCTGACGAGTACCGATTTGATCTGGGTGAGGTCGCCTTCCCGTTTGCTCTGAAATTTCCTATACAGGTTCTCGGTGACCAGCAGATCCAGTACGGCGTCCCCCAGAAATTCCAGCCGTTCGTTTGAGGCGATACTCGCTTCGTCCATTGAGTAGGCGTAGGAGCGGTGTTTAATCGCCTGGATCAGGAGTTGGGGATCCGAAAATCTATAGCCGAGTTCTTCCTGAAGTCGTTCCGGCGAAAACACTTCCCGGTCGCTCGCGAGCCAGCGTGAGACAGCATGTCGTATTCTGACGAGTCCGATCGGATGCATCCTCCCGATTTGGCGCCTGTACGGGACCGCAAAACAGCAAGAAAAACCCGGTCTCGTTTGTGTTTTACCGGCCGTCGTATTTTTGCAGGGCGAGGACCGCGTTGTGCCCGCCGAATCCGAAGGAGTTGTTCATCGCCACCCTCACAGGCATTTCACGGGCCGCGTTGGGCACGTAGTCGAGGTCGCACTCCGGGTCCGGATGTTCATAATTGATGGTAGGAGGTACCCGGCCGTGATGGATGGCCAAGAGGCAGGCTATACTTTCAATTGCGCCGGAGGCGCCCAGCAGGTGGCCGGTCATGGATTTGGTGGAACTGACCGCGGCGTGTTTCGCGTGATCTCCCAGGACGGATTTTATGGCCGCGGTTTCGGTCCGGTCGCCAATCGGCGTTGAGGTACCGTGGGCATTGATATAGTCCACGTCCTCGGGGTTCAGGCCGGCCTGGTTCAGGGCGATTCTCATGGCGCGGGCGCCGCCCTCGCCGCCCGGGGCCATGTCGGTGACGTGATAAGCGTCGGCAGTGAACCCCACCCCCGAGATTTCGGCGTAAATTCGTGCGCCCCTCCGACGGGCGTGTTCCAGTTCTTCCAGTATAAGTGCGCCCGAGCCCTCACCGAGCACGAATCCGTCGCGTTCGACGTCGAACGGGCGACTGGCCCGCTGCGGGTCCTCGTTACGCGTGGACAGCGCCTTCATGGAAGCGAAGCCCCCCAACGACATCGCGCTCACGGCCGCTTCGGCGCCGCCGGTGACCATGACATCGGCTTCGTTGTGCCGGATTTCCCGAAAGGCGCTTCCGATAGCGTGCGCTGCCGAGGAGCAGGCGGACACGGTGGTGTAGTTCGGTCCCCGGGCGCCGAGCAGGATGGAAACCTGTCCCGACGTCATGTCCGGAATCATCATGGGGATGAAGAAGGGGCTGATCCGCCGGGCGCCTTTCTGCATGAGGACGGTGTGCTGCTCTTCAAAGGTCCAGATGCCGCCGATGCCCGAGCCGAAAACCACGCCCATCCGGTCGGGGTTCCCCGCGTCCACGTCCAGTTCCGCGTCCGTTACGGCCATCTGCGCGCAGCAGATTGCATACTGGGTGCACAGATCGTTGCGCCTCGCCAGCCTGCGGTCGAGACCGAATCGTTCCGCGTCGAAGCCCTTCAGTTCGGCTCCAAACGTGACCCGGAAACCCGTGGGATCGAATCGTCTGATGCGATCGACCCCGCTTTCTCCGTTGAGCAGCGCATCCCAGTAAGCGTCGGTATTCAATCCATTGGGAGCGAGGACGCCGAGGCCCGTAACCACAACCCTTCGGTTTCCGTTCAAAGGTACCTTCCCCCGGGTTTATTTTTTGCTGCGCCGCCGCGATGCGGCGCTGGGGTTATCCGAGCGGCAGGCTATTCATTCAGACGTTGTTTGAGATAGTCCGTGACGTCACTGACGGTTTCCAGCTTTTCGGCGTCTTCGTCGGGAACTTCCATATCGAATTCCTCTTCGAAGGCCATCACGAGTTCAACCGTGTCAAGCGAATCGGCACCGAGGTCATCGATAAAATGGGCTTGCGGGGTGACGCTGTCAGCGTCCACACCCAACTGATCTACGATGAGATCGACGACTTTCTGCTGGATATTCTCAGCCATGGCAACTATCTCCCTGTTTTATGGCGAACGGTGGGTCCCCACGTGCGAATGGGCGCGACCCACGTTCACGTCTGTCGCAAGACGGTTCACATTACCATCCCGCCGTCCACAACCAGGACCTGCCCGGTGATATAGGCAGCGTCGGTCGAGGCCAGGAACGCGACCGCTGCCGCGATATCTTCGGGTTTTCCAGGCGCGCCCAGCGGAACCTGTTGAAGTATCTTCTGTTTAAGGTTTTCCGGAAGGTTTTCCGTCATTTCGGTGGGTATATACCCTGGCGCGACCACGTTGGCGGTGATACCCCTGCCGGCCAGTTCTTTGGCGGCGGTCTTGGTAAGGCCGATGAGCCCGGACTTCGCCGCGGTGTATCCGGCCTGTCCGGGGTTTCCCATCAGGCCTGTTACGGATGAAATATTGATGATCCGCCCGGTACGCGCCCTGATCATTGGCCGCACAGCCGCCTGCATGCACAGAAACGCGCCCTTCAGATTGACGTTGAGGACGGCGTCCCAGTCGTCGGGCTTAAGGCGCATGAGCAGTCCGTCGCGGGTAATACCGGCGTTGTTGACCAGAACGTCCAGCCCGCCCCAGCGGTCCAGAACGGTTTTGAAAAGGTCTTTGACGTCGGCCTCGCTCGAAACGTCGGCCTGGAGGGCAACCGCGCTGCCGCCGTTGCTTTCAATGGCTTCGGCGACCGCCTCTGCACGGTCGAGGCTACGACTGGCGCACACCGCCACCTTCGCGCCTTCTTCCGCCAGGCGGTAGGCGATGGCCTCGCCAATGCCGCGGGATCCACCCGTGACGATCGCGGTCCTGTCCTTGAGGCGATTCATACCGTAAGACTTTCCAGGTCGTCGAGGGTTCCTGCCGACGAGACGGCGACGCGCCTTTCGATTCTTCGCATCAGTGCTTTCAACGTATTTCCCGGACCGGCTTCGATTGCGCGGTCCACGCCTTCGGAAACAAGCCGCGCCATCGAATCCGTCCATCGAACGGGCGAGACGACCTGTTTGATAAGAAGATCCTTGAGCAGGTCCGGATCGGTCGTGGGTTCGGCCGTTGTGTTCGGCACCACCGGAACGCGAGCCGGCGAGAAGGGCACATTTACAAGGGCCCCCGCTAACGTGCCCAGCGCGGTTTGCATGAGACCGGAGTGAAAGGCGCCGCTGACCTGGAGCTCCAGAACCCTCCTGGCGCCTTCATCCGATGCCTTGCGCATGGCCCGTTTCACGGCGGTGGGCTCGCCCGAAATGACGACCTGCCCCGGGCAGTTGAAATTGGCGGGCACGACGTTGGGTCCGAGCGACTCGCAGAGTTTTACGACCTCGCTGTCGCTCAGGCCGATGATGGCCGCCATAGTACCCGGGTGCATCTTCCCCGCGGCGTGCATCGCCCGTCCCCGGATCCCCACGATCCGGACGCCGTCTGCCAGAGACATCACCCCGGCGGCGACAAGCGCCGCGAGTTCGCCCACGCTGTGTCCGGCCACGAAATCGGGGTGGATGCCCCTGTCTTTGAGGATCTCGAATACCGAGATGCTGTGCGCGAAGATGGCCGGTTGCGTGATGGCCGTTTGCTTCAGGGACTCTTCCGGGCCGTCGAAACAGAATGTCTTCAGGCCGGTCTCGGAAATCCGGTCGGTCAGATTGAATACGTACTGGGCGATCGGGGAGGAGCTGTAAAGATCGCTGGCCATCCCCACGTATTGTGCGCCCTGGCCGGGGAACAAAAAGGCTAAGGACATAGGTGTCCACGAACGTGATTGTTTGTGGATTCCGGCGACCGGCGCCGGAAGGACAGTTTCAGTACGCCCATTTCAGAAGGGCGCTTCCCCAGGTGTAACCCGCCCCCGCGCTGGCCACTACGATGTAATCGTCCCGTTTGACGCGGTTTTGTTCGACCGCTTCGGAAAGTGCGATGGGGATTGTCCCGCAGGTCGTGTTCGCGTATCGATCGATGTTGATCAGCACACGTTCCGGCGCCAGCTTCATTCTGCGAGCCGTGGCGTCGATGATGCGTTTATTCGCCTGGTGAGGCACAAGCAGGGTGATATCGTCGCCGCAAAGCCCGTTGCGTTCCAGCAGGTCGGCCGACACCGCGGCCATGCTGCTGCTGGCGAACTTGAGGACACGGGCGCCGTCCTGGTGGACGTAGTGCATTTTCTTGTCTACGGTTTCGTGGCTGGCCGGATGCAGGCTGCCGCCGGCCGGCTGACAGAGGTACTGGCCGCCCGATCCGTCCACCTTCAGGATAAAATCCTGGATGCCGGCCCCCGAATCATCGGGTTCCAGAAGGACGGCCCCCGCGCCGTCTCCGAACAGGACGCAGGTATCCCGGTTGGTATAATCGACGACGGAACTCATTTTGTCTGAGCCGATGACCACCACTTTCCCGTGGGCTCCGCTCTCGACAAACTGGGCGCCAACGACCAGGGCGTACAGGAAACCGCAACAGGCGGCGGAAAGGTCGAACCCCCAGGCATTACCAGCCCCCACGTTGTGCTGCACGAGGCACGCCGTGGCGGGGTACATCATGTCAGGCGTTACGGTTGCGACAATTATCAGGTCGATTTCGCCGGCATCAAGGCCTTTTTGTTCAAGCAGGCACTGCATCGCCCGGGTGGCCATGTGGGAGGCACCCAGGCCGTCCTCCAGGATACGTCGTTCTACAATACCCGTTCGCGATCGAATCCAGTCGTCCGATGTATCCACCATCTGTTCCAGGTCGGCATTCGTCAGCCGGCGTTCGGGGAGAAAACGGGAGACGCCGGTGACGGAAGCATTGACTTTTTTATTCATAGGCAAGGGTAGCGATTCAGGGATAAACTAACGGGTTGCACCACCGGGTCGGGGGATCAGACGCTTTCGCCTTCTGTCACTTCGCGGCCGTTGTATTGCCCGCAGTTGGCGCAGACCCGGTGCGGTCTGCGCGGCTGGCCGCAGTTTGGACAGTCGGAGAAAGCGGGTCTTGAAAGCTTCCAGTGGGTCCGCCGCTTGTTCCTTCTGGAATTGGAACTTCTGCGTTTCGGGTGTGCCATTTATTCATGCTCCTTCAGGATTGATCTTTGAGGGCCCTCAGGGCTTCCCAGCGGGGGTCTGTTTGTGTTGACGTACAGTCGCACTGCGTCTGGTTCAGGTTCTCCCCGCACGTTGGACAAAGACCTTCGCAGGACGCTTTGCACAGGGGATTCAGCGGCAATTCAAGCAGAATATAGTCCTTGATTTCCGCACCCAGATCCACCTTGTCTCCGGACTCGTCCAGCCAGATCAGCGTTTCGTCTTCATCGTCCTGCATGGATTCAGGACGATTCTTCTGGAAGACGAACCTGAAATCGGACGAGAGGGAAAACGAGACGGGTTCCAGGCATCGCACGCACTCGAGCTTGAGGTCGGCGTGTGTCTCTCCGCTTGCCGAAATGGATTCGCCTAACTTGACGAACTCGATCCGCGTTTTGATAGGACCCACGAATTGCAGATCCTCGTCCTGGATGTACAACTCTTCGGGGGCTTCTTCCCAGTCCAGACTGACCGTACCCTGGTCGAGTTCGTTGAGTTTGACGATCATCCTGGCGTGTCCGTTTTAAACGCGTTCACCGAAGAAAAAGGCGATTTCCCCGGCCGCGGCCTCGGGTGAGTCCGATGCGTGTACGGCGTTGCGCTGTACGTTCGTCCCGAAATCCCTGCGAATGGTGCCCTCAGCGGCCTGGGACGAGTCGGTGACGCCCACAACTTCCCGCAGCAACGACACCGCGTTTTCCCGCTCCAGCGCGAGCGGCACCACCGGGCCCGTGGTCATGAAATCGATCAGCCCGTCGAAAAACGGTCTGCCGTCGTGTTCCGCGTAAAACCGGACCGCGTCCTCCCGCGTGAATCGCGTCATTTTCAGGCGCCTGATCTTGAACCCTCTGTCTTCCACGCGTTGGATGATGGCGCCAATGGCGTTCCTGGAAACCGCGTCCGGTTTGATTATCAGCAATGTGGTTTCCGTCATCAACCCCGCGCTTTCCTTCCGGGTTCGAGAAGTCAAGATTGCGTATCACGCTGAAGATGAAGAAGATAGATTTTCTCAATGGATTTGTCAATATCAAACTTCGTTTTTGGGCGGTCAGCTATCAGCGGTGAGACGTGAGATGGTAGACGGTAGAAGAAATCCTTGCCCAATCTGCTCTTCCTCTATGCCTCCGGTCTGAACCGAAACCTCAAAGGGCAGGCAATCTCTCCGGTCTCCCGGCCTTTCGAAAAAGAGCAGGGGAATAGGGGACGTTAAGGGGTGGGGAGAATCCGAGTCGTTCCAAATACAAATACCTCCTGGAACACAGTACCATTGGAATAGATGTCCGTCAACAGGCAACCTGTCAGATTCACCAGGCCAAACCGCAACTGGACAATAGCGGGTTGGACTCTCAAGTTGAAGTCCGCTTCCCGGGTCAGGATTTCTTAAGCAGCGTTTTCAGATGGTATCCCGCCACCGCGGCGAGCGCCCCCACAATGCCGCCGATCAATGCCGTAAGTGCGACCAGCGCGGAGGGATGCGAAAGGCCGGCGATCCCCGCGATCTTCACGGTGAGGATGCCACCGGATTTCACGTGGATGTAGCCTGCCGCGGCCAGCCACAGGATTCCCGCGCCCGCGAATCCGGATCCCAGCGCCTTCCAGGAGGAAGGTCCCTTCCAGAATCCTGCCACGAATCCCGCCACGCCGATTCCCCACCAGGGCAGCGTCAGTCCGGCAATCAGGCCGAATACGAGTACGTATAAAGCGGTTGAGATCATATAAAGAAAGCAGTCAGCAATCAGCTATCAGCTCTCAGCCGTCAGCTAAAACAGGTTAGCGATTTAGTATAGCAATACCAATAAGCGATATCCGCGCCGCCGAAGAACCCGTAGGGGCGACCCTTGTGGTCGCCCGCGACCTTGTATCTCACGGTTTTCCCGCCAGTATCAACCGTTCCTCGATACGTCCCTCGCCGTCCTCCGGCGTTTTCATGAAGAGCAGTTCGTCAAGTTCACCCCGCACCCACGTGTCGACGAACGTGTCGTAGTGACGGCTTCCGGGGTTGCCGGATTGTCCGCCCGGATAGATTCCCCAGGCCTTTACGTCAGGACCGAGGGAAACGACCATGCGCCAACTGGGACCGTGTCCCCGGTTCGTCGCATTGACGATGTCGCGGCCCCCGCCAACGAAAAGGTTCATGCGTGAGAATTCAGGTATCCTTAATAGATGTCTGATCTCTGCACCCTTGTAGCGTCCCCATTTCCAGGCCTCGCCGATTGGGCCCAGTCTGCCGGTTAACTGGCGACTCGTTGACTCAAACGTACTGCGGGCAAGATCGGGCAGAGTCTCAACCTGCTCCGTCCGTGTGTCGTCATACCATCTGGCGTTTGGCTCATCGAGAATCAACCTGACGGTTCGATCGCTTGAAGGGAATTGAAGATTTGTCTCCACGCCGCCGAATTCGTCGTTCCAGATGGCTCTGTAGAGGTTTCGCCACCAACTGTCAAATGCTGTGGGGGCGGTCTTGCCGGCATTCGCGGAATAACCCCAGTCCCTCAGCGTCCGGTAGACGGCCGCCTGATCGGGACTGAGTGACCGCGGCTCGATAAACGCCAGCAGGGCGGGCAGCACAAACTGCGCCCGGAGATGCTTCGTGTCGAGTTGCAGCGACCGGAAGTCGTCGGGTGTGATGTCCTTCATTTCCGCCAGGCGCTCGTTGATTCGCCGCGCGCGCATAGGGGAGGAATAGCCTGCTTTCAGCCAATACGGATAGGACGGATCCGCGGGGCGCTGATTGGCGGAACTCACGAACCCGCGTTCGGGATTCTTGACATGGGGTTTGTGGGCGTGCGGTATCCAGTCCTGCCAGTCGTGCAGCGGGTCCGACCCATCGGCAATGAAGGCCCCCTGGCCCTCCCACCTTACCGGGAATCGGCCGTTGTGCCAGATTGCGATATTCCCTTCAACGTCCGCATAGGCGAAGTTCTGACCGGGAGCGGTGAGGTGGGGGAGCGCTTCGACGAAATCGTCGTAGCCGCGTGCACGATTGAGCCGGAGACAGGTCAGCCACGCGTTCCCGCCGTCATGAGCCGCCCACCGGAATGCATGGCGTTTCGGCACCCGCGAGTCGGACGGCGTGTAGCTTGAATCCCATACGACCGGTCCATGATGGGTGTACCGCACGGTGTCGCGGAAGGTCCCGCCGCCGCGCACCCTGATTTCTTCGATTACCGTTTCCACGCGCCGCCACCTGTCGCCGTGGCGGTATTCCTGAAGCGTGTCGTCCTTGAATGTTATCTCGTACCAGTCCGTTACGTCCGTTCCCGCATTCGTGAAGCCCCAGGCGATATGGCGATTGAATCCGATGACCACGCCCGGACCTCCCGGAAGGGATACGCCGTACACGTTGAGCGTGGGACTGACGAGTTGAATCTCGTACCAGAGAGACGGCAGGGAAAGGCCCAGGTGCGGGTCGTTCGCCAATATGGGATACCCGCTGGCGGTCCTGGTTCCGGAAACCGCCCAGTTGTTGCTTCCGATTCCCGCGCTGTTTTCCGTGCCGGTCGACCCTTGGATAAGCGGCGTATCAGGCCGGATGACCTTACGGGGCTCGAAGTCCCACGGCGTTGCCCGGGGGATCACCGTGTCGTCGCTTCCGGATGGATACGAGAAGAGGTCCCGCACAACGTCCTCGCCGAATCGGTCGAGTGTATTGTTCATCCTGAGGTCCGCGTTTTGCCCGCTGAGTACCCACGCCATGGATTTTATCAGGATTGCGCATTTCAACGGCGTCCAGGGCTCGGGGTCATAACCCAGGAGTTTGTACTCGATGGGGTAATCTCTCTTGCGCAGGCCGCCGATGTACGCGTTGACGCCCTCGGTGTACGCCGTAACGGCAAGACGGGTTTCCGGCTCCGCCATGATCTCCCCGAGCGTGTTTTCGGCGCCGTATACGAGGCCTACGCGCCTCTGATACCGGTCGCGTTCCAGTGCGCCGGATCCCAGGATTTCCGCAAGGCGTCCACCGGCGGCGGCGGTCTGGAATTCCATCTGCCAGAGGCGGTCCCTGGCCGTTACGTATCCCTGTGCGAAAAACAGGTCCCGGTCGTTCTGCGCGAAGATATGCGGCACGCGGCGTTCGTCATAGTGGACCGTCACGCGTTCGAGCAGTCCCGCGAGCCGCGGTTCGCCGTCCGCGAACGAATCCCGCGTTTCGGCATTCTGCCAGAAACCGTGGAAGGGACTCAGGAACCTCCCCGCGGCGGGAAACCCGCCCATGCGCGTGTCCAGAGCCAGAACGACGATCACGGTAATGACAACGGCAGCGAGGGATTTGAATAAAGGCATAGAGCTGTCAGCTCTCAGCAGTCAGCGATCAGCTTGAACCGGTGAGCGATACGGATACCCGATATAAACCTGCGATATCAGCGCCGTCGTAGGATTTGTAGGGGCGACCCATGGGTCGCCCGCCCGTCAGATATTTCCTTCGCGCATGTTGATCGCTCACCCTGAACGGCTGTCTCTAATGGTAATCCGCTTTGCCTCCGCGAATGCCATGACTGCCTCGATTATCTGTGGTTTGACGGTCTGGTTGTCGTTATAACTCATCGCGCTGAAGTCGATCTTTATGTTCCTGCCATTGGCGAGCACGAGTTCGAGTTTCATCAACTGAACGTCAATTTCGGAGATCGATTCCCAAGGAACCCTTCGGTGTCTGAATAGACTTCTTTCAATCTCCAGATTGGCATCGGAAACTGTGATTATGTATTTGTTTATGCGGTGTATTAGACCCATAAAGGGCAGCGTGATGAGACCCAACACCAGTTGAAGGGCGCCCTGGAACGGCTTATCCTCTATGTTCGAGATTCCGAGAACGATCAATGTCACACCGTATGAAACCCAAATTACCCGAAACAAACGCGTCACGGGCACAGTAAGATCAAAAGTCCGCTCTTCCATGGATCCGTCCTCCTTCTTTATACGAACAGTAGCGTATTGATCACGTGCGTCCGGGCGCAATACGATTTCGATCCCGCGACTGACCGGAGTTCAGGTTGATTCGGCCTGGACACATCGTCTACGAACTACGGATAATATAAGCCCGTAGGCTTCAAAGGGAGAACCAAAGATTCAGCGGCGGCCGTCCCAAATAGCCCGCGTTACACGAGTTGTCTTTCTCTTTTTTTCACTCGTAATTATATTGTGGAAATGAAAGGAGTCGTCTGCGGAACGGAAAGATCATATCCGTAGACGTGGGCGGCCCTGCGGTTTTGACCGCAACAGGTGAGATCGAGGTCGTCGACGACTGGCTTGAAGTCGAAAGGTGACTGGGAAATGAGACTACTGATCGTCGACGGATGGACACGGGAAGGGAACGTTTCGCACACGAACGCGGGGGTAGAGGAGCAGGCCGATGTCTTCGAGTCGCTCGTTCGGGAATGCTCGCCCGATGCGGAAATTCGGATTGTCCACACGTTCGGCGACGGCGGACCGTCAGACCTGGACGTCAGCGAGTACGACGCGGCGATCTGGACTGGCGGGGGCGGTAATATCTACGAAGACAACCCATTTAACCGGCGCCAACTCGAGTTGGGCGAGCGCGTGCTTGCAAACGTACCCCGCGTCTGGGGCAGTTGCTGGGGGTTTCAGGTCATCACGACCGTCTGCGGCGGGGAGGTGGCGCCGGCCCGAACGCCGGAAATCGGCATCGCGACCGGCATTTCGGTCCGATCCGCGGATTTCGCTGAGACTCTGTATCGCGGCAAGCCGCACACATTCGATGCCCCCGCTCATCACTTCGACGAGACCGCCCGGCTGCCTCGGAAGTTCGAGATTGTCGCAGAAAATGCGACAACGCTGCAGGCCGTCGTATCAAAGGACCGGCGCGTCACCTGCACCCAATACCATCCCGAACTGCCCTACGACTACATTGGAAAGCTGATGCAGCACTGGGCGCCGAATTACACGTCAATGTTCGCGAAGGATGACTTCCGGAATCTGCTGGCGGGTTTGAAGAAAAAAGAGAAGGAAGAAAACAGCCTGAGGAAAATCGAATTCAGAAACTGGCTGGAATTTGTAAGGAAGGGCACAGAGATTAGCTAATTCAGAAACAGGTGATCCGCCCCTCTGTCATTCTGAGCGAAGTCAAAAATCGCGCACCGAAGCGTGGTCATTGCCTGCATTGAGCTTGTCGAAATGCCCGCGCTTCGCTACCCCTCGACGGGTTCAGGGACCACCCTGCGCCGACCCGTCGACAACCCTTCGACAGGCTAAGGACAACGGCTCAGGGAGCGGCGCAGGATGCTCGCGCCCATCTGCGGATGCGGCCGCGTGACGTGGCAACGGCTGTGCCGCCTGGCAGGCACGGCCCCGTGACAGACCCCCAGTCATCAACCGATGCCGCAGTAGATCCTTCGTCAGCCGACCTGCCATTGATTCTCCGGCAGGCCGGACGTCTTCCTCAGGATGACAGTACGGGCTAACGAATGACGAATACATTTCGACGATGGCTATTGCGAAGCATGTCATTCTGAGCGCAGCGAAGAATCTCCCGTCTGTTCGGCTGTCCTTGACACCAAAACCGCGCTAATCACATTTGCGCGGGGACTTAGCCGGCAGCGACGTGGGCAGACAGGAATGTCTGCCCCACCCTCACACACGCATACTCAGAGTATGGGCGCAAGTGTGACGGATGCATTTCTCGCATTACGATCGGCCGCCCTGTCATTCTGAGCGGAGTCGAAAATCGTGCACCGAAGCGTGGTCATTGAGCTTGTCGAAATGCCCGTATATCGGGATCCCATCAACACACGCGCCACTTCGGCCTGACCGTGTATGTGCAATCGTGCCGCCTGTCGCGTCAATTGAGTGCCAGGAAGCCTGGGGATCAACCGATGCCGCAGTAGATCCTTCGTCAGCCGGCCTGCCGATGATTCTCCGGCAGGCCGGACGTCTTCCTCAGGATGACAGTACGGGCTAACGAATGACGGATACATTTCGACGATGGCTATTGCGAAGCATGTCATTCTGAGCTCAGCCGAAGAATCTCCCGTCTGTTCGGCTGTCCTTAACGCCAAAAACGCGCGAATCACATTTGCGCGGGGACTTCGTCAGAGTGCGGGTGTGCGCGACTGGGATGGTGCGTCAATATCCGACGCGGTCTCATCAGCTTGTATTGTCTATGACGGAAATCCCCTTCGCCTCCGCGAACTCGGTCAGCGCCGCGATGATTTGGGGTTTTACGATCTGGTTGTCAGTATAACTCATGTTGAAGTTCCACTTCATGTTCTTCCCCTCCATGAGCGCTATTTCGAATTTCATCCGTTGTACATCAATTTCAGAAACAGACGCCCAGGGAATTTTTCGCGCCCTGGAGAGACCTTTTTCCAATGTCAAATGCGAATCGTCAAACGCGATGACATACCGGTTCGCGCGTGGCATAAGAACAATGAAGAGCAGGAAGAATAAACCGCAGGCCATCTGCGAGAAGCCCAGTACATCGTCATCCCGCTCGATGCTGAAAGCGCCGCTGGCAAGCTGGATCGCACCAAAAGCGCTCCAACCTGCTAATAACAGACGGGATACAGGTACGGATAGATCGAAAGTGCGCGATTCCATGGATCTGCTCTTATCTTCAATTCGATTGCAACTGTCAAGAGGCCGTCGCCGCCGAGAATATTGTTGACCTCGTACAAACTGAAGAGACTAATGGCTATCTGGAATACACTCAAAAGGAACAAAAACACGACGGACAACCATTCCTGAACGAAACCACGCGTTTATAATGTTGGAATCCATCCATAGCCTCGCTCGAGCTTCGACCTTTTAGGAAAACGAATTCTATAATGTCATGCGATTTACGATCTCCTTCAAATCCTCCTTTGTCATCCCCTCTGACAACCATCCCGCAGCAAAAGAAACATCATTCGAATCCGGCAACTGTGCCTTGCTCAATGTCCGCAACTTGATTTTGGCAGGAACTGCTGAGGCCTCGCCCACGAACAGTGCTTCCTGCCTCGGAAGCGATGATAGCATTTTAGTCATACCCGCGAGACTGTCGGGCAAGAATCGAGCGACGTGCTCTTGATCCAAGCTGTTGGTCAATCGCAAGACAACCCACGAATTGCATTGGGAGATCACGGTACCCTCAATGTCCGCCGGACGCTGCGATACGAGCATCAACCCAAGACCATATTTTCTTCCTTCGCGCGCAAGCCTGCGGATAGCGCTTTGGGCGACTTCGTACTGCGCGTCGCCCCGATTAGGCACATACCTATGCGCTTCTTCGCATACGAAAAGTATGGGGTCGCGCTCTCTTTCGTCTCGATATTGGTGGAGTTTGTATTGAAAAAGCAAACGGGCAATCGCGCCAGTCAAGGGACCAGCCACTTCGTTAGGAAGTCCCGAAATGTCGACAATCTTTAGGTAGGCATCATCACTTCCCTGCACATTTAGGAATTGGTTTACGATCTGGACGAGGGTGGGTGCTCCTCCAACATGCTCACGCATCAGGAACTTGATGCGTGAATCAGTTGTAAGCAAACGAAATTTATTTAGTATGGACGCATAGTCTTTTTGGAAATCTGATGGGGTTACATCCTCCCAGCCACCATTCTTTCTAGCCTGACCTATTCATGAATCGTCAGGGATTGCAGATTCGTGCAGCAGAAGCAGCTTTCGAGTGAGTCTAAGAACGCAGGAGAAAGCTGGCTGTGCGGAACTGGCGTTTTCAAGCGATTTCAGGGTGTGTTTTTGTAGCAGGGTCGGGTGGAGGCGTCAGGATGACCCTGCTGTGACTGCCAAGAGCACAGACTTCTCCATGGCTTTTGATGGTAGCAATCAAGACGTGAAGGCGGCCTGGTCCAGATGGAAACGTTATGGCATGGCGGTTCCCAGATTGTAGAGCATGGTTCGATAGAGGTGTTTGAGTGGAAACGCCGTTGGCAGATGGAACGTGATTTTGGTTTTCAGTTCACAAACGCGCCCGGCGACTTTCAAGATGCGGTTTTGCAGCGTATTAAACTGGGCGTTCGTCCACGTGGTGCCGCGCAACCCGATATGGGCCAGGGCGTGTACCAACACATAGGCGGCGCTGTGGAGAAAGAGCCGGAAGTGATTGGCATGGAAGGTGTGGCAAGAGGTGCGATCGGAATGCAGAAAGGTCTTGTGATTCTTGATGAAGTTTTCCATCCTGCCGCGTGAGCAATAAGCGGTTTTGTAGATGAATGACGGTTGTGCGCCGTTCAGGTTGGTGACCACGAATCGGACATTGTGACCTTGCGGGTTGACTTCTGCCTTGCAGATGATGCGGCGTGGGGAAGACCAGCTGCCGGCCTGATAGTCCCAACAGCGATACAGGCGCACAGGTTTTCCCCCATCGGCATACAGCGCTTTGGCCTGGTCCATCAAGGGCTGTGCCAACCGCAGCAGCACCGCGTTTCCGCTTTGTCCGAGGATAAAAAACACATCGTTTTCGTCACACATCGTGTGTACTTCCGGACACGAAAAGTGTGAATCGCCACGCAACAGGATCTTGACATCGGGCCATGCGTGACGCAGGTAGGCGATCACCCGTTTGAGAATCGACACGATCTCTTTGCCCGTGGGTCGGCGGCCCGGACGCAAGACCGTCGTGATCAACTTGCCGGTTTGCCCTTCATAGATATGCAGGGGTTGGTAGCAATAGCCCTTGAAATACGCATTGAATAACGACAACTGCTGGGATCCATACACCTTGTCTTCCGTGTCATCGATATCCAACAGGATGGCTTCGGGGGGGTGCTTATACGAGGCGATAAACGCATCGGCAAAGGCCGTCGCGATCCGATATAAATCACCTCTGGTGATCCGGTTCTCGAACCGACTCATCGTGGGTTGACTGGCCAGGTTGGCACCGGTGACCGGCAACCGATCGCAGGCCGCCTTGAAGCCGGGGTCGCTACGCAACGTATTGCAGTCGTTCGCATCTTCATACCCACACGCCATCTGAAAGACACGCTGACGGAGCAGGTCCACCGACGGGTGATCCACGTAACTTGGATGCCGACGATCTGTTATCGCCTCGACGATCCGACACAAAATGCCGATTTTGGATTCCACCTCTCGAAGCAGCATCGCCCCGGTGTCGCTGGTCAGCATGCCCCCGTCGAAGGCGGCTTCTACCCGTTTGCCAGAAACACTTGCGAAAGACATCCTTTGTTGTTTATCTTGACCTGCCACGGTAGTTTCCTCCCGGTTCATTGTTATCAGGTTATTCGCGTAACCATAATATAATACAATGACTTGGGTAAGGAAACTACCTTTTTTGTGAATTATTCAGACTAGGTCGTTTGGCCTGGCGTCCGGTAATGTGTGCTCGAAACTCGGCCAACTTAAACGGCCGCGGGCGGTCACGGTCAAATGATAGAATTCGTTCCTCGGCGACTCCCTCACGCGGGATCGGTTCTTCCGGATGTTTCCCCTCTGGAAGGTCGTCTGGTATATCCCCGATTGCGGACACTGCCAGCCCGGCTTCAACTAATCTCGCGTGTGTTAGCGCTTTATAAACCGTATTAGCTTGAGACGTCGCTTCGATCTCCGTCTTACCTATTACCAGGGACCGGAATTCGTCACTCGACATCAGCCAGTAAGGTAGATCAAGGTTCGTGGCTTCGTCGCTGTCCTGTCCCAATGCATCGTATGCACGGTAAACGACAGCCTTGTCTTTGAAGGCGCTTGAGTACTCGCCATGGGGATCCACCAAAATGATCGATGGACGTGTTTCGCTGTCATCCTCAGGTCGGTGCTCAAGAACCGAATGGATTATCGCCGCAACGGCACTCGATTTTCCGGACCCTGTCGACCCCAAGACGGCGCAATGTTGGCCAAAAAGCTTATCAATATTTGCGCGACAATCTACCCGCGTTGCTCCAACATAAGTCCCAATGGAAACATGTCTTCGAATGCCATCGTCTGTTGCTTCTTCTGCACTCTGAAAGAGCTGCTCTGTTTCTTCCTTCGTTATGAGGTGCACAGGTTGCAAGGGCAGAGGATAGGTCGAAACTCCTCGCGTAAATGCCAGCGTCATTTCAGCGGAATTGTACCAGCCTTCTCCCAATAGATCGCCTTCCATCACTCGTCGATCCTGACTGTCAATGGGATGGCCTCCAGACGCGGACAACGCGGCTGTTTCCTCGTCAGATTGCAGCCGCAGAAGTTTCACCGTCGCAAAGATTATTCGGCGACCAAGATGGATCTTCAAAAAGCTACCTATCTGCCCAACATCGTAGACGCGACCGCTATGGCTTCTCGTAAGCTCCGTGATTTCTCGGCTCAGCGCTATCTTTATCGAGCCACTCGTCACCTCGAAGATCGTGCCTATTTCCAGGTCGGGATCGACTTGAAAGACGCTCATTGGATCTCCTCAAGTATATCTGGAGGTAATCCTTCGATGATGAGGCGGGTGACCCCAGCGAATGTCCACCAATCTCTTGTACCGCAAGAATTTGAAAAAAACGGACCGGACGCGCCTTGGTACAAACCGACGGGACTAGCGACGAATATCTGCTTCCCCCACGGGCTCCGTGTGCGCCAATACTGCAATTTCGGTGGTAGCGCCTCGTCTGTCTCGCTGGAGAAAGCAACCAGTGTCAAGCGGCTTCTGGGAGCTGCTAATGCATGTTCGATTTCGTCGTTAATGTGCTCGTCACAGAATGAATAACCGCAGATCATAAGAACTTGGTCAGCACCGAGCACCAGCCTTTTCCGGAACCGCTGGAAGAGTCTCGAAAACGGATCTCTTTGTGTATTCAGATACTTGGTTGCTTGCGGATAGATCATAACCGCGCCACCATCACTGGGATAAGTGTCGCCTGAACGCACGCGAAACAATGGTGCCGTATCTTCGTCCTGACGGAACCAGTCAATAGAGCCGTGTAGTTTAGTGACTATCGCACGGGTTGTTTCACGTGGATTGTAATTTCGGATTTCCCAAAACCCGACACCACCTCCCGAAAAACCGTCCTGATAATCAATCTGATGAAGTGCCAATGCGTCTTCGAGTAAAGTGTCATAATTGGTCGTGAAGAATTCGACCGGCGTTCGAAGTGTTTCCAGCCCTGCACGACCCGATTCGAAGATGGCTTGAACGAATTTCTTGTGTTCATCGATCTTGACAATACCCTCACCCCTTTTTCCTATTAGAGCTTCCTCTTCCACGTCCCCGTTCTTTCGATGAGTTGCTACCCTGTATCCCCAACGAACGATCTCAGCTAGGATTTGCGGTAAGGTGAGATGTGCTAAAACTAGAGCTTCTTTAGCGACGTCTGTTCCATTCATTGAAACGCAGTTAGTTCGAGATCGCCCAGCCATCGAAATTAAATCCGCGAGGTGCGTTAGAAATCCCTCGATGTTGGCATCCTCGACAACATCGTTTCTAATGAAACTAATGATCCTCAGAGCGTTCTTGTCATTGGATAACCTTTCTCTTTCCGCGACTTCTAACACCCTTTCAGTAAGTGGCCCCATCAGCGGTATGTTAGAGGAAAAACTGACACCCGCCCCTAGTAACCATGTCTGCATTGGGCTATTTAAATGCCTCCCGAACTGTTCGGCGATGTCGCCCGCATCTGCCATAGCTATTCCCCTAACGACTCCCTGGAGTTTCCCCTGGGGTTGTCCTCAATGAAATCGTCCAAACGAAACGTAGTCAAAACCGCCGCCTCCAAGGTGTTCTCCTTCTGATATTGCCATGGCCATATTCTACAGCGCGGATCTTCTGGGAACTCTACGATTGAAATGCTCCTCAGTTCAAAGTCTTTGGGTTCACTCACACATCGTTTTCCACCATATATCGCTCCAGCAATATGCTCGCATACCTTAATGTTAAGCTTACAGATACTACAAAGCTCGCTCTTGATGAGGATTTCAGGGCTCGAATAGAAACCGTGACCATACTCATCCATAAACCACGATTTCAAATCAAAGACCCTCCGCAATAACGAAGTCAATACCTCTGCATTCGTCAGATGACTAAGAGCGTATTCAATGCGTTCAATACAATCCCACATCTTGGTCCAAATCTTTTCGATTCGCTTTGTTTCAGATTCCCAATCTGTAAACGACGTTAATTCTGAAAGGTCACTATAATCCTCTAATCCACGAAAAGGATCCCGAGTATTAGTGCCTTTGAGCGAACGTCGTGGTTCAAGGGAATGTGCCTACCTTAGTTGAAATAGAAGAGGCTCCGATGTAAATTGGATCCAATTCAGAGTGGGACAACAAGCGTCGATCTAAGGTCGCCCCGTGAGTCCGACGTTGTCACCCCAAGAATTCTCGAATCCGTTTGCGTAGCGTTTCAGTTTTCTTCAATTCGCATTCCCAGATTATCAGGATCTCCCAACCGAGTTCGCGAAGATGTTCTTGGTGTGATATATCGCGTTTGACAGTGCGACGTAGTTTTGGGATCCAATAATTCCGGTTCGATTTCGGAAGCCGCGCTCCCCTGTGGCAGTCGTGTTGATGCCAAAAGCATCCGTGAACAAAGATCACTTTGCGCAGTGCCGGGAACACGAGATCGGGTTTTCCGGGAAGATCCTTGAGATGAAGACGATAGCGGTAGCCCATACCGTGCGCGAGACTACGGACCACCATCTCCGGCCGGGTATTTTTGCCCTTTACGGCTCGCATGACTCGGCTGCGTTCTTCCGGTGGTTGTGTCATTTTCCAATTTCGATCCTCAGACTCGGATCCGTTTCCACAGCCTCGATGATTTCGTTGTAACGATCTATCAGCGTATCAACGGCCACGCGCCGCCGGTCAGCCTGAAACTGTCCCATTTCGTACAGGTTAAGCGCTACGAACTGCTCGATCTCAAAAATGTCGATCCGCTCGGCCAAACCCATATTGCCCGCCAGCCCCTCGGCAACTGCCACACCATTCTGTATAGTTATCAGAATCGGCCTATAGCCATCGTCTATATTTTCTCGGCACCTTTCAACGACGGCCTCGCTGGGTGCCATAGTAACGTGGATCGCTACGTCATCTACGCAAAAGTCGCCTACTCGGCCACCCGGCGCATCTGCAGTTGAAAAACTGTTGTGCTCACATTTTTCATTTCCAAGCGCACAATCTAATTTGGCACCAACTAAATGCTGGAGTACAGCACCGGCGAAGTGCATGCCGGGAGCGTTCCATTGCCGTTCAGTAGCCTGGGCAAGAACATCACGAACGACGTGTCTGAGTCCGCGAGATGCATCAAGCCTTAGGTTAAACGGTTTACCAGAGAAGAAGGCGTGAACACGCTCAATCCAGTATTCCTCAATCCTGTCTATGTCTGCAATTCCCGCGTGATTCAGCTCATTCAATAGGGCGACGTATTTTCGCATATTGTTTAGACTACCTCGGCTGGTACGCCCCCCTTCCGCAGCTAAAACCCGCTCAATCCCATGGCGTTTCAACACAGATTGGACGGAAGTCTTGCCGAGACCTAAGACTTGTCCTCCACCCTGCGTGACAAGCAAACTTGGTTCGAGAGGCAATCCTTTTTCGCGTGCATGCTGCGTGACTATAAGGGCGACGCTCAACGGACCTTTACCTTGGAATTTTTGGTCCGTAGCGAAAGTGTCTAATCGTTCCTGGAGTTCATTTCGCATAAATCTCGGCAACTTTCGTTTTTTCGTGTTCGGATGTGGCCAAAAATGGCTCAAGTATCCCTTTTGCGATATGTCGAATCACGGGAACCACCACTCCGTCACCCGCCAAATGATAGGCTTCATTATAGTTTTCCGGTAATTCATAGTCTTCAGGCAATCCCATTAACCGAGCAGCTTCGCGGGGAGATAGCAGCCGTGAACGAACTTCGTCCCCGTCGACGATCATGATCGTCTGCCGGCTTGACCCACCCAAAGGCGTACGAAGGCAACCAGCGATATTATCAAATCGTATTTCAGCTCTCTGTACTTTTTCTCCGTGTTCGTTGCTGCGTGTACGCTTATAAATCGTACCGACCACTTGCCGCCGCATCTTTTTCGCCAGACTAACCTTGTTTAGGTTGACTAAACTCATCATTCCAAGCAATTTTTCGGTCTGGCTGGATGTGTGCCACGTTACACCCTTCGGCTCATCCTCAATGAGGTCAGGAAGAACTGCGCTGCGAAGTGGCGGCGGCTCGAGGCGCCACCAAAGCCAGTGTTTACGATCCGACGGCGGAAGCCGGTTAAACGCGTCGGTTAGCGCCCGGGTGTGCCAAATCTGATCCGGATCTGAGGTTAACAGACTGCCTGGTACGCTTTGCTCTTCGTCTACAGCTATGACGAATAACCTGGGGCGTGATTGAGGGACGAAGTGTACCGAATCTATTATCAGCGCACCGAGACGAAAGCCGCCGCCAATTATCGCTCCTGCTAGAGTTGTGAAGTCCTTTCCGCGATGTGAAGTCAATGCGCCGCATACATTCTCTAGCACTATCATCTTTGGCGCGCGCCCTTCAATTGCTAATCCTTCTACCAAACTCCAGAATGGCCAAAATGTGCTCGAACGCTTGCCTCGGAGACCTGCTCCGCTGCCTGCTAAGGAGAGATCTTGACAGGGAAACGAAGCCCATGCCAGGTCTGCGACTCCTGGAAGATCCGCGGTCGTGAGTTCCGCTACGTCAACCACGCGTAAATTTAACGCGCCCCAATTTTCGGCATAACACGCACACTTTTTGGTGTCAATGTCGTTGGCGAACAAGCACGACCATCGGTCGCCAAGACCCGCCCGCGCCATTCCTCCTCCACAGAAAAATTCATAGAAGCTGTGCATTCTTCAATCCCTATACGATCTGTAGAATCTGGGACCTTGATCCAGACGTCTAAAATGGCAAATCCTCATCGGCTTCACCAGAATTCTTTTCACCTTTATGGAGCACGAATAACGATTTATTGTCCTCAATCCACTTCCAACCAGACGCAGTGATTCGTGCGCCTTCGTAATTGGCAGTTTCTCCATATTCATTGTGGGCGGTGAAATCCACAATTTCGATAAACGATCTGTAGACGAGTCTCCTAAGCGAAACTCCGAAGCCAATTGAAGTCAGACCTGCTGAACGAATCACATCCTTCTGTAAAATGTACAGACTTGTGCCACTTTCGGGAATCGCGGTTTCGGCTGCCAGAATGTCAAGCATTTGTACTTCAAGTTGAGTTAGTGCGTCGTTAGGTGCATTCTGCTGAGTTGCTGCCGTCTGTTTCAATTCGGCGGTCTTGGTGAGTAGCGCCAGGCTCTCTCAACAATCTCATCCTTCAGTTTCTCAAAATCACTTGGGGAGTCGGATTTATACAAAATTACCGTTCTATGTTGTATGTCAAACGGAAACCCTGCTCCTCTCTCATCCGAACAAACCATTATAACGGGGCGTTTTGACGCGAATGCATATCCTAATTCATACCACACATTTGGGTTGTCAGTGCTAATATCCGCGAGGCAAATATCAGCTCCCACGATTTTTTCTTCAATCGCCTTTATTGGTATTTCGACACCCGGATCTTGATCGACGCGATATGGTTCAAGCCCAGCGCGCTTCAGCGCGGGTTTGAATATCTCATCGAATCTCTGGTCAAATTTCCCGGAATCAAAAGGTTGGATAATGAAACAGGTTGCCATGATAAGACCTCCACCGACAACGGGTTCCCTTTAGAGTTCAGATTTGCCACGGACTCTGGAATCGAAGTGTTAATCTACTGTGGCTATTGGTATCCGGCAATCCCAGATTGGAACCAAACGGGTTCTTTTGGTCTGCGGATTTAGACTACCACCCGCATTCACGCTTAATTGAAGTAGGAGTAGATTTCCACGAAAGAATAGCGCCTCTATGATTGCTGAATAGCGATTCGTGGCAGAGATAGTCACTCCTCCCAAATAGTCAATCGCCGGGCCATTCCAGGTTTACGACCTCTTCTCTGAGTTGTTCACCGGTTACCGTGGAAAGTCTGGTCCGAAACAGGTCGATGCCGTTTACATTGTATCCCAATTCCTTCGCGATACCGGCCAGTAGTTCCCCAGTTCTGATCATCACCCGCAGATATGACGCCTGGTCGCCCACCACGTAGGCGAGTTTGGCTCCCGGTTTGAGGGCTGGTCGAAGCGACGCGAGATGTTTTGCCATACCCCCGAAATAGAGGAGGGTGACGCGTGCGTACTGGCGTTCGAAACCCGATGTCTTTCCCATCGAGATTCGGCGGTATTCGATTTCATCCGCGACGTTGCGTATTGCAGGATTGTCCGCAATTTCCCGGTCGTCTGTGTCGGCTTTGTACACGCCGCGTGTGTTGGACCTGACCAGGTTCTGTTTCAGCATCCTTAATTCATGCCTGTTCCTGATCAGACCAAGGATAACGGACTCCAGGCGGGTGGTCCTCGTGTAATCCTTCTCGTTGGGATACGGCGGGGACGTGATTACAAAATCCACCGAACCACGTTTCAGGATGTCTTCGACGCTTCGAGCGTCTGCGTTGATAATTCGGCTGCCGACTCGTGCCCGGTCACCATATCGGTTAATGTCGCGTACAGTCGTCCGAATGCATTCGAGCCACGCGTCCACGACCGGCGCATCATTCTTGATTTTCCCGACGCCGACCTCCGGCCCGAATTTCAGGTTGCTGATGCGGTGTACCAGTGCGTTGGCGAAGCAGAGGCGGCCGTAACCCTGCAACTGATGATTTCCGTGCCGGTCGATTGCATCCAGCAGCACGAGTGCCTTGTGTAGGGGACGGGGGCTGATGGAGTTCTTCAATAGGATTTTAGACCGTTCATCTGGAAGTTGCTTCAGGGCAATTTTCGGATTTCCATTTTCCGCGAAAAGAGGAAGATCGATCCATTCACCAAAGCCACTTTTCTCCAGTGTTTCCTTCGCTGATAGCGCTACTTCCTCGGCGTAATCAAGCAGCGCCTTGTGATTTACACTCCAGTCGACCCTTAACCGAACTCGCGAAATACGCCATCGGGTTCGGCTCGATCCCGATGCTGCCAAATCCGAGTTTCTTGCACTCAACGGTGGTGGTCCCCGTACCGCAGAATGGGTCCAGTACGGTATGGGAAGATTGAACATTGAACCGGTCAAGATACTCGCGGACCAGGTGTGGAGGAAATGACAGGACGAATCGGTACCAATCATGAACCGCTCGATCCTCCGGCCGCAGTTTGTTCAAATCCTTCATTTCAGTTCGCCGGAGTTACCAATGGTGTAGATATAACTTATTATATTTAAGTAATATAGAACGATCATATGTCTGCAATTCGGTATTGTAGTTCAGCCTTGTTTCCCGGTTCTGCTGCTAATATAGTCAGTATCAATCACGATTGCAAGATCGCGACGTGAGCGTCTGGAGGTTTGGAGTCTTACATTAAGCCTTCAACGTAAGATGCGTGCATGTTTCATCACGTTGGATGCATATGTTAAGGAGTTGGAATCCCCCCACCGCATCAGCCGTCGCCGGCCCTTCGACAAGCTCAGGGACGGGCTCGGCTTCTGCGACTCCCCCTCAAGGGGGGAGTGATTGAACCGTCAAACGGGCTCGCTCGATCATTGCCACCTGTTTGGTTGCGGCTGAGCAAAGCGAAGCCGCGCCAGGTCCATGTCCATATGTCAGACAGATTTCGCTTGACTCAAAGCGGATCTTGGATTTCCTTCTTTGTCTGGTAAACGAACACCGGTGGTGCGGTTTGCGGTTGGTGTTGCGCAATACGAATTCGCGA